>NZ_CP042839.1:0-197500 GCF_008000875.1 Enterococcus sp. DA9
TCTCGTTCGCTATGAAAGTTACTTCTGCTTCTGTTCTCTTTTAGCCATTTTTTACCTCCTTTCTTTAGTTTTTCTGGGATTGGTTTATTGCATAGTTTTTCCATCCTTCATAAGCACTCTTGTTGTAAGCCATTTGCAAAATGTCATCTAAACAGATATCGCTTAAAACCAAATCTGAAGGCATAGAAAAAACGTCGGTCAACATCGAATAGACATCGACCCACGTTTCAACTAAGAGCTTTGGTATTTTTACTTTTGAAGCTTTTTTTCCTTATTTGCTTTTTCAAATTCTTTTTGATAAGCATCGCGTGCTTGTTTGAACATCATAGTACTGTATACAGCTACTGCAACCTCCATATCAAAGTCCCATTTATCGATAAATTCATCGAATGAAATGTAATCGACCATGTTCGCTTGACGATAAGCTACATACACGGCTTTTGCACCTTGAATAACTGTAATATCCATAGAGCCTTTTCCCATCGACATTTTTGCAAACTCGTCTGTGTTAAAATCTCTATTGATCATCAATAATTTCTTGATATTCAGTTTAGGTTCTAAATTCAAAATCGTTCCATCGTTTAGTTCAATTTTTGAGTAATCTTCGTTCATTTTGCTACCTCCGTTTTATGTTTAAGCTTGTGTCGTTGTAGTAGTGGTTGTTGAACTCTTTTTAATCACATCAGCAGATAGATTTGTCATCCATTGATCTGTTAAGTCTTCTTCAAGTTCTGCAACAATTGCTTCATGATAGAATTTACCAAATTCATCTTGCATAACTTTTGTTTCTAGTTCTAACGCAGCTACTTCATCCGCGCCATTTTCAATAGAGAATGTTAATCCTGTATTCGAAGTGCATGCTAACATACCAACTAACTTGCTATTTTCTTCGAAGTCATCCACGATCTCTGCAGCAAGTGAGAAATCTTCGCCTACGGAATCAGGACCGTACGAGTAAATGCCTGGTTTAATACGTTCATCTTGTTTCAATCCATTGAAACGTCGATAAACTTCCATCGGTACATGTGCAGTAATTGTTACCGTCATATTGATTGGTTTAGATTTTGATTTTACTTCTGTCGCTCCACATTTTTAACCACCGTTGCATTTCTGTTTCGCCATCTAATTGTCCGTTACAATCTGTTGCGATTGCATTTTCTGCGTTCTTAAAATTAAAAGCAATTCGTTTGATACTCACGTTATCGAACGTTGTTACTACAGTTGTTGTTTTAGCCATTGTTGTTCCCCCTATTTATTTAATTTATCGAATTGACGAATCAGAAGTTCTGTATTGGATCAAGTGCAAGACCTAATCCTCTTCTCATAAATTCGTCTGGCTGATTTCTTTTAGAAGTACCTATCCCCAAATCAGGATATTTTAAATACTCAAATTTTCTTGTAGGTCTAATGATGAAACCCAAATTAATATACAGAGTCTTAAGTGGACGACTATTTTTTGCGTGTTGGTGCCCTCTTCTTAAATCTGCTTCAGAAACAGGAATTTTTTCCGTAATCCTATCCACTGCAATATTTGAACCTTTTGATTTCAATGCTTCGTTAATCAGTCGTTCGCTCTCGCTGAATAGCGTTCCATCCGCACAAGAAGTTCATCATGTCCATTTATTTTAGCTCCCAACTATTTTTAGCCATGACAATCACTCTTCAATAATCGTCTAAACGTAAATACCAATGATCGATATAGCGATCTTGATTTTCTAGTTTTAAATGGTTGGGATCCATTCTCTGAAAATGAATCGAACGATTTTGAATCAATGAAATAATATCTAGTGAATCTCCTGTTAAATCTTCTCTATTTTCTGAATAGAAAGTTAGATATAGATTTTGACCCACGCTATATTTTGGTTCAGTGATCATTTCTATTTCTCCTGTTTCGAGAATGAAGTAATTAAAATCATCAGGTAGCTCATCCTCGCCAACAGAGTCTTGAAAGAGTTTGAGCTTAAAATGTTCTTCTAAGGAAGTTTTGATAGCAGAAATTTGCTTATTTAAACGTTCTTTTTCTTTAGAATTATCAATCACCATATTCACCCACACTTTCAAGATAAAAATAGATATAAAAATTATCGTAATCGGCATAGATAACGTTGTAACGCATACTATCGATTACGATAAAATATTGATCTTTATTAAATTTCTTGGCGATTGGATGAAATGGAGTCTTTACTTTCTTAGTTAATTTCGATCCCATCGCATCCATAGCTGTTATATCACTATCTCTCATGGAAAGATTTCTAAATTTTAAAGAAGTGATTTCTGTATCTTCTAAACCAATCTTTTTTCCTAGTTCATTTCTTTTGGTGGTTTGCGTTAAAATCTTTAACCAACCATCGTTGAACGTTTCTTCGAGTCTACGATTATTCGCCATTCCCATCACCTGCAATATATTCTTGTAGCGCATAATGTTGAATGAAACCTAATAACTCGCTAGCGAAATTTTGTTCAAACTCACCTAAAGCACGATTCCAGTCGTATCTACATCTTTCGATTAGCAATCCGTATTCTAAGCTATCAGACGAAAAAGAAAGAGTTGTACTCACTTTACTTTGAAGATAAACGGCATTTTTAGCTATCATCTTTTTAATTGACTCATCTTCTTCGTTCCAGGTAACGTAAATATTATCCTTCACAGCTATTAGCAATTCTTCAGTCACTTGTTCAGGCGTCATCTAACCACCGCCTTAATTGCTTTAACATATGCGTAAGAGCATTTTTTCTTGTTTACAAATGATAAATCTTCATCAAAAGGCGTGGAAGTAACGTATCTCCCTTTGAAAAATAAATCTTCATCATTTGTTGTTACTCCAGCATTATGCAAGATTTTTACTTCTTTAACTTTTTCTATTGGGTCAGTAGCAAAACAAAAGTCTAATTCCTCGTGAACTTTAGGACCGATATTGAAATACATCATGTTCCAAAGCTGTGCCCACATCTCGGCTGTCCAGATTTGTATATTTGTTTTTTGCCCTTTAAGGTAGCGATATAGCCGATTAGAATCTAGATAAACCTTTTTCCAATAATTCGCTTTAGGACGGTTAATAACCCACTGTGCGCCTCCTGAATTAGTGTTTATAGTTTCCAAAGATTCTACTGTAACATTTACAATGTTTGCCATATCTTTTAGAATATTTTCTCCGTTTTCACAGCTTCTAATATAATCAAGACTTAGATAACTACAGCAGTCGCTACAATACCAAACATCATCTTTAGAAGGCAATTTGCGCAAATTAATTCTTTTATTGAAAATGACATCCGAATCGATATAGAAATATCGGTCGTCCTCACGCGAATGATCTTCTTCTAAATATTTCCACCATAAATATGGTTTAATCGAAGGAATATACTCTTTGTCGTCCCGCAGATCATCGTACACATGAACTTCAACGCCATATTCCTTCTCAAAAAAAATAGGAATCTGATCATCGTGTCTGCTGAAAAGCAATACGATATCTTTGATTCCTAGTTTCTTCAGATTAGTTAAACAAACTTCAAGCTCCCATTTAAACCGATTGATTGCCGGCTGACAAAGAATATACTTCATTCTGATCACCTATGCTTGTGTTGTAGTTGTTGTGGTTGTTGGTTTTGTAGTTGTAGTAGTAGTTCCCAAAGCGCTAATATCTAACACAATGAAACTATCGTTACGTTTAGGTTGTCCATTTGCATATTGTTTAGCTAGATAAATGCGTTCGTCTTCAACAAAATGGTATTCATCTGAAGCTTCAATTTTTAGCGTAGATCCTACACCCATGAAGTAATCTGAAGCTACCCCAATAACTGCTTTTCCTTCTGGCACAGCTGTTGACTGCAAGTCTGAAACTGGTACTGGCAATACTTGTACATATTCTCCATTAGCAGTTAGTACGGTTTTAGCTGGGAATACTTTAGACCAGTAATCTGTTGGATTCACAATTAGGACCACATCAGAAGGATTTACATTACGATAAATCGGATCATCTACGCCTTCGATATTGAATTTTGATAGTCGCGCCATCAAACCGCCCATAGTTGCAGCATCTAAAGCTGTAATAGGTTCTGCTGTTTTTTCAGCATATTCTCCGCTAGTTTGTTTGCTCATGTCACGCATCATTCCGACTGGCATATCTTTACCAGTACCATCAACGATTGCTTGTTCTAATGCAATTCTCAATGATTCTACTAAAACAGTACGGACATAACGATCTAACCATACTGGACCTAAGTCAAGCATTGCCTTACATACAGGAATATAACCTGATAGCTTGAACTGCTTCATGTTAATTACGTCAAAGCCATTATCTAAAACTTTTTTAACAGCTTCGCACAGTTTACCCCACCATGCTGGATTGACTCCACGTGACACAATCCATTCTGTTACACCAGTTGTGTTAACAAAAGTAATTTTTTGCAATAGTGGATGAGATTGTTCTAGATCTTCAAATACGCGTTCAAATACAGTAGCTGGTACTAATTCTTCAACTCCTGCAAAACCTTCGTTATTCACTACTTCGTTATAGAATTTTGTTTCTTGTGTAGTTAGTACACGCTGACCACGGTTCATTAATACTAATTGATCTTGATTTTTTGCTGTTGCTTCTTCTAAAATTTTATCCTGAATTTCCTTAGATAAGCTTACCATAGCTGCGCTAAAAGATTCTTCGTTACCATCTTTAAAAGCTTTCATCAATTGGTCGCTTGCAGCTGTTACACCTTTTAAATTTTTAACTGTCATTATTTTGCATCTCCTTGTCCAAATGTTTTATTTAATGCTGCTGTAAATGCAGCAATTTTTTCTGCTCTTTTTCTTCAACGTCATTCAAAATTTCTTCAACGCTTTGTTCTTTTTTAGCTTCAATACCTAAGCTATTTTCTGCATCGATAATTTCATCGACCAATCCATAACTCAAAGCTGTTTCTGCATCCATAAACGATTCTTTTTCAAGAAGTTCTTGCAATGCTTCATCTGTGCCATTGAATCGTGTTTTATATGAAGCCTTTACCGATTTATCAATTGATTCCAGTTGGTCAGCAATCGTGCGGAAGTCATCAACATTACCTTCTCCATATGTGGAAGCGCGGTGAATCATCAATTGCGCATTGTTGTAAATTTTTACAGTATTGCCAGCCATTGCGATAATTGAAGCAGCACTAGCGGCTAATCCGTTAATCACAACGTTGATTTTTGCTTTATTTGACTTAAGTAAGTTCCCAATAGCAATCCCTTGAAATACGTCTCCACCGTTTGAATTAATTACTACTTCAATTTCTTCTTGATCACCTAGACTATCCAAAATATTTTTGATTCCCTTGTCAGTATTCCCTTCAAAGAACCAACTAGAACCAATAAATCCCTGAATAAAAATTTGCGGTACTGTGCCTTCATTCTTTACTGCTAGAAATGTTTTCATTGTCGTCATTCGCCTCACCTCCTTTCGATACTTGTTGGTTGTTTTTAGTTATAAATATTTCATCTGCCATCGCCTTATCAGAGCGATCATTTCCAACGCGTTCTCTTCCTTCGTTGATTGTAAATACCCCATTTCTAATGCCTACATCAATAGCGTCAACCAAATCTTTGAAGCTAGTAATCTTGATCATAGTTGTATCCACACGTACAAAATTCCCTGACAAGTATTCTTCTGCTTCATAGAGACTAGCGTTAAACGCATCCTGAATAAGTTCAGCAATTGGAATGATTTCGAACATTAAAAAAGCGTCCACTTGATCCGATAACCCACTCATGTCTCCCTTTAGTAGGTTTTTCGGAACGTGAAACGCTGCTGCTGTCATCTCAAAGATGTCGTCTATTAAGTTTTTTATATCTCTTGAATTGCTTTGAAAGTTTCCGCTGAAATCTTCTAATGTGTACTCATTTTGTAATTGAAATACCGCACCTGCATTATCAGCTTCCATAAAAGCCTTAAATTGTGATGTCATCATTTTATTGATTTGATCTTGTGTTGTATTGTCTTGCGATCGGAATAAATTCCCTTTCAGCACGTATCTGCGAGCGTTAGAACGCTTGTAAACATTCATAGCACTAGAAATGAGTTTCCCATACGCTTGATAATACGCATCGACTAGTTGCCTAATTTGTTGATCTGCGTATTTTATATAGATAACATCACTTTCTAGAAATTCTCTATCAAGGACTATGTTGTTAATTTGCACTTGAGAAAACACATCATCTTTCAATGCATATTCTGTGACATCCCAACTATCCGCAATAAATATTTCGCTAGAATTATTAGACGGAGAAACGATCAATACTTCATTGTAGAATATTAATCTCCTGATCAGTTTTTTTCTAAATTCTGTTGCATTATTTTTCTTATTAGGAGCTACATTCAGCCTATAGTACAGATCATTCTTTTTATTTTTTCCATCTTCATATGACTTGAATTCTGCTTTACTCATCGCATTTGCAATCAAATCGATACAAGTTTCAATTGCAAATTTTCGATACACAAAATCAACTTGCAATTTACAAAAATATTCTTCTAAAGGAACTGTTGCTTTTTTTGTGAAGTATCCTACCGCCTTTTGAAAAATCCCCACTTTCTCACCTCCTTTCAAGTTAGAATACTAGAGGAGTAAATCCAGTTCCTGTATTTTCTACTGAGCTATTTGTGACTGTTACAGGAGCAGAATCATAAATATCATCTAAAAAATTCAAACCATGAAGGAATGAAAAAAAGCCATCCGTTTTTCTAGTTTCAGGTTCTATTTTTTCATAGCGTATATTTCCATTAGAAATATGCTCTTCATATACATTCATGCAATACCAACGCATAATCGCATCGTCACCAAAAAATAAACGTTGATTAATAAAAAGGTCATCAACCAGATCTTTTAACATACCATGTGTAACAGATCCGCTTCGAACAATTTCCACAGTAAAACCTGCTTCTTCTAAAGCGGGCTTCAATATTTTTGCACGGTACATATCCATAGCGATTTTTTAATATAATATTTATTACTCATTTCAAGAAACCAACCTACAATATAATCAGCTTCTATATTTTTTCCATGAACGATCTGTGATTTTCCTTGATCTATAGAAATATCTATAACCTCTCGTTTGATGTTTTGTAATCGAAGGGCTGATTCGTGGATAAAAGTATGTTGTGTAAAATAAACATCTTTATCATATTTTCCTAGCAACCCAACGCTGGCAAAATCTCGTCTATCAGCAAAATCGACTGTTCCTATCACTTCATCCATTTTTTCAGGAAATTCTTTTCTTTCGTATGCAGAACATCATCATATGAAGCAACAGCAAATCGTGTATCTTCCATAGGTCTGTTCATTCGTTTTGTCATGAACGTAAGTCTTAAACCAGCATTACGTTGCATTTGAGAGTATTCTTGAAACATTTTCCGTTTTAAATCTGCATTGTAATTAATAGTTGGACAAGCTTTTTCCCACATGTCAGGATCATCAACTTCATTATCATTATCTAAGCGACAAATAAATGGAAACAAACTAGAAAATTCTGCTCCATCCTTATCAATTCCAAGTTCTCCAGAAAGAATCATTTTTGATTCTTCTATAATGTCATCAAGTGGTCCACCTCGAACATGACCATTAGTTGTATCATAAAATTCTCTATAATCTCGAATTTTACCACCACCAGAAGTAGCTACATTCATCATTGAATAATCTTCATTTTCGTGAATTTCATCAAAGCGGTTTGCTCCTGGCCGTTTACCATCTTTTGTTCTAGCGTTCGCCGTGTTATAACGAAGTTTGCTATTTGTAGCAATATTTTTAATGACTTCCTTGGTTGCTTTGAATACTTTTTTATCTAAATCAGGATGAGCTTTAATCACTTGATAGACGTCTTCAAAGCTAGTCTTGGCTTGATCTTCATTATTCGCAAAAATGTCAATATTATAATTTTTAATACCGTGTTTCGCGGTTAGTAAAAAGAAGTTGTTCCATGATGCATAACCCGTTTTGCCATTTCCTCGACCCATCAGAGTTAAATACCTATTGAACACTAGCGTTTTATCTTTTTTCCATCGAACGCCATAAATAAAACATTGTAGAAATTTTTCCCACGGAATTAATTCGAATGGAAAGTATTGTGATGGTATATTGATTGAATCCTCTACCATCTGCTTATCGAAGTAAATATCTTCTCTAGTAAAGACTCTTTCTTCTAGATACTTCTTTAACAATAATTGTTCTTTGCATACCTTGACAGTGCCTTCTTCTATAGCTTTGAACCAATTTTCAATATGCTTATAACTCAGGAATTGATTCATTTGCTTCACCTACCAATTCAGGAGTAATGGCAAGTTTATCCAACATCAATCCCATTTGTTTGTTGACAGAAACAAGCAACGCTACTGATTCATTCTTTTTACCATTCTCCAATCTGATGCCGTTCTCGGATATATCTTCTTCCAGTGATATCGCCGTTTCCCATAAACTGATATAACGATCAACATTATCTAAAAATGGCTCAATATTTGTTTTCTGGCTTTCCAATTGGCTTATTAAAGAGCGGCGCAATTTTTCTCTGTACCGATTTTGAGACAATTCGTTTTTAAACATTTTAGCCCTCCTTTCATGATAAAGTTCGAAAAAATCTCTTTTCCTGATAGCCCCCTCCGTTTCATCACCCCCAAAAAATTTGCGATTTATTTTAAGGGGGGGTTATCTCACCATCGGAATGAAAGCTTCAGCGAAGTCAATGTAATAATTAATCTCTTCAATGCTATATCCAAAAATATTTTTTATTCTTTCAACGTTATTATCTTTATTCAACGCTTCTCTTACTTGATTCACTTTGTATTTACTGCAACAGTTATCTGATAACAGATCCCTAATACCTACATAGCGAACGTATATCAAACGTTTAATTAATCCTTGTGTATAAGATGAATACTCTTCAATCTTTTCTGTATCATACTCTCTGCCATTGTCATTGATGATCATGCACTTACCACCTTTCACTTGCATCGAAGTTAGCAAAGCTTTCTATCTTCTTCTCTTGTTTATCTAACACTGTAAGATATCTGCCATGAACTTCATTATGATGTTCAACACATAAACAAATAAGATTATCTAAATCTAAAGCTAAGTCAGGTCTATCCTTGACTTCCTTTATATGATGAACGTTCTCTACTCTATGATACTTACCTAGTCTTCTACACTCTTGGCATTCATAGTGATCTCGTTTCATCGCTTTCTCTCTAAGCCTACGCCATTTAGGAGACTGATAGAACTTAACCATACGATCTTCTCTTATCAACTGTAATAGCCATCTATAGAATTCCTCGGTCATGTTCCGTCTCCTTTCGTAATCTTATTTAATGCTTAGCTATTCTTTTGCCATACAATGGAATAACTTCATTGCTTTCCTTTCGTTTATATGTATCGCTCTTTATTGGTCTTCTATACTTTCGTACTATCTCACCGTTACCATTTTGCACAGTGATTACTTCATACTTCTGTTCTAAGTATTGTGGTCTATACATTGTTGTTACCTCCTTTACGCAAAATAAAAAGACCACTCAAAGAGTGATCTAATATGTAATGCACAGGCAGGGACGTTTCCGATCCTGTGCTTGAGACATTTGACGATTCATTTGTACCGAATCCCAAATCTCAATCTAACCAACTATGTAATAGCAACCTACACCGATTCCATCGATTACTATCGACCTCGCCTTGCTCGTGTACTTTGAGCGCCCATTTCCAACCCTCGGTTGCTAACGAATACTGAAACAGAATACCGTCTCTGTTCATGACCAACGCGACAGTACAAAGCTTTGTCGCAAGCAGGTTATCGTATTCCTAATAACCCCAACTAATGTTTCTCTCCTAACCTACACCTGAGAGTGGCACACGTCTGCGCTAGTATTTTATGCCTATTAACTGCTAGCGGCATCCCGACTAGTCAGCCAATTCATCGGCATCCGATAAGATGAATTGTTTCCGTAGGTTCCTTAAGTCACTGGCAATGAATCGAACATTGCAGTTTGCACCTAAATTTTAGATGAGCGATACACCTTTCCGCCACAGTGACATAATAACAATAGACAGCAACGGATGATAGATAATAAGAACAATTTAGAAGGAGTTAAAATTCACATCCTTATTCTTAATATTTCCGCTGCTGTCTATCGAAGCTTAATTGTGAAACAATAATAAAACGATGTTCCTTTTATTATTATTTTGTCTCAGACCTATCACTAATCTTTCGACACTACCATAATATCACTGGTAAATAGCTAAAAACCGCCATCATTCCGCCAAAAAACCGCCAAATTATTTATAAGCAATTATTCTTCCATGTTTATACGCTTCTGCAAACTCTATTAGAGCTTCCGACTTCATCCGTTGTATACTTCTTTCTGAATAACCCACTTCACGGCTAATTCTGTAGTTTGAGAAGCTGTCTGGCACACAGAAGCTGTAGTAGAGTATCTGACGGCTAATCAGACTAAGCGCCATCAAAGCCGCTAGAATCGCATCTCTTTCCGCTTCTATATCCATCATCTGAATGATCGCGTCCTCTGCCTTATTGCCGTGCTTCGGTGCCTTCGGCATATCCGTAATAATCGGCGACTTAATATCTATCAAAGAGCGACCTGCCATCCGTTCCAAACGCCGAAAGTTCTTCAGCACATCTCTCGCATTACATCTTGTCTGTTTGAAATCTACCTCTCGTAACAATTGCATCAAGTCAAACCGCTCCTTTATGTGATATAATAAACTTGTCTGTTTTATTATGTTAGTCGGAGCGATCCGGCTTTTTTTATTTGCTCTTGATTACTTCCATGTCAACTAATCTCGCTACAGCTAAATTCTCTTTGCTTTTCGCTAACCGCTTGTCACATTCCATCGTGTTTTCAATGCGAATGATTGCTGAGTTTGACAGTATCTTTTTAACGTATCCTCGGAAGGGATAAACGAACTCCTCTGCTTCACAGCGAACCATGTCACCAACTTTTACTTTTGTTTTCTTACGTGTTTTAGGATTCTTTGTCGGCATATCTAGCATTAAACCGCCGATACCGTGACTGCTAGCGTAAAATCCGTCTTTTAGTTTCATTCTTTTTCCTCCAATCGAATTGACAATGTTTTCGCAGATGGTGATTCTGCTTTTTTTAACTGCACTATATCTTTATTTGCTGATCTTTCATCAAAATACTCCTGAGCTCTCCTCTTGTTTTTTGTAAAAACTGGCTTGCTATCATTCCAGTGATGGAAATAAACTTTCTTAAACGAACCATCTTTGTAATCGAACAGATAAAATGCTATTTTGAACATTTAGCATTCACACCCCGTTTTAAACCTCTCTTTCATACGAGAAATCTCTTGTTCCACTTCTTTAAGAACCGACTTTTCTTGTTTATTCATTTCTCTTTCTCCTCTTCCACTGTTCCATTCACCAACAATGCTGCAGCATCCGCTGTTGCTTTATCAGTGAAAAGCAATCGATAAGGTGGATTGCATTCAAAACTATAATTTACTCCATCTTTTCCCCATAAAGCACATTTAGTAAGATAGTTGCCATCGGCATTCTTTATTGCCCATAACGGCTCTTTCTCGACCTCGTAGCCGTCTTTCATGCGGATGAGGGTTTCGATTGGATTGTTTTCGGATTGTTGAATCCAATTCAACATCCCTTGCTCAGCAGAACCATAAGAATCTACACACAATTCCCAAATAAGAAATTCTAAATCATCTTTATTCTCTTCAAACCACTCCGCCACAAACTTAGGCACCACTGGCTTTTGCGGTTCGTCTAGTTGTTTTAAATCTTCGCAGTATATTTATCAATCAGTTTCTGTTTATTCATCTCTGTTCCTCCAATAACTCGCTATTCTCGTATATATTTCCGATGACTTCATACGTGTATTCTTCAAACAGCTCTGTGTTAAAAATTTGATACTCTAAGTCTTCATCAACAGTGGCACAAACTAATCCGGAATAATCTATTGAATTTTTGACAATACAAACTTTATTATCTAAGTAATCGAAGCCATTTCGCACGCTGACTGATACTACATCCCCTTCAAATATCCCCACACCGTTCTTGTCTTTCAGTCCTGTGGATTGCATAAGCACATATTTATCTGGAGCCATTTCAGCATGAGTGATCAACCTTCCTGCTTGCCCATATTTCATTTCTTGTCCAATTGTTTTATCTTTAAATGGTGTGTACCACGCTCTAAACTTCGGTATCATTTGCTGTCCTCCTCAAATACTCTTCTAATATCTCTTTATACTTTTCTACAAATTTGAAACGATCTTGATGAAGTTTCTTGCTCCAATTTGTTTGCCGATCTAGCTCACGCATCTGATCGAATCCTTTTTGAATTTCGTTGTAATAAAATTCAATGTTTGCTGCTGCTTTCCAATGCCTGCTACTTCGCACTCCTGCTCCTGTTTCAGCCATTTCTAACTTAACTAATTCAGCTCGTTCTTTTGATTTTTTATCTTTCTGAATCTTCATCATGATTTTCTTGAGGATGATGTCACTGTATTGTGTAATGAGATCCATTATTTCTCCTCCACATACCTAAATTGTCGTCCTTTTGAATCAATCCATAAGCTCCTAGCTCTATCCCAAATAATGTTTTTGCTCAGACCAGTAATTTCAGATAACTGTTCAGCAGTACCTGTTACTAGAATTCGATCACCATGCCAGATTGCAATTCTTCTCGGCGTTTTCCGTTTAGGCTTTTCAGTCCACATTGATTTACCGAACTTTTGGACTTCTGCAACTATTTCTTTGTCTTCTTGCCAATTCTCAGAATGCGTCAGTTCGATGATTCGTTTCATTGCTGCTTTCTTATCCACGCTCATTCCTCCAATCTACGAATTTCCCTTCTTAAGTTCTCTATGTGCAAATCGATTGCCTTCCTCGCCGTTTCATTGACCATCACTGCCTTTGTCCGCTCCAGATCATCAATCTCACGCTGAAGGCTTCGAATACGCATTTGAATCACTTCTTCTGTTGTCATGATGGACCACCTCGTTAAAAACGCTCTTCCTTGAACGTATTCCGATATTTTTTAGCTAATATCAACGGCACTTGATATTGATGACAAAACAGCTTTGCCTTGATCTTAAAGTCTTTTGTCTGCATTCCTTTGACATCTACGACTTTGACTAGTTTGCCGTTTTTATAAAATGTGAAGTCGGGAATATACTCGATCTTGCGATACTTCTTTCCGTCTAGTTCAAATTTCGGCATCAGCTCAAATCTTTCCTGAAGTTTTACTTTCCAGCCGTTCGCTTCAGCTTGCCACAAGGCTAGATCGTAATACTCTGCTTCTGCGATAGAATCAAACTTGATACTTCGATGAACAGTTTTTTTATTACGGTATTTATTCATGCGATACTACCTTTCACTGGTTTTATGCGCTTGTCTGCTGTTTGTTGGAATTTCAGCGCATAACCTTCTGAATTCTTAAATATCCTAGAAACAATTCTTTCACCGTAGGCTTCTCTTAGTTCGGGACCAGATAAGTTTGTTGTGATGATCGTTGCCTTGTTCTGTCTGGCTTCTAAGAGCGTGTTTAACGTGTTGTTTGTAAACTGCCTACTATTTGATACCCCGCTACCTAATTCAGCTCCAATATCGTCAAAAACCACCAAATCAGTTGTTTTAATATCGGCTATAAGCGATCCTTCAATTTCTTTTCTCAGTTCAGCATTGTTATAAGAAAACTTTATTTGCTCTAATAACTCTTGATAGCTTATAAAAAGTATTTTCTTGTCATAATTTGAGCGCTCAAGTATTTCCCAAGCTATCGCCATTGACAAGTGGCTTTTTCCGCTTCCTGATTTCCCTGATAGAATGAAATGTGCAGGATGATTCAGTAGGACATCATTTACATAGCTTTTAGCTCTTTCTAAAGCAATTTTCGTTTCTTGATCCACTACGTGATAATTCTCCATTTTGCATTTAAACAAAGTTTTATCTGTTAATACCGAACCATTTTGAAAAAAACTCAATGCTCGTGCTTTTAAGCTGTCGTTATATATCCGTTCGGTCTGTATATCCTCTTTCACACGTAACGCTTTATAACCACAACTCATGCATGTTGGTTTACAGCGTTCTGAACCATCCTTATTTTTAGCTCGCCAACTATACAAAGGTTCGCTACATTCTGGACATTTTCCGCTTTGCACTAATACTCTTCTTATTAGTTTCTCCATAGCATTTGCTAGGCTTTCCATGTGATGCATCTCCTTTTTAAATTGGCAAGTCGTCATATTCACTAGGATTGCTGTACTGTAGTTTTTGACTTTGCTTTTTATGATTATTCTTGTCTGCTTTGATTTCGAATTTGAGCTTCTCAAATTTTTCTCTCAATTTCTTAGCACTTCTAATATTTCCAAACCAAAATTCATTTGTAGGTAGCCAATTGATCACATACTCAATCGCTTCTATAGATGCTTTATCTCTTTCTTCCATCAACCTGATTGTGTCTGCCCATTTTTCGATATCTACTTTATTCATTTCTTTTGGAAAATCTTCAGTTAAATTACTTTGCAACTTTTTAGCAAGGCGTAAGTGTTCGTTAGAATACTTACCTTTCTTTTCTTCTTTATCTATATCTTTATCTTCTTCTATATCTTTATCTGTACCGTCACGTGACGTCACGCTAACGTCATTTTCCAATTTGAGACGTTCCTGTCTCTTCCTTTCTCTGTATTTACGGTTTCTTTCAGCATTTTTTAGCCTTACTTTATCCATCCCCTCGATATTTTGATGTTTTTCCCAATTACTGATGGCAATTAGTCCATCACTGCCTAGATCAATCATGTTGAAATTTGCCAATGTGGTTAGTGCTAAGCGAACCGTATTTACGTTTTTGCCAAACAATGTAGCAAGCATTTCTTCGGTATAAGGCATGTTCCTCTGGATGTATATTAGACCATCGTCGTTAGTCTTTCCTGCTAAAACTAGTAATCGAATCCATATAACGATGATGGCATCCGACTCAGGAACAGCTTGAATTAATCGTATTTTTTCATCGTCAAACATAGTAGTTTTAAGTTTGATCCAACTTATCTCAGCCAAATTTATCCTCCTATCCTTAACTTTTTAATCGTTTCATGACTTAACTTGATTCCTTTGATTTGATACTTATTTTTGAAATTGGTCACACCTATTTTGTGTTTCTCTGTGTGATGGATTCTGCAGAGTGCTGCAAATGTGTACTCTGAATGATCAACTTCTTTGCGCTTTCGTCTTCCTAAAGCTTTGTCAAAGTGATCAATATCAGCTCCTGTTTTGCCACAGATGCAGCAGACTCTTTTTGTAATGCATTTGTAGAAGTAATACTCTTGATTCGCTGGTAAAATCTCATAGCCTTCTTTGAAAGGAATATGATGTTCAAAGATAAAATCTAGGATGATATTTGCTAAGACGTTAGCATCACTCACGGTTGTATTCGATTCGTCTTTGAGGCTTATTTTGCGCCCTGTGACACCTTCGAAACGGAAGTAGAAGAATTCCTTCCAGAAGTCCGTTGGCATGCCTGTATCGATGAAAATATCGCCTATGAGCGCATAGATGAAGTTTCGTTGCTGTACTGTGAACCGGCGTGGATCAATAAAGCGAATTTCAATGACTCGATCGCCATCGTAGCCGTCATACATCGTCTTTAGTCGATCAATGTTCACTTCTTCATTGATCGTTGCACCTATGTCTTTTCCTTTGAACTTTTTCAGAACCGCTGAATATGAATCGATTAATGGTTTAAACACTCATATCACTTCTTATCTAATTCTTTTCTCTTAGCTGCTATTGCTCGCTCCATCAAGGCACATTGCTCATAGCTTAACTGTTCAATAGTTTCAACGTTATCAGCTAAGAGCCCTAATTTATCTGTCTGCTCATTAACATATTCGATTAAGGTTTTGGTCATATCTTTACCCATCTGCTCATTGAAAGCTTCTAGAATCGTCTCTAGCATGTTTAATTTCTTTGTATCGATTCTAGGTGGTGTTGGAATATCTTCCCCTTGAAATACATATAATCCCAGTCCGTGTAGAGCCAATGCTTTCACAAAGCATCGCTTCAATGAGTTATTGATTTGCATAGCATTTGGTTTAACAACTGGTTGGTTTCGATAATCTAAAACAGGAAATAACTCGGTTTCCGTGTGTCCTTTAACCGTTACTGAGACAGATACATAAGTCCCTGTTTCGTCCATAAGAAAAGGTTTGTATTCCTCAACAAGAAAGTCTTGATGAGTTCCAGAAACAACCCTGTAGTGTTTATACTCATTAATAGTTACCGTTGCCTGTGGATCATTCTTTTTCATAATCTCCCACGCGTGAGCCCAAGATAAATAATCAAAATTTCCTTTTTTCTTGAGAATTTTATTTAACTTACGACTAAAAAGTTTTTCAAAGTTCGTTGTCCCTTTGCTTTCACTCATCAAATTCTGCCTCCATTTCAGCAATGTATTTCTTACCTGATCCGTAATAAGAGATATCAATCAAGTTATCTCTGTCGTACTCTTCTAGTGCATCAATCAAGCCATCTTCGATGACATAGATGTATTCAGGTTTTCTGGACCGCTTCGATAGATGAATAAGATAGACATGATCCCAAATACTCACAAAATTCCCCAAATCATCTTGATCACATGCTAGTTCTTCGTTCGTCAAAAGATTTCGTCTGATTTTTCGATTATTTGTTTCCTTGATATTCGACTTGCCCCATTCAGAATCAGTCAAATATTGATCTAAAGTGGAAAGTTCTTTATTCATATGCTAAAATTCTCCTTAGATATATTTTGTTTTGTGACTCTATGCTTGCCGGCTGAGTCACTTTTTTATTTGTTGCCAAGCTTTTTGCTTATTAATATGTTGTTGGCTTAGGATGCTTGGTTTATTGTGTCTCCACCAGCGATTAGCAATTACCGTCCCTATTCTTAGCGCTTCAGCTCTATTCATTTTCATCACCGAAAAGTCTTTGTTGTCTGTTCAGTTGATCGATTTCCATGCGGATCGCAGTTTCTGGTAACCACATTTCAATAAATGAAACAGCATCATCGAATCTCTTACGAGGTAACTCGCCATATCTTGGGATTGAAAAGGTACGTTTAAATTCAGACCAAAATTTTGAGAATACTTTTTTACTGATTTCTTCATAAGCTCGGCTTTCTTTACCTCCTAAAACTTCCATAACTTTCATATTTCCTTTTTGCTTAATTTCAAACTCTTGTTGTCCGCTAATTCGCATAGTATCTTTAAGCATGGAGACATCTTTTTAACATCTTTCATTTCTTCTAGTTGGTAGATCATCATATCTTCAATTGTTTGAGGAACAGTATTCTTGCGAATAACATCTTCCATTTCGTTGAATGCTTCAATGTATTTTTGTTTGAAGTAAATAGCTTTCTTTCCTGTAAAACCCATAGCCAACAAGAAAAAACCATCTCTACTAATGAAGAAAACTCGTCGATTTCTGCCGTATGAATCTGGTTCATTACCTTCCACAAACATCTGCTCAAAATTGAGCACATCTTCTTTTAACTTTTCAATATCTCTCAAAACATTTTTGTGTTCTTTTTCAAAACTATCTGCGACTTGCAAACTCGTAGTCACAGCTTCTTTATTTTTCAAAATTACTAATTCTTGCATTATTTCTTCTCTCCTTTTTGATATAATTTTTTTATCGGCAAGTGGTCTGTCGAAATATAAAAAGGTGGTGACAATATTTGGAAATTTTAGATTTGCTTACAAACGACGCAAAATATTTGTTAGCTTCAATGTATAAAGCTTACGTTGAGAAAAGAAAGGCTGGTTCTTTGAAAAAAGATGCTTCTCACTTCGGATCTGTAGATAATTTGCATCATGATCTCATGTCTGAATGGCCAGTCGAAGATGTACTATCGACATGTTACGAATTAAAAAAACATGGATTAATATCAGGAACTCTTGCAAGTGGAACGTTTTTTAGAATATTTATTACAACTGAAGCAATCGCTATAATGGAATCTCGTTTCAAAGATAGGGTAGATTCAATACTGGATTATGCTAGTAAAATAAAAGGTTTAATTCCCTTCTTTTAAACCAAAAGGATCTTTAGTCAGATTGTCAATTTTACCTTCTAACTCTAAAAATGTTTGTTGATTTTTTATCCGTAACTCACGATTAGCTTTAGTGTCTTCGAGCAAAGCACTAAGGCTATTTGCAATGTTTTCTAACGCCGTCGCAATCCGTTCTTCTGTAGTCATATTTTCTGCTCCTCCACTTAATATTCTTGTGATACTGTATTAGTCAGTCCCTCCCGACTGGCTTTTTTGTTTTGTACTCAGCTTCATCAAGCCCCATAAAAATCCAGACCATATATACGATTGTGCCGATTAATGCTTGTCTGCTTCCCCAAAGTCCTAAAGCGTAGATAATTAGTGGCGCGCTGAATACTAATGCTCTGTTGAATTTACCCATCCGCTTACCTCCTTAAGATTTCCGAAAAATTTGTTTCTAAAAATTCAAGTGTTTTACTTCTTAAAAATAGATATGTGTCTCTTCCTTCAACTGGATAATAGACAAATCCATTTTTATTTTTTTCGATATCGATAATATTTCTATATCTTGGGTTCTTTAAAACTCTAGAAGTAAACCAATCATATTTTCTGTTAATCCGTTCTAGCACTTCTGGCAACGTCATCCATCTACCAGTATCATCAGCTTTTTTTAACTCCTCATAATCCACTTGGGAGATAATTACATAGCCTTCTGGAATTGGGATTTTTGCTTCTAGATATTGCATTAGCTGTTCCTCCTATTGAATACCTAATATTTTTTTTACAGTTTCTATGTGTTCTTTAGCTTTTTTTCCATCACGATTGCCGTTTAGAATATCTGATAAATAAGCTCCTGAAATACCAACAAGCGCAGCTAGTTCTTTGAAAGTCATTCTTCTTTTTCTCATCTCCGCTCGAATTTTTAAGTCTAAATTCTCAGACATAAAAATAGCTCCTTTCTAAAAAATAATCTGTAAGCTAAAAAATTAGCTAATATTCGTTGACAATAACTAATATTTTTATTAGTATATAGACATAGCTAAATAAGACACAGAAATGCCTAGTAATTTACATTTCAGAGTTTGCCGACCGTGAAGTGTTTATTAGTTATCAAGTCTTTTTAGCTAATATTTTAGCTTACGAAAACAGTATACTAATACTTTTATTAGTTGTCAACACCTTTAACTAATTTTTTTATTAGTGTTTTCGTAGCTTGTGAGGTGCGAAAATGAATTTACTAGATAGAATAAAGGAATTAGCTCACAAAAGAGGCATAAGTATAACTCAACTGGAAGAAGAATTAAATATACCTAAAAACACGATTTATCAATGGAAAAATAGAACTCCTAGTACTAAAAGACTACAACTTGTAGCAGATTATTTTAATGTAACTACTGATTATTTACTCGGTAGAAACCAAGTTCCTGACTGGGCAACAAAAGATGAAGTAGTTGAACTTGATAAATTACTAGATTCAAATGTCAATATGTCTTATGGCGGAGAAACACTGACGCCTGAACAGGTCCAACGCGTAAAAGATATCCTTATAGCAACTTTCTGGGATATTGTGAAAGAAGACAAAGAAAAAGGCAAAAAGATGTGAGCTTATGGAGATGGATACGATTAATTTAGTCGAGGAGTTGAAGCGGAAATACCAGTCCGCTAATCCTTTCTATATTTGTGAAAAGATGGGCATTAAAATTCAATACGTTCCTTTTATCGAAAATCCCAAAGGGCAGTTTCAAGAAATTAGAGATCGTGCAATAATTTTCTTAAATGATGAACTGCGAGACTCTGAGGAAAGATTCTACATTTGCGCTCACGAATTAGGTCATGCTATTTTTCATCGTGGCTTATCTAGCTATTACGTATCAACAAGAACATCTAGAAGCAAATCAGAAAGCGAAGCTAATTGCTTTGCTGCTAATCTCATTGTTTCTCTATACAAAGAAGACAATGATCAATATCCTAAACGAATTGAGGAATTAAAGAATCTTTACGGACTACCAGAAAGCGCTTATCGTTTTCTTATATAAAAAAAGCCCGTGCTGCAACACGGACTCTTTCCTCATATATGAGCTTCTACAAAAAAATCATATCACAGAAATGAGGAAGAAAAAATGGAAAAAGAGATTTTAATAAAATCTCCAGGAAAAACCTTGATTAAAGTAACTGATGATTCTATTTCAATTATTAGAAAAGGATTTATAAATTTAGTTAATCAAGGTATTAAAGGAGAAAAAACTATCCCCTTTAAAAATATATCAGCCGTACAATTAAAAAAACCAGGTATGAGTAATGGTTATATACAATTTACCTTGCTAGGCGGAAACGAAAGTCGCGGAGGTATATTAGCGGCCACGAAAGATGAAAACACCGTTATGTTTACAAAAAAATATTGGACTGAAATGGAAAATTTAAAAAAATATATAGAGAAGCAACAATCTATATTAGATAATAATTCCAAAGAAACACAAATTTCAAGTGCAGATGAAATTAAAAAGTATAAAGAGTTGTTAGATGAAGGGATTATTAATCAAGAAGAATTCGATTTTAAGAAAAAAGAATTGCTTGGTTTATAATATTCAATATCAAAAGAGAAAGAGGATCTATTAATGGACGGTATATTTGGTTTTACTGGTATTGTTTTATTTATTATAGGTTTAATCATGTTAATTGTAAGATTTATCAAAAAAACAAATAAGAAAGCACCTATGATTCTCCTTATTATCGGGATTATTTTTACTACCGTAGGTTTCTCGCTTTCCTCATCAAATGGGGCAAATGACAATAACAAACAGGAAAGCTCATCATCTGAGACTCAAACTACTACATCTAACAGCAGCAATAAAAGCCTAACTCAATTTGAAGAATTTTTAGAGACAAATAATCATGACTGGGGTGCTTTCTTAGATAGTTATTATTCTATTACTCCAGCTACTGAGCAAAATACAGCTTTTACTAAATATATTAGTGGTAAAACATATACTTTTGAAGGAACTGTTATCGAATCAATGACTACTAGAATAGCCATTATAGCAGACAAAGAGTACGATGATAAAAGTTGGAATGATATTTCTGCAACACCTAAAGTTTCATATGTAATTTTTGCGAAGGACTTAAACAATGCGGATACCTTTACAAAGGGCGATAAAGTAACTTTTACAGGAGAAATTAGTTCAAGAGGATCGAACATAGAAAAATCCTATGCTCAATGGGATATGATTAATAGTAAAGTAAGTAAAAAATAATAAAAACACGCCCACCGTCCAAAGCAAGCGTGTTCTATGAAAAAACAAACCTATACGATAGGCTTCTTTATAGTTCCTATTGTATCAGAGAAAGAGAGCTGATTCAATTATGGCAAGATTAGTCAAACGTGGAAATAGTTGGCAATACGAAATTTCATACAAAAAAGATGACGGAAAATACACGAAGATAAGAAAATCAGGATTTAAGACAAAAGGCGAAGCAAAAGATGCCGCCAACGAATTAGAATATAACTTGAACAAAGGCCTTAAAGGGGATCGCAAAAATCTATTATTATCAGATTACTTTGAGGATTGGATGCAACTTTATAAAGAAGGAACAGTATCTCCTATCACTTATAGAAAATACGAAGATACGTTAATGAACATAAAGAAATATATGCCAGCGGTATTGATTTCTGATTTAGATAGAGTTGGATATCAACGCTTTTTAAACAAGTATGCGAAAGACCATGTAAAATCCACCGTTATTAAGTTTAATAATCATATTAGAGCATCGTTGAAAGATGCCGTAGAAGAAGGATTAATTCCGTTTGATCCAACTAGAAAAGCAGTAATTAAAGGAAAAGATTCATTGAAGCCAAAAGAAGATAAATATTTAGATTATGATCAATTTAAATCTTTAATGAAACTCATAGAAGAAAACCTTTCTGCACAGTACTCTTCTCCTATGCTTGTGTTAGTTGCTGGTGCTACTGGAATGCGATTTGCTGAACTTCTAGGATTAACATGGGAAGATATCGATTTCGAACATCAAATCATCACTATTAATAAAACATGGAATTATAAATTAAATGAATGGGGAAAAACAAAAAACGAAACTTCAAATAGGAAAATTTCCATTGATAAACATACGATTGATCTCTTAAAAAAGTTTAAAATCAATCAAAAAGAATTATTCGAGAATTTTGAAGTTAAAAACCCTCATAATTTTGTTTTTTTCAACTTAAAAAATGGATTAGTTTCATCAAACGCCGTCAGCAAATATTTGCGCAAAAAATTAAAAGAATTAGGGATTGAAAAGCAATTTACTTTGCATGGACTAAGACATACACATGCATCTATTTTACTTTATCAAGGAGTAAATATACTTAGCGTATCAAAACGGTTAGGACATAGCAGTTTAGAAACTACAATGTCTACTTATCTTCATATTGTTCGAGAACTTGAAGATCAGGATAAAGAAAAAATCAACGCTGTATTCGATAGTTTATATAAAAATGATAACTAGTTTGGCACATTTTTGGCACAAACACAAAACAACCCCCTGTATCACAAAGGATACAGGGGTTGTTTGTACGTTCCTGACTGGAATCGAACCAGCGACCTATCGCTTAGGAGGCGATTGCTCTATCCTACTGAGCTACAGGAACAATTTCAATAAATCAATTGTAGCTTGTTTGTTTTTTACTTGCAAGCTTATCTGCTAAAAAAATCAGCTTGTAGGTTAGGCAAAACGTTTCCACTAGCTCTTAACAGATGATAAACTAGGAGTAGAATGAAATAATACAGGGAGGTTCTTTCCAATGAATGATAAGCCAAAAGAAAAAGTATATGCCGAACGCTTAGATTCATCTAAAAAAAATCGGGAAAAGATTACGAAAGAAGCAATCCAAGACCACAAAAAAGAAAACCCTAAAACAAAAGAAAACAAAAAATTCAAATT
Source organism: Enterococcus sp. DA9 (assembly GCF_008000875.1). Lineage (NCBI taxonomy): Bacteria > Bacillati > Bacillota > Bacilli > Lactobacillales > Enterococcaceae > Enterococcus > Enterococcus sp. DA9. The sequence goes on from NZ_CP042839.1 coordinate 22,953, forward strand.
TACGAAAAAAGAGGATTTACTTTAATATTTTCCTTCAAATGTCAAACGAAAAATAAACGGGTGGTGACAAAAATATTGTCATCCCCCGTTTTTTATCAAAAATAGTCATTAAGGATTGGCTGTTGCTGTGGCAAGATCGAACTTAACATTTCTTCATATTCTTTTGCCACCTGTATCCTCTCTTGGAATACCAGCTCTTCAACTTTACGATATCCTAATAATAGCTGTGTGATATGTTGGATACTTCCGCGAACGATCGGTAACGCCGTTTGTTCTACTTTTGAGAGATGGTTTTTTCCATTTTTAATCGTTACTTCCACGATTCCTTCATTCCATTTTGCATACTGATCTTCTTCTATCTGAAGAGCAAAGGCAGCTTGTTTCTTTCTAAATGGATATTTTTCCAAAAACAAAGAAATATCCACGATCCTCGCCATCATATAAGGTGTGATCGTTACAGAAGCAAATGGATTTGCTAATAGATAATTTTGATCATTGCCACCGTAGCCACATGAATATTCAAATGTTTCAAAAGCACCGTTATGGGAACTTACAAAGCGGACAAGGCTGCAAAAGGCATCGTGATTCAAAAATCCCCATTCCACAATAATAAAGGAAGACGCTGCAAGCTGGTAAACGACATAGCCCATTGCTTCCCCAGTATCATCAAAATACAAAGCAAACTGGTAATTACCTTTTTGCTTGAATTTATACGTATACCACCAGTCTTCGCGCTTCAGACCAGCTCGTTGATTTTCAGGCATCTGTTCATAAATTCGTTTGATAGCAGCTTTTGCATCTTCGAAATTCATACGCTTCATCTTGCCAGATTTCTTTTTGGTAAAAGGCACGTCACGACTGTTTAGTTGATAACTGATTTTATCAAACGATTGTTCATAGCCATAGCGCCGATAGAAGGGATAGGAGAAGGGCGCCAGATAAGATAAGCTTACTTTACGATAACGGCAATCTTCAAGAATCTTTTCCATGATCTGATTGATTCCGCCTTGTCCCCTTGCTTCAGGATAAGAAGCAACATAGCCAATACCGGCCATTAAATACTCTTGTCCGTAAAAATTCACTGGGAAAGGAGTCGCCATGACTTGACTTGTTAGCCGATCCTCCTCATCAAAAAAACCGTAATTCCAGGAATTCTCCGCAAGTGTACGAAAACGTTCTCTCCTTTCAGGTGTATCTGCCCCATTAAATGCATATGTGGCTAAAGCAAACATTTCCTCAATCGAAGATCCCCCTAGCTCTCTTACTTGTTTTGTCATTTTGCTGCCCCTTCCTACAAAAAAGCTAGTGAGGAATCTCAGGAAAGACTTTGCTTCCTCTGAAAAATCTCTTCTAGCTTACTTCATTTTTCAATAACTAAATAGTACCATTTTTTCAATGGTTTAATACGTTGCTTCGATCATCTCTAGCATTTTTTTGAAACGTCTCCGCTTAAAGTACATCAAGATCGTTCCTAAAAGCATATCATTCAACTTTTGAAGCATGCCGTAAGACTCCATTTTTTCTGTGTAATGAATCTCACAGGTCGAATCGTCTACTGGTTTGATTTGATAATGAACAACGAATTCATTCTTCGTTGTCGATGTACGAAACTTATAAGACTGGTTTTCAATGACTTCTTCGATTTTTATACGAGCCCGGTTATTTTGCGAGAATTGTTTGACGTACTCCAAATTTTTCAGCTGTTTTCTGGTCACTGATTTGCCGGTCGCTTTACGTACATCGAAAAGAACAGAATCCATAACTTTATCGTAAAAAAACGACGCTGGAATATTTAATTTTTTTGTGATTTCCATTAGTTATTTTTCTCCTTTGCTTCTTCTCTTTTTTTCCCCTTCATGAAGAAGTAGATTCCTAATCCTGTTAGGAAAAGACCCGTGACCATACTATACAAATCATACCTTTGCGAATGTGGATTCAAACTATACAACACGATCAAAGAACCAATACTACATAAAAATAAACCGTTTTTTATCATATCAACCATCCTATCTTTTTGAACCATTTTCTTAAACAGCTGTTGACTGAAAATAAAGGACTGTTCCCCAAGGCTGTGCTTTGATTAGTTCCTTTGCTTTTTTAGCCGCAGCTTCCGGATCTTCTGCACTTGTCTCAAAGAACATTTTGATTCCTTGTTTTTCTTTAAACGTAAATGTCATTCCTTCTTCATTGTATCCTTCTAACAATTCTTTGATTGCATCTTGTTGCATTGCACTGGCAATTGAAATCATTTTTCAGTTCCTCCTCGAAAATTCATTATGAGGAACGAAACTTAAAGCGTCCCGCTCCTCAGATTCATCTTATTGTTGTTCGCCTGCGGCAGGGTCCATTTTGTTTGCAGAAATGACAAACGGTGCCCAAATCAAGAAAGTCACGACCATACATACCAATGTTACGATTGGTGCTCGCCAATCCGCTCCTGTTGCTAAGAATGACAATAAGAACGGCGGTACTACCCATGTAACTTGTTGCGATACTGGTGCTACAAGTCCAAAGTAAGTTGCTAACCAACCTATAGCTGTCGCAACTACTGGAGCAATCAAGAATGGGATGAACATGATGGCATTCAATACGATCGGCAGACCAAACATCACTGGCTCGTTGATATTGAAAATACCAGGTCCAATGGATAATTTAGCTACTGTTAAATAATCCGCTCGTTTAGAGAAAATCAAGATAGCTATCAGTAAGACGATCGTTCCACCTGATCCGCCAAACCATGCAAAAGCATCGAACGATCCACGGACCCACATATAAGCTTTTCCATCTTCGATTGCATCTAACACGGCTGGTGTACCAGTTTTTCCGTTATAACCTTTTTGGAAAATATCAATATTGATTAGTTGTGCTTGTCCCCAGATTCCCTCTAGCACTGGTGCCAATACATTTGGCCCATGAATACCAAAGAACCAGAATACTTGAACAAACACTGTGACGATCAATACTGCTCCCAACCCTTGAGATAATCCTAGGAATGGTTCTGCAATATATTTTTGCACCAAATCAATGATTAGTTGCCCATCAGCTACACGACCTACGATATAATTGATAATAGCAATGACATATAAAGCGATCGTAGCTGGTAAAATGGCTGCAAATGCTTTAGATACTGCTGGTGGTACTGAATCAGGCATTTTGATCGTAATGTTAGCAAGCATCAATTTACAAAAAATAATGACTGAAATTGCTCCCATGATCATAACTGTAAAATAAGCGTTTCCATTCAAATGATCTAGTTTTAGCCAACCCCATAATCCAACTGACAGTGTACCATCTGCAATCGTTGCACCAATCTCAGAACTATTGATTGCATCTGCGACATTTGAAGGGACATTCACATCTAATGCTGCTGATAATGCTGGACCAAAGGAAATACCTTGAATCAAGGTAGCTAGACCAACGATTCCCCCAGCTAGATCATTTACTCCATAAGCTCGGGCAAGATTATACCCCCAAGAAAAGGCAAAGATCAATCCGGCGATTGCTAGTGTACCGTTCCAGACAAAACCATTGATTCCGATGATGACATTCAATACGGCAAAGATTCCTTTGTCTGCTGCTAAACTGTCAGCGTAGGTACTGTTAAACTGTTGCGGTAAATCTCGAATAATTGCATTGATCATTACAGCGACTGATCCCGCCATTGTTGCGGGCAGTGTGCCGATAAAAGCATCACGCAAAGCAACTAAATGTTTTTGCGCTCCGATTTTTGCGGCAACTGGCAGGATGTATTTCTCCATCCAACTTGTTAGTCCGTTCATTTTTTACTTCCTCCTATAAGTTTTTTATATAAAGAGAGTTCTCTTTATAACAAAATAAAAAATCCGTTCAAAAATTTTTCTTCTTCCGTTCAAAAAAGAAGTTGTATTTATTCGCTGTATACGCGACGATAAAGTTCGATGATTTCTTTTGCTAAATCAGTAAACGCAATAGACGTCATTAAATGATCTTGACTATGAACAGTCAATAACGTCACTTGCATATGATTTCCTTGTGCTTCTTGTGTCAACATATCTGTTTGTGCATGATGTGCTTGTATAAGTGATTCTTCTGCATCAGCGATTTTTCTATCCGCTAACTCGAAATCACCGATTTTAGCAGCCGCAATCGCTTCCATTGCGTCGCTCTTTGCATTACCGCCAAACATGATTAGTCCCATGATGGCTTCTAGATTTTGCTGATCTTCCACGTTGTTATCCCCCAACTACATACTTGATTTATTTCATTAGATTTTCTGCCTGTGCAAGTACTTTTTCTCCATTCATCATGCCATAGTCTTGCATATTGATAACATCTAACGGAATACCTTTAGGCGCAAGTTTTTGTTCGAATTGAGCTTTCATGAAACGTACTTGAGGACCTAATAATAAAACATCGACATTCTTAGATTCTAAATTATTATCTGCATCTGAGGCAGAGACAGCAAAAATATCGGCTTCCATTCCTTTTTCTTCTGCTGCTTTTTGCATTTTTGTGACCAATAAACTCGTACTCATCCCTGCTGAACAAACTAACATAATTGTTTTTTTTGCCATTTTTAACACTCCTTTTATTTTTTTTACACTTTTATATAATGCAAGAAGCATGCCAAGAAAAAAAAGAGCTAAAATAGCGTTTTCATGCTTTTTAGCTCTTTTATATAGTGCGCACACTGATATTCAGTGTGTAAACAGTATGATTAGTGTGTTTATTTTTTTATTTTGTTTTCAAGAAACATTTGTGTAAGAAACGCGATATCATCTTCTGAAATTTTTACCTGATATTTTCGTTCCAGTGCCATCAAATTTGCTCGAACGATATCCATTTCCAAACGGTAAATTTTTGAGAAAATAGATAGTTTCTCAAATTGCCGATGCGATTCTTTTTTGATCAATCCGTCTAGCATGAAGGCTAAATGGATGACAATTCCAGTATCTACTCCTGGTTCTACGATAATCGACAAATCTGTCTGGATCTGCTGAACTGTTTTTTGCAATGAGCGGATCAATTCATCAATAGAAAAGACATCACTTAATGATCCTGAAAGCGAATCAACAATTTTAGCTGTTGGGACCTCATCATCAGCTATACGCTTCAAAACATTCAATTTTTCATCATCAAAAACGTCATAGGCAGAAAAAAATGGGATATTTTGATAATCAACGTCAACCGTTCCTGCAATTGCTTTGATTTCATATTCTTCCAATAAGGCATCAATGTGTTTTTTGAATGATTCGCGTTCTAAAAACTGCATCTGGATCAGTTCTACTTTGTTTTGATTAATCACCGGCATAATCCGTTGATACAATTTGGCAGCTACTCCCTCACCAGTAAAACATGTCACGATGACGGCTTTTTTACGCTGTAAAGTTTCAGCTTTTTCCGCTTTGAACTGATCACGTACGATTGATTCAAAGGAGAGCTGAATATTTTGATAAATGTCTTCTAAGCTTCTTCCAACACTTGCCATCCGTATCGCTTCTATCACAATCATCGTACTTGTCATTGTGATTGCTTTCGTCCGAATGCCAGTCTCTTCATAAATCAAATCACTGAAGGTGTTTAATGATCCCATATCTGTTAACAAAAGCAGTCCATTCGTCAAATGCCCCTGATAATTTTTGACATATTGTAGTACCTCTTCATACATTGTTTGAACTTCCATAACCAATGGCATATTAAAAGCTTTTCCTACTTTTGTTCCTAATAGTTCTTGCGCCATCTCCAACATACTTGAAGCGGTCTGTCTGCCGTGCATCAGTACGAGAACATCTACTTTGTTTTCTTTAACAGGCTCACTTTCTCCTAAGTTGATAGAAAGAAACATACTGATAAAGCCAATTTCATCAAAAGGAATCTCGACTTGTTCTTCTTCTTCAATGATTGTCGAAAGATCGATTGCTACCTGGAATTCCTTCTTAAAATTTTTTCGTACGTTATTCAAATCTGGATGGACAATCATATGTCCTTCTCTCACACGATCCAATGTACTTTGCAAATGCAAAGCAAAAGCAAAACGAGCTTTTTCATTATAAATACGGTCTAACCGTTTTTCAGCTACATCATACAATTGATTGGTTAGCCGCCAGATCTCATCTGGTAAAAGATCTTTTGGGATTGAACTTTTAGTCAATTCTTTGACATATGTCTGAAAATAAGCATCCACATCTTTTGAAATGAGCGTCTCCAAATCGATGTTCTCCACACCGGTTTCAGAAAGAGAAGTAACTTTTTCCTCAATATCGTTGTAGACTTGCATGTTTCTTTCTGGATCTTGTGACCAGACGACATCAGCAAATCCTGGTTCAAATGTCAAATACTGGCTCTTACTGTCCATGAATCGGTCGAGGCGTTCTGGTATTTCTTTGATTTTCAGTAGTCCTTTTTGTACTTGAAGGGAAAGTTCTTCTTTTCGAATGATCAGTTTTTTCTCATGATGCGTTCGGTAATGTAAAAAAGATTTTGCACAGACTAATTTCAAGTCTCGTTTCACTTGACCGATATTCCCTTCCGCATCATAAAGCATAAAGGCAAGAATCGCTTCTTTTTCGATATCGATACGTTGATTTAAACGGTTCGCTTCTTGTTTGATGAAAAGAGAGATGATCTCATAACGCTCATCCAGTGAACGCGAAGCAAGGTTTGGCAAGGTGATAGCCATAGGGATCCGTCGGTTGAAGGTAGTCAAGAAGCTTTCTGAAGATTCAGTCGTTGCCCCAATAATCTGAACTGATGCTTCATGTACTTGTGCACTTTCTCCAAGTGGACGATAGATACCTTTATCGATGAAAGTAAACAGCATTTCCTGTCCTTCCGGTGGTAAACGGTGGATCTCATCTAAAAACAATATACCGCCGTCTGCTTTGGCGATTAGACCAGGACTATCTTGCGCTGCTCCTGTGTAAGCCCCTTTTTTGATCCCAAAGATGTGTCCAAAGAGCAGTTGGGGATTTTGAGCATAATCCGCACAATTGAAAGAAACAAATGGCGCATCGGCTGAAAGCATTTCAGATTCGATTGCAAAATGATACATACATTCCGCAAACATTGACTTCCCTGTACCAGTTTCTCCAAAAATAATGGTATGTAGCCCCCGCGGCGGATAAAGAATCGCTGCTTTTGCCTGCTGTATACTGACTTTTAAAGAATCATTTTCTCCAACGAGCGTTTCAAAAGTCACTTGCGTAGAAGAGTCGACATGTACTTCATCAGATTTTGATTTTTCCGTTGGCAAGGAGTAAACGACTGGTCGGCCAGCGGTTTTTACAATATGATGAGCCTTATACAGTTCGCTTAAATATCGGCTTGCATTGCTTCGATCAATATTCAAGCGCTCAGCTACATCACTTGCTGTCAATCCTTGTTGGTTTTCTGTCAATAGATGCAAAATCTCTTCTTGACGTTCTTTCACATAATCCCTCCTCTGGCAACCAATTTTGTTCCCGTTTTCATAATCATAGCATAAAAAGGCGCTTATTTGCGCCTTGCTCCTTTATTTCTCTCTTTTTTTGATTTATTTTTAACTTTTTTTCTTGATTTGTTTTTGTTATGCTCTGGATTTTGTTCTTTCCCAGGAAAAGATTTCTTATACTTGTTATTCGCTGCGGTAGCTACATCTTCTTTGATTGGTTGATCCGTTTGTAACTTTCCTCCGTGCAGAAAAATCTCTTCAAGTGTTATGTTTGTCGGACGTAAAAGTCGTTTCAAATCTCTTAAATTGTTATCTTGTACGAGTGTGATCACTGTTCCTTCATTGCCCATTCGTCCAGTTCTTCCAGAACGATGCAAGTAAGCTTCTTCACTTAACGGCACTTCTGCATTCACGACATAAGGAAGTCCTGTAATATCTAAACCTCTAGCCGCCACATCTGTGGTCAAAAGTGCGCTGATCTTTTTCTTTTTGAATTGTTCCAACGCCGCTTTTCGGAGCAGCTTGTTTTGATCAGAGGCCAGGCTTCCTACAGGTACCCCTCTATACAGCAATTTTTCTTCCATCACACCTAATTCAGTCAGTTGATTAAAGAAAATCAGACCTTGAAAATCTTCTATGTGAGTGAGACGTCTTAGATATTCATCTTTCTTTCGTATTGGCACTCGTAAAAAGTAATGTCTCAAGCCTTTTCGAGAATCATCTTCTGCTGTCACGTCGATCGTCTCAAACGTTTTCCCAGTGATTTTTTCAATGCTTTCAAGGGAACGATCTGCTGTTGCTGAAAAAAAGGCTAGCTGATATTCTGTCGGAGCTTGATGAAGAATCTGATCAATGATTTGGCTGTTCCCCGCATCAAATAGCTGGTCTGCTTCATCAAATACCATTGTTTTCACTTGATGTGCTTTTATTTTTTTAGCTTTCATCAATTCCAATATTCTTCCTGGTGTACCAATCAAGATTTCTGGTTTTTTCTTCAAACCTTCAATTTGTCGTTTAACGTTTGCTCCGCCCACCAAAGATTGGACTTTCAATTCTTTGTCTTTTCCCCATTCACGTGCAACATCTGCTACTTGAATAGCTAGTTCTTGAGAAGATGCAAAGATAACCAACGCACTTGCTTCACCTGGTTCCACGTTTAGTAGTAACGGCCAAAGATAAGCCAGTGTTTTACCTGAACCTGTTGGAGAGATGGCTACTATGCTTTGTTTATTGCTTAATGGCTGAAAAACTGCCTGTTGAATAAGAGAAGGTGTAATAAATCCTTTATTCTCATAATTTTTCTGCCAATTTTCGGGAAATACTTGTACAAATTCGTTCATTAAAAATCTTCCTCATTATCTGCATCGAATTTGATGCCACCATTTTTTCTTAAATCATAAATCACTTGGTTCACATTTCTAGCCAGCTCGATCCACTCTTCATACAATAATCCCCAAGCTGCATCTTTCGGATGAGTTATGACATTGGCAAAATCCTCTGCTTCATCTGCCATTGGATTTTCTGCAGCTGTTACTGCTAAGTCAATGATTTCTTCGTGTACCCGATCATGAAACTCTGCTTGTTCGATTGCATTGACGCCATTCATCACTAGCGTTCCTGAGTCAAAATAGATCTCTGATGGCAGATAAGAATCACCGATTTTACCTGGTTGGATCGATACATCGAAAGTATCATAACGCAAGATTCCCCATCCAAGACCATCCACACCAGTAGAAATCTTTCTTGGGAAATAATGGACTTCTTTTGGCATTCCAAACCAAGCGACAGTTGCATACACAAGGTAAACACCTAAATCCATCAATGCACCACCTGAGAAATGAGTCGAGAAGATATTTGGTTCTTCTCCATCTAATACTTGGTCATAACGCGAAGAATATTTCATATAGCTGAAATTTGCACCGATTATCTCGTCTTTTAATGGTAAGTAATCGGCAATCTTTTTAAAACCTGATTCATGGATATTTCTTGCTGCTTCAAAAAAATACACATTGTGTTCATTTGCCAAATGGATGATTTCATCCATTTCTTTTGGCGTCGAAAAAGCTGGCTTTTCCACTATCACATTTTTACCTGCCAAAATTGCTTGCTTAGCCTGACTAAAATGAAGACTATTTGGAGAAGCTATATAAACAGTGTCCATATGAGCAATATTGAAAAAAGTCTTCAAATCTGTTGCAAATTCGATATCCCCTTCATAATGAGAACCAAATTCCTGTGCTTTTTCCAAATGTCTAGAATATACCGCTGTCAATTCATATTTTTTTGTGCTCAAAGCTGCTTGGACAAATTGATGAGTGATCCAATTTGTTCCAATAATACCTAAGTTGATCATTTTTTTACCTTCTTTCTATTGTATAGGATCTTCAAAGGGGATAGCTACATCAAACGGGATAGCCTGCTTGACAGTTACCTCATCTGCCGTTACTTGACAATTATAGGCGAGGATTTGAACACCACTTTGCTGCGCATGTCGAACCATATCAGCTAGTGCTGGTTGCATTTCTTCATGGATCGTTGCGAAATGAAGATGTTCGAATTGAGCAATAAACAAGACATAAGCGGCATAACCATCTTGTGCGGCATACGCTAATTCTCCAACATGCTTCAATCCTCTGAGGTAGGCGCATCAGGAAAAGCACCAATTGCTTTATTTTCAAGCGTCATACCTTTGACTTCAACAAATGCTTTTTGTCCGGCCGCCGTCTCCAAATAAATATCAAATTTGGAGTGAAGATAAGTTACTTCACGCTTGTATGTTGTAAATGGACCAATTAATCCTGGTAAAAGGATCGTACCGTCTAAAATACCGTCAGTTGCCAACTGATTAGGCAATTGACTATCGATATTGAACCAATCACCCTTCTTTTTTACAGCAATCAGATCATAGTCGGTTTTCCGTTTAGGTCCAGGAGCAAATACAATAGCCACTTCAGCGCCTGGTATCAGGACCTCTTTTCCCCTACCTGTATTTTTGACATGCGCGATAATTATTTCTCCGTCTTTTTTCATACAATGTGCAATAAACCGATTCGGACGGTCAATAAAAAAAGCTGTTTCAACTTGCTGATACTTCAAATTCTGTCACCTGTCTTCCTACTATGTATCCTATCATAATTTGTGGAAAAACAGTAAAAAAACCAGTCGAAAGTCTTAGAGAAATTTTAGTTTTTATTCGGTACAATGAAATAAAGAAGGAAGAATGTTTCTATACGATGATTTTCTCATAAAGGAGTGATTTGGTGATAAAAAAAATGATCTATTTTCTTGGTTCACTCGTTGCCGTTCTCTCAAGTTGGATTTACTTGAAAAAGAAAAAACAAGCAGAAAAATCTGAAAGACTCTCGAGGTATCAAGGTACATGGTTCTTCAGTGATAGCCAGCAAAAACAACAATTACAGATTACATCTGATTACACGTTTTTGATCAACGGTCAGTCACTTGGCACATCTGTAGTAGAAATAGATGAACAGCGTTTAGTCGTACGTGATCAATATGGTTTTTATCTTATCTTTTCTTATCCCGAACAAACTCTTTATGATGAATCTGTAGATGTCTCGTATAAGCTGACATCTGAAAAATAGACACCTCCCAATATATATCTATTTAAACGAAAGTATGAGTCTTCTTTCTCATCTTTCGTTTTTTGTTGTAAAAACGTCCAAAAATCCTTTGTTTTTTATTTAGAAAAATAGTCAATTAACGTTTTTTTTGTTACACTTACTAATGATGGTTTTTACCATGAAAGGATGATCGAATATGACACCAAATCGAGAAGATTATTTGAAAATCATTTTAGAACTAGGCGGAGATACAACGAAAGTCAACAATAAACAAATCGTATCTAGCCTGGATGTCTCGGCTGCATCTGTCAGTGAAATGATTTCTAAACTTGTGAAAGAAGAGCTTGTAGAACATTCCCCTTATCAAGGTGTACAATTGACTGCAAGCGGGCTGCAAAAAGCTAGCAGTTTAATTCGCAAACATCGTTTATGGGAAGTTTTTTTAGTTGAACATTTAGACTATAGCTGGAATGAAGTCCACGATGATGCTGAAGTATTGGAACATGTGACTTCGGAACATCTTGCAGATCATTTAGAAAACTATTTGAATCATCCTGAACATTGTCCTCATGGAGGATCGATTCCTAAAAAAGAGGAAGTCGTCCATGAAGAACGCCGGCAAACACTAGAATCCTATCCTGTCGGTACAAAAGTGCGTATTGCACGAGTGCTTGATGAAAAAGAATTGTTGGATTACTTAGTCACAATTGACCTGAATATCAACGAAGAGTACGAGATCGTTGACATCGCAGCTTATGAAGGACCAATCACTATCCAAAATGATAGAAAGAAAATACCCGTCAGCTTCAAGGCGGCCAGCACGATTTTTGTCGATAAAATATAAAGGAGTGTATCTACATGTCTAATGAAAAAAATGTATTGTTTACGATATTCGGCGGCACAGGTGACCTAGCCCAACGTAAATTGTACCCGTCTTTGTTCCGCCTTTACAGAAAAGGAAATTTAGGCGAGCATTTTGCCGTGATTGGGACCGCTCGCCGTCCTTGGAGCGATGAACACTATCGTGAAGTTGTCAAAGAAACGATTCGTGCATTGAATCCTTCTGATGAAGAAGCAACTACTTTTGCTAGTCATTTTTACTACCAATCCCATGATGTAAATGATTCAACACATTATCAAACATTAAAAGAATTGTCTGACCGATTAGATGGACACTATCAGTTAAACGGCAATCGCGTCTATTATTTGGCCATGGCACCTCAATTTTTCGGAACGATCGTTTCTCATTTAAAATCACAAAACATTATGACAAAAAATGGCTTCAATCGTTTGATTATAGAAAAACCGTTTGGATCGGATTACCAGTCTGCTTTCGAATTGAATCAGCAAATCAGAGAAGTATTCCCAGAGCAAGATATTTTCAGAATCGATCATTATTTAGGGAAAGAAATGATCCAAAACATTTCAGCTATCCGTTTTGCCAATAATATTTTTGAGGCTCAATGGAATAATCGTTATATCGATAATATCCAAATCACTTTTGGTGAAAACCTTGGCGTAGAAGATCGCGGGGGCTACTACGATCACAGTGGCGCACTGAAAGACATGGTGCAAAATCATATTCTGCAAGTTGTAGCATTACTTGCAATGGAACCACCAGTAGCATTTTCCGAAAAAGAAATCCGTACAGAAAAGATTAAAGCATTGAAAGCAATCCGCATCTATAACGAAGAAGAAGTGTTAGAAAACTTCGTTCGTGGACAATATGCTCAAGGTGAATTAGATGGCGTACAATTCAAAGGTTATCGAGAAGAAGACAAAGTGGATGCTCAATCAGAGACCGAAACCTTCGTCGCAGGAAAATTCACTATCGACAACTTCCGTTGGTCTGGTGTTCCCTTCTATGTGCGTACAGGCAAACGTTTGACTGAAAAAGGTACTCGGATCAATATCGTATTCAAACAGGTTCCTGTTAATGTATTCAAAACATCTGTCGATGAACCATGTGACGATACGACACTCCCACCGAATGTTCTAACGATCTATATCCAGCCAACTGAAGGATTTTCTTTATCCCTGAATGGAAAAGAAGTAGGTCAAGGGTTTGAAACGGAACCAATCAAATTAGAATTTCGAAATAGTGCAGAAATGGTTGAAAATAGCCCAGAAGCTTACGAAAAATTACTGCTAGATGCGTTGAATGGTGATGGAACGAATTTCTCTCATTGGGAAGAAGTCGCTCAATCTTGGCATATCGTGGATGTCATTCGTAAAGCTTGGGACCAAACACAACCGGACTTTCCAAACTACAAAGCCGGATCAATGGGGCCTAAAGCAGCTTTCGAACTACTTGAAAAAGATGGATTCGAATGGATCTGGCAACCAGATAACTGGTATCGCGAACGTGGGAAATTAATCGATTGATAACAAAAAGGGGTTGTGACAAAAAACATGTCACAACCCCTTTTCCATTTTACTTTTCTTCGAATCCTTCAGCTACCGCTTCAGGATAGAATGCTTCAACGATTTTTGCACAACGTCCGCATAGATGAGGAAGTTTTTCATCTACTCCTACATCTTTACGAACTTGACGACAGCGATCGCACGTTTCTCCGTCTGCTTTTTCCACTGTAATAGCAACATCATCAAATACCACAGCATTATCTGGCACTTGCACATCTGCTTCCATTACTTCAAAGTAGTCTGGGGAAACGATCAGCAATTGTGCAATATCTGCATCCAAAGCTTTTAACATTTCACGAACTTGTTGTTTTGGATAAACAGTTAGTTTTGCTTCCAATGATTTACCAATCAATTTGCTATTTCTTGCTTCTTCCAATGCTTTTAAGACCTTGTCACGGAAATCCATGAAAGCAGCCCAAGTGTCCATCAATTCCTCTTGGTTCGCAAACTCTTCATAGCCAGGAAACTCACTTAACTGAACGTATGCTTCTTCTTCTTTTAGGAATGACCAGATTTCTTCCGCCGTATGTGGAATGATAGGCGTCAATAGTTTCGTCAAAGCTACAGCTGTTTGATAGAAAACAGTTTGCATGCAACGACGTTGATAATCATCTTCTGCTTCGATATAAACCACATCTTTAGCAAAATCTAGGTAGAAGGACGATAGATCAACAGTCAAGAAGTTCATAACTGTACGGTAAATATGCATGAAATTATATTTGTCATATCCTTCTTCTCTGATTTCTTTGATTACTTGGTTCAATCGTACGGTCATGTATTTGTCTACAGAGCGTAAATCATTGTACGAAACAGTATCTTTTTTAGGATCGAAATCTTCTGTATTCGCTAATAAGAAACGCATCGTATTTCTGATCTTACGATATACCTCTGCCACTTGACTTAAGATATCCATCGATACACGAACATCTGCTTCATAATCGACACTAGATACCCACAACCGAAGGATATCTGCACCAAATTGTTTGATCACTTTTTCTGGTGCAATGATATTTCCTAAAGATTTACTCATCTTACGGCCTTCACCATCTAAAGCAAATCCTTGCGAAATAACTGATTTATATGGTGCTACGCCATTGATAGCCACACTTGTCGTGATACTTGAGTTGAACCAACCACGATATTGGTCTGATCCTTCTAAGTACATATCTGCTGGGAATGATAATTCTGGTCGTTGACGTAAAACAGCTTCATGAGAAGAACCAGAATCAAACCAGACATCCATGATATCTTTTTCTTTTGTAAATTCGCCATTAGGAGAACCTGGGTGAGTAAATCCTTCAGGAAGAAGTTCTTTTGCTTCTTTTTCAAACCAGATGATTGATCCATGTTCAGCGAATAATTTTGCTACATGTTCGATTGTTTCTGGCGTGATGATTGCTTCACCATTTTCAGCATAGAAAATTGGAAGCGGCACTCCCCATGCACGTTGACGAGAAATGACCCAGTCGCCGCGATCACGGATCATATTATATAAACGTGTTTTTCCCCATGGGATAACCCAATCTACTTTTTCTACTTCATCCAAAATATTCTGACGGAATTTATCGATAGATGCAAACCATTGCGGTGTTGCACGATAAATCACAGGTTTTTTCGTCCGCCAATCGTGAGGATAACTATGGGTAAAGAAATCTAGTTTCAGCAAAGCTCCTTTTTCCTTTAATAAATCAGTAATCATTGGATTTGCTTTATCATAAAAGATTCCTTCAAATCCAGGAGCTTCTTCTGTAAACAACCCTTTTGAGTCTACAGGTGACACTACAGATAGTTTATATTTGCTACCGGCGATATAGTCATCTTCCCCGTGTCCTGGAGCAGTATGGACTAATCCAGTACCAGCGTCTAAAGTAACATGGTCACCTAAAATTACGAGCGATTCACGGTCATAGAATGGATGACTTGCAGTCATATATTCCATTTCTTGGCCAGCAAATTCTTTTAGAACCGTTACATTTTCCCAACCGATTTCTGTTTGAACTGTTTCTAGCAAATCTTTTGCTACAACAAACTTACGGCCATCAGCTTCGACCAGTACATACGTAAATTTGGGATTTACAGCAATACCTTGGTTTGCTGGCAATGTCCATGGTGTTGTCGTCCAAATGACGAAAGCTGTATCTTCATCAAGGATGCCTTTGCCGTCTTTGACATTGAAAGCTACAAAAATAGATGGAGATTTTACATCTTTATATTCAATTTCAGCTTCCGCTAAAGAAGACTCACTTGACGGAGACCAGTAAATGGGTTTCAATCCTTTGTAAATATAGCCTTTTTCAGCCATTTTACCAAATACGCGTACTTGTGCAGCTTCATACGAAGGGTCTAATGTGACATAGGGATGTTCCCAATCTCCTGCAACCCCTAGGCGTTTGAAATCTTCTCGTTGTTTATCTACTTGGGAAAGTGCATATTCACGACATTTTTTCAAATATTCTGCCATGGACATTTCTTTACGTTTCACGCCTTTATTAGCCAATACTTGTTCGATTGGCAATCCATGTGTATCCCAGCCTGGAACATATGGTGCGCGATAGCCAGACATTGATTTTGAACGAATGATAATGTCTTTACTGATTTTATTCAATGAGTGCCCTAAATGGATATTCCCATTGGCATAAGGAGGTCCATCATGAAGAACAAAGCTAGGTTTTCCTTCGTTCAATTTTTGTCTTTTTTGGTAGATTTGATTTTCTTCCCATTCTTTTTGCCATTCGCCTTCTCGGTTTGGCAAATTACCACGCATAGGGAATTTTGTTTTTCCTAATTGCAAGGTTTCTTTCATTTTCATTCAACCATTCACTCCTTCGTTTATTTTCCGGACACAAAAAGGCATGTTCAGCCGCAAGGGACGAACATGCCGTGGTACCACCCAAATTTAGTTGCATCTATCTATCTAATGCAAACTCTCTGTGACCAATAACGAGGTCAGCCGCTGCTTCTTACTCTAGTTTCAGAAAAGCAGTCTCAAGTAGAGGATCTTTCACGATGCAGTGTCTTACCGATCTTCCACTCTCATCGGCTCGCTTTAAGAATAACAAAGTGCTTTTCTGTTCTACTCGTTTTCATGTTCACCAGGTACGATTGAGATATCGATAGCCTGTGTATCAAATGCCGTCATAGGCGCTTCTATGACTCCTGTGTCTGAGTTTACATCAGTATCATTTTCGTTGTCAAGCTGTTTTGCTAAAACTTCTTTGATCACTTCATGGCTGTCAGTCACATAGCTAGAGAATGGTTGTAAAATTTCGTCCCATTCTGGACTTTTCACTTGTTCCAATTGAGATTCAAGCATCAAGCTGATACGTTGATGGAATACTCGTGTCTTTTTCTTAAGATCTTCTGTTTCTGTCGCAAGCTGTCTTGCTTTTTCTGTTGCATCTGTCAAGATCTTTCTTGCTTTTTCTTCTGCATCAGTTGTTAATTGGTGTGCACGTTTTTCAGCATTCGCAACTAACTCATCTGCTTTGTTTTGTGCAGAAGTAACGATCACTTCAGATTCTTTGCTTGCACTTGTTTTTACTTTATCCGCTGTGTCTTGAGCTACGATGATCGATTGGTTCAATGCATCTTTCAATTCATTGAAATACTCAAGTTTTTCTTCTGAATGTTTGACTGCTTTTTCTAATTCACGATTTCTTTGAGTCAATTCTTCGTAGTCACGAACAACTAAATCTAAGAAATCATCTACTTCGTCTTGATTATATCCCCGCATTTTTGTTGGGAATGTCTTATTTTGGATATCTAATGGAGTTAAAGCCATGAGTAAACCACCTTTTTATTTTATTTACGTAATACACCAAACAACACCCTGTACTTTTCTTTTTTCGTCTTTCCCTCAAGTTCTTGGATCTGGACTCTGCCGTAACCCCTGACTGAAATAATATCTAATAGTTCAAGTACAAAATCAGGTCTTGTATTTTCTGTCCAATTCACTTTTACTTTACCAGCTTCAATCAGCTGCTTGGACCGCTGTCTGGAAATATTATAAATCTCAGAGATCACACTGTCCAGTCGCATAGAACTAACTGTTCCTCTTTCTTGTGTCCAGCTGTCTTTCGGCAAAATCATTTCTGTGTATTTGATTGGTTCCAAGCGTACAGCAACTTTTCCAATCTTTGTTACTTGTGCAGCAACAAAATGATCCACCTCATTTGCAATAAATACTTGCCAGCGATCGCCATCTGAGATGATATCGCCAAAGTAAGAACGTTTGATACCTGTTCCCACTAAAGTCCCGAGGATTTTCCCATGACTTAGACTGGCAAATTTGCTAGGATAATGGATTTCATACAATGCTGTTTCAAAATCTTCCTCTACAGGTTCGTAATAATCGGGGAAAATCAAACATCTTTTTCTTTCTGCCTGTTCATATCCACCATAAAACATGAAACGCAAATCACTGCTTTGCCGAATCAGTGTTTCTAAAATATAGGATTGTCTGGGGTCAAGAAATTCAGTCAGATATGGCGCATATTGTCCTTGAACTTGTTCAATCCAATCACCTACTGAGTCGATAAATGTACGTTCATCTGCCCGAAAGTGCTGGTATACATTTCCATCCAAAATTTTCCCCTCCTATCTATTCTGAGAATAAAGATTTTGTTGCTTGAATCAATAAACTAAATGGATAGTTATCCATATAACGATCTGTGCTAATCCTTGTACGGCTAAGTTCAAGATTAGAATGGCCCCTAAAATCGTGAAATCCAAAGGACCGATCCTTAAAGGCAGACGATCGAATAAACTGATATACGGTTCACAGATCTTAGCTAAAAACCGTCCTAATCCTGATTGATAACCGCCTGGAAACCAAGAGAGCAAAGCATATACCATCAAGATAATGCTATAGAAATAGGCTGCCCGTTCAATTAAATGAAGTAATAGCGCAATAATATAAATCGTAGTTCCTCCTCTTACAGATCAAACAAATTCGCATCTGCAAAAGATTGAGCGGTTGAACTGTCAATCTCCATCCCTGTCGGTGTACAAAGAAAAATCTCATCTCCAACGCGTTTGATATCTCCATCTAATGCATAAACTGTTCCTGTTAGAAAATCAACGATTCTTCTCGCTTGCTTTTCTTCCACTAAATGAAAATTCACTAAGGTTGCTTCACCAGCGATGATTCGTTTAGCAATCGCCATCGCTTCAGAATAAGCTCTTGGTTCCATCACAGTGATTTTTCCTGCAAGGTTTGCTTTAGGTTGTGTAGACGTTCTTGAAGCTGTTCTTTCTTTCGCTACAGTTTTTGTAGGTGATTGATGTAGTTCAATTACTTTTTTCTTTTCAGCCGGCTGAATACTTTCATGCGTTACAGGACGTGGAGTCGCCGTTTTTTGTTTCTCATGAGTATTCGCAGCAGATACAGAATGAGTTGGTTGATTCTGTGTTGTATTTTTTTTAGTTGGCTGTACAGCCTTTTTTGTTGTTTCAGGATAATCTTGGTATTCGTACTCTTCCTCATCAGCTAATCCGAAAAAATTAGCAATTGCTCCTCTGTTTAAAAGCGGCATTTTTGTTCCTCCTTTATTCGTCTTTGAATAGCGCTGTTCCTACACGGATAAATGTTGCACCTTCTTCAATCGCAATTTGAAAATCCTGACTCATCCCCATGCTTAATTCATTACATGGTGCATGGGCATAACCTTTTGCTTGAACAAGATCACGCAATTCTTTCAGCGTACCAAACACTTTATGGATTTGCTCATCAGAAGCTTCTTTAGGCGCCATAGTCATTAACCCAACAACCTTGATTTTTGTGCAGGCAGCTAAAGATTCCACAAACGGTAAAAGCTCATCTGGTGAAATTCCATGTTTTGATTCCTCACCAGAAACATTTACTTCAATAAAACAGGATAATTCTTTTTCTAACCGCTTCTGGATTTCTTCTGCTAATCTTAAACTGTCCAACGCATGAAAGTAATCAATTTCATTTACAATCAATTTTACCTTTCTGCGCTGTAAATTACCAATTAAATGCCACTTTATTTCGGGAAAATCAAATAAATCTTGTTTCTTTTGTAATAGTTTATCTACTCGGTTTTCTGCACAATTCATAACGCCAGCTCTGACCAATTCTTCAGCTTGAGCTGATTCAACAGATTTTGTTACAGCTACTAATGTAACTTCTTTCGGATCACGATGAACAAGAGCACACGAATCCTGAATTTCTTGCTTGATTTTCTGCAAGTTGTCAGCAATCATGTGCTCTTCCTCTCCTTTATTTTTTACGACGGAAAAACGGTGGCGTATTTAATTCATCATCGCCATGAGATTTTGTTTCTTCGCGGTTGAATGTATCAAATTCTTTTTTTTCGATATTGTCAAAATTGGAATCATCAACTCTAGGACGAACATTTTGTTCACGTCTGATATCCCAATCGCCAAAACTGTTTTCTTCTTCTGCAGAAGTTGGTTTAGCTTGATCCATATCTAATACAGTCTTTTGAGCAGGTGATTGCATTTGTGCTTGTCTAGCTGGACGGCTAGACTTGCGCTCCTTTTTTGATTCATCGATACCTGTTGCGATGACCGTCACGCGGATTTCATCGCCCATTTCTTCATTGATAGATGTACCTAGAATAATATTTACATCGCCAGTTGCTGCATTTGCTACGATATCTGAAGCATCTTGTGCTTCAAACAATGTCATATCCAAACCGCCTGTGATGTTAAGAAGTACTTGTTCCGCTCCATCAATAGATGTTTCAAGCAATGGAGAGGAGATTGCTTTTTTCGTTGCTTCTACTACGCGATCTTCTCCACTAGCTACACCGATTCCCATCAATGCTGTACCTTGGTTTTCCATCACTGTTTTCACGTCAGCAAAGTCAAGGTTAACGTAACCTGGTGCCGTAATCAAGTCAGAGATACCTTGTACACCTTGACGTAAAACGTTATCTGCTTCACGGAAAGCTTCAAGCATTGGTGTCTTTTTATCTACAACTTCTAGTAAACGGTTATTTGAGATAATCAATAATGTATCCACATTTTCTTTCAAACGAGCGATACCTTCTGCAGCAAAACGACCACGTTTAGGTCCTTCAAAAGTGAATGGACGTGTAACGACACCAACGGTCAATGCGCCCAGTTCTCTAGCAATCCCTGCAACGATTGGCGCAGCACCTGTACCAGTTCCTCCACCCATTCCTGCAGTGATGAAAATCATATCTGCACCGTCTAAAGCTTCGCGTAAGGATTGTTCACTTTCTTCTGCCGCTTTTTGTCCAACTTCTGGTTGAGAACCAGCACCTAAACCACGAGTATATTTTGGTCCTAATTGGATAACTGTTTCAGCTTTTGAATTTTTTAATGCTTGCACGTCTGTGTTGGCCGTAATGAATTCAACACCTTTGACGTTTTCTTCAATCATTCGGTTCACAGCATTTCCACCGCCACCGCCGACTCCGATGACTTTGATTACTGCGCCGTCATTGATATTATTATCAATTGAGAATTCCATATCTTATTCCTCCCAGGATGAATTAATCAAAAATATTTGTAAAGAAACCCTTGATTTTATTTTTTACATTTTCTCCGGATTCTTTTGGTTCCGGCTCATCGTAGACTGTTTCTTCAGGTGCTTCATAGCTTTCATATGTGTTTGTTGTTTCTTGTTCAACTACCATTTGACGAGCTGCTGAGGTTTCACCTGTAACAGCAATTTTTGCCAATTGATACACTTCGCTCAAGTTTGCTGAATAATCAACGATACTTATTACATTTGTAAATACCGGGTTTCTCAGTCCCATGTGATTTGGAACATACAGTTTCACATTTACGCCGAAGATTTCTTGCGCCAAGTCCACAACACCTGGAAGACTAGCAGCTCCGCCTGTCAATACGACGCCACCTGGCAACTCTAATGCTTCGATTTGGTCCAATGCATCTTTTGCTTTGTTGAAAATCTGTTCCATACGAGCTGAAATAATTTCTGACAAATAGCGTTCATCGACTTTCACTGGTTCTGATTGGCCAATTACATCTACTGGAAACTCTTCATCTGGTGATGTCCGTTCTGGATATGCATCCCCGTAATTTATTTTCAACGCTTCTGCATTGTTAAAAGACGTATTTAATACAATAGAGATATCTTTAGTGACAAATTCGCCACCTTCTTGGTCGAGACTGGTAAACTTCAATTGCTTATCATGCATAACAGCTGTTGTCGTTTGGCCACCACCCATATCAATAACGATCGTACCAAAATCTTTTTCTCCGTCAGAAAGAATTGATTCTGTCAGCGCTAAAGGAGTAATCACCATTTCATTGACGATTAATCCGGCATTTTCCACGCATTTACGTATGTTATGGATGATCGTTTTTGGTCCGGTAAACAACAGACCGTACATTTCTAATCTTACGCCGATCATTCCACGAGGGTCTTTGATTCCCTCGAATCCATCGACAGTAAAATCTTGTGGCAAAATTGACACGATTTGACGTTCAGGAGGTATTGAACGAACAAGGGCAGCAGAAGCCACATTTCTGACATCTTCATCGGTGATTTCCTTTGAATCTCCGTTAACTGCAATCATTCCCTGGCAATTTTCTACTTCAAGCATGTTTGCTGGCAAACCGACACTTACGCCTTTGATCTGGATACCTGCTTTTTCTTCTGCTTGTCGTACTGCTCGTTGTATCGCTTGGACCGTTTTATCGATATCAACGATAATGCCTCGGTTAATCCCTTCTGATTTTGCGTTTCCTACTCCAATAATATTCATTTGGCTGTCGATATATTCAGCCACGACAACTTTAACAGATGTCGTTCCAATATCAAGGCCTACATACATTCCTGTTTTTGCCATGAATGGGATTCCCTCCTACTTACTATTCCATATACAAGCGAACAACTAGCGTCCGTTTTAAAATATACTTATTAATAGATATATTCACTGCTTTCAATTCTACCATAAATTACTGGTTTTTAGAAAGTACATTCTTACTTTTTAAAGTTGTTTTATCAATTTTCATTTAAACTTGACGGAGTTGTACTTGGATTGTCTTCTATTTGACTTGTTTCACTTGAATTATTTGAATCAGATGAGCCGTTTGTATCAGACGATTCAGGTGTATCTGCTGCTTGCGTTTCTGCCTCTTCACTTGACCCATTTGTTTGATCCGCGTTTTCTTCACTTCCAGTTGTTTCTTCCGTTTGGTCCGATTCTGCCGTTTCTTGAGTACTGCTGTAAGGATATGAGTAGATGCCAACTTCCATGTCGATCACACCTTTTTCATCCATGTCTTTGGCTACTTGCGAATAATATTTCATTTGGTTCGCAAGATTATTGATATTTACAATGACTTGATTGCCATCATTCATGTTCAATTGGATCAGGTTTTTATTACTTGCTCTTGGTGTATACTTGATTTCAGAGATTGCTTTTTGCAATTCTGATGATAACTGATTGTATTGCTTTGTTAATTCTTTGATTTTTGCTGAATCTTTGAACTCTTCTAAGATAGGGAGATTTTTTGTAGGATTTGCTACTTTTTCATCTAATACTGTTCCATTTTCAATTACTGGATAGTATTGATTATCTTTTGCAATCAAAGCGATTTCTTTATATTCTGTCACATCCAAATCGAACTCATTTATCCCTTTGAAGTGTATAGTTGCTTTTTCGATTCTCGGCTGTGCTTTTTTTAGCCGTTCGATATAAGTGGATCGATCGAAATACTGCCCCCAGACATTTTCTCCCAATGACAATTTGGTATCAGAGATGATTTCCTGACTGTTGACTACCTTATTACCTGACACTGCAACTGCTTGTAGCTTGCTATAAGGAGAAACATAATAGATCAAAAAAATCAGCGGTATGCCCAATACAGTAATAATCAATGCTAACCGCCGAAACAGTACTTTATGCCTTTGACTTTTTAAATTGGGGAGACGATTCAAAAAAGAACCGTTATACGGGCCACCGTTTTTCTTTTGCTTGATCTCTTCAAAAAATTCGATTTTTTTCTCGGACTGGCTTTCTGACTGGCTTGTTTCTTGCTGTTCCTCTTGAACCGTTCTTTCTTCTTCAGAATCTGAAAGGGGTGTATCTAATGGTGTGTCTTCTTTTTTTGGCTCTTGGTTTTTCATCCCTTGTTCTGCCAGATATTTTCGGTTAGCCTTTTGCCAAGGAGTCAAATTGTTTTCATCAGAAGACGGATGAGACAATTTTTTAGGTTCTTTTTTCTTACTCACTAAGACCACCGCCTTTATTTTTTGATTATTTGATTCACTACGTCATAAAGACGTTTTGAAGCATCAGGGATGCCTTGTTCTTTAGAAGCTCGGCACATTTGCTTTTGCAATTCTTCATCATCCATGATTTCGTTAATTGTCTGACTTAGTGATTCACCCGTTAGCTCATTATCCGCAATCATTTTTGCTGCTCCTGCATGAACAAGACTCATTGCATTTTTAGTCTGATGATCATTCGTAACATATGGACTAGGAACCAGCACTGCCGGAAGCCCCAAAGCTGTAAATTCTGCGATCGAAGTTGCACCAGCACGTCCCACTAGCAGATCGCTCGAAGCCATGACTTCTGCCATATTTTTGATGTAAGGTTGGACACTAATGTTTTGTATTTCAGGATTTATTTTATTTAGGATTTCTTCATAATATCTTTCTCCTGAAGCATACAAGACTTGATAAGAGGAAGGAATATATTCACTTAAAAAAACCGATACCGCTTGATTGATTTTAAGTGCTCCTTGACTGCCGCCAAAAATCAAGACTGTTTTCTTTTCTGGATCCAACCCAAATGTTTTCAAAATATCTGATTTTTTAGTATCTGCTACTTCTTGTGCTCGAGGATTACCTACAAGGACTGATTTGTTTTCAGGAAAAAAAGGAGCCGCATCTTTGAATGAAAGAGCGATCCGATCCACATATCGGCTTAAAAATTTATTGGTAACACCTGGTACACTGTTTTGTTCATGGATAATAGTTGGAATTCCCATTTTTGATGCAGCATACACTACCGCTCCGGATACATATCCTCCAGTACCGATAACGATATCTGGTTGAAAATCACTGAGGATTTTTTTTGCTTGACGGATACTCTTAAGAAACAATCGGATTGTCTTGATATTATACATGGAAATTTTTCGTTTAAAGCCTTGAATCTCCAAAGTATGGAAAGGCATTCCTGTATCAGGGACAATTTTATTTTCCAGACCACGTTTTGCCCCCACATACATGAATTCCGCATTCGGTACTTGTGTCTTCACATAATTGACAAAGGCAAGAGCTGGATAAATATGTCCTCCCGTTCCTCCGCCTGTAACCAAAATTTTCATTTTTTATCGCTCGCTTCTACTTTTTCTATTTTAATTGATTCACAGCTTCCATGAATCGGTTTCCTCTAGTTTCAAAATTAGGGTATTGATCCCAGCTGGCATTCGCTGGTGATAATAAAATCACATCACCATCTGTACTGTTTTCTAATGCTAAAGGAACTGCTTGTTCTACAGAATCGGCTGTTACTATCGTCTCGATGCCTGCTTTTTTTCCAGCATCGATCAATTTTTCTTTTGTTTGACCAAATACGATCATTGCTTTGATTCCTTTTAGTGAAGGAACCAATTCATCAAATGTATTTCCTCTATCTAATCCGCCTGCCAATAACACGACCTTAGCCGTTTCAAATCCGCTTAGAGCCATTTTAGTCGCTAAAATATTGGTTGCTTTTGAATCATTATAAAATTTTCTGCCTTGAATCTCTCCTACATATTGCGTACGATGCGGCACGCCATGGAATAAATGCAACGTTTGTCGTATAGCTTCATTTGATACACCATACAATTTTGCTACAGTAATAGCAGCTAGCGCATTTTCTACATTATGCGTACCTGGTACGCCAAGTTCAGAAATTTCCATTATTTTTTCTTTTTTATAATAAATTGCGTGATCGTCAGCATACACACCATCTTCCAACACTTCTTTTGTCGAAAAAGGCAGGACGCGTGCTTTTGTTCTTTGCGCTAATTCTTGTAGTTCTGACTGATTCCAGTTAAGAACCAGATAATCTTCAGCTGTCATATTTTTTTGAAGGTTCCATTTAGCTTTGACGTATTCTTTTCTTGTCCCATGATAATCAATATGTGCTTCATAAATATTGGTGATCACCGCTATATGAGGATGGAAATCTGTGATTCCCATGAGTTGAAAACTAGATAACTCCATCACGATTTTATCTTCTGGTTTCGCTTCTTGCGCGACACCACTTGCTGGATACCCAATATTTCCTGCTAAACGTGCAACTCCTTTGTCTACGCCTGCATTCAGTAGTAGTCCAGTCATTGTTGTTGTCGTGGTTTTTCCATTCGTTCCTGTAATCCCAATAATTGGGCATTCCGCTACTTCGTAAGCTAGCTCCACTTCCGTAATTACCGGAATACCCATTTCTTGGGCTTTTGCTACTAAAGGATGGCTGTAGGGAATCCCAGGATTTTTGACCATCAACGAAAATTCTTCATCTAGTAATTCGATTGGATGACTGCCTGTTATTACTTTTATCCCTAAAGAAAGCAATTCTTGTGCTTCCGGATTTTCATCAAAAGGTTTTCCGTCATTAACGGTGACAAGTGCGCCCAATTCATGTAATAATTTGGCCGCACTTACTCCGCTTTTTGCGAGTCCTAAGACAAGCACTTTTTTATTTTCATATGTTGATATTTTTTTCATTTCCTGTCATCTCCTACCAAACGATCCATAATGTGATCAATGAAGTCACAATGCTGATCAACCAAAAAACTGTATCAATCTTCCACTCCGACCATCCGCACATTTCAAAATGATGGTGGATTGGAGACATTTTAAAAATTCGTTTTCCCGTAAGTTTAAAGGATGTAACTTGAAGCATCACACTTGCAGTTTCCATAACATAAATCAAGCCAATCAAAAGCAATGTCCACTCTTGGTTCAGCATCATAGAAATTGCCGCTAAAAGTCCGCCCAAAGCTAATGAACCAACATCTCCCATAAAAATCTTGGCAGGTTTCCGGTTATAGACGAAGAATCCAAGTAAGCCACCTAAGACACTGAGACAAATGATTAATACATCATACTGATGCTGATGCCAAGCAATCAGACCGTAAGCTGCAAAAGAGATGCTGCCTAAGCCAGCAACTAATCCATCGATACCATCCGTCAGATTGACCGCATTTGAAAATCCAACAAGCCAGAAGATAGCGAAAACCCCATAAATGATTCCTAAAGGCAGATCCAACCCAAAGAAATTCAATACACCTGGATAGCCTTCAGAACGGTAAACAAGATAAAAGATGATTCCCCCTAGAACCTGTCCAATCAGTTTCTGTTTCGAGTTCAGCCCCATGTTTCTTTTCTTGAAGATCTTTATAAAATCATCAAGAAAACCAATTACTCCATATAATGCTAATACAAAAAGCAAGATGAAAAGAGTAGGAGTCAGCTGTTTTTGCCAAGCTCCAACCCAAATCCCTGTCAAAATAGAGCCGATCAGAAACACTAAGCCGCCCATTGTAGGAGTTCCGGCTTTGATATTGTGCCACTTTGGTCCCTCCTCGCGAATCGCCTGACCTTGCTTTTTCATTTGAAAGTAACCAATAAATAGCGGCATTGCGGCAATCGTCATTGCACAACTGCTGACAATGGGAATCAATGCTTGTGTCCATTCCATGCTCTTTTCTCTCCTATTTCTCTTCTTATTCTTCTAAAGTAAAATTAAGTTTTTCTTTTGTGATTTTTTCATATGGAGCAAGTTCTTGTTTGACACAATAACCATCCCCATCAAAACTAACTTCGATACCAAGGATTTTCCCTAGCTTCATGATATCTGCTTTTGACCATCCAGTTACATCAGGCATCAGCTTGTCGCCGCCAGTATATAGAATCAGTTTTTCTCCAGAGATCAACTGATCACCGTTGGCAGTAGATTGTTTTTGTACTTTTTTCCCGTTACCGATAACGACAGGTTGCAGTCCGCTTTTTTGAGCATCCGCTGCTGCAACATCTGCTTCTAGATTACGATAATCGGCTACGGATACTTTTTCTGTTTTGGTTTCTGTATCCGTATCTTCTTCAGTTTCTTTAAAATCCATTGCCCGTTTCATCAATGGATTTGCGATTTTAGCCAAAGCCATTCGATCATATGTCTTAGGGTGTTTCATTGTTAGATACAAGACATAGTCTGGATCTTCAGAAGGAACCATCTCCACAATCGAATACAGGTAGGCTGTATCTCCTGTTTGGTATCCCCCTGTATCAGAAGCGATTTGGGCTGTTCCGGTTTTTGCCGATACATTGTATCCAGGTACACTATATACGCCATAAGCACTACCGTAGTTTTCGCTTTCGACAACATCTCTCATATATTCACGGACTTTTTCTGTTGTTTCTTTTGAAAAAGGTTGTCCTAGAACTTCTGTTTGAGTTGTTCGCTCTTCGCCAGTTTGAGGATCCACTACTTTGCTGATATATCGAGGTTGAATCATTGTACCGTTATTCGCAATAGAAGTGAAAGCTTTCATCATTTGGAAATTCGTCACACCTACCGCTTGTCCATAAGCACTCATTGCTCGGTCGACAATATTTGATGTAGGCAAAGCACCATTTACTTCGTCATCTAATCCAGAATGGGTACTTTGTCCAAATCCTAGTTTTTGTAAATAATTGTACCATCGTCCGCCTAATCGCTGTTCCAGTATGACCATCCCGACGTTACTTGACCATGAAAGAGCTTGTCGCATGGTCAGCACACCTTTTTCACCAAAGTCATGGTCATTGATCGTCGCATCTTCTACTTGGATTTTTCCAGATTGGAAGGTTTCATTCTCGTTGAATTCTCCTTCTTCGATAGCGGCTGCAGTAGTGAAAACCTTCATGGTTGATCCTGGCTCATAACTATCTTGTACCAAGAAATTACGCCAGATAGCATCTTCTCCAGTCAAACCTTCCATTGTTTCGGGATTGAAAGTAGGACGCTGCCCCATCGCCAAAATCTCTCCAGTTTTTGCTTTCATCAAGACTGCTGTCAATTCTTCCGGTTGATATTCTTCATTT
This sequence comes from Enterococcus sp. DA9, assembly GCF_008000875.1. Classification (NCBI taxonomy): domain Bacteria; kingdom Bacillati; phylum Bacillota; class Bacilli; order Lactobacillales; family Enterococcaceae; genus Enterococcus; species Enterococcus sp. DA9. The sequence continues at coordinate 51,433 of NZ_CP042839.1, forward strand.
ACTTGATCCATCAGTGTTTCCAAATAACTTTGTAGTCTACTGTCCAAAGTCGTGTAGATATCTTGTCCATCAACAGCTTTTTCTTCTTCTGCTACTGTACCTGGCAGAGGATTTTGAAAATTATCTTTTTGATAAATAATCTTACCATCTTTACCGCTCAAAATATCATTGTAAGCAGACTCCAAACCTAGTTTACCAACTAAGCCATTCTCATCTTTGTCTGGAACTGCATATCCGATAAAATGAGAAGAAAAGACGCCATTTGGATACATCCGAGCCTGATGGTCGACAAAGTAAAGACCAGCGACACCTTCTTTTTTCATATCTGCTTCGATGTTTTGCTTGGTTTCTTGGGAGATATTTTTCCCATAGCTACCAAATTCAACTTGATACAGCTCTTTTTTTGCGCCGTCTTCTAAAATATTCAGTGCATCTTTTTTGTCTATAGAAAGATTCTTATGCAGGATTTCTGCTATTTTATCAAAATTCTTTTCTTCGACATACAGTTTTTTATCCCCAGAAGTATATGTTTTTGAGAGTATCGCTTTAATTGAATAAGAGGAGGCATCTTCTGCGAGCGCCACGCCGTTACGATCATAAATCGTTCCTCTTTTTGCTTTTACTACTTCACTTCCTTGGTACAACTGTTTTGTTTTTTCAGCTAATGAGGTACCAGCAACATGACCTCCAATAACGATATACGAGAAACGGACGGCAAATAAAAAGAACAATCCAATACTCGTAGCAAATAAAATGATACCTACTTTTTTGCGATTGTTCATCGGATTTAGATTTTTCTTTTCCATAAACCGCCGAATTTTATTTTTAAGACTCATTTACTTCACTTTCCTTAAATTGTCGTCATTAATAGACAATCCTTTTTCTTCTGCGATTTGTTTAATCCGTTCAGTACGAGAAAGTTCATTTTTTTCTTGTTCTAAACTCGTTTTTTCTTGCTTTTTATCATTGATTTCTGTTTGTATTGATGTGATTTCTTTTTCAGCTCCGCTGATATTTGTACGCAACATGACTGTTAAAACACATAAAGCAACAATAGCAATCGCCACGCTTGCCACAGCAATTTTTTCCAAAGCAGAAATCTGCTTCAATCGTTTTGCTGGTGATTGTGGAAGAATGATTTCTTGATTCGAAGAAGAATCTGGCATTTGTTGTTCTGGCTGATCCACCAATTCAGGTAAATCATATTCGTACTCTTGCATTTTCTTTAATTCTGCCATCATTCTACTCCTCTTTCATTCTTATTTTTTCTGCAATACGTAACTTTGCACTGCGTGATCGATTGTTTTCTGCTAACTCTTCCTCTGAAGGAAGGATTGGTTTACGAGTAATAACTTTCAGTTCCGGTTGAAATTCGTCAGGTATGACAGGAAGTCCCGGTGGTAAATCTTGTACCGTACTATATTCTTTAAACATACTTTTGACAATTCTGTCTTCTAATGAGTGGAATGTGATCACACTGATTCTTCCATTGACTTTCAATAACCGGATTGCCTGTTCTAAAGAGGTCTCTTCGGCACCAAGTTCGTCATTTACTGCAATCCGCACAGCTTGAAAAATTCTTTTTGCAGGATGCCCGCCTTTTCTTCTTGCGGGAGCTGGGATGACTTGTTTAATGATTTCGACAAGCTCACCAGTTGTTTGGATTGGTTTTGTTTTTCGTACTCGTTCGATTTCACGAGCAATTTGTTTGGAAAATTTCTCCTCGCCATAGCGGAAGAAAATCTTTACTAATTCATGGTAGGAATATTCATTAATTACGTGATAAGCGGTTAAAGGAGCTGACTGATCCATACGCATATCCAAGGGTGCATCTTGATGATAACTAAATCCACGTTCTGCTTCATCTAGTTGAGGAGAGGAAACCCCTAAGTCATACAAAATACCATCTACCTTATCTACATACTCACTCAAGCGTTCTTCTAATTCTCTGAAATTCGCTTTGATAAATGTGACCATCCCTTGTTCGACATAAGAAGCTAAACGCAGCTTGGCGTGATCGATTGCTTTTTGATCTTGGTCAAACGCATACAGGTGCCCTTTAGAACTTAGTTGGCTCAATAAATATTCACTATGTCCGGCACCGCCGAGTGTACAGTCTACATAAACGCCATCCGGTTTGATGTTCAATCCATCTACCGTTTCTTTCAACATGACTGTATAGTGTTGAAATGTTTCAGTCATTAGTCAGCCTCTTCCTATTCTTATAGTCCGAAATCAATCATATTTTCAGCAATTTCGTCAAAATTCTCTTCTGCTTCTGCAGAAAAATCTTCCCATCGTGTCTCATCCCAAATTTCAATTCGGTTAGATACGCCGATGATTACGCACCCTTTTGTCAAAGCTGCATAATTTCTTAACGTGCTTGGTATATTGATCCGTCCTTGTTTATCAAGTTCGCATTCAGTGGCAGCCGAATAGAAGAATCGCACAAATGTACGTGCGTCTTTTTTAGCCAACGGCATTTCGTTCAGCTTAGCTTCCAGATTTTCCCATTCGCTCATCGGATAGCCGAAAAGACAACCATCCAATCCGCGTGTCAGAACAAACTTTTCGCCAAGTTCTTCACGAAGTTTTGAGGGAACGATTAAACGTCCTTTTGCATCAATATTATGTTGGAATTCACCCATCAACATTGAAAGCCCCCCATTCCTCCACTAACTAAAATTAGTCTACCACAATCCCCCACTTTCTACCACCTTTTCTAGGAAATCCGGGAACAACTTTTTTTATTCATAAACATTTTTTTAAGAATCAAGCTGCAAAAAGCCTTTTAAAAGACTTTTTGCAGCTTTTCTGCTTTTTTCATAGGTAAGAAAGTATATTCACAATGATCAAGACCGCGTACAAGACGATTGTCAGCAGAAAAACCAAACGCCAAGTCATCTTGAAATAACGCGAATAAATGATTTCTTCATAATAATATGCTTGAAAAATAGCAATACAGATGCCCAGTAGTAAAACAGAAATAAAGAAAAACGGCAGGATAGAAATTGTCGCTGTGTTTCTAGACAACGCATGCATACCGCCCCACAAAAAAGGAATCGCCAAATCAGGGGCTTTTATTTTAAAACGACGATTTAACGAAAATAATTTTACAAGAAATTGGCAACCAAACAAAACGATTACCGGGTAAATATACCAAAACAAGATAAGTGGTGTGAATGTGCCCATGAACGTAAACTCCTTTTTTATCGTTGCTTCAAGTATACTGTATATACTTTACACAACTGTTTCATTTTATTTAAATTTATGCAGTTATATTCTATATCTTACAAACACATTCCATGTATTCCAATTCCCTATCCGTTATAATAAAAGAAACAGGCAACAGGAGGAAAATCATGATCAAATATTTTACATTAGATAATGAAAAACTGCGTAATACCGGAAAGGAAACTGATCAAACAATCTGGTATTGTGTAGAACGTCCCAATCAAGAAGAGATTCATCAGCTGACACATCAATTTGAAATTCCGTCAGATTACATCACTTCCATATTGGACGATGCAGAAAATTCCCGTACAGAAGAATTCAATCAATCAAAGTTGACAAAACCAGCGTTATTATTGTTACAATATCCGTTTGCTAAAACAAGTCCTAGCGGTTATTTTCAAGTGGATACATACCCGCTCTCTATCATTTTGACGCCCAAAAAGAAGCTTATCACAATTACGAATCATGAACCACTATTTTTAAAGAAAGTCTTTAGTCAAACCTTTCCAAAAAGCGATGTTTCACCCAATCTCAATATCTTCTTTCAATTCATCTGGCAGGTTACACTGTCTTATAACAGTTATTTAGCTACGCTTCAATCTCAATGCGATACTTTGGAAGCCAAACTTCAAGTATCAACTGAAAACAAACAACTTTATCAAATCATGGATATCCAAAAAAGCCTTGTTTATTTCAGAGAAGCGACTTCTGCTAATTTAGATGCATTGAAAGAATTAGCGCAAAATAAACTTTTCCAAGAAAATCATGCGTTGAAAAACCATCTGCGTGATGTATTGGTAGAAACAGAGCAAGCAATGACTACTTCTCGCATTCAATTAAAACTAGTAGAACAAATGAATCAGACTTTTTCAGCAATTGTATCGAATAATTTGAATAATATTATGAAAATTTTAACTTCTTTAACGATTATATTAACTATACCAACAATCATCGGAAGTATCTATGGGATGAACATCAAGCTACCCATTGCTGAAAGAGATGATGCGTTTATCTGGCTAGTTCTATTAACATTATTTATTTGTATCGTAACTACCTATTATTTAAAAAAAGGGAAGTTTTTATAAAAAAGACCTCTTGTAGAAAAGACAAAAAGATTGTACACTTGGATTAACTAATTAATTACGAGGTTGAAAACAATGCGTGAAAAAAAACAAACAAGTACTTTTGCTAAAGTAACAAAATTTGTCATTTGGACGATGCTGATTTTAACGATTGGGTCTGTTGTATTGACTGCTGTCATGAGTGTCATGTAAAAAATAAAATATAGCTATCAGTTGCTAAAAAGGACCTGAACCACTACAGTGGATCAGGTCCTTTTTGCGAGTTGCAATAGTTCTTTTGCATGTTCGAGTGTCAGTTTTGTAATCTCACTTCCAGCTAGCATACGTGCAATTTCTTCTTCTCTTTCTTTTGTTTTCAATTCTGAAACAGAAGTTTGCGTACGACCATCAATCACTGCTTTCACGATATAATATTGATAGTCAGCGACTGCGGCGACTTGCGGCAGATGAGTAATGCACAAAACTTGAGAATGTTTCGATATTTGAGAAATTTTATCCGCGATGGCTTGTGCAACTCTTCCACTTACACCTGTATCCACTTCATCAAAGATAATACTTGTCACACCTTGCTCAGAAGAAAAAATAGTTTTCAAAGCCAGTAACATACGAGATAATTCGCCACCAGAAGCGACTTTCACTAAAGGCTTCAGCGGCTCTCCTGGATTGGTCGTAATGTAGAATTCGATTTGGTCAAACCCATCATGATTCAATTGTCTGTTTTCTTCTTTTAAGAAACGTACTTCAAACTCAGTGTTTTCCATATACAGACTTTTTAATTCATGCAGAATGGATTTTTCCAATTCTTTTGCGATTTTTTTACGCGCTTCATGAAGATCTGCGGCTTGTTGCTGAAGTAGAAGCTCTTTTTGCTCTAGTTCCTCTTTCATTTTGTCCAATTGACCTTCTGAAAAATCAGAAGAAGCTAGCTCTTCGGTGATTTCGTCATAGTAAGCCAATATCGACTCAATGGATTCGCCATATTTGCGTTTCAACTGTCGGATTAATTCTAAACGTTGAGTCACTTCTTCTAAACGACTCTCATCTAACTCCAACAAATCGATTTGACGACTCATGTCTCCGATTGCATCTTGTAACAAATAGTAAGCACTTTGGATATTTTCATAAATTGCTTCATACTCCACATCTAGATGTGCGATCCCTTGTAATTCTGCAACGGCCAAGCCAACACCATCTACACTGTTTTGTTCATTATTCGTCAGTGCTCCGTAGCCTGCAGCTAATCCATCAGCAATTTTTTGATAATTGCTAAGTTTTTCTCTTTCTTCTTTTAATTTCTCTTCTTCTCCGACTTGCAAATCAGCAGCAGCTATTTCTTCTTGCTGAAAGTGAAGCATATCTATTCTCTGAACATAGGATTTTTCATTTTGCTGCACTTTTCGTACCCTTTTTTCCAGCTCACGATAAGAGGTATATTCTTGCTGATAACTCTTTTTCTTCTGTTGGAAAGCTGCATCTCCAAAACGATCCAATAAAGCAAGATGTGATTCAGGCTGGAGCAGTTCCTGATGTTCGTTTTGCCCTTGGATATCCACTAAATAACTTCCGATTTTCCTTAGATTAGCTAGCGTGATGATGTGACCATTCACTCGGCAAACATTTTTTCCAGTCAACGACATATCCCGTCGAACGATCAGATTGTCTTCATCCGTTTCGATACCTAATTCAACCATCAATTCAGAGAATCCTTCTTGTTTCGGAAGTTCAAACAATCCTTCAAGAATGCATTTTTCTGCGCCTTGACGTATATAATCGCTTGAACCTCTTCCTCCTGCTAACAAACCTAAGGCATCGATAATGATGGATTTACCCGCACCAGTCTCTCCGGTCAGCGCGGTCATTCCTTCGTGAAAAGAAAGCCGCAATTCCGGAATAATCGCAAAGTTAGTAATACTGATTTCTTGTAGCATCACATTCGCTCCTCAACTTAAAGGTAATGCAGGAAGTCTTTCTTTAGTAAAACTGCCTGGTCTTCAGTTCGTGTAATCATCAAAACATTATCGTCATCATTGATAATCGAAAATAATTCTTTCTTGTAGCGCTTATCGATCAAATTCGCTGCTGCCGAAGCATTCCCCGGCAAAGTTTTCAAAATAACAAATTTTTCCATTTGGTCAACTGCTACGAAAGCGTCTTTTAACAGTTTTTCCAATTTAGTATTTACATCTTCATTTGTTTCAGCTGGTATACTATAACGGTAGCCGCCATCTGAGGCTGGTACCTTAATCAGTTTCAGTTCCTTTATATCTCTGGAAATCGTAGCTTGAGTAACAGATATTCCTTTGCTTTTCAGGATTTCAACAAATTCTTCCTGCTTTCGGATATCTTGCTCACTCAATAATCGAGTAATCAAACGATGCCGATCTTTTTTTCTCATTACGTCTTCGCTCCTTAGCTTATTCTTCTTATCCAATGATAGCTTATTTCCTTGGTATAATAAAGAAGAATCCGCATACTTCTCACTTGATTTTCACAGTTACAATTTATTTATGGTCAAATTGTTCATGTGCGTTTGAAACCACTTCTGCCATATTAATAGCTGGATTGATCGTGCCGCTTTCAGGTACTTTCTTCAAGTGAGCCAAGAACTCGATATTTCCTTCTCCCCCCGTGATCGGAGAATAACTTACTTCCAGCACATCATATCCACCTTGTGCCGCAAATGACAAAATGTCTTCTAAAACTTTTTGATGGGTCTGTGCGTCACGAACAATTCCGTTTTTCCCTACAGCTTCTCTACCTGCTTCGAATTGAGGTTTGATTAAGGCAATCACTTCTCCCTCTTCTTTTAAAATAGCATGTAATGGAGGTAGCATCAGTTTTAGTGAAATAAAAGAAACATCGATAACAGCAACTTCTGGAATTCCTAAGGTAAAGTCTTCGGGTTTTGCATAACGAAAATTCACTCTTTCCATTACGACAACTCTAGGATCTTGTCTGATTTTCCAAGCTAGCTGATTGTAACCGACATCTAAAGCATAACTCATTTTTGCACCATTTTGCAAAGCTGCATCAGTAAATCCGCCAGTGGAAGCACCGATATCTAACAATGTTTTTCCTTCAACAGATAGATCAAATGCTTTGAGCGCTTTTTCTAATTTTAATCCACCCCGAGAAACATAAGGAAGTTTTTTACCTTTGACTCTTAATTCACTACTTACTGGAATTTTTTCTCCCGGTTTATCAAACCGCTCGTTTTTTTCGTTGTAAATCAAACCAGCCATAACTGAACGTTTGGCCTGTTCTCTTGTTTCAAATAATCCTTGTTTGACCGCTAATACATCTACGCGTTCTTTTTCCATTCTTTCCCTCATTTCTCCACATCAAATTGCTTGATCATCTGGCGCATCAGCCCGCCATCAAAAGAAAAAACATCCTCTTCTAATTTGTCTATGATCTTATTAGCGGATAACAACTCAATCTCCAACGCCTCACGTGTCTTTTCCAGGCCTAATAAACGCGGGTAAGTGTTTTTTTCCATACGTTCATCTTTACCAGCTGTTTTCCCTAATGTTTTCGTTGTACCAATCACATCAAGTAGATCATCTCTTATCTGGAAAGCCAAACCTAAATGTTCGGCTAATCGTTGAAGTAGCAATAAGATTTCTTCAGGTTGCTTCGCTAATATACCTCCAGCTAGCAAGGCATAACGAATCAAACGCCCTGTCTTTCTTTCATGAATAAATGCTAATTCCTCTAATGAAAGCTTTTTCGATTCGCCTTCGATATCTGCAGCTTGTCCAGCCACCATACCTTGTGACCCCGCACAAACAGCTAATTGCTGAAGCAACAGAAGCTTAGGAGAATGACCCAAGTGTGCCATACTGATCAGCTGGAATGCGCCTGTCAGTAAACCATCTCCGGCCAATATTGCTAACGCTTCGCCGAATACTTTGTGATTGGTAGGTTTTCCCCTTCGAAGATCATCATTGTCCATCGCAGGCAAATCATCGTGGATCAAGGAATACGTATGAACCATTTCTAAAGCAGCTGCTACTTGATAGACGGGAACATCGATAGGTTCATCAAAGGAAGCAACAGCCGTTAAAAGTAATAAGGGACGGATTCTTTTTCCACCTGCTTTCACTGAATAAGTCATCGCATCACAGAGTGCTCTATCCGTCGTATGTTCATCTAAAAAAGACAAGATTTCTTTTTCTACAGCTGGTAGATGAATAGCTGAAAAGTCAGTTAATCTCATTTCAGCTTTCCTCGTTTCCGTCAAAATCAACTTCTTCATTTGATTCTGTCATCATTTTCGTCAAGGTTTCTTCTGCTTTAGCTAAGGTATCTTGGCAATGTTTGCTTAATTCCATTCCTCGTTTAAACGAATCTAGAGCTGATTCTAATGGAACGTCTCCTTGTTCTAGCTGCATGACGATTTTTTCTAATTCTTGCAGTGACTCTTCAAAAGTTGGATTTTCCATATTTTTATTCTCCTTTGTCTATCTCTTGTACTTGTCCTTTAACGATTCCATCTTGATAATGGATCGTCAGCAAATCCCCTTGATGGATCTCGGAGACACTTTTTACTACTTGATCATTTAACGTCGTATAGCTGTAGCCTCTTCCCATGATTTTCAATGGACTCAACAAATCAAGAGATTGAACAGCTTGAGCAAAACGCTGCTGCTGTTGTTTCATATATTGTTGGATTTTCTCTTCTAAACGTTTTTCTAGATAAGCAGTTTCTTGGCGGGCTGCTTTGACTCGATAAATCGGAGCCACTTGTTCCAATTGGTGGCTTAACGCGATCGTTTGCTTTTCTTTTGCATGATAAATCTGCTGTGTAGCTTGATATAATCGCTGTTTCAATTGATCTAATTTGATGGTCTGACCTTCATACAATCTTTCAGGCTGCCGAAAGACATAGGAACGTCGAGCACGCTCGAACCGTTCTTGTTTCCGCTGGATCTGGTGTACAAACGCCTGCTGCAATCTAGCTTGCCGTTCTTGAATGCGCATCAACTCTTCTGACAAAACAGGAACAGCTAATTCTGCAGCTGCTGTTGGAGTAGCAGCCCGAACATCTGCTACTAAATCAGCGATCGTGGTATCTGTTTCATGTCCCACAGATGAGATTACCGGCGTATTGGCTTGATAAATCGCTCGGGCAACCCGTTCTTCATTAAACGGCCACAAATCCTCAATTGATCCGCCCCCACGACCAATGATCATTGTATCGAAATCGCCCATCTCTTCTACTCGTCGGATATTTTTGACAACATTGTCCGCTGCTTGATTCCCTTGTACAACGGTTGGGAACAAAACCAATTGGACAATTGGATACCTTCTTTTTACCGTCGTGATGATATCGCGGATAACCGCTCCGCTTGGACTGGTAAGGATTGCGATTCGCTTTGGAAAACGCGGCAACATTTTTTTAGGACCTTGAAAAAGGCCTTCCTTCATGAGCTTTTCTTTTCGTTCTTCCAATTCTTGATATAAAGCACCTATTCCATCAGGCTCCATGTGCTCTACATAGATTTGATACGAACCTCCCGCTTCATAGAGTGAAATACGCCCAACAACAAGGACTTTCATTCCTTCTTTTGGCTGGAATCGTAATTTTTGGAATGCACCTTTGAACATGATAGCAGATATTTTTGCATGATCATCTTTTAAGCTGAAATATTGATGGGCATTGGCGCGTAAACGGAAATTCGATATTTCGCCTGTTAAATATACTCGTTCTAAATAAGGATCGGCATCAAATTTACGTTTCAAATACCTCGTTAATGTAGTGACAGTTAAATATTCTTGTGCCATTTATTCACCTGCTCCAAAAGCTTCGGCAGATTTTACGGTTTGATACATCAGCATCGTGATAGTCATTGGCCCTACACCCTTTGGCACAGGAGTGATCCAGCCTGCAACAGGCTCCACTTCATCAAATTTCACATCACCGATCAGCTTACCGTTAGCATCACGGTTCATCCCTACATCGATCACTACAGCACCTGGTTTTACGAATTCTTTTGTGACAAAATGTCCACGTCCTATTGCTACGACTAAAATATCTGCTTCTTGTGCCAGTTCAGCCAGATTTTCGGTTTTAGAATGAGCAACAGTAACAGTTGCATCTGCCATCAAGAGCAGCTGAGCCATCGGTTTACCGACGATATTGCTTCGTCCGATAACTACTGCTCGTTTACCCGTCGGATCGATAGAATAAGCTTCAAACATTTTCATGATGCCGTATGGAGTACAAGGAATCTTGTCCGGTTTACCCGCAAGGAGTCTGCCTAAATTCATTGGATGAAAGCCATCTACATCTTTTTCAGGACGGATAGCTAACAGGATCTTTTCTTCATCTATATGCTTTGGCAATGGTAATTGGACCAATATACCATGAAATCTAGGATCTTGATTGTATTTTTCGATTTCTGCAAGTAGTTCGTCTTCAGAAATTGTCTCAGGATAACGCTCTACTGATGAATGGATTCCGATTTCTTTTGCTACGCGTTCTTTATTTCTTACATAGATTTGACTGGCTGGATTTTCCCCTACCAATAAAACAACTAATCCGGGATGGATACCATTATCTTTCAATTTTTGGATTTTTTCAGCAATCTCTGCCTGCATTTTTTCAGCTAATTCTTTTCCGTTAATCAATTCTGCCATCTAACCACTCCCAGATATTTTTTGTGTTTTCATTCTACCATAGAATTTTCCCGATTTATAACAGGTTTATGATGATTCACAGAAAAAAGCTAGGACTTACGCCCCAGCTTCTAATTCTTTTAATACATTGGATAAGACACCGTTGACGAATTTACGCGAACGGTCATCACTAAATGTTTTTGCCAACTCAATTGCTTCATTTAAAGCAACAGCCGCTGGTACATCTGTCACATAAGTCATTTCAAAAATTGCGATACGCAAGATCACCAAATCCATTTTTGAGATCCGATTGATATGCCAATTATTTTTCAAATGTTTTTCGATCACTTTATCCAATTCATCTTTTTTTGCACAGACACCGCCAACTAGCGTATCAAGATAAACAGGAACAAACTCTGATTCATCTTCATTGATCATGTCGCGGTGGTCTAATTCGATTGCGTTGAAAATCGCATCTTCTTTTGTTAGGTCTGCATTGAAGTCTAACGGAAATAAAGCCTGCAATGCCATCTCCCGAATCTCGTGTCTTGATAATTCTTTATTCATTCTCTTCCTCTTCGTCTTCAAAAAGTTCTTCGATTGTTGGTTGTTCTAATTTTTCAGGAACAACAGCTACTACATGGATATTGACTTCAGCTAGATCGATATCTGTCATGAAAAGGACTTGCTGGCTAACCCGTTCTTGCATTTCCATTGCAACTTTAGGAACTGAAACACCATATTCCAGGTAGCAGTAAAGATCTACTTTCAAGCCATCTTCCTCATTTGCCAAGTAAACACCTTTTCCGTGAGCTGCTCGTCCTAATAATTCAGTGACATTGCTGGCAAAAGTTCCGCGCATTCCGTATACGCCTTCTACTTTAGAAGCAGCAATCCCGATGATTACTTCGATGACTTCAGGAGCAATCACAATCTCTCCCAAATCTTGGTTTGCGTTTAAAATCAAATTTTTTTCATCTGCCATTTATTTATTCCTCCCTTTGCCTAAGCACGAGATACATCCGAATTCTCTATGATGCGGCTATAATGATCATTTGGTAAAAAACTGCCGCCGATCAGCTGCAAATTGCTATGAATTGGAGAAAATATCCAACTTTATTATCTCTTACAGCTTAAAAGTTCTTCTATAGTGTATCATTAAATCAAGCGATTTTCTATAACAAAGTCTGTGAACACTGATTTTTACGCTTACTTCTTTTATGGACGAGACTATAAGATGATCAATTCTTTTGGTGAACGAGTCAATACACGATTGCCATCTTCTGTGATCAGCAAATCGTCCTCAATACGTACCCCACCGATTCCTGGTAAGTAGATCCCTGGCTCGTCAGTAATTACATTTCCTGGTACAAATTGCTTTTCCGCACGAGAAGAAACATTTGGTCCTTCGTGAATCTCAAGACCAATCCCATGTCCTGTAGAATGTCCAAACGCTTCACCATAACCATGTTTTGAAATATAATCTCTAGCAACTGCGTCTAATTGTACACCAGTCACTCCTGGTTTCGCAGCATCAATAACCGCTAATTGCGCGTCTAGAACTACTTGATAAATTTCTTTTAATTTTTCTCCAGGATCACCAATAGCGAATGTACGTGTCATATCAGAAACATACCCTTCGTAATAGCAGCCAAAATCCAACGTGATCAAGTCACCTTGTTCGATGAGTTTCTTGCTTGCTACACCATGCGGCATAGCCGAACGCAATCCGCTAGCAACGATCGTATCAAAAGAAACACCTGAAGCGCCAAGAGAACGCATATAAAAGTCTAGTTGATTTGCGACTTCAATCTCAGTCATGCCCGGTTGGATCATTTTCAGGATGTGATCATAAGCCATATCCGCAATATTACATGCTTTTTCGATAATGGCGATTTCTTCTTCATCTTTCACTTCTCTGAGTTCTTCAATCATCTGTGAAACAGGTACTAATTCCGCATCGATGATTTCTTCTAAAACAGAATATTCTAAAAATGAGACTGTTGTTTCCTCAAAAGCTAATGAGTGCAGTTCTTCTTTGCGTACTAAGTTTGCTACCTCATCAAAAATAGGTCCGACATTTTTAATAATTTCAAACCCTTGAGCCTGCGCTGCCGCTTGCTCGGTATAACGAAAATCAGTAATAAAAAATGCTTTTTCCAAAGTAATAACAGCTAATCCTGTCGTACCTGTAAAGTTCGTTAAGTAACGAAGATTGTACGGACTGGTAACCAAAAATGAATCCAAATTTTCTTCTTGCATTTTTTTGCGCAATTTTTCTACACGTAGCATCATAATGAAACTCCCTCTTTCTTTGCACGCTTTTTTCTATTATAGCAAACTTTTCTTCGTACACGACAGTTAAATAAAAATTTCCGGAAAACTTCTTTTTCTTTTAAAGAAAGAAAGCCAAAAAGGAGTCACAGTCTCGCTGCAACTCCTTTTAGTTTACTATTTTGTAAAAAACTTATGACCGTTTTCCAAAGAAAAACGAGACAACTGCTACCAAAATTACTGCACCTAAAATAGATGGAATAAGTGCCATACCTGCAGCTTCTGGTCCCCATTCGCCGAAAATCGCTTGTCCAATACTTGAACCAACTAATCCAGCAATGATATTCGTGATACAGCCCATCGAATTTCCTTTGCTGGTGATTGCACCTGCAATCGCTCCGATCACAGCTCCAACAATCAATGTCCATAACCAACTCATAATATAACCTCCTTCTTTGCTAATCAATTTTAGCATAAGGGATTTAAAGGGGACAAATAATTGGTACTGCTATTTCATATTTTCTTCTGCAAAGTAAAAAATAAAGAAAACCTCCCCTTAGAAGTTTTCTTTATTTTTTATTTGCGTTTAAACATGCTACGGATACCACGTTTCACTACATCAAAGAAACTCAATGATTGTACCATTCTATCTTCATCTACATATTCTCTGATCGCACGAAGTACTTTTTTAGGTTCTTTGGAAGAAAATGTGTATGTACCATTTTTTTTCGTTTGAATGGCATATCGAGGAATCCATTTTCCTTTTAGCATGACCGATGCTAGTACATAATCCACTTCTTCCCATGGAATTTGGATATATTTGCGTTTATCTCGCGCATGGTAAAATTCAAAGCCATTATCGCCTATCATGATTTGTCCGTAATCTGTCAGCCCCGTAAATGAAGTAGCGTCAATTACTAAGTCTACTTTTGTATTGATTGATTGAACCATTGTCTCCCTCCAAATATCTGTTTATTCACAGTATACTATATAAAAAAAGCTCGGGACAACGCCCGAGCTATATTTTTATGGATTATAAAAGTCCGATGACGTGTCCTACAACACCGACTACGAATAAACCAAGGATAATAACGATTGGAGAAACTTTTTTCTTAAGCAACCACATACAGAACAATGTTAATCCTAATGCAGCTAAACCAGGAATCAATTGGTCTAAGTTGTCTTGTAACGTTGTTACCTTTTCAGGAGAAAGGGCTAAGCCATTATTAACTTGTTCAAATGCGCTCTTGATTCCTTCACCACCTGAAGGTAATTTATCCCATTCGATGTAAGCACCTTTATCTAATTTTACAGTTGATACAACTGGTAAGAATTTGATTGATACCCATCTTTGTACCAAGGCAGCTAATACGAACATCCCTAAAATAGAAGCACCTTTTGTTACGTCTTGTAATAATCCGCCAGAAAGGTCATCCGTAATTTTAGAACCAGCTCTGTAGCCGAATTCTTGTGTATACCACATGAATGCCCAACGAATAATGTTCCAACCTAAGAAGAAGATGATTGGTCCAAGGATATTTCCTCCCATAGCTAATGAAGCACCTAGTGCACCTAGCATTGGACGTACTGTAAACCAGAACACTGGGTCACCAACACCAGCTAAAGGACCCATCATACCTACTTTAACCCCTTGAATCGCTACATCATCAACAGGTGCGCCATTCGCACGTTCTTCTTCCAGTGCCAATGTAACCCCTAAAATTGGAGAAGCAATGTATGGGTGTGTATTAAAGAATTCCAAGTGACGTTTCAATGCTGCAGAACGTTCTTCTTTTGTTTTGTATAATTTTTTGATTGCTGGAATCATAGAAAATGCCCAGCCACCGTTTTGCATACGTTCGTAGTTCCATGAACCTTGAATGAAGGTAGAGCGCCATGCAACAGCTAAACGATCTTTTTTTGATAATTTGATTTTTTCTTCTGCCATTTTATTTTCCTCCTTCAAGATTAATAGTCATTCAAAATGTCGCCTAAAGGGTCACCAGAGTTGCTTCCGCCTCCATTATTTGATGAACCACCCATTTTAGAAAGGTTCAAGTAAATAAGAGCTAATGCAACACCTAAAGCACCTAGAGCAATCAATGTTAATTGAGAAATTGCAGCTACAACAAAACCGATAATGAAGAATGGCCATACTTCTTTTGTAGCCATCATGTTGATTACCAAAGCGTAACCTACAGCTACGACCATTCCCCCACCGATTGCCATACCATCTGTTAACCATGCTGGCATTGATTCAAGGAATGATTGCACAGTTTGTGCTGGGATAAATAGCAATGCTGCTGCTGGGACCGCGATACGAACCCCTTGTAAACATACAGCAATGATGTGCCACATTTCAACCGTACGGATGTTTCCTTCTTCAGCAGCCGCATCCATCAAATGAACGATTGGAACAGCGATTGTACGTACGATCATTGTTAAGAACAACCCTGCAACAGCCAAAGGAACGGCAATCGCGATCGCAGAAGGAACACCTTTAACACCTTGTCCACCTAGAACTAAAATAATTGCTGATGCTACTGATGCTAATGCAGCATCTGGTGCTACAGCGGCACCGATATTTGCCCAACCTAAAGCGATCATTTGAAGTGTACCGCCAAGTACGATACCAGCTTCGAGGTTACCGGTAACTAAACCGATCAATGTACATGCCACTAGTGGTTGATGAAATTGAAATTCATCAAGAATACCTTCCATACCAGCTAGAAAGGCAACTAATACGACTAAAATTATTGAAATAATAGACATGATAAGCCTCCTATAAACTTTAATATTATTTATTACGCTTTTGCTAATTCAGCTTTTGCTTTTTTCAAAATGTCATCCATGTTACCGCGTGAATCATTAGGTACTTTACGTACATCGAATTTCACACCTTTTTGTTCAAGCTTCTCAAACGCTTCAACATCTTCTTGTCCCATAGACAATACTTTACTTACAACGACTTTACCAACTGAATGCGCCATTGATCCAACATTTAATTCTTTGATGTCCACGCCACCTTCAACAGCTGTCAATACGTCTTCAGGATTTTCAAATAAAAGCAATGCTTTGGTATTTCCAAAACGAGGGTCTTTTGCGACTTCGATCATTTTGCTAATAGGAATAACATTTGCTTTTACACCTGGAGGAGCAGCTTGTTCGATTAGTCTCTTACGCAGATCATCCTTTGATACTGCATCTGAAACAACGATAATACGGTTTGGTTGCACTGCTTTTGTCCAAGCCGTCGCAACTTGTCCATGTAACAGACGTGAGTCAACACGAGCTAATACATATTTGATTTTCCCGTCTCCGACCACAGTTCCTTCTGGAAGTGCTCCTTTAGGTTGTGCGTCTTCAACTGCTGCTTTCGGTGCTTCTGCCGGTTCTAATTCTTCCGGTTTCACTTTTACACCATCTTTTGCTGTTTCAATGATATGCGCTGCAATTTCATGAGCAGATTCCATTGAAAAGCGTGATGCATAGGCTTCAATCAACATTGGCAAATTCAAACCGCTGACGATTGCCCATTTATCTTTGTGCTCTTCGAATAATGTGTTTGATTGATTGAACGGTGTTCCGCCCCATAAATCAACTAAGAATAACACTTCGTCTTGATTATCAAAAGAAGCAACCGCTTCTTCCAATTTGGCTCTCAAGTCATCTGGACCTTCACTTGGTTTCAAAATCACGGCTTTGACGTTTTCTTGTTCGCCAAAGATCATTGAACCGGATTGTAAGATTCCTTCAGCAAATTGTCCATGACTTGCTAGGATAATCCCTACCATATTTATACCTCCTATTTACTTTTGTTGTAACAAATTCAAAAATATTAATAATTGCTAACCATTACAACAGAATTATTTGACCTTTTCCAACAACCATTTTTGTTACACCTTTTTGATTTTCGCTAGTAGTTCCATCAAAAGGATTTTCCTGTCAGCAGGTACTTTTCGAATCTCTAACTCCACTTCTTGACTGTTCAAGTAACGAAAGGAATCAATATCTTGTTGATTTACTGAAACAAAATTGGTAATCATTGATTTGCCTTCAGTAAAACTCATACCGCCGATATTCAACGACTTCAACTGTACACCGCAGCGGACAACCGCTTCAACATCTTGAGGATTGGTGAATAAAAGCATCACTTTTGCTCGTGATAATAGTCCACTATGATAGATTTGAATCATTTTCTGCACGGTTATTACATTTGCTGTGATTCCCGGCGGTGCAGCTTCTTTTAATAGAAACTTTCTCAATTTATCTTGAGCAACTACATCGCTGATCACAATGATACGTTCAACACCTGTTTGCTTCGACCAAACTGTTGCGACCTGCCCGTGGATTAAACGATCATCTATACGTGCCAATCGAATATCCATCTGCAAAACTCCTTCTTCCTCACTACTTCACAGAAACCCCTATCATTTCTGTGTGAACAACCACCTCCTAGCACACACTACTATAAGCAAAAAGCGTGCCAATTTTTTTGTGATACACTAATTGAATTTAAAGGATTCTTAACCAATACACAAAAAAGATACACTATAAAAGTGTATCGTTTTTGTGTATTTAAGGCATAGTGTATTCTTTTTTATCTAGCTGATTATGCACTAGACGTAGCAGATAATACATTTCTTCTATTGGCACTTTTACTTTTATCTTATCTTCTAGCAGGACAACCGAGGCTGTTAATTGATTATAAAGAGGATCACTCGTTATATTCGTCAATTCGTTTTGTTCCACCATCAACGTTTCATTTCGAATAATCCGTTCGATCATTCCTGCTGTGTGCATCACTAAGTTGATCTTAAAGCCATATTCTTCATTGCCAATTCCCATCGTCTGAGAGATTTGTGTAGAAAATTGCCACATTGGATCAATTAGTTTACTACCATTGATAAAGATGAAGTTCTCAGAGATAAATTCAACACATGTTTTTTTAGCTGTCTCTTCATCTAGCGAGATGAATTCAGTTTCTTCCATTTCTGATTCCATAAGCAACTGATCCAAAATGACTTCGATATTTTGATCAATGAAGCGCTCTAAAGGAATAAATGGTGCTTGGATATTCAAATCAGTAATTCCAGTAGTTGCTATGATCTGATATTCTTTTTGGATAACTGGCAATTCTTCTTTCACTTCCACAATCGACAAAGCTAGAACTTCTAATTCTGTTTCTTGACGCTTATTTACCGCTCGTTCGATCAATTCTTTGATTCTTTGCGCTGTACCTTCGCCAGATGCACAAATGGCCAAAACAGCTTTTTTCTTATGGATAGGTTTTGTTTCCTGGACAGGTTCTACAGAAGATATTTCTGCGTAACCTCGAAAATTCTTCAATGATTCATGCAACATATCTAAATCTGTCCCTAATACAGAGACCTTTCGTACAGTTTCCAAAACTAGAGAAGTTGTTACCATGTCAACGGTACGTACAGGTATCCCGGTGTCTCGCTGAATTTGCGAATTAAATGAGGCGAGGGACCCCATATCCACTAATAGTATGACCCCACTTCCTTCATCTACTTCTTGTACATTGCGTTCAATGCGGTCTAAAGCTGTTTTCGGATCCATATCCAACGGCATGTCTACTGCTCGTACGTTCTCTGCATCTAACAACTGTTGGACAACCTGAACCATACTGCTCGCTGTACTGTTTCCGTGAGCTGCAACGACTACACCGATTCTGCCGCTTGCTTGGTTCGCCCGTAACGAGACGAGTAGAACAGTCAAGTAGTAGTCTTCACTTTCTGGAATATCCACTTGAAAATACGTTTCTATATAACTACGCACTTCTTTCGCAACAGCATATTCATCTGGAAAATCAAATGCCATCTCACGGATATTATCATTCGTATGCCGTTCTTCTCCTAAATTGATCTTTTTCAAAAACGAACTGATATGCAAGCTCATAGCATAAATAAAGTTTTGCTGAAAGTCATATGGTAAAGATCTTTTGACCATTACATAAATCTGATTGGTCACTTCTATGATTTTTGGATCTACAAATTCTGCTAATTTGCTATCTGCATTAAAAGAAAACCCATGGTCTTTATAAAAAGACTTCAGATGGATGTTGATATCTGTAGAAATAAAGTGATTGATTGCTTCTTGGTCCAACCCATCCGACTTCAGCAAAGCTGCTTTATCTCCGATGATATCATATAGATTATAAGGTAATTCATAGGAGTCTGATTGGATTTTCATGATTGTATCGTTTGGTGCTACAGTTATCTTTGGCTCCAATATTTTAGAAAGCTCTGCCATTGCACTGCGGTTGCTTGCTAATTGAATCAATCCGCTACGAATCCCTTCTGTCAAATCATCAATCGTAATCGATATTTCGGGAGATTGCATATGATTTAGAAATCCTCGTGCGCATACTAACTGGATATTCGACTTCAATTGACCTATATTCCCATAAGTCACACTGCCAATCAGTGCTTTTGCTACATCTTCTGTCAAAGAGATCTTTCGTTGCGTGCGGTTCGCTTCGTGGGCAATCATAATTTTTACTAAATCGACTTTCTCATTTGCAGGGCGTTTTTCAAAAGCCGGAAGTTTGATATTAATTGGGATACGCCGAACAAAAGTTTCCAATAGCGAAGAGCCTGGATCTTCTGTGGTCGCACCTACGATTCGTACATTTGCTTCATGAGATTTCGTTGTTTCTCCAAGTCGACTGTAAGTCCCGTGATCCATAAAGTAAAAGATCATTTCTTGACCTTCTGGAGGCAATCGGTGAATTTCATCCAGAAATAACATACCACCATCCGCTTGATCGATAATTCCCATTTTTTCTTCATCTGCACCTGTAAAGGCTCCTTTTGCATACCCAAATAAATGGCTCATCAAAAGCTCAGGGTTATTCGCGTAATCAGCACAATTGAAAACAATCAGTTCCGTTTCCTCATCTATTACATGATGTGCTTTGGCAAAATGATACATCGCGTGCGCAAAATAAGTCTTTCCTGATCCGGTAGGTCCTGTAATCAAGCAATTTAATCCTCTTGGCGGATACAAGATCGCAGCTTTTGCCTGTTCCACTGAGTTTTTCATGCTACCATTAGCTCCAATGATTTTTGCAAAGATATCCTTAGTATCTATCTGGAGCGTATTTTTTTCTTCAGAGACCGGCGTTTCTTTGTAACTGACCACATGTTTTGCAGCTGGCTTTACGTGCGTAGCGAGTGTTTGATATATGTAACGTACTGGTCGTCCATCTGTCTTTATCAGTTTTCCTTCGCGCACTAGCTGATTCAGATCTTTACTGCTATTCGTTCTTTGGATTCCTAACACTTCAGCAATTTCTTGTGTCGTTACTCCTTGGTCATATTCTGCCTTTGTTAAATGAGCGGTTTTTTCTTTGACATACATATAAATTCGGTCCATGCGTTTTGCCAATGGTATCGCTCCTTTTCTATAGACTGTTGTTCTTAGGCTTCAAAACATAATACTATGTATTTATTTCCGTTTCGTCAACTATTTACCTGATTTTGTTTCGTTGACAACAAGCGAAGGGACAAGCGTAATGAAGATAAAAGAACACAAAATATCAACTCCATTTTTATATCGGAAACAAGAAAAAGAACACTATTTATCCTACAATGATGCTGCTGATAGCAAACGATATCGCTTTCATCAATAAAAACAATAGTTATCAAAACATTCTGATTACAAAATGGCAAAAAAATCTTAAGCGTAAAAAGACATGGCAACCTTCGCATCCTTCATTCCAACTTTTTTTATAAACAAAAAAGAGGTTGTGACAAAAATCTTGTCACAACCTCTTTAATCGCAAGCTTCAATTAAGCTTCTTGAGCTACTGGATAAACAGACACTTCAATTATACTGTTTCCTGATAAGCTCTCAATGCTTCTGAACCCATGATATTAGTGCTTTTCTTCTATTATTAAATATCTTGTAATTTTCTATTCTTTCTAAAAAGTATGGTCAAAGTATGGTCACTATTGATAGAATATTAATAGTAGTAGAAAGCTGATATCTAGGAGGAACTAATATGAGTAAACAATGTGCAAAGTGCGGAGGTAAAATTGGCTTAACTTCATATAAAATCAAAGATAAACAAATTGTTTGCGGCAATTGTATGAAAAAAGCTGGTTACGGTATGACTACTCCTTATAAAATAATAAGATCTTTGAATTTAGAAGATTTAGATAAGGGTCCATCAGAAAAAAGAAAATTAAACATATCTGATTATACTACACAAAACAATCATGATATAGGTAATGATAGAATGAGAACTACTGAAGAGATGGTAGAATTTTGTCTTAAATACGGCTATGGTAAAGGAATGACTAAAAAATGGACAACTCATCATTTTAACTTAATATCAGATCAACTTAACAGTGACGAATACGTAATCTTCTGCTTTGTAGGATTGCATAACTATATCTCGTCAACTAAGCATGACAATAATTATGCATACGCATTAACTAATAAACGTTTAATTGTAGCTCAACAAAAAATGATAGGCAATAATGTACAAAGTATTATATTAGACAATTTAAATAATATTAGTAAAAAAGAGGAATACTGTTGGGTACATTAACTATTGATACTCTTGGTAAAGTATTGAATGTTGCAGTTGATAAAGATACTGTTGATAGGATAAGTGATTCTTTAAACGAAATTATTTATAATTTAAAAAGAAGAAATATTTCTGCTACAAATTCCAATACATCAACAATTTCCTCAGCTTCAGAAATAAGAAAATATAAAGAACTATTGGATGACGGAATCATTACAGAAGAAGAATTTAATAAAAAGAAACAAGAATTATTAGATTTATAATATCTATCAAAAAAGATGAGCATATAATTTAGCTCATCTTTTTCTATTTACAATACAAACATTAGTTCGTATACTTTTTTTTGAGGTGAATATTATGTTAATGGAAGGAAAAACACAATTATGGTTTAAATTTGATCCTTCGAATAGATTTATCAAAGATTTTTATAAAGTATGGGATTCAGAAGTTTTCTTTTTAGCAATCGAAGATAGCTTATTAATCAATCTCTACTATTCTAATAAGAACTACTTTAAAATCCCTGCTGCAAAAACTAGAATGAAGAAAGACGTATATTTTTTGTTTGATATCGTGACTGATGTGCCAGACGCACGGAGCGATCATCGGCGTTATGACTATTTGAAGTATACTTTCGTTGATCCAGAAAGGTATAAAGATTAAAGTAGGCTACCTAAAAAGGTAGCCCGGAATGGATTTTATCACCATACTTATGAAAGGAGATATTTTTAAGTTGGTATTAAGATTGTGTAATATGATGATATCTATATTTTATAGTATCAGTGCTATAAAATCAAAAATAAGTCACTAATTAACTATCACTCCAATTATAAGTCTTTTTCCCATTATTTTTTACAGTTATATGGTATGCTTTTTAATGGCTTCAAATATAAAAGAGTTTAAAGCGTAACACACTTTTGGGGAGTGGTTTTTGGGGAACGCTTTAAACTCTTCTTTATTATTATCTCACAATATAACCCAAATGTCTTTCCATTTAAAAATCAAAGTAAAACTTTTCAAATATACAGAAGTATAACTATGTGAAACATCCTTTCATTAATCCATAAAAGGATACATAAAAAAGCCACTCATTTGAGTGGCAATGGAGAAAAGCTTTAGCTTGTATAATACTCTTCAAAAAATTCTAACACAGAACGATTCAATTGGCTACATTAATGTACCCTGTAGGACTCGAACCTACGACCGGATGGTTATGAGCCGTTTGCTCTGACCAACTGAGCTAAGGGTACGGAAAGCCATAAACAGTCAACCAGTAGAATGTGTGGCAACAAACCTGTTATCGCATATCTTGGAGTGTGACTATTTATGAGTGATAGTGAAGATATGCGGCAACATCACTATTTTATCGAATGATTTTTATAGTTTTCAATATAATTATGTACCGCCCCTCAACGAGGGGCTATTTTTTTATCGTTGCGGAATATTTAAATACCAGCGTTTATCATGAAAATCTTGTGCTCCGCCTTTAGTGTTCCCTTCTGGATCATTCGTTGCCCGCATCATTACATAGACTTTCTTATTAGGAAAATTACGCATATTGAAAGATACATGATAACCAACATTTCCAGAAGTATTATAAGCTTGGTTTACATCTGGTCTATAAATTCCATCAGCTCTTACTCGAGCTAATTCTTTCCCAGTATTGTAGTCCATAATGAAAATATACTCGTATTTATAATTAGCAATGTGCCATCCAGCCACATGCAAGTTTGCATTTTCGATTTCTCCAAACTGATCAATGTGGGCGTAATTCGTTCCATCTGTCAGTGTAGGATTTGCTGCACCTGTTCTAGTTGGATCAATGACTGGTTTATCGTCCGAAGTTGTTGGGTTGTCATCCGTAAAGCCATGAGCCAAATCATAGGCTAACTTTTCTTTGCTGACACCCATTTGCGATAAGTACCCATATGGATCGGTGTGATTACCCCAAACATAATTTGTCACCCACAAATGAGAAACGATTCCTTTTGTAAGTAAAGAAGTTCCTTGATCAAGAGTTAATGGAATTCCATATTTTTTTGCACTATCTCTTGTATAATCAATGTAAGCTCGATAGTTTTTTTCAAACAATGCTTTATCATATGTGCGTTGTAATTCAATCTGTACAGGCGCATAAGGATTGGCGTTACCAGCTCCCCACGAAACATATCCTTGCTCACCCACACGGTAAACAATCCCACCGTCACCAATAACATCTGTAGTATAAGGATTACTTCCGTTATAATTATTTTTCATGTTGGCGGCTACGTTTCTTGCAGGTGCATCTATCCCAGTTTCATGTAAAATAATTTTGTTTGGGATTGCTAATCTTGAATCTCCTTGATTTGGAGCTAGATTATATTCATCGTTAATAGTATAGGCAAATGCGTTTACTGGCAACAAAAAAAGAGCCACCACGGCTCCTACAAAAATTTTCTTTTTCATTTTTTTCCTCCTATTTTTTCAAATTATAAGCCGACACACCAGTGATAACACCTAAAAACGTCGCTACTGCATTGATAGTCAGTACTGTCATATCTGTTCCATTCCATCCATACGCTTTTCCTAACGTGGCTACTAAAACAGATGCAGCTGGTAAAACTGTTAAAACCGTCCATTTGGTGATTTGATAATACTTATCGGGTAAAATCATTTCTTCTTAACTCCTTTCTTTTTTACCTGGATCTTTCTCTAAATAAAGTTTTAATTTGTTGCGTGTGTTCCACCAATTTTTCTGCATGTGTATCTAATCTTTCATCGTGTTTCTTTAGTTCTTCATGAATCATCAATCGATCTGATTTGCTCGATTCTAAATCTTTAGTCAGCAAATCTAAATTGTGATTTACTTTTGAAAGAGTCTCAGTAATCTTCGAGAAAGATGCAGTAATTGGTTTTATTACTAATAAAACCAAAGAAACAATCGCAGTGATTGATCCTGCGATTGTTCCCCATTCCCCTAAATTAATCATGTGACAACTCCTTAAATCAAAATAAAAAGCACATCAATTAAGATGCGCTTTCTTCTTTGCTAATAATTTTATCTGCTTCTTCGTCTGTAATGCATAGTGGAACGAATAGTCGAACTTGATCGTCAGTAAAACAGCCCCAATCATACATCATTTTCACATCGCTAAAACTAAACATACTACTCACCTCCAATTAACAAACCTACTAGCCATTCCCAACTCATGCACTGTAATCCCTCTTAAGTGACACCCTAAAGCATCCTAGAAGTCACTAGGTCGCTTGTTGGAAACTTTCTGTAGATCTTGTTTTAATTTCCTATTTACCATTTCTCACTCTCATTTTCTCAATATAAAAAGGCAGCCGATTTCTCGGCTACCTTCGTTTCTTAATTTTTATTTACCGCGCAGTTTGTTCCTACTATGACTTGAGTTTGGGTTTAAATAAAAGAAAACAAATTGAAAAACCGACAATATAAGCAATCGATGACAACATATCTCCTCTCATTACAAAAAAAGTGAATCCGATAAAAAATGGATATATTATTTTTATAGAAGGTTTATTACCTTCCCAATACTGTTTATCTAGCCACGAAAACAACTTTGATATACAGATCGCAAATCCTATTACACCTATTATTCCGAAATTAATCAGAGCTTCTGCGGGTAAAGGACTAGACACATTATAAAATGGAAGTTGAATACCTTCTGCGACTAAATATCCGCTTCCAATCGATTTAGATTCCCAAATACTTCGCGGAACAAAGAATAACATAACAGTAAGTAATTGTTTTCCCATTGTGATTCCGTAATGATCAATATAAAACATAGTATGGGCAATTTGTGAAAAAGCATCGTAATCACCTGAAGTTAAGTTTGAGCCCAACGAAAATGAAATACCAGAAAGAAATTCGCCTAAAGTTTCAACTCGTCTAGCACCACCTAAAATAGGGAATATAACATTTAAACCGAATATTAATAAGAAAACTACCAAATTCCTAGACTTTATATTGAAGAAAGTTAAAAACAAGCCCAGATATATTGCTGCTGCCCAATATCTTGCAGTAGCGGACGGAAAATTCGTTAAAAGTGTTATACCAATAGCTATTAATAATACTATCTTAAGAATTGGTCCTTTATTTGATCTCATTTTTAAAGCGATTAAAGTTAATAATAAAACCGGTATCGACCTAAGAGTAACAGTAATAACTGTTCTAAAAGATGAGTTATCAACAAGGTTTGTCATATTACTTCCCCTTGTGAACAAGCCAGAAAAGCCATATAGATAAATAAAATACAACATTACCAAGAAAGATAGTATAAAAACAAAATTAATCTTTGCGTAACTTACAAAAGTTTTGTCCGATTTTGTTTTGGTAATTACTTGGTTTGGGCTTTTCACCTTAGTTGCTAAAATCCACAAAAATTGCCAAACTAAGATAACCAAATTAGCTTTCAATAAATATTCACTATTAGAAGTTAAAAATCCCCACGGAAAAGTGTTTTCCCAATATTGTACGGCAGATGCAATAAAAAAGAATATAAATTGGAATACCCAATGTATCAAATGCAAAGAGTATGGGGCTTTTCTGGTTTCGTATACGATCATAAACCACGAAACAACACCAATTAATAAATTCGTGAGAATAAAACCATAATTAAGTGTGGTTAGGTACTGGTTACTAATGAATGAAGGTAATATTAAGATCATTGCAGTTACAATTAAAAGCGACCCTAATACTCCCTGTCTAATTATTGCTCCAACTCTCTTTTGGGTGTAATTGTTAATCATTATATATATCTCCTATCAAATTACTAATACTAAAATACCATACATTTATAGAAATATATATATCCTATATTAGATTAACCTGTAAATTTCCCCCTGAACATTACCCCCCTAAAACTCCATTAATAGCGTTGTTAGCTCTTAATGCCGTTCCACTTGCATCTTGAATACCTGTACTCACTCCATCAATTACATTACCAATAATAACAGCCTTAGCTTGACCGCTTAATGCCCAAATTCCATGCGTTTGTCTTTCTCCGCTATCTTGAGAGATAATGTTTGATTGAACACTAACACCACTTCCACCACCAAGACACAATCCAGCTAAATAAGTTGTTCTACTTTCATCTTTGCAATTATTTAATAATTTATTATTATGGATCATTAGCTTAAAAGTATTGTGTATGGAGTATATTCCGTTATACCCGTTTTCTAAACATTCGTTGCTCGTAATTGAACCCGAAGGGCAATAAATAGCGCTGATACCCCTAGCCCCGTTTTTATTACATTTGTTAGAGATTATGTTTATATTCTCGACCGATATAGAATTTGATCCTCCAGCCGCTCTTATTCCATCTCCTGCATTTCGCAAACAAGAATTACCCTGTATTAAGTTATTATTTTTTATCGAAGAGACGGTCGCCCACATGATTATTCCATCACCTTCATTATCCAAACAAAAATTATTTAAAATTGAGAGGTCGGTTCCTCTAGATCTTATACCTGAGCCAAAGCTACCTAAATTATTATAAGAGTGATTGCCTTCGATTAATGCGTTGAAACCAGAGAAAACGATACCGCCTCTTATGCTTTCGTCCGGAGAGCCTACAGGAGAAGCGTTATAGCCATTACCTCTGCATTGGTTATTAGTAATAACGGTTTTACCGTCCAATACAGTACTCGGATCGAAAGCGGTGTATATCCCTACCCATCCGTTGTTATGACACCTATTATCTCTAATATTAATTCCTATAGGTGTGCCCGAGTGATAACCTACGATAATTCCATGTCGTTGATGATTATGGCACTTATTATTCTCAACCCATACATTAGTGAGGTCTCTAAAGAATACACCAATTCCCATATCGTTATCAGAAAGACATTCATTATTTATAATGCGAACATCCTCTGCTCTATCGTAAATCTGAATATCGAAGTTTTCTTGGCTTGCATATGGATTATTATTTAGATAACAATCATAAATCCTTACTCTTTTTGTATTCGAGAGTAAATAAATACCGCCACCACCTAAGTATTCAAAGGAACATCTTTCAATAGTTACACCTGTAGTACCCCTTCCGTAAACACCGTAACTAGGTGTCCCACTAGCGCTGACAATGCCAGTGCCTTCAAAAGACAAATCATAAATTCTAATATTAACGGCATTGTCATTAATCCTAAAAATGTGAGCATTTTGGTTTGTTGTTTTAATTTTGGATTTAGCTCTAGTAATACCGGTAATCTGTATATTGGAAGGAATATTAATTAAACCATCTATCAAGAAAATTCCGTCAGGAACAACCAGTGTACCTCCACCCAATCCATTTAAAAAATCAACAGCGCTTTGAATAGCTTGAGTGTTAGTTGTACTGTTATCACCTTTTGCTCCAAATTGTTCAATATTAACTCCTCGTTGCTCTAAATCCTGAGCAGTTTGTGCCAACTGTGCATCAACAAATGTCTTATCTGCTTTGCTATTTTTAAGTGTATCGATATCTGTACGGAATTTATTTGCGCCAGAAAGAACCTTGTCGATTTCCCGATTGGCTTGATCAATACGACCTTCAAGTATAGTTAGATCATTTTGCGCTGAACTAACATTTTCAGAAACAACCTCAACCTTTGCTAGTGCCTCATTCACTGCATCCGTTGCTTCTTGTTTGACTCCATCAAGCAATTGCTTGAAGTCTTCAATGAAGTAGTCAGCTTTATCTTGCGCTAGTCCGTCGATTTCTGAACGTTTCATACGGAATGTAAAACCGATGTTATCGCTCGTTGTGCCGTCGGGATACTCGATGTAAACATAAGTTTCCACGACGCCGTTATAGGCTTTCAGCGCTTCTGGTAGGATGTATTTTACATGACCGTTTAGAAAACTCTCTGTAATGAGGTTTTTCGTGATAAAAGGGATTGGCTCTTTCGTGATCATTCCATCTACTTCATCATAAATAAACATCAACAAGCGCAAGTTAGCTCCTAGCAAGTCCGCCGGTGTGCCGTTCTGTTGTTCGACGTTGAACTCTAACGCTATTTGATTATCGTATGATTTAAATACAAGCCCCGTTGCTTGCAAATCGTAGTCTTTCGGCTGTGTAGGTACTTTGATAGAGCCTTTTTTGATGACATGCGCCATTATTTCACACCTTCAATCTTAGTTATTTTCACGTCGTTGCTCATTGCGGGATTGGAAACATTGCCGGATGAAATATCTAAAGCTCTGCCGTTTGACATCGTTATCTTTCGCGCTTCGATTGTCAGTTCAAACTCGATCAACGTCATTCCTGCACTCTCGTTCCATAAATTAGCTTTTGTAATCCGCGCGTATCTTTGACGTTTTACTTCTTCCCCAAAGTCGCCGTTGCCGTCTGTATAGTGGATACGGAGCGTTTGGTAACGGAAAGTATCGTCTGGTAGATTGACTGATTGCCCTTTTCTTAATTCTCCCTCAAAAAGAACAGAAGTAGTGTAAACGCGCCGCCAACCTAGCGAATTATAACCTTCTACCGGGTCGCTGTTATGTGTCATTTTGATGTAAATTTCGCCGCTATAACGAGCAAAAGCAACGATTAATTTTCTCAAATCGTGATCCGCGAATACCATCATTTCGACGTAACTGTTATCTTCGATTTCGCCGGGGTTGTCTGCGCCCCATCCGGCTTTGGTTGCGTATTTGCCGGGCGGAATGTCTAAAATGTTCGGATATTTTTGTGGTAGCTTATAATCGCGTAACCAACGCCCACGCGCTTGCATAACTGTTTCCGGTGTAGCAAAGCCCGCGTTGCTTTCAGTAGCTAGGACGTGCGCGTCGTGATCCGAACCGTCGTAATGGATAGCCGCTTGACGCAATAACCATTTTACAGCCTCTTCATAACTCATTTCTTCAAAAATATTTGGTTTGCTTTGAAAATCTAACATTTAATTGTTCACCGCCTTAATAGTTATAAGTGAAGTCTTTCGCGCGTCCTACGCCTTTACTTGTCACTTTTCTCGTTGCTGTGTCAACTTCTATTTTGTAAAACGCTAATTCGTCCGGCGTGTCTACTTGGCTAGCTGTTTGAGAAAAACCAACGTCGCAAATAATCATTTTTACTGTTCCGAACATATCTTCGAGGTGTTGGTGCCAATGTCCGCAGAAATAACCTACCACAACGCCCGCGCCTTTTGTGTTCATAGTGAAGGTCTTCGATCCACCGAACGAACCGTCATTCGGTTGCCCTAAGTCGGCCCAATTAATAGTTACTGGGCTTCCAGATTTAAAGCCTTCTACCAACGCGCTAATCATGTTGATATTACGAACATTAGCACTAGCTAAACGTAAAGGTGTATGTCCTACTAATACCACATGATAGTTTCTCGGAACGTTCATCAACCATTCTCCGAAGGCGTTGATTTGTTTAGCGCTGAAAACTCCCGGCGTTTCATTGCTGTAACCGTCCACGTACTTGTCGCCTGTGCCGCCTTCGTAAAAATCGCAAGTATCAAAACGGTAAATTGCTACATTTTTATTTGGGAATAATGTACCTCCGTATAGGCCGTTCCAATACTCTTCAAAGTCGGCGTTACATAACATCCCTTTTCGTTTGAGCCACGTAGGTTCAAAGCAAGCGTCATGGTTCCCTTTACAGATAACGACCGGTTTCTCTTGTCCTGCTACTGCTGCGTTAGTGAAGCGTTTGAGCGTGCCTAACATAGAATGTCGCGCGCTCCATTCGTCAATAATGCCTGTGTCGTTACCGAGTGAACCAAGCCCGCCGTCAATATTGTCTCCACCATAGATCATCACATCTGTCTTGTTCCCTAACTTTTGAAATTGAGGGATTGCGCGCCAATGTCTTAGATAGTAAGCGTCTTTGTAGCCGACACCATCTATACGCAAGTTGTGATTATCTACGTGAATGTCTGTAATGAAAGAAAAGTTAAATTTACTGTTATTAACACTGTTGACAACCGTATTCAAATTGCGCGGCACTAGGTCAACGTATTTCATCGCGTCGTAATCAAAAAAGCGTGTTGTTTCTCTAATTTGTGAGCTGCCGACTGGCACTTGGTATTTTTTGTTTAAACGATCAGCTAATGATTCGTAGTCGCCTTTAGCTTCATTCAAAATGTTGATGATCGTACCACCTGGATCGATGTTTTCCAGTATTTCACGATTATCTTCTAACCACTGCTCCCAGTCACTCTTTCCTTGATTCATATAATCTTTGAATTTTCTTAGTAAATCTTCAAAAGTCCAAACATAGCCAGAATCACGTAATCGACTTCTTGATATTCCAGAAATGACTCGATAGGTAAAATCTTGCGTGCTAAATTGTTCACTCCAAGTTCCATCGCCATTGAGTGATCGGAAGCTGAAATGGGCGGTGTTTTCACCACCCCATTGCCAGTCAGGCTCGCTTAACGTGTAAACAAGCCTTGCCTGTGCTGGACTGTATTCCTGTACTTTTTGTTCAACAGGTTGGTTTTCGCCAAATTTTGTTGTATTAATAAAAAATGGCACTAAGCCATCGAATGTTTTTAGTTTGCCATGTTCCACCACTTCAACAACGAACTTTTGGGTTAAAACATCCCCTTGCCGAATTCGAACCAAATTTATTCCGTTGTTTGGTTCGGTGGTGGATAGGACCATTTTATGCTGCGTTTCTGCCACGACTATCCCTCCTTTAGAAATCGATGTAGTCTCTTGCATTGTGAAAATGCGCTGCCGATGATGGATAAAACTCATCCATAAATTGAAAATGTAAATGTTCTCCTGTTGACGGTCCAGTAGTGCCCATCAGTCCAATTTGCTGACCAGCAGTTACCTTCTGACCTTTTGAGACGTCTACTCGGCTTTGATGTGCGTAGCCTGTATACATTCCATCAGCGTGTTTAATCACTGTCCAATTTCCATACCAGTCAAAGTAATTTGCATCACCTGCAACAATCACTTCGCCATCTGCTGATGCAAAAATAGGTGTATTAGGATTTCCATTTACAAGGTCAATACCGTTATGAAATTCTTGTGCGCCTGTAATTGGAGAAGTGCGCCAGCCAAATTCACTCGTCACTCTGATTGGATCTGCAATTGGTTTTATATATCCTTTTGATGCAGGAATTTCCAAATCTTTGAATTTGTCGTACCATTCTTGTGCCCATGTCGTCCGTTCTGGATGTGGATCACGTGGACGTTCAAAGTTAGCCACGAATGCTTGTGCTGCTGTGTTGATATCGGTTAGATTCATGAATTGTGTCCATGTGTAAGGATAAGCGCTAGTAACAAGCCATTGACCGTTCGGTGCATGCCACATCAACAATTTGAACTGCGCCGTGATCGTGTCTGGATCATCACTGATGCCAGCCTTTGTCATTAAGTTGAGCATATAGACACGTCCGCTAGTTGCACCTGTGGAATCCGTCCATTGCCATATACCATATCCGAACCCTGGTGCGCCATTGCCCTCATCAGCGGTTGGATTAGCATCTGATTCTCCTTGAGCATTTCCAAGTAAGGCTGCAGCAGCTTGTTTAGTAAAGCCAGCACCTATTGCCATTGCCCAAATCTGCCAATAACGTTTATCCCGATCAGTAGTTACTTCTGGTGGATATTGTCCATTCCAACCGTTATCGTTTCCTCCAGTATTGTCTCCTCCATTATTGTCTCCACCGTTTGTATCGATTTTAACGCCGTTCACATATAATTCTTTGACATCTAGACGGCCATCTATGGTTATATTTCCTTCTGAAAATTTACCATCACCGTAAAGATTATATTTGCGCTTATCAGCAGTAACGTCTGCTGGAATTTGAAAAATAGGATTCCCTCGATCGCCGCCGTCCCCAGCGTTAATGGAAAAAATATAGTTTGGTTCTTTCCATACAGCAAACCCATTTATTTTTCCGCCTCCATAAGTTGCTACGATGGATCCAAGCGATTCTCCGTGAACATCGTCAAGCCCAGTTGAAATGACCTTTTTTTCAAAAGAAAGTTGTCCTCCTTCTGCCACTAATTGGAAATCTTTATCATCCAATGTCTTTAAAGCTACCCCTTGCACGAGAATACCTGAAAGAATTCCTGCTTTAATAAAATTAGCATTGAAAGTTCCATCCAACGTCCACGCAGTCGTGCTATCGCCATTGTGTACATCTTGGATTGTTTGCCATTCACCTTTTTTACACTGTTTGAAAGATATTCCTGAGTTATTTTGGACCATAAAAAAGCGCGATCTAGGAATGTTAGGTCCATCCATGTAAACAGTTTCATAGATTTCTCTACTATCACTAACACCAGCTTCAATTCCATTTACCCAATAAATAGAACCGCCATTATCTCCTGCGCCTCGCATAATGTCATCTTGGTATTTTCCAATCTCTGTCGATTCGTAAAATGTCATTTTGCTAGATTCTAAACTATTAATATTATTGACAATAGAAGCCGTTTGTTTTCTAACGTCTTGTGTTAAATTATCTCCTAGTTCGATATGGGTTTGACCGGTAAGCCGATTGAATGTAGTTTTATAAATACGAGTTTTATAGTGATAACCTTTATCGTATCTGTGAATAGTCACTGTATTTCCTATCACATCTCCTCCAGTGACTTCAGCTTTGAATTGTACTAACGGTCTAGCAGAATCGATTAAGGTTGAATAAGTATTTTTAAGTAATTCTGTTGGATCATCTATATCATCAAACACTACTACGGTTTCTCGTTTTCTCATTGATCCATCTTTTTGTGGTATCCCATACTTTTGAGTTGCTTCCGGATCTTCAAGCCAATTTTGACCTTTAGGCTTATCTAAAGGATCACCATTCGACTTTTTCCATTCAACATCAGTGAATTCAATTCTTCTACCGTATCCGTCGCCGACCTCTTCGCCTCGCCCACGACCTATCATTGAAGTTGAGATTGAGCTTCTATCTATCTCTCTTACAACTGTTAATGCTTTACTACCATATACAAAACGTGTATTCGATTCTTCACCAATTTGTTCATATACTTCGATCCATTTATCCTTTATTCCATCAGAATTCAAAGAACACCTAAAGACAAATTCCATGCCTAAGGTTTGCAATTCTTTCAACGCTTCTTTTACAGAGACATAGTAAAAAGTTGCAGTTACTGCTGGTAACATTGCTTCTACGTGACCAACGCGCCAATTTCCTTCAGTAAATTCAATCAATCGATCAAGGACATTTTTTAAGGGCTGCCCACTCGGTCTAATATCTTTGATGATGTAAGCATCTAATTCATTTGTTGCAAATCCTAACCCTGTAAACTCTAATGTTTCAGATGGGTCGCTAACTTTAGTAATTCGATACAACGAAAAAGACGACTCGTTTTCACGAATCGCCATATATCTTGCATCCTCTATTTCTTTATCATATTTTGTCGTAACGTATAGAGTATCTTTCATTAGATCGCTCTTATCAGAACTAATTTCTTTTTCTTGGGAGACTTCAATCAAACTTCTTGTATTTTTCCTTTTAATAAGTTTTTGCAAGTGATCAAAGAAATAAACTGTCTCACTCAAATTGTCGCCCCCCTATAGAATATTTTAAGCTTCCCATTATTGCTAGTTATCTTCTGACCTTGCTTAAGATAAAAGTTCTCAAAATCACTTTCTAAATCAATCATAGAAGTACAATCTTCTCCGTTTACAGTTACCTGCTCATCGGAAAAATCAAAAACCAACACGTCTCCTGTTTTTATTGCCGCATCAGTTATCGTGATATTTTGTTCTCCGTTTGTAATTTTGATTGAATTATTCATGGATAAAGTAACTTCAATTTTTCTTGGTGTTATAGGAAACTGTATCGGATTTCCAATATAGCCATCACTAACACATTCTTTCGTATACTTTAGTGGATCCGCACAGAATACATTAAAACTCGAAATAATCGAGTTGGATTCTCCTGGAACAGTATCAGTTGATGTATAGCGACCGTAGTAATAATAATCTAATTCATCATGAAACCTAATTTCCACGTCTTCATTCCGGTATAAATAATTCAACAGTTCTTTGAATTTAAACTGTAGTTTTTCTGGATCTCTATCTTCCAGTTTATATGTTATTTTTAGTGTTCTTGAAGGTATTTTCTGATTTGTAATGATTGAACCAATTTGTATCTCTTGCTGTTCAACTTCTACAGAAAGCATTTCTCTACCTTCAACCGTGAGTGTTTGATACCCCTCAATCAAATCTTCTAAATACATTCCATCGTACATCATGGCAGACGTTGGAAGGAATCTTTTAGAACTATTGAGATTAATAGTTGTGTCTTTGAATGAGTACATTTTATTTTCTCGCTGATCCAAAATATTCCCTCCTAAAATTCTAGATTAATGTCTGCACCTTCGCCCATAGCTTGTGAAATATCGTCCACAAACAATCTAAACGATTGTCTTCCAAGATTGAATTTAAATACAGCTGGTTTAGTAGAGCCACCCATATTTATTTTATGTTCAACTTGTGCATCAATGTTTTTATTTGCATTTTTCAAATTTGCAGCTATATCTACATCAGAATTTGCATTGAAAAGTTCCGCGATAAAGTCTGCCATACTTCCAACAGTATTCTGTACATCATTGAATCCTCCTGTCAGTCCTTTATTCAGACCGTTCATAATAGCCTGACCAGCTGGAATCAATAGCTTTCTATCGTATTGGATAGGTCCTTTATGTTCACGAATCCAATCACCAATACCTCCAACAAAATCTTGCACAGATTTCCATGCATTTTGTAACCCTTCTAGAAAACTATCCATGATGGCTTTTCCGGCTGCTAATAAGTCGATATTTTTCAAGTTATCAAACCAGCCAGTTACTCTATCCACCGTATCACTAACAGCATTTACTAAATTATCCCACACTTCTTGAGCGCCACTTACTAAATTGTTGAAAGTATCTATAGTACCTTGTTTTAGGTTTTCCCATCCCTGAATAATGTTATCCTTAGTTCCAATAACTAGATTAATAAACCAAGCTTTGAAAGAATTCCATAAATCTTTCGCTCCTTGAATCATATTATTAAACAGATCGATTGTCCCTTGTTTTAGGTTATTCCATCCCTGTTTAATACTATTTACAATATTGTTAGTTGTCTCTTTGATCCATGTAGTAAAAGAATTCCACACATCTTTGATGGTAGAAGTTAACACATTCCAGATATTTATCACAGTATCCTTTAAGGCTGTGTAATAAGCAACAACTATATCTACAAACGTCGTGATAATGTTTTGGATATTTGTAGTTAATGTAGTCCACAGCATCGAAGCATCTTCTTTTAACTGATTAAAATTGCCTGTTATCAAATCAATCAAAAGCAGAATTGGACCCATTACAGCAGTTTTTATAATTTCCCATGCAGAGCCTGCGATTGATCCAATTTGAGACCATAGGTTCGTAAAGAAATCAATCATTGGCTGAAAAACATTTTTTATGGCAATAACATACGGTGCTAGAATGTTTACAATTCCTTCCCAAGCGGAACTGGCAGCTTCTTTGATGCCATCCCATATACTCGAAAAGAACTCTTTTGTTTCAGTCCATTTATTCTTGATCCAATCTGCCGCTTTCCCAGGGGCTTCTTGAATTGTAGTCCAAACATTGTCTGCGCCTTCTTTAATGGACTTCCATAAATTGTTAAACCATTCTCCTGTAGATTTCCATGCATTCTGAATCCATTCTACTGCCGAGCTTACAGCAGACTTGATTCCCTCCCATAAGCCAATCCAAAAGTTTCTAAAATCTTCACTCGTATTCCAAAGATAGATGAAACCTACAACAAGTAGTGCTACCGCAGCTATAACCAATCCGACTGGACTGGTAAGAAAACCTATGGCGGAACCTAATTTCTTGAACAAAGAGATTCCGTTACCTAATACACCTAACCCCACTTTCATGGTTTGAAACGCTTTAACCAGCATTCCTAATGCATACAATACTGGCCCAATTGCAATAGCGATTGCTCCTATGGCCACTACTAATTTTTGAGTTGATTCTGGAGCACTTACAAATTTCTCCACCAAACCAGAAATGGCATCTGCTACTTTTTTGATCGTTGGAGCTAGAATCTTTTGAATTACAATAGCTGCTGACTCAAAAGCTCCAAACATTTGCTCGATGGAAGAATTCATATTATCCTGCATGGTTCGAGCCATATTATCAGCTGCACCATCAGAATCTTTCAGCGATTTAGTTAATTTACCTAATGAGTCAGGTCCCTTATCAATCAAGGCCATCATCCCTGATAATGATTCTTGCCCATATAGTGTTACCAAAGCATTTTGTTGTTGTTCAGGCGTCAGGCCTTCAAAAGCTTTTTAAGTAATTCTACTTGAGTTTTTAAAGGTTTCATTTTACCGTCAGCATCATAAAACGAAACACCTAAATTATCCATTGTATCTTGCATAGCCTTTGTTGGCCTTGCTAACCTAGACAATGCTCCTCGCAACGTTGTACCTGCTTGAGAACCCTTAATGCCTGCGTCACTCATAATACCAATAGCTGCTGCAGTTTCTTCCAAAGAAATACCCATTGAATTGGCTACAGGAGCAACATACTTCAATGCCTCTCCCATGTCTCCAACTTCAGCATTGGTATCCGCAGCAGCACGAGCAAATACATCAGCGACATGTCCTGCTTCACTTGCTTCTAAACCAAATCCTCTCAAAGCAGTAGCAGTATTTTCAGAAGCTAGAGCCACATCCCCTCCAGATACAGCTGCTAAGTCTAAAAGACCCGGCATTGCTTTCATGATTTCTTGTGCGCTAAATCCAGCAGAAGCTAAGTTTTCCATTCCAGCAGCTGATTCTTTTGCGCTAAAAGCAGTTTTTGCTCCTAGATCAATCGCTTGCTGTTTCATCTGTTCGAATGTGTCGCCAGTTGCTCCCGATATAGCTTTTACACGACTCATTTGTGCTTCAAAGTCACCACCAACTTTAGCAGCTGCTACGCCTACTCCTATAAGAGGTGTGGTAATATACTTTGTCATTGCGGCACCAGTACCTTGCATCACTTTACCAACAGCGGTTGTCATACTATTTGAATTATTTTCAAAAGTTTTAACAGCATCTTGTGCATCTTTAAAAGTCTTTACAAATCCACTATCTGTGGCTTTTAATAAGGCTTCAACAGAAAATTGTTCCATGATTTTCCTCCTTTCCTCAAGAGTTAGCTTTAGTTAGTAAGCTTTGGAATTTTTTATCTTGTTTTGAAAGTTCGGAAACTCCCATGATTGAATCTTCGATTTTTTGATAATTAAAGAATTCTTCAAAGGATCGATATACAGGAACTGTCTTTTTGCCTACTTTTTTCTCCGCTTGGACTTGCTGATTTGCCCACGCTAATTCGTGAATCAACTTTTCTTTGTCAAGCCAAGATAACTGGGCTGCAGTCATACGAATGTTGTATTCATATAACGTCATTCTTTCGATATCTGAGATATTGGTCATTCCCAAATATCGAAAAGAATTGATAAGAATTTGTTCGTATGCCAGTGCAGAATCTATTCCGCTTGTTGTTTTTCCGCTTCTTTCAATTTCTGATTCAGGTTTCGGACCGCTAACTTTCCCGCGTTCGACTCCGCCAATTCTTTTAGGACTTCATCAAACAATTTTTCGATGTCTTTAACTTCATCGATGTAATCATCCATTTCATCCAACGTAATAGTTTCTTCTTCTGTTCTATTTGCTATTTCTAAGACTCGTGACAACGTGTTGACATTATAAGAACGTAATTCCGGTAAGACTTTTGCTGAGAGTCCCATTCCGAATTCCATATTTCCATCGATGAAAGGCATCACTTTGTCTAATTCACGTACAAATTTAGTGCCAAATTTAAACGAATATTCTTTACCTTTAATTTTTAATTTCAATGTTTTTCATCCTCCTAAAATAAAAAAGAGAGCATCTAAGCCCTCTTATGCTCCTGTCGAAGTTGCTTTCACGGTATCTTTGAATGTATATTGAACGACAGCAGCTTGATCTTCTGTCAAGGTTGCATAACCATCTTGACCAACACCATTTACTGCAAATGATAAACTTAATTCAACGTTATCCTCTGCAGCAGCCGATGGAGTAAATTCAGACACATATGCTTGGTAATAAGTAGCTTTGTACTTATTTGCATTATCATCTGTTCCCTGTTCTGCTTTGTTGATTTCCCAAATTTCAATGATATCGCCATTTAATAAGGCTTGTTTCATTTCATCTACATGAGAATCTCCTTTAGCAACTATTGAAGTAGCCGAAAAATCATATTCAACCGGGCTTAAACTTTGAACGTTTCCGTCTTTTGTCACTGTAGAGTCTGAATCTCTTGATAATCCATTTTCATGTTCTGTTTGAAATGCCATTTTCCAAGCAGCTTCCTGAGTTTCTTTTTTCAATAAGCGATAAAGCAAAATGACATCAATACCTTTTAATGCTTCCATGTTCTTCCTCCTATCTAATTCTAAATTCAAGTGTGACAACCGCTCGTTTTAGGGGCGTATTGGTTGTTGTGTCGTCCATCACTTGAATTCCACTTGCTTGATAATTTAAAGCCCAATAATAGCCTTCTGTGGCTTCTATCAATCTAGCTTCATTAAAAAGAGCAGATGCCATATTTGACACCTGCTTTCGTTTCTTCTGTAATCCCCAGACGGATAAAACTACAATTACAGACCCTTTAATGTCAGTTTTATTTACTTCATGGATGGTCTGAGTGTTCTCAAATTCCACAAAAGGATAACCAACATTATCTAAAGGCTTGTAATCATATGTTTTGTATCCTAGTTTTTCTTGGGATATTTTAAAAAGTTCATCAAAAATTGATTGATCTCTTGTCTTAATCATCATTTCACCAAGGCTTTCATTTCAGCCATAAATTTGACTTTTTGGTAATTAAACGCTGGTCTAACATAAGGCTGTGCCGACATAAATCGAGTGCCATATTCTACATAAGGTGCATAATCTGCTGTCGGTCCTGCAATCCCAGTTAAGCCAGCTTCTGACAAGGTCATGTTGATTGATCTTCGTAAATAACCTGTATCCACTGGCGCACCTTTTTGCATTCGTTCAGTCATTTCAGCAGTATTGCTTTTCACGACTTTTTGAACGTCATTAAGCGTTGCTGCTTTTTTCAGATGTCGCATCAGCTGATCGATTCCTTTATATTCAAGTTGTGCCTTCATCAAGAACCACCTCTTGCACAATTAAACTATTTCTATATGCTGGATTTCTAGCTGTTGTTTGTTGCCAAGTCTTTCCTTCAATCTCGATAAAGTCAAATGTAGGGATAGAAAAACATACTAAGATTAGAGGGGAACATCATTGACGAATGATGTTCTCCTCTATTTTCTATTTTTAGATTATAGTGAAGAGTGAAAGAAAGTTCGAACAAAGCCTTGAGGACTACGAGTCCCTATCAAAAACCGAACTTCTTTACTGTCATTTTAGAATCAGGTTTACGTATGTTGGGGCCATGAGCCCGTGTATAGGAAATTGGAATCGAAATGAAGCAGTAAAGTTCTTTCAAAACTTAAAAAGGAGGAAAACAAATGCCTTACATTCTT
This sequence comes from Enterococcus sp. DA9, assembly GCF_008000875.1. NCBI lineage: Bacteria > Bacillati > Bacillota > Bacilli > Lactobacillales > Enterococcaceae > Enterococcus > Enterococcus sp. DA9. The sequence continues at coordinate 91,707 of NZ_CP042839.1, forward strand.
GCATTAGATGTTTCAATGGGACACAGCTACAGTGTCCTATACAAAGACGACACCTGCTTATTTGAAGACGAGATTGAACACACTCAAAGAGGATTTCATGCATTACTCGAAGAGATCCAGCACTTGCCTGAACGTCCATTGATTGTTTTTGAAGCAACGGGGATTTATTCCAGACCAGTCGAAAAGTTCTTTCAAGATCATCACTTTTCTTACTGTTTGTTAAACCCGTTAGAAGCGAAAAAACAGATGGAAGAAAGCACCTTACGCAGTTGGAAAACAGATAAATCGGATGCCCATCGGCTCGCACAGACTCATCTTAAAAGTCAACGTCAGCCAAAAGAAGTACAAAGCAATTTTTACTTAGAGATGCGCGATTTAGCCCGTTTTTATCAAGAAATTGAGAAGAAAATCACTCGTCTGCGCATGGATTTACACAACTGTCTTCAGTTGACTTTTCCAGAGCTTGAACAGTTCTTTTCAAACAGGCTGACCCCTTACGCATTGACATTGATCCGTCTTTTTCCCCATCCAGATTTTGTATTGGCATCTACTCGGACAAAAATAAAAAATAAACTGATCAACGAAACACGGAAAAAAATCTCCGCGAATCGTGCCGAGCAAAAGGCAGATCAAATCATCCACTATGCACAGTGTGCCTATCCAGCTGTTGAAAAAGACAGTATCCAATGTCAAAAAACAATCTATTACGCCGAACTTCTCCAAGATTTACTCGAACAAAAAGAAGCACTGGCGACACAAATGATCAAAAAAGCCGAAGGCTCTCCTTGCTTTTTGTTGTACCAAACGTTCCCTGGGATTGGCGCACTCACAGCCGCTTTATTGCTCGGTGAATTAGGAGATATCACACGATTTAAAACCCATAAACAATTGAATGCTTTTGTCGGAATCGACATCCGACGGTATCAATCAGGTAAGTATACTGGCCAAGACCGCATCAATAAGCGTGGTAATCCCAAAGCACGGAAAATTATTTTCTTCACCATTCGAAATATGATTCGCCAGCAACGCGCAGCTCCTAATCATATTGTCGATTATTACTACAAATTAAAAAAGCAACCTATCCCTAAGAAAGAGAAGGTTGCCACAGTTGCTTGTATGAACAAGCTTCTGAAATGTATGCACGCTATGGTTAGGGCACATACAGAGTACGACTATGCGTACGCGGTCTCAGTGGACCATTAACTAAACCACTTACAGTATACCACTTCTTTGCCCAGATCGAAAATTTTTTACGAACGGGGCTTTATTTGGTGTGCCTTGATTTTGTCGCTTTCGTTTACGAGCTATTTTTCTTGCACCTTTTACTTGACTAATCGTAGGAAAGAGGCTGTGTCCTAATGACCTTCGCCCCTTCTTCCACACTACCAAAAATAGTCACACTTCTATCAGTACCAATATCTGTCACGTTTGCCTCTGTTCTTGTTCTTTCTGGTTTGCCTTCAACCCACTCACCGAGATCTGGATCATATTTAGAGTCAGATGAACGTTTAACAAATATAATTTCATCTGTAAATCTCATATAAATTTAAACCTCCCTCGCTTTGGTTTGTACAACTCTTCCTGATCTTTACGCTTAAATTCGTCAATCTCATTTTGATACTCTGAAAAATCCGAATCAGGAAAAGCCATAGATAAACCTTCTTGAGAATATGACTGCATACCTTCTTGACCAATTCTATTGAATCTTTTCAACGATACTTCATATACAACTGTTTCAAATTCTTTAGGAACTTCTTGCGTATTTAACAAGGTTTTCATACGCTCATTCGTTCTTCGCTCAATAACTTCAAGCTTTTCATCTAGTGTTCCTTTAAGAAGTTTTTTAATATCCTCTGCAATCGTCATATTTTTACTTCCTAACCAGCAGGTTGACCTGTCACATTGATTGAAGTAGTGAATTCTCCAGAAGTAAATGTGAATGTTGCTGACCCTTCTGCTGCAATTGTTCCATCAAAACCACCATTTTCATTTTTGGTCACTGTTGCGATAGCTCCATCACTTGAAGTTGCTGTAGTAGCTGCAACAACAGCAGCTGCATCGCTAGCATCTGCAGGCACAGCTGAAATAGTAAATGTTTTAGTATCGCCTACTTTACCGGTCCATGTCTTTTGATTTGGCACAATACCGGTAGCAGGCGTTACGCTTTTGGGGAAATCTTCCCAAATGCTTCATCTTTTACAATCATAAATCCAACATCCATTGTTGCACGCAAAGCAATCAGTTCTTGCTCAAACAAGTTAACTGGGGTTCCATCTTCATTAGTTAAAGTAGACAATTGGGCTTCTTCAGAAATCTTAAATGAAATATTATATGGGATTCCATAAAACATGTAATTAAAGTCTCCAGCGTAAAGAGTTCCTTTATCTAAAGACTTAAGGTCTACTACTGGTAATCCGTCAATTGTATTAGCAGAGCGATCGTAAATAAACTCAACATTTGACCCTACTGTTTGAGCTGCAGAACGTAATTCTGTACGATTTTTTCGGTTTGAAATAAACGCATTAGGTTCAAATTCATTTTCTGCTAATTTGTCTTCTAAGGCTAGGATATTATCATAAGTCAATCCGCCTTCAACCACATTCCCCGCACTAATAACTGATCCGTCTAGTGACTGAGGAAATGGGTTTTCTTTATTTAATAAGGCAGCTGCATCAAATTTTTTATAGAAAGCTTCAGCAATTTTTGGCTGCATCTCCTCAAAGAAATCTGATAATTTATAATTTAAATATTCACGAGAAACCGGAAGAATGACACCGAGTTTTTTTGCAGTCATCGTAGCTTGCATCCATTTAGGTTTAGACGTTTTAATTTTTTCACCTTCACCCACCCAGTATGCGCCTGGTCCTTCTGCAAAGTATTCAAATTTCTTTTCTTTGTCAGTCATTTCTTCGTATTTTGCTAACTGCATGATCTTAGAATTTTCCATAACTTCACTCAAAATGAGCGTATTATATTTATCAGGAATTTTTCCCTCTTTCGTTTCATATACCAAGACATTATCTGGATCCCATGTTTGAGCAAACATTTGCAAGTTCATTGGTAAAAGTTGTTTCTTTTTCATTAAGTTTTCCTCCTATTTGATAATTCGATTTTTAGCAGCTAGTTTAGCCACTGTTTCTTTAGTATTTTTCGATGCTGTAAATTGTCCACCTTCATTTGGTGGTGTTTGTCTTGCGTTTTCTCTCTTAATCAAAGAAGCAAAGTTAGTGATGACTGCTACAGCTTGTTTTGTGGCATCTGCATCATCAGAAACAATCAGACCAAGTAAATCATCATCGTGTGGTAAATTTGCATCTGTCAGCATTTTAGAAGCTTCTTTCGTCATTTCAGATAGTGCCTGTCCACGCTTTAATTCAGCGATTTCAGCTTCTTTTTGTTCCAACTCATGCTGTAGTTTTTCTTCCGCATTCATTTTTGCCAGCTTTTTAGCTTCTTCTTTTTTTGCTTCTAGTTCTTTTTCCCACGCTGCTTTTGCTTTATTCGTCTCAGCAGCGATCATTTTCGCTACTTCATCACGAGAAAATGTTTTGCCAGTATTGTTTTCTTCTTTTGCTTCGGTCGGTGTCTCTTGTGAGCCAGCTGGTAGGTTTCCTTGTTGTCCCTCATCACCAGATCCACCATCTCCTGGTTCAGAAAAAAATTGTAAGTTCATTGGCATAAATAAACGTTTTTTCATGATTAATCCTCCACGGTTACGCCGCTACCCGATAAATTTGACCAGTTACGCCGGTCAGCCGAAAATAGCTTTCTCTTTAACGCCTGTAAGCTGTAAGAAGGCACAATAAAAAGTCGTTAGCGAATTGGCTAGCGGCTCCTATATTTATCGACTATTAACTTTTAGCGATCCACAATGGGATAAGTAGAACATCTATCAAAAGGATGTACCGGCATCATATTTTTGCCAACTTCCATTTCACTTACTAAATATGGACCATCAGCGGCAATGCTTTTACATAATTGACAAGCGTTAGGTTCAGTTACCCATCCATATTTCTCAATATCCGCATCTAGATAACTTTCCTTCTGTACACCACTTTGAATTCTTGTTGTTTCGGTTACCATCAAACGTTGTGCATTAAACTTAGTATTCTCTCGCCCTTCTTTTGTTAGAAACTTACTTAATTCTGGAGCCAACTGCTTAGGGTTACGACCCATTGTCACACTTCGAACAAGTAACTTATCCAAATCGGCTTTCAATTCTGATTGATACATCCAAAGCTGTTCGCTAAATGTTGCAAATCCATCAGCCCTAAATGAGCTATTTATTACATGTTCCACTAATTTCAGATAGCCTTTTTCAGATATTGTCAGTTCAAGTATTCCTGCTTGACGCTTTAGTTCATCCATACCCGCTTTTGTTAATTCATTCGAAAAGTACTTATCCAATTCATTAAACAGTGAAATCAGTTCAAGTCCGATATTAGCTTTTAAGAGCTCTAATCTATTTACACGCATCGTAAGATTGTATAGCTTTAATTCTTGGTTTGCTGTAGGAGAAAAATCTTTCTCTTTAACATACTTCTTTGCTTTGCGAGCGAATGCTTTGACGTCCATTTCACTAGCACGCTTCATCGCTTCGCTACGAGTGATTTTCTGACCATTGGAAAAACTATCCCACTGCGCGTCTATTTCTTTTTGTATCGCATCTTGCGCGTATTGCATGCGACTTTTAATTTCTGCCATGCGCTTTTTATCATCTTTAATTTGTTGCTTTTGCCATTCTTTTTCCCGTTTGATCCAATATTCTTGGGAGTTCATTTAATCACTCCCCTGTTTCATCTTTTTTGTTGCTAATTACTTCTTCACCATCTGAATCAAAAATACCAGTCTGCTTTTGCGTTTCTTTATTTACTCGTTTCAACTCTGCCTGTACATCTGGAACAAAAGAAGCGAGTCCTAAGATCGTCTCTTGACTGAGTTCAGCTCCAGCATCAACCAAAGATTTCAACTCTTCCAGAATGGCTTTAGGTAGATTAGGCGTAAATATTACACGTAAGCCTTTCAAATCGGAGTTATCCATTTCAGAAATACTTGATTTTAGGCTAAATAAAAGACGATAACGCCGCATAAGGCCTTTTTTGAATAGCCTTTGCTTTGTTGCCGTCATTTGTTCAAATCCAAACAATTTATATTTCATTGCTTCTCCTGATTGCACTCCGGAAAAATTGTCATCTGTAAGATCAGGAACCATTGAGATTTCGTGAATATCCTTGCGCACTCTGTCTTTGTATGCTTCTACACCGTTCACATCATATTGTTTGTAAATATATCCTGCAGTCACACTTGTTTTATTACCGTTCACATCAGTTCCAGACTCAAGCAAAAGCATATTCGCTTCTTTCTGCTTGATGGCGTCCTCTGTGGATAGTCCTGCTGCTTCAATATCACCACTAATAACTAGAAGAGCATCGTTTAGATCAGTCATATAGTTGGCTGTATCAGACTGTCCTGCATCATATAGATCAATCAAGGATAGCACATCTTCATACAAGCCCATTCGGAAACGATTAGGAGAATACTCTGTAATAGGTACCTCTTTATATTCATGCAGTTCATCTTGAGGATTCTTTAACTCAATTGCTGTTAGCGTCGTCTCATCATAAGTGATACTTTTTTCTTTTGTGTATACGATTGGTTGAATGTACTGTTTATCAGCATCCTTGTTGAATCTTGTCTTAGGATACCGTACAGCCAAAATAGGCTCTCGTTTTACTGTAGTATCATATACAACAAACGTTTCAAATACATTAGCCAAATCAACATAATCTGTATCATCTGAATCTCGATAGATAATCTCATAGGCTCTCCCATACTTATCCATATCAAGCCAGAGTTCAGCATTTAACCCATCTATGTCATTATTAGTATTAAACTCTTCGATTTCTTTTTGTTGATTTGTGTCCTCGATTTGCACTTTTATAGGATTGCCTGTGTTGTACCCAACATCAAACGTACAAAGAACTTTTCCAAAGTTATGTGCTGATCGATGATCCGCTTTTTCCTTTTCTCTACGTCTACGGTTATCCATGATATTTGTATTTCTAGCTTTGTAATAATCATCTAATACACTAAGCCGCTTTACCTGATATTCATGATGATGTTTTATCATTGCTGCTAAAGTATCTGAATCGTTTAGTAAATCTTCTGCTGAGCTAAATCTATAGTGAAGATTTGAGTCTACGCTAAACTTTACATAATTTGTGTTCACGTCGTTAGAATAATGTATATCAGATCCATGTTCAAACTCATTTACCTTATCCATTGTTCACTCTCCTTAAAACATCCTCTTGATTTTGTTCCGCTGCTCTTTAGTAACGGTTGATTTCTTTTTGGCCCACATGTCTTCGTTGAAGGCGTATCTTGTCGCATCAATCGTATGGTTGTCTTTATCCTCTAACCTTGGCTTAGGATTTCCATCACGATCTGTTTGATAGTCGATGTTCTCGAATTCCTTAGCAATATTCGGAGTGCGTAGTGGATCAATACAAATAAAAGCCAAATCATCTAGCCACTGTTCACCGTACTCAACAGAATCAGGTCCTTTTTTCACGCCTTTTATTCCTTTCATGCCATGTTCATTAACTAATTCAGCATTACTCTTTGGCTCTGCGCTATCTGAAAATATCTCCTCATTTTGGTAACCTTTAGATTTAGCTTTGTTTGCAAATTCTCTATTGCTGATCTTCACGCCGTAAATTTCATCGATTGCATAAATACCGTTTTTCTTTTTGTCATAATGCCATCTGACGAACGCTAAAGGATCCGTTGCATATCCATAGTCCAAACCGTTGCGGATGTTATCAAAGTTAGAGATCATTTCATCTGTAATAGAACCTTTCTTAACTTGTAGATTATCAAAAGGCACAACTCCTGACCCCACAGCTTTTCCATCATATTCCCACTCAGCCCTTCTTGGATTCCTTTCTCTAGTTGCCTCAACTTCTTTCAGAAATTCCTTAGAGATGAATGGATTATCTCGATAGGTCGAGTGATGAATAAAAGTATTGTCCGGTTGAAAAGAAGTCTCATATTTTTTATTTACCCAAGATTGTTTTCTCTTAGGTGGATTGTAGCTGTAAAAAAACTTATAAAAAAGACCATCATCTAATTCTCCACGTAAAAGGGAGTTCGTGATAGTCGTGACTTCATCTTCTGTTTTAAATTCTGCTAATTCTTCAATCCAACCTATAGCAAATGGAAACTTGCTATCTTTTAAAGACTTGATTCGTTCTGGGTTTTGAGCACCACGAAATATCATATAATTCCCTCTTGGAAGATAAGTAATTTTAAGTGGTGACTTATTAAACTTAAATAGGCGCGATACTCCCTGCTTCTCAATTGCCCATTTCATTTGTTCATAAATAGATTGCTCAAGTGTATTATCAACATAACGTATACCTACAGCATTCACTGCATATCTCATAAGTAACTGAGTAACGATATGCGCTATATCCGATGATTTTCCTGAACCACGCCCACCTTTACAAACTATATTAAGAATGTCTTGATTTAAAGTTGCTCTCCATACTGAATGAAACTTCGGCGGAAGAAATTCAGATAGTTTTTTAGCCATCATCATCACTACTTATATCATCAATGAAAGTAGGTATTTCAGAAATTTCAACTTTCTGCTTATCTACAAATGCTGCGTTTATTTTATAATAATGTTCAAGTGCTTGGTTACGTTCTTTGAAACCTGCTGAATATTCACTCACTTCACGCTCTATGATTTCGTTTGTATAAGGATCTCTCTTAACAACTTCAAAGCGTTGTGGTTCTCCTTTTGCAATAGAAGCAGTAATAGCCAAAGCTTCTTCCATTGTTAAATGCCTCTTAGTTTGAACTTCTTTTAGCTTCTCTTGAATGTAGTCGGATACTTTTCCACCTTTTTCCACCAATTTTTCTTGTGCGTTCTTAGCGTAGTTTTCTTTATAGCCAGCTTTCAGCGCTGACTGATAAGCATTGCCTGTGATGATGTACTCATCAGCAAAGGCTTGTTGCTTAGGATTCAACTTACTCATTTTCCATCACCACCTTTGTTATATGTTAATGATATTTTTTATATTTGTCTGTATGTTCTGCTCACTAAAATATCCATGGCCACAGTAACGAAGATTGTACTTATCGATCTCTTTCGGTGTAGCTTCTCTGGTCATTTCAATGATGGAGTATTTCTTTTTAATTTGGACTGATTGGACAACTCTAATTGGATCATCTGCGTTTGGTTGTGGATACCTATTCGTTAGTGATACATACCAGTAGTTTCTCATTTGACTTTTCTCCTTCTGCGAAAAGAAATAACTTCATTGTTTTCCTTTCGTTTATATGTATCGCTCTTTATTGGTCTTCTATACTTTCGTACTATCTCACCGTTACCATTTTGCACAGTGATTACTTCATACTTCTGTTCTAAGTATTGTGGTCTATACATTGTTGTTACCTCCTTTATGTAAAATAAAAAGACCACTCAACGAGTGATCCTAACATCTTTTATTTGCATAACGTAATACCTTAACTCGGCTAATGCGTTATCAATATTGTCAGATAGTTCTTTTTTGGGAGCTTTTATATTTTGTTTTGCTACAGTTTCCAACATCAATATAGCATATCCATCAAAAAAGAAACTATTTTCATTCTTTTTCTCCGTTCGTACTAATTTTGTTTCATTTCGAATCAATTTCAACTCATCATATACTTCTTTCCACTGGTCATAAGCTTTATTTAGTTCCTTATTTATCAAATAAGAATTTGCATTTTCTAATTTCTGTATAAATCCATTAATTTGATTTTCAATATCTTTTTTTGTGAAAACATTTTGTCTTAAATACATTTTGTCTTCCATGCACTCTCACCCCTTTCGTAATATTTTTATTATATCATTTTTTACTATGTATAAATAGGCACAGCTTACATCTACAAACAACAGTTTTTTTAAGTTGAGTAAATACTCAATAAAACCGAAAGAGTTGCAATTAATAGACAGCAACACATGAACTAACTGTAGGAGCTGAACCCCACATCCTTTAGCTTATTTGCTGCTGTCTATCGAAGCTTAATTAAAACGATGAGGGAGATTTCCTCCCTTACATTTTATTTTGTCGAAGTCCTGTTTCCTAATCTTTCGACACTATCATAATATCACTGGTAAACGGCTAAAAACCGCCATCATTCCGCCAAAAAACCGCCAAATTATTCGATTAAAGTTATTTGAGGATATTCTAGCTTAGTTGAACAATAGCTAACCGTCACTTCACGTGAGTACTCAAATGTACCTCCACATATATCGCATTGTTCTTTGCCTATTTCATCTGATTCCCATGAATCACATTGCAAATCTCCGCAATACGGACACATAATTTCATCCGAATACTGATAATCATATTCTGGAATTTCCTTTAATTCAAAAGATTCAACAATAAGAATGTCATTTTCAGGATCATGCATACAACTCATATAGTTTCTGCCTTTGTAGGAAAAAGGCTGGTTAAACTCTATTACTTTATCTGTTTGAAATAGAGGTTCTACATTTTTAATATTTTCAAGTACTGTTTGTCTATAATCATAATCTTTTTTAGTATAAACTTTCATTGACTCCACCTCTTATTTATAAGCAATTTTTTCCCCATGTTTATACGCTTCTGCAAACTCTATTAGAGCTTCCGATTTCATCCGTTGTATGCTTCTTTCTGAATAACCCACTTCACGGCTAATCCTGTAGTTTGAGAAGCTATCTGGCACACAAAAGCTGTAGTAGAGTATCTGACGACTAATCAGACTAAGAGCCATCAAAGCCGCTAGAATCGCATCTCTCTCTGCTTCTATATCCATCATCTGAATGATCGCGTCTTCTGCCTTGTTTCCATATTTCGGAGCCTTCGGCATATCGGTTATGATAGGCGACTTAATATCTATCAAAGAGCGACCTGCCATCCGCTCCAAACGCCGAAAGTTCTTCAGCACATCTCTCGCATTACATCTTGTCTGTTTGAAATCTACCTCTCGTAACAATTGCATCAAGTCAAACCGCTCCTTTTATGTGATATAATAAACTTGTCGGATTTATTACATCAGTCGGAGCGATCCGGCTTTTTTATTTGTCATTGATTAGTTCAATATCCACCAATCTCACCACTGCTAAATTCTCTTTACTTTTCGCTAACCACTTGTCACACTTCATTGTATTTTCGATACGAATGATTGCTGAGTGATTATAGACGTGTTCTACATATCCACGAAATGGATAGATGAACCCTTCTGCTTCGCAGCGAACCATGTCACCGACTTTGACTTTTGGTTTCTTACGTGTTTTAGGATTCTTAGTCGGCATATCTAGCATTAAACCGCCGATGCCGTGACTACTAGCGTAAAATCCGTCTTTTAGTTTCATTCTTTTTCCTCCTATTTACGATCATCACTTAATATCGAAATTCCAAACTTACGAATAGCATCACTTGCATCAGCAACACACTGACTTGCCACTTTATATGTTTCTTCTGTTGAAATTCCATATTCTTTTTCAAACTTTGTCTTTAGTACATTCAGTTCTTGTTTTCTTAGTTTTGCTACTCTGCGGTGTCTGGTGTTCATTGTCAATCAACTCCCTTTTTTCTTTTCTATACTTAATGGTATTTTTTTGAATTTTTATTTATAATTAATGTATTAAGATAACGGAGGTAAGCTCATGGACCCATCATCTTTTTTTCCAATTTTATCTGGTATGCTTGGCGGAGCAGCTTCAGCTGGGGTCTTTAAAGGACCGATACAGACATTAGAAGATTGGTGGTATGTTAATTTTGGACACGCTACTAATGAAAGAGCTGAAATGCTACGCGCTAATCAAAGTGCAAATATCGAAGCTTACAAGAATCAATTATTAAAAGAAGCTTCTTCAATTAATCCTAAAAATCTCAAGGAACCTGAATTAAAAATTTTAGGTCCTGCCCTTGAGGCATCTAAATATTATATAGATGATGAATCTCTTAGAGAGATGTTTGCAAAATTAATTGCATCCTCTATGGACAAAACTAAAAAATTCACAGTGCATTCCTCATTTGTTGAAATAATAAAACAGATGGAACCTTTAGATGCTGAAAATCTGCTGGCTATTCATTTAAACGAAGATATATATGAAATAGCTAAACTAAATATTATGTTTGAAACAGGTGGTTACAAAGAATATCAATCTCCTCTTTTTTTAGGAAATAAAAATCAAAAAAATCAAAAACTTCAGGCTTCCTCACTAGCTAATTTGAACAGACTTGGGCTTGTTGAAATAACTTTCTCTGAATGGAAAAATAATAAAAAAGTTTATGATATTTTTAAAGATACTCTAGAATACAGTGATTGTTTAAAAGAAATTGAAAACAACAATAATCAAGTTAACAGTATTTTGCAGAAAACAGACATCCCTGAAATGATAAAACAACAATATCAAAATATGATAATGTCTGAACCTAAAATTGCCCATGGCTTAGTTAAAATGACTCCCTTTGGTAAAAATTTTTGTGCTACTTGTCTCTAGACAAGTAGTTTTTTATTTGTTTTGTTTCTTCATCGAAAAACTTTTCCATCCATTTGTTAAACATCCTTATGTGCCATTTCACCATGCTAAAAGAAATAATAAAAGAAGTTATTATAGAGACTAAAATGATTATTACCAATTCACTCATCCTTCTGCCACCTCTTCCACTGTTCCCTCAAATTTAGCAGCATGTATATCAGCCATATGGAAACTACTAAACGGGTAAGCACATTTCTTATCCCAAGTTGTGAGAATTGTAAAATTGCTAGTATCACCTAAAGGTTCCTTTAAGTAAAGTTTGCCAATTTTGACTATATATTTTGGCTTTTTCTCAACCTCGTAGCCGTTGTATAGGCTCAATAGTGTTTCATATGATTGTCTCTTTGCCCAAGCGAGTAATTCTTCTCCTTGTTCTTGCGTCACTATGCCATCTCGTACAAACCAATCACAGAAATAATATGAATCACCATCTTTAGATTTGATTAAATACGCTATTTTTTCAGCTTTTGTAAAAGGGTCCGTAAATTTCTCAAGCCAACCGGCCACGAGTTGTGGAATAACTAGCTTCTTCGGTTCGTCTAGTTGTTTTAAATCACTTGACTTCACGAATACACCATCTACCATTTTCCCTGTGCGTCCTTTGATTTCGTTGTATGCCATTTCTAAACACTCTTGTACGTTTGTCCCTTTTTGCATGGAAAGGATAATCAGCGTGACGATTACATCTCCTACGCTATCTTTAAATAGCTCGTCATTACTTCTTGCCATTGCTGAAGCGATTTCCCCGAATTCCTCGGCTACTTTCAAAAATTGTGCTTTTGGATCTGCCTGGTTCAATCCCTTATCTTTTGCCCACTGCTCTACTTTTGTGATTAGTTCGTCCATTATTTCTCCTCCTAAAATTTCATTTCATCGTCGTTGTCATCTTCTTTGTCATCAGTTTTGGAAAGGAGGGCATACACGAGATATGCCACTCCTACCAAACCTAAGAACAAGAGAATTTTAGCTATAAAGAATCCCATATTATTTACCTGTTTCATCCGTAACTACAGTATCTGCTCCGTTTACTGTTACCCATCCATGCTCTTTTCGAGCTTGAGCTTCTTCATAACGAATTAAATTATCTGTTACAGATTCGGCAACTTTACGGTTTGATTCAGCTTCCGCTTCTGCAGCTTTTGTTTTCTTGTAAGCTTCACTATCAGCTTGAGTTTTTGCAGTTTCTGCATCTAGCTTCGCTTTTTCATTTTCTTGACCAGCTCGAATGATCGCATCAATTGATTTTTGTGTTTCTTTATCGACATCTGGAACACCAAGTGTTACGTCTTCGACTTCAAACCCTTTAGATTCAACTGATTTAGCAAAGTTCGTTAGTACCTCAGCTTCAACTTTAGAGGAATCTCCTGAAAGGACATCAAGCAGGCTATATTTGGCATAAACTTCACGCGCTACTTTTTGAAGCTTAGATTTTAACCATCCACTTTCGATATCTTCCGAAGTGATATTCCCAAATTCTTTGTACATTTTTGCTGCTTTAGTTGAATCAACTTTGTAGTCATATTTGATATCAATCGTTGTCTTTTTGCCATCGCTTGTTGATACTGAAATGTTTTTTGATTGGATAGTTTGCAAGCGAATTGGATATTGGATCACTTTGTCAATCCCAACAAATTTCACACCTTGCGTCAGTGCTTCATCTTTGATACCGCCATTCATTGAATAGCGCACACCCACATATCCGTTATCAATTTTTTCGAAAAACTTAAATCCTCCGATAACTCCAATACCTACTATTACTACTCCTGCCACACCTAGTTTGATTAATTTATTTTCGTTCATTTTTCTTCCTCCAGTTTTTTTATTTCTCCAAATGACAATTCACCGGTTCCATTCGCTTCTACAGGTACGATATATTTATTCATATCCTGCTTCTCCAATCCTGAATCTTTGAGGATCTCGTTTGTAAGATTGACAATCTCCATAAGCTGCTCTGTTGCATCCAAGTCTTCTTGCGTCAGAAGATTAGCGCCGCATTTCGGACATGGCTTGTTCAACCATTGCGGATAATTTTCGTATTTTACTGCCATATCAGAATAATCACATTCTGGATTATCGCATTTGATCCCACGTACATTTAAGTCTACGAATTCCATTATTTCTCCTCCTCAATCTCACATGCCTGTTCAAACTGTCTAGTGATGTTTTCTAACGCTTTTTTGTACTCGATAATACTTTTTATCGTTCTTTCTTCACTTAACACGTAATCGCGTTGTATCGCCTTTAAACACGATGAGACAGTTTGGAAGTATCCGATATCTGCTCGTGATTCTTCTTTTGCTTCGGTGTAGCGAATGTTTCCTTCCTGCTATTTCTTCGGATAGTGGACTAAATTCCTGCCCGTTTAAAGTTTCCGCCATTTTCGAAAATATCAGTTAGATGGTTTTCCATCTCCTCATCAGACAAATATCCAAACGGTTCCCAGTCAAAGGTGTAATCACAAGATCCATCAAAACTGATAGGCATTAATTCCAAGCCGTATGATCCAAAACCGCAAATCACACTTGCTCCCCAACCGTTTGGGAATTTATAAATCCGATGGTTAGCAATCGTATTATGACCAGTAGTCATATAATCTCGATATCTATTGCATTCTGTTCTCATTATTTCTCCTCCACATACCTAAACTGTCGTCCTTTTGAATCAATCCATAAGCTCCTAGCTCTATCCCAGATAATGTTTTTGCTTAATCCAGTAATTTCAGATAACTGTTCAGCGGTACCTGTTACTAGAATTCGGTCACCATGCCAGATTGCAATTTTTCTCGGCGTTTTCCGTTTGGGTTTTTCAGTCCACATTGATTTACCGAGCTTTTGGACTTCTGCAACTATTTCTTTGTCTTCTTGCCAATTCTCAGAATGTGTCAGTTCGATGATTCGTTTCATTGCTGCTTTCTTACCCACGCTCATTCCTCCAATCTACGAATTTCCCTTCTTAAATTCTCTATGTGCAAATCGATTGCCTTTCTCGCTGTTTCATTGACCATCACTGCCTTTGTCCGTTCCAGATCGTCAATTTCACGTTGAATGCTTCGAATACGCATTTGAATCACTTCTTCTGTTGTCATGATGATTCCTCCACGTACCTAAACGTTCTCTTCTTAACGTCTGTGTATCCACACCTAGCTCTCTTTCTCACGATTTTCTCGTGCAATCCTGTGAGAGTTGCTAACTGCTGGGCAGTTCCTGTGACTAGAATTTTGTCGCCATGCCAGATTGCGATTTTTCGCGGTCTTGGCTTGTTGCTCTTGTCTGCCCACATCTCTCTTCCAAGTCTCATCACTTCCGAAGCAGCTTCTTTGTCATTTTGCCAATCTTCTGAATAAGTCAATTCGATAATTCGCTGCATTGCCGCTTTCTTATCCATCCCGACGTTCCCCTTTCAATAATTTGAGTACTTGATCAAGTGCGCTCTCACGTCCGCCATGGAACGTGTTGAGCCACTTGTCTTCGTACGAGGCGCTTTGTCTTAAAACTTCTTGATGCATTAGTTCGATCTGTGCTGTAAATGTTTTTAGATCCATCTGATTACACCTGTTCAAGTTCACTAAGATGTTTTTGCAATCCTTTAACGCAATCAACAAATAGTAATTTTGTATAAGCTAAATTTCTTAATTGTGTTGCATCGATATAGAGTGCGAAATAGTATCTGAGTTTACTCCAACTCGAACGGTCTTTCTTAATTCCTTCGATTCCAGCTTCTTCGAGTTGATCATATACGTCTCTCAGGATTTCTATTTCCTCACCAGTTTTATACTTTGCTATTTCATTAATTAGTTCTAGATAATCGATTTTCAATTTTCCACCTCTTAGAATGGTGCTTTTGATTGTCTATTAGCTCGTTCTAGCGCTTTTTTCTTAAGATAGGCTTCTTGGTCGATTGCCCACTCAGGAAGCTTCTCTCGTCTCCCTGTGCGCTTGTATCCACTGCTTGCGCTCTTAGATTCATTTTTTTCTTTTCTTGCCCAGCTTCGAATAGTTGCCAAATAGTTTTTATAAGTCTTACCTGATGATTCACAATACTCAGATAGCCGTTCTATTCGTTCTTGATAGTCATTAGGGAATTCTATTTTGAGTTTCTCCATCTGCTCATCTGACAAAAGAACATTTTTATACTCTCCGTATTTATGACGGATGGGCTTAGCCTTCGATTTTTTCGAAGGCGTTACATCTTTTATCTCTTTACTATCCTTACCTAACCTATCCTTACCTAACCTAACCTGTGTATCCATTTGGTATACCGCTTGGTTGTCATCTGGTATACCAAGTTTTTCATCATGTTTAGAAAGCTCTTCTGCAAATGTATAAGCTTTGTTATCTTTGTCTGCTAGTAAAGCTTTTTCATCCTGATATAACGTGGGTTTGTAACGATCATTACGAATATAGTTGTGTATTTTCCAATGCTTAATGACGATCACACCGCTCTCGAAAACTAAGATGAATCTTTTTGCCATAAGCAGTTTTAAATCATCATCACCACAACCAACCATACGTTGTATTTTTTTGGGATTATTAATAAATCCGTCATCATCTGCGCGCATTGATAGATGGAAATATAATGCCTGTGTCGATAAAGGCATATCTAGGAATGCATCAGAATCAATAATTGTCTTTGCGAACATTCTTCTTTCTGCCAAAATTATTCCTCCTCATCCACGACGATAATCGTGTACTGGTAACAAGTCTCTGTAATTCCATTAACTAATCTATTGGTCTTAATTTTTTCGACACTAATATCGCTTTGTTCAGCTTGTGTGCCAATGAAAGCAAATGTCATGATTTCTAAGAACAATTTGTCTCTTGGACTCATTTTTTTATACTTAGTGTGCCATGTTTGTGCAAACGCTACTGCATTTAAATTAATCATCATTAGACCCCGATTCTTAATTTCTTGATTGTCTCCTGGTTTAACTTGATTCCTTTGATTTGATATTTATTTTTAAAATTGATCACACCTATTTTGTGTTTCTCTGTGTGATGGATTCTGCAGAGTGCTGCAAATGTGTACTCTGAATGATCAACTTCTTTGCGCTTTCGTCTTCCTAGCGCTTTGTCAAAGTGATCGATGTCAGCTCCTGTTTTGCCACAGATGCAGCAGACTCTTTTTGTGATGCATTTGTAGAAGTAATATTCTTGATTCGCTGGTAAAATCTCATAGCCTTCTTTGAAAGGAATATGATGTTCAAAGATGAAATCTAAGATGATATTTGCTAAGACGTTAGCATCACTCACGGTTGTATTCGATTCGTCTTTGAGGCTTATTTTGCGCCCTGTGACACCTTCAAAGCGGAAGTAAAAGAATTCCTTCCAGAAGTCCGTTGGCATGCCTGTATCGATGAAAATATCGCCTATGAGCGCATAGATGAAGTTTCGTTGCTGTGCGGTGAACCGACGTGGATCAATAAAACGAATTTCAATGATTCGATCGCCATCATAGCCGTCATACATTGTTTTCAGCCGTTCGATATTTACTTCTTCGTTGATTGTTGCACCAATGTCGTTACCTTTAAATTTCTTTAGTACCGCCGAGTATGAATCTATTAGTGGTTTAAACACTCATATCACTTCTCTTTTGTTTCTTCTCTGTACTGATCTTCAAGCCAATTAACGCCTCGTTTTAGAATGCCCAAGTCTCTCTTGGTCCATTTACTGTCATCAGCGGTTATGGAAGCTGCATCAGTCAATGCAACAATTGCTTCATCAATTGATTTTTCGTACTTGTTAGCAACCAGTTGTAAAGCATCCAAGAATAGCTTTTTGCTTCTTTGAGTAGCTGGTTCAAGCATCGAGACGTCTTCTGGCATATCTTCACCAGCAAATATATATAGCCCTAGCCCAAACATTGCTAGATTTTTTACAAGACAGCGCATGATCGTTTTGTTGATATCAAACATAGTTGCTGCTTCAACTCGCTTTTCGATTTTTCCAACAATCTCTTTTTTCTTCGTTTCGTTATTCCACTGATAATCATTGACTTCGTAGGTATATGGCTCATCTTTCATTGCCTTGTTTGCACCATCCATGACTGGTAACCACATGTCACGCTTTACTCCGTTGACTGTGATACTGGTAAAAACCATATAGCCTGTTTTTTCATCAAAGAGGTATGGACGATGCGTTTCTGGATCACGATAGATTTCGTAGTCTACTTCTTCGCAGATTTTGCTGACTTCTGCCCATGCCCATGCCCAGGACAGATAAGTTAGTTTGTTTCTTTTTTCAACAACATCATTGACGGTTATCTTGTATAGACTATTGAATAATTTGTTATCGTTGCGTTTCGTTCCTTCACTCATCAAATTCTGCCTCCATTTCAGCAATGTATTTCTTACCTGGTCCGTAATAAGAGATATCAATCAAGTTATCTCTGTCATACTCTTCTAGCGCATCAATCAAGCCATCTTCGATGACATAGATATATTCAGGTTTTTTGGACTTCTTCGATAAATGGATAAGATAGACATGATCCCAAATACTCACAAAATTTCCCAAATCGTCTTGATCACATGCTAGTTCTTCATCCGTCAAAAGATTACGTCTGATTTTTCGATTATTTGTTTCCTTGATATTCGATTTGCCCCAACTAGGATCAGTCAAATATTGATCTAGAGTGGAAAGTTCATTTTCCATATGTTAAAATCTCCTTAGTTATGATTTTTTGAGTGACTCATTGCTTTGGTCGGCGGAGTCACTTTTTTATTTGTTGCCATGTTTTTTTCTTTTCGATATGTTGCTTGCTTAAAATAATAGGACGGCTATTTGCCCACCAATTATCAGCAATCACTTTACCGATTTTTAGCGCTTCTTCTCGTGCCGTAGTTGCTCCTTTCTTTTGAATCAAGCAGATTGATTAAAACCATCAATGCTGCAAACAAACTTCCCCCGATAATACTTTGGTGCGCTACAATCACTAATAACCCCAAAATGAATCCTATAAAAAGTGTGTCTGTCTTCTTCATAATCTAATCTCCCTATTTTTTATTTCTAGCATTCTCAAATCCTCAAGTTCAGAAGCAATTAGTTCAGCTTGTCTATCTGATAGCTCATCGGCTTTTCTAAGCGCTGCACGGTCATCTTGTAATTGTTTCCTGCGTTGTTTAATCAAACCGAGAATTTGATGTTCTTGTTGCAATGTGTAGGACATAAAATCATTCTCCTTTGCCTTTAGAACTCAAAGTTTTCTTTCAAAAATCTTTGGAGCTCCGATCGTTCAATTCTGATGTCTAACTTGCTCCACTGCTGTGTTTTTAAGCCTAGGTTTATCCAATGTGCTAATTTGTCATCACCAATGCCTAAAACTTTTTTTACCTCTGATTTGTTTGGATATGGAGGAAGCTCCACTGATTTATTCATAAGGTGTAATCGTTCTTCCAAAGAATTAAGCACTGCATTCGTGATCTGTGTAGTTAATTCGGAAACTACTAAATTATCTGGAATTGTTATTTGCATAATTTTTCTCCTTTTCTAATTCTGCTAGCACTGCCTCAATTGGCTTGATTTGTTTATCTGGCTTTCTACGTCCATTCATAATATCCGACATGTATGCTGTTGAAATACCAAGCTTTTCAGCTAACCAAGCTTGACTCTTGTCATGCGTAGCTAGCGCCACACGCACTTTTAAAATGAAGTCCTGCGACATAACTATCTCTCCTCTAATAGATCAATTTCTGGAATATATCCTTCTTTTTTTAGCGACTCATAAATGAACAAACGTCCTTTTTGAGTCCATTTAGTATTCATCACAACTTTTGTTCCGCCATCAGATTTCGGAATCTCAGTTGTATGAGATTTTGTATATCCTTGTCTCATATGTTTCTTACATAATAACCATTGATTGCCTACTTTTTTCTGAATACCTAGTTTATGAAGTAATTTATTCATCTGTTGTGGAGACATCCCATAATCTGCTGCAATCTGGCTAATTGTTACTGAATCTGTAGAAGATAATATGCTATCTAAATAGGAGATTTTGGGTTCGTATTCTGCTATTTTTTGTTCAGCTATCAGTCTTCCAGTACGTTCTTCTTTCAACTTAGTTGCTAATTGGATGATTGTATCTGGATTAAGCAAAGCTTCTTCTACTTTTTCTGGAGTTAGATAACCTCCATGTTTTCTAATTGCTGGCAACACTTCACTTGTTACCCATCGTTTGAATTTTTTGGCAGAAGGAAGTTTTGATTTTAAGATTAAACTGTAAAGGCCTGACTCGTTGATGATTGTCATATTACGATTTTGACCTGATGCACTAATTCGGTGCATTAGCCTATCCTCTTCGTCAACATGATTTCTGACAGCGTTGTCTGCACGTTCGTATCCAAGAATCTCAGCTACATCTTTACCTACAAAATACGGTTCATCATTTAATAAAACTGTTCTTACTTCCTGTTGTCCGAAATTAAAAATTTGTGGTGTGTTCATTTTGCTCATTCCTTTCTTTGGTATAATTTTGAATAGAAAGCGAGGTGAAAATAGTATGGAAGAATTTAATATGGATGTCGACGCCTTATTCAAACAAACCGTATTCAAGACTGTTAATAAAGAATTCAAAATAGATTTCCAAAATGACGAATCTTTTCCAACAGAAATTGAGTTATTCGAAGAATTTTCTCGGAATGTTTCTGAGTCTTTTTCTCGCCAGTTGCAAAAGAATTTTTTTGATGCTCTTGTGGATGAATTTCATCAACAACAGCACTAAACTTTTGGTCTTTAAAATTTAAAGTTATTAAAGCTCCTTTTGCGGAAGGAGTTTTTTTATTTTGTTTCATGATGTTTCCTCCTTTTCTTTAAATATGTAAGCTAATAAAATTAGCTAATTTTATTGACAGTTTCTAAAAAGTTTTGTAGAATAAGTGCATAGATAAATAAGCACAGAATTACCCTATAAATTAACATTCTAAGTTTCCCGACCTTGAATTTGTTTACTTTATTAGGTGTCTTTCTTATTGCTTGTTAGCTTATTAAATTAGCTTACGAACATATATTACTATAAAGTTTTGTAGATGTCAACGATTATCTACAAAGTTTTTAAGATGTGTTTTAGGCATGATCGGAGAATCATTATTATGACAACATTTGAGAGAGTAAAAATGTTAGCAGATAAACGCAAAATATCTATTGTCGAATTGGAAGAAAAACTTAATTTTAGTAAAAATTCACTTTATGCGTGGAAAAAGAGTAAGCCATCCATTGATAAACTAAATGCAGTTGCTGACTATTTCCATGTTTCAACAGATTATTTGCTAGGACGCACAGATGATCCTAACGCGGGAGTTGCACCAGAGGAAAGAAAACTAACCGTGGAAGAAGCTTTAGCATCTGTTATGAGTAGCGACGGAAAACCGCTCACCGATAATGATAGGGAAATACTATCAGCTATGATTGAAGCATATTTAGAGAAAAAAGATAACTAAATAAGTAGGTGAGTCATTTGGACAGTCAAATTGAAATGATAATTAATGAACTCGGCGTTAAGGTAGAAGAGCGTGAAAACCTTGATGCCGATGGCCATTATGTTGCTTGTATGAATACCATAGTAATAAAAGCTAATTTATCTAAGTATAGAAGACAAAGAACCTTATTACATGAATTAGGACACGCTTCTAAACATCATGATAATTATTTTTTATATAACTTAGCATTCTCTCTCCATTCAAAAATGGAATATGAGGCTGATCGCTTCATGATTGAAAAATTATTAGATAGATATATTGCAAAGTCTGAATTAGAACCACACAATATCAATTACATGAAATTTATAGAAGATAACAATTTAAGCGTTCGCTTCGAACCACTTGTGAAAGAATTATTAAAAGCTCGCATCTATTGTTATGCAGCTCTCTAAAATTTTTTAAGCAAAAAAGAACATATGTTCAAAAATAGAAAGGTGAACAAAAATGATATATACAGAATTCAAAGAATGGTTAGAAAAAAACACAACCGGATACGAAACATTTATCATCAAAGCTACTAATTATCAAATTGAAAAAAACAAAAATAGACCCCAAAAAAAACGCTGGGATGATAAGAAAATAGATAAAGCTGTATTAGAAATGTGGAAACAAGTCGTGACTAACTTGTATCAGACAATTCGTAAAGAAAAAGGAGTTCCATTAATTAACGGGAGGGAAATATGGCTTGAATTTATAGAGGAACAAGGACTGATCGAATTTTTCAATGATAGCATGGCAGAATTAGAATTTGAATAGGGGTAATATTGATGGCAATGATAAAACAATATAAAAAGAAAAATGGCGAAAAAGCATGGTACTTTAAAACTTATCTCGGTATTGATCCGCTAACACGAAAGAAAAAATATACTACTAAAAGAGGATTTAGAACACAAAAAGAAGCAAAAACAGCACTTTCTAGGTTAGAACTAGAATTACAAAAAACAGGAATGCCCACAAGTACAAATACTACTTTCAAAGAAGCAGCAGAATTATGGCTAGAAAGCTATAAAAAAACTGTAAAAGAAAGTTCATATTCAAGGACTAAAATAATCTTTAATAAACATATATATCCCAAATTTGGAAATATTAAGCTTTCTAAAATTAATACGGCATATTGTCAAAAGGTAGTAAATGATTGGAGTGAAAAAGGAACTTCAAAGCAGTACCCTCTTTTCATAAACTATATGAATAAAGTTTTTAAGTATGCTATAAATATTGGTTTAACGTCTGATAATCCAACATTAAATTTACTTATTCCAAAGCCACAAATTAAAACAGAAAAGAAATTAAAATTATATACAAAAGAACAGTTGGAATTATTTCTAAATGAAGTATCTCAAGAACAGAATCCATATTTTAAAAACAGAGACTATACACTCTTTAGACTATTAGCATTCAGCGGATGTAGGATCGGCGAAATATTAGCGCTCACTTGGGACAATATTAATTTTAAAACAAATGAAATGGCCATTAAAAAAACTGTAGCTCGTTCAGACAAATATTATATATCTGAAACTCCTAAAACAAAAAAATCAAATCGAATAATTTATTTGGATGAAAAAACTATAAAGCAACTAAAATTTTGGAAGCTCGAACAAAGAAAGTACTTATTTCAATTAGGATTTACCAAAGCTAATTTTTTATTTACCAATGACGAAAATAATTTCACAATTAATCAAGCAGTGGCAGAAAGATACAATATATATCGTGAGCGTGCCGGCTTACCTTATATCGGTCTACATGGTTTTAGACATACACATGCATCAATGCTATATGAGGCAGGCGCAGATCACAAAGAAGTCCAAGAAAGAATGGGCCACGCAAATATAAAAACTACTATGGACACATATACACACATTACTAACAGTAAAAAAGAAGAAACAACACAAAAACTAACAAATTATATTAACTTCTAAGAAAGTATGGTCAAAAGTATGGTCAAAAAAAACCCCATAATTTACAAAAAAGCTCCATCCCTTGCCACACAAGAGATAGAGCAGTTTATTTATTAAGCTTCTTGAGCTACTGGATAAACAGACACTTGTTTTTTGTTACGGCCTTTACGTTCGAAACGTACTACGCCATCAACTTTTGCAAATAAAGTGTCGTCTCCACCGATACCCACGTTTACACCTGGATAGATTTTTGTACCGCGTTGACGATAAAGAATTGATCCACCTGTAACTGTTTGTCCATCAGCGCGTTTAGCACCTAGACGTTTTGATTCTGAGTCACGGCCGTTAGATGTAGAACCGCCACCTTTTTTGTGGGCAAATAATTGTAGATTCATAGATAACAACATGGTCTGCACCTCCTATTTATCATTGATTGTTTTAATTTGGATATATTCTGAGTTTTCAGCTTCTATTGATTGTAAACCTAATAAAAGATTTTCTAATAGAATCTCAGCAATATTGTTTTGTTCTTGTGTCATTCCTGAAGTGACTTCGGTATAAAGATAACCGCCTTCTTCTTCATTCATTTCAACAATCGGTTCAAAACCGGCTAATGAGGCAATCCCGTTGACAGTGCTGATCGCTAACGCAGAAACACCTGCACAAACGATATCACTTCCATAAGGACCAGCATCAGCATGCCCGGTCAAAGTGAATGAAACGATCTGACCTGCGTCATTTCGCTTAAATGTTCCTTTGATCATATATAGGCCTTCTTTCTCAAACGCTGATTAAGCGTTGATCGCGTCGATAACCACTTTTGTATATGGTTGACGATGACCTTGTTTGCGGTGTGAATGTTTTTTAGGTTTGTATTTGAAAGTAACGACTTTCTTTTGTTTGCCGTGTTTTTCAACAGTACCTTCAACAGTTGCACCTGCAACAGTTGGAGCGCCTACTTTTGTAGATTCGCCACCTACTAAGATAACTTCGTCAAAAACAACTTTTTCTCCTGCTTCAACGTCAAGTTTTTCAACATAGATTGCTTGTCCAACTTCAACTTTTACTTGTTTACCACCAGTTTTAATAATTGCGTACATGCTATAAAGCACCTCCTTCTGATATACTTAGACTCGCCATCCGAAGTGACAGCATCTGCTGTGCTTATTACTTGTTCTGAGCGGTTGTAGCTGTGGAGTCCACAATTACAACAGTACTAGCTTACCAGAACAGCCGCTGTTCGTCAACTAAATTTAAAGTCAAAAAATGAAATAAAGATTTAAACAATCGTGCTCCTGCTTTTCTTTCCTCTTCGTTTCTGCCAAATAAAATAGTCGCATTGCGTTTCTTTTCTTCTTATAATAAAAGAAAAAGGAGGAGCACAAATGGAATACCCAACAGAATTGATACTAGAGGCTTCTTTAAGGATGAACGGCCGTCCTGTAGAAGGGTTTGTCGCTGGGCAAGGACCTCTTCATCCTAAATTAATGTTTGTAGGAGAAGCCCCAGGAAAAACAGAGATTGATACACACATCCCTTTTAGCGGACAAGCTGGAAAAGAATTGATGCAGGCACTTTCTTCCACTGGTTTAACACGAGAAGATGTCTATATCACCAGTGCTGTACGGAGTCGCCCGTATCGCGTGACCCATCGGATCAATAAACGGACACAACAGACAGAAACTGTTTATCCAAATCGTACACCTACGCGATCCGAAGTATTTGCACACGCACCGATACTGGATTACGAACTGATGGAAGTCCAGCCAAAATTAATTGCGACACTTGGAAATATCGGCCTGCAACGATTACTTGGTAAAGAATATACTGTTACCAAAAACCATGGTCAACTCTATACAGGTCCCGTCTTACAGCTAACAAAACAAAAAGATGCCTACGAATGGTCAGAAAAAAACTACCGTATCCTTCCACTTTTTCATCCAGCAGCTATTTTCTATAATCGTTCCCTTGTACCTGTTATCCATCAAGATTGGCAAGTACTAGCTTCACTTTTACAACAAGATTAAAAAGAACAGACAAGACGGTGAAATTGTTAGTTTACAGTCTTGTCTGTTCTTTTTCATTGTTTTAATGGCTCATTGCAGTATATTTCGCATGCAATGCTGTCAACGCATGGGCAACTGTTTGATGTTGATGTGTGGATGTATATTCCCATAAGTGAGAAAGTTGTTTTTCTACTTCCGGCTGCAAGGAAGTATAGATAATCGTTTGTCCTCTCTGTTCTGCTTTTTCTTGAAATTCATCAAAAACTGCGCGTGCCGTCAAATCAATACTTGGTACGCCACGCATGGAGAAGATGACACCGTCGTGATGGTTTAGTTCTTCCAATTTATTTTTTAGTTTCTCTGAAGACATGAAAAACAGCGGACCGCTAATGTACACTACTGTCCAATTATTCAGCTTTTCCGTTTCTGGCAGCCCTATTCTTTGCCAATCGATTGTTTCTAATGAAATCGTGATAGCCGCACTTTTTACAACAAAAAATACACAACCGCCGATAATCCCAATTACAATAGCAATACTTAAATCAAAGATCACTGTACAAATCATTGTAAGAACAAACAATAGAATAGCTGACCAATATTTATGAACAAATAGCTCCTTAATCGTTCTCCATTCATTCATACGCCAAGCCGTCACGATCAAAACACCTGCAAGTGCCGGCATCGGAATCTGTGACATCACTGGCGCAAAAACAAGCATGGAAAGCAACAAGACAACTGCATGGATCATGCCAGCTAATCTGGTTTGTGCGCCAGATTTGATGGCCACACTTGTACGAGCAATGGCTGCAGTAGCAGGAATCCCGCCAAAAAAAGGAAGCAATAGATTTCCCACCCCTTGTGCCACTAATTCTTGGTTACTGTCTAATGATTTATTTGCCATTCGACCAGCAGAAGCACCACATAATAAGCTCTCAATCATCCCTAACAGAGCAATGCTAATAGCCGGAACTGCTACTTGTTGCAAGGCAGAAAAGCTAAAATCTCCCAAGCCCAAGCGATTACTGCTGATCAATGTTTGTGGGATGTTACCAACAGTGGCTACTGGTAAATGACACAGTAGCGTAACTACTGTTGCTAAAATGATGGCTAACAGCGAACTAGGCATTCGTTTCGACCATTTTTTCGGATAGATGAACATCCCTAAAATGACTAGTCCTCCCATAATCAAAGATGCTATGTTTATTGGAAAACCTAGTGTTTGATAACTACTTAGCTTTTCAATAACATTTGTACCTTCCGAATGAACACCAAATAAATTATCGATCTGACCTAATGCAATAATAATAGCAATACCTGAAGTAAATCCTGTGATTACTGGTGCTGGGATAAAAGAAGTTAGTGTTCCTAATCGGAAAAGCCCTGCTACAAGTAAAAATAGACCAGCCAAAAAAGTAGCAAGCAACACACCTTGCATTCCCTTTGTTGCCGCAATAGACATTAGAATAGCTGCCATTGCGCCTGTCGGACCTGATATTTGATAAAAACCGCCTGATAAACCGCCAATAACGAGACCGGCAATGATAGCCGTAATCAAACCTGCGGACGCATCGGCTCCGCTTGATACCCCAAAAGCCAAGGCTAAAGGCAATGCTACAGCAGCTACTGTGATTCCAGCCAAAAGATCTTTCTGAAATCTTGAAAGATCATAACCTGAAAATTCTTTTTTTAGTGATAAAACATAATTTTTGAACACCTATCTAACTCCTTTTCATGAAATTTTCTAAAATACCATTCATTAGAATAGCATATTTCATGAGATAAAGTAATATTTTTCACAAAGTTTCTTGTCCAATAAATCCTTGTTTTTCTACATTTAGAAGAAAATAGAAAGCAAGGCCAGCAGAGCTAACCCACCTTGTTTTAGTAAAATCCAACGATCGCTAGTCAGACTTCCATACAATGCAACAATAAAAATTGATAGCAACAGCATACTTGTAATTTCTTTAGGTGCGGAAGAAAGGTAAGCTCCGTAAAGTAGTCCAACTCCTAATAGTCCATTGTATACTCCTTGATTCTTAAATAATGTTTGAACAGATTTTCTGCTTAATTCTTCTTTATTCATTTTAAAAACTCTGCTTGTCGTATCGGAATCAGTTCTTACTGTTTCGATGTACATGATATAAAAAAATTCGATGGCCACTAGAGTGACTAAAAATTTTGATAACATTGACATATTTGCTTCCTCTTTCTGATGGATTTTATTTTTACTTCCTATAATTATACTAGATAAAGATGTTTTTTTTATTTTATTTGCCTTTGAAAACAAACAATATTGGCACAAAAAACAAAGAAAAACCGTTAGAAACTGAGGTTTCTAACGGTTTTTTAGCGTCACAGGAGGGATTCGAACCCCCGACCGTCCGCTTAGAAGGCGGATGCTCTATCCAGCTGAGCTACTATGACAGGAATCAGCGGAACATCAATAATTATAGATAATTAAATTGCTTCTGTCAATACGAAATAGTTATTTAATTAGCAAATAGCCAATTATTTTAATTCAACTACCAAATCAATCCTTTGAAAAGACACATTCGATTCCATCTATTCTAAGGTTATCAGTCGAAAACAGGAGTTGCACTGTCTTCATGCTTACTCCTGTTTATTTCAATCTATTCACTATTTCCTTCAGTTGTTTTACAAATACAGTCTCTTTCACATCAAATTTAGATGGATTTCTTGATATAATCAATCACTTACTGATTGTCATAATCATGTATCACAAATCGATTTCTTCTGATTCTTTTGTCATTAAGATTACACCATCGCCTAATGGTAAGATGGTCGATGTCAAATCAGGATGGTTCATCACGACACGAAGGAATTCATTTAATTTACGATGGATAGCTCGTTTGCCACGAGGAATCTCTTCATCAGGGAGCAAGATCGTCCCTCCTTGGAAAATATCATCTACCATCAAAACGCCACCTTTTCGTAACAAACGCAAACATTCAGGTAAAAATTCAATATATTTTGATTTTGCACTATCCATAAAAATAAAGTCATATGGACCAGACAACTCAGGCAAAATATCTGCGGCTTGCCCTTCAAGCAAGGTTACTTTATCTGTCAATCCTAGACGTTCATAGTTTTTTTTCGCTTTCTCGATCATGACATCGAAACGATCAATGGTCGTAACATGAGCGTTTTCTCCGATTGTTGTCGCCATGACACTTGATGAAAAACCGATAGCTGCACCGATCTCTAAGATTCGTTCAGGCTGAATTTGTCCAAGTAAAAATTTCAAAAATACAACTGTTTCGTGGGGAATAACCGGTACTTCTGCTACATGAGCTTCTTCTTCCAATTTGCCTAGCTCACCCGGTAATTTTTTTTGCTGGGTACGCATAAAGTCCAATAGTTCTTCTTTGACTACAGGACGATGCATCATTTCATTGCGCATACTACTCCTCCTCTTTACACATTATACGAACAACTAGCTAAATCTACAAGCTGTATTAGTGTTTTCCGTATCACTCGTTCAGAAGAGTAGTGGTATCTCTTGAATATATTTGTCTTTTTCAACATTCTCACAAAAATTTCTGTGTTCGTCTCCGCTTCTTCTTCAACTCTACAAAAGTATTCCAAGCTGTGATTCCTGTTAAGCAAAAAGCAATCGTAAAGAATAACCCCTGGATCCATGCAAATGCTGTTTTTGAAAGGACCAGACCAATATATGGAATCTGGAAGATTGGACTACCGATAATATTTCTCTTTTTTACTACTCCAGGCTCGATATAAGTCCGTGTGTCAGCTTTTGTATAAAAGTCGTTGTAGTTGTTTTCAATGGCTATTACGCGACGTGTCGAGATTTTTTTACCTGAATTTTCATAATATGTAATAATATCTCCGACTAAAATCTCATCTGTATTTTTTGGTCGTACATATATCAGATTTCCTTGTGCATAATATGGGTTCATTTCTCTATCCTCAATAATGTAAGGAGTCAATCCAAAAATTCGAGGAACCAAGACGACGAGAAGAATAAGTATTAAAAATATAATCAGTGTTACAGAACTAACAAAAGTTATTTTTTTATAATCAGGCATCGTTTTCAGCTCCTTTCTTTCTTCAATCCTTCTTAATCATATAATAACGATAAATTTTTTTCAAATTATAACTGTAAAAACACATTTTTATGACAACGACGTTTTTTGATTCTATTTCCTCATCTTTATCTCATTTTTTATTATAAATAATTGACGATAGTTAAAAAAACGTTTACCCTAAAATTACAAGTTTTAGAAAGGAATACCTTTATGGCTTTTTTTAATAACATATATAATAAAAAAGAATCTTTCTATATGCGCATAAAATGGAGCATAATAATTATATTATCAGTGTTATTTTTAGCAGGGATTGCTTATTTCTTCTATTTTATCTTCTCTCCTGCTAATAGTAATCAAATGAAAGAAATAAAAGATTCATGGGTTTTCTATTCAAAAGATGATCCTGATTTTAAGTTTGACAGCAAGTACACTCGTACGATTCCTACCGTAGACAAAGACGAAACATTTATTATGGAAACGACACTTGAGAAACCGTTGAACGAAGCAAATTTACTAATCAAAGGAAATCATCAATGGATTACTGTGTATCTAAACGGAAACATTTTATACCAACGGGAAGATTACGACGCAGAAAGCAACCCTGGACTATCACTGGCTGTGATAGATTTACCATCAGATTACATCGGAAAAAAATTGATGATCTCTGTCTCATCTCCTTATCAGAACTACGCTGGGTTACCGCCGAAAGTCTATCTGGGTACAACTGGTCCGTTAATCGGTTTTATCTATTCTCAATCAGTACCACAAGTATTAACGATGATCATTGCAGTTTTCATTGCTATTG
Organism: Enterococcus sp. DA9; assembly: GCF_008000875.1. Lineage (NCBI taxonomy): Bacteria > Bacillati > Bacillota > Bacilli > Lactobacillales > Enterococcaceae > Enterococcus > Enterococcus sp. DA9. The sequence continues at coordinate 121,527 of NZ_CP042839.1, forward strand.
GGACGTTTATCTATACTATCTACTTGATGTACAAACAAAAACGGCTTGAATACTCGCTGATTATCTTAAGCTGCTTTGCTTTGGCATTAGGATTTGAAGCTGTTTCAGAAGATATTTTAAGTGGCATCCTTTTTGAACCATTCGTTCACTCTTTTTTATCTCATTTATTTATTATCCTAACCTCGTCTTTCATTATCTGCTATTATTGGAGCCGGATGATTTATTATAAAAAATGGTATGGGATTTTTTGTATAATCCAACTTTCGATCTTTTCTGGTGTTCTGCTTTATGCAGCTTTTACTTCTGCTGAACTTCCTGAATTGATGCCAATTGCTAATATAGCTAGTGTTATCAGTACTCTAGTCACTTCGCTTACCTGCATTGGTGAAGCATATAAGAACAATCGTTTTTATGTAGTTTGTACACCTTGGATCGTCTTGGTTGCCATTATCCACTGCTTGATTTATATCCAAACAGCACTAGGTATTTATCAAACGACGATCAATTGGTCTACGATTTTATTCATTATTATTTTGATTGTTATTATCAGTTACAATCTGATTGACCACATTCTGAACACAGATAAAGACCGAAGACAAGTAGATTTCTTAAAAATCAAAAACGATTTGCTGGAACAGCATTATGAGCAACTGCGACAGCATATCCAAGAAGTAAATACGCTTCGTTTAGAATTTGTTCAGGAAATGGAAAATCTGCAAGACTTAATGCATACGGATCAAGTAAAAGCAAAAAAATATGTGGAAACAATCTTGGAAGAAGCAAAAAATTTTGAAATGCTGTGTTCTTTTTGCAATCATCAGATGACAAATCTGATTTTCGCGCGCTATCAACAGTTAGCTGATAAACGGAATATCCAGATCATCTTCGAAGCAGAACTTCCGGAGGAGCTTCCTATCAAAGATGATGATCTAGCCCACCTTTTGATTCATGCCCTAGAGCATTCCTTTAGAGAAACTCATGCCATCGAAAATCCGCTGTATCGAAAAATTCATTTGTCGATATATGAGCAAGAGAATCATTTCGTCATTTGTTGCGAACATAGTGCACGTTATGATACGAATATATTTAGTCGAGGTATCACAGAAGAATTAGATGATCAGGAACGCTTTGATTTGATGATGATGAAAGATGTGGCAGATCGTTACACTGGAACACTAACGCAGGAAAAAGATACATTGATTGATCGGATCACTGTTCAGCTTTCCCGAAATTACTCGAATTCTATATAAAAAAGCAGTGGAATCCAATACATAAGGATTCCGCTGCTTTTTGTTTTTAATAAAGTAAGGTAAGTAATTCTTCTGATTCTATCGCACCAAAATATTTTTTCACATCAATTTGGTCAACTATTTTTGATAGAGATTCTTTATCATATTTCTGTCCCACCAATTTTTTTTCGACATCAGAGATATCTCCTAGTCCGAAGAAATCACCAAAGATTTTTGCTTCTTTAATCATTCCTTCTGATACATTCAAGTGGACTTCGATCGAACCGATAGAGAAACGTTTTTGACGAGAGAAATTGAAATCTGGGGACTTTCCGTAATTCCAATCCCAATTTCGGTAATATTCTTCAGAGATTCGATTGATTTTTTTCCAATCTTCGTCGGTCAATTCGTATGTTTTTACTTCCTCTACTGATTCTACACCAAAAATTTTCAACAAGATTTCTTGACGAAATTCTTCCGTTGTCATTTTTTGTTTTTCTTCGGGAAGAAACGGTTTGATATTCGTCACACGAGAACGGATCGATTTGATTCCTTTTGATTCGATTTTGTCTTTTTTTACTTTTAATGCATTGACTACTTCATTGATATCAGAGTCGAACATGATCGTTCCATGAGCAAACATCCGGCCGTTGGTAGCATACATCGCATTACCGGAAAATTTCATACCATCAATGACTAAATCATTTCGGCCTTTCAACTCAGCCCCGGCAACACCCAATTCATGAAGTGCTTGGATGATTGGTTGTGTTACTTTCGCAAAATCACGGAAGGAATCACCATCATCAGGCATAATAAAACTAAAGTTCAAGTTCCCAAAATCATGGTAGACAGCTCCGCCTCCACTTAGACGGCGGACCACATGAATACCATGTTCTTCCACATAATCTCGATTGATTTCTTCAATCGTGTTCTGATTCCTACCGATGATGATTGAAGGTTCATTGATATAAAAGAGCAAAATGGGTTCATCTAATGGCATTTCTTGCAACAAGTATTGTTCAATTGCTAAATTGATTCTTGGGTCGTGGTTTTCATTTGGTACAAAAATCATGTTCTTCCTCCTAAATGTCAAACACTTTGTCAACTGCAGCAAGTTCTACATCTATCCCTTTACCTGCTGCTTTTTGCGCTTCATTTTTCAATTGTTCTAAGTCGCCAAACTGAGGTAGATGGGTAAGTACAAGTTTCTTTACGTTAGCTGATTTCGCCAGTTCTCCAGCTTCTTTTGAAGTGAAATGTGCATGATGATGTTCATTTCCTTCAAATAGATAGGTATCTGCTAGAAACAAATCAGCCTCTTTCGCAAAATCAGCGAAACTTTCCAAATAACCTGAATCTCCTGTAAATACGAATACTTTCCCCGTTGCTTCTTCTACGATTCGCATGGCGTAACATACTACTGGATGGATTGTTTCCATAAAAGTAATCAGAAAAGGACCAATTTTTAATTCTTCGGCTTCAAAATAAGGATGTCCTTTTGAGACATTCGCCATCGTCAATTCTTCAAAGTGGACAGAATCTTTTGTGTGCCCGTAAATTGAAAGCAATGTCTCCGGATCTCTCTTGGGATGAAGTTGCCAGTAATACTGTAATACACCAAGGTCAGCAATATGATCATGATGATAATGGCTAAGGATCACAGCATCCAAATCAAGTGGATCAAGATGTTCTTGTAATTTGATGAGCGTAGCACTACCTGCATCAATCAACAAGTTGAAACCGTCAGATTGAAGTAAATAACCTGTTGTCCCTTGATTTTTATAAGGATACGCCCCTAAGCAGCCTAAAACAGTTAATTTCATCATATATTCCCCCTCAAAGATTTATCCTACCACAAAAGTTATTTTTCTAATGAATAAACTGCTTACAGATTAAGCAAAATAGGCTTCTGGACCACCTTTTTCAATCCGTGCTTGTTCATAAAATTCTGCAACTGATACATTCACATAAACGATGACCCACAAAAGACCGATGAATAAAGCGATTGCCCCTAACAAATACCAGCCGATAAAAGATAGTTGCAACAAAATATACGTACCGATTCTATCTTTCAATAAGAACCAGCCATATTTTAAGCATTGTACGACCGACAAATCAGGATAGTCGAACTTCGTCCATGCAGCAAATTGGAACAATCCGCCAACGATGCTCATGATAAGTGCTGAAACAAAAATCATCCCTACCGTTGATAAAACAAAGCTGATATCAAGAAAATCTCCTGGCATGACATCCGTAGGTACCGTACTTGAATTGAAAAGCAACTGCGTATAAGCACTCACTCCGCTGATTAAAAACATGGGCAGAAAGATCAAACTGTTGAGCAACCAGTTGATGATTGAATTAATCAAATTGATGACAAGTATCGAACCAAAATATTTTTTTTGGAAAACTGAAAATAGAAGATTGCTTTTTGGTCTGCCACCTCGTACAACTACTAACGCAATATAAAACAATGCATAGTTGAATGCGAATAACAGCAAATTATCGATTAGAAAACTCAATAGGTTTTGCTGCATGCTTTCTTCCGTAAAAGGACTGAAACCGTCAAAAAAATTCTGTATGACGCTCGTGAACAATATGGATAAGAAAACAAGCCAAGCATTGATTCCCCATTGATTCTCCAAAGAAGCTCGCGCTTTTTTTCGATATTCAGAAATAGGTATTTTATTATTCATTATTCATAACTCCGGATTTTTTCAACTGTTTCACTATCAAGTCGTTTCACTAACTCAGTAACTAGCTTCACTGTATTCAAATAATCATCTTCATGGATCACTGATGTGTGGGAATGCAAATAACGAACAGGAACAGTAATGGCTACAGAAGGAACGCCGTCTCTTGTCAAATGCATTTGTCCTGCATCCGTTCCACCGCCAGAGATCACTGTATATTGGAATGGGATAGCCATTTCCTCTGCTACATCGATAACGAAATTCAATAATTTTTTGTGCGGAATCATCGATGCATCAAAAATCAAAATCTGTGGACCTTTTCCTAAAACCGAATCTGCTTCTTTTGGTGTCATTCCTGGAGTATCACCTGCTGTACCAGTATCTAAAGCAAAAGCAATATCCGGATTTACAAGGTGCGTGCTTGTTCGAGCGCCTCGCAAGCCCACTTCTTCTTGCACATCGCTTCCTGCAAATAAAACATTTGGATGTGCTTCTTTAGATAGATTCTCCAATACTCGCAAAGAAACAGCTGTCCCTATCCGATTATCCCATGCTTTTGCCAGTAAATACTTACTGCCGTTCATTCGTTTATATTCAATATATGGGGTGACCATATCTCCCGGACGTATGCCCCACTCTTTGGCTTCTTCTTGGTTTGATGCACCGATATCAATAAACATATCTTTGATTTCATATGGTTTATTTCTTACTTGAGGTGTTAAAACATGCGGTGGCTTTGAACCAATTACCCCGTGAATGATTTTTCCTTCTCGTGTTTTGATTTCAACTTGCTGAGCAAGCATCACTTGTCCCCACCAGCCTCCAAGTGTTTGGAATTCCAAGAAGCCTTTTTCGGTTATTTTTGTTACCATAAAACCAACTTCGTCCATATGACCAGAAATAAAGACTTTTGGTCCTCCGCCAGCGCCATGCTTTGCAATCACACTGCCTAATCCGTCATAAAAAATATCATCAGCGAATGGTTTAGCATATTCTCTGAATACTTCTCTTACCTCTTCTTCATTCCCAGGTACTCCTTTTGCAGAAGTCAAATCAATTAGTAGCTGTTCTTCTTTTGTATCCAAATGTTTTCCCCCATTTCTATATTCATATTGTGATTATACCATTGCTTTTGTTTTTTGTTCAGGCTAACTTGGTATTTTTACTGTTTATTTCAGAATATTCTAAAATAAATAAAACAGGCAGATATCCTCCACCTGTTTTATTTATTTTAATCGTAGTTTATCTGGTACTTGTTGTTGCCAAGCTTTGCTGAAAAAAGCATCATCGAGCTGGTACCTACTAGGAAGCTGGTTTTCTTCTAAGAACGGTCTAATCTGTTGATCTGCGGCTAGCCAGCCTTTCCACCCTAAATGGATCGTATCTTCCATAAAATAATTGGTACCAGCTTGATTGACAAAATCAGCTATTCGATTGAATCCTTGGCTATTTAATTGAAATTTGATTTTTTTGGCAAATCCTTGTAGCATTTCTTGAGATAGTCCGGTATAATCGCTCCATTTCTCGTTAACCGGTGGAATGATAAACAACACTTCATTATGATTTTTTGCTAATTGATCCAAGATTAGCTGAAAATCAGAAAATTCTGGTGAAAAACGATAATCCCAATCTTTTTGTGACTGTTTGAGTTCTGGCTCGTGGGATCGGATACGATGTGTGTAAAAATCGTTTTTCAAACCAAATGGATTATTTGTCGTTTCTTGTTTTCCAATCTTATCTGCCAAAATGGATAATTCTGTTTCTTGATAGTGATCTGGTAATCGTTTTGATTCATGATCGATTTTTTGCTGACGATCTTTCAAACCGATATCACTGAATATCTCATCCTCACGCTTCAACATGTTCCATTGGCTGTGCAACTGATCCAAAGATTCAGGTAAAGGTAACTTTCCTTCTTTAATCGTTTGTAGAATTTCTGTCAGCGTATCGTTCTCTTTTACTTTTGAAAAAGTTAATAGTCTTCTAGCTAAATAACGATCAGCTGATGTGACTTTTTTCAATGAGAACAACCAATCATAGGTCTGAAGTTCAGAATAGTAAGTGTTGAAATAATCTGTTTTTACACCATCTTTTACAAACCATTGAGGCGAGATAATAAACACCACTTTTTTGTTTTTCAAATCATCCCCTGCAGATCGCATCATCATATATTGACTTAATGATTGTGTTCCCGGCGCTCCTAGCAAGAAAGGACGATAACCTCTATCATATTTTTCAGCCAAAACAGACGGATGGAATGGACTGATCCTGCTTAATTCACTCGACCCAAAAAAGGGGATATATTGTTTTTCAGACAAAGCTTTATTTTTTATTGCATCGCCCTTTAGTACATTTGCTGACATAGATGAAGACGCTCGCTTGATTACTTCCGGGTTATCAATATTTACTCGATAGGAAGAAGTGAAAAATAGGGCAAGCAGACCAAAAGCGAGAACAACAGGTCCAAAAATAGCAAAGAGTTTCTTTTTCATACTCAACCCTTCAATGCAGTTGCTTGTTGAATGATTTTATTCGGTGTGCACCAATCCTCCCGCTCGAATTCAGAGACTGGGACTTGGATATCCAACTCTCCGTCTAGCTCGACTAATAATTGCACAGATGCTAAAGAATCAAGCAAACCTTCATCAAATAGATCAATATCACGATTTTTTCTTACTTCATCTGTTCCTGTTATTTCTTCTAAGATTGATAAAATTTGTTCTTCCATTTTCCTTTTCTCCTTTGTTATATAAATTAATATGTCACTATTCGTTAGCTAAAAAAAAGTTTATCTAAAAATCCTGAAAAAATCAGGAAGCTGAAACATACCGCTTGAAATGTCAAAAATACGGCTACGCCATGCGTAAATTTGTTAGAAGGTAACTGATCTTTATGCTTCTTCTTAAATCGGATCCATGCATCTGTTAGACAGATCAGACAAGCATGATACAGACCGTATACGATGTAGTACCACGTCAATCCATGCCAGACACCCATTAGAAGAAACAAAGCGAAATATCCAATATTTGACATTACGATCTTGCTTTTAAAGATTTTTTTCTTCATCATGAAGAACATCAACCGCATATACACGTAATCGCGGAACCAAAAAGACAAGGTCATATGCCATCGGTTCCAGAACTCTTTGATATTCCATGATAAAAATGGTTTATTGAAATTGATTGGCGTCTGATACCCCATCATGTAGCTTGTACCGACTGCAAACAAACTGTAACCTGCAAAATCAAAAAATAAATACATGCTATACACGTACATGTAACCCACTAACGCCCATGAAATCCCACCATGCTGTAATGCGATGCGCCCTACTACAGGGAGCAGTACTTGACCAAAATAATAACCGATAATGAACTTATATAAAAAACCGACAAAAATATTTTGGACGCCTTTTCCCAAGAGATCAACATATTTATCACGAACAGGTGGATGGAGCTGATCCTTTTCAAATCTCCTATAACGATCGATGGGTCCAGAAGATATTGTCGGGAAAAACAGCAGAAACTGGATATAACGAAATGGGTTATATACTTTGATCATGCCATCTCTTATTTCCATGATCATTTGCACAGACTTAAAGGTTAAATAAGAGATTCCTAAAAAACCAAGCAGCGATGCTTTTCCATGTTCAAAAAAAGGAGTCACTTTCGTTAAAAACAGTGGAATTATTGCTAAAATAACGGCGGCGTAAAACCATCCTGTTTGATTTTTCCTTTGCCGGTGAACAAAATAGCCCCATACAAGGATTGTCTGCCAAAAAACATACCCTATCAGCGCCGTTCCCTGCTCCCAATAAGTACCTCCAAAGCTGACAAATAAAAAGAAAAGTGTCACCACTGATTGATAAATTGGTAATCTTTTTTTCCATATCAATAAAGATAGAACGATTGGTATAAGCGCAATGGCTAAAAGAAAAAAATAAAACGGCTCTGCGTAAGGGATCATATGAGGAAACATCATTCAGGATTCACCTCAGCTGTTAATTTTTTTCGATCAATTTTTCCATTTACTGTCTGAGGCAGCAGATTGACATAATGGAACTTCTGAGGAATCATATACTCCATCACAACTTGCAGTAATTGTTCTTTGATCGATTTGGTCAGTTGAAAATCCGGTTGTTTCGTTGTGTTTTCTAATACGATGAAAGCAACAAGCTGCTGCACTTTTGTTCCTTGATATTTTGGTACGACAACGGCTTGTTTGATCCGGGAGTCTTGCAACAGATAATGTTCGATATCCCCTAACTCGATCCGGTAACCATGCAATTTGACCTGCTGATCCATACGGCCTTCATAAAATAAAAGCCCATCTTCATCCAACCTTCCTGCATCCCCTGTATGGTAACTTGCTAAGTCATTTTGACAAAAGAACGCAGCTGCTGTTTTTTCTGGATTGTTCAGGTAACCTTTTGATACGCTTGGTCCTGCAATAATGATTTCGCCAGTTTCTCCTTTTGAAACAAGTTTGTCTTCTTGGACAATAGAAACTTTGGTGTCTTTTTTTACATAGCCGATTGGTAGTCGGTCGTATTTATCTAGTATGTGCTGATCAATCTGGATACTTGAAATAGCCACAGTTGCTTCTGTTGGGCCGTAAGTATTATATATCCGTGCATTTGGGAATCGATCAAGTAGTGTTTCTGCAGTTTTTTTTGTCAATTCTTCTCCGCAAAATAAAAACATGTCCAATTCTGGTACATTTTCTCCATTGAAGGTAGGCTCCATCAAGCAAATATCCATAAAAGATGGAGTAGAAACCCAAATATTCAACTTCAAGTTAGGCAATGTCGCGAATAATTGACGAAAATCTTGTATAACTGCTTTATTTAACGGCTTCAGCATTCCACCAGAAACTAATGCAGGATAAATAGAAAATACCGATAAATCAAAAGAAAATGGCGCTTGAGCTAAGAAATGCATCCCAGGCTTGATCCCAAAGTCTTCCATCGTCCATTGAACAAAGCTGACTAGATTATCATGACTGATTTGTACGCCTTTTGGTTCTCCAGTAGTACCAGAGGTAAAAATAATATAAAAATTTTCTGTGCCTTTTACGCTATTTTTGGGATAAAATTCTACTGGTATCTTCTCGATTTCTTGAAATTCTTCTTTTGTTACGACAGGAACAGAAGGAATATCTTCTATCCAATTCCCAATACTGATGACCATAGATGGTTTAGCCACCCGAAAGATCGACAGGATACGTTCTTTGGGTGTATGTTCTTCAATTGGCAAATAAGCATGACCAGATTTGACAATTCCTAGAAATGCGACAATCATCTCAAATTCTAAATTACCAAAAACGACGATTGGTCCATCCCCTTCTACCTTTTCTTCTAAATAATAAGCAAGTGCGTCTGATGCTTGTTTCAATTCTCCAAAAGTATGCATCTCATCCGCCTGATAAGCAATTCGATCAGGTTCGCTTATTCCCCAATCATCGATTGCTTCAATAATCGTTTTGATTTCCATACTCTTCCTCCTAAAATTCGTTATAGATAAATGTTCCTCCTTGAATATTTTTATAGTGATACAGGTAGATTAGGAACAGCAGTACCGCACTATAAAAAATTGTTCGAATGATGAATTTTCCCCAATAATTCAATTTTGGATTAGACCACCATTTGTTCATTGAATTCCCTCCTCATATAACCTCACACAAAGTGTAACGAATTTTGACAAAAAGAAACATGTGTCTAGCTTACAGAAACCGTTTTTTTACTAACAGTTTTGTCACATAGCTTTTATAAAAATAGCACATCAAAACACTGCTTTTTTCTTTATAATTTCTAGTAATTTTAAAAAATATAAAAAATAAAGAGGTTGTGACAAAAACGTGTCACAACCTCTTATTCCAAATAAATGGTGTTTAAAAGCTTGCATCTGCGGTAATAAGTCCAGCCAAATCAAAAACATGAGAAACTATTTTTGCTTGGCTGTTTCTTATTACTTGATGCAGGACAGCTTTTTCATAACCTCTTCTTTAAACGGTGTTTAAAATTTAGTACTTTTTATTATCTTGTCTTATTCCGCCTGTCATTCCTCGATAATCCGACAATATAACTGACTCGTAATGACATAAAGCAAAAGATAGATAAGGATCAATAAGCCACTGACAAGATAAGCCAGCCAATAATCGGCAGTTTTGATATACTGAGTGAAAACATTGATTGCAAATACTGCATGAGTGATTCCTAATATCATGGGTGGAAAAAAGGTAAGTGCGTTTTGCTCGAAAATCATCCTTCTAATTCTTCTTTGTGGTATCCCCAGTTTAGTTAATAGGTGATAATTTTCTTTTTCTTCCTCTGCTTCTGCTAATTGTCGAACGGTCAGAATACTGCCAGTAGCAATAATGACGATCATTCCGACAAACAGTGTGACAAAAATATTGATACCAATCCGCCGGTTGACTGCACGCAATTTTGAATAGCTGGAAGAGAAGTTCAACCGAGAACCTTCTTGACTAAACTGCGCTTCCTTCATTTTGTCATCTGGCAGTTTCTTTGTACTAATGTCTCCTTGCAGACGCCCATTTACGATATCATAAGAATAATAAATAGCATTGAGCCACTTTATCGACATTTCACTGCTCAATCGTTCATCTATCTTTTCATTATTTCCACCTGATACATCCACATTGACTACTTGATAATCTACACCTTTTGCTTTTTCAAAAACGTTATCATCCACGACTAGTACAGGACTTAGATATACTATCGTTTCGTCACCTAATACACTTGGAAGCATTTGCTGAATCTTCAACTCTTGATTATCTGGCAATCCAATACTAGAACCATATAATGAAATATTCCGAAAAAGAGTTTGCATTTGATCAAGCAAAACAGTATGGTTAGGAGATTTCAAAGAAACGTTCGGCAAATCCGGATTAACTTTTCTGAAGGCTTGATATTCTGTTTCTGAGATCAGATTAGCAGTTTGAAACATAGGTTCTTCGAGATCTGGTCTGTAGATACTACCTATGACTTTATAATGCAAGGTGATTTCTTTAGTTATCTTCTGTCCTTCCTCTGCCAGAATAGGCTTGATTTTTTTTTCTGTCTCGACATCAAACTGATAATCCATCGGGGAGGATACTTTCTCCTGATACGATAAAATAGTAGAAATACTAGCCGTACCGCCAATCGTCATTAAAGAAATTCCAAGAATGACTGTAATTAGAGAATTCGTACGCCAGCTTTTGAGCAGGTGCACTTGTGTATTACCTATTATTAAAAAATTGATCCCATAGTAATAGAGCTTCCATTTACTCAATATGATCAAAAAGAGCCGAAATGTATAGCAGAAAAACAAATAAGTACCAATCACACAAATGAAAAAGATCAGAAAAGGCAAAAAGAGAATGAATGTCTCAAGGTCATGATGACTGACCATCCATGAAGTGATTTCTCTAAAATGACTAGCCCCAAAATATCCGCTTGTTAAAAGCAATAACCCAATGACAGCGAGTAATCGATGCCTTGTTCTGAAACGCATCGTTGAACTATCTGCTTGTTCTTTTTCTCCAAAACTTCGAATCATCGGGTAGCGCCAGATTTTCCATATCGAATACACAGATACTGCTAAAAGGATGATGAAAAAAGCAAATAAAGTATCTGCGACTGATGGAATGGAGATAAAAAACGGACTATTAAGATCCATATCCATCATTCGAACCAAAATCATGGAAAAGAGTTTGGAGAAAATAATACCGAGCAATATCCCAAAAATACAGGCAAATAACCCGATTATCATGATTTCCAACACATATATGCCTGAAATTTGTAGTTTGTTCATACCAAAAAGTTGATAGATACCTATTTCTTTTTGTCTTCTATTCAAAAAAAATCGGTTGGCACTGAATACGAAAAAAAGTAAAACGACAGTAATGATCAGTCCGCCAAAACTCAATCCGCCATCTATCGAAGTATCTGGACTTGCTCTTCTAACTAAAGATTGATCATAGGTCATTGCGCTGAATGAATAATAAATCATCACGGATAAAGTCAAACTGAAAAAATAAACAAGATACCCTCGGGACTGCCGAAAAAAACTTTTGACGGCTAGTTTACACAGCATTCATTTTTCCTCCTCCACCAATCGTCGCCTGCATGTCGATTACTTTTTCAAAGAATTCCCTTCTTGTCCCTCTTCTCACAACTTCTGAAAAAATCACGCCGTCTTTAATAAATAAAATTCTGTCACAGTAGCTCGCTGTATATGGGTCATGGGTGACTAACAAAATTGTCGCTTTTTCTTTTTGATTCATAGTCTGTAAATAATTCAACAATTCTGTGGCCGACTTCGAATCTAGAGATCCAGTTGGTTCATCTGCAAAGATTACTTGTGGCTGAACAACAAGGGCTCTAGCGGCTGCAATTCGTTGTCGCTGACCGACAGAAAGCTCATCTGGATATCGTTTTAGCAGTTCTTCTATATTCAACAATTGAGCTACGTGTCTTACTCTCTTTTCCATCTCTTCCTTAGTCATCCGTCCAACTGCTAGGGGTAATAGGATATTGTCTTTGGCATTTAAAGTATCAATCAAATTGAATTCTTGAAAAATGAATCCTAGTTTTTTTCGACGAAAGTCACTCAGCTCACTATTTTTCATTTTTGTTATTTCTTTTCCTTGGATCAAGACACTACCCATCGTAGGCAAATTGATCGTGGATAAAATATTCATCAACGTCGTTTTACCTGCACCACTTGGACCCATGATTCCAACAAATTCGCCTTCTTCGACTGTGAATGAGATATTATCTAAAGCTTTGACGGGAGAAAGTTTGCTACCGTAGCTTTTACTGAGATGTTTCACTTCGATCATCTTTTCCAATTCTTCTTCTCCTCTTTCATTTCTGTTTATTTGCATAGTAGCATATCTACGAACAATTTGCTCTTATGTTTTTGTCACTTTTTCTTAGCCCAAATAAAAAAATTTTATTCAATTATTTTATTCAGCTAAATTAAATATGCAAAAAATAAATCCATCAACTACAAGTTTTCACTTTTTTTCACAATAAAATATACACTACATATAGTATAGAAATCCAATTATACAACGGATTGAATACTATATATAGCTGATAATTAGTTGCTCCTTCCTAAATTTTGTTTTATGATAGACAAGAACAATTTAGCAGGAGTTGAAGATAATGAAAGTAAATTATGAAGAGAAAACAGTCGTTACTCAGCAACCAGAGGCACACCAGATGAAAGTTATCAAACGAGATGGTCGCCATGTTGATTTCGATGAACAAAAGATCAACGAAGCACTAATCAAAGCTGAAAAGAAAATTCACGGCTCATTATCCCCACTTACTTACGAAAAAATCCAAATGATTGCAGACTTGGTTGTCCAAGAAATCAAAAGCCGGTTTGCTGAAAATGTCAAAATCTATGAGATTCAAAACATCGTGGAACATATCTTATTAGAAAAAAACGAATATGAATTAGCAGAAGAGTATATCAATTACCGTACAAAACGGGATTTTGCTCGTAGTAAAGCGACAGATATCAACTTTTCGATTGAAAAACTAATCAACAAAGACCAGACTGTCGTGAATGAAAATGCAAATAAAGACAGTAATGTTTTCAATACACAGCGTGATCTAACAGCCGGCATCGTCGGAAAATCAATCGGACTGAAAATGTTGCCGCCACATATAGCAAATGCGCATCAAAAAGGTGATATCCATTACCATGATTTGGATTATCATCCTTACACACCGATGACAAATTGCTGCTTGATTGATTTCAAAGGTATGCTGAACAACGGTTTCAAAATTGGAAATGCGGAAGTGGAATCACCTAAATCTATCCAGACAGCGACAGCACAAATCTCACAGATTATTGCTAATGTTGCGTCAAGTCAATATGGTGGCTGTTCTGCCGACCGAACAGATGAATTGCTGGCTCCTTTTGCAGAATTGAACTATAAAAAACATCTAAAAGACGCGGAAGAATGGATCGATTCGCCAGAACGCCAAAAAGAATATGCAAAAGCAAAAACCAAAAAAGATATCTTCGATGCTATGCAAAGTTTGGAATATGAAATCAATACCTTATTTACTTCAAATGGGCAAACCCCTTTCACTTCATTAGGGTTTGGTTTGGGGGAAAACTGGTTTGAAAGAGAAATCCAAAAAGCGATTTTACAGATCCGAATCAATGGATTAGGGAGTGAAAAGCGCACAGCTATCTTCCCTAAACTGATCTTCACTTTGAAAAAAGGTGTAAACTTAAACCCTGAAGATCCTAATTACGACATCAAACAACTAGCATTGGAATGTGCAACGAAACGAATGTATCCTGATATTCTGAATTACGACAAAATCGTCGAATTAACTGGAAGTTTCAAAGTACCTATGGGCTGTCGTTCATTCTTGCAAGGATGGAAAGACGAAAATGGTCAAGAAGTAAATGTTGGACGAATGAATTTAGGTGTGGTTACATTGAATTTACCAAGAATCGCGATCGAATCAAAAGGAGATCAGAACAAATTCTGGCAGCTATTGTCTGACCGTTTGGAAATCATGAAAGATGCGCTTCTCTATCGTGTAGAACGTTGTAAAGAAGCCATTCCAGCAAATGCGCCAATCTTATATATGTATGGTGCTTTCGGAAAACGTCTTTCACGTACCGATTCTGTCAATGAATTATTCAAAAACCGTCGAGCTACTGTATCATTAGGCTACATTGGATTATATGAAGTTGCTTCAGCTTTCTTCGGTGGCGAATGGGAAACAAACCCAGAGGCAAAAGCTTTCACACTTGACATCGTCAAAGAATTAAAAGCCAATGCGGATGCATGGGGTGATGAATACGGTTATCATTTCAGCGTCTATTCAACACCAAGTGAAAGTCTGACTGATCGTTTCTGTCGTTTAGATACAGAAAAATTTGGTATCATCGAAAACATCACAGATAAAGAATATTATACAAACAGTTTCCACTATGATGTGCGTAAAAACCCAACGCCATTTGAAAAATTGGAATTTGAGAAGGATTATCCAAAATATTGTTCAGGTGGATTCATCCACTACTGTGAATACCCTATGCTCCAACAAAACCCGAAAGCCTTAGAAGCTGTATGGGATTTTGCATATGATAAAATCGGGTATCTTGGTACGAATACGCCAATTGACCATTGCTACCAATGTGGTTTTGAAGGTGATTTCAAACCAACAGAACGAGGATTCGAATGTCCAGAATGTGGAAATCATGACCCAAAAACATGTGATGTAGTCAAACGTACTTGTGGCTATTTAGGAAATCCACAAGCTCGTCCGATGGTACATGGTCGCCACAAAGAAATTTCCTCACGTGTGAAACACATGAAATGAGGTTGTGAAAAAGCTGTCCTGCATCAAGTAATAAGAACAGCTAAACAAAAATAGCTCCTCATATTTTTCGTTTAGTTGGGCTTATTACCACAGATGCAAGCTTTTGAACACCGTTTATCAGAGGTTGTGAAAAAGCCGCTTAGTTTCGAGTATTAAGAAAAATTTTGTGAAAATGGCTTTCCACATTTTTGCATAAATTGAACTTAATACCGAGAAACTGGCTTTTGAACACCGTTTATTGAGAGGTTGTGAAAAAGCCGCTTAGTTTTGAGTATTAAGAAAAATTTTGTGAAAATGGCTTTCCACATTTTTGCATAAATTGAACTTAATACCGAGAAACTGGCTTTTGAACACCGTTTATTCAGAATAAGAGGCTGTGACAAGTCTTTTTTCACCACCCTCTTTCGATGGCTTTGTATCTTTGAACGCCCTCTATCAAAATAAGAACAAGCTTTCTTGAACAATGGATTTAGGTCAGTTTGTTCTTATTTATATGGTCGAGTGGATTTTATCTTCAATAGCTATATCTTTGAACCTTAAATGAAAGAAGTTTTTTTATGAGAAATCCAAAACCAAAAGAATGGTTAGCAAAAGACTACAGTCAAAACTATATTGCTGACTACAAACCGTTTAATTTTGTCGATGGTGAAGGTGTCCGTAACAGTCTTTACGTTAGTGGCTGCTTATTCGCCTGCGAAGGTTGCTTCAACAAAGCGGCACAAAATTTTCGATATGGCAAACCATTCACACCTGAATTAGAAGAACAAATCATCGCTGACTTGCGCAACGATTACGTACAAGGACTGACTTTATTGGGCGGCGAGCCTTTTTTGAATACAGATGTTTGCTTGCAAGTAGTACGACGTATCCGAAAAGAGTTCGGTACGACAAAAGATATCTGGTCATGGACAGGCTATACCTTTGATGAATTGCTACAAGATTCAGAAGATAAATTAGAACTCCTTTCGCAAATCGATATCCTTGTTGACGGACGCTTTGAATTGAGCAAACGTGACCTAAAACTACAATTTCGAGGAAGCAGCAACCAGCGAATCATTGATGTCCAAAAATCTTTAGAATCCAACCAAGTTATGATTTGGGAAAAATGTACGGATGCAACAGAAACCTATGAACAAATCAAAAAACAAGACTTGATATAAAAACAGCTTTGAGAGAGAAAACGGATTTCCATTTTCAACTCTCAAAGCTGTTTTTATATTTCTTGATTTCCCCATAACGGAAGAACGATATTTTCATAGGTCATCGGGTCAAGATTCGTCAAGGTGATTCCTAACAATCGGATCCCTTTTTCTACTCCCAAGATTTCCTCCCATATAAGACTTGCTTGATAAAAGAGCGCTTCTTTTTTATAGATGTATTCTGGCAATGTCACTCTTTTGGTCACAGTAGAATAATCGGTGTACCTGACCTTCAAAACCACTGTTTTCCCATGTTTTTGGACTCTTCTCAGTGCTTCTTCTACTTTTTCGGCTAGTTGGCGCAACTGAGCCAGCACGGCTTCCTCCGTTTGCAATGGCTGTCCATACGTATGCTCTTTTCCCACAGATTTTCGCTCTCTTGTAACATTTACTGGAGAATCATGGATTCCTCTCACTTTACGATAAAGAGAATAGCCCATTTTTCCAAAATTTCGAATCAACGTCATTTCTGTGCATTCATATAGGTCTTTTCCTGTATAAATTCCTAACTCATGCATTCTAGGTACAGTTTTCTTCCCTACTCCATGAAATTTTTCAATTGGCAAAGTTTTTAAAAATGGCACAGCATCTTGAGGTGCAACTACTGTGATTCCTCTAGGTTTTTGATAGTCTGATGCTAATTTGGCCAAAAACTTATTGTAACTTACTCCCGCAGAACATGTTAGCTGGACTCTTTCCCAAATATCTGCCTGGATCATTCGAGCAATTTTGATGGCTGACTTGCAATTGATTTTGTTTTCGGTCACATCAAGATACGCTTCATCGATACTAACTGGTTCCACAATGTCTGTATAATGATAGAATACTTCCCGTACTTGTTTGGAAATCTCGCTGTATTTATGATGGTCGCCAGGCTTAAAGATGGCTTGCGGGCAAAGCTCATACGCTTTTTGTGCACTCATTGCTGAATGAATTCCGAATTTTCTTGCTTCATAATTTGCCGTAGTCACTACTCCACGCCCACCAGTGTCACTGGGATGTCTAGCAATTACTAATGGGTGCCCACGAAACTCAGGATGATCTCGTTCTTCAACAGAAGCGAAAAAAGCATCCATATCGATATGAATGATTTTTCTTGATGTATCATTATGTAAAGGAAATTGCAGCTCCATCATCCTCACCTCTTAGCTATTATACAGGAACGTTCGTTCGCGTTCAAGAGATTTGAGAAGTTAGTAGCTGTTTTCCACATTGTCGCTTCATTGTATACTACTTATACTATTTCAGCCTAATTCGTGATATTGACGGTAAACTTCTTGTTTTTTCAGTCCATTTTTAAGCGCTACTGCTTTGATAGCAGCATTTGGCTTTTCGCCTGATGCAATCTTTGCTTCTACCTGTTCTTTTAAGGTTCCCTGCTCTTCATCCACTTCTGTCCCTGCCGTTTCAAACAAATTTCCTTCTACAAGCAGACAACATTCCCCCTTTACTGGATGTTCTTCGATATATGCAAGTAGTTCTTCTGTACTTCCTCTAAGGTATTCTTCATGGATCTTTGTCAATTCTCGACACAAAACGACTTGGCGATTACCAAAAATGTCTAAGAAATTCGTCAACGTAGCTGTGATTCGATAAGGTGACTCATAGAAAATCAGCGTAGCTGTTTGTTCTTTTAGTTTTTCCAATGTTTCTTTCTGTTCTTTTTTCTTGCGTGGAAGGAAGCCATAAAATAAAAATGGTTGAGGCACTAACCCTGAAGCAATCAAAGCCGTCATCCCAGCTGTAGGTCCTGGGATAGAGATCACAGAAATCCCTTCTTTTATACAAGCTAAAACTAGCTCATGTCCAGGATCGCTGATGGAAGGCATTCCTGCATCACTGACTTGAGCAATCGTTTTTCCTTCTTTTAACAAAGCAATCAATTGAGGGACACGTTCTTTATAATTATGTTCATGTAAACTTTTTTGGGGCGTATGAATCTCGAAATGATTCAATAATTTTTGTGTATTACGCGTATCTTCGCTTGCGATAAGGTCTGCTTCTTGTAGCATACGAACACTTCTGTAGCTCATATCTTCTAGATTTCCGATTGGCGTTGGTACAAGATATAAATTCCCGTATACTGGATTTCCTTTGAAACTTTTTTGATTATACATCTGTCACAATCTCCTTAATAAAAAAACTGGAGCAGTCTTTCTCCGCTCCAGTCTCCTCTTGTTATTGATCATCGACCGCTTTCGCGATAGATCACTTCTAGACAAAACGCACAAGGCTCGTCATTGTCCCGTCTTGATCCATATAAATCGTAGCAGACATGGAAGCCTTCTTCATAAATTTTTTCAAGATTCATACGAGACTTGGAAAGTTCTTGCTTCACATTTTCAGCTGGAGCTTGTGCAACTTGATTCAATTCCCGAAGATGTTCTCGCAAGCGTTGATTTTCCATCTCCAAAGTCGTATTTTTTTCTACGATCTCATGCAAAGCATGCTTCATTTCAACAAGTTCTGTTAATGTATTTCTCAACTCTGATTCTAACTGATTCAATCCGTCGTATAATGATCTCTTATCCATTTATCTCACCTACTTGGATAAATTCTTTCAATTCATCCCATTCATATTCGACAGGATTTTCCCGTCCAGTCAGCCGAATACTAACGATACGGCTAAGCAGATTCAACCCTACGACTTTCCCTTTACCATCAGGTGTAACAATTACTTTTCCAAAGTCAGGGAGTTCTTTTTTTGCTGTCTCGTATTCTTCGCTCTCATATTGTAGACAGCACATCAAGCGTCCGCATAAACCGGAAATTTTTGTTGGGTTCAAAGATAAACTTTGGTCTTTTGCCATTTTGATCGATACGGGCACGAAATCGCCTAAAAAAGAAGAACAGCATAATGGACGCCCACATGGACCAATTCCGCCTATTATCTTCGCTTCATCGCGTACACCAATTTGTCGAAGCTCAATACGAGTACGAAATACAGCGGCTAGATCCTTTACCAATTCTCTAAAGTCGATTCGCCCGTCCGCCGTAAAAGAAAAAATCAGTTTGTTTCGATCAAATGTATATTCAGCTTTGACTATTTTCATTTCCAGCTCACGCAACTGCACTTTTTCTTTTGCGATTTGCAATGCATCACACGCATCTTCTTTATTTTTTTTGTCTTTTTCTAGTTCAGCTTTTGACGCTTTATGCAAGATTGGACGAATAGCTTCAGGAAGGTCATTTGGATCAATCTCTTTTTTAGGAAGGACAACAGTAGCAATATGTAAGGATTGCTGAGATTCGACTAATACCTTGTCATTATAACTATATTCAGAGTCTCCTGGTGCAAAATAATAGATATGACCTGCATCTCTATATCGGACACCTACTACTTCTACCATTTCCATCCTCCTTGATTATCGTCCTCTGCGGCAAGCTAAAAAATCGTCTGCAAAACGAACTGTTCCGCAACAGCTTGAAAACCGACATTGCTACGTAGTTTCTGCTCTGCGATCAATATTCGTTCAATTATCTGGTTTATCTGTTTTATTTTGCCATATTCGCCTTTCGCTACTGCTTGACGTTGTGCTTCCTGATAATAAAACATCAGGACAGATAATCCTGTAAACTGCTGTGTTTTTTCTTTAAATGATTTCACTAATTTTTTTTGGACATAGATAAAGGCTTGAGTGTCTTGCTTTTGCAAGTAAACGAACCATTGATAAATCAAGTCCTTAGCATCATTAAACCATTCATCTTGAGAGATTTCAACTGCTTTTCCTAAACTGTTTGTTAAGAAAGCCAAAAGTTTTGATTTTTCTAATGGAATCTGCTCTTCTTGCAATCGATGGATCAATGCTTCTTTCGAAAGTTCTTGAAAATGCAGCACTTGACAACGGGATTGAATAGTAGGGAGAATCCTTCCTACTGCATCTGTCTCTAATACCGCTAAAAAGTCTCCCGGTGGTTCTTCCAAAAATTTCAACAGACTGTTTGCCGCACTGCTATTCATTTTTTCAGCTTCTTTAATCAAAAAAACCTTTTTTCTTGATTCATATCCGCTGCGACTGAATTCCGTTTGCAAACGTCTGATCTGATCAACTTTGATTGTTTGTCCGTCCGGTTCGATAACCAGAACATCCGGATGTTCTTTCTTTTCGATTCGCTGACAATTGTTGCATTTTCCGCAAGGCTGATTGTCTTCCATTTGGGTACAGAACAGATGCTGTGCGAGCCACACACCTACTTCATGTTTTCCTGTTCCTTTTTCTCCTTCAAAAAGATAAGCATGAGCGAGACGCCCATGCTCAAAGCTCCGTTGAAGCTGCTGATACACGATCGGTTGCATTTGAGCCAAGTTTATTTCTTGATTCATAGCTCAGCTCCTCCTAAAATTGATGGAATCCTTCAACAGGTAAGACGAAGACTGTTGCGCCGCCTACTTCTACTTCTACTGGATAAGGAACGCCCCCATCCATCGAAATATCCAATGTCACAGGTGTAGATACAAATTGTTTTCTTGATTCACATGTTTTTTTGATGATTTCCAATGCTTCTTCTACTCGATCATCTTCAATACCCACGATAAACGTGCTGTTTCCAGCCTTAAGGAAGCCGCCTGTCGATGATAATTTTGTGGCACGGATATTTGCATCAATCAATTCATTTGATAAACGGTTGCTGTCTTTGTCTTGGATAATCGCTAAAATAATTTTCATAAACGTTCACCTTCCTAGTTTCCAAAAAATTGCGGATATTGTTCAATAATTGTATGATAACTTGTTTGCAGCACTTCTTCAAAGCTTTTTCTTGCATCAACTTTGTGGATTCTTTCCGGATTCTCTTCTGCCAGCTTTAAGTAAGCATGTCGTACACGCTGGTGGAATTCCAAACCTTCCGAATCTAAACGGTCGATTTGGTTTTGTCTGTTTTTCTTGATTCTTCTTAATCCGGTGTCTGAATCTACGTCAAGATAAAGGGTAAAATCTGGCGTAGTACCTTCTGTAGCAAACTCATTCAACCGAGCAATCTCGGTAACGCCGATGCGTCGGCCTGCACCTTGATAAGCAAGAGAACTGTCGACAAATCTATCGCATAAAACGATTTTCCCTTTTGCCAGAGCAGGTAAGACCTTTTCGACTAGATGCTGTCTTCTTGCCGCCGCATAAAGTAGTGCTTCCGTGCGTTCATCCATCCGATCATTTTTTGGATCCAGGATTACCGCTCGAATCTCTTCAGCAATCGGGATGCCTCCCGGTTCTCTTGTTTGAATGATTTCTGTTTTTGCTACTTCTTTCAAAAGAGGGAAAAGTTCATTCAAGATGCTGGTTTTTCCTGCACCATCAGGCCCCTCAATTGTAATAAATAGTCCGTTCACATTGTTGCCCCCATCTCTTATGCTGCTTCTATATTGTATCTGAAAAAACTTTTAATTAGAAATTTATAACTCGCGTCTTCCTTCGACAGCTTTCAATAACGTGACTTCATCTGCGTACTCGATATCAGAGCCTACAGACAACCCATGTGCTAAACGTGTTACTTTAATACCGGCTGGTTTAATTAGACGTGAGAGATACATTGCTGTTGCTTCTCCTTCTGTTGTCGCATTTGTTGCGATGATCACTTCTTTTACATCTGCATCATGCAGCCGCTGCAGCAGCGAAGAAATATTGATATCTTCTGGACCTGTCCCTTCCATCGGTGATAACACACCATGGAGTACATGATAAAGTCCGTGATATTCCCGCATTTTTTCCATCGCCATTACATCTTTCGGCTCTTCGACCACTAGGATAATGCTGCGATCACGTGAAGGATTTCTACATATTTCGCAAGGATCTTCTTCTGTGATATTTCCGCAGATACTGCAAAAGTGTAAATCTCGTTTTACACTTAACAAAGATTTAGCAAATTCATTCACTACTTCATCTTTCATATCGATTGTATAAAACGCGAGTCTTGTCGCTGTTTTCTGACCGATTCCTGGAAGTTTCATATAGCTGTCGATCAGTTTCGCAATTGGTTCTGGATATTGCATATTCATTACTCCTTCAGTTTAAAACTAAAATCCTGGTAAACCTTTTGCGTATTTCCCTAATTTTTTCTCAGTTTCCACATCAATTTGTGCGATTGCGTCATTGACTGCCATTACGACAAGATCTTGAAGCATCTCAATATCATCAGGATCAACGACTTCTTCATTGATTTGGATGTCCTTCATACGGCGATCACCTGTAAATACGGCTTTGACCAATTCATTAGTGGCTTTACCTGTAAATTCTGTTTTATTTAGCAGCTCTTGTGCTTCCGCCATTTCTTTTTGCATTTTTTGTACTTGTTTCATCATGCCTTGCATATTGCCCATTCCACGCATCATAATTATCTACTCCTTTTTTCTTAATCATCTACTACTGTAACAGCCTCGGAACCAAAAAATTCCTCTGCTTTTACTACAAGTGTTTCTTCTGGTACTTCCTGTTCTTGAGGGAGTAATTCGATTTCTCCTTCTGACTCTTCAGAAGCAAAAGAATTTTCTGCTCCCTCTTCTTGTGCTTGCGTCAAATAATTTTTTCGAAGTTCCGGCCAACTTTCTCTTGTGATATAAACCGGATCAGGCGCATAGTCTTTGATCATTCGGCTTAAATTATTGTGTACCGAAAGCTGCAGTTCTTCGTCGTTTGCTGCTCTTTGACAAACAATCTCATAATCAAATGCAATCACTAATCCTGTAGGGCCAGCTGCAACTGGTTCACTTGCTTTAAGCATTGCCCGCTGAGTGACAGAGAGGCTCATCAGCAAATCTTCCCATACTTCTTTTACTTGGTTCAGATGCTGTCTTGTCGCTTCCCGCAGAACTTTATATACCCGTTCCGTCGGTACCCGATACGTACTTGTTTGTTTTTTGTGATTCGTCTGCTGTACTGGCTGTACTTTTGTATTCACAGTTCCTGTGTTACTGCGAAGTTCTTTGATTTCGTTTCTCAGTTCCTTGATCTCTTGTTGCAGCTGTTTTACTATCTGATCATCTGCTAATGCCATTTTTGCTGAAGGAACAGAAGCAGAGGGTAGCTGTGCGAGTTTGACTGTAGCGACTTCCAAATAAATAGCGGCACTATTAGTAAATCGGATTTCATTTTGTGTATCGCTCAAAATCTTTATCATTGAAAATAGCTGATCCGCTGAAACAGTTTGTGCCAATTCCGTAAATGTACTTCTGATCGTACTTGATTGTTCTTCAACTAGATTGGGCGCTTGCTGATACATCAGCAGATCACGGCAGTATTGTAACATATCCTCTAGAAAGCGACGTGATTCTTTGCCGGCTGCGAGAATTTGATTCAACGCTTCCAATGCTTCTGGTACTTCTTTTTTCACGCAAGCACTCAAGTAGCTGTCCATCATTTCGTCTGTCAAGCTGCCTGTTACTTGCATGGCATCATCTAAAGTAATCGTTCCTTCACTAAATGAGATTGCCTGATCAAGAATACTCAATGCATCCCGCATCCCGCCTTCTGCGGAACGGGCAATCACATTCAATGCAGCTGGTTCATAGTTGATAGTCGATTCTTTTAAGATAAATTCAAGATGTTCGACAATATCTGCCGTATTGATCCGTTTAAAATCAAATCGTTGGGTTCGTGAAATGATCGTAGCTGGTATTTTGTGAGGTTCGGTCGTTGCTAAGATGAATATGACACTTTCTTTTGGCTCTTCCAATGTTTTCAACAAGGCATTGAAAGCTCCTGTTGAAAGCATATGTACCTCATCAATAATGTACACTTTGTACGCTGCCTTTGTAGGCGCATAGTTTGCCCGATCACGGATAAATCGGATTTCTTCGACTCCGTTATTGCTGGCAGCATCGATTTCGATCACATCTTCTTGCGTACCAGCAGTGATTGATCGACACATTTCGCATTCGTTGCATGGTTCACCGTCTTTACTGTTCGGACAGTTGATTGCTTTTGCGAAAATCTTTGCTGCACTTGTCTTTCCGGTTCCTCTGGGTCCTGTAAACAAATAGGCATGTGAGGTCTTGTGGGAAACAATAGCATTTTTTAGTGTCTGTGTCACAGCTTTTTGTCCAACGATGTCTTCGAAACGCTGCGAACGCCAGACTCGATAAAGTGCTTGATATGCCATAAGGATCCCCCTTTTTTAAAAAATTCACTATCTCTTATTATACGTGATATTGGGTAAAAAAACTACTATCCTTCTCGGCTTTTTCAGGTATTTAATCAATACGCAAGTTTCCATTTCAATTCCGTCTCTAGTCCGAGAAGTTTCACTTCTTCCTATGGTATAATAAATAAACAATAATTGTTTGGCATTAGCTGAATCAGAGGAGGAATTTTTTATGGGTCTTATCAAAGCAGCAACAAGTATGGTCGGCGGCGGTCTGGCAGATCAATGGCTAGAAGTCATCGAACCAGACAATATGAGTGATACAACGGTTATGACGAAAGGTGTCAAAGTTCGTAAAGATGACAAACGTGGCTCCAATCGTAAAGGAACAGAAGATGTTTTGACAGACGGAACAGTCGTCCATGTCTATCCAAACATGATGATGCTTTTGGTCGATGGTGGAAAAATCATCGATTATACCGCTGAGGAAGGTTATTACACCATTAAAAATGACGCAGCTCCTTCCATGTTCAACGGAACACTGAAAGAAGCAATTGCTGAAACATTTGACCGATTTAAATTTGGTGGCGTTACACCGCAGAAACAACAAGTTTTTTATATCAATCTCCAAGAAATAAAGGGAATCAAATTCGGTACGAGTGCGCCATTGAACTACTTTGATAATTTCTATAACGCAGAATTATTCTTACGGGCACATGGCACTTATTCTATTCATGTCGTTGACCCGATTTTATTTTATACAAACGCAATTCCTAAAAACAAAACACAAGTAGAAATCAATGATATCAATGAGCAATACTTAGCTGAATTCCTAACAGCATTGCAATCAGCAATCAATCAGATGTCTGCGGATGGACAACGGATTTCTTATGTCCCATCTAAGAGTTTGGAGTTAAGCAAATACATGGATACTGCATTGGATGATTCTTGGCGCGAGTTGCGAGGGATGGAGATCGTCTCTGTCGCTGTGGCCAGCATTTCTTACACAGATGATTCTGTGAAACTAATCAATATGCGTAACGAAGGGGCGATGCTAGGTGATCCTAGCGTACGTGAAGGATACGTGCAAGGTTCCATTGCCCGTGGAATGGAAGCAGCTGGAAAAAATGAAGCAGGAGCAATGACTGGCTTTATGGGCGTAGGTATGGGAATGAATGCAAATGGCTCTTACCTTTCCCAAGCGGCTCAAAACAACCAAGAACAAATCAAGCAACAAGCTGAAAAACAAAATCAACAAGCCGCACAAGGGAATGTAGATACTTGGACGTGTCCAGTCTGTGGGACAGAAAATTCCGGAAAATTCTGTTCCAACTGTGGCGCTGCCAAACCAGTAGAAAACGCTCAGCCTAAGCTACAGATGCGTTGCAGCGAATGCAACGAGATTGTGGATCTTTCCAACGGCATCCCTAAATTCTGTCCAAACTGCGGCAAACCGTTTAAAGGAATCCCCGTTGATTAATTTATTGAGAAAGGTGTGCAGCTGATGGATGTTCTTACACATAAATGTCCTAATTGCGGCGGTCCGTTGACTTTTGATCCTAAAGACCAAAAATTTCATTGCGAATACTGCCTGAATATTTATACCGAAGAAGAAGTCAGCCAATATGAGCAGAAGCAAAAAGAAGCGCGTATGGCTGGCGAAGAGAGCAAAGAAGAACCTTCGTCTACAGAAGATTTTACTTTTACAGCCCAAGAACAGCTTACCAACATGAGTGAAGCCGAGCGCAAAGCGTTTGACGAGGCAGGCGGTTTTTCAGATACAGCGGACGAAGCTGCAGGTAATACTGTATCGATGGATCTTTTCCTTTGTCCCAACTGTGGTGCAGAGATTGTGACCGATGCGACCACTGCTGCGACTTATTGTTACTACTGCCATAATCCCGTTGTACTATCGGGACGTTTAAGCGGAGAATTCTTGCCAAATAAAGTACTTCCTTTTGCTGTCGAGAAAGAAGAAGCAATCAATAGATTTCTCGCTTGGACCAAGAAAAAATGGTTTGTTCCAAAAGCTTTTTTCAATAAGGATCAAATCGATAAGTTGACGGGTGTATATTTCCCTTATTGGGCTACAGATGCTGAAGTAGATGGCACAATGCAGGCAAACGGCACCGTTATCCGCATTTGGCGAATAGGTGACATCGAATACACAGAAACGAAGCAATTTGCTGTTTCAAGAGCAGGCAAGCTTTCTTTTAAAGAACTAGTAAAAAATGCCTTATCAAAAAATACGCAACAAAAGATGGTCGAAGGCGTGCAACCTTTCCCGTTAGATAAAGCAATTGATTTTAAAAGCCAGTATTTAGCCGGGTTCCAAGCAGAAAAAAGAGATATCGAATACGAGGCAATCAAATCGCAAATTCAGTCTGAATTAAAAGACTATTCAGAGAAGCTGTTAAAAGATACTGCCAATGGGTATACAACATTGACAGGTGTCCGAACCTCTGCTTCAATCACAAATGAAGTAAATAATTACGTATTGTTGCCGGTATGGCTCGTTACTTATCGAAGCAATGACTCAAGTAAAAAAGTCTACTATTATGCAATGAATGGACAAACAGGAAAAGTCAGCGGTGTCCTGCCGATTAGCCAGAAAAAATTAGGACTGACTGCTCTTGGGATTTTCGCTGGACTAGCGATCCTCTTTCTGATCGGAGGTTACTTGATATGATGAAAAAATTCTTTTTGTTCTTTCTTTTGCTAGTAAGTGTTAGTTGGCCGGTGGCTACTCATGCGGATACAGCAACGGTAAATGACGAGGCTGGGTTGTTCACTACAGATCAAATCCACTCTTTGGAACAACAGGCAGAAAAACTGAATGAAAAAATCAAGGGACGTGTCTTAATCGTCACAACTACTTCTAATTCAGAAGAACCAAGAGACTTTGCCGATAATTACTTAAGAAAGGCAGTCGGAAATGATCAAAATGGCTCAGTTTTGCTATTGGATATGGGGCAGCGTGAAATCTACATTTCGACTTCTGGTAATATGATCGATTATTTGACTGACAGTAGAATCGATTCGATCTTAGATGATGTTTATGATCAGATGACGAATGCTGCCTACTACGATGCTGCAAAAGCGTACTTGTCTAAATCAGCCACATATGTGGAAGACGGAGTTCCAGGAGGTCATTATCGTGTAGATGAAGAAACTGGCAAAATCACACGCTATAAAGTTTTGACGACAGTGGAAATCATCATTGCTGTTGTTTTGGCTCTTATCCTTAGTCTTGTCTTTTATTTTGTGACTGTTTCGCGTTATCAATTGAAATCAGGCATCTACAAATATCCGTTCCGAGAAAAATCCAGTATCAAATTAACTGAAAAAACCGATCGTCTGACAAATTCTTTTGTCACGACAAGAAGAATCCCCAAAAGCCCACCTCCTGGAAGCGGCGGTGGCGGAAGTACTACCCACTCTAGCGGTGGCGGGACTTTTGGCGGTGGCGGAAGAAGTTTCTAAAAATAGCTAAATGAAAGTTCGCAAAAAGAGGCTGTGACAAAAATCGTGTCACAGCCCTTTTGTTGCGAATAAACGGTGTTCAAAAGCTTACATCTGCGGTAATAAGTCCAGCCAAGTTAAAAACATTAGGAGCTGTTTTTACTTGGCTGTTCTTATTACTTGATGCAGAACAGCTTTTTTACAACCTCTTGGTAAACGGTGTTCAATCAGCTGACCCTCGGTATTAGCTCAAAACGATGATTTCACAACCTCTTATTCACGGTGTTCCAGAAGTAGCTTCTTCGAAAATAAGCCGAAATTTGTCAAAAAATTTGAGTAACAATTTTCGGAAATTCCTTCTTATTTCTTGAAGCTGCCCACTTCTGTCACAACCTCTTTGTTCATCAAAAGATAATATTGTCTTCTAACAAGTCCATATTCAAAATAACGATACGATGATCTTTCACTGTGATAATACCATCTTTTTTCAACTGCTTTAAAATTCTGTTCACACTGCTAGCAGTTGAAATACCACAAAATTTGGCAATTTCTTCATTTGTGATCGAAAAATCGATCAGCATCCCCTCTTCTGTTCGCACGCCGAATAAATCATATAATTCGTAAAGTTGCGTACAAACAGCTCCCAGTTTTCCATTTAACAGCATTTGTTGCATTTTTTTCATCGAATAAAGCAAGCGATAGCGGTAATACTCTTTTACATAGTGTTGTAGCTTTGGATCTTGGTTGATATTTTGCCAAAATCTCACACGATTGATTCGATAAAACTCTGCATATTCTGATTCAACTCGAATATTATACGGCGAATCGATGAATTGTGAATATTCGTCTTTTAAAAGAGAGACGATTTCAAGATCTTTGATATAGCGAAGGTTAAATTCTCTCCCATCATTTGAAATAACACTTGCTTTTACCGTTCCCTCTTTCAAGATATACGTATGGGAATCTTCCATCCCTTCGAATGTCAAATATTTATGATATCCTTTGCGTATAATCGGAAAATCATTTTTATCCAAATATTCCTTTAAGACTCTACTATCCAATGATGCTCCCCCATCCAAACTTTCATCTAAAAAGATCATACAGTACTTTAAAACTTTTTAAAGTCCAAAGGTATTTTACTAATGATATTAACATTTGTTAAGTACCTTTTTCCATCACTTATGCGATTTTTTTCCTTTTTTTTATTCGTTATACTGCAGAAGTAAAATTTTTTAAGAATAGAGGGAAAAAACATGAATTACTGGATGAACACAATCATTAATCGATTAGAAACAGCATATCAAACAAGATTTGACATGAAAGCTTCTTTAGTCTTTTTAAATGATGCGTATCAAAACTCGATCGAATTGATCAAAGCAGTGGATGAGAATCCAACAAACGAATGCGAAGAATTTTTAAACCTGTTTATGTCTACACGGGATTTATTTATTCGCCAACTTGTTGATCGCTATCCATCCAATTATCACGATGTAGAAGTTCAAATACAAAAATTAAAAGCATATTCAGCTTAAGGGGAATGTATAACATACATGGAAAAGAAATTATTTAATAAATATTTTATCGGAATCACATTGATCAATTTTATTGTCTACCTGATTTATTATCTGTTGATGGTCATCATGGCAGTCATTGCGCAAGACACATTACACGCCAGCTTGAGCCAAGCAGGTTTTGCTTCTGGAATATATATCATCGGAACATTGCTGGCACGCTTATTCATGGGGAAACAGTTAGAACTATTTGGTCGGAAGTTTACCTTAAGAGGCGGCGCGATTTTCTATCTTCTGACAACATTAGCTTATCTTTATACACCAACTATCGGGGCATTGTATTTAGTTCGATTCTTGAATGGATTTGGTTACGGTACAGTTTCTACAGCTACAAATGCTATTGTTACTGCATATATCCCTGCATCTAAAAAAGGGGAAGGCATCAATTATTACGGATTAAGTACTAGTTTAGCTGCCGCTGTTGGACCATTTTTAGGAATGATTTTGCTGAATATGACTGACTTTCGTTTCATTATTTGGTTTTCAATTGTACTGGTCTTCTTTGTTACAATTGCCTGCCTTGTCTTTCCTGTAAAAAATATTCCATTATCTGAAGAACAAAAAACATCTCTTCGTTCATGGAATATCAATAGTTTTATTGAAAAGAAAGCACTTTTCATTACAGGAATCGCCTTTTTGATGGGTCTTTCTTATTCAAGTGTTTTATCATTTTTATCTTCTTATACAAAAGTAATCCACTTAGTTGCTGCTGGGTCATTTTTCTTCGTCGTATATGCTTTGGTCATCACATTTACACGTCCATTGACTGGAAGGATTTTCGATGTCAAAGGAGAACAATACGTGATGTATCCTAGCTATTTATTCTTAACAGCAGGATTATTTTTACTGAGTGTAACGACGAATAGTGTGACATTGCTTATTTCTGGAGCATTAGTCGGTTTAGGTTATGGTACGTTCATGTCAAATGGACAAGCTGTCTGTTTGAAGATCGTAAAAGAACACCGCATCAGTATTGCTTTGTCTACCTACTTTATTGGTTTAGACCTAGGCTTAGGCGTTGGTCCTTATTTGATGGGGATGCTAAAATCTCTTACTTCATTTAGAGGATTGTATGTGATTGCCGGAGTCATTCCATTGGTATGTACAGCACTCTATCTTGTTAATGGCCGAAAACATAGTCATGAAGCAGAGGGCGAATTGATTGAATCATTGAAAAATGAAATTTGATCTTGATGAATAGATAAAAAAACCGTTCAGATCTGAAAATGATCTGAGCGGTTTTTTGAGTAAAAATAGTTTATGATTATTCTTAATTAAACATCTATTTATTTTTAAAGCTTTCATTTATCGATAAGAATAGTTTAACTGTTGATTTATTCCATTTTCCGTTCATCTGGTACGATTCCTTGACTTAGCAACCACTTGTGGAAGAACCATTCTGCCACACCAATCAATAGAGCAGGAATCAAGACTTTCATCCAAATATCGACTGTATCATTCATAAAGTATAGATAGAGCCACAAGATAACTGCAGCTGAACCAGCATCTGCGATCGTTGCTGCGATGTTTCCTACTTTACGTAAGATCAACAGATCCCCTAGCACATAGATCATCACTACGATAATTACCCCAACAATCGTTGAATCCATAAAGCTAACACCGTATAAACCGGTCAGCACGACCCAAAGAATTGCCCAGATCATGATTGCCTTCACTACCAACGCCTTCACATGTTTCATTTTCTGCACTCCTTTCTTCTGGATAAAAAAGTAAGGTTATCTAACAAGATAACCTTTTCGTTATTATACCATCGGCTAAGAGAAGCGAGCAAAGATAAGGTCCTATCTAAGAAAATGAAAAAATGGGAAAACACCTTAGAATATTCACGCAATAATTCATCCATACAGACATTCGATATGGTGTTCCTTTACTTTCTCATACTGTTCTTTTGCCAGTTCGTTACTTGTCACCAGATAATCGATTTCATGAAAAGCAATGGCTTGATGCATGAATTTATGTGCGATTTTTTGCTGTGTAACTAAAACGGCAAGCCGGTCTGCTTGTTTTCTATTTTTAGGTAAATGGTTTTTTACTTCGAAATAACCCCTCTTCATTTTGTTAATATAAGGTGTTTTTATCACTTGTCTTATAGCAAACTCTTGAATTTGCTCTCATTTATAATTATTCTAATTTCTTTACTTTTTTATTAACTCTATTCCCATCGCATTTGAAGTCGTTCCAGAATCTAGCTTACTGCGTATAACGAATATACGCTCATCATCTCTCTTATCCAATGTGTAGGCCCATTGATTATCTTCACAATATATCGTCAACCCATCATTTACTTTTATGCCTGTGAAAGCACCATTAAACTGGTGTTTATCATACGAAATGTCTATTGAATGTTTATCAATGTTGATTGTCCACATTGATTCATCTCCCGTATATACCCATTCTCCACAAAAAAAAGTTAGCTGCTCCCATTCTTCCTTTGATAATTCTAGTTCTTTTTTCTTCGGTTGACTAGCGGGAGAAGAACAAGCCGTACATAATAATATTGTTACTAGAATAAGAGAAGAAATTTTTTTATACTTCACTCCTAACACCCCTAATGCTATTTATAGATAATGCCAAGAAAATAATCCTGAATCTTGTTTGAATACCACCCCATGAGTACTAATCAAATGACTGGAAGGGTCCAGTAGATCATATCCATAGCTTGAATTACTCCATGGATTCCATACGGAAATCGTTTTATAAAAATCAAAGTTAGCGTACCCTCTAACAACAAACGCATGCCTATCCTTCCCTCTAGTTTGTTTTAGCGCAGATACCCAATATGGCCGATTCGCATTAATTTCAAGCATCGTTCCTTCTGCTGTAGCTGTCCCCCATCTATTTGAAATACTATGAAATCCATAAGAATTAGCGTAGCTAATACATTGGATATTTGAGGCAGATTCATCTGCTAAATTGGATGAACTTGGATACAAAGTTGTCATCATCTGTCGTGCAGTAGGAAAACTTTTCCTAGTTTGATAACGGATAATAGCTGTAGTAGCGTATGCTGCACACCATGAAGTTTTCCCTTGATTTTCAAGAAAATCCAAGTTTAGATACTTTTGTCCATATGCTTTGGATAACCTATCAATAGTTTGACTATCCGTAGATAAGCTAAAAATAAATTTGTTCTCGCACTCATTTGTCAATGTACGAAAATTGAAATTACTTAATTTTAATTCGCTAGGACTGACAAAGTATCCATAGGCAAACGAAACCGCTAACAAAAGCACTTGCTTAGAATAATTCTCTAAGTAACGTAAATCCACCATTTTAATTATTTTCCCTAATTTTTTCCAAGATCAACTCAATATCTTTTCTTAATTGTGCTATTTGTCGTCGCGTATCATCATTATTTTTTGAAGTATTTTCAGAGCGTAAAGACAAAATACTAAAAATAAGCCTAGAAGTATCATGCTATATATAGGGATAAACAACTATGCATCCTCCTCAAAAATAGTTTTATTATTTTCTAAAAATTCAGAAATAGCTTTTTCAGTGTAAACACCATCTAATCTATCAACTAAAACACCTTTAGAAATCATTAATAATGAGGGTACTACAGTTAAATCAAGCTTTTTAGCTACTTCCTCTAAGCTCTTTTCATCTTCGTTTCGAGCTATATCAGTTCTATAGTAGCTGGCTTTTACTCCTACACTTTTTAATATGTTTCGAAGGGTAGGTTCAATTTCTTGGCATTGAATGCAAGTCGGTCTACCTACATATAATAAGAAAGTATCAGAACCTTCAAGCTTTGATTTTAACACTTCTGTCTTTATCTCAGGTAGAATATTATTCATACCAAATCTGCCCGTTTGAAAAAAAATCAACGAGAATGCTACTACAAAGAGACATAGAAACGATATAATTATTCTGCTAGTTTTAATCGACTTTTTCACATCTCATCAATCCAATCAAAGTTTAAAACAAGCCACTACAGAACTCATCGTCCCAGTGCCTAAAGCTACGAAACCTCCAATACAAGCAGCACAAATAACTGGTATAGCTGGGCACGAACCAACACAAGCTCCTGCAATGATAGTCGCAACGTATTTACTAATACCAAGAACAACAACAATACAAGCAATTTTAGCAGCAACACCTCTACTCTGAGGTAACAAAGCTCCTTGTTTTTGTACATTTTGCATGTCCTTCTTAATTTGCTCGTTAGATAAAAACTCTTCATTAAGTAAATCAGATTTCATCAATTTACCCTTTACATAAGATTCAATTTGAATTTTATTGTTCAACCCTCGACTAATAATAGTTTCTTGATATCCTTCATTTTCTCCATTCTGACTATAAGTAACCGTCAAATTACTAAATAAATTATAGTCATCGCCTACTATGGGCACTGTGATCGTATAAAAATCCTTTGAATTTTCTGTAACTTGTAGAACTTTTGCGTTTGTTAAATCCAATGAGCTTTTTGGTATATGAATAATCATATTTCTATTGCGTAATTCATTTGAAATCTTGACTTCATATCATTAGTTACTATTGTACTTACTAACTTTGTAGTTTCCGTAATATCAAACAACTTCGTGAATATATCTAATTTTTCATCCGTAAAATCTGAAATCATTTTTTCATTTGTTGTCTTAGAATTAACTACTTTGCTTGCAGAAACATTTAGAACTGGGATAAATAATCGATCGACAATCTATCCACCACCCAAATAACAACCTATCCCCGATTTTCAATATTAAATACACACCTCCCGTGTTTTTATTTTATCTACTATGTTATTATGATTAAAAATACGTATTATTTTCATTTTGTGATTAATTTGCGCATAACAATTATAAAAGAACGGAGCGGTGATATGGATAGTGGGGAATTGCTTAAGAAATTGCGTGTAGAAAGAGGTATCTCTCAAAAAAAATTAGCTCACAATATAACAACAAGAAATACATTATCTAGATATGAAACTGGAAAAAATAGCATACCTTTTGTTATTTTATTGGAATTTCTTGATAAATTGAATATAACCATGGATGAATTTGTCTTATATCTAGAATTTGATAGCATACGAAAGAAAAATAAAAAGATAAAAGATTTTATTAAAGCTACTAGAGAGAATAGAGGATCACGGAAGTATACTTTAGAAATCATTCGAAAAAAAGCAAATACTACACGAGACATTGTTGATATTCGCAACTATTTAGTCATAAAAACTTTTGATTGGTATACTCTGCCCATAGAAAAACGTAAGCTGAATAAAAATGATAAAGAACACTTGGATCACTTTGCCAATTATTTAGAAAAAGTAAATGAGTGGGGAAGATTTGAAATGATCAGTTTTAGCTCATTACTATTTCTTTTTGATACAAACTATATTTCCCAAAGGCTTACAGAAATCGAACGCAAAATTGAAAAATACAACGATTTTGAAATATTTCATCCGATATTATCCAGTCTTTATAATAATGCTTTTCTTTTAATGTTAGAACGCAAAAATATTCACTTTTCTAAACAATACTTACAAAAATTTGAAGCTACTCATCATAGATTATTGTTTGCAAAAGATACTCAGATATCCATTCAATTTTATAAGGCATTAATCTGTCATATAGAAGGAGATAGCATCAAAGGACGAAAACGAATAATGAAAATTTTACAAGGACTAGAATTATTAGAGATGGATAGTTTAATCAATGAATTTAAATTTGATTTAATAAAATTCGAAAAAATTTACTGTATCCCACCCATTTTTGAGTAACGATATCCATCTATTCATTATGGTCAAAAACGAAAAAAACAGACTATCCCTATCGGATAGTCTGCTAAACGTTGAGTTATCAGCGTTTTTATTATTCCGCAGCGTTTGCGTCTTTGAGACCGTATTTTTTGTTGAAACGGTCCACACGTCCGTCTGCTTGTGTGAATTTTTGACGTCCAGTGTAGAATGGATGTGAGTCAGAAGTTACTTCGACACGGATGACTGGGTATGTATTACCGTCTTCCCATTCAACTGTTTCTTGTGAAGTTTTTGTTGAACCTGACAAGAATTTGAAACCAGTTGTTGAATCCATGAATACTACTGGGTGGTAATCTGGATGGATGTTTTCTTTCATGATTTTTTCGCTCCTTTGCCCTGCTCCATTTGCTGAACCAGAGTTGATTTGTCGATTTACAACATTAACATCTTAACATGTTTCAGTCAAGGTTGCAATTATCTTTTCAGATTTCTGGTCGGATTTTTTTTACCAAAGGAGACATCTTGAAATTCTTTGAAAAATTGCTGATTGTTTTTTGTTTTACGCAAAAAGCGGATCAGTTGTTCCGTATATTCTAATGAATCTCCAGTCATATTTTTTCGAAGTTTCCAAATTTCTTCTAGTTCTTCACTTGGCATCAATAATTCTTCTTTTCGGGTACCTGATTTTTTGATATCGATGGCTGGGAAGATCCGACGTTCGGATAACTCGCGTGAAAGTTGTAATTCTAGATTTCCAGTTCCTTTGAATTCTTCATAGATCACGTCATCCATGCGGCTTCCTGTATCGACTAAAGCGGTCGCTAAAATCGTCAAACTGCCACCTTCTTCGATGTTTCTTGCCGCCCCGAAAAATTTCTTAGGTTTATACAATGCGGCTGGGTCAATCCCGCCACTCAATGTACGTCCGCTTGGTGGAACGACTAAGTTATAGGCCCGAGCAAGTCTAGTAATACTATCCATCAAGATAACGACATCTCGTTTATCTTCGACTAAACGCATTGCACGTTCCAATACTAATTCAGAAACTCGAGTATGGTTTTGCGGCTGCAGATCAAATGTAGAAGATACCACGTCGCCTTTCACGCTTCGTTCTAAATCCGTTACTTCTTCCGGACGTTCATCAATCAGCAGAACGATCAATTCTACTTCCGGATAGTTTTCGGTGATACCATTTGCGATTTCTTTTAATACAGAAGTTTTCCCTGCTTTTGGTGGTGCGACGATCAATCCACGCTGACCAAAACCGATTGGAGAGAAGATATCGATCATTCGGGTAGATAGTCTTTGCGGTGTTGTTTCCAGTTGAAGCTGTCTTTGCGGATAAAGAGGTGTTAAGGCTGGAAAATGCGGACGTTCTTTTGCTTCTTCCGGATCTTTTCCATTAACGCTTTCCACGTGCATCAAACCATAATAACGTTCCGATTCTTTAGGCGGACGGGCTTTTCCTGCCACTTTGTCCCCATTTCTCAAACTGAATCGTCTGATTTGTGAGGCAGAAATATAGATATCTTCTGCACTTGGTCCATAATTGATTGGCCGTAAAAAACCGTAACCATCTTGACCAACGATATCTAATATCCCTTCCATATAATAAAATCCTTGTTTCTCAGCTTGTGCACGAATCACAGCTAGAGATAATTCCTTTTTGTTCATCTTACTGTAATAAGGAATTTTAAATTCTTTGGCATAACTATAAACTTCTTTTAACGTTTTGTTCTCTAGTTCTGCCATTGTCAAATAATCGCTCATTCAGCTCCCACTTCCTCTATCATTTCGATTGATGCCCCTAAGGCTGTTAGTTTCTCGATAATATGATCATAACCGCGTAAGATATAATCTACGTTATAAATCGTCGTTGTTCCTTCTGCTAATAGTCCGGCAATCACTAAACAAGCACCTGCCCGAAGATCGGAAGCCACGACTTCTGTTCCGTGAAGTTTATTTGGACCATTCACGATGATCATATTTCCTTCCACGGTAATATCAGCGCCCATTCGAGCTAATTCAGGCACGTGATTCACCCGTTTCGCATAGATCGTATCGATGATTTCTGAAGTGCCTGCGGTCATCAATAGCAACGCAGTGAGTGGTTGCTGCAGATCTGTGGCAAATCCTGGATAAGGATAGGTCATGATATTTGCGGCTTTTAATTCTTTTGAGGGGTAAACTTCGATTTCATCTTCGCTGATTTTCATATGGACGCCAATTTCCTGCAATTTTGCTATAAAACTTTCCAAATGTTCAAAAATCACATTTTTCACTTTGATACCTTTTCCTGCTGCAGCTGCTAATGCCAGATAGGTTCCTGCTTCGATACGGTCAGGAATCATGAAATGACGACAGCCATGTAATGCTTCGACTCCTTCGATACGGATCACATCTGTACCCGCTCCTCGAACTTTTGCCCCCATATTATTCAGTAAAGTTGCCACATCGATGATTTCCGGTTCTCGTGCAGCGTTTTCAATTACTGTCTGTCCCTTTGCTTTTACAGCAGCTAACATCACATTGATTGTAGCTCCGACTGAAACCACGTCCATAAAAATCCGATTGCCATGCAACCCTTCATTTTCTGTCCGTAAATACATGGCACCATGTTCATTTGTCACTTCAGCACCTAGAGCTTCAAATCCTTTGACGTGTAGATCAATCGGTCTAGGACCTAAATAACAGCCTCCTGGCAGGCCTACCACCGCTTCCCCAAATTTACCAAGCAGTGTTCCCATAAAATAATAAGACGCACGCAAACTATTGATTTTTCCGTGCGGCATCGGAACCGATACGATTTCTCGAGGGTCAATTTCTAGTATGTTGTTGGAAAAATGGACCGTTGCGCCCATAATCTCTAAAATTTCAATTAATGAATGAACATCTTGTATGTCCGGCACACCTTCCAAGATCACTGGGGAATCAGCTAAGATTGCAGCTGGAATCAATGCGACTGCACTATTTTTTGCACCGCTGATCGTTACTTCGCCAGCTAAAGGTCGGTTTCCTTTGATTACGATTTTTTTCATCTGTTTCCACCTTGTTTATTAATCTTTTTTCATGGATATGCTTGTATTTTATCATAGATAAAAAAAAGAAACGAGCATGGTCTGCCGTTTTAAGTAAAAAAGAATGGAGAACGACTTCAAAAGTCGTTCTCCATTCCTATACATCGTATCTGTTATGTGGATGCTTACGCTTTGTTAGCTGAACCAAACCAGTCGATATGAGCTTTCGCATCTTCAACGATTGCTGCTTTACCTGGAGCTAATAATTTACGAGGGTCGAATCCTTTACCTTCTTTATCTTTACCAGCTTCGATATATTTACGAGTAGCTGCAGCAAATGATAATTGGAATTCAGTGTTAACATTTACTTTTGAGATACCCATTGAGATAGCTTTTTCGATTTGATCTTGAGGAATACCTGATCCGCCATGTAATACTAAAGGCATGTCTGGACCTACAGCATCAGCAATTGCTTGTAAGTGGTCAAATGCTAATCCTTTCCAGTTTTCTGGATATTGACCGTGGATGTTACCGATACCGCAAGCTAAGTAGTCGATACCTGTAGCAACCATTTGTTTGCATTCTTCGATGTCAGCTAATTCACCGTTACCGATGATTCCGTCTTCTTCTCCGCCGATTGAACCAACTTCACATTCAACTGAGATACCTTTTGCGTGTGCTTTTTCAACAACGTCTTTAGCTAATTTCAAGTTTTCTTCGAATGGTAGATGTGAACCATCGAACATTACTGAAGTGTAGCCTAGTTCGATACATTCCAAAGCAGCTTCGTAGTCACCATGGTCTAAGTGGATAGCAACTGGAACAGTGATGTTCATTGCTTCAACTAAATCAGTGATCAAATCTTTACAGATTTTGTAACCACCCATGTATTTAGCTGCACCCATTGATGTTTGGATAAGTACTGGTGCTTGTTTTGCTTCAGCCGCTTCAAGAATTGCTTGAGTCCATTCCAAGTTGTTTGTGTTGAACCCGCCGACAGCGTAACCGCCTTTACGAGCAGCTTTTAAAAATTCAGCTCCTGATACTACTGGCATAATAAAATTCCTCCTAAGTTTTGTAAAACTAAATTTGTTAAGACAATTCTTAACCAACGACCCTATTTTACCAAACATTTCGGTAGTTTTCTACTAAAATCAATGAAAATGAAAATTTTCAAGAAGTTTTTTGCAAAAAATAAAATGCTTAATCGCTCTTTACTCAAAAAAAGTCTTTTACTTCCTATCTTTTTTCCTATAAATAATAACAAATCAGAAAAAGAGAAAAGTAACAAGAAAATTGCTTATCCCCTTCTCTTGCTACTTTTCTCTTTCTATCAAGCTAAAAAATTATTTTGTTTCATGATCTGCTAATGATGCTCCGACAAATGCTTTGATTAATTTTTGCGGACGATTTGGACGAGAAATCAATTCTGGGTGGAATTGGCATCCCACAAAGAATTTCTTCTCTGGCAGTTCTACGATTTCTACTAAACGGTTGTCTGGTGAGACACCTGAAAAGACTAGTCCTTGTTCTTCAAACATTTGACGATATTTGTTGTTGAACTCATAGCGGTGACGGTGACGTTCTTGCACAACATCAGCTCCATCATATGCTTCAGCCGTCTTCGTTCCTTTTTTGATTTTACATGGGTATAATCCAAGGCGTAAAGTTCCACCCAAATTCTCGATGTTTTCCTGATCAGCCATTAAATCAATAATGTTGTTTGCTGTATCTGGATTCGTTTCAGCTGATGCCGCATCTTCCAACCCAACGACGTTACGTGCAAATTCGACACAAGCCATCTGCATACCAAGACAAATCCCTAAAAATGGAACGTCATTTTCGCGAGCATAACGAATTGCTTCGATTTTCCCTTCTACTCCGCGATCGCCGAAACCGCCAGGAACTAAGATTCCATCTGCATCTTTCAAACGTTCTTCTACATTTTCTCTCGTTAATTCTTGTGCTTTGATCCAATCGATCTCGATATCTGAATTATAGGCGAATCCAGAATGTTTCAATGCTTCAACTACTGAGATATATGCATCTGGTAACTCGACGTATTTACCGACAAGTGCGATCCGTACTTTTTTCTTCAAGTTCAAGACACGTTCTTCTAATTCTTTCCATTCTGTCATGTCTGCTTCTGGTGTATCTAATTTCAAATGGTCGCAAACGATTTGATCCATTCCTTGTGCTTGTAAAACTAACGGGATGGAGTAAAGTGTATCTACATCTGGCGACTCGATGACTGCTTCTGGCTCGACATCACAAAATTGTGCCAATTTGTTTTTCACGCTTTGAGAAACAGGTTGCTCTGTACGTACCACCAAAATATTCGGTTGGATACCTAAACCGCGTAGCTCTTTTACACTGTGCTGCGTTGGTTTAGTTTTCATTTCTCCAGCAGCTTTCAAGTAAGGGATCAATGTTGTATGGATATACATAACATTATCTGTACCGACATCTGCCTTCATTTGACGAAGTGC
Organism: Enterococcus sp. DA9; assembly: GCF_008000875.1. Lineage (NCBI taxonomy): Bacteria > Bacillati > Bacillota > Bacilli > Lactobacillales > Enterococcaceae > Enterococcus > Enterococcus sp. DA9. The sequence continues at coordinate 162,344 of NZ_CP042839.1, forward strand.
TTCAAGGAATGGCAAAGATTCTATATCCCCTACTGTTCCTCCTACTTCTGTAATGATCACATCTGAATCAGTCATTTTAGCTGCTCGCATGATTTTTTCTTTGATCTCATTTGTAATATGAGGAATAACTTGAACTGTTGCTCCCAAGTATTCGCCCTTACGTTCTTTACGCAAAACTTCAGAATAGATTTTTCCTGTCGTCACGTTGGAGTATTTGTTCAAATTGATGTCAATAAAACGTTCGTAGTGGCCCAGATCCAAATCTGTTTCAGCACCATCATCTGTTACGAATACTTCTCCGTGCTGATATGGGCTCATCGTCCCTGGATCCACATTGATGTATGGATCAAATTTTTGGATAGTTACTTTTAAGCCGCGGTTTTTCAATAAGCGTCCTAAAGAAGCTGCAACAATCCCTTTTCCGATTGATGAAACGACACCGCCGGTCACAAAAATATATTTTGTCATAAGTTCAAAAACTCCTTTTTAATTTATGTGCAGGAAAAGTCTCAGAAAATAAACAAAGCTCCCTATTCTTTAATAAGAATAGGGAGCCGAAATTTCTGTAAACTTCTGACCCTTTAAAAGGGTGCCCAAGGTGTATAATACAAGCTGACTGAGGGAAAGTCAAGTACTCAAATGAAGACTATCCGCTTACAATTTTTTCTTTTTCGATATCCTTTGAGAAATTATTTCTTAAGTCCTTTATGAGTGCAAAAAAATTTAACCCACATAATAGGCTTTAGATAAACATAGCTAACGTTAAACTTAAGCAAATCAGGAAATCTTTACTGAAAAATTTTAAGTGAAATAATAGATAAAAAAAGAAGGAGGTGCGACAAACGTCGTGCCCCCTTTATTTCTAAATAAACGGTGTTCAAAAGCCAGTTTCTCGGTATTAAGCCAAATTTATGCAAAAATTTGAGGAACCATTTTCACAAAATTTTTCTTAATACTCGAAACTAAACGTCTTTTTCACAACCTCTTGATAAACGGTGTTCAATCAGCTGACCCTCGGTATTAGCTCAAAAAACGGCAAAATATGAGGAACTATTTTGCCGTTTGTTTCTCTAATACTCAGGTCAAACCGCTGATTTCACAACCTCTAATTCACGGCATTCCTGTTTTAATAAAGTTCTAGATATTGTTCTCTTTCCCACTCGGAAACAGTTTGTCTGAATGCCGCCCATTCGAGACGTTTTGCTTCAACAAAATTTGAGAAGATATGTTGTCCTAATGCATCAATCATTACATTATCCTTACGTAATTCCTTGATAGCATTATGGATAGTTGAAGGTAAGTCTTGGATATGTGCAGCTTCTCTTTCTTCCTCATCCATGACATAAATGTTACGGTCAACAGCGGCTGGCGGTGTGATCTGATTACGGATACCATCTAGTCCTGCTTGCAATAATACTGCCATTGCCAAGTATGGGTTTGCAGATGGATCAACTGAACGCAATTCCAGACGTGTGGACAAACCGCGAGATTCTGGTACACGTACTAATGGCGAACGATTACGACCGCTCCATGCGACATAAACAGGCGCTTCATAACCTGGAACGAGACGTTTATAAGAATTGACTGTTGGATTGCAAACGGCTGTATAGGCACGAGCATGTTTCAGCAAACCGCCTAAAAAATGATACGCTGTTTCACTTAGTTCCAATTCACCGTCTTTATCATAGAAGACATTTCCTTCATCATTGAATAAAGACATATTGCAATGCATACCAGAACCATTGATTCCAAATAACGGTTTCGGCATGAAAGTTGCGTGAAGTCCGTGCTTGCGTGCAATCGTTTTGACAACGAGCTTGAAGGTTTGGATATTATCACAAGCATCTACTACATCCGCATATTTAAAGTCAATTTCATGCTGTCCTGGCGCTACTTCATGATGTGAAGCTTCTACTTCAAAGCCTAAGCTTTCTAATTCCAACACGATGTCACGGCGGCAATTTTCACCTAAATCTGTTGGTGCAAAATCAAAATAACCACCTTTATCATTCAAGGTCGTTGTGATCCCACCGTCTTCGTCTAATTTAAATAAGAAAAATTCTGGTTCAGGTCCTAAATTGAAAGAGGTAAAACCAAGGTCGCGCATGTCTTTCAATGCTCGTTTCAAATTCCCACGAGGATCACCGGCAAATGGTGTCCCATCTGGATTATAGATATCACAAATTAAACGAGCAACTTTTCCATGAGCACTTTCCCATGGGAAGATCATCCAAGTGGAGAGATCTGGATACAAATACATATCGCTTTCTTCAATTCGAACAAATCCTTCAATCGAAGAACCGTCAAACATCATTTTGTTTTCTAACACTTTGTCGATCTGGCTCACTGGAACTTCTACATTTTTAATCGTACCTAAGATGTCTGTGAACATCAATCGTAAAAATCGTACATTTTCTTCCTCAATGATTCGTTTGATCTCTTCACCTGTTATCTGTTTCTTTACCATGGTATCCCTCTTCCTTTTTTAATTTATTCAGTCAAAGAATTGTCTTTGCAATCCTTGCGACTGATAATGACCTGTTTTGCTTAACCCACCTTGCGCCAAAATCTCATCACGAAAAATTTGTCGAACGTCATGATCTGTCAACGGCTTCTTGCTTTTTGCTTCTTGTTTTTTCGCCTGTGCCATTTCGTATACACGTTTGATCCCAGCCATGTTTAACCCGTCTGAAAGATAATCTTTGATCTCAAGCAGCATATCGATATCATTCAACGAATACATGCGGCGATTTCCTTCACTTCGTTCCGGATGAACTAAATCTTGTTCTTCATAGTAGCGAATTTGCCGAGCAGATAAATCAGTCAGCTTCATAACTGTACCAATTGGAAATACGGACATAGATCGGCGCAATTCCTTTTCTCCCATCAGACGTCCCCTTTCGTTTTATAAGTTGGCTAAAGTGTACCAATTAAAAAAAATATTGTCAACTGCATATGTTAGGTTTTCTAACATGAGACCTCTATTTTTTTATAAAATAACAAAAAACATGAACGCAAAAAAAGGTATCTAGTTGATTTTCGTACCAGATACCTTTTACTTTTATTGTACTATGCTATTCTTTCTCAGTGATTTTTATTGTAAAAAAACAAAATTTTATTTGCTTTTTCTCAACCATTTTGAATCATTTTTTGCAAAGCCTCTCACTTCATACTCGTTTGATTCTTCCATGTAGGCTTCGCCCAAAACCATCGTTTGTCTTCTCAACTCACTTAATTTCTGTCCTTCATTGCTTGGCACAGACAGTGTATAAGGTGTCATCAGTTCCATCAGTTGACGCTTGATTGCTTCGATCAATGCCGTCTTCCCTTCTTTCGTTTGAGCAGAAATCAAGACATTAGGGAATAATGTGGGCGTAAACATCGCTGGATCAATCTGGTCTGCCTTATTGTAAACAGTCAGTATCGGCATTTCTTTCATATTCAATTCATCCATCAATTTTAGTACAGTCTGCTCCTGTAAAATGCGATCTGGAGAACTGGCATCGACTACATGCAACAAAAGATCCATATTCTGACTTTCTTCTAGCGTAGAATGGAAAGCATCGATCAGTTGCGTAGGCAGATCTTGGATGAACCCGACGGTATCTGTTACTGTAATCTCAAATCCTTCAGCAAAACGCCATCTTTTAGTCAATGGATCTAACGTTGCAAACAACTGATCTTTTGAATAAGTATCCGCTTGTGTCAATAAATTCAAGATGGTTGATTTTCCAGCATTCGTGTAGCCTATAAGACCAATCTGAAAAATCTCACTGTTTTTTCTTTTTTGACGATTGCGCTCTCGATGGGCTTCTACTTCTTTCAATTCTTTCTTAACAGCAAAAATTTTATTCCGTATATGTCGGCGGTCTGTTTCTAACTTTGTTTCACCTGGTCCTCTTGTTCCAATCCCACCACCAAGACGAGACAATGTTTTCCCTTGCCCCACTAAACGAGGCAGAAGATATTCTAACTGAGCAAGTTCAACTTGCAGCTTTCCTTCTTTCGAACGAGCACGCATCGCAAAAATATCTAGGATCAGCTGTACTCGATCAATCACCGGAAGGCCAACAGCATCCGTAATCAGTTGACTCTGTCTCGGAGTCAGTTCATGATTAAAGATGATCAAATCTGCTTCATGCGCATCTGCTTTTTGAACTAATTCTTGTAATTTCCCTTTCCCGATAATCGTTTGCCGATCTACTTGTGGTCTCTTCTGTGTAATTGTGAATACGACTTCTCCTGATGCGGTGTTCGTCAGCTGAACTAGCTCTTCCATTGACTCTGAAAAGTAACGCTGGTTTGCTTCGGTTTCTACCCCTACGATGATTACTTTTTCTTCCATTTTATTCCGCCTCCAGCCATTTTTTGATTGTTTGCTCAATCTGACTTTTTTGATTTGGCTCACTTATAAGATCAAACCACTGTGCATCCAAACGGTTCCGAAACCACGTTAACTGACGTTTCGCGTATCTTCTCGAATGTAATTTGACTTGTTCTGTTGCTTCTTCCAATGTTTCTTTCCCTTCAAAATAAGGGAAAAATTCTTTATATCCAATCCCTTGACTGGCTTGGACTTCTCCAAGCTCATATACCTTACGTGCTTCTGCTACCAAGCCTTCTGCTAGCATCAAATCGACTCTATGATTGATTCGATCATACAGGACATCACGCTTCGTATCTAACCCAATCATGAGGTAATCATATAAACGCTTTGGCTCTTCTTTAGGTGCCGTGATACTATGCCCTGTCGTCTCCAAAACTTCCAGAGCTCTTATCACTTTGCGCTGATTGTTCCAGTGGATTTTCTCAGCAGCTGCCGGGTCTTTTTCTTTCAACTGATTCCATAACGCTTTGGAACCAATTGTCTCGGCTAACGTTTCATACTTTTTTCTAATCTCAGGATTCGCTTCTTCTGTCGCCCCTAACTGGTAATCGTATAGAAGAGATTGGATATACAGACCCGTGCCACCAGCTATGATAGGTAGATGCTCTCGGTTCGCAATCTCAGTAATCAATTGTCGACCTGAACGCTGAAAATCAGCGGCTGAGTAATGTTGAGTAGGTTCGATCACATCAATCAAATGATGCGGAACATCATTCATCTCTTCTTCTTTGATTTTTGCTGTACCGATATCCAGATTTTTATAGATTTGCAATGAATCACCGCTGATGATCTCTCCTCTAAATAGTTGTGCGAGTTCCACACTTAGCGCTGTTTTACCGACTGCTGTCGGACCGACGATCACTAATACTTTTTCCATATTTTACCTACTTTTCGTTGATTGTTTCCACCGAAGAGCTTTCTCCGGAAAATCAGTTATTATTCCATCTATTTTGAGTTCTTGACATTTGGCCATTTCTTCTTCATCATTGATCGTCCATGCACGAATTGCTTTTGGAAAATCAGCTGCCTGGACAGGATGTTCGAACAACCAAGTATTTTTTGGATGTACTCCTTCTATATAAGGGGTTTCTGCTGCTAGTTGGATCTTTTTATCAGAAGTACTCATCAATAAGTCCAGCTGTATCTCTGGTTCCAATAACGCGATTTTTTCCAAAGAAGCCAAATGAAAGCTGCAATATGCATGTTGAAAAGGCCAATCTCTGCTTTTTAATGTTTCGTCTAATTTTTCTTCGATACCGGGATATTCATACTGATCAGTTTTAATTTCAATCATTAGCATCCCTCGGTAATTTTTTTGGAGAAGCAGTCCTAAAACTTCTTTCAATTCAGGGACTTTAGCTGCTGGAAATTCTTTGCTGAATTTGCCTCCTGCATTCAATTTTTTGAGTTCTTCCAATGTTTTTTCTCGAATCAGCCCTTTACCGTTAGTCGTCCGATCCACTTCTTCATCATGCATAACGATCAAATAACCATCTTTGCTTAGATGAACATCTAGTTCGATACCATCTGCACCCACTCGTACAGCTTCTGCAAATGCAGGAAGCGTATTTTCTGGGTGGGTACCGCTGCTTCCGCGATGAGCATAGATTTGTAACATCTTTCTTCACTCCGTTCAATTCTATTGTATCATTAAGAAAAAAAGAAAGCATTGCCACGCTCTCATGTGCAACGGCAATACTTCAAAATATCAGCTCCAAACATCATCTTTCGAGAAGAAACCAATCGGCTGGCGCGTCATAGTCTTCAACTGTGCTTTTTTTTCATTGATCATTTCAGTCAAACTATCCGTAAAATTCTCTAAAATCACGCGTCCGCCTTTATAAGCATATCCACCAATCTTCATTGTTTCATCTGGAGATAAAATCACTTTTCGATGGGAGATGTTCTTAAACAGCTCGTCTAAAATATAATTTGGCAGATAAAAACTATTCTGCGCTGAAAATGATTGGAGATATGCAAAATCGTCAATCGTGATATAACAATCATCGAATGCATCAAAGCTGACATATTCTTCCATCAGCGTCGTCCGTTTTTGCAAGATCTCGTTGATCTTTTTATTTAATTGGTTCAGCGTCTCGATTTCTTTGACTTTCAATTCCAATTCACGTCTACGCTGTTCTTTATTTTCCAAGTGACGCATTTGCAGTATCATGCCGATATAGACAACTACAGCACCCGTCAACACGCCGATAAGACCGGTAATACCAACTATCAATCTGTTGTTCCTCCTTGTTTTGCTTCTCTGCTTATCATACCATAAAGCAGGTTTATGCGACTAATTTGCCTAAGTTTTTTATTTGACCTTTTTTGACCAAAAATGTATACTACTTTTTAGGTATTAGAAACTAAATTATGGTACACTATTTCTAAACGAAACCAAGGAGGAACTCTATTATGAATTTAATTCCTACAGTCATTGAACAATCATCACGAGGCGAAAGAGCTTATGATATCTACTCACGTTTATTGAAAGACCGTATCATCATGTTAAGCGGCCAAGTAACTGATGATCTTGCTAATTCGATCATCGCCCAATTGCTTTTCTTAGATGCTCAAGATTCTGAAAAAGATATCTATCTTTATATCAATTCTCCTGGTGGTTCAGTTACAGCAGGTATGGCTATCTACGACACAATGAACTTTGTCAAAGCTGATGTCCAAACAATCGTTATGGGTATGGCTGCTTCAATGGGAAGCTTCTTGCTGACAGCTGGTACAAAAGGGAAACGATTTGCTTTACCAAATGCTGAGATTATGATCCATCAACCTCTTGGCGGCGCTCAAGGTCAAGCAACCGAAATCGAAATTGCGGCACGTCATATTTTACAAACACGCGAACGCTTAAACAAAATTTTAGCTGAACGCACTGGCCAACCGCTTGAAGTGATTGAAAAAGATACAGACCGTGACAACTATATGACAGCTGAACAAGCAAAAGCATATGGATTGATTGATGAAGTCATGGAAAACAGTTCTTCATTAAATTAATCTGTTTCAAAGGAAGCTTTTTAAGCTCTCTTATCTAAACCAAAAAAAGGATGGCCAGCTCAAACTGACCATCCTTTTTTATTTTTATGGATGCTACTGCCTATCTTTGCTCCTTGAATTTTCCTTGCGCATGCATCCGACCTATTTCGACATAATGCTGGATGTTTTCTTTGTTTTTTTGGATTTCTTCTTTTGTTAAAGGTCGGATCACTTTAGCTGGGCGACCAAACGCCAAGACATTAGGAGGAATAACTTTTCCTTCTGTTACTAATGATCCAGCACCAATCAAACTATTCTCACCAATAACCGCATGATTCAATATCGTGGTTCCCATCCCGATCAGCGCCCCTTTTTCGATTGTACAGCCATGTAGCATGCACTGATGTCCTACCGTCACATTCTCCGCAATATCCACAGGTGCATCATGATCGACATGGACGATTGTACCATCTTGGATATTCGTTCTTTGTCCTACTTTTATCCAATTACTGTCCCCGCGTAAAACTGCTTGATACCAGATCGTCACATCTTCTGACAATGTCACGTCACCAATCACTGTAGCATTTGATGCTATAAACCGTTCCATCTCTATTTTCTCCTTTCGTTTTTTGTAGAAACTAATCCTATTGAATAAATGTATCATAGCATATATTTATTTTATAAGAAAAAAACAGGTAAAACCTGCTCAGTCCAGATGCCTATTTGCGCTATCTGGTAAACTGACGTTTTACCTGTTTATTGTACCTCTATATTTTCTTCTATTACTTTCTTCAAAACTAATTCGTACACTTCGATTTGTGCTGCCAAGCGTTCGATTTGAAACTCATTTTCAAAAAAATCAGCTGAATCAAGTGGTTTTGTCTGACAGACGTGCGTTAAACGATCAATTTCTCTTTTGGCTTCAGTGATTTTTTCATTTAAAAACTGTTCCATCTCCGTGCCCTCACTTTTTTTGATAACCTTACTTTACCATTATCAAGAAAGGAGAACAAAAAATAAGTTTCAAACTGTTTTATCCTTCTATGATTTATCCTGCTTCCTCAGCAAATTGGCTGTTATACAGTTTTTCATAAAATCCGCCTTGTGCCAATAAACTCTCATGTGTTCCTTTTTCAATGATCTGACCTTGATCCATCACTAGAATCAGATCTGCATCGCGTATCGTCGATAAACGGTGAGCAATGACAAAACTTGTCCGCCCCTCCATCACGCGATCCATCGCTTTTTGAATCAACGCTTCTAAACGAGTGTCTACTGAACTTGTCGCTTCATCCAAAATCAAAATTTTAGGATCTGAAACCACTGCTCGGGCAATCGTGAGTAACTGTTTTTGTCCTAAAGACACATTGTCTCCCTCAGCATTTATGGGCATCTCATATCCATCTGGCATTGTCCGGATAAAATGGTCTACGTTTGCTGTTTTTGCAGCATCTACTACTTCATAATCTGTCGCATCAAGCTTTCCGAAACGGATATTATCGGCAATCGTTCCTTGATAGAGCCATGCATCTTGTAAGACCATACCAAATAGCGAACGGACGTCACTGCGGCTCATTGATTTGGTATCAATCCCGTCGATCCTGATAGCTCCTTTGTCTACGTCGTAAAAACGCATCAATAGATTGATCAAGGTCGTCTTGCCGGCACCGGTCGGACCGACGACAGCCACGGTTTGACCTGCTTTCACTTCAAAGTTCAAATCTTGAATCAATGGTTTCTTCGGATCATACGCAAAATCGACATGATCGAATGTCACATCTCCTAAAATCGTTTCTGGCAGTGAAACATCTACTTTGTTTTCTTTTTCTTCTGGCTCATCTAAAATCTCGAATACACGTTTTGTTGCCGCTGATGCACTTTGCAAAACAGAAGACAATTGGGTCACGTTCCCCATCGGCTGGCTGATTTGCCAAATATATTGGATGAATGCCTGAAGTTGACCAACAACGATCGCCCCAGTAATAACATAGAAACTTCCTAGAACAGCCATACCAATATAAGTAGCATAGGCAGTTAGTTGAACTAATGGCATCATCAACCCAGAAATGAACGCTGCGCGGAACCCAAAGTATTTCAAGCTGTGATTTACTTTTTTGAATCCTTCCAATGTTTCTTTTTCGCGTCCGTATACTTTCAATACACTGAAACCTGTCATATTTTCTTGAACGTAGCCGTTTAGCTCACCAAGCGAATTCTGCATGCTTTGAAAATATTTCTGCGAAGCATTGATTACTCGTTTGGAGATCCAGATCGATGTTGGAATCATGATCATAGAGATCAGCGCCATCATCGGCTGGATATAAAACATCATTGCTGCAGCCAACGTAATTCCCAATATCGCATTTACGATTCCAATAAAAGCTTGTTGTAAAGCACCGCTGACTGCATCTACATCATTCGTCACACGAGACAAAATATTTCCTTGTTGGTTTTTATCGAAATAAGAAACCGGAAGGCGATTGATTTTTTCTTCTATGTCTCTTCGCAAATCATGCATGGCACTTTGAACGACATTTGTCATCAAAACCCCAGAAAGCAATTGCGAAATACAATACCCTATTCCGACCACTGTGATCCAAATAAGACATTTGAATATATAAGAAAAATTGATTGATTCGCCATTGGCAATATTACGACTGATTTCTGTAGTAGGAAGTCCTGTAACATATGGCAAAGCCACGTTGAAAGCCACTGTCAGAACTGTAAATAGGATCACTAGAAGAAATGTCCCACGATACGGTCTGATATATCGAGCTAAACGTTTTAAGGAAGAAAAGGTTTTTTTCATGCTAGTTCCTCCTTTGATAATTGAGAAGCGGCAATATCATAATAAATCGGGCATTTTTCCAACAACTCCCGATGTGTCCCCATACCGACGACTTCTCCTTCATTTAATACGATGATCTTATCTGCATGCATGATCGTTCCCACACGTTGTGCTACGATCAACACAGTAGACTCTGTTGTTTCTTTTTTCAGACGAGCACGTAACTTCGCATCCGTTTGATAATCTAATGCAGAAAAGCTGTCATCAAAAATATAGATTTCCGGACGGCGTATGATGGCTCTGGCTATTGCCAATCGTTGTTTTTGTCCACCTGAAAAATTGGAACCACCTTCTGATAAATGTTCGTCAAATCCATCTGGTTTTCGAGAAATGAATTCTGAAGCTTGAGCAATCTCAGCTGCACGTTCCATTTCTTCTTGTGTGGCATCTTCTTTCCCGTATCGCAAATTATCGGCAATCGTTCCAGTAAATAGCAGCGCTTTTTGCGGAATAAACCCAATCTTATCTCGCAACTTGCTTAACCGATAATCTCTCACGTCTACTCCATCGACCAAGATCTTTCCTTCACTCACATCATAAAAGCGAGGAATCAATTGAATCAACGTAGATTTTCCGCTACCGGTACTTCCAATAAAAGCAACGGTTTCTCCTGGAGAGGCTGTAAAACTGACATTTCGAATCACTGGCTCTTGCGAATGGCCTGGATAAGCAAATGTTACATTTTGAAATTCGATATACCCTTTAGTCTTCGTATCCGATATACCATTTGGATCTTCTACAATCGAAGGTTTGGCATCTAGTGCCTCTTGGATACGTCCAGCTGAAACGGCTGCTCTTGGATACATCATGAACACACTGGCAAATAACATGAATGAGAATAAGGCATGGAATATATACTCGATAAATGCAATCAAATCTCCTACCCGAAGTTCGCCAGCATCGATTTGCACTGCCCCGCTCCAAATGATCAATACCATCACGATATTAAATAAGAAATAAAAACCTGGTTGTGCAACAGCCATCAAACGGAACAAGCTTTTCGAACTAGCAGCATAATTCTCGTTGACTACAGCAAAGCGTTTTTCTTCAAACTTTTCATTGACGAATGCACGAATCACACGCAATCCTGAAAGGTTTTCCCGCAAGATACTATTGATTTTATCTAAGTTTTTTTGTTGTTTTTTAGATAACGGCTCAGACACCTTAGCAATCGCTACGACCGCCAATAATAGCAAAGGCAATGCGCCTACTACATACAAGCTGAGTGTCACACTTGTACGCATGACCATGTACAAACTGACAACGAACATCATCGGCGCCATGAAACCGATACGCAAAATATTTTGCAGGAACAACATGATCTGATAAGCATCATTTGTTGTACGAGTAATCAAGGAAGATACGCCTAAATTTTCGTACTCCTGATGCGAATAGCTTTGGATCTTTTCGAACAAATCATCTCGAATATCTGCTACGATATTGGTCGTGATCCTCGAACCAAAATAACCTAACAAGATATTCAAAATAATACCGATTACGGTAATAACGATCATAAATATCCCTTGCTGTTTCACATAATCAAAATCATCATTGCGGATTCCTACATCAATCATACGTGCTAAAATCGTAGGAAGTCCTAATTCAATCAAAATAAAACCGAATACGCATATGAAATTGAAAAACAAGAATTTCTTATAACGCATGGTATAATGCCACATTAGTTTCACTTTCTCATCTCCTTTTAATCTTTTGTTACATTTTCATTACTAAAAATGATAGCACAACGAACCTATTAATAGAACACTTCTCTCATAAAAAAGTCATTATAATTATAGTAAAATGATAAACGTTGATTTTTTCTTTCAATCTAGTTGATTTCTATACTTATTTGCTGTTTTATGCTAGAATAACAATTAATTGTTGTATATTTTTTATACAGAAGGTACGGTTGAAAAAATATCCGAACAGATGAGCAAAAACGAGGCTTGTCTCTTTGACTCGAATCCAGTATTCTAGTCAAAGCATATGAAAAACTAGGTGGCTTGTCCCCTCGTTTTGTGTTGTCTAAAAAAATCAACTAGCTAAATCACTGCTTTACGCAGATAAAGGAGACAAAACAATGATCTATAAAGTTTATTATCAAGAAACAAAAGTACGTAACCCTAAACGGGAAGAAACAAAATCTCTTTACATTGAGGCAAAAAGCGATGTAGACGCTCGCCAACGTGTGGAAGAAAATACCCCATACAATATTGAATTCGTTCAACTTCTAGAAGGAAGTCATCTAGAATACGAAAAAGAAAATGCTGATTTCTCATTAGTGGAGTTTTAATATGAAACTTTCCATCAAAAATAATGAGACAGGCGTCTTTGCTATTGGTGGATTAGGTGAAATCGGGAAAAATACGTATGGGGTACAATTCCAAGATGAAATCATTTTGATTGATGCCGGGATCAAGTTCCCGGAAGACGATCTACTTGGAATTGACTATGTCATTCCCGACTACAGCTACATCATACAAAACTTGCACAAAGTAAAAGCCCTAGTGATTACTCACGGGCACGAAGACCACATCGGCGGAATACCCTACTTGCTAAAACAAGCAAATATTCCTATCTATGCTGGTCCTCTCGCATTAGCGTTGATCACGAACAAATTAGATGAGCATGGCTTGCTTCGAGAGGCAGAGCTTCATGAAATCAATGAAGATACGATCATTCGTTTTAGAAAAACTTCTGTCAGCTTTTTCAGAACGACTCATAGTATCCCAGACGCATTAGGAATCGTGGTGAAAACACCTTCTGGTAATATCGTAGCGACTGGAGACTTCAAGTTTGATTTCACTCCCGTTGGCGAACCAGCAAACTTGCATAAAATGGCTCGTATCGGGGAAGAAGGTGTCTTGTGCCTTTTATCTGATAGTACAAATGCTGAGATTCCAACATTTACTAAATCAGAAAAAACGATTGGTCATTCTATCTTGAAGATCTTTTCAAAAATCGAAGGTCGTATTATTTTTGCCAGCTTTGCTTCTAATATCTTCCGTTTGCAGCAAGCAGCAGATGCCGCTGTGGCGACTGGTCGTAAAATCGCTGTTTTCGGACGTAGCATGGAAAATGCCATTGTCAATGGCCAACGTTTAGGATATATCAAAGTTCCAGACGGCACATTTGTAGATGCACATGAAATCAATCGCTTGCCTGCTAACGAAACGATGATCCTATGTACAGGTTCTCAAGGGGAAGCGATGGCCGCTTTGAGCCGTATTGCAAATGGTACCCACCGTCAAATCCAAATCCAGCCAGACGATACAGTGATCTTTTCAAGTTCACCTATCCCTGGTAATACGACAAGTGTCAATCATTTGATCAACTTGCTGTCTGAAGCTGGCGCAGAAGTAATCCATGGAAAAATCAATAACATCCATACTTCTGGTCACGGTGGACAAGAAGAACAAAAATTGATGCTTCGCTTGATGAAACCAAAATATTTTATCCCTGTCCATGGGGAATTCCGCATGCTGAAAGTCCATGCTTCTCTAGCACAAGATGTAGGTGTTCCTGCAGAAAACTGCTTCATCATGGAAAATGGCGATGTTTTAGCGTTAACTAGCGATTCTGCACGTCCTGCTGGGCATTTTGTGGCTGGGGATGTGTATATCGATGGTAGCGGAATCGGTGATATCGGTAATGTCGTTTTACGTGACCGTCACTTGCTTTCAGAAGAAGGTCTTGTATTAGCTGTTGCAACAGTAGATATCAAGAAAAAAGAAATCTTAGCTGGTCCAGATATTCTCTCTCGTGGATTTGTTTACATGCGAGAATCAGGAGAAATGATCAATGAAGCTCAGCGAATCTTATTCCATGCTTTAAGAGAATGTTTAAATGGACCTGACTGTTCAGAATATAAATTGAAAGAAGCGATGACTGGCGCGCTTCAGCCATTCTTATTCGAACGTACAGAAAGGCATCCAATGATTTTACCGATGGTCATGACACCAGATGAAGAATAAGTAAGAGGTTGTGAAATTAGTGCTCTGATCTGAGTATAAGAGAAACCAAACGGAAAACAGGACAAGTTGTTTTTATTTGGCTGTTCTTATTGCTTGATACAGGGCAGCTTTTTCACAACCTCTTAAAATTTATTTACTTTTTCATACAAAAATACCTGCCACAAGAGAAATTTCCTCTTGTGGCAGGTATTTTTGTTACTCGCTTTGTTCTCTCGTAAAAATTGATGCCTACCATCAATTTAATTTACAGATAAAATTAAGCTTTTACAACGTTTGCAGCTTGTGGGCCACGGTCTGATTCTTCAACGTCGAAAGTCACTGCTTGACCTTCTTCTAATGTTTTGAATCCGTCACCTTGGATAGCAGAGAAGTGAACGAATACGTCGCTTCCATCTTCACGTGAGATAAATCCAAATCCTTTTTCAGCGTTGAACCATTTTACTGTTCCGTTTTCCATAATAATATCCTCCTCGTGCCAAAAGCACTTATTTAAATTGTAACATTGCTCGTGTACGATAGAGGTGCAACAGATGTTTCAACTTCTATTCCCAAACAAAATTACAATATAATTGTACACTTGCTTCATTTTTTTTGCAAGAAAGCAACTTACTTCTCTTCCATTAATCCTTCTTCTCTCAAACTAAAATATCGTTTACGTCCGATGATCAAATGATCCAGTACAGTGATACCCATCATTTCTCCACACTTTTGTATCCTTTTAGTAAAATTCATATCCTGTTGTGATGGAATAACATTACCAGACGGATGATTATGTGCTAAAACGATTCTTGCCGCGCAATAACGTACAGCATAATGAAATATTTCTCTAGGATGAGCGACTGACTGATTCAGCGAACCGATGAACACTGTCTTTTTTAAGATCACTTGATTCTTCGTGTCCAAATAAATACAAATCAAATGTTCCTGTTTGTAATCTTTCATTTCCAGAATCAATTGTTGTGCCAGTTCATGGCTAGTACGAATGGCCGGAGCTGCTCTTTCTTGGTCCGTCTGAATGCGGCGGCCTAACTCGATCAAGGCTTTGATTTCGATTGCTTTCACACGTCCTATCCCTCGAATCTCTTCTAACTCATGCAAAGTCGCCTGTCGTAAAGAAGCCAATCCACCAAACGTTTTTAACAGATTGCCAGCAATCGACATCACACTATGAGGGTGTTGACCAGTACGCAGTAAAATGGCTAAAAGCTCCTGATCCGATAAAGCTTCAGCTCCATAAATTTCCATACGTTCTCTTGGTAAAGAGCTAGTTGGTACTTCTTTCATCAATCGTTTTTCCAAAAAAACATCTCCTTTCTATCTTTTCTAAAATAAGATACGAAAAGAGATGGATTTTTATTTTATCAATGCAGGGATTTCATGCAAAGAAGAAACGACCCCAGCCGTTTTTTTGATCAATTCTTGGGAAGGCGGAAGCAAATCTGGCACCATGACTACAGGGATCTCAGCCGCAGAAGCTGCTAAAATACCATTTTGTGAATCTTCTAAAATCAATGTTTCTTTCTTAGCTGTACCTAATTTCTGATTGGCTAATAAAAAAATTTCCGGATCTGGTTTTGCTCGTTGGACATTCTCTGCGGAAATAATCGTCTCAAATCGTTCAAACAGATTGTTCTTCTTCAATAAAAGTTCAATGACAGCTCGTTGGTTACTGGAAGCGACAACTTTGGGAATCTGATGTTCTTCTAAAAAAGAGAGGAGTTCCAACACCCCTGGCTTCATTTGTACAGCTCCTTGTGAAAAGCGCTCAAGCGTTTCCTGGTATGAATCATCTATAAATCTTTGTACACTTGTTTTGCCGAATTCCGCAAAAATCATATGATAATTCGCCCACACTTCTTCATCGGAAACACCTAAGAATTTTAAATACAGGTCTTTATCATATGGAAAACCCATCCTATCTGCTACTACTTGTGAAGCCTCGTAATATACTAACTCTGTGTCAAACAATAAACCATCCATATCAAAAATCACTGCATTATACTTCATGGTCTCCTCCTAATTGTATTAATAAATGACGAACTTCTGAAATGAAATAAAGCGAACCGGTCACAACTAATACATCTTCATTTGTCATCTTTTCCAATATATCTGCTAATCCGAATTGCCACAATGAAACAATTGATACTCTTTCACTTGCTAAATCTGATACTTCACTTAATTCGATGGCTTTTGGATGTTCAAAGGTCGTCAAATAAATATGGACATTTGGTACTTGCTGCAATCGTTCTAGCATTTCTCTAACATTTTTAGTCCGTAAGGCGGAAAACAAAATGTTGATTTGATATCCTTTGAATTCTTTTTTCAAATTCTCAACAAGCCGGTTCATTGCATGCGTATTATGGGCACCATCTAAAACAACTAATGGCTCGTTACTCATACGCTCCATTCTTCCTGGCCATCGAGATTTCTTCAACCCCTTCAAAACATCTTTTTCTCGGAAAGGCAGCTTTTCCAATTGACAGTAAACAAAATACAATTCGATGGCTACTCCTGCATTTTCAGCTTGATGTTGCCCTAAAAGCGGCGTGGTTAGTTGAGGGATTTTCCCTGCTTCATTAAAGAATTCAAATACTTCTCCCCAAGTCTCATCAGGATGCAGATAGTTTATTTTATAATTTTCCCCGTATACATAAAGCATCGCATTTTTTTCTTTAGCTGTTTGTTTGATGACATTAAAAGCTTCTGGGCCGATGTTTCCTGTGACAACTGGAACGCCTTGTTTGATGATTCCTGCTTTTTGCGCAGCGATTTCTCCAATCGTCTCTCCAAGTATCTCGGTATGATCAAGCCCAATCGTTGTTATTCCAGTTAGCATCGGTACAGCTACATTGGTAGAATCCAATAAGCCACCTAAGCCCACTTCAATAATCGCTACGTCTACTTTCTTCATCAAAAAATAATCAAATGCCATTGCTGTTAATGTCTCAAATTCAGTGATACCAGCTACTGCTTCAAATTGATCAAGTTGTTTGATCAGCGGCTGATATTTTTTTACAAGCTGGATCAAGTCATTGTCTGGGATACTTTTGCCATTGATTGCAATCCGTTCATTGAACGTTTCGATATAAGGTGAAGTAAACGTTCCAACTATCAGACCAGCTTCTTCTAATAGGCTTCTCAAATAGGCTACAGTAGACCCTTTTCCGTTTGTTCCAGCGATATGGATCGTTTTTACTTTCCTCTCCGGATGACCTACCACTTCTAATAAAGCTTCGACTCGGTCAAGACCAGGACGTGAACCAAATGGTAATCGACTATGGATCCATTCTATTGCTTCTTCAATCGTCATCAACAATTCCCCCATTTCTCTTTTATTATAACAAATAGAAGACATAAGAAAAATAAAAGGACGATAGAGAAAAAAATCTGCTCCGGATACATGATAAATCGCTCTTTTTTCTAAGTAATCAGAGTAGACTAAAAAAGAGGATGCGACAATAATTATGTCACATCCCCTTATTCGGAATAAGTGGTATTCCCCGCTTTTATTGAATAGTACGCAAACTTTCGATTCGTTCTTTGACAGCCGTTTGCTTCTCTAAATAATCTTTTTCTTTTGCACGTTCTGCCTCTACTACTTCTTCCGGCGCATTAGAAACAAACCGTTCATTAGAAAGTTTTCCTTGGACACGTTTCACTTCGCTTGTCCATTTTTCCAGTTCTTTTTCTAATCGTTTGATTTCCTCTTCGATATTGATTAATCCTGCTAACGGCAAGAAGATTTCTGCACCTGTCAGAACAGCTGACATCGCTAGATCTGGTGCAGTGATCTCACTTGATATCGTCAACTCTTCTGGGTTGCAGAAGCGTTCGATGTAGCTTGTATTTTCAACTAAAAATTGATCGATTTTAGCATCGTTTGTTTTGATTAATAGCGTAATTGGTTTAGACAATGGTGTATTCACTTCTGAACGAATATTTCGAACGGCTCGAATCAATTCCTTCAATACTTCCATTCCTTTAGAAGCAGTTTCATCGTCAAACTCTGGACGTACCACAGGATATTCTGCTACTACTAGAGAATTTCCTTGATGAGGAATATGTTCCCATATTTCTTCTGTGACAAATGGCATGATTGGATGCAACAAACGCAAAATCTGATCCAAGGTATGGACTAGGATACTACGTGTTGTTTGTTTTGAAACAGCATCATCTCCATAAAGTACTTCTTTGCTCATTTCGATATACCAGTCACAAAAATCATCCCAGATAAAGTTATACAGTTGTCTACCGGCTTCACCAAATTCAAAACGATCAAATAATTCAGTTACACGTGCGACTGTTTCGTTCAAACGTGTAAGAATCCAACGGTCAGCCACTGATTTTTCTCCAGATAAATCGATCTCTTCTACGGTCATACCTTCGATATTCATGATAACGAAACGTGAAGCATTCCAGATTTTATTGATAAAGTTCCATGAAGCATCCATTTTTTCATAGCTGAAGCGAACATCTTGTCCTGGTGCAGAACCATTCGATAAGAACCAACGAAGAGCATCTGCTCCATACTTTTCGATTACTTCCATCGGATCGATCCCATTACCTAATGATTTACTCATCTTCCGCCCTTGTTCGTCACGAATCAATCCATGGATCAAGACATTCTCAAATGGTCGTTCGCCAGTAAATTCCAAACTTTGGAAGATCATTCGGCTTACCCAGAAGAAAATGATGTCATAACCAGTTACTAAGGTGCTAGTAGGGAAGTACCGCTTATAATCTTCGCTTTCCGTGTCTGGCCAGCCCATCGTTGAAAAAGGCCACAATGCTGAACTAAACCAAGTGTCTAAAACATCCGGATCTTGGACCCAGTTTTCACTATCAGCTGGTGCTTCCATTCCTACATACATTTCGCCTGTTTCTTTGTGATACCATGCAGGGATTTGATGTCCCCACCATAATTGTCGTGAAATTACCCAGTCATGGACATTTTCCATCCAACGTAAAAATGTTTGATTGAATCTTGGAGGGAAGAATTCCACTGCTTGATCTGTTTCTTGGTTATCAATGGCTTTTTTTGCTAACGGCGCCATTTTTACAAACCATTGAGTAGACAATCGAGGTTCGACAACGACACCTGTCCGCTCGGAATGTCCCACACTATGGACCATCGTATCGATTTTGATCAATCGGCCGATTTCTTTTAGATCTTGCACGATTGCTTTACGAGCAGCAAAACGATCCATTCCAGCATATTTTCCTGCTAGTTCATTCATCGTGCCATCATCATCCATCACATTCACTCGTGGGAGATCATGACGATTACCTACCTCAAAGTCGTTTGGATCATGTGCTGGAGTGATTTTTACTACACCTGTCCCAAACTCCATATCTACATATTCATCTGCAATGATTGGGATTTCTTTATTGACTAAAGGTAGAATCACTTTTTTGCCGATCAGCGCTTGATAACGCTCGTCTTCTGGGTGAACAGCAATCGCCGTATCTCCCAACATCGTTTCTGGCCGGGTCGTCGCAATTTCTACTACGCCTGATCCATCTGCCAGTTCATAGCTCATATGGTAAAAGGCGCCTTCAATGTCTTTATGAATAACTTCGATATCAGATAGAGCTGTTCGTGCTTGAGGGTCCCAATTGATGATGTATTCACCGCGATAGATCAACCCTTTTTCATATAAGGTAACAAAAACTTTACGTACTGCTTCAGATAATCCGTCATCTAATGTAAAACGTTCTCTGCTGTAATCTAAAGATAATCCCATTTTAGCCCACTGTTCACGGATATGACTTGCATACTCTTCTTTCCATTCCCACACTTGATCGATGAACTTTTCACGACCTAGATCATAGCGAGAAATTCCTTGCTCTCTAAGCTTTGCTTCTACCTTTGCTTGTGTCGCGATTCCTGCATGGTCCATACCAGGCAACCATAAAGTATCATATCCTTGCATTCTCTTTTGACGAATCAGCATATCTTGCAAGGTCGTATCCCAAGCATGCCCTAAATGAAGTTTTCCGGTAACATTTGGGGGTGGGATCACGATTGAATAAGGTTTTGCTTTTTTATCTCCACTCGGTTTAAACAAATCTTGTTCTAACCAATGCTGATAACGTCCAGCTTCAACTTCTTGCGGGTTATATTTTGTTGATAGATTATTTTCTTCCGTCATGCTGTTTTCCTCCTTTAAACTAAAAAACGTCCTAAAATACTTTCGTATTTTAGGACGTATGATTTACGCGGTACCACCTAAATTGCAATAATCAATCATTATTGCCTCTCAAGTGAGTTAACGATCACGACTCGTCTATCTCTACTCCATTCAAGACAGAAACTCCCAAGCTACCTTCACTGGTTGTCATTGAGAACCTTTCAGCAGATAGTTCTCTCTCTAAGAATGAATGTGCCAGTTACTCCTCTTGTTCAGCGTTATGCTTCATTCTACAATGGTTTTTTTTTTTAGTCAACAAGTGGTCGTGAAAAAACCACTTCATTTAGTATTAAAAAATTTTTGAAAGAATTACGACGGATCCTTGCAAGATCAATAAGCCTACTCAAATTTTCCTAAGAAAAAACTTCTGAGTAATTCTCATCAAAGTAAATAAGCGTCTGTAACTCGGTTGTCAAATCAATGTATTGAACATTGACATAAGCTGGGACAGTTACTCGGTCAGGTGCAAAGTTAAGGATAGCGGTTACATTCCCTTTGACAATTTCATCAATAGCAGATTGTGAATATTTACTTGGTACCGTAGAGATTGCTACTGTCACATTTTTTGCTTTGGCTATCTCTGCGAAACGATCAATCGGATAGATCATTTCTCCATCAATGACTCGATTGATCAGTGCTGGATCATTATCAAAGACGCACACGATATTTAGATTTTCATTTCTTCTAAAATTGTTGTGTTTCAATGCTTTGCCAAGATTTCCGTATCCAACTAATGCGATTCGTTTTTCTTCTTTAGTATTAAGGATATTATTGAATACATCGATAAGGAAAGGGACATCATAGCCATATCCGCTTCTGCCTAGCTCGCCTAATTGCGAGAAGTCTCTGCGGATCGTTGCAGAAGGAATTTGGGTGATTTCGCTGAACTCATTTGATTTGATTCTACTTATGCCTGAGTCATCCAGCATCTTTAAGTAGCGTAAATATAAAGGTAACCTTTTCGCAGTTGCTTTTGGCAGTGTATCTGTTTTTTCTCGCATAACGACGCTCCTTGTTAATAATTTCACATATTTAGTGTAACATGTTTCTAACACGGGAGCAAGGTTACAGGTAGGAAGGAAAAGGGTGTGAGACAAATAAAACGACCCAAAAATTAACTATTTGGGTCGCTATTTCATGGGAAATTTTTTTATCATTTATCAGCTAATCTTCGACATTAGTTCAAAACACTAATTTCACAACCACTTATAGCAATTCTGAAAATTCTTCAGTTTTTTCATTAGAAGATTCTGCTTGTATCTCTTCCATCTTCAAACCAGCTAATGCACGTTGGATCATTTCATCTATTGCTAAACGCTCTTCATATTGATGGACCTTTTCCAGTTGAGGGCGTGTTTTTGGCTGTGGAGGCGCAAAAATCGTACAGCAGTCTTCAAAAGGTTGGATAGAAAGATTAAATGTATCGATCTGTTCCGCTACTTCAATGATTTCAAGTTTATCCATTGTCGCTACAGGCCGAATGATTGGCGTATTCGTTACTTCATTGATAGCCACCATACTTTGCAAGGTTTGCGAAGCCACTTGACCTAATGATTCGCCATTCAAAATAACTAGACCATGACGAATACGGCGAATTTCATCGGTCAACCGCAACATCATTCGACGAGTGATCGTCATCCAATATCCTTGTGGCACTGATTTTTTGATTTCTTCTTGAATCTCGGTAAATGGCACTTCAATAAAATGAATTGTTCCTACATAAGGCGCTAGTTTCGCTGTTAAGTCTTTTGCTTTTTGCAGTGCTTGTTCACTTGTATACGGCGGACTAGCAAAATGAACAGCTTCGATTTCCACTCCCCGCTTCATTGCAAAATATCCTGCAACAGGAGAATCAATCCCGCCAGAAAGCATGAGCATTCCTTTTCCGCTTGTTCCTACAGGCAACCCGCCAGCTCCTTTGATCGTTTCATACGACAGATAAGCGCCGTCACGACGAATCTCTACACGTAATGGAATATCGGGCTGACGCATTTGAACTTGGATATGAGGGAAAATATCAAAAACAGCATTGCCTAATGTTTGATTCAATTCATTACTTGTCAATTCAAATTGGTGATCGCTTCTTTTAGCGATAATTTTAAATGTTTCTTTCCCTGTATAAATTTCTTTCATGATGTCTTGAACAGCTTGTTTCAAAACTTCAACATCTTTTTCTACCCGAATACTCGGAGAAAAATTTTGGATCCCAAATATTTTTGCTAGTTTTGGAATAACTAGCTGACTGTCTGCACCATTCAACAAAAGATGCATCCGGTCGCGATCAGCATGGATTTTGATTTCTGGAAATTCTTTCAAAGCTTGTCTGACATTTTGTGCTAGTTGCATGATAAAGCTTTTTCGATTCTTTCCTTTTGTCGAAAGCTCTCCATAACGGACCATAATTTCACTGTATTTCACAAGAACACTCCTCTTTTAATTGATTACAGAAAATTTCTTATAAAGCTGCTTGAAAATAATCATAAATTGCTCCACTTCTGCTAATGAATTATTTTCATCTAGGCTGATTCGAATAGCAGATGTAGCCAAATCATTTGGTACATGCATCGCGTGCAATGTACTGCTTGCCATATGTTTACGTGAGGAGCAGGCACTAGTAGTAGAAACAAATATTTGTTTTTCCTCTAAAGCATGGACGAGAACTTCACCACGAATTCCTTTTAGAGCAAAACATAAAATGTGCGGAGCATAGTCGGTTCCTTCTGAAAAGATCGTCACTTTATCATAAGACTTCAACGCATTGATTAAAGCTTCTTTTAAGCGTTGTGTCTGCTCAGGTTTTTGTTCCTTTATCTCTAATGATAAACGTAAAGCTTTAGCCATAGCCACAATACCTGGAACATTTTCTGTCCCACTTCGTTGATTTCTTTCCTGACCTCCACCTGTCAGTAATGGTGCTAAACGACGACCCTTTTTCCAATAAATGAAACCAGTTCCCCGTGGGCCATGGAATTTATGGGCTGAAAATGTTGCAAAATCCACTCTCCCTGTCAACCATTGCGAGAATGGTACTTTTCCGATTGCCTGAACAGCATCTACATGGAAATGAATTTTAGGGAAATCATCCAAAAGATCACTGATTTCCTGGATGGGCTGAATCGATCCTACTTCATTATTCACAGCCATAACAGAGACCAAAACTGTCTCTTTTCTTATTAATTTTTTCAATTCGTCAACACGTACAAATCCGCGTTTATCTACTGGGGCGATACTTACTTCGATTCCTAATTCTTTTAATTGTTCGGCCGTCTCACTGACTGCCGGATGTTCGATTCCTGAAATGATCATATGATTCCCATACTCTCTTTTTTCAATCATCGTTCCTTTTAATACCCAGTTATCTCCTTCTGTTCCTCCTGAAGTAAAAAAGATTTCTTCTGGCTCTGCATGGATCAAATCAGCGATCTGCTTTCTTGCTTGCTGCAACAACCGATTAGCTTGATTGCCCAAATCATGAAGACTTGATGGATTCCCAATAATCCGCTGACTGGTTTTTACATATGCATCTAAGCTTTGCGGAAAGATTGGGGTCGTTGCACTGTTATCAAAATATATCATAAGAAACCCCTCTTTTTTGAAATTCTTTTCTATTATAACGGTTGTCCAAGGTGCTTTCAAGAGCAGGTGGAATTTTCACTTGTTTCCTCTTTCAGATAGACATAAAAAAAGACAAGAACAAGACGGATGGTTGTCTTGTTCTTGCATGATTGCTGCTTTTTTGCTTTATACTAAGTCTGGATGATTAAAATAAAAATCTTCGATGCGTTTGAAAGCACCTGGTTCTACTCGCTCTAATGCTGTACCAATTTCGTCTAATGCTTCTTGATAATGATATTCTTTATTGAATAAATAGTAACTTTTATCAATCGCTTCTCGAACTTCTTCGTGTGTATGACGATAACGGTTTGCATATTGGAGCATTTGCTCCGTTAGTGCTGCTGCATCTACTAGATCATGTGTCTTCTTATCTAATAATTCTAGATCTTCTTCGCATAGAGCAACTAAACGATTGACTTCCTCCATGTTTACTCGAATTTTATTCAAGACAACACTTAGTTCTTCAATACGATCAGTAGCAACAAAAAAGAATTCTAGGTAATCATTCGGCAAGCCAGGCAAACGTTGTTTCTCTACAAAACGTTTCAAACTACGCAATTTAAATTCGAATGTATCGATCTTTTCTTGCGCTTCTTTTTCGCCTTTTCTCAATTCATGTAATGAGTCGTCGATCTCTACTTGTTGCGTTTCGATATCTTCTAAGACCTTGAAGACTGTTTTATAGAACGTACGCACTTCTGAATAAGGGATTTCGTGTTGGCGGATCTGTGGAATCATCTGTTCATTTTGACGTTCCATTTCTTCCACTTCAGTTTGGAAACCTCGTACACGACCAATTTCATTGTGATTCAATGTATAGCTTTGAGCGGTGTGATCCAACTCAATCAATAATTGACGGTTATTCTTCGTTGTATGTTTGATATACTCTGCAATCGTTGATTGGTTAGTTTTTACATATCTCTGAGCTTCCATTTCTCGTTCTAAGATGTCATATAGCGAATCAATCAAATCAGCTGTTTCTCGGTTTTCGAATTCGACCGTTTCAACTTCTGTTTTTTCAAGATTGGCTAATGAATTTTCAATTCTTCGACTTACTTTTGCGATATCTTCAGCAAGATCTTCTTCAGGGAATACATATTGTTCTTCCATTAATTTCTCATAAGTATCACTGATTTCTTCAAGTTGTTCAGGGAAAGTCGTATGGAGATCTTCATACAGTGGTGGAATTTTTTTCATCAGAGCTTCCACTTCATACGTATGTTTTTCTGCTTTATCTAAAACCTCGCGGGCCTCTACAGGATCGCCGGAAGTATTTAAAGTCACGAATTGCGTAAATTCTTTTTCGATCATCTTGATCTGTTTTTGCAATTCAAAAAGAGCTGGTCCATATTCATGCTCGTCTTCTCTGACTTTTTCTTTCAGTTCTTCATAGACATCAAGCGCCTGCTGGACAGCTAATGAGTTGCGTTCTTCCGTTTCTCGCAATTCCTTCAGACCTTCACGGATTTCCGTTACTTGTTTCTCCATTTGGTCCATTGTTGCTTCTGCTTCAACAACTGCTTTTTTTCCTTTTAAGAACCGAAAACTTTCATTGAGGTTTTCCACTTCAAAAATTTGACTTTCTAATTCAGCGAATGAGGAAGTAGATATGTCATTCCACTTTTGACTCCATTCACGAAAGGTATTTTGGCTTTGCCCAACCAGATGCATTTTTTTAACATCATCGACTTCTTCAATCACTGGCAAGTCAAATAATTCTTCCTTGCGTTTTTCTAAGGCATCCAATCGATCTTGGTTTTTTTTCTTCATCAAGTAACTAACCAAAAAGACGACAATGGCGACTATAATGATTGCAATGACGATTCCGATGATAACATTATTTCCCATTTATGGTTCCTCCGTTTTCAGTATGCATCTTTTTATGCAACAGATGGCGTTCTGCTTGGCATAAATCCAAATAATACGTCTCTCGTGCAAAAGACATCTATTCTAGATTATAGCATACTATTTCCATGCATTCACTAACTTAAACGAAAATCTTTTGTTTTTCATCGTATAAAGATAACAAAAATAGTGACGTACTGATCACTCTGTTTCGTTTGTGCATGCACTCCTATCAGCAGAGCTTTTCCTAGCAAGAGCTTCTTGAATCTGTCGTTGGATTTCTGCCGCGATTTTAGGCTCTGGCGCGTACTCCATCTGCCAGTTCTCAGGTTTCAATACTTTATTTGTTACAGGATCATAATGAGGTTTTCCATCTGGAAACAATTTTCCCATATTTGCCTGATGGACGATATCAAATATTCGATCAGGCGCTATTCCCAATAATGAAAAAGAACCGTAAGTAAAGTAAAGGATATCTGTCAGTGCATCTACTTGTTCAATCAGTGGGTCACTTCCCCACTCTGTTTTATCAAGTATTTTTTCTTCTGCTTTATCTAATGCTTCGTGTAGCAGAGTAACAGCTTCATGTAGTTGTTCTTTACTTGGTGAGGTAGCTGCAACAAATTCAACAAGTTCTTCTATTTTGAATGCAGCACGTGTATGAGCCTCCATCGCAGTAAAAGCTGTGGGGATTTCTGGTCTTCTTGGATCAAAAATTTTGTGAAATGCTTCTACTTTTTGAAAAGGTGTCTCTGATTCCATACTAATGTTTTCCTTCTTTCATTGACTAATAAATCAGACCAAAGTGTTTCAGTCCTTCGTATATGCCATCTTCTTCATTTGATTGGGTCACAAAATCTGCGGCATGTTTTACTTCAATCTGAGCATTTCCCATAGCCACTCCAATTCCTACACCTTTCAGCATCTCGATATCATTGTAATGGTCGCCGAATGCCATGATTTCTTCCATCTCAATTCCGACAGCATTTGCGAAAGCTTGGATGCCTAGCAATTTTGAACCACCTTTTGGGATGATATCTACAGTATACGTATTTGAACGTTGGAAGGTACACTCGGGAAATAGATGTTCTAACTTTTTCTGTTCTGACTCCGGACTAAGCAGTATACATTGGTAAATTGGTTCTTTTAATATCTCTAATGTTTCATAACGGTCCTTTTGCCGATGAGGGCTAAAAAGCTGGAGGACTTTTTTCATCAGACGTACCGGGAATTTACGCGGTAAAAAGCTGACTAGCCGCTTGATAAAAATCGATTGTCCTAATAGCATCGTTGTTGATCCATCTAGCCGATTTCTCGCACCAAAAACGATTTGTCGATGGTTAGCATCTGCAAATTCAACAATATGTTCCAATACTTTTTGTTCAAAAGGGTGGTCGATAATCGTTCGATCTGCAGTAAAAACCAGTTGACCATTATACACGACATACATATCTAATTCCAAATCATCAATGATTTCTTTGATCTTTATTGGGCTGCGCCCCGTTGCTACACCGCATAAAATGCCGTTTTTCCGAGCATAGTTAATTGCTTGTTTTGTTGATTCCAATGCTTTTGAACGATTGGTGACCAATGTTCCGTCAATATCAAAAAAAATAGCTTTGATCATAGACTTCGCCCCTTTCATGAATAAAATAAGCCCTTAAAACAGATCCATTTGAGTTGGATTAAGTCCATCCGGCTGGATATTTAATATTTTTTGCAGTGCTAATGCATTTTCAGCCGCATCCCCGCCAGAATTGTTATTAAAAATCACACCTATCTCTTTTGTCTTAGAATCAACTGCTTTGACTTCACATGCTAGTTCTTGTAGTTCTTTTTCTGAATAACGATACAATGTTCTTTTTTTGCGCCAATATTTATCATTTGCTTGCCATCCCTGAGCATTCCTGCCATGAAATCGAAAAAGAGCAAAGTTCGGATTGGTTACAAATGGATCAAAAGGGATCGTTGTATTCAGCAGCTGCGGCTCATCAATGATGGCTAAAGAAAAAGCGGCTCGAGACATAAAGTTTCTCGTACGTTCAAGAAATTCATCGCTATACCAAGAATAGTCCCGCAATTCTACAGCAACAGGATAACCCTCAAACCACTTTCTAAGTTTGCGCAAGTATTGGACATTTTCTTTTGTACACTTGAATGAAGAGGGGAATTGAATTAAAAAGCAAAAAAGCTTTCCAGCTTCTACCATTGGCGACATGACATCTAAAAAATGCGTAATCATCTCTTCTTCTGTCTGATAATAAGGCTTCCAATCTCCTTGACCGCTGATCCCTTGATAGACTTTGACTACAAAGCGAAAATATTCAGGTACTTCGTTTATCCAATTCTCAACAGAGGACTTTCGAGGAATCCCATAATAAGCAGTATCTAATTCCACTAAGGGTAGAAATCCGGCATATTCATACAGAGTGTTATTCTTTTTGCCAGTTAATTTGTCATGTTCTTTAAACGATGTTAATCCGATTCTGATCATTTTCGACCACCTTCGTAATTGTTTTCTCTTGACTACTTTTTTGTAAAAGAAACTCAACCAAATACTCCGTGCATTAAGAGGTCAAGGTCGAGTCTTCTTCGTTTAAGTAAGAGTAGCTTTTTTATAATAAGTCTGGCTATTGTTATTCTTCACTGATAGCAAAACTCTTTTATATAGTATACAATAAGATTTAACGGCTATGCAAAATTATTCGTAAGGAAGTCTGTAAAATGAAAAAAATACTTGTACTGCACACCGGCGGAACGATCGCCATGAAAGAAAACATGCTCACTGGCGGTGTTAGTCCTGATGTGGCAAACCCGTTATTAGATGCAGAAATCACGATACCTGAGCATGTGGAACTCTTAGTTGAAGATATCTTCAATCTTCCCTCACCACACATCATGCCTTCTCACATGTTGGTATTAAAAGAACGTATCTTGTCCGCTTATGAATCAGGTATATTCGGAGTGGTGATTACACACGGTACGGATACATTAGAAGAAACTGCCTTTTTTCTTGATACAACGATTGGTGACAAATTACCAATTGTTTTGACTGGGGCAATGCGTTCAAGTAACGAACTTGGAAGTGACGGCCTCTATAATTTTGAAAGTGCTATTCGCGTCGCAAGCTGTGAAGAAGCGGTAGATAAGGGTGTATTAGTGGTCATGAACGATGAGATTCATTCTGCACGCTACGTGACAAAGACCCACACCACAAATGTTGCTACTTTCCGAACGCCTACATTGGGACCAATCGGTTTAGTAACTAAGAATCGAATCTTATTCTTACAAGAACTTTTAGAAACAAAGCGGCTGGATATTTCCGCTGTAAATGGGACTATCCCAATTGTTAAAGCATATGCTGGGATGCAAGGAGACTTATTGGAAGCAATCGCCCATACGAAAGTAGACGGTCTAGTCATTGAAGCTTTAGGTGCCGGAAATCTCCCTCCTCAAGCCTTAGCAGCTTTAGAAAAGCTTCTTGTCCAAAAAATTCCTGTAGTACTTGTTTCTCGTTGTTTCAATGGAATCGCAGAGCCTGTTTATGATTATGAAGGCGGAGGAAAAGAACTAGAAGAAATGGGGATTATTTTCTGCAACAGCATCAATAGTCAAAAAGCACGTTTAAAACTATTGATTGCCGTAAACTATGGTTTGACGGGCGAAGAATTGATTTCGTTTATCCAAAACTAACCATCAATATCTGATAGCTAAACTTAAAAAGAGAGGCTGTGACAAAAGTAGCTTCTTCGAAAACTAAGCCGAAATTTCACAAAAATTTGAGAAACAATTTCCGTAAATTTCTTCTTATTTCTTGAAGCTGACCACTTCTGTCACAACCTCTTTTTTATTTATTTTTCCATAGAATATTGGCTTCACAATACAGCTGTTCTTGCATTCGGATTTCATGTTTTGTTTTGATACCATTTTCGGTTGGGACTTGTTCAAAATGGCTTTCGATCTCATTCCCGTACTCTACTTCTTTATCAAATCGAATAATTACTTTTTCTGGAACATGCGTAGTCAAAAAGTCATATCCCAATACATCAATGATCCAATTAAAATACATCGCATTATTAACATGCTGATTACTATCGATATCATAAAAACGAACACGATATGGCAACATGAAGCCCGAATCAATCTTTTCAATTTTTTCCTGACGCTTGATTTTTTTGATCTTCTCACTCTCAAAAGGAGCAATGATTTCTTCATTAACACTGCTCATTTTTCGATTCACAAAATCCATCAATACAAAAACAGATTCTATTTTGACTAATTCTTCCCCATCTTCATCATGGATCCAGAAGTTCCGATAACAGAAAAACTTATTGTACTCCATGGCTTGAGTCGTTACTGAAATTACTTCACCGACTCTAGGCAGACGATTAATCTCCATAGAATAATTCGTGATGACCCAAGTCAGTCCAAAGCTATTGACGAATTCACTGCCTCTTCCCAACTGGTCGCTTTGATCTTCAGATGTTTTGATAACTACTCCTAACATCGAAGGAAATGTCATCGTTTGATTGATGTCACACTCATAATATGAAACTTCATGCTTTTTGGTATATTTCTTTGCCAAAAACACGCCCTCCTCTTAAAAACTTTCTAGTAATTGATCTACTTGGGAACCGTAACTTTCTCCAAACATATTCAAATGTGCCAAAAGATAATATAACTGGTAAATCGGTAGTCGATCTTCCCATCCCTCTTCTAATGGAAATATAGTTTGATAGGCATCTAAAAATTCCGGTCGGAAACCGCCGAATAACTGACTCATTGCAATGTCTTGTTCCCGATTCCCATAAGAAACAGCCGGATCGACAAAAATTGGATGTCCTTGCTGGTCAAAGAACACATTACCACTCCACAGGTCTCCATGCAAGAGGCGTGGAGTGATCTTTTTGGGTTCAACCGATTTCAATACTCGTTCTTTAAATTGCAGATACTTTTCTTGCCGCTGTACATTCCAACGATTCGTTTCTTCCGCTAAAGAAATCTGGGCTTCAAGCCGATTTTTAAAGAAAAAAATCCACCAATCTTCTTCAAAAGAATTTTTCTGAATAAGTGTACCTAGATAGTTATCTTTTCGAAAACCAAATTGTGGCGCTGTTTGCTGATGGAGTTTAGCTAAAGCTACAGCAAGATCTCGTTGATCTCCTTTTCCCGGCTCGATCCATTCCATTAACAAATAAGCGCCTTCACTTGTTTCACCCAGCATGTAGGTATCTGGTACACGTACGAATGTAGCTAGCTCTTTTAACCCATCTACTTCTGCTTCAAAAAAATCTTTTTTTACATTCGGATGGATTTTCAAAAAATAAGCACGTTGATCTGTTTTTATACGATAAGTTTGATTCACATCGCCGCCAACAACTGGAATCACTTTCCCATTTAGTTTCAGATCAGATAAAACAGTTTGGATATCCATGACTTTTCCCCCTACTCCCAATTTTATTCTATTTTGTCATCCTACTTGTTTCATGATAAAAGGATTATTTCCAATCCTTATCCCTTTATTTAGAATTATAGCACAGGGATCATAAAAATCAGGAGATGGACTTTATAGATAAAAAAGAGCTGACTTAAGCCAGCTCTTTTTATCTATAGCATACTCTTTATTGAACTATTTACCTATGCTAAAGCACCCATTGGATCCCATGGAGCTAGCATAATTGGTTCTTCATTGAACGCATTTAGTTGCTCTTTCGTCAACAAATCTTTTCTGACAACGATTTGGTACGTATATTCGTCCATCCAAGCATCACTCATAACGAAGAAACCGTTCTTTCCAACTTTTTCGCCCCAGCTGTTTTCGACTTTCCATTTTGTTGATTGTCCGTCCACTAAATCAACGCCAGTCAATACCATCGCATGGGTCATCAAACTTTCACCAAAATCCAAACGTTCAGCTTTAGTCATTGTGAAATCCGTATCGAATAGATCATCCATCGAATAAGCATCTAAGGCCATGATGCCACTGGTTCTAGTAGAAGATTGTCCTACATCACAACCAAACCATACAGATTCTCCTTGTTCAAGCTGAGCAATCGCTAATTTTTTGAAAGTTTCCATATCAACATTCAGGTATTTAACTTCTTTCCCGTCAACGACATTCCCTAGCATCTCTACTGTATAAGAACGATTGAATGGTTTGTCTTTTGTTGGTGCATTGATCACACTAATATAATCATCTAATTTTACACCGATGTATTTATCATAAAAAATTTGTGGCGTCAGTCCTCGGTCAAGATGATAGTTTTGTTCTTCATCGCGGTACTCAAAATCGAATTCTTTTGGAGGTGTTCCTAATGAGATGGCTAAGAAGTTATAAATACTTTCTAGCATTTCTTCTTTTTTTTCTTCAATAGCGTCTAATGTTTCTCCTTGAGCAACCATTTCGCGTAACACAACTGCATCTTTACGCAGTAGTTTGTTCAAGTAGTTATTCAAATCTCGAGAATTTGAACTATTCGCACTTTCCGGCATTACCGATTTAGGCACAACACCGTATTTTTGGAATAATGAAACGATCATATCCCATTGACCGCCATCTTGTTGAGGAGTAGTTAGCAAGAAAGCCACTTTTCGGCTATCAATAGCCTCTTTTCCAGTTGCAATAATGTTTTCATAGAAGTAATTTGCCTTTTCATATTTATCCCAGAAAAAAGTGTAATTTTGTGATAATTCAAACTCTTTTAAATGGAATTGATTCAGCATTTTGTGACGGAACGTATTCAATGCAGCAAACATCCAGCAACGTCCCGATTGCATTTGATTAGCCACTTTGCCTGTAGCTAAATCAATAGAAAATACTGGTGTATTCGCCACATGTGCTGAAATATTTTCAGCAGAAGCAGTAATCCCGTTCTTCACGACAGCCCGCTGCAACGCCTGCTGTTTGTTATTTGCTTGAAACTGTTTGTCAAATTTTGTTGTCATATCCGGTGTAATAGCTTTCATCCAATCATCCTTCCAAATCCAAGTTACACTTCGTATTTTACTCTTAAGAATTTAGAAATACAATCTCTTCTATGATGAAATTTTCATTTGAATGAGAATATACTTACAACTTCATGAAGAAAAATGTCATACGGTATACAATAATTTTCAAATAAAAAAGAATATTCCTATGAGATAACGAAAATGGACTGTATAATAAAGAAAAGGTCTAGAAGAACATCATACAATAAGATAGCTTTCAAAATACTCATTGAAAGAAGGAAATACTATAACGTAAGAAAGGAGAATGAATAAAATGAAAAACCTGATTGCTGGCGGCTTTTTGTTTGTGGGTGGTGGCATACTTATGAATACAGATAACTTTGGGAATGTCATTCCTTTTCTTGGTGCAGTTTGTGCTTTGATTGGTGTAGGAATGCTGATTTATTTCGTATTTAGCGATGATGGGAAGTATGGTTGATTATGAGTAGCCAACTCTACTCTTTCGTAAAGATTACAACATACGTGACAAAAACAGAAAGATTGATTCATCATAATAATAAAAGAAAAAGAAACCCAAGTGATTGGATTTCTTTTTCTTTGCATAAGCTTTATTTACTCCGGCAGTAGGACTCGAACCTACGACATCATGATTAACAGTCATGCGCTACTACCAACTGAGCTATGCCGGAATCAAGTACATGAATATAATATCAATTTCTTTCAAATAACGCAATACTTTTTTTAAAATTTTTTACTATATTCTCGAAGAAACCGTTAGCATTTTTTGTTATTTTTACTTTTTTCTAAGAATTGTTTCATTAGTACAAAAACACATTTTTTTGATAAAAAATATATTGA
This sequence comes from Enterococcus sp. DA9, assembly GCF_008000875.1. Lineage (NCBI taxonomy): Bacteria > Bacillati > Bacillota > Bacilli > Lactobacillales > Enterococcaceae > Enterococcus > Enterococcus sp. DA9. The sequence continues at coordinate 195,998 of NZ_CP042839.1, forward strand.
CAAATACATTAATATTCGTTATCCTATTATTTGTATTAATGATAATGCCGCTTTAGCTCAGCTGGTAGAGCGCTTCCATGGTAAGGAAGAGGTCGCCGGTTCAAGCCCGGCAAGTGGCTTCCTTAAACAGTGCAACATGTTGGTTTAACCATGTGTCTGCGCTGTTTTTTATTTTATGCCACGAAAATCCCACAAAACTGTTTTTATTTTAAACAAAAAAAGAATTTTTCAGTTAGTCTGCGAATAAAAAAATTCATCCAATCGATTGCTCGACTCTTATTGTCGCGTAATATTTAACGGCTCTGCAACATCTTCTTGAAAAACCCCTCTCTTTTTTCTATGAATACTTTAATTTCACTGCTAATTCCATAATCATTACCTCTTGTTTAGTTTACAACTAGTTGACCATTAGAAATCATCCGTTTATTATTATGGGTTAAAGTTCTAGAAATAATATTCCCTCTAGGTACTGAAATACTTAAATCCGAGGTAGATATAATATGCTGTCTGCCATTTACACGAACGTCATAGGAAACGAGCCAATTTCCAGAAGAAGCTTTAGAGAAACGATAAGTTCTAGCACCAACTCTACCCAGACGCTCAATTTCTTCAACTATTAAATGTATTTCCTCTCCTCCTCATTAATATAGGTCAGCTCCTTCATGTCCATACTATCTGATAATACGAGCTCAAGTACAGTTGAGCTTATTTTTTCCTGAGCTTTTACTTCTTCTTTGGATCCAATTCCTTCTAAATATTTTTGTTAATAAAAGTCATGTACTCCCAAAATCAACTGCTAGTTACCTTAACGAAGCCAATGATTTACATTGATGTAACCTGGTGAGTTCTTATCAAGAAAGGCATGTTCTGAGATAATTACGTTAGTAACAATATAAATTTTTTATAGGAGGGAACATAATGATTAAAAAATTAGTTCTATGTACAATTGTATTGGGAAGCTTTGGGTTAAGTATCACGGCAAATGCGACTACTGAATATGGTGGTACTGATCAAGCAACTCTGAGATTGATCGAAAAAGCTGAAAGATTAAGTCAAAGTTCGGATGAAGATATCTTGATAGTTGGCAATTATGAAGTGTCATTAGGAGGAATACGTCCTTGTTGCCTTATTAGGAAACAAGCAAATTGAACTAAATGGTCTTTCTGACTTCCCTATTCGGTTATCGAAAGATTCTAAAACCAATAAAATTACTCCACAAAATGGAAAGATTTCTTTCAAAGCGCCAAGTGATCCGGGAAGTTATGAGTTTGTTGTGTATCAATTTGGTTTGGAAAAGGAAATGTTAGGTCTTCCGATGGTTGATAATTCTTTCAGGATGACCATCGTAGTAGAGTGAAAGTCCATTTATTCTCCAAATTAATGGAATCACATTAAAGTAAGTGTCCCTGTTGACAACCGATAGCGGAGCTACTTGCTTTATGGATGTTTCAGTGCCCCCGAGTACTCTATTGATTTAACTGATCCACAATTTGAATTTCCTGA
>NZ_CP042839.1:202500-482500 GCF_008000875.1 Enterococcus sp. DA9
GTCACTTTGCCCCCGAAGGGGAAGCTCTATCTCTAGAGTGGTCAAAGGATGTCAAGACCTGGTAAGGTTCTTCGCGTTGCTTCGAATTAAACCACATGCTCCACCGCTTGTGCGGGCCCCCGTCAATTCCTTTGAGTTTCAACCTTGCGGTCGTACTCCCCAGGCGGAGTGCTTAATGCGTTAGCTGCAGCACTGAAGGGCGGAAACCCTCCAACACTTAGCACTCATCGTTTACGGCGTGGACTACCAGGGTATCTAATCCTGTTTGCTCCCCACGCTTTCGAGCCTCAGCGTCAGTTACAGACCAGAGAGCCGCCTTCGCCACTGGTGTTCCTCCATATATCTACGCATTTCACCGCTACACATGGAATTCCACTCTCCTCTTCTGCACTCAAGTCTCCCAGTTTCCAATGACCCTCCCCGGTTGAGCCGGGGGCTTTCACATCAGACTTAAGAAACCGCCTGCGCTCGCTTTACGCCCAATAAATCCGGACAACGCTTGCCACCTACGTATTACCGCGGCTGCTGGCACGTAGTTAGCCGTGGCTTTCTGGTTAGATACCGTCAAGGGATGAACAGTTACTCTCATCCTTGTTCTTCTCTAACAACAGAGTTTTACGATCCGAAAACCTTCTTCACTCACGCGGCGTTGCTCGGTCAGACTTTCGTCCATTGCCGAAGATTCCCTACTGCTGCCTCCCGTAGGAGTTTGGGCCGTGTCTCAGTCCCAATGTGGCCGATCACCCTCTCAGGTCGGCTATGCATCGTGGCCTTGGTGAGCCGTTACCTCACCAACTAGCTAATGCACCGCGGGTCCATCCATCAGCGACACCCGAAAGCGCCTTTCAAATCAAAACCATGCGGTTTCGATTGTTATACGGTATTAGCACCTGTTTCCAAGTGTTATCCCCTTCTGATGGGCAGGTTACCCACGTGTTACTCACCCGTTCGCCACTCTTCTTTTTCCGGTGGAGCAAGCTCCGGTGGAAAAAGAAGCGTACGACTTGCATGTATTAGGCACGCCGCCAGCGTTCGTCCTGAGCCAGGATCAAACTCTCATAAAAAGTTCGAACAATCTTACGATTGTTAAGCTCAATTTGTTTGCTAGCATATTGCTTGCTTGTTAAAAATGTTTGTTGTCTTGAATTGAATCAAGACGCCCTACACATTTGGTTTGTCTTACTTTGTTCAGTTTTCAAAGGTCTACTTCATCGGAAATGTTTTTCCGATTTGTTTTGGCTGCCGTAGCAACTTTTATATCATATCAGAGTGACAAGTGATTGTCAACTCTTTTTTAAAAGTTTTTTCGATTTCGTTTTTCGAAATCTTTCAGCAACTCATTTATCATAACTTGTCGTTTGTTATTTGTCAAGAACTTTTTTGAAGTTTTTTTCGATAGAATCAAGCTTCGCAAGTTGTTCTTTTTTAACGACTCAGTTATCTTATCATGTCATCATAAACATGTCAATAACTATTTTTTAAGTTTTTTCAGAAACGTGATATAACGTCCACTTCGGAATCAACGCTGTTAAATTTATCATGTATTTCTTCCTTGGTCAACTATAAATTAAGCATTACTTTGTGAAATGATTTTTCGATCAATTATTATTATTCGTTATACAACCGTTTTCTACATATTTTGAAAACAAAATGCACTAAAAAATTATCTATAGCAGAACATTTCATTGTCTTTTTTGGATCAAACAATAAAAAAAAGAAGTTTGAAAAAAATTCAAACTTCTTTGCTCGCTTAATCTGTATTTTAGAAGAAAGGCACTCCCTCTACTTCGTAAGTTCCAAGAACAGAGCGCATTTGACCTGGTTCTTCCCAAATATATCCTTCGCCTAATTCTTCTCTTTGATTCTTTTGTTCAGTCTCAAAGACAAACAACGGAACATTTTCCTGATTAATATGTGTATTTGTCAATTCCATCAAACTAATCTTGCTAACATCGATATGAACTATTTCTTTTAAGAAATTAAGTATATTCGCTAAACCAGTCTTCCCTTCAGAAAGTTCCGCTAACGCAAATTCCAACTTGTCATCAATTGAATGGACCAAAAATTTTTTAGAACCATCCTCCAAATGCAACATAATTGTACCAGCAACTCTTTTGCTTGCCAAAATTTCCACCTCGATCACCTTGTTCTATGGCTTACATAAAAATTCTAGCACATTTTCAGAAAAAATACACACTTTTTATTTCTTATTTTCTTTCCGTTCTAATTCAGATAACGCTTCTTCTATCCAAATAGGTAACTGCTCCGCAATAGTGGCAAAACCGATTTTACGATTTTTATTCGTGAAATATCTTTTTCTACGATAAGGAACAGCTGGATTTGTTTTTTCTAATGTTCTTAAAGATAAACTGATTTTTTTGGAATATTCATCAATGTCGATGATCTGAACGGTTACTGGCTGCCCGACTTTTAACAATGAATGGATATTTTTCGTATAACCGGATTGTACTTCCGAAACATGAATAAGTCCTTGCGTCTCATTATCAAGAGAGACGAATGCCCCATAAGGCTGTATCCCTGTTACTTTTCCTTCAATTATTTGTCCAATTTTATAAGTCATCTACTTCCCTCTCTTCGCATTTATCATTATACTGTAAATAGCGCAAAAAAAGAAGCGACGAAAATGACTGGAGGTATTGAGATGATCGAATTTGATAAAAAGATTTCAAGAAAAGATACAGAAAGTGTAAAATGGGACGCGATTGCCGAGACATATCAAATGGATGATTTACTTCCTTTGTGGGTAGCAGATATGGATTTCTTATCTCCCGAGGGGGTAGCTAATGCGTTTAGTGAATACATCAAACACGGAATCTTTGGTTATGCCACTCTATCTGATAAACTCTATCAGGCTATCATTCATTGGGAACGTCAACGCCATGCTGTTGAGTTGACGAAAGAAAATATTGTTTTTACAAGTGGTGTGTTGACTAGTTTAGCTGCAGCAGTACAAACTTTTACAAAACCAGGCGATTCTATTTTGATTCATGACCCAGTTTATCCTCCATTTTCCTCTATTATAGAAACAAATCAACGTCACATTGTTCGAAGCTCTTTGCTAGAAAAAAATAATCATTTTGTCATGGACTTTTCTAACATGGAGAAAAAAATAGAAGAAAACAATGTAAAAGCAATGATCTTGTGCAACCCTCATAATCCAGGAGGTCGCGTTTGGAGCAAAGAAGAATTGAAACAGTTAAGCGAATTGTGTTTAAAACATCGAGTGTTTCTGTTTAGTGACGAAATCCATCAAGATTTGACTTTATTCGATCATACATTTACTTCCATGCTGACGATTAATCCCGATTTGGACGATTTGCTCATTGCCTTTACTTCTGCAACAAAGACTTTCAATTTAGCTGCAATCAAAAATTCAATGGTATTTATCAAAAATCCAGAGCTGAAAGCTAAATTTGAAAAACATCTAGTGATGAATCAACAGCACGAAATCAACACTTTTGGTTTGATTGGGACTCAAGCGGCTTATGAGACCGGTGGAGAATGGTTAAACCAATTGATTCCTTATCTAGAAAAAAATGTTCAAACAGTTAATCAGTTTTTTGAACAGCATCTTCCGAAAGTGAGAATAATGAGCCCTGAAGGAACTTATTTAATGTGGTTGGATTTTACCGCTTATATTTCAGACGACCAGAAATTAGAGAATACTCTAGTGAGAAAAGGAAAAGTCGTATTAAATCCTGGTATCACATTTGGTCCTTCCGGTCATGGACATATGCGCTTGAATATTGCTTGTCCAGAAGAAACTTTACTAGAAGGACTTCATCGAATCAAGCACGCTTTAGAAACAACCGAATAAATCAGTTATCAAAGTAAAAGGACGAGACCTTACTAGGTTTCGTCCTTTTCTATAAATACTCCGTATCATACCAAACTATTCTGAAATTTCGATTGTTTCAATCACTATGTCATGTACAGGGCGGTCTTGCGGACCACGTTGCACATTTGCAATTTCATCTACTGTATCCATTCCTTCCAGTACATGTCCAAAGACTGTATGTCGGAAATCTAACCAAGGGGTTCCGCCACCTTTATACGCTTCAATGATTTCTGATGGGAATCCAGCACCTTCCAATTGTCCAAGCATATTAGCTGGCACATTTGTGTTATTTACAATAAAGAATTGGCTTCCGTTTGTGTTTGGACCTGAATTTGCCATAGATAAAGCTCCGCGAAGGTTGAACAGTTCACGACTGAATTCATCTTCAAAACTTTCTCCATAAATACTTTCTCCACCCATTCCTGTTCCAGTTGGATCGCCGCCTTGAATCATGAAATCAGGAATAACACGGTGAAAAATCACGCCATCATAATAACCTTTTTTGGAAAGTTCAATGAAATTTTGAACCGTCTTCGGTGCTAGTTCAGGGAATAATTGGACAGTAATGTCACCACGGTTTGTTTTGATAACAGCTTTTGGTCCTTTTTCACTTTTTAAATCTAGTTGTGGGAATCCCATATTGTTTCCTCCTATTATTTGCATACTTCATAAATAATAATAACATAATACCTAACCTTCCGTAAAAATACTAGATTTGTTTTTCTTTATTTTTTCATCACTGCCTGCATTCCATGAATAAATTCTATGACTGACCATTTCAACTTCAAATATTTTTGAGAAGCATTCTCAATTAAATTCTGCTATAGTGTGAAAAGGGAGGAATTTTTTATGGAAATCTATGACATTACAATTATCGGTGCAGGTCCTGTAGGGATGTTTGCCGCTTTTTATGCAGGAATGCGCCAAGCTAAAACAAAAATCATTGACAGTCTACCTCAACTTGGTGGTCAATTAGCAACATTATATCCTGAAAAATATATTTACGATATCCCAGGTTATCCAGCAATCAAAGCAAGTGAATTAATCGATCAATTAGAAAAACAATTAACTACTTTTAATCATACATTTCATTTAAAAGAAGAAGTTCTCTCGCTTACTCGTGAAGACGAAGTTATCGAGATCACTACAAATAAAGGCATACATTATTCTAAAGCAGTCATTTTAACTTTAGGGAATGGTTCATTCCAGCCGAGAAAATTGAATTTAGATAATGCTGAAGCATTCGAAAACCACGGATTGGATTATTTCGTAAATGATTTGATGAAATACGCCGGAAAAAAAGTTGCTATTGCTGGAGGCGGCGATTCTGCTATCGATTGGGCATTGATGTTGGAGCCTATTGCAAGCGAAGTTTACCTGATCCATCGTCGTCCGGAATTCCGTGCGCATGAACATAGCGTATCGCGTTTGAAGTCTTCAACTGTCAACTTGCTTACTCCATATCTAATCGATGGATTGTCTGGCAACGCTGGAGAACTGTCAGACATCCGCTTAAAAAAAGTGAAGAGCGATGAAACAATTGATTTGATGATTGATGCTCTGATCGTCAATTATGGATTCACTTCTAATTTAGAACATCTCTCTTCTTGGGGACTTGATAGTACTAGAAATGCCATCACTGTAAAATCAGATATGTCTACTTCTATTCCAGGTGTTTATGCAGCTGGTGATATCTGTACCTATGAAGGAAAAGTGAAACTGATTGCTACTGGGCTCGGTGAAGCACCTACCGCAGTGAACAATGCTTTACACTACATTAATCCAAAAGAACGGACTCAGCCTGGTCACAGCACAAGCTTATATGATAAAAATCTTCGGCCTAGTTGATTTTTTAAGATTCCTCTGCATTTCAAGCGAGATCCAAAAGCAGTTTCTTGCATTTTTTTCATGTTCCGTTAACATGAAATAGAGAAAGAAAAAATAAAGGGGGAGCAATAATATGGTCGTCAAAACTGAGACTTTAGAAGAAAAGGCAAGAGAACTATTGAAAGAACGTGGCGTAACTGTAGAAGATATCGCACAACTTGTCATGTTTTTACAAAAAGACTATATTTCTGATTTGACTTTGGCAGATTGTACTGAAAGTGTCAACAGCGTATTAACAAAACGTGAAGTACATAACGCCATTATCACCGGAATCCAATTAGATATATTAGCAGAAAAGAAAAGATTGATGGATCCGTTGCAACACATTATCGAAGATGACGAAGGTCTTTACGGTATCGATGAGATCTTAGCTTTATCAATCGTGAATGTTTACGGTACGATTGGCTTTACGAACTATGGCTATATCGATAAAGTGAAACCGGGTATTTTAAAAGAACTAAACAGCCACGATGGCGTTCATGTCCATACCTTCTTAGATGATATCGTCGGAGCAATCGCTGCTGCTGCTGCCAGTCGATTAGCACACAAAGAACCAGAAAAAAGAAGTCGACTTACTCAATAAATCAAAAAAAGAAAGAAAACGTCTATTTAGACGAGTTCTTTCTTTTTTGTTTGTTTCAAACTATTTTTCCCTAAGAAAAGAAAAATAGCAAAAAATACTTCTAATACTACAAAGAACAAGATAAAGCTATGCATGAAAAATTCTTCTGGAAGTACATTGATGATTGGATCAGTTACAGGATCGAATAACCAGTCATCGTTGTTGAAAAACGTTTCATGAAAAAGGATAAAAAAGCGATCAAATCCAATCATCATGAAAAAACCAAAAATGACTGGCAGCAACATGCCAATCTGAAACGGACGAATCAATCGCCAAAGACGATCATTCTTTTGCAAATATCTGATAAACAAAATACTTGGGATCAGAGTGATGAAAAATACAGCATAATCCACTAAAAACAAAATTTTCACTTCATAAAAATGATGAGCTCCGCTAGCAGAAACTGGAAAGTCCGGCAAACTGAGGACTGTTTGGAAGGGATTATTAAGATAATTCATCAGGTGATCAAAATTTTTCAGTAATGTCTCTTGGTCTAAAGAAGTATAATCCAAAATATGCAAATGTCCGATATCAAATACATACAGCGGTCGAAAATTGATCGTCACTCCAACTGCCAAACTGATCAGTGTCAGAAACAGGCTGAATAATCCGGCATATTCCAACCACCGCCATCTCGAATTTTTCATATTAGAAGCTCCATTCATCCAATGATCGTTTCACAAAGGTAGCTGGGATAGGCAGCCCAGGTACATCTTCTTCTTTTGTGAAACCTGATAAAACGAGCAAAGTATCGATATTATTACGTATCCCTGCTTGGATATCTGTTTCATAGTTATCTCCAACCATGATTACTTCTTCTTTTTGCAGACCTAATACTTCAACGGCTTTATCCATAATGATTGCTTCTGGTTTTCCGATATAAATTGGTGGAGTTTGGGTTGCTGTCTCGACGAAAGAGATGACTGACCCAGCTCCAGGAAGAAGACCACGTTCTGTAGGGATATTCTTATCCGGATTCGTTCCAATGAAAGTAGCCCCTTTTTGAATAGCAAGAGTTGCTTTGACGACCTTTTCATAGGTCAAATAATTATCTAGCCCTACTACTACATAGTCAGGAACCTCTTCTTCCCATGTAAATCCGGCAGCTAAAATCAAGTCAATTAATCCGGCTTCTCCGATAACATACACTTTTTTTCCTTTTCCATCTGCTTTCATGAAATCAATTGTAGCCAAAGTAGCTGTATAAACTGTTTCTGGTGCTACATGAATGTCAAACTCATCTGCTAGACGATTAGCCACTGTTTCTGGCGACTTAGTCGTGTTATTCGTAACAAATAAGAAAGGCAATTTCCTTTTTTGTAATTCTTCCACAAACCGTTTCCCTGCCGGTATAGGTTCCGTCCCGCGATAAATCGTCCCGTCTAAATCAATTAAATATCCTTTATAGTCCATTCATCCACTACTCTTCCCTTTTTCTTATCGTAAATGCTGTTTTTGTTTTTTCCACTTGATTAGATTGTTCTTGTTTTTTTACTTTTTCAGAGGTTTTTGCTGACTCTGTTTTTCGATTTTTAATAACCGGTTTTTTACGATTAGATGTGACTGGTCCTTTTTTCTCATCGATATACGCACGATTATGGTTTTTTTTCTTTTTTCGGCGCTGAGTTGTCTTTTCTTTTTTACCGCCGATTCTTTCGATGACAAAATACGCACAACCAAAATTGCAATATTCGTAAAGATAGTCTTCCAATGAATCAATTCGCTGATCCGGATGCGCCCGTCGATTATCCGCTCGGAAGAATCCTTTTAAACGTAGTTGTTCATAACCCCAATCTCCTACGATATAATCATATCGGGCTAGTACATCACTGTATCGTTCTCCCAGTTTTTCTGCATTAAATCCTTCACGATAATCGGACACAAGCCGATAATGTCTTTCGCCTACCAAAAAATTACTGTCATCTAACAGCGTCACTACTTCACCTTTGACTTTTTCTGCTTTCGGCTCCTCGACGATTTCTTCCAAAGCAGCTGTCAATTCTTCTGTGACTGTTGTTTCCTGTTCAGCTGATGATTTTTTCTTAGCAATTTCTGTTTTATGCTCAACGTTCTGCTGTTCATTTTGTTTTGCAGACATGCGTTCACCACCTATCTTTTTTATTATACCTTGTTTTTATTTGATTGGGTAGTGAGCTTTCAAGTAATCTCCTACCACGCTTCGGATAAATTCAGGAAACAAAAATTCATTTTTTCCAACAATTTCGATCGTTGGAAAAAATGGGACAAACATTAGATGATCGACGGTAGTAAAAGTATAATTTTTAGTCAGATCGACTGGCTTATTCTTCCAAAAAACTTGATGGTTAACGGAGTCATACATGATTCCATTATAGACCATCTGTCCAAAAATCTTGCCGCGAAATCCCATTCCCTTCATCGGATAGTTACGTAAAAACTGACGATTTTTTTCTATTTCTAAAACTAAACGAATCAGATCATTTCCACCCAATGTGACATTCAGCAAGTGCATTGGATGCGGCAATGCCGTGTGAAGCTGATCCTGGTTGACCCGACCTTTTGGAATTTCAGTTAAAAACAGACCACTGTTTAATATTGCGGCGTCCGTCTTTCCTCGTTCTTTTACCGCCTCAAGGGCTACTTGGATAAACGAATGCTCACTGAAGATATCTAGGCTTAAAGAAAACGGCAAATCCGCTACTTCTTTTTCTTTTAGCAGCTCATGCCCCTGTTCTAAGTAACCGTTTACCTCTTGTTCATCTTCTGTAAAAGCTGTCATTGTTTCTGTAGGGATGGCTTTGGCCGAATGCTTAAGGATTTTTTTTTCTTCATCGATGGTTAAATGGACTTCTCCTACATATTGACCGTATTTGCCAGCTGCTGCTATTTGGACATCGTTGACTACATGACCTTCTCTGAATAAATGATGGGTGTGCGAACCTAAAATAACATCAATTGCTGGTATTTCTTTTGCAATTTGTAAATCATCTTGAATCCCGAGATGACTCATCAAAACTAAAACATCCACTTGTGGACGTAAATTTTCGACTAATTCCGGCAAAATATCATATGGATTGCGTATGTCCCAGCCATTTGGATTATACGTAAGCGGGAACGGGGCAGTAAATGCAATCAAGCCAATTTTTGTCTGGTGTTTCGTTGTAATGATTTTATACGGTTTCGTCCATATCGGTGGCTGCAACGTATTTTTATCAAACAAGTTATCAAGGATGATATCAAACTCAGCATGATCATATAAGTGGTTTAGATCTTCTTTGGAATTTCCTACGCCTTCATTGTTTCCTATCGTCGCTGCATCATAACCAACTTCATTCATCAGCAAGATATTCGCCTGTCCATTCGTTGCCTCTGATAATGGATGCCAACGATCCACAAAATCACCTAGATCGACTGCAATCGTTGTCGTATTTTCTTTCTTTTCGTTTTCTCGTTTACGCTGATCTAAGAATCTTCTGATCCTTGGCCAATTTTCTAAATGTGAATGCAGATCATTCGTATGTAAAATCACTATTTTTTCCATGTGTCCTCTCGCCTCTCTTTATCTTCATCATACCACAGGCAGCTTTTTCTTCCATTGAAACAAGCTCCATTTCAGAGCTTTTCCTGTCTCGAAGCAAATTACATAAGTATAATATTCGATAAAATAGTCTGGCTAAAAGAACGAAAAACTATTCAGTTTTACAGCCTAATTATTTCTAGAAATAAAAAAAACAGACCCGAAAGTCTGTCGTCGTTTCATTATAATCAGACACATGGCGGAACCTGCTTAGTGCTGCTTCCTTCCAGACCTGACACGCTTCACAAGCCCACCATTGTCCTAGCCTTTCGGCAAAGAATAGTATACCTTATTTTTCATTCGTTGACCAGTCTTTTTTTAATTTCTTTTTTCGCTGACGTAGCTTTCGGAAAAAGTCAGTCAAAACCCTTCCGCATTCGTCTTCTAAAATGCCACCTTCTACATACGCTTGATGGTTGAATCGTTCGTCTTCCAAAAGATTCATCAAAGTGCCGGCTGTTCCGCCTTTCGGGTCATATGCACCGAAATAAACTTCTGCTACACGAGACAAAATCATCGCGCCACTGCACATAGGGCAAGGTTCCAAGGTAACAAAAAGCGACGCATTTTCTAAGCGCCAACTTCCAACTTTTTCACAGGCTTCCTTGATTGCAAGCATTTCTGCATGTGTAGTAGCATCTTGTGTCGTTTCTCTAAGGTTATATCCTTTTCCAATCACTTCTCCCTCTAATACAACCACTGCTCCAATCGGAACTTCATGGAGCACTTCTGCTTTTTTTGCTTCTGCCAATGCAAGGCGCATCCATTTTTCTTTATCTACTGCATCAAGATTTGTATTAACCAATTAACCTTCCCTGCCTTTGTTTTTTCTTGTTTTACTTTAGCATATGACAAAAAGGCTGTAACTAACTTTTTTTTCTATGGTAAAATAAATACAAGAGGTGAACAAGATGAAAATGAATAAATTACTTGCTCTTTACCCACAAGCACAGAAAAAAAACTGTCCAGCGTCAGAAGCTGATATCCTTTCTTTTGCAGTTGATGATGCTTTTATTTGGATTAAAAGCGATTCACTATCCCAACAAGAAACTAGTCTTTTGAAAGCGTTATTCCCTATAGTCAGCGATCAAAAAAAACATCCGTGGTATCACTATCTTTTTAAAGATGCTTCTTGCATCCAAGAAAAAAGCTTTCGTTTGATCCAGCTTCACGTCGAATCGAAAGGAGAATTCTTAAAAAAAGAATGGCAAGATACTATTTTGGAATTATTTCGCTATTCTGCTGATTTCTTCTTTTATACAGACACTGATGCTCTTTTGATCGAACAAAAAAATTGTGATTATCTTGATGCTGCTGAGATCAATGGTATTTTTCTATCTTTAGATGCTGATTTTGATACGACAACATCTGTATTCGTTGGTTCTTTTCATTCACCAGGTAGCGACCTTGTCCCTTTGTTTGCTGAAGAAAGAAGAATTTTTTTAACAGAGCAAAACAATCTCTATACTCACAGCCGTACTTTTTCTATGCAAGATGTTGCTTTACATTACTATACAAAAGATGTCATGAAAGATAGTGCGTTGATCAAAAGTTACATAGAACTGATCAAACAAAATGAAATGGAAGAGATCATTCAAGAATTATGGAATGAATTAGGTAATGTCAGCTCTGCTGCAAAAACGCTGTTTCTTCATCGGAATACGCTAAAATATCGAATCGAAAAATTTCAAGAACAATCAGGTTTCAATCTAAAAAAAGCCAATGATTTACTGTTTTGCTACCTTTTATTGATTCATGAGCATGATTAAAGATAAGTTAAAGGGGTTATGACAATAAATTTTGTCACAACCCCTTATTTCAAATGAATAGTGTTCAAAAGCTAGTTTCTCTTACATCATTTTTTCAACAAAATGCATAAGCCGATCTTTTACGTCTTCGGTTGAGTCTTTGATGGAATCACCGTAAACAGAGATTTTCTTTTTTCCTGATTTTATTTTTGCTAACATCCCCATCAAAGAATCCAAGTCACTATCTGACAGATCATCTACGATTTCCATCAATTTTTCATTTCCATCGAATTTGTCGTGGACGAATTTTTTTACTTTTGTCCGAGTAGTCATATGATGGATCTTTTCCATTACTTTTCCCGATACGACGACTGCTGTCGCTACACTGGCAGCGGCTGCTACGCTTAATCCAATTGTTACTTTTGTTGATGTTTTCATAAGTATCAGCTCCTTTTTATCTACTTCAATCATAGCATAGACAAAAAAATAAACGAACTAATCCACTCATCGAAATCAGCGAAATCTTAATCCTTTAGGAAAAAAGTTCTTTACTGTTCCTTTTACTTGTTTACCAAAACCGACAGGTATCTTATCCAATACTAATAAAACCCATCCTTGATCCCCATCACGTTGAAATGTTTCTCCTGCTGTGTAAGATTGCCATTCCTTTTGAGTGATCGACAAACAAGGGATGTTTTCTGTCTTTTTCATAGCAAGTGCTAAGGCATAGCTAGGTTCAAATCGATTCTTTTTGAAATCTCCTAAATGCAAACCTGTACGCATGACTTTCAAACCATCAAGAGAAGGGAGCAACTCAGGAACTTCCCAAAGATGATCGTTGAACACTAAAAGTCTCCCAGTGATTTCATAATGGAAATCCATTGAAAATTCCGTCCAAAGTTTTTCCTGTTCTTTTGTCAATTCTTCTTTCCGTTTCTTACGTACTTTCTTTTCTTTACGTGTTGGGTTTTGTCCATGAAAAGTCAACTTTGCGACAAAATGCCCTTCTCCTTGATTTTCATGAGGCCATATACGTACTGTTTTGTCCAAACCATCTACGCTTCCCCATTCAGGACGTCCTGAACTAACGGTTTGAGACAAAGGGATTTCTTCAATTGTTACTGGATAATTTTCTACAAGCCAGCTAATAATCTCTTCATTTTCTTCTGGTGCAAACGTACAGGTAGAGTAGATCAGCTGCCCTTCATGTTTTAGCATCTTTATTGCTGAAGACAAAATCTCTTGCTGACGTTTTTGACAGTGTAGCGGAGATTCTTCTGTCCACTCTTTTACTGCATTCGGATCTTTTCTGAACATCCCTTCCCCTGAACAAGGCGCATCAACCACGATCCGATCAAAAAAACCGGAAAAATGAGGAACAAGCTCTGCAGGTGCATGATTTGTCACTATTGCGTTCGAAACTCCCCATCGTTCTATATTTTCTGATAGGATCTTCGCGCGTTTCGGAAATATCTCATTTGACACTAACAACCCTTTGCCTCTCATTTGAGCAGCTAATTGGGTCGATTTACCGCCGGGAGCCGCACACAAATCCAACACTTTTTCTCCTGGTTTTGCTGCAGCAGCTGTTCCAACGATCATTGCACTTGGTTCTTGGCTATATTCGTACCCAGCTTGATGGAGGAAAGACTTTCCATTCACGGTGCCAAGAAATCCCTCATTGCTGTAGGGAGCGGGTTGCAATTCTTCGCTATGGTAAGTTTGAACCATAGCCAATCCTGCCGGTTTTAGTGGGTTCCACCGAAATCCTTTTTTTGCGCTTCCTTGCTCAAGTGCGCAAAAAAATTCAGTTGATTCTTCTCCTAAAAGAAGACGATATTTTTTGATAAATTGCTGTGGTAACGTTGTAGCTTCCTCCTTCATTCAAATGTTTCGTTAGACATTTTACAATCTTTTTTACGAAAAATAAAGGTGGCTGATCTACTTTTTCATGTTGCTTCCTAAGATAACTGTTCCTTTAAGATACTTTCCAAGTATTCATCCGTCACCTCATTTTTATCCCAAACAGCGTTCATCGTTTCAAAAAAATCTTGAGAAAAATTATCTGAGCTCAAACTTCCCAATGCATTAAGCCAAAGCAATTCAAGCAACTTTTCCTCTTTGATTTTCGTGTGGCCTTTGATGTATGAAAAAAATGGCCGTTTAAATAGCGAATTCATGTCTAATTCAGATTTTGCAATGATTCCACGGATACTTTCATGGATAGAAAAAAAATCTTTCAGCAAGTAGACTGTGCTTAGAACATCATTGGAATTGCATTCAGCTAAGTATCGTTCAAAGCAAACAGTGATTTCTTCTAATATTTTCTCCTTTAACCCGCTGATCGATTTGAAATGTGTATAAATCGGATATGTAGAGCACCCGCAGAAATCCGCCAAATCTCTTGCAGTAATTGATTTCATTCCATATTCTTCCACATATACCATACTTTTGAACAGCAAATATTCTTTACTATAATTTGTTACTCTCCCCATCATTCTTACCTCCGTCCCTCTTCATCTACCCTCTAATAAATAACGTACAAAATTAAAAAAAAAGTGAAATAATCACTGATAATCTTCATAATCACTTTAGATATATCCATTAAAAATCAAGTATATTTACTTATGATACAAGAAAACCTTGACAAAACGCCCTATGAAATAAACAATAGAATAAACAAGGTGATAACAAGATTTAAATAACAATATATACAAACAAAAGGCGATACTCTGTAAGAATAACACACACTGAAATGACTTTCCACTCACAGTTTTTGTCTAACTATATACAAAAACAGAATAAAAGGAGGCTATTATGTTAATTGAAGCAAGAAAAAAAGAGTTGCTTGTTCTGCACAGGGTCATTCAAAAAAAAAATTGTTCTTTACAGGAATTAGCCAATGAATTGCATATTCCAAAACGAACAATCAAAGAGTTGATTCGGAAAGTAAATTTTTCGCTCAAGCAATTTTTATTGATGGAGGAATTTATTTATTCTAACCATAAAGGAGAGATCTACACCAAAGAAACCGATCAGTCTAAAAAGCTAGCTGTATTTTATAAGTTAAGATTACGCTACCTACAAGGATCCAATCGTTTTAATTATTTAATGTTGCTGATTAATTATCCACAATCTGCTGTACCAAAAAAGTATTTACTTGAACAACTTTATATATCGCCCTCCTATCTCGAAAAGCTGACAAAACAACTCAATCATTCATTAAATAAATTCCATTTAAGGATCGTATCTGTACAAAACTGCTGTGTTCTTGAAGGAAACGAATTATCTATCCGCCTTTATCTTTATTTTTTTCTTTCAGATACATTCGAAGGAGACGATTGGCCGTTTTCCTCTCTTGAATTAAATACACTAAAAAAGAAAAGTAAGGATGAGCACAGAGAAAAAAATCCAAAACAAGAAAAAAACATCTATTTATTACTTGCTTTATTCATATGTCGTAACAGACAACAGGCACGTTTTTCGAAAATTTCTCCTGAAATTACTGAATTAATGGATTTGTTGCAGCGTACACATGATTATTCAGAATGCTTTACTTCTTTTTCAGCGATTTATCCCTGTGAAGAGGTAGAAACGGAAAGAGCCTACTTCAATTATTTTTTCTATTGTTTTTTTCCAAATCAAATTTCATTCCAACAAAAACAGGTGATTGGTTTCTTATTTTCCACAAGCAAAAACCTTATTTGCCAACAAGTCGATCAATTGATGACTTACTTAACTCAACAGTTTCCTATCAATCATTTGGAAGACAAAAAACCGATCTATTTTTATTTTCTCGTACTAGCAGTTATTCTTTTGGAACTGTTAGGTGAATCTAGCAGTAGCTTTTCTACACTCTGTTTTCCAGAAACTACCTCCAATCAAACGGCTTCTTTTATACAGGAAAAAAAATTAAGAGAAAAAATCGACACAATTTTTTCAAACTCTAGAAAAAAAGTTCAATTAAGTCAATACCTTATTCAATTGATCCAACACTTATTACAAACAGAAATGAAAGAACAATTACTCATCCACTTGCAGATAACCAAACCATTCACAGGGAATTACCATCTGCAAGATCATTTACAGAAACTATTTCGCAATGAAGCAATCAAGATTATCGAATGTCCTAAACATGCTGATTTGATTATTACAGATCAACATGAGAAAATATCAGCTGAAACGGAAACTTTCTATCTAGATACAAACCACGATACAGTATTATTCGGTGAGTTGATAAAAGCGATTCAAGAACTGTATATGAAAAAAAGATATGAGAATAAAACAAAGAGCGTGGGACAAAAGTAAAGAACACTTTTGTCTCACGCTCTAAACACGTATAAACGGCGGAAGCAGAAGCAACTCCTTCGGAAATAAGCTGAAATTCACAAAAATTTGAAAAGTAATTTTCGTGAATTCCTTCTTATTTCTTGGAGTTAAACGCTTCTGTCCCAGCCTCTTTATGTTAATCTCTTCGGTTGCCGCCGAACAATAAAATCAAGCGCAACAGCTGAAGGAATGTCGAAAGCGCTGCTGCAACGTAAGTCAATGCCGCTGCAAACAATACGTGTCTTGCCATCGGTACTTCTTCTTCCGTCAGCAGTCCGCCCTCACTCAAAATTTGGATTGCTCGACGAGATGCGTTGAATTCAACTGGTAATGTCACCAATTGAAAGAGTAACGCTAAAGAAAAAGCAAAAATCCCGATATTGATCAACGTAGAGTTCCAACTAAGCAATACACCTACCATAATCAATGGGAACGAAATCATCGAACCAAAGTTAGCTGCGGGAACAAGTGCCGCACGGATCTTCAATGGGACATACCCCGAAGCATCTTGAACCGCATGTCCGCATTCATGAGCTGCTACACCTATCGCAGCAACTGAAGTAGATTGTGCAGTCGCTTGAGACAGGCTCAGCATCTTATTACCTGAATTGTAGTTATCTGTGAGATCTCCGGCAATTTGTTGAACGCCAACATCATTTATTTGTTGGCTTTGCAATATATATTGTGCTGCTTGTGTACCAGTCACGTTGTTTTTGCTTCTCACTTGATCATATTTGCGGAAAGTACTATTGACATAAGCTGACGCAATTCCGGAAATGACTAATCCAAGAATGACCAAAAGAAATGTCGGATCTAAAAAACCATACATTCCATAACCATACATTGTCGTTTCACTCCTTTTTGTTTCCTTTATTTTATCATTAGTAGCAAGAAAAGAATGTGAAAAGACCTTGAATATTCTTTAATTCTTTTTCACAAATTCCGATTTCAGTTTCATCGGTCCAAATCCTTCTACCTTGCAATCGATATTATGGTCGCCTTCTACTAAGCGGATGTTCTTGACTTTCGTTCCTTGTTTAATGGCACCTGATGCACCTTTTACTTTCAAATCTTTGATCACTGTCACGCTATCACCTTCTGACAGACGGTTTCCATTTGCATCTAATACCACTAATCCGTCTTCTATGACAGTTTTTTGCTCTTCTTTGCTCCATTCGTTCCCGCATTCTGGGCAAATCAACAAACCTCGATCTTCATATGTGTACTCTGAGCCGCATTCTGGGCAATTTGGTAATGTCATCTTCTTTCTCCTTTAAAATCTTTAGTGAGCACTATTGTAACGGAAAAAGAAGATGTTGAAAAGATACATTTGTGATTTTTACTACAAAAGGAACGTTTTCGAATGAAGTTGTTACTTCGTTTCTCTACTCTTATACGATTGGCAAATGTCTTGAATCTCTTTATAGATTTCCTCTACTTCTGCTAAATCTTTTGCATTCGCACCACTTGCTAATGGGTGGCCTCCCCCATGATGGCGTTTCGCTAACTCATTGATGACTGGTCCCTTAGAACGTAAGCGTACGCGGTAATGTCCTGAAGGTTGCTGAACAAAAATACCCCAAGCTAGTACTTCGTCGATCACTCCAGGAAGAGAAACGATTGAAGCCGTCTCTGAATCATCGATGCCATATTTATCAAGAATTTCTTGCGGAAGGATTATTCTTCCTGCACCATTTTCATCCACCTGGATATTTTGATAAAGATAACCGGAAAGTTTAGCGACTTTCATCGGCATTTGCTCAATCTCTCTATTCAAAGCACTTGCATCAAATGGATAATTTCTCAATATCGATGCAATCTCTAATGTACGGGACGTCGTGGAGGGATACAAAAAGCGCCCTGTATCTCCGACGATTCCCGCATAAAGCAACCGTGCAGCTTCCACGTTCATCTTAAATAATTCAGGAAACATCAAAGCAAATTCTGCAATCATCTCACTACAACTGCTTGCTTTTGTATTTACCCACACAAGATCTCCATAAGGGTCATCATTGGGATGATGATCAATTTTGATCAGCTTTTCTGCTAACTGATATCTTTGATCACTGATTCTAGGTGAATTAGCTGTATCGGTCACGATGACTAGCGCTCCTTGATAAAAGGCATCTTCAACTTCTTGCATTTCTGCTAAAAAGCGAAGACCTTCAATCGTTTCACCTACTTGTCGTATTTCTTTTTCTGGGAAACTTTCCCGTAATAGTTCGGCTAATCCTACTTGTGATCCTAACGCATCAGGATCAGGGCGCAAATGCCTGTGGATAATGATTTTATCGTATTTTTTTATTGTATCTACTATTTCTTGCTGTACTGTCATTTCACTCCTGCTTTCTAAGAACGTTCCATTACTTGACAAACAACGATTGCTTTGGAAACGATGGTATTTTCAATAAATACTTCGATATCCAATTTAGCGGAACGTCTGCCGATTTCCAATACACGTGGACGAATGTCCAACTCGCTTTCCAATTGGATCAGCCGCAAATAATGTAGGTTCACTTGTTCAATCAAGATGTTTCGTTTTTGGTTCATCACCATTGTTTTTTGTGCGACATCAGAAATGATTTCGCTAAGCACGCCAAAAGAAATGGTTCCAACACCATTGACCATTTGTGGTGTCACTACAAATTTGAACTTAGGATTTTCCAAACGATTCCCTTCACGATCGGTATCAATCGTATGGATATTTCCAGATATCTGATCTGAAATCGTATCTGCAATCTGCGGTTGTCGCTGGACAAGCTGCATCGCTTTCATTACATCTTGCCGGGTAATCAAGCCTTCCAATGTCAAGTCATCGGAGACGACCGGCATGACCTCCAGCCCATCCCAGATCATTTGATGACTAACAGAAGCAATACTCATTGTTTTCTTTACACTAATTGGTTCTTTCGTCATCACTCGATCAATGATCTGATTTGGTGATTTCCCTAAAACGTCTTTTGCCGTAACGATCCCCATCAAACGGTGATGGCGATTAACGACTGGAAAACGTGAATGTTGCGTTTCTTCTGACAAACGTTGATAATCAGAAATCGTATCCATCTGATGCAAATAATGTGTCTTTTCCGCCGGCATGTAGATATCGCTAACAAGCATGATATCTTTTTTGATCAATTGGTCACTTAACGCTCGGTTGATCATGGTAGCGACTGTAAATGTATCATAAGAAGTGCGCAAGATTGGCATTTCAAGTTCATCGGCTAGCTTTGCAATCTCAGTAGTCGTATTGAATCCTCCTGTGATCAATACTGCAGCGCCATCTTCCAATGCTAATTTTTGGACTTCCGCCCGATTGCCGACGATCATCAGTGATCCTGGTGTAATATAGCGTTCCATGGCATGTTTAGTCATCGCACCAATGACAAATTTATTCAAGACCTTGTCTAATCCTGCCGAGCCACCTAAAACGTCCCCCTCAATAATCCTGACGACTTCGCCAAATGTCAAACGTTCAATATGTTTTTTTAATTTACGTTCGATACGGATCGTACCTACTCGTTGAATCGTTGAAACTAGTCCGACATTTTCCGCATCTTTGATTGCACGGTACGCTGTTCCTTCACTGACATTCAATTCTTTTGCGATGCTTCTTACAGAAATTCGATTGCCCACAGGTAAACTTTCAATATATTCTAAAATTAAATCATGTTTTGTCGCCATTTTCTGCCTACACTTCCAGCGTTTCCGAGACGCTCATTATTTTTCCTTCGCTATCTTCCAGTAATGCTACAAAAGATTCAGGATCTTGTTCAATGACAGGGAACGTATTGAAATGGATTGGAACGACTTTCTTGGCACGAATTGTTTGTGCAGCCCGAGCCGCATCCTCTGGTCCCATCGTATAGTTATCACCAATCGGCAAGAAAGCAACATCAATATCGAACTCTTCTGCAAGCAATCCTAAATCACTGAAATAAGCTGTATCTCCTGCATGATAAATCGTTTTGCCTTCTGCTTGGATAATGATTCCGCTAGGCTCACCCATATACTGAACGATACCGTCTACTTCATAGCTTGAACTATGCTGTGCATGTACGAATTTTACTGTGCCGAATGGAAATGCATGTTTTCCGCCGATATTCATACCGAAAGAATCTACTCCTCTGCTATTTGCATAATCAGCAATCTCAACAATACTAATAATCGTGGCTTGATTTTCTTTTGCAATAGGAATCATATCTCCTATATGGTCACTATGTCCATGAGTAATCAGCAACCAATCTGTCTTTACTTCTTCTGCAGTTAAATCTGACAACGGGTTTCCTGTAATAAACGGGTCAATCATCACACGTTGGCCATTTTCCATTTCAATCGTTAAACAAGAATGTCCATGATACGTAATTTTCATATTCTACACCTCACGTTTTCTCTGTATCTTTTTTATTAAAACCGATTTCATTACTTGCACATCAATGAAAAAATATAGTTAATAAATATATTTTCATTGGATTGATAGTACAGTATGCACAAAGCAATTGTAACAGATAATACAGGATGCACCAAGTACCAAGCAGATATAATCTCAAGTTTGAGCTCTCTGCTTGGCTCCCCTTCTCGTCACTTAACTAATTAAATCAGCGTAAATAGGATGGACGATTTTTTCTAAATCAGTTACTTTTATTTGGAGGCTTCTCCCGATTTCACCGCTCGACACAATCACTTCTTCTTTTTCTTTTAAAGAACTGTCTGCTAAAAAACAATAATCAGGATGTGCGAGTTTTATTCCAATAGGGGTATTCGCTCCGTGAGGATATCCGGTATGTGTTAAGACAAAATCCATCCCAGGAAAACCGACTTTACGATCGTTCGTCACTTGTCTCGTTTTTTTATAATCTAAATGATCATTCAAAGGAATCAATGCGATGATCACCCCGGTTTTGTTCCCTTTTACTACGAGAGTTTTACATATCAAAGCTGGATCAATCCCTCTTTTTTGTAGTTCTTCTGTGAAAGATCCCTCTACTATATGACTAAAATCAAGTGGTTGATAGCTGATTTTTTGTTCTTCTAAATAACGTTCGACTTTTGTTTGACTCATCATTGATCCACTCCCTTTATTCTATCGTTTATTATAAAGCGAAGGATACTGTATTCAAAAATCATTTGTTTCCCTCAAAAAAAGAGCAAGACGAGCACTCTATAGGGAGAGCCATCTTACTCTTTGTTTATTTCTTATTTCGACGTTGAGTAGCTTCCATAATGACTGGCAAGATCACAGGACGTCGTTTTGTTTGTTCAAATAAGTAACGACCTAATTGATCACGAATGTCTTGCTTTAATTTGCTCCACTCAAAATCATTGCTTTCTAAGTGTTTCTCAACGATTGTTTCAATCATATTGCTACTTTCTTTCATCAGATCACGGCTAGCTTTTACGTAAACGAATCCTCGTGAAGTGATTTGAGGTTTTGAGATGATTTTCTTCTCCCTTCGGCTGATAGTGACAACCGCTACGAAAATCCCATCTTCTGATAAGATTTTCCGATCACGTAAAACAATGTTTCCGATATCGCCTATGCCTAAACCATCAATCATTACATTTTCTGCACTTGTAGTTCCTGCAACACTCATACGCTTATTCTTATATTCCAGCACATCTCCGCGTCCAGTAATATAGATATTTTTGTAAGGCATCCCTACTGCATGAGCCAAATCTGCGTGAGCAGCTAATTCCCGATATTCCCCTTGAACTGGCACAAAATATGTCGGCTTCATCAAATTGATCATCAATTGCAAATCATTAGGATTGGCATGACCAGAAACACGCATATTCTCAGAGATCAATTTCACTGTTCCACCAGCTCGATAAATGATATCTTCCGTTTTCGCCACGATTGTTTCCATCGCGATGCTTGGCGTAGTAGTGATATAAACCAAATCGCCTTCTTCGATCTTGACATTACGGTGTGTGCCGTTTGCCATTTTTTGCAGAGACTTGATGGGTTCACCCATTCGGCCAGTTTCTAAAATGATCAGTTCTTCTGGATCATAGTTTTTCATGTCTTTCAATGTAACAAGTAAATCTTCACTTGGTAATTGAAGTTTTTCTAAACGCATCGCTGTTCGAATAATTCGTTCAAAATCTTGACCAGTCAAGACAACTTTTCGTTGTGCTTTTTCTGCTGCGTCCAATACTTGTTGCACTCGTTGCAAATTACTTGCTACACAGGCGACGATGATGCGTCCTTCCCAATATTTGATTGTATCAAATACTTCATCTGCTATCTGAGCTTCAGAAGCTACTGGTTGAGGATTCTCTGCATTTGCCGATTCACTCAGTAAAGCTAAGACTCCTTCTTTGCCGATTTCTGCCAATCGTGCATAATCTGTTTGATACATCGGGATAGCCGTTTGATCAAATTTAAAATCTCCCGTATAAACGATACTACCTTCTTTTGTTTTCAGATTGATCCCCACTGAATCTGGTATCGTGTGAGTGGTACGGAAAAAGCTCACTACTGTTTCACCAAAGTCGATTTCTGTATGCTCATCTACCACATGGAAATCCTTAAATCCTTTGGCTGCTTCGTTACGACTGACATTCAATTTTGCTAACTCGATCGTCAACTCCGTTCCAAATACTGGTACAGAAATTTTCGACAACAAGTAGGGAAGCGCCCCGATCGCATCTGCGTGCCCATGTGTTAAAAAGACACCAGCTACACGATCAATGTTTTCTTCTAAATACGTAAAATCTGGGATGACGACGTCGATCCCCAACAACTCATTTTCAGGATATTTTAGCCCACAATCTAATATGAAAATATCCTCGCCCACTTCTGCGACATACATGTTTTTTCCATTTTCGCGAACGCCGCCTAATGGGATAATTTTAATGGTACTCACAAATTTCACCTCTTCTTATGACATCCAAGTTTAAAGATGTCGATTTTCTTCTTTATCTAAATTTACGAGCCATTCCAATGAAGCACATGCAAAATCACTAGTTCTCAACTTATGGAGAATCAGCAGGAAAATTACCAGCACATCCGCGTTCTGACAGTTGGTTGGGCATTTTATTTTGGATATACTTCATTAACAAAATGGATCTTTTGCGAAACGCTATAGCCAGAATACTTATATGAGTATTCGGCTGTTCCCCATTATTATACAACAAATGAACTAAATCGCTAGTATCAGCAATTGTTAGAATCACTAAACAAATGAAAATTCCTCTGTAACATCTAGGATTTCTTTTGCTGTTTCTCTTTCATCTCTTCTTCGTCGGTTTGAAACATACTTTTTTCATTTTACCACATTTTTTGCAATAACTATAGTGACTTTTTATATATGCAGAACCTCGTGTTGATGATGTGCAAACAGCATAAGATTTAAGCTAGCTTTAAGATTGGTTGTCTATTATCAAATGCATCTACTAGGAGGGATGCAAGATATGAATTTTATGAAACGTGCATGGAAAAGTACAAAAGTAAAATGGGGACGTTCATTGTTATTGTTTGCCGTGTTCACAGCCATTCTTATTTTTGTGCTAGCTGGCCTCACGATTCGAAGCGCTGCAGAAGAAGCAGCGAATCAAGCACAAAAAGAAGTTGGAGCAACAGTGACTTTAAGTGCCAATCGAGAAGCTTCATTTAAAAAACAGGAACAAACTTCTTCAAGCAATTCTACCGCTGAAGAACGTCCAGATCCGGGCAGTTTTTCTCTTACCCCAGTATCCTTAACGGACGCGGAAAAAATAGCTAAATTAGATAATGTAAAAAGCTATTCCTTTGAAAGTTCCGCCTCAGCTATGGAAAAAGATGGAATAACTGCCATCACTAGTTCTGATTCAAGTGAAGACAGTTCAGAAACTACCGATGCAGGCGGTGGTCCTGCCGGAGGAATGGGCGGAAATCCGCAAATGACTCAAGCAGATTTCCAAATCAGCGGTGTGTCAGCAACTGCACAAAATAGTACTTTTTCTGATGGAACAGCAAAAATCACGGATGGTGAAGGAATAGATGACAGCGACAAAGGCACAAACAACGTAGTCATTGATTCTACGCTAGCAGAAGCAAATGACCTGACAGTCGGAGATACTTTCACAATCACGAGTACTGAAGATGAAGATACCACTTATGAAATGACGGTCAAAGGAATTTATGAATCTAGCGAAACAAGTAGCAGTATGGGTATGAAATTCAACTTCATGAATCCGTCGAATACACTTTACACCTCTTATACTTTTGCAAATGAATTAAATGGGACATCTGACGATAACACGATAGATTCTGCTATTTACACTCTATCTGATCCAGATGAAATGGATGAGTTTCTCGAAAAAGCAGAGAAGCTGATCGACACAGATACATTTAGCTTACAATCAAATGATTCCATGTATCAGTCAATGTTGGAACCTTTAAACAATGTGGCAAGTTTTTCTAAAAATGTTGTTTTACTAGTGGCTGTAGCCGGCATTATCATACTTACTCTTATTATTATGATTACCATCCGGGAGCGTCGGCATGAGTTAGGCGTCTTGTTATCTTTAGGAGAATCCAGAAGTAAAATCATTCTCCAATTGTTTACCGAAGTTGCTATTTGTATGATTCTTGCATTAGGAGTTGCTTCGATTAGCGGGAACGTCGTCGCGAATGCCGTGGGGCAGCAGCTACTTGACCAACAGACAGAAACCACGACACAAGACCAACAAGCTCCTGGCGGTGGACAAATGCCAGGTAACGAACAAGGCGGTCAGCGTGGTGGTCAGCAAGGAAACACGAATAATCCATTTGCTGTTTCTGATCAAGTCAGCGAATTGGAAATCAATGTCAAACCTACACAATTAGGACTACTAGCCGGAGTAGCATTTGGAATCAGCCTGCTTTCTGTCTTTTTAGCTTCTATAGGGATATTAAGGTTAAACCCAAGAAAAATCCTATTAAATTAAAGGAGGAATTTGATGTTACGGACAGAACAATTGGGATTTTGGTATCAAGATCCGCAAGATGCGCTTTATAAAGATGTAGAACTGAATTTCGAAGCTGGAAAAATGTACGCTATTTTAGGAGCAAGTGGTTCTGGAAAAACGACTTTTCTTTCGCTTATTTCCGGATTAGATACACCAAAAGAAGGAAAGGTATACTATCAGGATCGTTCACTGAACAAAATCGGGTTAAGAAGTTATCGTCAAAATGATGTCTCGATTATTTTCCAAGCTTACAACTTGCTTCCTTATTTATCAGCTCTAGACAATGTCATAACAGCAATGGAGATTACTAAAACCAAACAAGAAAATTATCGTCAAGTTGCTTTAGATCGACTAGCTCGTGTAGGAATTGATGAAGTATTAGCAAAAAAACAGGTGACCAAACTTTCAGGAGGTCAGCAACAGCGAGTCGCTATCGTTCGTGCTATCTGTTGCGAACATCAACTGATTGTAGCTGATGAACCTACTGGGAATCTGGATGAGACCGCATCACAAGATATCGTTAAACTTTTCCAAGAAATCGCCCATGAACAAAATCGCTGTATTATCATCGTGACCCATGAGGTCGAAGTAGCAAAAAGCTGCGATGAAGTCTTTGAACTAAAAAATAAAGAATTTCAAAAAATAGAAGTTTAAAAAACAGGATAACGTTCAAACAAAAAATCCGAACCATATCTATATGAAGCAGATACGGTTCGGATTTCTATTTGCTTGATTCATTTAGTAATGAACGTTGTTTATTTGTTTTCATCTTTTCGAGAGAATTTGTCTTTGATTTCATCGCCCAAATCACGAGCTTTTTCTTTGATATCAGAACCTAGTGATTGTGCTTTTCCTTCTGTTTCTTTGCTCTTGTCGTCTGTTGCTTTGCCGTATGCTTCTTTTCCTTTACCGACTACTTTGTCTTTCATGTCTTTAGAACGTCCTTTTAAATCTGCCATTGTGTTTCCTCCTCTTAATTTGTTTATTGATCTACTTTCAGGGTAACATCAACAACAGATACAGACAAACAGAACGCTCGTTTTCTAAAAAAGGATGCGTCAGATAGTGAATCAAAAACTTTTTTCGAAAGTTCCCCATACTTTGACTTCTTTTTCTTGGATCATTATTTCTCCTTTAGCAATAACTGTATCGATATCAAGCGTTTCTTTGTCCAAGATACACAAGTCTGCATCTGCGCCAATTTCAATTTTTCCTTTTTTATCCAATTTCAATATACGTGCTGGGTTACTGGTTATAGCTCGCAAGGCGATTTCCAGAGGAATATTTTCCTTTTGCACAGCTTCTTTGATCCCTACTAGCAATGCCTTAGCACTTCCTACTCCTAGCCCTAGGAAATGATTGTTTTCATCAAAATAAGGCAAGCTTCCTTGTCCATCTGAGGTCATCGTGAAATTATCTAAAGAAACATCTTCCTCAATCAATCGTTTCAGTGCTTTACTGAAGCGCACTTCCCCATCTGTCTTCTCCCAAAAATCAGGATCTTCGCTAGCGGTGAAGTCAATCGTGCCGCCACGTTTAGCAAATGCCACGCAAGCTTCAAATAATTCTGGTGTACGATTCGCATGAGTAGGCAAAAACTGTGTGATCGGAATTTCTGTTTCTTCTACAATTCGTGTCAATAACTCTAGCTTTCTTTTTCCTCCGCCTAAGTGGACATTGATGATCCCAGCTTTTCCCGACAACATGCCTCCTACACGAGCGTCTGCTGCTGCACGGGCGAACTCTTCAAAACTTGGCTGAGAAGAACGGTGATCGGATACTGCGATTTCTCCGATTCCGATGATTTTATCGATTGTTAAAAAGTCTTTGATGATCGAATCTGTTACTGTTTTTACCGGCAATCGGTACGAACCCTCGTACACATAAGTAGAGATTCCTTCTGCTTCAAGTCCTTTCGCTTTGCTGATCAAAGCAGTCATATCACGACCTTCTCCGTCTGTTCCCAAGCAACCGACAACTGTCGTTACACCAGCTGTAGTCAATTGACTTAATGTAACTTCTGGTGTTCGGTTTTGATAACCGCCTTCTCCTCCTCCGCCTAAAATATGGAAATGACAGTCAATGAAACCTGGAGTCAGTACTTTCCCCTCACCTGAAAGTTCTTCTACTTCTACTCCTTCGTAGCCGCCTTCTAGCTGTTCTTCTACAGCCAAAATCTTCCCACCGGCAATCAATACGTCCATTTTTCCTAAGTAATCTGGTGCAAACACTTCAATTTGTCGGATGATCTTCATACATTTTTCCTCTTTCTTTAAGTATAGCTGATGATAGGATCTTAAAAAATAATCCAAACGATAGAATCTTTACTCCTTTGATTTTACCGTAAAATAACGGTTCTTGGAGTCATTTGTCTACTGTTTGGATTACTTTTTTATTTACTTATGTCTCCAGTACTACTGCAGACCGATCGCAATAGCAATCATGATGAAAATAGTTCCCAAAACAAACAGGAATCCTTGCATCTTGATTTGGAACCTTGCCCATTTTGCCCATTCGATTCGTGCAACACCTAACACACCAATCAAGCTAGCTGATACGGGCGTAAAAGCATCCATGAAACCAGAACCAAGCTGATAAGCAAGAACTGCTACTTGTCTAGATACACCGACTAAATCTGCCAATGGAGCCATAATCGGCATGGTCAAAGCTGCTTGTCCTGAATTTGATGTAACAACTAAGTTGAACAAACTTTGGAAGATGTACATCGCCCAAGCGCCAATGACAGCTGGCACACCGGTCAATGCCGTCCCGATTCCATGCAAAATCGTATTCAAAGCTGAAGGAACAGACGCATCGGATCCACCTAAGACGAGAAGGATTCCTTTGGCCATCCCTACTACGATTGCTGTACCAGCTAAATCAGCTGCACCAGATTGGAAAGAAGAAGCGATGTCATTGACTTTCATTCCATCTAGTTTGAAAAGAACAGCAATGATTCCGGCAACTAATCCCATCACAAAGAATTGAGAAGCGATTTCGGGGATGTAATAGCCTTTTTGAGTCACGCCCCAAACGATCCAAACAAGAACAGCTAACATCTCTACTAAAATCAGTTTATGGCCAAGCATGAATTTTTTATTTTCATCAGATGTCTTTTTGATATGAGAACGAAAATAATCATCTGATTTGTAAGTCAACGAACTTTCCGGTTTTTTACGGATTTTTTCTGCATATATCATCATATATCCAGCTGCTAAGGCAGTAACAACTACCCACATAATCAATCGGAATGTCGCACCAGACAACACTGGGATTCCAGCAATCCCTTGAGCCACAGCTACGCTAAACGGACTCATCCAAGAGGTCGCATTTCCGACTTGAGATGCGACATAAGTCACGGTTACTGCTACGATCGAGTCATATCCTAAGGCAATGACGAATGGAACCATCACCATTGAGAATGGAATTACCTCTTCTGCCATCCCAAATGTAGCGCCCCCGAATGAAAAAGCAAAGAATAATAGC
This sequence comes from Enterococcus sp. DA9, assembly GCF_008000875.1. Classification (NCBI taxonomy): domain Bacteria; kingdom Bacillati; phylum Bacillota; class Bacilli; order Lactobacillales; family Enterococcaceae; genus Enterococcus; species Enterococcus sp. DA9. The sequence continues at coordinate 230,919 of NZ_CP042839.1, forward strand.
GGTAAAGCTAAACGCTCCAGTCCCTTCGTTTTACTGATAAACGCATAGATTCCTGCATCAATCGCTCCGGTACGCATAATAATACCAAAAGCACCTCCGACAACAAGGATCAATGCAGCAATTCCTACAGCAGATCCATATTTATCTCCAGATACTAGACCTTCAAAAACAAAATTTAAGAAGCCAAAGCCACCAAAATCGTCTGTTCCCCATATTTTGGCTGTTTTATGCAATTTTTTAGAAGTATCATAGATATTTTCGCCATACTCATCATAAAGAACATCATCTGTTAAGGAAATTTCATCTAGTTTTTCTTGCGTAAGATTTTTTTCTCCGTCAGCAATGACTTTTTCCAATCCTTTTTCAGGAACATCCAATTTTTCACGTTCTGCTGGATGGTCTTGCAGTTCTTCTAATTGATCAAATACATACGATTTATCCAGCTCGTAAGCATAACGGAAGGAATCTTGGCGTAAAACAGTACGAGTACTTGTTTCGCCATTCGCATCTTTATATTCAATGTCTTGCGTGCTGAACTTTCCTGCTGGTACGACAAAAGTCAGTATCCATGCAAAGATGACTACACCAAAAATAATGACATACGTATGCGGTGTCGATAATTTAGTGAAGTCACGTTTCGGTTTTCCTGAAGAATTTGTTTTCTTCAAATTTATTTCTTCCTTTCTTTTCTCAGTAATTTTGATGAATAAAAAATGGATAATCAAATGAATTATACAGTAAAAATGTCAATTCCACATGAATAATTTATTAGAAAATCACTTTTTTCTATTTTGCTTTTTTTCTCATATGTATGACTGGGAGCGTCAATAATTTTGTGTAAATAAATCGTCCTTCTGCAAAATAATTAGTTACTCAGTAAACATTGAAACTAATGTATCGGTTACTTGTTGGAAACCTTTATGGCTTCTGTTTAGAAATTTTTGATTGTATGTATCAAAAATGCTGACTAGAAAGCGTTCTAGTGATTCTTCATTTTGAAACTGCTCTTTTCTGCGGCTGTACTTTTTAATTTGCTTATTGAAAGACTCGATTAGATTGGTTGAGTAAATGGTTCTACGAATATTGGGTGGAAACTCATAAAAAGTCAATAAATCTTGGTTTTCTATGAGTGACTGCGTCACTTTAGGATAGTTTTTCTTCCATTTCTCAATCATACAGGATAAGAATGTATTCGCTTCTTCCTTTGAGTTAGCTTGATAAACAGCCTTAAAGTCATCACAGATTTCTTTTCGGTCTTTGACACGTACTTTATGAGCAATATTACGAGATACATGGATACAACAATGCTGATATTTTGCTTTAGGATAAATTTGTTGGATGGTATCTTTCATGCCTTTTAAGCCATCCGTAATAAAAAGCAAGACTTCTTGAACTCCTCTGGAGTTAATATCCTGTAGCAGCTCATTCCAAACGTATGTTGATTCAGTCGGAGCAATCGCATAACTCAGTACTTCTTTAGTGCCGTCTTCTCGTATACCAATGGCAATATAAATCGCTTCTTTGGATACGGTTTGGCGTTTTAATGGAATATAAGTAGCGTCCATAAAAATAGCGACATACTTATCATTTAAGGCTCTGGATTTAAAGGCGTTTACTTCTTCAGTCAGAACTTTAGTCATGTTGGACATGGTTTGTGGAGTATAGTGATGCCCATACATTTTTTCGATTAAATCAGCAATTTCAGACATCGTAACACCTTTTTCGAATAAATGGATAATAGTGGTTTCCAATGTATCGTTTGTTCTTTTGTAGGCTGGTAAAGTTTGTTGTTTAAACTCACCATTACGATCTCTAGGTATTTCCAATGTTAATTCACCATATTCGGTTTTGATTGATCGAAAGTAAGAACCGTTTCTCGAATTACCTGAATTAAAACCAGTGCGATCATATTTTTCGTAATCTAAAAAAGCCGTTAATTCAGTCCGTAGGAGTGTGTTTATCGCTTTTTCTAAGTGCGAACGGAATAATTCATTTAAATCGCCTTTAGTGACTAGAGTTTGCACAATTTCTGTAGTAAAATCATTCATAGGGAAGTCCTCTTTTCTGTGAATTGGTTGTCGTTAACTTTATTCTACAGAAGGGACTTCCTTTTTTGTATGGATTTTTTCATTTACACAAAATATTTTACACTCTCGTATGACTATTTTTTTCTTTTTCCATTTATATTAAGTATTTTATTTCTCTTTTTTTCCTTAAAATTCTTTTTTTATTTTTAGATTAGCGGAAATCCCGTCCTGATTTTTTCATTTTATAATCGTGAATAAATTGTATTTCATTGCAAAAAAACAAAAAATAATAATAAATATCCATCTCATATCTTTCATTTTTTGTATATTTTCTTTCTATTAGAAAAAGGAATATTCTTCGACAATTTTGTTATATCAGGTAAACTTCATTGCAATAATGATAACAAATGTACTATAATTACGTTGTAAAGAGTTTTGGGGAAGACTCTTTCATCAACGTGTATTAAGAGACAAGAAAGAATCCATTCGGATTCTTTCTTGTCTCTTTTTCCGCTATTTTTTTATCTATCTAGTATTACATATTTTTGTAGCTCTTTTTTTCTCATTGTGAAACAACTTATAAAAATAACGCACTTTCGAAAAAAAAGGCTGACCTCTGGAGCTAAACAAACTTAAAATAACAAAAAAATAAAAAATGATCATTACTGCTCTTCTTTAAAAATCGTTTTCTTCGTTTCAAACACTCCATATTTACGTGGAACACCATTTTTTTAAAGAAAATTTGGTCATTATGTGGAAAACTATTTTCCTCTTGTTTCCTGAACTAGCTGTTTTGCTGTAAAATACAAAACTTGTTGAAGCAAAAAGATCGTTGCAAGAGAGGCTGTTCCACAGATTGCTGGATCTAAATTCGGCAAAGTCAAGACTGCATCATGCAGATTGGCATGGTTATCCAAAACTAAATCAGCAAATTCAAATAATCTCAAACCACTGCTATGCTGGGACTTGATGCTTCGTGACAAATCAAACCCAGTAACAATGATCAAAGGATGTCCATTTTCTTTGATCCATTGAGCCAACTCAATGATTGCTGGATTTCTTCCTTCATTCGAAAGAAGAAGAAAAATGTCTTCTGGTTTGACAGAAAGCTCATCAATAATCGCTTGTCCTGCCCCTTCTAGCGTTTCATAGACACCTCCGGCTGGGTTCTCAATCAATATACTTGGCACAAGGTCCGGTGTTTGATCCCAAAATTCAAATGCTACACCACTTAGTGTGCGGCTAGCATATATCTGCAATCTGCCGCCTTGATTGATTTGTTTCGCAATCCAAGTTCCTGCTTGAACCATCAACGGCTCTTCTATCCTTAATTTCTCTTCCAATTGGTAATAATAGTCAAAATAACATAAACTCATTTTTCTCTCCCGCCTAGCTATACTTGACATGAATAGAAACAGCTGCCTAATCTAAGGAACTACATAAAAAACAGAAGATAAACAGTAACACATGCGGTCTTTGCTGTTTCAAACGCAAAAAAGGTATTGAACGAATACGCCCAATACCTTGACATAGCAAATAAAACAACGTGCAGACCATAGAAAATCTCTACATAGGGGTAGAATTTTCCCCTTAGATTAGGTACAATAAATAAGGTCGATGCACTGCATTGACTATGGCAAAATGATCGGTCAGGGGTGTATGAGTGTGACTGGTCATTCCCTGATTCTTAGCGCCAACTAAGGGTCAGGGAGCCTTTTTTTATTCAGCTGTTTCTATCTGAACTCATTGTAAGTAATCTCTTATTCAAGTGCAAGTACGAAAATACAAAAAAACATTGGTATGATTTTTTTACAAATAAATAACATAAAAAAAAGGAATGACTTGTCCCTATGTAGCAAGCATTCCTTTTTGAAAAGATTCTTTTAAATAAGTAAAAAAGTTTTTTTTCACCAATTAAATAAATCTCTCAACTCAATAATTTATCCATTCTTTTATCTTTTTTTGCGTATACATACTAAATATTACCGTCTTCTTCTCGCTCTTCTGCTTTGTTCTGGAGAATCTGTACTAGAAAAAGTAGCGGCATGTCTACCCTTTTTTCCGATCCGAGACTTTCTTTTCCTATAAGGAATATAAATGATCAGATACAATACAGCAAAAAATAAGGCAAATATGCAAGCTTCCCAACTACCTAACGCCAGTTCAATCATCAAGCTAGCAACTGCAACAGACGCTGCATACCAGATAAAAATCAGGAATCTTTCTTTTTTTCTGACCATTTTGAACATGATAAATAGACTAATGAGCAATAGCGGTAACACAAATACCCAGTTACTTCCTTCCATCAGCCACTTGAGTATATCAAGTAGCGACTGCGCAACAGCGACTAATTTTCCCATAGTGGACACACACCTTTTTTATAATTAAAAAAATTCGCCTTTTTATTCTACTATGAATCTTCTGGATTGGCTTTCATTTCTCTTATGTAATCATTTTCTTTTATGTAACTTAAAAAAAAATTAAACCGTTAGCAGAAAATTTCCTAAATATATTCACGAAAGTCTTTTTTTATCTTTCATTTTTCCTCGTCTTCATTCACTTAACGTCAAAAAATAAAAACGACAGTTGCGCAAATGACGCACAAGCTGCCGCTTTAACACCCATTTGATTTTTATTCTCAGCAGGTCACTTATTTCCAGTTAATTTTCTGTTCTTAGCTCTTTGCCCAACTGGATAATATATGCGCTTAACGATGCACCGATTTCCGGATGATGAAGTCCATATTCAATATTTGTCTTCATATATCCTAGCTTATCGCCTACATCATATCTTTTTCCTTTAAATTCTCTCGCATAGACCGCTTCTGTTTGGTTAAGGGTCTGGAGCGCATCCGTTAGTTGTATCTCGTTCCCTGCTCCTGGTTCTTGAGTTGCTAATATCTCAAATATTTTGGGAGTCAGCAGATAACGTCCGATAATGGCTAAATTGCTTGGTGCTTTTCCAAGTTCAGGTTTTTCTACAAAACCATTTACTCTGCAACGTCCCTTTTCGTTATCCGTTTTAGGATCAATAATTCCATATTTAGAGGTTTCATTTTCTGGTACACGCATGACGGCAACAGCAGAAGATTGTGTTTCTTCATAATCCATCATCAATTGTTGAGTCAGTGGGATATCATCTTTCATCAAATCATCCCCGAGCATGACAACAAATGGTTCATTCCCTATGAATGCTTTTGCTTGAAGAACGGCATCCCCCAGTCCTCTTGGATGAGATTGACGGATGAAGTGAAGATTGACATGAGTCGTTTCTTCAACTAAAGCGAGTAGTTCTGTTTTTTCCTTTTCTCGCAAATTGTTTTCCAATTCGATATTTGCATCAAAATGATCTTCGATGGGTCTCTTTTCTTTTCCCGTTACGATCAAGATATCTTCAATTCCCGAATTCAATGCTTCTTCCACAATAAATTGGATCGTTGGCTTATCCACGATTGGAAGCATTTCTTTTGCCATGGCTTTTGTTGCCGGCAAAAAACGTGTTCCTAGCCCAGCGGCAGGAATAACTGCTTTTTTGACCTTCACTTGCTGTTCCTCCTAAACGACGATTACCTGTTAATCATCTATTTAACGAAGAGAAAATTCATTCTCCATTTTTCCGTCACGTAGCATGATTTCTTTTGCGGCTTTTTTAATATCTTCTCCATTATACAAAACATTATAGATGGTTTGAGTAATTGGCATCTCAACACCTAGCTGTTGTGCTAGCTCGACTGCTGCTTTTGTCGTTGCCACACCTTCAACGACCATTCCCATGTTTTCCAAAACTTCTTCCAGTTTATGCCCTTGTCCTAGTAAGTTACCGGCACGCCAATTACGGGAATGAACACTTGTACAAGTAACAATCAAATCCCCAACGCCGCTCAAACCGATAAACGTCAGCGGATTGGCACCCATTGCTACACCAAGACGACTAATTTCTGCTAATCCGCGAGTCATGATTGCCGCTTTTGCATCGTCTCCGAACCCTAGCCCATGGATAGCACCGGCACCAATAGCAATGATATTTTTTAATGCTGCGCCAGTTTCTACACCAATCACATCATTATTTGTATAAATCCTGAAATAATCATTCATGAATAATTCTTGTACATAAGCAGCTGCTTTTTGATCAATACTTGCAGCTGTAATCGTTGTGATATCATGAACTGCTACTTCTTCCGCATGACTAGGGCCAGATAATACGACGATTGCCTGTCGTTTTTCTTCTGGAATTTCTTCAGCCAAAACTTCTGAGATTCGTTTATGCGTATCTTGTTCTAGGCCTTTACTTGCATGGATAATGACGGGCTTAGTATTCATTTTACCAATAAGTTCCTGAGCGACTGAACGGATCGCTTTTGTCGGAACGACAAACAAAATAGCATCTGCGTCATCCACTGCTTCTGCCAATTCTTTATATCCAATAATTGATTCTAGAATCGTCAAATCAGGTAAAAAATGTTGGTTTGTATGATACGTATTGATTTCGTCAATCTGTTCAGGTACATTTCCCCAAATACGGACATCATGCCCGTTTTCTGCCAATGTCTGTGCTAAAGCAGTGCCCCATGATCCAGGACCAAGAACTGCGATTTTTTGTTTCATGGATATTCCTCCAAATAAATAATTGATAATTTCCATTATAGTATACATTTCTTAAAGTTTGGACTAATTTCCATTGTTTTTAAGTGTTTGTTTAATTCTTTTATCGACTTTCACTTAAAATAATCTATTTAATGTTGCAATAGCGTACATTTTAATTTTTTTCTTTTTACACTTGTTATACTTTATTTGTCACTAAGAGAAAGGAGGTTTGACTATGTTTCCATTACCATTACCATTGGGAGGCTGGGAAGTTTCTCCTAACAACCCTTAATTGAAGCTACATACAAGAAGAGGCTGGGACAGAAGCGTTTAACTCTAAGAAATAAGAAGGAATTCACGAAAATTACTTTTCAAATTTTTGTGAATTTCAGCTTATTTCCGAAGGAGTTGCTTCTGCTTCTGCTTCCGCCGGTTATACGTGTTTAGAGCGTGAGACAAAAGTAAAGAATACTTTTGTCTCACGCTCTTTGTTTAAGTCAACACATGGTAGAAATTTTGATAACAGTCGTATCCTCCTTATTCCGAGTAAATGATGTGACATGCAGTTATACATCAGGCTTATCGTTTCTTGATACACAGTGTTCAATCAGCTCACCCTCGATATTAGATTAAAAAACGGCAAAATATGAAAAACTATTTTGCCGTTTTGTTTCTGTAATATTTAGGTCAAAATACTGATTCCACAACCGCTTGATATAAACGGTGTTACAGAAGTAGCCTCTATCACGACCTCATCATCAACTTATTTTTTGCCATAAAGAGAAGGCCGTATCTGGTGCCCAATGTGCGGCTGCAATATGCGCTTGCACGCAACGATATTGAATACCATTATATGTGACTATGTCTCCTACTTGATAAAAAGTACCGACTGTCCAAGAATTTCCTTGGCCGTTCTCGTCTAGGGTTCTTGCCGTGACAGACTGGCTTAGTAAAGAAGCGCCTGTCTGATTGACTGCACGAACTTGATAGCGATACGCAGTAGAAGCTGTCAAATTTTGATCTTCAAATACAGCGGTTTGTGAGGTAGCGATCTTCTTGCCATCTCTGTATATTTCATAATAAAGTACTTCTTCCAATAAGCTGTTTTCTTGCCATACCAAACGAACTGTTGATTGTGTCACATGATTGATGCTCAACCCGTTTGGTATAGAAGGTGCTGGTAAAACTGCTGCTTCTTGAGTGCGAATGTTCAAATCATCAGAACGTGCAGAAATATTTCCTGATGTATCGACAGCTTCAATCGTATAAGAATAAGTCGTTTCTGGTTGTAAACCTGTATGTATATAATTCGTAGTGTTGCTTGTTCCTACTAATCGATTGTTTTCATAAATATTATAATGTGACACACGGACGTTATCTGTTGATTCAGTCCAAGACAATGTGACCGTCGTACTTGTTGCTGTTCCTCGAAGATTGGCCGGTTTAGAAGGTTTCTCTGTATCTGGTTCTTGTTCCTTAAATAGATTTTGATAAGCTTTCGCAAATGATTCATTATAAGAAATACCAGCTGAGTTTACCCCTTCGTCCCAGTTCACGCTCCAAGTCATCAAACCTTTTAAAGGTGTACGTTCTTTTTCCATTTGTTCGAATACTTGATAGACAACGGATGGATCTTGCACATAACCGTTGGCTGCCGCATCGTTATTTGCTGGAATCCCCAAAGCCAGACGATCTGCTGGTATCCGAATGTATCCACTCTCTCCGTTATGCAAGGCTTTTGACATACCATATAAGAAATCATATTTTCGACTGTCATTGTTCTGAGCAATCCATTCGTCGCCCACGCTTAATCCGTCGCCCGCCTGATTATATAGTTGTGGTGCAATAAAATCGTACTCATTTTCTAATGCAGTGATATATGGGACATAGCCTCCCGCTGTTCTCAAATAAGGGAATTCAGGTGCCATAGAAATAATAAAGTGTTTTCCTTGCTTTTTATAATGATCTCGCACGATTTTCAACGCTTCTGGAATCACTTGCTGGTTATTACCTGCCGTAATGGCGCTTTGTTCTAAATCAATGTCTAACCCATCAAATCCATAGGTTTCTACCAATCGAATCACTTCATCTGCAAATGCTTGTTCTTGCCCTCGATACAATTCGATATGGGAATCCGCTCCGCCTAGAGAAATGATAACTGAGCGTCCTTCTTCATTCAGGGCAGCCACTTTGCTTCTGAATTCTTCATCACTCATATTAAATGGCTCAAATGTAGGAATCCCTTCGCCTTTCATAAAAGATACTGCGATGACATTATAAAACGGATTGATCTTTCCTAAGTCTGTCTCTGCTGGTTTCCCACCTCTATATCCCGCACCTTGCTCTGGTACCCAATTATGATAATAACCAACAGCAATTTGCTTTTCTGAGATATCCGGCATCAATGCCGCAGAATCTTGTGCAGCATATATAGTTTGTCCACCTCCAGCGAAACAGCCGATTGCTGCCAATGACAGCCAAAAAATTTTTTTCATTCATCATACCTCCTAATATTTGGTAACTATAGTTTATTTTAACAACGACTGTTTTTCATTTTTTGTATGTTATTACAACATAAATAAAAATTGCTTTTAAAGAATGAGCACTTTTTATCAAAAATAGTGCATAATTGACATTTTCGTCCTTAGATAACAGCCTTGTGTTATCTTATATTCATAAAAAACGTATGGAGGTAACTTACATGATAAAACATGCTTCTTTAATTCGAAAACTAAGAAAAGAACGTGGACTGACACAAGCTCAATTAACAGAGGGGCTTTCTCAGCGAGGGACATTAGCTGCTTTTGAATCTAGAGGAACAAAAATCAGTTTTGAATTGTTAGTGGATTACCTTGAACGGATGAATGTCACACTTGAAGAATATCAATTTTTGCTGAACAACAATACTCTTACAGGTAAACAAAAACTTTCTAATTACCTGATCACAACAAAATATTTAACAAAAGAGCAAGAGAATGAACTACTAAAAGAATATAAAAAAACTGGGAATATTTATTATCGCCTGCTATATACGCAACGTATACTAATTGATCAATATCTGGGAAACCGAAAACTCACTCGTTCGGAAACTTTGACAGAAGTTTCTATTATCAAAAAGTACTTGGAAGGTATCGATACATGGGGACACTATGAACTTTCTATTTTTTCCAATTGTTTATTTATATTCGATGACGAGTATATTTATCATTCTTTTCAGCGTAGTGTCACAAAAATGAAAGCATACGTCGATACTGCTCATTATTCCGAATTATTATCAAATTTTCTTTTGAACGGGATACATCTATCTTTTCATCGTTCTTCTGTTTTTCTTAGAAAACTATTTTTAGGAGAATGGAAAAAAGTAAGTGACCGTTATAAACATACGTTAGACTTAGCCCGTTACAAAGCATTCACTGCTTTAGCTCTATTAGCAGATGGCAATGAACGAGCACTAGAAGAAATTGACGAAGCAATCCATTTCTTTGAATGGCTAGGACTAGAGGAAGTGAAAGAAGAGATTATTGAATTGAGAGATTCTCTTTTGAAAAAAACTATACATAAAAATGATAAGGCTATTTATCAATAGTCATTCTTCTAGTTTTTTATTTTTGTTGCAATACCATACAAAAAAATAACATTCAGATAATACATTTTATACTATCTTATGAAAAGGAAACCCTTTCTTAAAATATTTTATCTAACTGGAGGAATCATCAAATGAAAAAAAGTACTTTATTGGGATTAGGAATGTTACTTGCTACAACAGGAATCGCCGCTTTGTCTTCTGTAGATGTCTCGGCTCATGGCTATGTTTCACAACCTATCAGCCGTGGCTATCAAGGTGCTCTAGATAGTAGGAATAATTGGCAAAGTGCTTTTGAAAAGTATGGTCGTATCATCAACGAACCCCAATCTTTAGAAGCACCAAAAGGATTCCCTTCGGCTGGACCTGCAAATGGTCGGATTGCTTCTGCTAATGGTGCAGTAGGTGACTTTGTTTTGGATAAACAAACAGCTACGTTATGGACAAAAAACAACTTAACTACTGGGGCAAACCGATTCACTTGGCATTTCACAGCTGACCACGCAATGACGAAATGGCACTATTACATGACTAAAAATGGTTGGAATCCAAATGCCCCATTGAATAGAAATGACCTGGAATTCATTGGTGAAGTAAATAATCGTGGCAATATGTCTAATACTAATCCGACTCATACAATCAATATTCCTAGCAATCGTCTGGGGTATCATGTCATTTTAGCAGTTTGGGATGTAGCTGACACAGATAACGCATTTTATAATGTGATCGATGTCAATGTTCAAAATCGTAATGCATTAACTGACTTGGAAAACAACTAAAAAATAAAGGGAGCAGTTGTCGCTGCTCTCTTTATTTTTTATATTCTTTTCATCCAATCGATCCTAATAATCAAACTGACGATAGTAGCGGCGTATCTCTAATGGATGACAATTCATCTGTTCGACATGTGCATCGATACGCTGTGTCACTGCATGCATCAATAAGAAAGACAACACACGTCCGCGATATTTTTCGCTGATACCTTCTACTGGATAGTCTTTTGTATCTATCAATGTATAATTACTACAAATTTTTGGCAAAAGTTTAGCTACACGTTCAGATAACACTCTCTGTTCATCTTCGCCTAAAAATAAAGTGACTGGGGTCGTTTCTTCAACGATCTCTAACGTCCCATGAAGAAACTCGGCAGCATGGATAGATTTCGATGGGAGCCAGCTTTGTTCTTCCCAATAACACATGGCATATGAATAAACAGCTCCCCATTGATTCCCTGCTCCGATAAAATAATGCATGCTATCACGTCGATGCTTTTCTGCAAATGATAAGCCAAATGCATCTGCTTTTTTCTCTGCTTCAACTAACCCTGTTGGCAAATAATGTTCGAGCTGTTCATAGTACTCTGAGTAATCTTCGAATTCCCCATGCAAATACATCAATCGATCTGCTACCATAAAAAATTTGATTTGTTCTGTTCCGGGAGCTGGATAAGTAACCACAAAATCGCATAGTTGAGACAACTTACTCTCCGCTTTATCGATAAATCCAATCAGTGTCGCTCCTACTTTCTTGATTTCTTCTACTGCTTTCACTACTTCTTGGGTTGTCCCAGTAACAGAGGACACGACAACGATAGAATCTTTTGTTAATCTTTTGTTCCCAGTAGTGTAATATTCTGCAGCATGCTGTACAAAGACAGGCAAGTTGCTTTTCCCATTCATATAAGTGACAGCTTGCATCGAAGAAGCATACGTTCCACCGATTCCTAAATAATAGACAGCATCGAATTTTTTCGTATAAAGTTTATCGATGATTTTTTCTACTTGCGGACGTAAAGCTAGTGCCCCTTTTATTGCTTTGATTTGTTCTTCTTCATTGAATTTCAACATGATTTCCACCTCTTATAATTTACTTTTCAAGACTGTATCAAAGTCTTCAAAGATTTTTTTGTTCAAGTCGATTCCTTTAGCTGCTGCGATTTTATAAGCGAATAGTTGAAATGGAACGACAAGTGCTAATATAGACAGATATTCATTACATTCTATTGCTAATCCAAGTGTTTTTTCGTCTCTTGCTTTTTTTGTGGTAATTATGAGAGTCTCTCCAACATACTGACTCATATATCTCCGCAACTTTTGTGAACGTTCCTTATTTTCATTGTCACCTTCAATAAAGAACAACAAATGGGAAGCATCAGCCTCTAGATATGGGCCATGCATGTAAGCTTCTAACTCAAATCCTTGTGACGGGACACGGATTGTTTCCGTCAATTTCGTTTCTGCTTCTTTCGCTGTTCCCCAGTTTGGACCATAACCAATAGTGATGAAGCGTTGTGTTAAACGAAACAAACTTTGATGTTCATCAAAAAATTCTTCCGTTTTTTGAATAATCACTGGTAAATGATTGATTATTTTGTGTAACTGTTGCATGTAGTTTTGTTCTATTTCTTTGCTGATATTATTTTTACTTATCCCAATTCCTAGCCCTAAGAGTAGTAACTGTAAGACAGTAGCAGAATAGCCTTTTGTAACGAAGCCAACTGTTTCTATCCCAGCACCTAAATCAATAATCTGTGTAGCTTCTAAAGCAAGTGGACTTTGTACGTCATTTGTGACAGCAATAATCGGTATTTCTTGTTTTTGGATCATTTTTACTGCTTCAACAGTAGAAGCACTTTTCCCACTTTGTGACACAGCAATCACAGTATCGATTGATGGAGAAAGTTTTCCATAATGAGCAAAATGAAAAGGTTCTTGAATATCGACAGTTAGCTCGCCATAAGATTCCAATGCCGGCTTCGCTGCTAAACAAGCGTTGTAAGAAGAACCCGTTGCTAGCATCAGCAGATTCGTTGTTTTTTTCATTTGTTTTCTTGTCGAAAAATCATTCTTTTTCAAGATCGTACTTAGTACTTCCTTTTCTTCATAAATATAATCTTGCATCGTAACCATTTTCTCTGCTCCTTTTCTAAAAAATCCCTATCCACGAACCAAAAATCCCAAAGAAAGCTAGTCCGATCAAAATCGTTAATGGTTTTACTTCTTTTTTCAATAGATAAAACACTACACCAAATGCACCCAGACATAAGATATTTGGGACAATATCATCAAAAATACTTTGAACAGTCACAGCATTTTCTCCTGAACCGATTTTTAAAGGAATATTGATGGTAATCATCGTGGCAGTCATTGCTCCGACGACCATCAACCCAATGATAGACGCGCCTAATGTCAAACTTTCCATCATCCCGTTTGCCTGAATCTTTTTCAAAAAACCCGTTCCTAAGCGATAACCCCAACCTGTTGCTAGATAGCGGAACAGAATGTGCGGAATATTGAAAATCAAAATGAACAAGATAGGTCCTAAAATATTTCCTTGCATGGCTAAAGAGGTGCCCACACCTGTGGCAATCAATCGCAAAGTTCCCCAAAAGAAAGAATCCCCTAACCCTGCAAGGGGTCCCATCAAAGATGTTTTGATACTGTCGATCGCGGTCACATCAAATTCAGGATCATCCTTATTTTCTTCCTCCATTGCAGCCGTGATCCCTAAAATCAATGTAACGATATGTGGGGTCGTGTTGAAAAACTCTAGATGCCGTTTCAAAGCTGCTGCCATTTCTTCTTTCGACTGATATAACTTTTTCAAAATCGGAATCATTGCGTAAACATAAGCCATATTCATCTGTCGTTCATAGTTCCAAGAAAACTCCATTTGAAAAGAACGCCAGAATACATGATTCAGTTCTTTTTTCGTTATTTTGCTATTTTTACTCTCAGAATTCTTCATCTTCTTCGACCTCCCCTACAGTGGTTTGAAGTGGCAGTTGACGGACATTCATGATATTGACTACCACAACGGCTAAAATTGCACCAAAAATAGCTACTCCGGTCACAGGAATCTTTAAGTAAGAAGCTATAGCGAAACCTAAGAAAAAGTATGGTGCAACTTGTTTGTTAATCAGCAAGCGAGCGAGCATCGCGAAACCAAGAGCTGGAATCAACCCTGTAGCTACTGACAAGCCATTCTGAACGAAGTCAGGAATCTTATTGAGTAGATTCCCGATCGTATTGCTTCCCACCATATACGAAACCATTACTACAACACCAAGCATCAAGGAAAGACCGAACCCGGCAAGCAAGTGCATATGCTCGACTCCTTTATAGTTTCCTTCTTCTGCATAACTGTCCGCTTTATGGTTCATAATTGGAATCAAAAGACCTAAGTAAATATTTTTCAATATCAATGTCAACGTAGCAATTGGTAAACCTAGTAAAAGTGCCGTTTCCGTACCAGCTCCAGCTGTGATAGCAAAAGCCGTGCCTAAAATTCCTCCGGTCACCACATCAGGGGGGATCGAAGCACCTACTGAGAATGATCCGATAAATGCTAACTCCAAAGTGGCGCCCATGATGATCCCAGTTTTTACATCACCCAACACGATTCCTGTAAACAGTCCCGTCACAATTGGACGAGAAAGCAGTGATGTCCCTAATGCATATTCTGATTGTGCGATAAATGCAACGATTCCTAATAAGACTGCTTGTACAATCATTGAGTTTCTTCCTTTCTTACAAAACTTCCCTTACGTCCACTTTTTTATCTGCCGGTACTTGACGGATCTCCACTTCTATTTGTTTGTCAATCAATCTTTTCAATCGTTCCTCCTCTTCTGGTAAAATATTCACCGCTTTTCCAATACTGCGAGTACCAGGTTTCGCCTTGATTCCTCCTAAGTTGATGGTTTTGATTTCTGGATACGCTTCTGCCAGCTTATATGCGTCCTCGATTGATTCCACTACGATGAATAGCTTATATTTATCTGTCACCCCGCTTTTCAATGCGGCAATCGAGTCATCAATGGATTTGATTACTAGTTTGACTCCTTGCGGCTTGGCTAATTTGATCGTTGTCTTTCGTATCTCATTAGTAGGCACATCATCATTCGCAATCAAAATACAATCTGCACCTATTGTTTGTGTCCAAGAAAAAGCTACTTGTCCGTGTAATAACCGATGGTCAACTCTTGTCAATACAATCATTCTTCTTCCTCCTAAAATTCATCTTCTTCTATTTCCTGATTGATCCGTTCGTTACAAAACTGGATCATTTTTTTTGAATCAGTTAGCACCTGCTGGATCAAAACAGTTGTCTGTACTTCAGCGTCCAACCGAGATACTAGCTCAATCAAGAGTGGCAAATTCAATCCGGCAACAAGATAGACATGATCCTGATTGATATATTGTAAGAATTCATTGTTGACACTTCCGCCAAAAAGATCCGTCAGAACAATGATTTCTTTATCTTTGTACCTCATAAACAGCTGACTTACTGATTCCGTTAAATCAAAATTCTCATCAGTATAGCAGTCCAATGCAGTAATAGAATGATTTTTCCCATAGATTAGCTCTAATGAATCTAGTATCCCTGAAGCAAATTTACCATGGGAAGCTAAGATAATTTCTCTGTCCACTTTTTCATCTCCTCTTTTTACTTACACATACTAAAAAAGCAAGTTGTGTGCCAAAGTTAGTGGCCACAACTTGCTTATGTTCAAAATTCTTCTTCTATCGAGAGTAACTCTGTACTTTCACTCAAAATATCACAGATATAGGCAATCTCAGAACGAGGGATCATGACACTATAATGCTCTTCAATGACACTAAATGCAGATTTAATGGCAAATATCTCTTCTTTTTGACACTGTTCCCATTTCTCTAATCCTTGATAGGTTTCAATTGGCATTTGTCGAATCAAACGTTCGATTAGACAACTCACATGGACATATAACGCTAGTTTTTTGGGATTACTGATTCTTCGATTCAACTGCACCTCTAATTCTCGCATAAAATGATCGATTTCCTCCATCACCTTTTCTGTATCTAGAATAGTCACAGAGTCCAGTACTTTCTCCAATGAAAAATTGCGAATGATGTTCTGGTTGAATGTTTCCTTATCTGAAACATTCATAGCAGAATCCAACCATTCTGCCAGTACAGACATCTTCTCTCCTGAGATGAGGTCTTCTAATGAAAGATAGTCGATATCGGTGATAGCAGGATCTGCGGTACCTATGATCCCTACGATTTCGTATATGGAAAACAGTGGGTCCCTGTTTTTCTTATCTTTTAATCGCTGATATTCATATGGGATGATTTTCAACTGACAAGTCGTAGGCAAGCTTTTCTCTAGCAGTGCACTTAGGTGAGCCGCCGTGCCGATTCCAGTGAAGCAGGTAGTAATGAGTGCTTTGGGTTTATTTTCTTGTGGATAGAGGAGCCGCCATTCTGGTTTGGTTTGACGAACAGCCTCTTCTGCTATTTCTTCTAATGCTGCATTTTTTTGCAAGCATTCCCCTACTGTGATGGCTAAAGGTGTCGTCACATTATTTAAAATCAAAAGTGGTACAGATAGTTGTTTTTTAAAAAACTGATGGATTTCTTTCAGAGATCCCATATCTACTAATATGATCAATCCATTTGAAACATCGCTGTTTTCGCAATAATCCACAATTTCTGAAGCAATCTGCTGTGGAGTGACATCTAGCGGCATATCAAATGATTCAAATAGATCTTCTTGTAATAAACGATTGACCACATTTGCCATACTGCTAGCAGTTGCATAACCGTGCGCAGCAATCATTGCTTTTGGCAGTCGTTTTTCTTTTGACCATTTTGCTTTTTTTAGATAGATCGTCAGTAAAATCCGATCCATACTAGTGACTTCAATATCTAATTTAATCTTACTCAGTTCCAAGATTCGCTGGACATAATGATAGCTAGATGGATAAGATTGAGAAACCTGTTTTTCTAATTCTTTGATTAGTTGGATAATCGCATGTTCTTCCGGTAACCATTTGACAGTGCTTCGCTGATAAAGATAGTAACTCAAGGCATAGACACTGTTTCCATCGAACTTGATTTGATAGGCAGACTCCATTTGTCGAAAGGTCTCACGGATAGATTGAGTCCAATAAACCAACAGCTCGTGTTTTTCTTGTCTACTGGTCTCAAACAGCAAAAAATCAAATAATTGGATCACTTCTTGTTTTAGTTTTCCTTCGCAAGAATATAGAAGACACTCATTTTTTTTGAAATCAAGCAGGATTTGCTCAAAACTTCTAACGATTCGTTGCTGTTCTGGTTGTTGCTTTTCCATCAATTGTTCTAAGGTCTGGTCTTGCGTGATATAGATTCCTTGCTGTGCTGTATTTTTGGTAATGGGCTCAGCGAGTAGTTCTTTTTGCAAATGATGGATGGTGACATGGATCTCCGACTGTTCACGTTGTTCAGCATACGCTTTTGCCGCTGAAACTTTGACAATATTTTTCAGCTCTCCTATGTTTCCAGATAAGTTTTGACCTGCTAGAAGTGACAAAACTGGGCCACTGACTGACAAAGGGCTCCCCATTTTTCTTTGTTCCTCGATAAAAAAAGAGTAAACCAGTTCTAGCCGTTCATTTCGACTACGCTGATTGAGTGCAGGTAGTTCGATTCGGATAGGTATTCTTCGAATGAAAGTGGTTAAGAAATGACTAGTGGTCTCCTCTGTTGTGGCAAAAAAAAGACGTGTTTTGATCCGCCGTGACATATTAGGTTCTCCCATACGATAAATCACACCTTGATCAAGATAGGTGAATAGTTTTTCCTGCCCTTCTGGTGTTAAGCGATGTACCTCGTCTAAAAACAAGATTCCACCATCTGCTGCTTCGAAAGCCCCTTTTTTATTTTCTTCTGCTCCAGTGTAAGCTCCTTTGACATGTCCAAACAAATTGCTAGTCAACAGTTCAGGATTATCTGCATATTGTGCACAATTGAAAGTGATGAATGGTGCAGAGTCCTCTAGTAAATCATGAAGTAGACAATACTGATAGACTAAATGGACTAAATAACTTTTACCTGTGCCGCTTTCGCCTGTGATCAAAAGTGGCAGTCCGCCATCTGGATAGTAAAGAGCTGTTTTGATTTGTTCGATACTTTCTTTCAAACTGGCGTCGTGTCCGATCATAAAAGAGAATAAATCTTTTGGTTGTGCGAAAAAAGGCTGTTCTTCTTTAAGTTCATTGATAGAAAAATAAAAATTCGTACGTAACTGAAAAAATTGTTTTTCAAAAGCTTCTTTGTGGAAATAAACCACTGGACGAGAATTGATTTTGACTAGTAGTTTCTCCTCATTCAACTGGTTCAAATAATGACTGACTGTGTTTCTTTTTACCCCAAAATGTTCAGCCAATCTTTGTGCTGTAAAGACCTCGTTCATATGGTTGAGATCGAAAAAGGCTGTCTGGTTCTCTAAGTAGCATAAAATTTCGTTTTTTAACAACTTATTCACCCCTACTCCATCATAGAAAACGGATTCATTTTGTCAATAAAATCTTTAATAAAGAGTTGAAAAATATGTCTTGTTATAGACAGCAGCTTACTTATCCCTTATAATTTTTATTCTAAAAACGAACAGTTCCTTCCGGTTTTTATACTGGAATTTCCAAACAATAAAGAAAGAACAAGGAGGCTATGACTATTCAATGAAATCGGATAAATCTAAAAAGAGGAAGTATACTTCTTGGAAAACTTTTCGCGAAATCATCGGATCTTATCTCGCTGTGGTTGTGTTTTTACCTTTGCTTTATATGGCTATGACAGAACAAACCCGTTTTATCGATGTAGATACGCAATATATAGCCGAAACAGGATTTTTATTTATCTTTATCTTGATTTTTGCGCTCTATAAATCCTTCCACACAAAATAGGAGGCACAGCTCTCAATTTTTCTGTCTGCTTTTTGTTATTACAAATCCTTATATCTGGTATAACAACAATTTATTGGCGTAACGAGGAAAAACGAGTTATGATGCTTTCAGAGAGTAAAGAGGTACTGTTGTCACCATCCTTTTTATTGATTACGTACACCACTCTTAGTTTTTTCCCATTGATTAAGAAAACAAGGTAGAAACATCACTGTTCCTGCCTTGTTTTCTTTTTCGTGTGCTGTTTTGATATCAAAATCGAAAACGGCTTTCTACATAGCGATATTGATAATGAGAGGTTGTATTCGTTACACCAAACTTAATAGAAGCGTTTCTTCCTACTCCGATGTTCACCCCTGCATTCCAAGTTGTCGAACCATTATTGAAGAAGTCGCCATTTACAATGTAAAAAATACGGTTAGCATCTTCTAAATGAACATAAACAGTTCCGCCAAATTGTTTCGACAAACCATTATATCCGCGGATCATTTCAACTCGTAGGATTCTTTTGATAGCCCTAAAATTTCCACTTTCACTGGTCTCGCAATAAAAGCGCATCGTGGGTCTATAACTAGCATTGACTGTGAAAGATTGCGATAATGTTCTGTATGTTGCTCTTGCTGTACGTGCTTGTCTTGCACTTTCATCTGTGAATCCAAGCTCTTGTTGTGCTTGGATAATAGGGATGCCGTTTTCTTTTGCTACTTCTCGCACCATTTCATCAAAAGTGAGTACGGGACTTATGTTTATCTCTTTCTTTTCATTTGATATGTCGATCACTGATGCATCCACTTCTACAGCAAACACAGGCTGTCCGATATTACTTACCCCCCCTAAAGTTGCCACACATAATAAACCAATCAACGATTTTTTCAATCTCATATCCCTTCTTTCAACATTAATTAGCTTTCCCACAAACAATTTGTTACAATAACTTTATAGCACAAAAAGAAAACGATTTCAACAACTTTTAAAAAAGGAGAATAAACTATGAAAACAAAGCTTTTATTAGATTTAATAACATCGTTACTTTTAATTTTTTCGCCAAAAATAACGATGGTTTTTATGGAAAATGAAGCTTCGCCCTCCCCATTTTATGAGATTTTATTCATTACTAAGATCATTTGCTTTATACTCGCTGTTTTTTACTTAAATCATGGAATCACTACTTTTTTATTTTCAAAAAATAAATAGCGCTCCATTGATGATTCTGTACCTCATCCACCTTTTGCACACGATTCATTTATAAAAAAATCGGACAAAATAGACGTTTGGAGGAATGAAGAGACCGGGATGAATTTCCCGTTCTCTTTCTTTTTTTCTAAAAAATACTCTATTCAATCTCTAAAATCTCTTCATAATAAAACTTTCATTTATGAAAAGGCTTGTTCTCTTTTCATTCTAAATTTCCTAAGCTACAATGTGGTAGTACTTGTTTTTTCAACTGTGGACAAATAAATAATAGGAGGAATCATATGATTCAGTTATTACGTTATGCAAAAGATTATCGTAAGCAAATCATTTTGGGTCCGTTCTTCAAGTTTCTTGAGGCTGTCTTCGAACTTGTCCTACCTTTAATGATGGCTTCCTTGATCGATAATGGACTAAAAATGAATGACCGAGGAAAAATCATTGAAATGGGCTTATGGATGGTCGCTATGTCTGTGATTGGTCTGATTTGTGCTATCATTTGCCAATATTATGCTTCAGTAGCTTCACAAGGATTTGGTACAGAGTTGCGAAATCAGCTGATCAAAAAAATCAATACTTTCTCTCACAACGAGTTGAATCATTTTGGAACAGATACCTTGATCACTCGAATGACAAACGACATCAATCAGCTTCAACTAGCTTTAGCAATGGTCATTCGTTTATTGATTAGAGCACCATTTTTAAGCATCGGTTCAGTAGTCATGGCTTTTGTGATCGACTGGGAAGTAGGTCTGTTTTTCTTAGCATTATTGCCTATTTTCTCCATCATTTTATTTTTTATCATCAGAAAAACTGTTCCTCTCTATCAAAAAGTGCAAGAAAAACTAGACCAGCTCAATGAACACGTCAGTCAGAATCTTAGCGGCGTTCGTGTCATACGTGCATTTGCACAGACAAAAAAAGAAACAGAAAAGTTTGATAAAAGCACAAATGATCTAGCGAACAATTATTTACGTGTTTCCAATATCTCTGCCCTTTTATCACCTGCTACGACCTTGATCATGAATGTCGGAATCATTTGTTTGCTAACAGTCGGCGGGATCAAAGTAAACATTGGGAGTTTGCAACAAGGACAAGTTCTTGCTTTGATCAATTATATGAATCAAATGCTTTTGGCACTGATCGTTGTTTCAAACCTCGTCGTGATCTTCACACGTGCCGAAGCTTCAGGTAATCGAGTAAAAGAGGTTCTAGACACAGAGAATTCGATTCTTGAAGCCGAGATCAGTACTACTCCCGATTTTTCTTCTGAATCGATTCTCGCTTTTGATCACGTTGACTTCCGTTATACTCCTGATTCTGGGCTTTCTCTTCAAGGGATTACATTTCAGCTGAAGCGAAATACGGTCCTTGGAATCATTGGTCCAACGGGAAGCGGGAAAACGACTTTGACTCAATTGATTCCGCGCTTCTATGATGTCAGTTCCGGTGCAGTCATAATGGATGGAATGGACGTTCGATCTTGGCAGCTGGATCATCTTCGTCAGCAAATCGCCCTTGTTCCCCAAACTTCCGTGTTATTTACTGGTACTATTCGTGAAAACCTTCAATGGGGTAAGCAAGATGCCACAGAAGATGAGTGTTGGGAAGCCCTGAAAATCGCTCAGGCAGAAGAATTTGTACGTCAGCTTCCAAATGGTTTAGATACAAAAGTCATGGAAAACGGAAAAAATTTCTCCGGCGGTCAAAAACAGCGACTAACGATTGCAAGAGCTTTGATTGCCAAGCCAGAATTACTGATTTTAGATGACTCTTTGAGTGCGTTGGATTATCAGACTGACTTGGATTTGCGTAAGGCGCTGCAGACTTATCTTGGCAGTACAGTGATCATTATCTCCCAACGTGTCCGCTCCATTCAAGAAGCACACCATATCTTAGTGATGGATCAAGGAAAGATCGCTGCTCAAGGTACGCATGAAGAATTACTTGCTCAATCAGCGGAATATCAGGAAATCGTCGCATCACAGGAGGAAGAATAGTTATGAAAGTAAAAAAATTATCCTTGCAGACACTCCGTCGCTTCATCCCTTATCTTACTGCTTATGCGAAAGACATTTGGCTAGCTGTATTACTAGGGATTATCAACGGGATCGCAACAGTTGTGATGACGTTACAAATTGGCCAAAGTATCGATCAAATGATCGGAGAAGGACAAGTTCGCTTCAATCGACTATTCCATTTACTGATTCTGTTCGGTGGAATCGTTTTGATCAATGTAGTCAGTCAATGGCTCATCCAAGTATTAAGCAATCGGTTAGCTTACTTGTCCGTTGCAACATTAAGAAAAGATGCTTTTGCCCATTTAAATCGATTGCCACTTCGTTATTATGATCAAAATTCTCATGGAAATATCGTCAGTCGATTTACAAATGATATGGACAACATTTCTATTGCGATTTCTGCAGCCTTCAATCAATTGTTTTCCGGAGTTGCGATTATCCTTCTTTCGTTTATTTTTATGATGCGTCTAAGTCCACTTCTGACATTGGTCGTTCTTTGTTCCACACCGATTATTTTCCTTGTGAGTTGGATCGTTGCTCGTGCTTCGCAAACAAATTTCGATAGACAGCAAAGAATCATTGGGGAGATTTCGGGCTTTGTGGCCGAACGAATCGGTAATCAGAAAATCGTGAAAGCTTTTCAGCAAGAAGAAGCTAGTCAACAGCAATTTGAACTGTTAAATGCTGATCTATATCAAAAAGGACAACGGGCACAATTTTCTTCTTCCTTGACAAACCCGTCTTCTCGTTTTGTAGATCACCTTGCTTATTTATCGATTGGTTTGGTTGGCGGCCTATTGGCATTGAAGAGTGGTTCGTCAATCACTGTTGGTGTGATTTCCAGCTTTACGATCTACTCAAGTCAGTTTTCTAAACCATTTATCGAACTTTCTGGAATCACGACACAACTGCAAACCGCTTTTTCTGGTCTAGAACGAGCATTTGATTTGATCGATCAACCAGAAGAAACGCCTGATTTGCCAGATGCCTATGCCTTGGAACCCAAAAATATCAAAGGAAAAGTCTCTTTTGATCATGTTTCTTTTTCTTATGACCCCAAACAGCGTTTGATCGAAGATTTCAATTTTACTGCTTATCCAGGTCAAACCATTGCTATAGTAGGAAAAACAGGAGCCGGAAAATCCACACTTGTTAATTTGCTGATGCGTTTTTATGACACAACAAAAGGAACGATTACAATCGATGACCATGACATCCGCTCTATCCAACGTGATACATTACGTAAAAGTTTTGGAATGGTGTTACAAGATACTTGGCTATTTGACAGTACATTGCGAGAAAATCTTCGTTTTGGGAATCCGGAAGCAAGTGACGCAGAAATCAATGATGCCCTAAAAGCTTCTTATATGTATGAATTTGTTGAACGTTTGCCGGAAAAATTAGATACTAAGATTGGCGGTCAAGGGTTAAAGATATCAGATGGACAACGCCAACTGTTGACGATTGCTCGAACGATGATCAGTAATCCGCCTATGCTGATCTTAGATGAGGCTACTAGCTCAGTCGATACATTGACAGAGAAAAAAATCCAACAAGCCTTCTTAGCAATGATGGAAGGTAAAACCAGTTTTGTTATTGCCCATCGCCTGTCCACAATCAAAAATGCGGACCAGATATTAGTGATGGATCAGGGAGCCATTGTCGAAATGGGCACCCATGATGAGTTGCTTCAAAAAGATGGTTATTACCGACGGCTCTATCAAGCACAATTCACAGCACAATAAAAACAAGCAGTCTTCTGGGATGGGAAGACTGCTTGTTTTTTATTTAGCGTGGATCGCTAAACTTCTTAAAATTTTTTTGTAAGGAATACTACGTCCTACGTAATAAATGGCAATTGATTGAATCGGTAACCATATCACTGTTTTTAACAGGCGGGGCGCCCAAACGACCCAGCTGAACAATGGCACATGGTACATCAACGCAAGCCATAATGGTGTCAAAAATAAGTTTATGATCAGCGTGACACTAAGCGTAGCCAAAATCGCATTTTTCCAAGTGATTTCTTTTCGATAGAAAAAGAATCCGTAGATTGCTCCTTCAATAAATGCATTCAATGTAAATCCAATAAAAAATGTAGATTTTGAGAAGAGAGCCATTCCTACTAAATCAGCTAAAACTGCGCCTATCCCTGACCAAAAAGGACCAAAAAGAATGCCCATGATCACTTGTGGAATAAATGTGACACTGATTTTAATAAATGGGGTCTCGATTGCTACCAGACGGGACAACGTGACCATCAATGCAATCAGTAAGCCCATAATAGCAATCATACGTGCGTCTAACCGGTGTTTCTTCATTTTTAGCATCTCCTTTAAGAGCTGCTACATCGTATCATGCAGCGAATGCGAAAATAAAACCGCGAACATTACGTCCTTCGTCCAAGAGGCAACATCCCATCCTCTTAGCACTTAACGCTTTATTTTCTACTCTGTATTATTTTTGGGATCTTTTCCCACAGAAACTATAGCATATTTTCACATTTACTGCAAACACGAAAAACTAATATTATTGGTTATATTATACAATACGTTCGTATTATATTGCATATTTTCAGTTTGTTTAGCTTTTATAGCTACATATAGACGAACATTAAACGTTATTTTTCCATACACTTGTCCATCAAAATGAAAGTGGACGTTTGTCTATTTCATGGACGATTCTTCGAAAATCTAGGAAGCCGGCTTCCAGTCCTCTTAGCAGCACCTCAGCTGTTCCGATATTCGTAGCCAACGGAATCTCATAAACGTCAGATAAACGGATAAGTGCTGTTACATCTGGTTCATGCGGCTGTGCAGCCAACGGGTCTCGAAGAAAAATCACCAAATCTAACTGGTCCTCCGAGATCATTGCTCCAATTTGCTGATCTCCGCCTAACGGTCCGGATTTAAACCGATGAATGGGCAAGCCGGTCGCTTCCGTGATACGTTGTCCAGTCGTCCCGGTAGCAAAAAGTTCATGTTTTTCCAATATTGTTTTATACGCTGTTGCTAATTTCACCATCATAGATTTTTTTCGGTCATGAGCGATCAAAGCGATTTTCATAAGAGACACTCCTTTTGATATGGTTAACATACTTATTTACTCCAGTGTATCAGTTTTTATTTCTTATGGATATTTATTGAAGCTTAAAACTAGCACATTGACAAAAAAAAGAAAAAATTCTTGTTCAACATGACATTGAACTTAGTTAACGCTTTCATTTATACTTAAATCAGTTAATAAAACTAAAAAAGAAAGTGTGGAACGTATTATGGTAGAAATGGCTCTGAAAAACGTATATAAAAAATATGATAATGCAGAAAATTATTCTGTGACTGATTTTAATCTATCAATCAAAGACCGTGAATTTATCGTTTTTGTTGGTCCTTCCGGTTGTGGAAAGTCAACTACTTTGCGAATGATTGCGGGACTGGAAGATATCTCTGAAGGAGAACTAAATATTGGCGGAAAAGTCATGAATGACGTGGCACCTAAAGACCGTGATATTGCCATGGTTTTCCAAAACTATGCATTGTATCCTCACATGACTGTTTATGATAATATGGCTTTTGGTTTGAAATTACGTAAATATGATAAAGCAGACATTAAAAAGCGTGTGGACAATGCAGCAGAGATCCTCGGACTGACAGAATACTTGAAACGAAAACCAGCTGCTTTATCTGGTGGACAACGACAACGTGTAGCATTAGGACGTGCAATCGTTCGGGATGCCAAAGTCTTCTTGATGGATGAACCATTGTCAAACTTAGATGCTAAATTACGTGTAGCCATGCGTGCTGAGATTGCCAAACTTCACCAACGTCTTGAAACAACGACAATCTATGTTACTCATGATCAGACAGAAGCGATGACTATGGCTGACCGAATCGTTATCATGAAAGACGGATTTATCCAGCAAATCGGTACACCGAAAGAAGTTTATGATACACCAGTCAATATGTTCGTTGCCGGCTTTATTGGATCTCCTGCCATGAACTTCTTTAATGTGACATTGAAAAACGGTGTCATCACAGATGGACATGGGCTTAAGCTTCGTATTCCTGAAGGGAAAAACAAAGTATTAGTTGAAAAAGGTTATGAAGGAAAAGAAGTTATCTTCGGTATTCGTCCAGAAGACATCCACAGTGAACAAGTAGCCCTTGAAGCTTCACCTGAAGCCGTAGTCAAATCAGAAGTTGTCGTTTCCGAATTACTTGGTGCTGAAACGATGCTTTACACAAAAACTGGTTCTACTGAGTTCATCTCAAAAGTAGATGCAAGAGATTTCCATAAACCAGGCGAAATAGTCGAGCTTGCCTTCAACATCAGCAAAGGCCACTTCTTTGATAAAGAAACCGAACAAGTCATCAAACTTCCCTAATCTGCCCCCTTTAGAGCTACGCCAGAAAATAGTGGTGTGGCTCTTTTTAGGACAAAAAACTCTCCTCTTAGCGGATTTATTATCCGTTAGCAGATGAGAGTTTTTCTTTGATAGTTCATTAGTATATCGTTTTCTTCGCGTACCCTTGAATCGATTCTTTCCGATTTCCTTTTTTTGCTGCCGTAAATACCGGGATATCAAAATATTTGCTGAGTGTTCCTGCTATAAAATAAGCAATATTATAATCAACCAAACTGTGGATGAGTCCACCAATTCCCATCAAGATGAACACTGTATAAAAATACCCTTGAGAGTAATACGTGTCAGGCATATTACCGATGAAGTAAAAGATGCTGACTACTAGCATTTCTACTAAAGAATGAATCACACCTATCACAAAATTGAACCCTTGAAAACGCCAATTAGTAAAAGTAAACTGTCCATTCTTTAAAACGATACTCGGATGCTTCTGCAAGTACCATGCCCCAATCAATGCAAATACAAGATGTGACAATGCGCGCAATGCAATGATAACTGGCGTTGTCAAAAAGAAACCGAATGTCGTACCTAGCGCAACAGCCACTGCAACTCCTGGTGTAAAAAACATCGCAATAAATAATGGCACATGAGACGCTAATGTAAAAGAAGCAGGTGGAATCATGATTTTAGGCATAACCATTGGGATAATGACCCCCATCCCAATCAATAAAGCAGAAATCGTTAGTTTTCGAACTGAATTTTTTCTCATTTTTTCTCTCTCCTAATATGTCTTGACACTTAAATGTCGACTTAGTATAACTTACTTACTAATAACTGTCAAGACACATATTCTTTTCTAAATCCATACAAAATGAGTGTGAGTATCAAGTATAAGAATTTTTGATCAAGAGACAAAAATAGGAGATGGGACAAAATTTGTGTCACATCTCCTTGTTCATAATAGGAATCAAAAGCTTGCCTCAGCGGCGATAAGACCAACCAAATCAAAAATAGGAGAAGCTGTTTTTTGAAATTGCTCCTTGTACCTCAGAGTTAAATGGTAGGCTCACAACCTCTTTTTTTACTGCTTATTTTCTGACATCGCATTGCTTAATGCGGCAAATTCTTGTAATGACAACGTCTCACCACGACGTTTTGGATCGATTCCAGCCGTTTCCAAGCTTTTTGATAACCATGTTTTTGTCTGATCATCTTTGCCATACGAATGCTGCAAATTATTCCAAAGTGTTTTTCTTCTTTGCTGAAATGCAGCTTTTGTCAATCGGAAAAATGCTTTTTCGTCCGTCACTTCTACTGCCGGTGTATCTCTTCTTGTCAGTTTCAAAATCGCTGAATCTACATTTGGCTGAGGGACAAATACTGTTTTTGGTACGATGAAGGCTAAACTGGCTTCCATATAATATTGAACAGCAATCGATAATGAACCGTATGCTTTCGTTCCTGGTTCAGCAGAGATTCGATCAGCTACTTCTTTTTGCATCATGACGACTAATTCATCTACGACCAAATCCGATTCAAGAAAATGCATCATGATGGGCGTCGTAATATAATAAGGTAAATTTGCTACTACTTTTAACGGAAGCTCTTCATGAAATGTTTCTCTTACGGCTGTTGATAAATCCGTCTTCAGAATATCTTGATGTATGATGGTCACATTGTCATAGGGTTGCATCGTATCAGCCAATACAGGGATCAAACGATCATCAATCTCAAATGCTACGACTTGCTTTGCATGCATCGCTAATTGTTCTGTCAATGCGCCGATTCCTGGCCCAACTTCGATCACGTTCGTTCGTTCATCTATTTGCGCAGTTTCTACGATTTTTCTTAAAATATTTGGTTCAGTGAGAAAATTTTGTCCTAAACTTTTTTTAAATGAAAAACCATGTTTCAATAAAATCTCTTTTGTTCTAGAGGGTGTCGCGATTTCACGATATTCACTCATGTTGTTCCTCCACTATTTTCATTGCTTGTGCGAGCTCTTTCGGCGTGATACGAAACATCTTCAAACGTTTTTCCAATTGTTTGCCATTCGTATAACCGATACGCAACTCATCACCTAGTTTTTCTCGTTTTTCTTTTGCTTGTGCTCCAGCTATTAAACCATAGTCTAAAAGGTCTTGTCTAGTGATTTCAGAAACAGCCGTTTGGGAAATATCTGGCGTCACAACCTTTTTCAATGCTTCTAAAATAGCAGCATCACTTGCATGCTCAACACCAAGACTTCCCTTTTTCTTTGGTTTAGCTTGTGTACGCGGTAAAAAAGCATGTTTTGCTTGGGGAACAGCTTCCATAATGATTTTTCTTATTTTTTCTCCTGAAAAATCAGGGTCGGTAAAAACGATCACCCCTCGAGTCTCTTGGGCATGTTCAATTTGCATCAGGATATCTTCATTGATAGCAGAACCAATCGTTTCTATCGTATCTGCATCAACTACTTCCCGAAGCCTTCTTGTATCGTCTTTTCCTTCAACGACTATAATCTCTTGAATCTTCATCTTATCCATGTTCGCTTAGACCAAATAATCGGTGCGCATTTGACCATGTTTGGGCAGCCACTTCTTCTGTTGGCAGATTCCGAAGTTCAGCAATCTTTTCTACTGTATAACGAGTATAGCCTGGTTCATTTCGCTTTCCTCTAAAAGGAACTGGTGCCAGATAAGGGGCATCTGTTTCCACAAGTAATCGTTCGATTTGTACATTTGTTGCAGCCTCTTGGACGTCTAATGCTTTTTTGAAAGTGACGACACCGCTAAATGATATATGCATCCCTAAGTCAAGAAATCGTTTTGCCCATTCATAATCACCGCTGAAACTATGCATGATTCCACCAATATCTCGAACATCTTCTTCTTTTAGGATTTGATACGTGTCTTCAAGTGCTTCTCTAGTATGGATACTGATTGGAAGGTTCATTTCTTTTGCGATAGCAATCTGTCTGCGAAATACTTTATCTTGGACTTCTTTCGGGTCTTCCATCCAATGATAATCCAAGCCAATTTCCCCTAATGCTACAACCTTTGGCAAAGTCAATTGTTCTTGTAATTTATTTTCGATTTCTTTCGTATAACTGCCAGCCTCTGTCGGATGCCAGCCGATAATACTGTAAATATTTGGATAGTCATGGCTTAATTGCAAAGACTTTTCAATCGTTGGCGTATCGAAGCCCACGACCGCCATTTTCGTTACCCCCATTTCTTGTGCTCGCTGAATCGTTTCTGGAATATCTTCATTGAACTGCTCAGCATTTAAATGGGTATGAGAATCAAATATCATGTTTATCTCTCCTTTTCATTCTTACTTTAGCACATAAGCACTGCTTGCAGAAGTAGCAAAAATCAAAATAGAAGAACTTGTTTTGTTGAAATAGAAAAAGCACGAAGATCCAGAGGACTTAGTTCGTACTTTTTCTGTCTGTTGTTGAAATATTTTACTCTTCTGAGCGTTTTTTCTTTTTTTGATAATAGACTGGAATACCAATCAAGGTAACACCTATACCGATCAATGCTAATTTCGTTTGCGTCATCATCGTCATACCTAAAATGAAAATAGCACCGAGAATCGCAATAATCGGAACGATTGGATAAAGTGGTACTTTATATGGGCGTGGCAATTCCGGCGCTTTTTTTCTTAAAATAAAGACACCGATAAAAATCAGTAAACTGAATAGCCACATCACAAAAATCAACATGTCGGTTAAAAAGTCGAAAGAACCAAGGCTCATCATAATACAAGCTACTGCTAACTGGAAAATCGCAGGAACATAAGGTACCGTAAATTTCTTTGAAAGCTTTGTCAGCTGTTTGCTGAAAGGTAGCTCGTCTTCCAAAGCCATCGCATAAGGCACACGAATCCCAGTTAAGGTATACCCATTCAATGCCCCGTATACCGAAATCAAAATCCCAATAGTGACCAGTTTTCCGCCGATTTCTCCAAAAATGACGTCTGATGCTTCAGAAGCTGCGTTCAAATTACCGGCAAGATGATCAATCGGCAGAGTTTTCAAGAAAACAAAATTGATCAATAAATAAACGACAGTGACAAAACTCAGCCCTAGTATAATCGCTTTAGGCAAATCTTTTTCCGGCCGTTTCATTTCACCAGCCATTGCGCCGACGCCTAACCAACCGTCATAAGCAAACAATGTTGCTAGCAACGCACTGCTCAAGCCTTCGACAAAAGTAACCTCTTTTCCAGCTTCGATTGGAAATAGCTGAACAGTTCCTTGTCCTGGTGTCAATAATCCCCATACGACAATCACGGCAATTGGTATCAATTTAACAATCAGCGTCACTGATTGTACAGACGCACCGACTTTTGTTCCTAATAAATTCAATCCTGTCACAGAAACAGCGGTAATCACTGCAATCAACAAAAGATAGTCGGTAGATAATTGTAATAAGTTCGTCAATTGTGTCGCAAAGATAATCGATAATGCAGCAATATTAGCGGGGAAATAAATCAAGCTTTGCGCCCACCCTAATAAAAAGCTGGGCAGCTTTCCATAAGCTGCTTCAATATATTTGACAGCTCCACCAGTTTCTGGGATCGCTGTAGCTAATTCAGCCACTGTCAATCCAGCACAGATCGTTAAGAAACCACCCAAAAGCCAAGCTAGTAATGTCAAACTTGTAGACTGCGTGCTTGCAGTAACAGCAGCGGTTTTAAAGAAGACCCCTGCGCCGATCACGGTTCCCATAACGGTAGCTAATGCGCCAAACAGATTGATTTCTCGTTTTAGTTTGCCTTTCATTCCCATCCTCTTTCTTCTTTGAAATTTGGTATAATTTTCAGTATAACTGAGAATATTTTAATTTACCATTCTTTTTTCTCCACTTTCAATGAAAAACTCCCTCTTAAGACGGATGTATTTCCTCTTTATTTTGCGTATACTAAACCTACCTTTTCCACGAAGGAGGAACAGTTTATGGATTTTAAGCGTTCTTATCCGAAATTAGCAGATTATTTATCCAACCGAATCGATTTTTCTCGTAAAGAACAGCAGCAGTCCCGTTGGCATTGGTTCACGTTGATTTTATTTGGATTATTGACCATTGCGACATTATCACAAAAATTGATATTGCTGACGGTGTTCATCGCAATTGTTGCATTGATCAAAGGTCCCGTGATGATTTTGTGGGGGATGTTGTATTCCTTTCTAGTGGGGCTATTCCCACCTATCGGTATTTTGCTTTCAGCGATTTTCTTTTTGTTGAACATTGGAACATTTACAAAGAATTGGCGGATGACCTTAGTAGGAATCTATTTTTATTTTTATCCCTTCGGAGTGATGGCACTTCGTGAAATCATGCATTGGAATAATCATTGGTTTTCAGCTGGTGCCTTGCTTTTAGGATTGATCTTGCTTCATGTGATGTTGACGAAACTGTATCAGCGTTATGGTATTGGAAGAACGATTTTCTGGTACGTCTTTTCGATTCCATTTGCACTGCTTACTGCTCTCTTGCCAAGCCGTTTGAAGACAAAAATAAAAGGTTATCATAAAATCAAATAATAGGATTTTTACAAAATAAAGAAAACAATCATCGATTTTGACCTCGATGATTGTTTTCTTTATTTTGAATACTATTAGTAGATGTAAACAAATTATTGCTTTCAAAATCCTTGGATGTAAGAGACAATAAAATAAAAAGGAGTAGTACCCAGATGAATCAATTAAAAACCGCCCGTCCACTTATCATTATGTTGCTTCTTTCTGTCTTTACGATTCCTATTAGCCTTTTTCTTAATTGGCAGACAGATGAAAGAATCACAAATATTTTATTCAACTATTCGCAGCCACTTTTTCTTTTGTTTTTAGGAAGCTGCAGATTCCATCGGTGGGTAAAGCTCGTCCTTCTTTTTATAGGATACATTTTATATGGTTATATGTGTCTTTATTATATGATTGGCTTCCATAATCACCATTGGGGCAATTGACAGGAATAAAAAAACTCGCAAGCAGCATTGTCTTGCGAGTTTTTCTTATGATTTTATGCGATCTCTGAGCCATTCGGCATGGATTTTGGTGCTTCAATCACTTGTAAAGAGCCATCTGGTGCTTCTGCGGAAAGGATCATTCCTTGACTGATCTGTCCACGCATCTTTCGTGGTTTCAGATTTGCGACGATCACTACTTTTTTCCCAATCAGTTCGCTTGGATCAGGATAGAATTCAGCGATTCCTGACAAAATTTGACGATCTTGGCTGTCTCCAGCATCTAGTCGGAATTGCAACAACTTATCTGCCCCTTCTACTTTTTGGCAGTTGATGACTTCTGCTACTTTTAGTTCTACTTTTTCAAATACATCAAATTTGATTTGTTTTTCTTTCGTTGAAACAAGTTCTGTTTCTTCTGGATCCCATTTGACTGTATCTTCGTTTGTTTGAGTACCTTCAGACATTTTTTCTTGGATAAAAGCAACTTCTTCTTCCATATCCAAACGTGGGAAGATTGGTGTACCTTTTGCAACTACTTTTGTTCCTGAAGGGAATTCGCCAAAATGCAATCCTTCAAGATTCATCGTTTCAGAGTCCAATCCTAGTTGATTGAAGATCTTCTCTGGCGTTTCTGTCATGATTGGTTGAAGTAAAATCGCGGCGATACGCAAGGATTCAGCTAAATGGATCATGACACTATTCAATTCAGCTTTCTTTTCTTCGTCTTTTGCTAATACCCATGGTTCTGTTTCGTCAATGTATTTGTTTGCACGAGAAATCAGCACCCAGATTTCAGCTAACGCTGTATTGAATTCCATTTTTTCCATTGCATCATGGTAACGTCCGACAACGTTAGCAGCCGTCGTAGACAGTTCACTGTCAAATGGAGTGACAAGTGAGGCATAATCAGGAACGAGACCATCACAATATTTGTTGATCATAGCAATCGTACGATTCAATAAGTTCCCTAGATCATTTGCCAGATCATAATTGACACGAGAAACAAAATCTTCTGGTGTAAAGACGCCATCTGACCCAAATGGCACAGCACGAAGCAAATAATAACGGAGTGCATCTAAACCATAACGTTCCACAAGCATTTCAGGATAAACGACATTTCCTTTTGATTTAGACATTTTTCCATCTTTCATCAATAACCAGCCATGACCAAATACTTTTTTAGGTAGAGGCAAATCAAGAGCCATCAGCATGATTGGCCAATAAATCGTATGGAAGCGAACGATTTCTTTACCGACCATCTGAACATCTGCAGGCCAGTATTTTTCGAATAGACTTTCATCCTCGGACCCGTAGCCTAGTGCAGTGATGTAATTGGACAATGCATCGATCCATACGTACACCACATGTTTCGGATCACTCTTGACTGGTACCCCCAAGTAAAGGTTGTTCGTGAAACTGCAAGATCTTCTAATCCTGGTTTGATAAAGTTGTTGATCATTTCATTTTTACGAGATTCTGGTTGGATGAATTCGGGATGTTCTTCATAGTATTCCAACAGACGATCTGCGTATTTGCTCATGCGGAAGAAGTAAGATTCTTCTTTTACCAATTCTACTTCGTGTCCGCTTGGCGCTTTACCGCCGATCACATTACCTTCATCATCTTTGTACACTTCTGCAAGTTGTGTTTCTGTAAAGAATTCTTCGTCAGAAACAGAGTACCAGCCTTCATATTCACCTAAGTAAATATCTCCCTGTTCTAATAAACGATCAAATATTTTTTGAACAGCTGCTTTATGGTAATCATCTGTCGTACGAATGAATTTGTCATAACTGATATCAAGCGTTTTCCATAATTTTTTGACATCAGCCGCCATTTTATCTACGTATTCTTGCGGTTTTACACCTAATTCTTCTGCTTTTGTTTCGATTTTTTGACCATGTTCATCCACTCCAGTGAGATAAAACACATCAAAGCCCATCAACCGTTTATAACGAGCAATTGCGTCACATGCAATCGTAGTATATGAGTTGCCGATATGAAGTTTGCCGCTTGGATAATAGATTGGCGTAGTGATATAAAAAGTTTCCTTTTCTGCCACGGGGCTCTTCCTCCTTTATCGCATGATGCGAATTCGTTTCCTTGCTAGTATACCATAAAAAAGCATGCTGTTAGCTTTTTTTCAAAATGAAAAAGTCTGGATAAATGACTTGTTCTCTACGATGACTCCCTCCTTCAAAAGGAAGGACAGAGGGAATAAATGCTATTTTTCATCTTGTTTCATGTTTAGTCGGAAACGGCTTTTTATTTCTTTCCTGACTCGTGGTATAATAAAGACTATCTATTTTAGTAAGGGACTGGAACGATCATGCAGAAGAAACATCTTTTTTTTACACTTAGTATTGCTTTTCTTTCATTAGCACATTTGATATTCAGCTATTTTTATATTCGTATGTATGGTTATTTTAACCTTCATGGGCATTTGAACAGTTTCATGACAGTCGCATGGCTTTTACGTTTTGTCATTGACGCATATATCGTTATTTGCGGCTTCTTTGCCGTTCGTGAAGAGCGGTATAAAGTATTGCCGTTTTATCTGCTTTTCTTTTTATTCAATCTAGTACTTCCATTTATTTTTCATATTTAAGGAAGAACCAAGGATTTTTCAAGTAAATCCTTGGTTTTTTTTCAGAGTCTGCTACAATAAGGTAAAAAGTACTTTTAATGTCAACGGAGGTGGTCTGATGAACCGATTTGCTTCTAAAGAAGAAGAAAAATTATATTATGAACATGAAGCAAGTGAAGAAGATTTTCTTAACTGGTATCAAAAACAGGAACGTCCAGAATATGACAAGCCCTCTTTGACTGTCGATATCGTACTGATGTGCTATAACAAAGAAGAAGATCAGCTGAAAGTATTGCTGATCCAAAGAAAAGGGCATCCTTATCGAAATTCATGGGCATTACCTGGTGGTTTTGTTCAAAAGGATGAGTCAACTGGAGAAAGTGTCTTAAGAGAAACAAAGGAAGAAACTGGTGTAGTTATCTCTAAAGAAAACATTGAACAACTGCATACATTCAGCACGCCTAATCGAGATCCGCGCGGTTGGGTCGTCACAGTCAGCTACTTAGCTTTCATTGGAGAAGAACCGCTGATCGCCGGAGATGATGCTAAGGAAGTACGCTGGTTCACATTGGAACGTCACGGCAACAAGATCAATTTATCGAGCGGAGAAGTGGCTATCTCACTTGACTTAGTCACTGGAGAGTCTTCTGGCAAAGATACTTTAGCTTTTGACCATAGTCAAATCATTTTGAAAGCATTCAACCGTGTAGTCAATAAAATGGAACACGAACCGCAAGTTTTGCAAGTTTTAGGTAAAGATTTCACGATTACAGAAGCTCGAAAAGTATTTGCAAAGTTCTTAGGAATCGATTATAAAACGATCGATCATTCCAATTTTAAGAAAGCTATGCTCCAATATTTCGACGAGATTGGCGAACGTCCTGTAGGAATCGGTCGCCCTTCAAAAATCTATCAGCTCAAGCCGGGACATCATGAGTAAGAATTGTGAAGAAAGGGCTCCGTTCTGAACACTCAAGATAAATGGAAAGCCGCTCTTTGTGTTTTGCGTTTTTCGCTCCATACTTTGGCATATCAGTAAAATTCTTCGAATAAAAAAATAACAATAGCAGAAAAACTCGTACGAATTTTTTCTGCTATTGTTTTATTGGTTTGTCATAATTAGTGAGCTTTTCTTCAAAAGAAAATTCCTAGAAACAAAAGTCAATCAGACTTTTTATTAACAAGGCGAACCCTAACGCTCCTGTCAGTTTCATTCATTTTTTATTCCTTAATGACCGAATGCCTGCCTAGTTGTTCTAACACTTGGCTCTTTCTTACAAAATTGCTTTCTTCTGCTCCGTCGGTATTGATCAAAAGAAATTTTTTATTATACCATTGGGACTTATAACGCAATTTTGTTATTAATTTATGCCAGTCATGAATAGAAAAATCAGCATGTGCATCTTCTTTTGGAAAAGATTCTACAAATAAGTAGTCATATTGTTTGACCAATTTCCCAGATAATTGTTCAAGATAATCTTCTCGCTGGTTCTTTTGTTTCAGATAAAGATCCATTACTTTTCTCTTTTGTTTCTGATAATTGCTTGCCTGATCTAACCTGGTCTTTCTATGGTGAGCGGAGCG
This sequence comes from Enterococcus sp. DA9, assembly GCF_008000875.1. Lineage (NCBI taxonomy): Bacteria > Bacillati > Bacillota > Bacilli > Lactobacillales > Enterococcaceae > Enterococcus > Enterococcus sp. DA9. The sequence continues at coordinate 267,523 of NZ_CP042839.1, forward strand.
GACTTTTACGCTTAATTTCCGCTGTGCATGCTGAAGTTTTTCTTCTGTCTGGTCAAATTTTGGTAAAGTTACTTCTATGGGATGCGATGTTTCGATCAATGTTTTTGGATGATAGGCAATCCCAATCCATTTAGCTGACGATTCTTTTTTTATTGATGAAACATCACAAAGTAGTGCGACATAGAACTCTTCATTATATCGAGCAGAAATCGTAGCGGAACGAATCGTGCCTTCGACTGGACGGTGCTGGTTTATCTTGATTAGTTCTTTTTGTTTTGGTAATTTTAAGTGGCCGTTTTTCAGATAGACCGTATGAGTTTGATTATTCGTCGTATAAGATTGCCACATACTTTTTTTCGTTTTAAGCTTTGGGAAGCTGGCACGTCCCTTGAAATAATTGCGAAAAGCTCGGTCCAAATTAAGCTGTGCATTTGCTAAAGCAAGACTGTCTACCTCTTTTAAGAATGGGTATTCTTTTTTTAACGTAGCAGGCGTGAGCGAAAAATCGACCACTCCTGTTTGTTGCCAACTTTTCTGCCGTTCTTTCAGCAAATGGTTATAGGTAAATCGAACACAGCCAAAAGTACGGATCAATTGCTGTTTTTGTTCTTCTGTCGGATACATACGGAATTTAAAAGCTTTTAGCATCTATGTCCCTCCTAGTTAGCAACCAGAAGAGATTCCTTTTGTCGTTTTAATTTTTTTGCGTAATATGGGACTTCCTGCTCAGTTGCATAGACAAAATGTTCTGGTGCGATTTCACGAAGCTGACGTACTTGTCCGTCATCTGGTTCGGGTTGATATTTGATTCTTCTGCGCTTTCTCTCATGATCTGGATCTGGCAGAGGAATAGCAGATAACAAACTTTCTGTATAAGGATGGACACCGTGATTATAGATTTCATCACTTTTTCCCATTTCTAATAACAAACCGTTATGCATTACACCGATTCGGTCGCTGATATGTTTAACCATTGATAAATCATGCGCAATAAATAGATAGGTCAATTGATGTTCTCGTTGGAGATCTTGCAATAAATTGACAACTTGGGCTTGGATGGAAACATCTAATGCAGAAATCGGTTCATCGCAAATGATAAATCGCGGTTTTACTGCTAATGCTCGTGCAATACCAATACGCTGGCGCTGTCCGCCTGAAAATTCATGGGGATAACGAGTGCCGTGGCTCGGATTCAATCCAACGGTTCTTAATAGATCATCGACTTTTTTGGCACGTTCCTCTGGTGATTTAGCTAACCCATTGACATCAATTCCTTCCGCAATGATATCTCTGACTTTCATCCGAGGATTCAACGAAGCGTATGGATCTTGAAAGATCATCTGAACATCATGTCGGAATTTCGTCAATCCTTTTTTGTCTTTGATCTTCGTTACATCTTGACCGTCGAATAATATCTCACCGTCAGTAGGTTCATTCAAACGAATGATCGTTCGGCCAGTAGTGGATTTTCCGCTTCCAGATTCGCCTACTAAACCAAATGTTTCTCCTTCATAGATGTGAAAGCTGATGTCATTTACAGCATGTACTTCATTCTTTTTTCCTACATTGAAATACTGTTTCAGTCCTTTAACTTCAAGTAGTTTATTTGGCATCAGCAATTCCTCCTTGACCATAAGTATGTTTTTGTTTCTCTTTAAAAATAGCCCAGCGACGTTGGATTTCTCCTGGCGGCGTCACTTTAGGCGCTTGTGGAGCAAGTAGCCAAGTTGCTGCCTTGTGTGTTTTTGATAGTTCAAAAAATGGCGGTTCTTGTTCTGCATCGATTTTCATCGCGAATTCATTTCTTGGGTAGAATGCGTCTCCTTTTGGTGGATTCAGTAAATCCGGTGGAGAACCAGGAATGGCATACAATCGGTCGTTCGCACTGTCTAATGTCGGCATTGACCCAAGCAGTCCCCAAGTATAGGGATGTTGCGGGTTGTAGAAAATTTCTTCGGATGTTCCAACTTCAACGATTCTTCCCCCATACATAACAGCTACACGGTCAGCAACGTTCGCTACTACACCAAGGTCATGAGTGATAAAGATGATTGATGTATCGATTTTTGTCTGAATTTCTTTCAGTAGTTCCAATATTTGTGCTTGGATAGTCACATCAAGTGCTGTTGTAGGTTCATCAGCAATCAGAATTTCCGGATAACATACCAGTGCGATCGCAATCACGATCCGTTGGCGTTGACCTCCTGAAAACTGATGGGGATAACTATTGATACGTTTCTCAGCTTCAGGTATACCAACTAATTTAAGCAGTTCTAACGCAGCTTTTTGTCCCTCTTTTTTCGAAACTTTATTATGCTTTCTAAGTGACTCAGCAACTTGTTTCCCAATAGGCATCGTCGGATCTAAAGAGGTCATTGGATCTTGGAAAATCATTGCTATTTCTTTTCCGCGGATTTTTTGCATCTCTCTTTCTGTCTTTTCAACGATGTCTTTACCTTTAAAAAGGATTTGCCCAGCATCTATATTGGCATTGCTCGACAGCAAGCGCATGATGCTTCTGGTTGTCACTGATTTTCCGCTTCCAGATTCCCCAACGATCGCCAATGTTTCTCCTTTATTCAAATGAAAATTGACACCGCGAATCGCTCGTACCTTTCCAGCATACGTATCAAAAGAGATTTCTAAGTCTTTCACTTCTAAAATTTTCGTCATCGTCCTCACTCTTTCATTTTAGGATCAAAGGCATCACGCAATCCATCAGCAAGTAAGTTAAAGCCAATCATGATAACCGATAAAGTTACTGCCGGAATCCATAATAGATAAGGCAGATACAGGAATGTCTTGTACCCTTCGCTCAACATCGTTCCTAATGAAGCTGACGGAGGCGTAAGACCTAAACCGATAAAACTTAAAAAGGCTTCGAAGAAAATAGCAGATGGGATGCTAAACATCATTTGAATAATAATGACACTGGAGATATTCGGCAAAATATGTTTGAATGCAATTTTCATTCTTGATTCACCTAATGTTAATCCAGCTAGAACATATTCTTGATCTTTTAATTTCATTGTTTGTGCACGAACGATACGTGCCATTGGTATCCAGTTTGTGATGGCCATAGCAGCCACGATGGAAAAAATTCCTGGTTCAAACACGACCAACATCAAAATCATGACAACGAGGTTTGGAATTCCTGACAAGATTTCCAAAAAACGTTGCATCGCATTATCGACACGTCCGCCTAACAAACCAGATATTAACCCGTAAGCTACACCAATCGTTACATCTAGTAATGCAGCAATAAATGCGATCAGCAACGAGATTCTCGTTCCCATAAATAAACGGCTTAATACATCACGGCCCAAACCGTCTGTTCCTAAAAAGAAACTTACGTTTGAAGGAACGTTTGCTTGAGCATATTTATCAACCAGTTCTCCGCCGACCATTGCTTTTCCATTCAATCCATCGATATTGATTCCCGGAATACGAGGAGGCAAATTGATATAAGCCACGTTTTGGGCAGTTGGATCATGTGGCGAAACAAAGATCGTGACCACAGAGATCAAAATGATGACCAACAGTAAAAACATTGAAATAACGGCAGCTTTGTTTTTCTTTAAACGGCGCCATGAATCTTGGATAAAATTCAAAGAAGGTGCAGTAATCTGCTCACGTTCTTCTTCGGTATTTTTTTGTAATGGAAGAAACTCATCCGCAGGAATATCTGCGACTGTTTCATAACGCTTGGGTGTCATTTCCATTTATCCTCGGCTCCCTTCTGAAACACGAATTCTTGGATCAACTAGACCGTACAGCAGATCAACGATCAAAATAACAAAAATCAACATAAATGAGTAAAGAATCGTTACAGCCATGATCGTAGGATAATCATTTGTTGTGATCGACTTAACGAATTGTTCACCGATACCAGGAATAGCAAAGATATTTTCTACCACCAGTGATCCGGTCATCAATGCGACAGCCAAGGGTCCTAATAAAGTCATCAATGGGATCAAACTATTTCGAAGACCATGTTTAAAGGCGATTTCCCAACGGCTCAATCCTTTTGCTTTTGCTAATTCCACGTAATCACTATGCAGTACTTCCACCATTTCCGTCCGGATAAATCGAGCAGAATCAGCAAGCGGCGACATGGCCAATGCAATTGTCGGCAAGATCGTGTACACAAATCCATCCCATTTTGCGATTGGTAAAACTTGTAATTTGATTGCAAAGATATATTGTAGTAAAACAGCAAATACAAAGTTTGGAATGGAACGACCTAATATTGCTACAAGTGTAGAAGATGTATCTGCCCATGTATTTTGCTTCATGGCAGAAATCGTTCCTAAAATCGTTCCTAGGACTGTTCCAAAGATAATTGCCTGTAACCCTAATTGCAAAGACGGTCCGATTCTTCCAGCTAACAAATGTGCGACTGGCTGGTTTTTAAATTGGAAGGAAATTCCAAAATCTCCTTGAAGCAAATTAGAAAGATAAATCCCATATTGTACGATAACTGGTTTATCCAAACCGACTTGTTTATTTAGCATCTCGATTGTTTCAGGACTCAAACGTTCCTGATTCGTATATGGCGTGCCCGGCAGCAATTGCATCAAGAAAAAGGTGATTGTTGCAATTAACCAAAGCGTGATGATCATGAAAAAGACACGTTTTAATACATATTTGATATAACTATTCACTAATGTTTCCCCCTAGCTTTTGACTTCTGACAGATGTTTCGCTACATTATTAGATAATGAAGCAAAAATAAAGGAGCAATCAAATGAAAAAAAAATCTATCCCCTACGCAGTAGCTTTTCTACTGATTCTGGTTATTTTAATAAAAAACGTCATCAACCATTCCTTTACACTCATTCAATTATCTAATGATCTATTCTTATGGTCATTGCCGTTTCTGATTATCGGCGGTTTTTTATGGGTCTTTTCTTCGGGTTTCTTCGATCATTTTCAGCGATCGGTCCATCTTGCACGAACAAGGAACCGAAAGAAAAAACCAGAATTTTCCTCGCTCTCGACTGCCAGCTACGGTATGTACAGCTTTTGGCTGATCATTGCCGGAATACTAATTGCTCTTTCTGCTATTTTCATGCTTTTTTCTTTGTTAGGATAAGTGAATATGAGAACGAGGTTGCGACATTTGCCGCAGCCTCGTTTTTTCTCATGCTCACGGTATTAACGATTATTCTTCAACGTATGTCCATTTGTAATCCCATGAAGCGCCTGCAGCATGGTGAACGATACCTTTGATTTTTTCATTCACTAGGTGACCTTCTGCTTTTTGGTACACCGGAACGACACCCATATCATCAGAGATGATCTTGATTGCTTTTTGGAAATCATCCCAACGGGCTTGTTCATCGCCAGCATCTGTTGATGAAGCTGCTTTAACTGCTTCGTCATATTCTGCATTGCTCCAACGACCACGGTTGTATGAATTACCTGTGACAAACAAATCAGTAAAGCTGCTTGGGTCTGCATAGTCAGCAGCCCATCCGCCTAGTACTGCGTCAAAGTCACCCGAAGTTGAGCGGTCAAGACGCACAGAGAATGGAACAGGTGTTGGTTTGACTGTTACGCCATCCAAGTTTTCTTGGATTGAGTTTTGAACATATTCGATTACTTTTTTCGATGAATCATCATCAGAAGCCATCAAATCAAATTCTAAAGAATCAACGCCCAATTCTTTTTTCGCTTTTTCCCAATATTCTTTTGCCTTATCTTTGTCATAAGAAACTAATTTTCCAGCTTCTTTTGCAAAGTCTTCGTTCGTTGTTGGACTTTTTACCATATCTGATGGGATCAATCCTGTAGAGACAACTGATCCGTCACCTAGTACTTGTTTTACTAAAGCTTCACGATCGATTGAATAAGAAATAGCTTTTCTTAGGTTCACATTGTTGAATGGTGAATTCTTTTCACGTTGGTTGAATTCGATATAGCTTGTCCGTGCTTCTTTAACAGAAGTATAAGCTGGATCGTTTGCGTTTTGCTGTGCTAATTCACCAGACAAGATCACATCATCGGCTTGGCCATCTTTGAATAAGTTCAACGCAGTAGAAGATTCTTTTACTACACTGACTTTGATTTCAGAAAGTTTTACTGTGTCTTTGTCCCAGTAATGGTCATTTTTCTTATAAGTCCATTCTGTATCTGTTCCTGGTCCATCGAAATCTTCTAATGTGAATGGTCCATTATAAACAGCTTTATCACTTGCAGATGCATAGGCATCCCCATTTTCTTCCACTACGGATTGTTTTTGTGGGAAAAATGATGGGAAAGCAAGCAGGTATTGGAAATATGGTGTTTGTTTCGTCAATTTGATTTCTAATTCATAGTCGCCAACTGCTTTGATCCCTAGTTCTGATTTATCTTTCTTTCCAGCTGTGATGTCTTCTGCGTTTTCAACTGGCGCATACAGGTAAGCATATTCAGAAGCTGTAGCTGGGTCTACTGTTCGTTGCCAGCCATAAACGTAATCCGCTGCTGTAACAGGATCACCGTTTGACCATTTTGCATCTTCTCGTAATTTGATTTTGTAAGTTAATCCGTCTTCACTGACTTCTGCCAACTCGCTAGCTCCTGCCGGCTGTGGTTTGCTGTCTTCATCAAGACGGTAAATTCCTTCATAAACGTTATTCAATGCTGTAAAACTGATTGTATCTGTTGCAACTGATAAGTCAGCTGTAGGCATTTCTTGAGGCACGACTAAGTTAAATACGCCTCCTCCATCTGCAGAACCGCTTTTTGCTGAACTACTGCTTGTGGCTGAACTGCCGCCATAACATCCAGCAAGTACAAGGCCGCATACCGCAACCAAACCAAATGTAAATTTCTTTTTCATTTTACGTACCCCTTTATTGGAATTTTCAGAATAATTAATATTTTCTGAAGTTGTTTAAGAGTTTAATGAATAATTATTAAAAAATCAACACTTTTTTTTTGTCTTTTACATAAAATAATGATTTTTTCGTGAGGTTTCAAGGAATTTTTCAGAAAAAAATAGCTTTGTACAAGGTTTTCTATTGCCTTCCAGTAACCATTAAATAATTTTTGTTATATTGTCTATTATTGCCATACAAAGATAAAAAAGAATAAAAAAAAGGAACTGTGACAAAAGTCTTTTCACAGTTCCTTATCCGAATAAACGGTGTTCTCCTGCCAACTCCTCGGTCACAAGTCACAATAGTCATCAAACATGAGAAGCTGTTTTTTGAAATTACTCCTTGTGACTCAGAGTGAAACGGCAAGTTCCCGACCTCTGGGTAAACGGTGTTCAATCAGCTGACCCTCGATATTAGCTCAACAAACGGCAAAATATGAAGAACTATTTTTCCGTTTGTTTCTCTAATACTCAGGTCAGGACGCTGATTTCACAACCTCTTTTTATTATTGAGAATCTGGTCGAGGAATAATCGTTTTTGCCATCCAAATATCCGGTTTGTCCCAACCATTTGCATTTGGTAAGACACCTACGATTTTATAACCTAATTTTTCATAGAACTCATACGGATGTTCACGAAGGTTCTGGATGGAAGCCACTTTATCAAACGTATGCTCATACAGGTCCGTTTGACTTAACGTTGTTCCATGGTCTAAATCATCCGTACCTAAATAAATCGTTATTCCTCCTCTGGAAGCTACTTCTTTTTCTAAGTAATTGACTAATCGAGTACCTATTTGGTTCTTTCGTCGAGAGCTTTCTACAACTAATGGATGCAATTCCCAACCTGTGATACCGTATTGAGGGATTGCACCAATAAATCCTACTAACTCATCTTGGTCTACCGCTGCTATCGCGATTCGTTCTGGATTCATCATTTCTTCTACTTCTTCTGCCGAGCTGTCTCCATATTCTTCCGGCCAAGTCAGTCTCAGTAAATCAGAAAGCTGGTCTTTCAATACTGGATTATTACGGTCAAATTCACTGATTATCATACGTCTTCCCCCTTGTTCTTGCTTATTCTAACAGTCCTTTTGAAAAAACGAAATGTTCTCGCTCAAATTCTTTAGCAGTCAATTATTTCTCTAGCAAACTAATCGGCTGCCCTGCTTATAAAGCAAAAAAAACTCCAGAAATACTATTTCTGCTAAGGTACACATATTCTATTGCAGTACGACCTCTAGAAAAAATGGAGGGATACCTTCACGGAGCATCTGTCAGTTATGGTGTACTGACCTTATTGATGATGGATCAGCAGTTCGATTTGTTTGATAAAATCTATGTGTTTATGAAAAAAACAACTTCCAGTATCGTTAACCGACATGAATCTCAATATCACGACCGATTTAGAAGCAATCTTAGATAAAGCCATGACCACAAATGATATCAAACATGTGCCTTATGAAATCTCCCGAGAAAAATTTAAACAGGCCATTCTTGACGTAGAAACTTATCATGCTACACAAGAAAGCCAGCAAGGATATAAGAAAATCAGTTAAATAATTGCTAAAACCCCCATCAAGCAGGCTGTCATCAAATTGACGACATTTCTTTGCTTGATGAGGGCTTTTCTTGTCAAAAAACGCTTTATAACTTTCGCTATAGAATCTTTTCACTTATTTAAGTTGGACAGTTCCTTAATTAATAAAACTGCTCCTTTTATGGTAATTGAAAAAACGAAGCAGGCTACGATTATTTGGCAGCTGTTTTTTTCATTTGCTTGCTTCGCAATTGTCCGCAAGCTGCATCAATATCTGTACCATGTTCTTTACGTATCACACAGTTTACGCCGTTTTTCTTCAATACATCATAAAATCTCAATACATCAGCTTTTGGACTGCGAGAATATTGATCATGTTCACTGACTGGATTATATGGAATCAAGTTGACATATGCTAACTTTTTCTTATCTTTTAATAGATCTGCTAATTGTTGCGCATGCTCTGGTCTATCATTTACTTGATTCAACATGATATATTCAAACGTGATTCGACGGTTTGTTTTCTCTAAATACTCATCCACAGCTTCCATCAATTTCTCAATTGGGAAACTTCGGTTGATCCGCATAATCGATGTTCGCACCTCATTATTCGGCGCGTGCAAGGAAATAGCCAGATTTACTTGCAAGCCGTTATTAGCGAATTCCTTGATTTTGTGTGCTAAGCCACTAGTAGAAACTGTAATATGTCGCGCACCAATCGCCAATCCTTTGGCATCATTAATAATATGCAAAAAGTCCATTACATTGTCGTAATTATCAAATGGCTCACCGATTCCCATTACGACGACATGGGAAACACGTTCGCCAAGATTGCGCTCATCAAAATAATGTTGAACCATCATGATCTGCGCGACGATTTCTCCAGCGGTCAAATCACGGTTCTTTTTAAGCAACCCGCTTGCACAAAATGTACAGCCGATATTACATCCTACTTGTGTGGTCACGCAAACGGACAAGCCGTATTCTTGTCTCATTAGTACGGTCTCGATCATATTTTTATCAGGAAGTTCAAACAAATATTTTACTGTACCGTCCGAAGCTTCTTGGACGACCATTTGTTTCAGAGGATTGATGATAAAATGTGCCGATAATTTTTCTATCAATTGTTTTGATAGATTCGTCATTTCTGTGAAGTTACTTACACGTTTTTGATACAACCATTCCCAAACTTGGGCAGCTCGGAATTTTTTCTCACCGTTTTCTATAAACCAATTGATTAATTCTTCATTCGTCAAGCCATAGATGGATTGTTTTTCCAAAGTATTTTCCCTCTTTTTCTCAAAGTTTCGCTACATACTATACATGATTCGTTTAGTTAATGCAATACTTCACAAATAAATCGAATAGAACTTTCATCTCATAAAAATCAAAAAAGACAAAACATCGTACCGTATTAGAAAAGATGGGAAAAAAGCCATTTTTTCTCTTGGTATCATCATGTCTTGTCTTTTTTATATAGTTATTCGTTTTTCAACCGTTCATTGAACAAGTTTTACATATCATTATCTTCCGGCAGTGGTTCTGATGTTTCCTCTTGATCAATGAATACTTTCCGAGGCTTACTTCCTTCTGATGGGCCAACAACTCCATGAGCTTCCAGTTCATCTACGAGTCGAGCGGCTCGGTTGTAACCGATTCGAAATCTTCTTTGGAGAAGGGAGATACTTGCTGTTTGCATTTCAACAACAAGTGCTTTTGCTTCCTCAAACAGCTCATCTTGTGGCTGTTCTGGGGCACCTGCCGTTTCAACTTCATCTGTCGGCATCATTTTCTCTTCATAATGAGCTTCTTGCTGATCTGTAACAAATTGAACGATCCGCTCCACTTCATGGTCAGAGATGAACGCTCCTTGCACACGGATAGGTTTATTCTCACCCATTGGCAAGAACAGCATATCTCCTCGCCCTAAGAGCTTTTCTGCTCCATTAGAGTCGATGATCGTCCGAGAATCTGTACCACTTGATACAGCAAATGCCATTCTAGAAGGTACATTTGCTTTGATGATCCCTGTGATAACATCCACACTTGGACGTTGAGTAGCTAGGATCATGTGGATGCCCGCTGCCCGAGCCATTTGCGCTAAACGAATAATCGCATCTTCGACTTCGTTGCTAGCTACCATCATCAAGTCAGCTAATTCATCTACGATTACTACGATGAATGGTAAGGTTGGATGTTTCGTTCCGTTTTCTAAGTTTTTCTGCTGAACAAATTCATTGTAACCAGAAATATTTCTTACACCAGTTGCCGCAAATTTTTCATATCGTTCTTCCATTTCTTGTACTACTTTTTGTAAGGCTTGTGCCGCTTTTCTAGGGTTCGTTACGACCGGCGTCAACAGATGAGGTATCCCGTTGTACATATTTAATTCAACCATTTTCGGATCGATCATCATCAGTTTTACTTCATGGGGCTTAGCACGCATCAATATACTTGTAATGATCCCATTGATTGCTACTGACTTCCCACTACCAGTCGAACCAGCTACAAGTAAGTGAGGCATTTTCGAAAGATCAGCCGTTTGTACTCGTCCAGAAACATCACGTCCTAAGGGTACTTCCAGTAATTTATCTGGATGGTTTGGCTGAGCTTCGATGATTTCTCTAAAGGAAACCATACTGATCTTTCCATTTGGTACTTCAATACCAATCAGTGATTTACCTGGGATCGGCGCTTCCATCCGAACATCTTTCGCTGCTAAAGCAAGTGCGATATCATCTGTTAAGTTCACGATTTTACTTACTTTTACCCCTACAGCTGGTTGGACTTCGAATTTTGTGACGGATGGGCCTAAACTAGCTTTGACGACCTTAGCATCCACACCGAAACTTTGGAAAGTTTGTTCCAATACACCGATATTTTTTTCAATTTTTTTATACTCATCACTTTGATCCACAGTTGGTATAGAATCAAGCAAGTCAACTGTCGGCAATTCATAATCTTGATTTTCCTGTTCTGCTTCGATCTCAAATTCTAATGAGGTACCGTCATCCTCTGGCAACTCATTAGCATAACCTTCTGCTGTATTGGTCTGTTTTGGTGTATCTGGGACTGGTTTTTCTAGATTCGCAGGATGGATATTTTCTTGAAAACTGTCAATTGGAACAAAACTTAACTGCTCAGGTTCGGCATTTTCTTGTTCCTGCCATTCATCAGGAGTATTTTTCCTTTGCTGGTTCACAGCTTTTTTCTTCTCATATTCTACTGCTTCTTTTTCTGCTGCTTCTTGTGCCGCTAAGCGTCTCGCTTCTTTCGCTTCTGCACGCTGTTTCATTCTTTCTTCCTTTGCCGCTTGCTTTTGAGCTTGCTTGGCAGGATCACCTTCCAATAATTCCTGTACCCGTTCTCCAATTGATTGGATACCATTCAGCAGCTGATAGCCTTCCAAATTACTGAACAAGAATGCTCCACCCGCCAGTAATAGAATGGCTACTAAATAACTTCCAGGCTGTGCAATCAAGAAATAAGTGAAATGATAAAGAATTGCTCCGATCATCCCTCCGCCAACGTTATTATCTACTTGACTTTGTTTTATATCGCTAGCCAATAAGTCCCATGTCGTCCCCATGATATTTGGTTCCCCAGTATGGAGTTTGCCAAATAAATGGGCATGTAGCAATAATAAGATACCGAAATAAAAGAGTATACCGCCAAACCAGCGTCGGTTTTTGCCAATTGAAAACTCTGTATTCTTAATGACAATCCAAAATCCTAATACGGCTAATAAAAGACAGAGGATTTGGTAAGTATTTCCTGCAATGATCCGAAAGCCGTTTGCAATCAATATTCCTAAAAAACCTAATTTTAAAAAGCCGAATACAGCAAATAGAATCAAGGCAAATCCAACACCAATCGTCAGCATTTGTTCTTGCTGCTGTTTTTGCTTTTTCGTTTTTTTCGTCTTTTTCCTTTTCTTAGTAGGCCGTTTCTTTTGTGCCATTTATTATCCCTCATTTCATCAAGTTTCATTATACAAAAAAAAGCAAGGGAACTAAAGTTTTGTTTGAAAGAACTGACGCTTTCTTTCATTTTTCAGCTTATTTTACAGTTTTTCTTAATTTCTAAATGATTTTATCAAAAAAAGGCACGGCCATATCCAGCCGTACCTTCTTGTTTTAAGCATGAGAACTAAAGGTTCTCTCCATTTTCTTCAATCAGTTTTTGGTACCAGTAATAACTGTCTTTCTTATATCGTTCCAAAGATCCTTCTTGTGTTTCATCTTGATCGACATATACAAATCCATATCGCTTTTGATAACCGTTCAGCCAACTCAGCAAATCTGTATAAGACCATGTACAATAGCCTAATACTTCTGCGCCATCCGAAATTGCTTCTTTGATTGCTTTGACATGGCTTTGTAAGTAATGGATTCGATAGTCGTCATGGATTTGTTTGTCTTCTGTCAACTTGTCATATTCTCCTAAGCCATTTTCCGTGATCAGTACCGGCATGCGGTAACGGCTTGTGATACGACGCAATCCGATCCTTAAGCCTTCTGGGTCGATCTCCCAGTCCCAATTTGTTCGTTCGACAAATGGATTCTCAACTTTTTTATACATTCCAGGAACCCCTGTTTCTTCTGATGAACCTTTTTTCCCAGTCGTATTCATTTTTCCTGCTCCAACTCCATCTAATGGATTGAATGCATTCGTCGCTGTTTGATAGTAATTGATCCCAAGGAAATCTGGCTTGGCTGATTCTAGCAATTCTGCATCGCCAGCTACAATCGTTGGCGCCCATCCTTTTTCTTCTAAGAATCTCATAGCAGCAATAGGATATTTACCCCACATGTAGACATCCATCCAATAATTGGCCATCAGATCTTCTGCATTTTCGGCTGCCAGAACATTTTCAGGATTACTGTCGATTGGATAATTTGGCGTATACGCAAAGCTTGGTCCGATTTTTCCAGGCATTTCTAACTCATGGAATTTGTTGATGACAGATGCATTTGCTAGATTTGCGATATGGTTGACTTCATACATTCGTTTTGGATCCGTCACGCCTGGCGGATGTGCTGCTAATAAATAGCCTAATGAAGTAAAGATATTTTGTTCATTCAAACTAATCCAGTAATGGACTTTCCCGCGGAATGCCTCAAATAATGTTTCTGCATAATTAGTGAAATCTTCAATGATTTGACGTGATTCCCAACCATTATATTCATGTTGCAATGCTTGTGGAAGATCCCAATGATACAAAGTCAACATAGGCTCGATACCGTTTTCGATCAATTCGTCGATCAATCTCTCATAAAAAGCGAGCCCTGCTTGATTGACTTCTCCTCTTCCATTAGGAAAAATCCGTGTCCAAGCTACAGAGAAGCGGTAAGCTTTCAGACCTTGTTCTTTCATTAAAGCAATATCTTCTTTATAACGATGATAGTGGTCTACTGCCAGATCACCGTTTGTTCCTTTAAATGTCTTTCCTGGAATCCGAACAAATCGATCCCAGACTGATTCGCCTTTCCCATCTTCTTGCCAAGCTCCTTCTACTTGATACGCTGCAGATGCAGAGCCCCACAGAAAATCTTTTGGAAATGAGGTAAGTTCTTTGTGTTCCATTCATCTCTTCCTTTCCTATAACCTTCAATCGTTCCTCTTTTAGAATAACACGAAACCCCTTCCACAACAAAATAAAATTATGTAAAGGAAGTTGTGAAAGAAGTGGTCAGCTTCAAGAAATAAGAAGGAATTTACGAAAATTGCTTCTCAAATTTTTGTGAAATTTCGGCTTATTTTTCGAAGAAGGTACTTCTGGAACACCGTGTATAAGAGGTTGTGAAATCAGCGCTTTGTCCTGAGTATTAGAGAAACAAACGGAAAAATAGTTCCTCATATTTTGCCGTTTGTTGAGCTAATGCCGAGGGTCAGCTGATTGAACACCGTTTAAGAAAAAGGTTGTGAAAAAGTCGCTTAGTTTCGAGTATTAAGAAAAATTTTGTGGAAATGGCTTTCTACATTTTTGCATAAATTTGGCTTAATACCGAGAAACTGGCTTTTGAACACCGTTTAAGGAAGAGGTTGTGAAATCAGCGCTTTGTCCTGAGTATTAGAGAAACAAACGGAAAAATAGTTCCTCATATTTTGCCGTTTGTTGAGCTAATACCGAGGGTCAGCTGATTGAACACCGTTTAAGAAAGAGGTTGTGAAAAAGTCGCTTAGTTTCGAGTATTAAGAAAAATTTTGTGGAAATGGCTTTCTACATTTTTGCATAAATTGGACTTAATACCGAGAAACTGGCTTTTGAACACCGTTTAAGGAAGAGGTTGTGAGCCTGCCGTTCAGCTCCGAGTCACAAGGAGCAATTTCAAAAAACAGTTTCTCATGTTTGTTGAATATCGTGACTTGTGACCGAAGAGTTGGCAGGAGAACACTGTTTATTCGGAAAAAGGGACTGGGACACGTCTTTTGTCACAGTCCCCTATTTGTTAATTTCTCGGCGTGACATCTTCACCAAACCATTTATTGGAGATTTTTTGGAATTCCCCTGTTTTTTCTAATCGATCAAATGCTTCATTTATTTTCTTCACTAACGTATCATCTGACTTACGCACACCAACCGCAAAATCCTCACTTTCGTAAGAGCCTTTTGTCATGTTGAAGTCTTCTAGTTCGTTTCTTTGTTTCAAATAATAGTCCGCATATACTTTATCCATCAGCAAACCATCAATCCGTCCGCTTTTCAGATCAATCAGTGCTTCATTAAAACTATCGTACAAAACAGCATCTTGGTTTTTGACTCTCTCTTTTAACACTTCTGGTTGTTTCGTAAATACATCATAACCAGATGACCCATTTTGCGCACCTAATCTCTTATTTTTCATTTGCTCAAAGCTTGTGATTCCTGATTCTTTAGGTGTGATCAGCACTTGATCATTTTCCATATAAGGTTTTGTAAACTGCACTTTCTTTTCTCTTGCCGGTGTCTTGGAATAGCCATTCCAGATCAAGTCGATTGTTCCATTGTTCAGTTCAAATTCCTTCATCGACCAGTCAATAGGCTGAAAGTCTACCGTAATCCCATATTGTTCAAAGACTGCTTTGGCTAAATCAATATCGAATCCTGTAAGCTTCCCATCTTTATCTCTAAATCCCATAGGAACAAATGTATCGTCCAAACCTATAACGATTTTTTTCTCTTCGTTGATAGCCGCCCAATTATCTGCTGAAGCCTTTTTATTCGAACAGCCTGCAAAAAGAAGAAGACCTACGAGCAAAGCGAATAGAAAACTGATTTTTTTCATCTCTATCTTCTTCCTTTCTTAATGAATTGGGGAAACTTTTAATAGTTGATCACCGACATTTTCTGCAAATACGAGATCATGGGTGACAATGATTTGGGTTACCCCGTCTTCTTTCAATGATAGGATCAAACGCTCGACTTGCTGACGCAACTCAGGGTCTAAAGCACTCGTTGGTTCATCATAAGCCAATACCCGTGGATTCATGGCCAATGCTCTAGCAATCGCTACCCGTTGTTTTTGTCCGCCAGAAAGCTGATAAGGATAGTTATTCAATAAATCGCTAATCCCTAATGAAGCCGCTAATTCTTCTGCTTTTTTGGTGTATTCTTCTTTTGTCTGTTTCAATACCATTTTCGGTGCTAAAGTAATGTTTTCAAAAATATTCAGATGTGGAAATAGCTGGAAGTCTTGGAATACGACTCCTACAACTTGTTCTTTCATTTTAAGTTCGAATGGATTGAACGGTACACCGTCTAAATAAAATTCTCCGCTATCAGAGCTTTCTAAGCCAGCCAAGATACGTAAAAGTGTGGTTTTACCACCACCGGAAGGACCTACGATAGCTAATGTTTTCCCATCTGGAATGATTAGATCCAAATCTTTGATTATTTCTTTTTCACCAAATGCTTTGTTCACTTTCTTCAATTCAATCATACTTCTTCCTCCTATCAGTTAGCGGTAATAATTTAATTTTCCTTCAACTTGTTTCATTACGATTGTTAGAATACCAGTCAATGTAAGATAGATGATTGCCACTCCTAGCAAAGGCAGTAAAGTCGCGTCGCGTTCCATCGCGATTTTCCCGGCACGCATTACATCACCCAAACCTAATATATAGATCAAGGAAGAATCTTTGACCAAGTTGATAACTTCATTACCTACAGAAGGTAAAACAATCTTTGTCACTTGCGGGATGACGATTTTCGTTACCGTTTGGAAGGGACTTAATTGCAAAACTTGCGCTGCTTCATATTGACCTTGAGGAATCGATTGTATCCCTCCACGGAAGATCTCTGCAAAATAAGCGGCATAGTTCAAGATAAAAGCAATGAGCGCTGCTTCGAATCGATCAAAAACGATCCCAATCGTCGGCAAACCATAAAAAACAAAAATCAGCTGTAACAATAGTGGCGTTCCCCGCATGATCCATACATATGTTTGAAGAAAGTAGCGTAGCGGCTTAAAATGCAAGGACAATCCTAGTGCTAAAATAATCCCTAATGGCAACGAGCCAATCAAGGTAAATAAAAATAATTTCAATGTTGTGAGTGCTCCTACTAATAATTGCGGCATAACTTCAATTAAATACTCCATCTTCTTTTCCTCCTTTAAAATAAAAAAATCCTCTTGGCAAATGCCAAGAGGACGTATTATACGTGGTTCCACCTCTGTTTATTTTTTCCTTGCAGAAAAAACCTCACACAGTCGTTGCAAATCAGATGAAAACAAAACGTCCTTTGATCCGAAGATCAAAGGACGTTAATCACGTGGTTCCACCTTTTTTTACCGACTCCTCACGGAAAAGCCAGCCTTACCTGGTCATCTAGCAACGACCGCAGCTGTAACGGGCTCCCCGGATTTTCCTACTATACGCTTCAGAAAATCGACTCCAAGATGTGTTTCACGGTTAACTGCTGCCTCTTTCCACCAACCAGAGACTCTCTAAAAACACCTAACTGCTACTCTTCTTTTCGATGTCATTTGTTTTAACTTTACGTGTAATTTACATGATTATTTTTCATTTGTCAACTCTTGTCAACTCTTTTTTATGATACACTAATAAAAAAAGGAGGGTAATGCGCGATGAATCGTGCAACCGAACAAGAAGCTTATGAACTACTAAGAAAACTAGGTATCTCTTTTCAAAAAGTTGATCATCCTGCGATTACGTCAGTCAAAAATATCCCTTTTTCCCTACCTGGTCCGCAAGTAAAAAATCTATTATTGAAATCAAGAAAAGGAAAAAAAATCTATCTTGTCATCTTGCCTGATGAAAAGCATGCCGATTTAAAACAACTAGCTGAACAATTAAAAGAAAAGCGCTTATCTTTTGTTTCTGAAGAACAGCTTCCTGACCTTCTAGGAATTCCAGCAGGTACAGTGACTCCATTAGCATTGATGCACGACACAGAGAAAAAAATCCAAGTCGTGATCGATTCTGCTATTGATCGTCAAGATACCGTAGGCTTTCATCCAAATATCAATACCACTACGTTGATCATGGATTTTTCCGACTTTGAAAAGATACTTGTTTACTTAGAACATCTGCCAGTTTATGAAAATTTGTAATGATAGAGTAGTTTTCTTAATTCCCAATTCAAGCGTCTTTTTCTTTATTTAGCACAAAATATATCAGAAATTCTTTTAGCCAATCAAACAATGTAACAACTAGTATGAACGCTGAAAACTAGAGTATTCTTCCATAGTTAGCCAAATCCATATTTAATGATTCTACGAAAAGAGGCTGGGACAGAAGCGTTTAACTCCAAGAGATAAGAAGAAATTCACGAAAATTGCTTTTCAAATTTTTGTGAATTTCAGCTTATTTCCGAAGGAGTGGCTTCTGCTTCCGCCGTTTATACGTGTTTAGAGCGTGAGACAAAAGTGTTCTTTACTATTGTCCCATGCTCTTTTTGATTATAAAGCGGAATTTTATCCTTTTGCTTTCAGTCATATTTAACAAAAAATATTATATTCTGAATAACAAAAATTATTCTATCTAAACTTTTTTATATTTTTGTAAGAATATCCCTGTACAGATAGTTACTATCAATAAACCAATGATTACAGCAAAACTAGATTTTTTACTACTTGTTTTAGGAAGAATGTTTTTTGATTTATTTGTTATCTGTTTAGGTACAGCTCTCTTACTAATATAATTGGTTCTTTGTTCGCTAGATTCTCCTGTATGAGCAAATATTTGCAATTTTTGAGAGAATAGATTTCTAATTTTCTCTCTCTCTGTCTTCTCTGGAAAATTTTTCCACGGTGTTATATGGCTACCTGGTATAGATATATTTGTTTTGCCCGGTGTATAACTGTTTTTGATGTTATACCCGTCAATTGTCGTACTGTATTCTGGTACATTGTCTTCCGTTACAGTATAGATGATTTCTTGCCCGTCTTTGTATTTTGGCAGATTTGTGAAACGATAGCGCCAATCATCTTTTTCACTTACTTCTTTATGTTGGATTGGTTGACCGTCGGCTAATAGATTCACTGTGATCGTTGTCGGTCGTTTACCGTCTTGATTCTCATTGTCTTCCCATGTTTTTTGTCCTGAGACCGAAATGACTTCTCTATTCTCATTTGTAACGACTAGCCCGTTTTCAATTTTTTGATAACCTGAAGGGACGTAATCATTTCCGTTTTGGTCTACTTCTTGCACTTTAAACGTATATTCGTTTCCACTATCATCATACTGTTGGATATCTTCCCAAGTCACTGAAGTTATTCCATTATCTAATCGCTTTGTTTCTGCATCAGGAACTGGTTCCCAATTGTTTGTACTTTCTCTGAATAATTTAAAATAAATACTTGGTCTGGGAGTGGTTCCACCGTTCCAAATTTTAGTTGCTGTGATGTTCGTAACCTTTTTCTTGTTATAAATAGGTAAACTGACTCCCTCTGTATCATTTTCATTTATGGAGAATTTGAGTTCATTTGAACTTAGTGGATCAAAATCAATCCAATTGGGTGCTTCTTTTTCTTTTACAACATAATCTCCTACTTGCAGACCTTTGATACTAACTTCTCCCTGTTCATTCGAAGTCAACAGGATACTAGACTGTCCTTGAATAGGCTGTTCATCTGCTCGTCTTAATTCGAAAGTCACATTTGGGATACCAATCTCTGTGCCATTGATATATTTGAAAATCTTCAATTCGCCTCTAACTGTACCGTTGACTCCACCAGAAGCTGAAATATTTTTAACCGTATGATTGAAACCTTCTCCATCAACAGCAGGTTTATTAACTTCTTTAAACCAAGCTTTCGAATGATTCTCAAAACTTGTTTGTTCTGGGGTTTCTATAATCGTCTTATAACTCACCATTATTTTCCTAAGATTGACAAAGTTTTTTGGTATAGTTATTTCAATGTAATTATCATTTACTGAAAAATCAAATGTAGCACCGGGGAAATCTTGTAAAAATTGTTGGATTCCCTCTTCTCCTCTGTAAACTTTCTGTTCACCTAAGTGTATTTGATTAATTTCAAACGTACTTGGATCTAATCTTTGTCCACTTTGGATTTCATCACTGATTTTAACTGGTTGTTCAACGTAAGTGCCGTCATTGTTAATATTCAAAAACCATCGAATGTGCTCAGTATCTTCAGGAAGCATGTCTCCTGTTTTATAATAAAAAACGCTAGAAGAAGAACCAGAAGCTGGCTTTGTCACATTTACAGTAGCCGTTTTGTCACCACTCATCACGGTGAATGGCCCCGTATTTTCTTCACCAGTATCGGTTACGTTTCTGGCCTGGATCTCAAATTGCCCCCACCCTTCTACTGAGTCTATGTTTTTAATATTTTCATTAAATACAACCTGTGCAGAATCTTTTCTGACCGTTAAAGTTCCAACATTTTTATTTTCAATCATTAATGGGATTTCTTTCTGGAATCCTTCACCGCGAATATTTCCTTCACTTGGCCAATTGATCCAAAGATAATCACCTGGCTGGATATCTTGTTTTTTTTCGTCAAACGAGAATTTTACTTTTATGTTTCCTCCATCTGTAATATTCGTTGGGTCCACGGTCAACGAAGTGACGTTACTGCTGATATCTCTGCCTGCATCCGCATAGACATGAACAGGAATCAGTGATGTTATATTAGTAATAATAAATAACATTGATAAAATAATATTTCTACACTTTTTCATTTTTTCTATCTCCCCTATTCTAACTAAAAATAAAACCTACCATATCATCTCTCGAAAATCCTTTCTTCAATTCCTCCCCTACTCATTTCCAATCTTTTAACTAAAAAATTGATAGTTATTTTACAAATATTTATAAAAAATAAATATGCCAAAAAACTGTTTTTACAAGGTTTTTCCTAATGTAAATTATTTTTTCGCATATATTCATTTTATTTTACTTATTGCTTTCATTTTTTCAATCTATATTTCCAATTTTTAACTTACAAAAATGCAACGTGCATAAATAACTATAGTTGCATAAAATATTCTTTTAATTAGCATTATTATTTTATAACAGCTGTTTTTATGTTAAATAAAGAATAAAACACAATATAAAAAATACAGACTTTGTTCAAATAAACGAACCTAGCCTGTATTCTGTGATTGACGCTACTTTTTAATTCATTGAGATGAATAATCCATTTTTATAAATGCCCAAAAGTAATCGATGCCGAAGCCATTCCTCGACCTAATTCTTTTTCAAATTTTCCTATTGTTGATATCTCCATATAAAACGGTGAGACTGCTTTAGACAATTCTCCCTTGATTGCTAACGGACGTAAACTACGTTCCAAATTATTCATGACTTTAGGATAATACTGACCTTTTTCTAAGCCTGTTTTTGCTTCTATCAGAAGTATACGTTCCTTTTCATTGATCTCTGGATTTAAAACGAGATCATATAATTTTAGTACCATGTTTTCTATTTCTTCACTTTTAGACATCACGATTTCCTCCCAGAAATATATTTCTCCCCACTACATTCTATACACAAAGTATACGCCATTTTTAGTGGTTTTTAAATCACACAGACATAAAGAAAAAGACAGATATCCAACCAGGGTATCTGTCTTTTGCTTTATGCCAGCTATAGGGATCGAACCTACGACCTACGCGTTACGAGTGCGTTGCTCTACCAACTGAGCTAAGCTGGCCTTATCCAAAAGAAATTATATACTCTATTTGGCTGATTGTAAAGAGTTCGATGGAAAATTAGTTTAATTTCATGATATTTTTCATAAAACGTGGTATAATTGATGTGAAAGGCAGGTTTTATGAAAATGGCAACTTTTGGAAAATTTGATACAACTATCGTACCATCGGAAATTGGTGAAAAATTCAAGATCAATACTCACGTAATGTTCACGATTCACGGCAAGCCGCAAACTGGAACGATTTCAAAACAATTGAAAAATTCCGCTGTTGTTGAGATTGATGAAACTGCAGAAAATGCGAACTTGATGACGCAAAGCAAAGGTGTAGTAATCGTTAACTACAAAGAACTTAAAAAGATTTGAATTTGACCATCTCTGCATTTTTGGGATGGTTTTTTTATATACAAACGAAAGCTGTGAAAAAGCTGCTCTGCCTCAAACATTAAAAATGACCAAAAAAGGATGTGACAAAAGTTGTGTCACATCCTTTTTCATTTTACTTATTTTGTACCAAACAAACGGTCACCCGCATCCCCTAGTCCAGGAACGATATAACCATGTTCATTCAATTTTTCATCTAGAGAAGCTGTATAGATATCAATATCAGGATGCGCTTCTTGCAAAGCTTTTACTCCCTCAGGTGCTGCTACCAAACAAACAAATTTGATGTTCGACGCGCCACGTTCTTTCAATGCATCGATTGCCATGATTGCTGATCCACCTGTTGCCAACATTGGATCTACTACGAACAACTGACGTGCATCAATGTCTTCTGGAAGTTTGACGAAATATTCATGTGGCTCAAATGTTTCTTCATCTCGATAAAGACCGATATGGCCCACTTTAGCAGCTGGAATCAATTCCAAGATACCATCAACCATTCCGATACCTGCACGCAAGATTGGAATAATCGCTACTTTTTTACCGGACAACGTTTTTTGTGTTGTTTCAGTGATCGGTGTTTCGATCACGATGTCTTCCAACGGCATATCCCGTGATACTTCATATGCCATCAACATAGCGATTTCATCGACTACTTCACGAAAAACCTTTGTTCCGCAGTTTTTGTCCCGAATAATAGTTAGTTTGTGTTGAATCAATGGATGATCGATCACTTGAAATTTGCCCATTTTTTTAAGCTCTCCTTTGTTCTGTCGTTTCTTTTTAATTGTAAAACAAAATCAAGTGATTGACTAGTCAAACTCGCCATTTTTCCTAAGAAAATCCTTTTTTGAAAAGAAGTTTTCCTGCTGACAAGCAAAGCTTATTCTTTTTCCATGATCCAAGAAGTAGATAATGCCATTGCTGCACGCGTTGCCTTTGTCTGATCCATAGCATTTACCATGACGAAATCATGGATGATTCCTTGGAAGCGTACTTGTGTAACAGGAACCCCTGCATCACGAAGTTTGCGTGCATAAGCCTCGCCTTCCTCTCTTAATACATCCGCTTCTCCTGTCAAAATCATTGTCGGAGGTAGATCTTTTAGTTCATTCAGTTCTGCTCTCAAAGGCGAAGCTGTGATCTCAGCACGCTCTTCCTCATTCGTCGTGTATTGATCCCAAAACCATCTCATTCCTTCTCTTGTCAAAAAATAGTTTTCTCCGAATTCATGATAGGAATCTGTATCAAAATCAGCGTTGGTAACTGGATAATACAGCAATTGTTTAGATATTGGGAGCCCTTTTCGTTCTTTTGTTAAGATCGTCATGACTGTAGCCATGTTACCACCAACTGAATCTCCTGCAACGATTAGATTCTCGAGATCCAGATTTTTTGACTTGGCTAATTTATTCAGCTGTTGCAACACAGCATAATTTTGTTCAATTGCTATTGGATATTTCGCTTCAGGTGATCGACTATATTCTGGAAAGACAACGACAGAATTCGTGCGGACCGAAAGTTCTCTGATCAATTTATCATGGGTTTGAGTACTGCCAAAGACCCAACCAGCTCCATGGATATAAAAAATAACTGGTAATTTATCTATATTTCCTTCCGGTCGTACAAAACGAATATTGATTTTTCCCCATTCGCCAGTATCTACCATCAAGTCTTCAATATCAACGGAATATTTGTTCACAGGTGATTCTTGTACTTCTTCCAGTAATGCTCTTCCTTTTTCCGGTGCTAGTTCATAGATTCGCGGATGAGGTGCATTTGCATCACTGAATGCTATGGCTTCCTTTTCTAACGAGATACGATCAGTCATGACTTTTCCTCCCTGGGATTTAATGTGAAGACTAAAATTACACCTCATATACTAGAGAGCATCATCAATATTGTCAAAGAATCCGTTTTCTATAAAAAATAAAATAGAAAAAAACAGAAAAGTCCGGTATTGAACTTTTCTGTATTATTGTATTATATGGAATTTAAATTTTTATTTTTTATGCAATGGAAATTTTTCAGTTAATTCGCGTACACCTGTTTTGACTTCGTCTAATTGAGCATTGTCGCCTTTTGCTTGTAATGCTTTAACAACTAATTCAGCCACTTTTACAGCATCTTCTTCTTTAAGCCCGCGAGTAGTGATTGCTGGTGTACCGATTCGGATGCCGCTTGTTTTGAATGGACTTAGCGTTTCAAAAGGAATCGAGTTTTTATTTACCGTGATATTCACACTGTCCAAAATACTCTCTGCTTCTTTTCCATTTATACCTAACTCACGAACATCGATCAGCATCAGATGATTATCTGTCGCTCCTGAAATGACTCTTGTTCCGATTGCTTGATTGAATACTTTGACCATTGCTTTTGCATTGGCAATGATTTGTTCACTATATTCTTTAAATGCAGGATCTAGTGCTTCTTTGAATGCCGCTGCCTTCCCAGCAATCACATGCTCTAGAGGTCCGCCTTGAATACCAGGGAAGACCGCACTATTGATTTTTTTCGCTAATGTTTCATCGTTTGTCAAAATCATGCCGCCTCGAGGTCCGCGCAATGTTTTGTGAGTGGTAGTCGTTGTGATATCTGCATAAGGAACTGGATTAGGATGAAGTCCTGCTGCTACTAATCCTGCGATATGTGCCATATCTACCATCAGTTTTGCGCCTACTTCATCTGCGATTTCTCTGAATTTCGCAAAGTCGATCGTTCGTCCGTAAGCACTGGCACCTGCTACAATCAATTTTGGTTGATGTTTTCTAGCTAAAATACGTACCACATTATAATCAATAACTTCTGTTGTCGGATCAACACCGTAAGCAACAAAGTGATAGGTTTTGCCACTGAAGTTGACTGGTGATCCATGTGTTAGATGTCCGCCTGCGGAAAGATCCATTCCTAAGATCGTGTCCCCTGGTTCTACCAAAGCGAGATAAGCAGCCGTGTTGGCTTGAGAGCCGGAGTGAGGTTGGACGTTCGCAAATTTCGCTCCGAATAATTCTTTTGCACGGTCAATCGCTAAATTTTCAACGATGTCGACAAATTCACATCCTCCATAATAGCGATGCCCTGGATAACCTTCTGCGTATTTATTTGTCAAAATACTTCCTTGCGCAGCCATCACTGCTTCGGAGACAAAGTTTTCAGAGGCAATCAGCTCCAAATTATGTTCTTGTCTTTCTTCTTCTTTGGCGATCGCAGCCCAAAGATCAGGGTCAAACGTTTTGTAATCTACCACAAACAACAGCTCCTTTTTATTTTCCTACAATTTTATTTTTCCCATCAAAAACAAATTGCCAAATATTCGTATCTCTTCTATTCACACTTCGTTTTTCGTTCACTGATAGAAGATTTACTTGATAGCATTGTATCATACTAAAAGAATGCGGCAATAACCAATTGATCATTTTTCAAAATAATTTTGTCCAGCTGCTTTTTTCAAGCGATTCATATAAGCATTCCCCAATCCAGTTTCTGGATATACTTGTACAAAAATCAAATCTAACCCAAGTGTTGGTTCATCTAATCCTCTTAGACCTGCAAACAATCCTTTAGCCGCCGCTTCTACTGAGTTGTCGTTATACATATAAACAGCTGCAGTATCTGTCCGCACTTGATCCGAAATTTCGGGGCTTGCTATGACACCTACACGGATCTTCTTATTTTTTGCCCATTGAACTGCAGTTGACCAATCGCCCTCTCTGACCATCAGAACACGTGTATCGGGTGAGTAGTGCTTGTATTTCATCCCAGGAGCTTTTGGTGTTTCATTTTCTTTTACAAGATGCTGATCAATAGCAACAGGAGATTCGATGACTGCTTCGATTTGTTCTTTCGTTACTGCACCTGGTCGTAAGATCATAGGCATGGCTGTTGGATCACTTAAATCAAGAACAGTGGATTCTACTCCAATTCGCGTAGCTCCATCATCAATGATCCCGGTAATTTTTCCTTGTAGATCATGGAATACATGATCTGCAGTTGTCGGACTTGGTTTTCCCGACGTATTTGCACTTGGACCGACAAGCGGAACCCCTGAAAGTTCGATTACTTCTAGTGTTTTTTTGTTATCCGGCATACGAAATGCAGCTGTGGATAATCCTCCTGTTACAACTGAGGGCAAGGTATCTTTTTTGATTTTAAATATCAAAGTTAGTGGTCCAGGCCAGAAGTTCTTCACAATCTTCTCTGTTTCTGGATGAAAGTTGTCCACATACTCTTTCACTTGTTCAAAAGAGGCGACATGGACGATCAATGGATTGTCTTGAGGTCTTCCTTTTACAGAAAACACTTTCTTGACAGTATTTGGCAATAGAGCATTGGCGCCCAATCCATACACTGTTTCAGTAGGAAAAGCAACAAGTTCTCCTGCTTTCAGTGCTTTGGCTGCCTCTTTTAATTCAGTTTCATCATAACGTTTCGTTTCCACAGTTTATCCACAACCCCTTTTTCATACGTTCTTGTTTTATCCAACTTTATCCTCAAGTTTTCCACTGACTGTGGATCATTCGTTTGTCAATAGTGGATAAACTTGTTGATAAGCCAAAAAGTCGTTTACATCCTTGTCAAATTAGTGTTTTTTTATAATAAAAAAACAAATAAAAATTTTTTCATCCACAGCTTCAACTGTAGACTTGGATCATTCGTTCATTACCAAAAAGATCCTTTTTTATCGCCACTTTTTTATCTGGAAATGCTTGCTGGAATATTTTTTTTACTGCTTCACCTTGGCGAAATCCGATTTCTAAAAAAATCTTTCCATTTGGTTTTAGTACGCTTGGTGCTTCAACTGCTATTTTTTCATAAACAGCTAATCCATCGTTCTCCGCAAAAAGGGCCATCTTAGGTTCGAATGACCGGACACTTTCATCCATCAGTTCCCATTCATTCCGACTGATGTACGGCGGATTAGAAATAATCACATCAAATCGCCGATCCTGTACTGGTTCCAATGTATTCCCATGGTAAAAACTGATTTTCGTTCCTTCGTGCTGAGCATTTTCTTTCGCGACTTCTAATGCTTCTTCAGAAAGATCTACGGCAGATACATGCCAATTTTTTCTTGCTGCTTTCAAACTAATAGCAATCGCCCCAGTCCCTGTCCCGATATCTATCACTTCCAATGGTACATCAGGCGTCTCGTCTAAACACCACTCCACTAACTCTTCTGTTTCTGGTCGAGGAATCAGTGTTTCTTCGGTTACCTTCAACCGATGATCATAAAAATCTACATATCCTAGCAAATACTGAGGCGGATGATCTGCAAGCAGAAGTCGCAGATCTGTTTCGATCAACTGTTGTTCTTCTTCTGAAATCTCTTCGTTCATATGAAGGAGCCAATCAAGTTTTTTCCATTGTTTTCGTTCCAAAAATAAAAATTGGATACTGTATGCTTCTTTTCCATGATCCTCTAAAAAAGAAGAAGCCCGTGACAGGACTTCTCGATAGGTCATTTTACCCATTTTGCATAGCTTCCAGTTTTGATGTTTGATCATACATGATCAATGCATCAACGATTTCATCCAATTTCCCTGCTAAAATCTGATCTAATTTTTGGATAGTTAATCCGATACGGTGATCAGTCACGCGATTTTGTGGGAAATTATACGTCCGAATCCGTTCTGAACGATCCCCAGTTCCGACTGCTGATTTTCGATTGGCATCATATTCACTTTGTGCTTCTTGTTGAATCTTATCATACACACGAGCACGCAAGATCTTCATTGCTTTTTCACGGTTCTTGATCTGAGAACGTTCATCCTGCATAGCAACGACGATCCCTGTTGGTAAGTGAGTCAAACGTACCGCAGATGCTGTTTTATTGACGTGCTGTCCGCCAGCACCTGAAGCATGATAGATATCTGTGCGGATATCTTTGTCTTCGATATCGATCTCTACTTCTTCAGCTTCTGGCATCACGACAACTGTCGCTGTGGAAGTATGGATACGCCCTTGCGATTCAGTTGAAGGAACACGTTGGACACGATGTGCACCACTTTCATATTTTAATTTCGAATAAACATTCTCTCCGGTAATCATCATAATCACTTCTTTGTATCCACCGATCCCGGTAACATTTGCTTCCATCACTTCTGTTTTCCAACCTTGTGCTTCAGCATACTTTTGGTACATATTGAAAAGATCACCCGCGAATAAGGCTGCTTCGTCTCCACCTGCTGCTCCGCGGATTTCCATGATGATATTTTTATCGTCATTTGGATCTTTTGGTAAAAGCAAGATCTTGATTTTTTCTTCTAAGACTTCTTTTTCTTTTTTTAACTCAGATAATTCTTCTTTTGCTAGTTCAGCCATTTCATCATCCAGTTTTTCACCAAGCAGTTCTTCTGTATCGGTGATCCCTTGTACTACTTCTTTATAACGACGATAAACTTCGACTGTTTCGCGCGTGTTTGCTTCTTCTTTTGAAAGTTGCATAAAGCGCTTTGTATCAGAAATCACTTCTGGGTCACTTAAAAGTTCTCCAAGCTCTTCATAACGGTCTTCAATTGATTGTAATTGATCGTACATGCTTATTCTCCTTCTGTAATCATTGATGGATGAAAGTAATGTTTTCGACAAACGGGGTAATAAGCTTCATTTCCGCCAATTTGCACTTGATCGCCTTCATAAACAGGTTTCCCATCAATATAATGTAAATTCATGATTGCTTTTTTGTGGCAGAACCAACAGATCGTTTTCATTTCTTCAATCTTGTCTGCGTAAAGCAATAAATATTTTGATCCTTCAAATAACTCGTTTCGAAAATCATTTTTCAAACCAAACGCCATAACCGGAATATCCAATTCATCCACGATTCTCGTAAAAGCAATGACATGTTTCTTTTTTAAGAACTGCGCTTCATCGATCAGCACACAATAGGGTTTGCTTTCCATGTTCTGAATCACGTCAAATACGTCTGTTTCTTCAAATATCGGCATTGCTTCACGTTTCAGTCCGATTCGGCTTGAAACAACGCCTAAACCATCTCTCGTATCAATACCGCTTGTCATCAAGACAACTGGTTTATTTTGTTCTTCATAATTATGTGCGACTTTTAGGATCTCGATTGTCTTGCCGCTATTCATTGCGCCATACTTAAAAAATAGTTGTGCCATGCTCTTTTTCACCTTCCAGTTTGTTCCTATGGTATTATACTTGATTTTCAACATTTTTTACAGTGAGAATTTTCATCAAGCACAGATTATCGTTCAAATCCCTTGCTTACTTTTGTTCCAATTTTTTGACAAGAACTAAATAAGGCGATCCATTTATCTTATCTTTCTAGAAAAATTTCTGTCCTTGAAAATTCTTAGGATTTATAAAAATAAGTACATCTGCTAAATACTTTCTTTTTGAATTGAGTATAGCATGTTTTCTTTCTTTTCACGTGCTATAATAAGTTAAAATTCCAAAGTTTTATGTAAGGAGCTATTTGATGACAAAAAATATTTTTGATTCCATCGCTAATCATTATGATTCCCCTGACCGTCAAGCATTAGCCAAGATTATTCGCGAAGAACTAACAACTTATCTACCGCGCGACAGCCACCAAAAAGTCCTGCTGGATTACGGAGGCGGAACTGGGCTTGTGAGTTTACCGCTTGCGGAAAGATTCAAAGAACTGATCATTGCCGATGCTTCAGAAACTATGTTGAAAATGGTAGAAGAAAAGATCCAAGCAGCAGATCTGAAAAATGTCCGAACGATCCACGCTGATGCTTCTGTCGAATTTCCTGCTATCCAAGCAGATGTGATCCTTCTATCACTCGTACTTTTGCACATTCCTGATACGAAGACTATTCTCATGAAACTTTTCGAACTTTTAGCTCCTGGCGGTCAACTGATTATTGTAGATTTTGACAAGAATGAACAAATCAGTCATCCGAAAGTCCATAATGGCTTTATCCAAGAAGAATTGAACGATCGATTGAAAAAAACTGGCTTTGTCTCTACTGCTAGTCATACTTTTCATCGTGGAGAAAAGCTATTTATGAACAAAAACGCTTCGCTTTTCCTATCCATCAGCCAAAAAGCTTAAAAAGAAGCTGTGACAAAAATATGTCACAGCTTCTTTTTTCGTTTAAACGGTGTTCCAAAAGCAGTTTCTTATTTCTTGAAGCTGACCACTTCTGTCACAACCTCTTCTTTTTATTTTTTCATCAAATGATTTTGATTTCGGAAAGAGGCCAGTAGCGGAAAACAACTTTGCCTTGGATCATATCTTTGTCGACTAACCCAAACATTCGGCTGTCTTTTGAAATCAAACGGTTATCACCCAGAACAAGATACTTTCCTTTTGGCACAGTATATTCAAAATCGCTCGTAAAGGTAGAGGCACTTTCTGCTTGTGCTTGGAACCCTGAACTATAAGCATACTCTCCTTGTAACTTATCTTCTGAAAATTCTTTTTTGAACTTATCTAGATAAGGCTCATCATACTTTTTGCCATTAATGGTCAACTGGTCATTTTCCATCTTAACTGTGTCCCCAGGCATACCAATGATTCGTTTAACGATCATTCGTTCTTCATCCCCTGGTTCCTTCGTAGTAATGATGTCCATTCGTTCATAGTTCGAGATTTTAGATGAAATCAGTCGTTGTCCATCACTTAATGTAGGGTCCATCGAATGTCCGTTTACAGTGACTGGTGTAAACACGTACACTCTAGCTAATAAAATAGCCGCTAATACAAGGATCAGAATCCCCCAATTTTTCAAAAATTCTTTCACAGCTTACCTCCTACTTATATTTCCTCGTTATTTATTACATTTTTTTACGATATTTCATTGTACTCTCTTTATTCTACAATGTTTATAAATGAAAGGAAAGAATAAGTGACGTGTTCGTTCTATTTTTCTCGTTATATAAAAAAGGGGCATGACAAAAGTCATGTCACATCCCCTTATGAATGTCTTCTTCTTTGGCTCCGACTATAAACAACTTGTTCTTCTTGTGATTGTGCTTTTTTTGCAATTAATTTCAGGCGATAAGGCTCATGATAACGCAACCCGTCTTTGACAAAATCACCGCCAACGATGAACAATCCGACAGGTTCTAATGTGTCTTCTGTTGAGCTCAGCCGAATGGTCCCTACTTTTTCCATGTCCGAGTAGCTTCGTCCAATATTTAGAACATACTCTTTCTCTCCTGTTTTCTTGACATAGTAATAAGGATACAACGTATTTCTATCGACAAGAAATCCATCCATGCGACCGAGTTCATTTATTTTGATCTCACCATTTCCAATCAAGTACCGCATATTCTCGGCTAATTTCAATTGGTAATCTTCGTCATAAGAAACCATGACCTCTTGTGTATTCACTTTATCGATCGAATTTCCATTATTGATTGTTTCTTCTGTCTGGATGTTGAACGCTTCATCAGGCAAATACTTCACAAAAAGCTGTGTGACATCGGCTTTCGTGTTTTTATCTAAAAAGTAATAAAATACATTTAAAACAGTAAAATAAACAAGCACTAGAAATGCAAGTCCATATAAGAAAAATTGAAGATAGTTTTGGTTTTGCCAAAGTCCATAAACAATTCTCAATAAATAAAGCGTGGGGATCACACTTAAAATCGTATATCCACGGTTAAGATATTTAGGACTGATGTCTAAATAGCCAAGGAATTTATGCACCCCATTGATAAGGTCTAGTAAAAATGTCATTGAGAATCACCTGCTTGTTGGTTATACGTTTGGGTATTTCCTGAATCTTGGTTTTGCTGTGCTGTACGTGCTGCATCATCATTTTGCGTGTTATCATCTACAGTCGTACTGCTTGGTATCGTTTCGGAGCTAGCACTTGTATCCGGACTTGTACTTGGATTGGTTGAATCCGATGAAGTGCCATCTGGTACCGTATTGCTTGTTTCGCTTGAGCTGTCAGTTGTATATGTCTCATCATACGACGAACTAGTTGTTGTGTCGTCCCATGTACTTGTCGTAGTGGTTTCATTCAAACTTTCCGTTGTTGTTGGTTCAGATGTCGAGACTGAAGTAGTTGGTGTTGTTTCTTCTACAGTACTAGAACTTGAACTGGGTGCACGGTAGCTGGAACTATTCACAATACCTGTAGTAGTCGCGACAATCGTCGAGATTGTTAATACAGCGATTGGCTTCAAAATAGGTGCTACTTTTCGCATCTTATCTCTTCCTTCATTGAAATTTATTCTTGTTTTCTTACTTTACTACGGACAAATTATACAGTCTACCTTATTTCTACCATAAATTCTTTATTTTTTTCTTACGTTTTTCCGAAAGATTTCTTTAATTTTCATCAAAAACTACGGTCGATGTTTTTAAGTAAGCTTTTGCTTCCCGATTGATTTCTTTCAGATCACATCCTTGCTGCTTGGCAGCGAACACGCAACCACAATAACATTGGCGATAGATATCATACTCTTTGCACATTTGCAAAGAGCGTTCATAGCCTTTGTTTTTCTTGAAATCACTTGGCAAATATTGTGTCCCGTAAATCTTTTGGATATCCATTCCGATTTGATTGATCAAGGCTGCATTTTTCTTTGGTGAGATCGTCAGGGCACTTCCAAAGTAATCGTATCCTAGTTCTTGCGCTTTTTGCGCAACAAGATCTAATCGCATATTGAAGCATGCACTGCAGCGAGCACCACCTTCTTTTTCGTCTTCAAGATGGTTTGTTAAAACCATTTTGGTGAATTCACTTGGACGGTATTCATCAACAATCAGCGCTACATGATGGTCAGTTTTCTCATTAAATTGGTCTACAAATCGTTTTTGTTCATGTAACCTCCGCAAATACTCACTTTTAGGATGGATATTCGAATTTGAAAAAAATAACGTGATATCTGCATATTGAGACATGAATTCCAACGTGTGCGTACTGCAAGGAGCACAGCATGTATGTATTAATATCTTAGGCTTTACTTCTTCTTTCTCCCATTGCATGATCATTTTTTTTAGAACTGTATCATAATTTATTTTTTGATTTTTCATTTTTTCTACGATTTGTTGGGCATTGATCAATTTGTTATTCCTCCTCCTTCTTTTTTCTAGGATTTGCTTTATTATAAGCCATTTCTATTTTAATCGAAAGCTGTATTGTTATCTGTTCAATAATTTCTTTGAGTATTCCTGATTCCCCTTGTATACTGGTAGAAACGACTATTGTCAGGAGGATAGTACTGTGCATGTTGATTTATTCTTTCGAAGGCTGCAACGGCGAGGACAGAAGTTTGCTGCTAATCATTTCTCATCGATCCAAATCATCGTTTTTTATTATATATTGATGACGGTCTTATCACTCGTTCTATTTTATCTGCCGATTTTTCGCGAACCAGATAGCCATGTTTCTTTTGTGGACATGCTGTTCATGGCAATCAGTACAGTGAGCGTGACTGGACTATCGACTTTTGATATCAATTCTGTGTTCAATGATAACGGCATTATACTGCTGGAAATATTATTTCAAGTTGGTGGTTTGGGGATCATGATGATTTCTACTGCTTTTGTCATTTTTTCTAAACGACGAATCACATTGAAACAGCGGCAGCTGATCATGACGGATATGAATCAACCGCGTTTGTCTGGTATCGTCCGACTGATCCGGATTACTTTTGCTATTTTAATCTGGTTTCAATTACTTTTTGGGACATTCTTTTCTATTTATTTTTATTACAGAGGCTATTTTGATCGTTGGCGTGATGCCGTTTTTTACGGTTTTTATCAGGCGATATCGGCTGTCACGAACTCTGGATTTGACGTCACTGGGGATTCCATCAAGCCCTTTGCACATGACTATTTTTTCTTAATCCTAATCATGTTTTTGATTTTTGTCGGCGGAATTGGTTTTCCTGTATTGATGGAGTGTCGGGAGTGGCTATTATATAAACGTTCCAGTGCAAAGCTTCCATTTCGTTTTTCCTTGTTTACCAAATTGGCTGTGTTGGCTTTTGTCATCTTGTTTGTTTCGGGAACTATCTTAATTTATCTATTGGAAAAGGACCATTTATTCCAAGATTCCAGTATGAGTGTCAAATGGATCAATTCGATGTTTTATTCGATTACGACTCGTAATGCCGGTCTCCAGATTCACGATTTGGGTGATTTTCAGATTACGACACTGATCATTTTTTCTTTACTGATGTTTATCGGATGCAGTCCTAGTTCTGTAGGAGGCGGGATTCGAACAACTACTGTAGCAATCATCGGTTTGTATCTATACTCCTTCCTCAAGAGTGAAGATAATATCAATATTTTTGGACGGAGAATCGATCAAGATGATGTGCGAAAGTCAGTCGTTGTCTTTATGCTTTCTCTTGGTATGTGTTTCTTTTGTATCGTTTTTTTATCTGCTACAGAGGAACAAACACTGATCTCGATCATCGTCGAAGTAACTTCTGCTTTTGGAACAACTGGTTTGTCCTTAGGGATTACCGGCGACTTGTCTGTTGTAGGGAAAATCACGATTGCTGCCCTGATGTTTATTGGGCGGATTGGAATGCTGTATACATTGATGCTGTTCGTACCAAAAGAAACCCGAGATCTGGGCTATGAATATCCAAGTGAGAAAATCATTATTGGTTAATAATGAAAAGACCGATGAAGAGTAATAATAAAATCACACCAGCTTGAAACAATCATTTTGTTTCAAGCTGTTTTTTTTTAAATCATGCGGTTTTCTCCGATTTCATGCACTTTCAGCCGTAACCTTTTCTTAAGAATAAGAAAAGCAATTTAACCTTTTTTTCAACATATGGTATGATTAGTTGAATTTATTCGTCAGCAAATCGTTTTTGGAGGTTACATAATGGGAATACGCAGTCATTTTGCGATTGCAGTTGGGAAAACGTCGCAATGGGCATTAAAAACTTTTTTTAAAGGCGGATCAAGTTTACCAGGTAAACTAGCGCTGAAAGTCGATCCACATATATTGGATAGCTTGGCAAAAGACTACCAAGTCGTCGTTGTTACCGGAACAAACGGTAAAACATTGACTACCGCTTTAACAGTCAATATTTTGCGCCAGCAATTCGATGAAGTTCTAACCAACCCTACTGGTGCGAATATGGTACAGGGAATTGTATCGACTTTCTTGCAGGCAAAACCAAAAAAAGGACAGAAAAAATTTGCTGTCCTAGAAATAGATGAAGCAAGTTTGAGCAAAGTCACAGAATATATGAAACCAGAACTATTTTTATTTACAAATATTTTCCGTGATCAAATGGATCGGTATGGAGAAATTTATACGACCTATAAAATGATTGTAGACGGTGCCGCAAAGTCACCAAATGCAACGATTATCAGTAACGGTGATTCACCGATCTTCAATTCGATCGAAACAGTTAATCCTAGAAAATATTATGGCTTTGACCATGAAGAAGATCGTGAACAAATGGCGCATTACAATACAGACGGTGTCTTGTGTCCGAATTGTCATCACATCCTGCATTATAAAATGATCACTTATGCAAACTTAGGAAAATATTACTGTCCAAATTGTGACTTCAAACGTCCTGAACTGGATTACCGATTGACTGATATGGTACGGATGGACAATGTTTCAGCAGATTTTGTGATTGATGGTCATGAATATGGAATCGAAGTTGGTGGTATGTATAACGTCTACAACGCTTTAGCAGCTACTGCAGTGGCGGAGTACTTCAATGTCGATCCTGATAAAATCAAACAAGGTTTAGGATATGACGAGAAAGTGTTCGGCCGACAAGAAGTCATCAATATCAATGGAAAGAAATGTACATTAGTACTTGTCAAAAATCCTGTAGGCATCAATCAAGTAATCGATATGATTGGTCTAGCTCCTTATCCATTTTCTTTAGTAGCTTTATTGAATGCCAATTACGCAGATGGAATCGATGTCAGCTGGATTTGGGATGGTAATTTTGAAAACTTTGCCGATATGGATATCCCAGCCGTTATTTCTGGAGGAGATCGTCATACAGATATGACTTTACGTCTGAAAGTTGCCGGGATTCCAGAAAATAAATTGACAGAAACAAAAGAATTACCAGAAGTAATCGAAAAAATCAAAGAATTACCAACTGAACATGTCTATATCTTAGCTACTTACACTGCTGTATTGCAGCTACGTAAAGAACTAGCGGCTCAAGGATTTATCAAAGGAGGAATGAATCATGGCTAATTATGAACTCAATATCGCCCACCTTTATGGAAATTTGATGAACACATATGGTGATAACGGAAACCTTTTGATGTTGAAATATGTAGCAGAAAAAATGGGGGTTTCTTGCCATACGGAGATCGTTAGTATACATGAACCTTTTGATGCTAATAAATATGACTTGGTTTTCTTTGGCGGTGGTCAAGACTTTGAGCAACTGATCATTTCAAAAGACATCCAGAAAAAGAAAGATTCTTTGATCAACTATATCGAAAATGATGGTGTCATGTTAGCCATTTGCGGTGGTTATCAATTGCTGGGTCACTACTACATGGGAGCCAACGGAGAAAAGATCCAAGGTATCAGTGCCCTGGATCACTACACATTAAGTCAGGAAAACAACCGGTTTATCGGTGACATTGTCATCCATAATGAAGAATTCAATGAAACTTATTATGGATTTGAAAACCACAATGGTCGGACTTTCTTAGGTAAAGGTGAACGGCCTTTGGGGAAAGTGGTACAAGGTCAAGGGAACAATGGGGAAGATCAATCCGAAGGTGTCATTTACCGAAATGTCTTCGGTTCTTATTTCCACGGACCTATCCTTGCAAGAAATGAGAAATTAGCAGCTCGCTTGATTCGCCTAGCTTTAGAACAACGTTACGGTGAAGAGTTGGACCTGCCCTATCTTGAAGGACAAACAGCCTAGTTATT
The DNA here is from genome assembly GCF_008000875.1 of Enterococcus sp. DA9. NCBI lineage: Bacteria > Bacillati > Bacillota > Bacilli > Lactobacillales > Enterococcaceae > Enterococcus > Enterococcus sp. DA9. The sequence continues at coordinate 304,285 of NZ_CP042839.1, forward strand.
CGAAAAAGGGGAATGTGACAAAAGTTGCGTCACATTCCCCTTTTTCGTATCCTATTTTAAGCGACTTGCTTGGCATAACGGTTCACGTTTTGCTTGATATTCCCGATTGTTTTCGGATCATTGATTCCTGTGACTTCTTGGATCAATTGTTCTAAGTTTTCATGGATCTTCATTTCATGCAGTTGACGGCTTTGTTCATCTTCAGGATCATAATAATTAAAAATAATACCCATTGTTGCCGTCAAATGTGGACAAGTCAAGTTATGTTCTTGCAGTTCTCTCATTGGCCGTGTAAACCGTTCTTGATAACCTAACTTACGTAATGGTGTCCGAGCGACACGTGTGATCGCATCAGAGATATATTTGTTTTGGAAACGATGGATGATTTTTTCAATATACGCATGATGCTGCTCTGAATCAAACCCCCATTTGGCAATCAGCAAACTTCCTGTTTCCTGCAGAACTGATTTTAATTGTGCTACAACTAACGCATCTTGCATTGCTTCATCAATGGTCTGGTAACCTAACAAGGCACCTGTATAAGCGACAGTCGCATGACCAGTATTGACACTAAATAGTTTGCGTTCGATATATGGTTCTAGATCATCTACATATAAAACCCCTTTTAATTGGATTTCTTTATTTTTTCTTTGGCTATCGTCAATGACCCATTCCTTGAAAGGTTCTACTTGGACGAATAAAGGATCTTCATGGTGTTGTAATGGGACGATTCGATCGACTGCTGCATTTGGAAAGCCGATATATTTGTCAGTAAATGATGTTTCTGGAAGATATTTATACACTTCTTTTTCTAGAAATGCTGAACCACCAATCATGTTTTCACAGGCAATGACATCTAAAGGTGTTGCGTTTCCTTCCATTTCTCTTGCTTGGATACCTTTTGCAATCAACTCGGCAATAAAAGGTAAGATATTCGGGCCAATGGCGGTAGTGACTAAATCTGCTTCAGCGATTTCTTGGATTACTTTTTCTGGATTTGTTTGATTGTTGATTCCTTTGACATTTTTCACAGTGATTCTTTCTTTTGATTCATCTGCTAATTCGATTTCGTATTCTTTTCTTTCATTTAAAGCATCAATGATCGTGTGATTCACATCTACGAAAGTAATCTCAAATCCATTAGTTGCCAAAATTTCTCCAATAAATCCTCGACCGATATTTCCTGCACCAAAATGTACTGCTCTCATTTTTCTCTCTCCTTAAGCAATTGCTAGATTTTCCGTTACTTCTTCTTTGCTGAGCGCGTCTGCTAGTTGGACAACATTGTCCATATCACTGCAATAAAGTGCGATTTGCTGTACAAGTTGCAGATGCTCATCGCCGACTCCTGCTATACCGAACAAAACAGTCGCAATCTTTTCTTCTTCTTCCGTACCAAAATTGACACCGTCTGGCACCTGTACGACACAAATGCCGGATTTTTTCACATATTTTTTTGCTTCATCTGTTCCATGAGGAATCGCGATAAAATTCCCCATGTAAACAGATAACATGTTGTCTCTTTCTACCATGGCATCGATATATTCCTCATCAACGCATCCTGCTTCTACAAGCTTTTGACCGCAATAGCGGATCGCTTCTTCTTTGGTTTTAAATGATCGATTGAGTTCGATCATGTCGAATGGCAAACTTTGCATGCTGTTTTCCTCCCTTAAGCTGTCTGTTTCAAATATTGTGCAATTGATTCAAATTTTTGTGGGTTGACCATGCTATTAACCGATAAATGAATGGATTGCGGTGCAGCCATCTGTGCTTTTTCTGCTAAACTTTCTTTGGCTACGATCAGTGAATCAGGCTCCCCTTTTAACTCCTGGATGTTGACTTTTCGTAACGGGATAGTTAAATGGTTCTTGTCTAATATATCTTTGAGCACAGTCATTCCCATTGTTGCTGATCCCGAACGATCATCGTGGACAAGTAGAATCTCTTTGATTTGTTTGATGTTTGCTGAAAGAAACTCTTCTGTTGGCTCGTTCTTAGTTTCAGAAGTTGATGGTTCCTGTTTGCTGCTCAATTCTTGAATGATTTCATCATATCGAGGTGAATTCAAAAAGTTTTCTACTGAAACAAAACGCGCGTTCGGTGCTTTTTGTTTTGCTCTTTCTTGTAGTTCGACCTGAGTAACGATCAATGTATTCGAGTCATCTGTCAGTTGGCTGATTGCTTGGTTAGTCACCGTTTGAGGCAAGTCTGCTTCCTGTACTTTTTTTCTCAAAATCGAAGCGCCCATCGCACTTGATCCCATCCCTGCATCACAAGCAAAAATGATTTTTTGTACGCCAGATAGCGCAGTTCCTTGAGGAATACCTTGGGCACCTTTAGATGCTTGTTTAGCTACTTTTGTCTCTTGCACAGACTTTTCAAAGTCTTCATTTGTATCTTTCGCATCCGCTTTCAAAATCACTGCAGAAATACCGAATGAAACAGCTGCGGCAACAATCACGCCCAAAATAACAGGAAGGTAAGAATTGAACGGTGTCATCGCTAGAATCGCAATGATTGATCCTGGAGAAGCTGGCGCTCTTAGTCCAGCATCCATCAATTGGAAAATGAAACTTCCTGACATTCCTCCGCCTATAACTGATAAGAATAATAACGGTTTCATCATGACGTAAGGAAAATAGATTTCATGGATCCCACCTAAAAAGTGGATGATCATAGCACCTGGTGCTGAAGATTTTGCTGCTCCTTTGCCAAACAAAGTAAAAGCAAGTAATACGCCAAGTCCTGGACCAGGATTTGCTTCAAGCAAGAATAGAATAGATTTTCCTGCATCTGCTACTTGTTCAGTTCCTAATGGTGTCAAAATCCCATGATTGATTGCATTATTCAAAAATAAGATTTTTGCTGGTTCAATAAAAATACTTGTCAATGGAATCAAATGGGCAGATAAAATGATCTCTACACCTTTTGCCATTGCTTGAGTCAATGTATCGACAACTGGACCAATCGCAGAAAAACCTAATAACGCTAATCCAAAACCGATAAGACCTGCTGAAAAATTATTGACCAACATTTCAAAACCGGATTTGATCCGTTTTTGGAACAGCTGATCAAATTTCTTGATAGCATATCCACCAAGAGGTCCCATGATCATCGCACCTAGCATCATTGGAATATCTGTTCCGACAATCACACCCATCGTTGCAATTGCTCCCACAACTGATCCGCGGTCACCAGCAATTACTTTTCCGCCAGTATAGCCGATCAATAAAGGAATCAGATAAGTTAGCATCGGGCTTACCATGGTAGCAAAAGCTTCATTTGGCAAATAACCATCTGGGATAAATAAAGCCGTTAACACACCCCAAGCAATCAGTGCTCCAATGTTTGGCATGACCATGCTTGATAAGGTACTGCCTAATTTTTGTACCCTCGCTTTTAGCGAAATGTTGTTTTTGGGAATCATCCGTTCCATTTTGTCTCTTCCTCTCTCCTTTTGATACTCTAATTGTATTCGCTTACTAAAAAGAGAAATAGTCGTACTTTGGCACGAAACTTTGTGCCAAAGGTTTGAGGATATCAGCAAAATAAAAAAATTTTGGGATCAGCAAACTTTACTTTTAAATAAACATGTTATTTTAACTTTTTTATAATATGTAAATAATAACTTTTGTCAGCATTTTATTTGGATGCTTTTTGTTTTATTATGATATTAAAATTTATATTGGAGACCTATCTATGACATTACTGATCAAAAACATGAACATGAAACGTGGTAAAAAACGTGTGATTCGACAATTGGATCTTTTAGTAGAATCAGGAGAAGTAGCTGCTTTGATTGCCCCGAACGGATTTGGCAAAACAACTTTGCTGAATGGCATTGCCCAACTGCTGCCAACAACTTATGATCAATTGTCCCTTCACAACATCTCTCCTACTGCTTATACAGATTATCGCCGGTCTTTCTTTTTTCTAGAATCAACGAATCAGTTATCCGACTATCTAACGGCTGTTGATTATTTGACTTTGATCAAATACTATTGGCAGAGCAAAGTAGAATGCCAAACTGTTTTCCAACGATTGAAGATGACTGAGTACCTTACTTTGCCGATTGGAAAAATGTCTCTAGGAATGAAACAACATGTCTTGCTTGCTACTTACTTGATCAGTGATTCATCTGTCATGTTATTCGATGAACCGTTGAACGGGTTAGACCCAGGAAGTATGGATATCTTGAATAGGCTGATCAGACAATGGCAGGAAGAGGGGAAGACGATTCTTCTTTCTTCCCACGCTATCGCGAATATCCAATCGATTTGTTCTAAAGCATGTTTTCTAAAAAATGGAGAAATCGTCACAGAATCCTCAAATATGGAAGAGATTTTAGCGATTTATCGTCAATTGTATGAGGTGTAACTATGACTTTATTTACATTTGAACGCAATCTCTTACTAAAAAACAAAGTAAACTTTTTATTTCCTCTATTGTTGATCGTGCTCTTTGCATTCCCACTTTTTTTTGATCATGAACTTGCTTATACAGAATTCGATGAACTGAATCATAACTATGAAGAGGCGCAACGTTTGATTGAAACGTTGAAAGAAGATGAGAATGAGAAAGAATTTGTGGAAAGTTTAGAGAAAAGCAACAAACTGATCGAAGCAATTTTACGTGCAAAAAACACAGGGAATGTCCAGGAAATGGTCGAAGCAACTTATCATTATGAAAAAGATATACTGGACCGGCTGATTTCCGGTCAAAGACAAGGACTTCCAATCATTGAACAACAAAAACGTGTAGAGTTGCTCCGTTATATGAAAGAACATCAGATCCAAAGATATTCAATTTTTGACTTGCCAGCGCACCTCCCTTTAGCGAATTACTACGAAAATATTTTTTCAGGAATGATTTCTAGTTTTTTGATTTTATGTATAACCGCCTTGTTTCTTTCCTCGATCATCTCTTATGAAAAAAGAAAGCAGGTAATCTCTCTAGTCAATCTATTACCGGATAGTATGGTAAAGAAACATAGCATCCGTTTCACCGTTTATTATGGTGCAGCTATGCTAAGTCTCGTGATTCCATTTTTGTTCGTCTCTATACTAGTAGTAATCAAAAATGGTTTGGGCGACTTCCGTTATCCTGTAGGAACGATCATTGGTCAGGAGATACGAATCCTTCCGATGTATGCATATCTTTTCCAGAGTTTTCTGTTCTTGTTGTTGTGGGTGTTCTTTTTAAGTACGATCAGTTTTCTTCTATCTGCTTTATTTGAACATTCTCTAGTCAATCTTTTAGGGACACTTCTTTGTCTTTTCTTAGCAGAGTATCGCTTGTTTTCTTCGATTGGATGGATAGAATCAATCAGTCATTACTTGCCAACTTCTTATGTTGATTTTCAAAATGTGATCCTAGGAGGAGATATTTTCTCTCCACTAGCTTCAGAACAGGTTACTTTCATGAATGGTATCTTGACACTTGGTACATGGAGTATTGTTCTATTATTCATAGGTATGTGCGCTATCTATATAAAAAAGAGTTATTAAAACACAAAAATAATAGGAGCGGTGACAAAAATCTTGTCACCGTCTCCTATTTTTCACTTGGTTGAAGTTATTACTTGATGCAAGGCATCTTTTTTACTGAGAACATTGGTTATATATGTCCATGTTCAAAAATCATTTGGACTTCTTCAATGGTTTCCGCATCACTGAGTGCCATTACTTGGTCGATGTCTGAACAAAAAAAGGCTAAATCTTGTAGCACAGCTAACTGATGTTCTTTTTTTAAAGCCACTACAAATAAGAGTGTCGCGATTTTTGGTTCCTCTTTTGTTCCAAAGTCCACACCATCAGGTACTTGGACTAAATAGATCCCTTCTTCTACTACTTCTTCATCTTTGTCAGTCCCATGTGGCAAGGCTACGAAATTTCCGATATAGACACTCGCTTTTTCTTGTCTTTCGATCATTGATTGGATATATGCCGGTTTGATTCCCCCTTGTTGGGTCATCCACTGGCCGATCTCGGTCAACGCTTCTTTCCAATTTTGATAGGATTGATCGAGCAATATTTTTTCTGCTGGTAGCTGGATCATCTTTTCACCCTCATTTCTTTATTTCTTCAATCAGGATTTTCGCTAACAATTGATAAACGATTTCTTTATTTCCTGAGCGGAAGATCTCGGTGTTCAAATCGTTCATGATGATTGCTCCACTGATCTTTCCTAAAAGAATCCCGTCTTTTTCTTGGATTGGCGAAGGCGCCAGCATAACTAACATACGGGACAAATCGACTGGCTGTCTATCCATCCCGTCAATTGTCAACGGTTGTTTCAAATTGAAAATACAAAAGATCGGTTTAGAAACCAATGAGCTGGATGTATGGAATAACCCCATATTTGTATGAGGAATTCCGATAGGTGCTTGTTCATATCGCTTAAGCAGTCGGCGATGAACCACCTCTTCATCTGTTACTAGTCCTTCAGGAAAATAAGGAAATAAACTGCGAATCGTTTCAGAGACCGTATTAGGATTATCTAGTTCTTGAATAAAGAAACGATCAAGTAATTGATTGATTTGCTCCATGAAATGCATCGTTTCCTCATAAGTATCTTCTAGCATCCACTCGTTATTGCTGTTATACGTATTCTTTTGCCTTTTTTTCTTCTCAATATGCGAAAAAGCTTCTTTTAGCTGCTTGACTTCATCTTCTAGCAGTAGCGGGGAGACTAAAATATATTTTCCATCATATCCTGGTAGAATAGATGTAGAAATAACAATATCATATTCTTCTTGTAAATCAATTTTTTTCAAATCAGCGATCCGATAGAAATGAATCTGTTGAATGAAAGGAAAATACCGTTTCAAACGCAGTTCCAACATGCTAGTAGAAGCTAAGCCGCTTGGTGAGAATCCTGCGATACTGATATCGCTTTCTTTCGGGCTTCTTTCCAATGAATTTGCAAAATGAAGGACCATATATGCGATCTCTTCTTCTGATAATTTCTTTTCTTGAAAAATCCGCTCTACTGCTTTGCGGATTGCATTGGCAATTTCCTCATATTGAACCATGATTTTTTCTAAAATCGGATTAGTCAGTGTCTCTTCTTGTAAAACGGCTCTTGAAAACACACCAGACAAATGGGTCAAAAGCATTTTGTACAAGGTTTCATCTTCATAAAAATGGACATTCGTCTCTTCACTTACTTCTTGAATCAGTTGTTTTACTAAATAAGCAAGCTGTGTATCGAACGTTTCTTCAAAGAAATTCTGATCAAATGAGTTCGTGAAGTCATTTAATAATCCTGCAAAAAAGACGATCTCATTTACTGGGTAAAGTTGTTTTGTCTCAGAAGCAATCTGTGAGAATAATCGTTTAGCGGTCTGAAGCAATTCTTTGTTTGCCAGACCATTATACGTCTCATTTGTCAGTAAATGATTTTTCGTTACACGATCCATCGTCAATGTCAGCATCAAAACCAAATGTTCAAGTTTTCTATCACTTAGATTAGTCTTTTTTTGGATCAATTCTTCCCCGACTACTTGGCGTGCAAGAGACAGATGTTGCGGATCAACGAATCGAAAAAAGTAATTCAGCGATGAATCAAAAGAAATACTATGAAAAAGTTCATATTCATTGATTTCTAATTCTAATACATTCGCTGTTAGAAGCCGACGGTATTTTTCCGGCCCTACGATCTCATATCCTTGGTTCCGAATGATTTCCAAAGGCAGTTGGCGGATACTTTCTTCCAACTGTTTGATATCCGCATAAAAAGTGGTATTACTGATGCGGTATAATTCCATAAAATGAGCAAGACTCAACGGTTCTGACGTTAGTAACAACTCGGCTAAAATTGCGTGTTGGCGTTTAGCAGTAGGCAAATCATCGCTTTTCCCCTCTGTATTTTCTTTTAATTGCTCCATTACTTCTTCCGATGCCTCAATGACAAACGAACCTCTTGCTACTTTTTTCAACGAAGCATTTACCGATTTCAATGAGACTTCAAGATTATCTAATTCGCGGTAAATGGTCCGCTTGCTGACTTTCAATAAATTCATCATTTTTTGGATAGTCACAGGTGAGGGACTGCTGAGAAATTCTGCTAATAATTGTTTTTCTCTGGGCGATAAGTACATCTTATTTTTCTCCCTTCACAAGTTTTTCGTATTCATTCGTAGCTACCCAATGTTCCACTAGGACTAGCTGAGGGATCTTTTCTTTTAGCTGTTCATTTACAGCTAGTTCTCTTTGGGCGATATAAATCGTTTCTTCTTGGATTTTGAGCTGTTCGATTGGTTCCTTTAAGATAACAAACTGTTTTTTCTCTTTTTTTGCTAATTGACTTAAAATCGCCATGCCCATGGTTTGTGAACCACGTCTATTATTTTTATACAAAAACACAACGTTGACGGGCGACTTTTTCTGTTCTATTACTTCTACTCTCTCTTTTTTTTCTTTCCAATTTGGTTCGTGGATTGCTTTTTTTATTCGTGACAGCAAGATATCTGTTTCCAAAAAGTGATTCAATACGAAAATTTGACTTTGAGGTACTTTTTCTCTTGCAAGATCCGCTAATTCATGTTGGACGATAACAAGCTGATTTACTTGATTGTTCAATTCATAGACAGAGCTGTATCCAACAGCGAGATCAATTTTTTCCGCTGCTAATTTTTTCTTCAGCAGGGCAGCTCCCATAGCGCTTGATCCCATGCCTGAGTCACACGCAAAAACGACAGAATGAATGGTAGATAGTTCCAAAATTTCTCCCCTTTCTTTGACCGTGTTGTCTCCTTCTTCTTTTTTCGGTAATTTCAATAGCAGCGTTGCACAAATGAAGGTCACAAATGTACTGATTGCTATCCCTATACTTACCCCAGCTAGTTGCGGATAAGGCGTATTGGCAAAAATCACGAGTAGTGACCCGGGCGATACAGGTGCAGCTAATCCCGTATCTAACCATTGAAATATCAACGTGCCGCTTGCCCCACCAGCCATTACAGCTAAAAATAGATACGGTCGCAGCAAGACAAATGGAAAATAGATTTCGTGAATCCCGCCAATCGCATGGATCATCAATGCTCCACTCGCATTTACTTTTTCCTGTTTTTCTGCAAAACAAAGGATAGCAAGTAAGATCCCTAAACCAGGTCCCGGATTTGCCTCCATCAAAAACAGGTAAGAGTACCCGACTGTTTGTGAGAATTCGATTCCTAAAGGTGTCAACACACCATGGTTGATTGCATTATTAAAAAATAGTACTTTTAGAGGTTCTAGGATCAAACTGACAAGCGGCAACAGATTCATTTTGACTAGCCAAGACACGACGGAGACAAGCAACAGGTGGAAACTATTTAAAGCTGGCTCAATAAAAACGATTCCAATTATACAAATAATACTACCAATCAGCCCTACTAGTAAGTTGCTGACAAGCATTTCATAACCACCTTTGAATTTCGCATGAAATCTAGAAACAAATTGTTCATACGAGATGCCGGCAAGCGGCCCTATAATCATCGCTCCTACGATTTGCGGGGCATCGGAACGAGCAATCAACCCTAAAGAAGCGATTGCGCCCGCGACTGCTCCTTTTTGTCCCCCTACCGATTTTCCGCCTGAATAGCTGATCAAGATTGGTAAAAGCAGTTGAATCATCCAGTGGCATACCTCTTCCAACGTGGCGTGCAAATCGCCAGACACACCTTTCATTACTAATGACAAGATTCCCCAAGCAATAAACAGACTTAGGTTTGGCATGATCATCTCATTCAAGTGGTGTCCGGCTTTTCTCAGTTGTTTCGTAAACACTCGACTGTTGCTGTTTGCTTTCCATTTGTATTCCATCTTTTTCACCATACTTCTATTTATTGATAGACGGATTTTATGTAGAAAAAGCAGCAAACGAAAACCGTCTGCCGCTTTCAGCTATCTGGGAACTATTTGCCTGGTTCAGACGCAATGATTGCTAGTTCACCTTGGACCGTCCACTCAGAAACGCCACTTGGAATGATACAGCTTGTTCCTTTTTCTAATGGATATGTTTTTCCGTCAACAACAAGGTCTCCTGCTCCTTCAATCACTGTCATCAACGTATAAGGGGCTTGTTTTTTGAAAGATGCGATTCCTTTAATATCCCACTCATATACATTGAAAAACTCAGTTTCTAAATAAGTGACGATCGATGAATTCCCTTTTCGAACTTCTTTGATTTGTAGTTCTGGTGTTTTGGCAGGGACAGTTGTTACATCGATCGATTGTTGGATATGCAGCTCTCTTGTTTGTCCTTGCGCATCTTTTCTGTCGTAGTCATACACGCGATAGGTCGTATCGGAGCTTTGTTGTGTTTCTAAAATCATGATCCCTTTACCAATAGCATGGATCGTTCCGCTTGGTACATAAAAGAAATCACCTTTTTTAACTGGTACTTTCTTCAAAAGATCATCCCAGCGCCCATTTTTGATCATCTCAGCTAGTTCTTCTCTTGTCTTTGCATGATGACCGTAGATGATTTCTGCACCAGGTTCAGCATCGATGATATACCAGCACTCAGTTTTTCCTAATTCACCTTCATGTTTCATCCCATAGGCATCATCTGGATGTACTTGTACAGATAGATCATCTTCTGCATCTAAGATCTTGATCAATAATGGAAACACTGGTTCTGAAGGATGGCCAAACAATTCCTTGTGTTCTGACCATAGTTCATCTAATCTTTTCCCTTTGAATTCGCCATTTTCTACTACACTGACACCATGAGGATGCGCACTGATCGCCCAATCTTCTCCGATTTTATCGTTAGGGATATCAAAACCGAAGACTGAACGTAAGCGGCTTCCTCCCCAAATTTTTTCTTGAAAAACTGGTTTTAAAAACATAGGTTCTTGCATAATTCAAACTCCTCTCATTTTTCATAGCTATTATAGCATTATTTCTGTAATACCGCTTTCTCTTTCAAAAAATTTTCAACAATTTCATCTCGACATATGAGATACTCCGCACGATGATCGACAGGATGTACGCGATTAGACAAAAATATCAACGCTTCTTGTGTTTTTATATCAATCAAGAAAAACGTACCTGTATAACCAGTATGAAAAAGAATCGCATGACCGTCTCCTACATCTTTTTTTAAATCCCACCCTAGAGAACGATAGCCATTTCTTTCTGGAGTTTGATCTTGTAGCAAAGAATCAATCGTTTCTTCTTCTAAAAACCGACCATTACTGATTTTTCCCTTGTTCAAATACATTTGGACAAAAGTAATGCTGTCGTTCAAATCGATAAAGAGCCCAGCATTTCCTGCATGTTCAGCTAAAACTCTTGCTTTCGGATCATGAGTTTGTCCACGCAAAACCTCACCCGAAGGCAGTTGTTCTGTGGGAACGATTTTTTTGGAAGGAAAAGGAAGAAATAAGCTGTTCATCATTTCTAATGGTTCCAATACTTGTTCTTGAAAGACTTCCACTGCAGTTTCTTGGTAAATTTTTTCCAGCATCAATCCAAGAAGAATCGTTCCGGCATCTGTATATTTTACTTCTTTTCCTAGTTGCTCACCTGGTTCTAGCTTCAAATAAGCGGCAATCAATTCTTCCTGAGATAGCTCATCTCTGTTTGGTATCCATGTTTTGATATCAGAAGTATGTGTCAGTAAATGACGCAAAGTGATTGTCTGATTTTCGAATTCAGAAAGATATTTATGCAGTGGTTGATCGAGTTCTATTTTTCCATCTTCTAATAGACGCAAAACTAATGAAGTGGTTGCAACGACTTTCGTCAGTGATGCTGCATCAAACAACAGATCTTCTGTCATCGGCTGTTTTTCAGGAACGACTTGGGCAAAGCCAGCTGTAAATGATTCTACTTGATTTTCTTTGATGAAGGCGGCTGCTACACCTGGATAAAATCCTTCTTCCATTTTTTTCAAAATAAGCTGTTTCGTTTGTGGGTACATCTTTTTCTCCTGCTTTTCTGTCAGATTCTTACAGTCCAAGCTTAAAGCTTAATCTATGAGGAATCAACCTTTTTACACAAAAAAACTGCGCGGAAAACCACGCAGTTTCATTCGGTATACTGTTTGCTCTTTCTATCTCTAGAACAAGTGATAGTATGACCGTTCATAAAATGACGAGACATGCGACAATCGTTAAGAAAGAAAAAGTTAAGCGTCGCATCGAATGTCAGTTTTATTCTTTTCTTTTGGCTCACTGACGAACCACCATTCGATTCCTATGGCATCATAGATTGTGAGTACTGTATGCTTTTTGTCCAAGAAGAAATCGACTGATAATTGCTGCAAATGAGCAATCAGTCCTTCCATGCTTTCAGTATCAATCATGAATTTCAGAAAATCAAGTCCAATCACTTCATCTGTAGGCAAATCGATGGCACCACCACTTGCTTCTGTCAATCCAACATGGAAGTCTCCTTCATTCAATACATGGATGCCCTCTTCTTCATTATGTACCTTCAAACCAAGGACACGATTAAGAAATTGGCGTTCTTTTGCTAAATCAGTAACATTTAAATGGATTTTTTCAAAATAAGATCCTGCTGATAGTTTACTGAATTTTTCTTCAGATTTTCTTAACAACGCTTCTTGATCCATCGTCTCTGGAACTTCTCTTTGGTCATTCTTATTCTCTTCATGGTAAATTTCTAATTCATTCTCTTCTGGGTCTACGAGTAAAATCCCCATACGTCCATGATCTTCTAAAGCTTCTTTGATTGGATAATTCATTTTACGAATACGGCAAAGAATATCTGCCAGTTCTTCTGTGCTAGGGATAATCAATGAGAAACGGTTCAGCTTTTTGATCTTCCCCATGTGATCATTCGCTCTAGGACTTTCTTCCAGCAGCAACATTTCACTTCCAGCTTCTTCTGTTCCTAAAATGGCTAATTCGTTTTCTTCTCTTTTCAAATCAAAGCCAACAACGTTCTTGTAAAAATCAATCATTTTATCTCGGTCTTTCACCCGAATGGCTACACTTTTTAAATAGGTGGCAGCCCCCAATTGAAAATCTCTCATATTTCTTGCTCCCCTCTACGTCAAGCTTTATTTTAACGATGGATTCTTCTTCTTTCAAGCAATAACTTTGTTTTTGTTAAAAAAAGTGTGAGAAACTTCGCATTTTACTTGTTTTTTGTAAATAAATGAGTAAAAAACCACATGAAACTCATTTTCTTGAAATGTGCTTCATGCGGTAAAGAAAAATAATAAATTTGTACGTTTCTATGAAGCTTCTTCTTCAGAAAACTGACTGTTATAAAGATCTGCATAGAATCCGTCTTTTTCCATCAATGTATCGTGGTTTCCAGTTTCTACGATCGAACCATGATTCATCACAATAATGTTGTCTGCATCGCGTATTGTAGACAAGCGGTGAGCGACAACAAAACTTGTTCGGTTTTCCAATAGGCGGTTCATCGCTTTTTGAATCAGTATTTCTGTTCGTGTATCTACACTAGATGTTGCTTCATCAAGGATCAGGACATCCGGATTTGCTAAGAATGCCCGCGCAATAGTGATCAGCTGACGTTGCCCTTGCGAAATATTGCTTGCATCCTCGTTTAATACAGTGTTATATCCTTCTGGCAATTTACGAACAAAATCATCTACGTGAGCGGCTTTAGCAGCTTCAATGACTTGTTCATCTGTTGCATCGTCGTTCCCATATTTGATATTGTCATAGATACTTCCTGTAAACAGCCACGTATCTTGCAGTACCATTGAAAACTGTGCGCGCAATTCATCACGTGAAAGGTCACGGGTATCTACACCATCGTAACGAATACTGCCTCCAGAAACATCGTAGAACCGTTCAAGAAGGTTGATCAGTGTCGTCTTTCCTGCACCGGTTGGCCCTACAATAGCGACCATCTCACCAGGTTTGACATCCAAGTTGAAATCAGTCATTAGCAAGTTATCTGGTGTGTAGCCGAATTGAACATTTTCAAAACGAACTTTGTATGGTGTATCTTTTTCTTCTGGAAGGCCAGATTTTTCATTGGACATCTCTTCTTCATCCAACACTTCAAATACCCGTTCGGCTGAAGCAACCGTTGATTGGATAGTGTTCATCAAACTTGCAAGTTGAGTGATTGGTTGAGAGAACTGTGTCGTATATTGCAAGAATGCTTGAACATCCCCTAATGTCATGTTCCCATTTGCAACTTTTACTCCGCCTAGTACAGCGACGAACACATAGCCTAGATTTTTAACGAAATTCATCAACGGCATGATGATTGCCGAAATAAATTGAGCTTTCCAACCAGCGGCATACAGATTCTGATTTTCTTTTTCAAATACTTCCTGATCTTTTTCAGTATGATTGAATGTTTTAACGATCGTATGACCACCATATGTTTCTTCTACTTGGTTATTCAATAAACCTAAACTTTTTTGCTGATCTGCGAAAAACACTTGTGATCTTGGCGCAACGACCATAACGATGATCAAGCTTAAAGGGATCATCAATAACGCGACTAACGTTAATTGCCAGCTGATTGAAAGCATCATCACGATGACCCCGATCAATGTGACTGCACTAGTTACAAATTGAGTCAAATTTTGTTGCAGCGTGCTTGCGATGTTATCCATATCATTGATTGCTCGAGACATGATATCGCCATTTGTATGTGTATCATAATAGGAAATCGGTACACGATTCATTTTGGCTTCCAAGTCATGACGCAACTCATAAACTGTCCGCTGTGAAACACGTGTCATAATAAACTGCTGTAAAAAGTTGAATACAGCTGAGATCAAATACATCACGATTACTGTTGCAATGATTTGCGCAATTTTATCAAAATCTATCGGAAATTTTGTTACTTGTTGCCCTTGTTGCATCTGTTGCGCGCCAGCCATTACACCTTTGAATATTTCTGTAGTTGCTTTCCCCAAAACTTTTGGTGTTTGGATTTGGAAAATCACGGCTGCTATTGCTAGTACAAATACAGCGATGATTGCAACCATACGTTTAGACATATAGCCAAACAATCGGCGTACTGTTCCCCAGAAATTTTTAGGCTTTTCCCCTTTTACACCGAGATTCCTGCCAGGTCCGCCGTGTCCTGGACCGCCTGCTGGTCCGTGAGAGGGACGTGTGTTTGTTTTACTCATGCTAAGTCCTCCTCTCTTAGTTGTGAATGAACGATTTCTTGATAAGTTTCATTTGTTGCCAATAGTTCTTCATGTGTTCCCTTGCCAACTAGTTTTCCTTCATCTAGCACAAGGATCATATCTGCATCCATTACTGTACTTACTCGTTGAGCAACTAAAACCGTGATACTTTCTTTCATATTCGTTTTCAATGCTTGGCGAAGATTGGCATCCGTTTTGAAATCCAATGCTGAGAAGGAATCATCAAACACATAAATGTCTGCTGTTTTGACTAATGCTCGTGCAATTGCTAGACGCTGTCTTTGTCCGCCGGAGAAGTTTCCTCCTCCTTGTTCCACATGGCTATCTAATCCATCTTCCATCTCTGAAACAAAATCTTTAGCTTGTGCGATTTCTAACGCTTTCCAAATCATTTCATCTGTTGCATCCGGCTTACCATACTGCATATTGTCTCGGATCGTTCCAGAGAAAAGAACTGCTTTTTGAGGAACAAAGCCCATTAGCTCCCGCAAATTATATTGAGTCATTTCACTGATGTCCGTTCCGTTTATTTGGATCGAACCAGATTCGATGTCATATAATCGGGGGATCAAATTGACTAAGGTCGTTTTACCTGAACCAGTTCCTCCTATGATTGCGACGATTTCGCCTGACTTAGCTTGAAAATCAATATCTTCCAATGCAAGTTTTTCTGCTCCATGATATCGATAATTGACATGATTGAAGGCCAATGTTGCTTCTTTTCCAGCAAAAGAAACGGTTTTAGGATTTTCAGGGTCATGGATACCGATTTTTTCATCCAACACCTCATTGATACGATCAGCTGAAGCTTGTGCACGAGGTACCATGATAAAAATAGCGGAAAGCATCATAAAGCTGATCAAGATCTGCATCGCATAAGTCATAAATGCAATCAGATTACCGACTTCCAAGGTCATATCTGCTATGTAGTGTCCACCAAACCAAGTGATTGCTACGTTTGTACCGCTCATGATCAATGTCATCATCGGCATCATCAATGCGACAATCGTATTAACTTTGATTGCTGTATTTGTATAATCTTTATTCGCTAAATCAAAACGATTTTCTTCAAAGCGTGTCTTATCGAATGCGCGGATGACTCTGACACCTGTCAACCCTTCTCGAAATACCAAGTTCAAACGGTCAGTTTTCTTTTGCATGCTTTTGAATAATGGAACAGCAAAATACATGATTCCACCAATCAAAATAATCATTACTGGGATGACGACTAAGAAGATTTTTGTCAACTGATGATCTTTTTGATAAGCAAGTATGCTTGCGCCAATCAACGTGATTGGTGCATTGATCATCATACGTAAAAACATTTGTGTGACCATTTGGATTTGAGTCACATCATTGGTTGTTCTTGTGATCAAAGAGGCCGTTCCATATTTGTCAAACGCATCTTTTGTCAGGCTCTCTGATTTTTTATAGACATCCGTACGCAATTGCTTACCCAGTTTCTGTGATTCTCGAGTAGCAAAAAATGTATTTGCAATAGCAGCTAAGATACTGATCAAAGAAAAACCGATCATCACAAAACCTGTATGCCAAATATAATCGACATCTCCTTGCGCTACCCCTTTATCAATGATATTGGAGGTAAGTGTCGGCAAATATAAATCTGCCAGTACTTGGATCACCATGAAAACTGCAGCTGCAATTGCTGAAGTCAAGGAGATCCGTTTTACGATTTTTAGCATCTAGTTCCCTTCTTTCTATTTATATACTCCGTTTTTCAGCCAAGAAAGTTTCAAATTGAATTCACTGATTGCTTGCTCTACTGAGTAATCTTCAGATGTTGAAAATAAGCGATACGAATGCGCAATTGTTGTAAATACAGTATTCATCACTAATTGGATCAGTAATTCCAATTCATGATCATTTTTTACTTTCAGCTTCGTCCGATCAATCAATTCAAGCAACTCTTTTGCATCTTGTTTGTGTTCTTTATGTGGATCGTGAGGCGATTTTTGGCGACTCGTATGAGGAGCGACTTTTCTTGAGGCACGGTAATCCATGTTCATAAACAAGTTACGATAAAAAGAAGCATTCTCACCTTCCAAAATCTCATAAATCATTTTAGAAAAATAGGATTCGAATCCTTTGAATAGATCACCATCGGATTCTTTCATTAGTTGCAACATATCTTTAGAGCTGTCACGTCTCATTGTCTCAAAGTAATAAAAATAAAGATCCTCTTTATCTTCAAAATACTGATAGAAACTGCCTCTAGGGATATCCGCTAATTTGACGATATTAGCAATCGAGGCTTCTTTCAAAGGTACTCTAGAAAACTCGATTCTCGCCGCTTCAATTAACCTTTTTTGTTTTTCTTTCGGCAAATGGAAAAATGTCTGTGTCGGCATATGGATCCTCCTTTCTTCTAAGATGACACATTGTCATATGACGCTATGTCATTATAACACCTCCCACCTGTTTCGCAAGACATTTGCATAGTTTTTTTTCATTATTATCCGATACATTAAAAAAGTGATAAGAGGAATCCTTCCATTTGAATTAATGAGAGCTGCCCATTAAAATAGCCACATACTAAACAAAGGATGAGATAAATGGCCCAATCAATTAGTGTCCAAGACTTCAATAAATTGCCGCTCGATGCTGACAGCATCGTTTTAGATACAAGAAATACTTTAGATTACACAAAAAAACACTTAAGCCACTCGCTTTCTATCCCCGCTGCTATCTTGCCAAGACAATTAAAAAATCTAGATCCAAAAAAACTTTATTATATTCTAAGCTATACAGGCAGACGATCAGAAGCATTAGCCGATCAACTTACTGCTAGCGGATTTCGTGCTGTTTATATCATTGGTGGGATGGAAGCTCTTCAGTCAAGCGTTGCTTGAACATTGCTTGTTAGATTCAAAAGAGGCTGTGACAAAAATCGTGTCACAACCTCTTTTATATCCTGTCTTTTTTAGTTATTTATTCTTCAACCTTATCAATATGACTTGATAGCCTTTTCTTTTTCGAGTAAACTGATTTTGTTAGTCATAGTTATAACAATCATAGCAATAAAAGGAGAAGGTAAGCATATGGCATCTGTTTTAGTAGTCAAAGGTCATCCCCTAACTGCAGAAGAATCACGTACAGTTAAGGCGTTGACGTCTTTTTTAACAAGTTATAAAGAAACTCATCCAGATGATGAAGTGACTGTTTTGGAACTTTATCGCGATGATATTCCAGAAATCGATGAAGAATTATTATCAGGTTGGGAAGCATTACGTGCTGGTGCAGAATTCACTTCCTTATCAGAAAGTCAACAACAAAAAATCGCTCGTTTCAATGAATTGACAGAGCAGTTCCTTGCTGCTGATAAAATCGTTATCGCAAACGCCTTATGGAATCTAAATATCCCAACAAAATTAAAAGCTTGGTTCGATACTGTCAATGTAGCTGGAAAAACGTTCCGCTATACAGAAAACGGGCCAGAAGGATTAGTGACAGGTAAAAAAGCGCTGCACATCCAATCTAACGGCGGTGTATACAACGGACAAGACTTTGCCTCTCAATATGTAAAAGGTATTTTGAACTTTGTAGGCATCAATCAAGTAGATCAACTATTCATCGAAGGAATCGATTATGACCCTGACCGTGCAGATGAGTTGATGCAAAATGCATTAGATAAAGCTGCTGCTTTAGGTAAATCATTTTAAAATTGAGGTAAATGTATATAAAAGAGACAGAGGGAAAAATCTTCAAAGCAACATTTGTGCTTTGGAAATTTTCCTCTGTCTCTTTTTGTTATTCTTTCTGCTTTTTCAACGGATTTTCTTCATAAAGAGAAGAAATCGTTGTGTACCATTCAAAAACATGAGTAATCACTACTTTAGCTGCTGCATAAACAGGAATCCCTAAGATCACACCAACGATCCCAAACAATTTCCCTGACGTCAGCAGAACTAATAAGATCGTTACTGGATGGATTGCTAACTGATTTCCCAATACTAACGGAGAGATCAAGCGTCCTTCTATTGTCTGTTCTACTGCAAAAACGATTAGTACCTTGATGATCATGAATGGACCTGCCACAATAGCTAAAAAGATGGCTGGAATCATTGCTAAAAATGAACCTAAGTATGGGATCAGATTTAAGAACCCTGCAATGATCCCCAACGTGACAGCATATTCTAGACCAATGATTGCAAAACCAATCATAAACATGATTGCCACAGCAAAAGCCACAGTTAGTTGCCCTCTTATATATGAAGAAACTTGACTATTCATTTCACTCAGCACATTCAACGTCGGTTTTTGCATGCGCGTTGGTAAAAACTTGACGAAATAAGGGGCTAATCGCTTACCATCTTTCAATAAATAAAATAAGATAAACGGCATCGTCAGCAAAGCTACTAAAATAGTCGCTACCGCACCAACAAAACTCCCAAGACTCTGAACTGTACTCTTAGATATGTCTTGGATCATATCACCTGCTGAATTCATGAACTTATCACCTGCTGTTTCTAACTGTTCACGAAATTGGTTGAACAGCGGGTCTCTCAAGATCTCGGTCAATTTGTTATCGATCGTATCAACGTATTGAGGAAAGTTACTGATAAAGCTGACTGTTTGTTCCTGGATCTTAGGTATGATCACTACGCTTCCCCATACGATTAATGCAACGACCAAAACAAACAGCCCAATGATACTATAGAGCCTTGGTACTTTTCGCTTCTCAAAGTAATCAACTACCGGATTCATCAAGTAATACAAGATGCCTGCCAGAATAATAGGTAGTCCTACGATTGCTAAAAATTGCCAGATCGGTGCAAACAAATAAGAAACTTTTGTAAATAAAAAGACGATCAGCAATATTAACAATACAACAAGTAAAGCTGTGACCACTTGATTATTTAAAAACCAGCGCCAAAACCAAGACACCGGTCTGTTCTTCTTATTTTTCCCTTCCATAAGTCCTCCTGTTAGTTATAAATAATTTGGCTTCCCAAACCAATAGCAGGCAGTTCATGCGGATGGAGATAGATTCCGTTTGCAATTTGTCCTTCTTCTGGACAGGTATCAAAAATCAATGATACGTGAGCTACCGTCTCTAAATTTCCATTGGCCATCGGACCGACATAATCGATCGTATACGACTGATCATCAAAAGTAATCGTTCCGCCTGCTTTCAAAGAAAAAGGTTCGTCTTTCGACACCTCTTGAATCACCGAATATTTTCGCAAGGCAGCTGTTGCTGTTTTATCGAACAAAATCAGCATCGGTTCTTCCTTGTTTATTGCTTCTGTTCCAATTTCTGTAATCGTTGCCTGAATCATCGCACTCTCTCCTTTACTTGCTTTCAAAAACAGTATAACACATTCTCATTCTTTAGCCGTGGGGAATAATTATGTGATAGAATAAAAACGAAAACTATTTCATTACCATTAGGAGGAATCAGCTCATATGATCGAAAAGATAATTTTAGGAACCTATACACGCCGCGAAAGCAAAGGAATCTATACGATCGATCTTGATACAGAAAAAGAAGAATTATCCAGTCTTTCATTGGCTGTTGAAGAGAACAGCCCTACTTACCTAGCAAAAAGCAAAGCTGGCAATCTTTACACGGTTACCAGTGTAGACGGATTAGGTGGTGCCGGTGCGTACGACAAGGATTTTCATTTTTTGAATGCGGTAACAGAGTCTGGGGCTCCTTTATGTTATGTAGCGGTTGATGAAACACGGCAATTGCTCTATGGGGCCAACTACCATAAAGGCGAAGTAAATGTCTATCACCTATTAGGAGATGGCGAGCTGAAAGCAGCGGATTCAGTATTCCATCAAGAAGCGACAGGCCCTCATAAAAACCAAGATCATGCGCATGTCCATTATACGGATCTGACTCCTGACCAACGATTAGTCGTGTGTGATCTTGGTACAGATCGTGTGTATACTTATGATGTGTCCGAAAACGGCAAATTGAATCTTGTAACTACCTTCACTGCAGAGCCAGGAACAGGCCCTCGCCATCTCGTCTTTCATCCGAATGGACAATTCGCCTATTTATTTGGTGAATTAGACAGCACAGTCCGAGTGCTTTCTTATGATAAAGAAACAGGTGATTTTGAAGAATTACAGAAAATATCGACCTTGCCAGAAGAATTCGACGGTGAAAATGGAGGGGCTGCTATTCGCATTTCCAATGATGGCAAGTTCCTTTACGCTTCTAATCGGGGACACAACTCGATTGCCGTATTCGCAGTTTCCGAAGATGGTTCTCACATCCAAAATAAACAAATCATCTCAACAGAAGGCGATTTCCCTCGCGATTTCGCACTAGATCCAAGCAATGGTTTTGTCGTATGTGCTAATCAGAATACCGATAATCTGACATTATACCGCCGTCATCCTGAAACAGGATTACTGGAATTATTGCAAAAAGATGTCTATGCACCAGAATGTGTCTGTGTTTATTTTGATCGTTAGCAAGAAAAGGAGAATAAAATGAATCAGCAAGACGTATTAGACAGGTTGCGGGAAGAACTGAATATTCCTTTCTTTGATGGGAAAATCGAAGATAAAGAGTATAGCGAAGAGGAATATCAGAAACTCAAAGCCGATTTACAGAACTACTTTGAACAATATGTACGGAATGTAGAAAACTAATCAACCTTCCATACTATCTGAAAAGGACATCAGCGCAAGACTTTTTCGTCTGTTCTGATGTCCTTTTCTATAAATAAAAAAACCGCCGAGTTGGTTAGACTCTGCGGAAAAGGAGTATTTACTCAATTTTGAGTAAGTACAAGGTTGTTGGTTATAGGTATGTTCTTATCATAAAGGATTTTGTTCACTCTATCATAAAGACAATATTACATTTATATTAGATAACTCTAGTTTTTATTGTCATCAAATTTTTCTTTTATTTTTTCAATAACAAATTAGTCATTTTTTGGATGGCAGCTGTCAATTGGTCAGTCGCTTGGTCTTGTTTTGCTTCAGATGTATTGAATAAATCTTTATCTACCCCTGACTCAAGATCAATACTTTGAATCATTTCTTCACAGCCTGCTACATATGAAAGATAAGCTTTTTCAAAATTTTTATGAATGCCCATTGCTTTTGCTGGTGGGCGCAATGTACTGACTTTCTTAAGCATTGCCCGATATTTTTTTGTTCCTTCTTCAAATAACTGGACGGTCTCTTCAAGAGTCGATCTGTCCAGTTCACTTGTTTTTCCTTCATCGATTGCGTTTCTGATCACTTCATATTTCGGATGCATTCCTTCTCCGATTGCTTCGGTTTCCTTGACGATTTGATCGATGGACTGCACATAATAGCCAATATTCGGTAACATATTTGTTTTCCTACTTTCTCCATTGTTGTTATTATTTATTCTACTTGTTTTTATCCTCAAATGACAAGTACTTGAAAAAATTTAATGGTTTCTATACAGCTCGCCATTCTTATTCGTGCTCAAAGAAACCATCTGCTAAACTATATTGTTTCCCTGCGACAATGTCATATTGGATCAATTGATATTCGTCGTAAATCTCTTGTTGCGAGCGATTGAATTGCGCTTCTTTATACCACTGTCCGTTTTGATAGTACAGTTCTCGTTCAAACGCCGGAAGTTCTTGTTCTAATGATAAAAGCAGCTGATAAAAACCATTCGTTGTCTGATTCGTCTGTTCCATTAGATTCGCTACAAAATAAAAAGGACTGGTTATTGCATCTTGAGTCGTTTTCTTTTCTAATTTTCCTTTACTGTCAAACATCAAGAATTGTGTTTCATGCAATGTTTGTTTATCATTTTTGGCTTGGATGGTATCTGAATAGATCCCTGGCAGATGATCCCCCCAAAAAACAACTAGAGTCCTTCTAGAAAGATTCTTCAGTTCTTCCGTGAATTGCTTCAGTGCCGTGCTGCTATAGGAAATATCTTGCAGATAATTCTCTAAGTCAAGCGTCCCACTTCCATCTGAAATCTCTGCAGAATAGCCCAGTCTATCATACTTTCCATTGTAAGGCATATGTGTCTGCATCGTGACTAAATGAATGAACTGAGGTGTTTTTTCTTCCTTGAGAAGTGTCATTACTTCTTTGTAAGCTGACTCATCAGAAATATATGGATTATTCTCTATCGTATCCGTGTAGGTCATCGTACGCTCGCTGATGAACTGGTCAAATCCTAATGTCTGATAAACATCCTCTCTTTTATACATCGAAGTATTGTATGGATGGATCGCTGTCGTCTGGTATGATTGTGCGTTTAACGCTGAAACGATAGAAGGAAGCTGATCCATTTTTGGCACTAGCATCGTGTAAGGAGTGGTGAGTTGCGCATTAAACAACGCCATAGAAAAACCAGTCAATGCTTCGAATTCGATATTTGCTGTTCCACCGCCATAGTTTTGAGAAAGCATATTGCCACTATATGTTTGATCAGCTACTTCATAATAATCTGCCAATGGCTCACCAGATACTTCTACGCCGTTTAATCGACTAGGATCTGAGAAACTTTCACTCATTACGAACACGATGTTCGGCGACTCTTCCTCTACAGCTTTATTTTTTTCATCGGCTATCTTCTGGTATTTTTCAGTGATTTCTTTGATCTTTGCTTTCGAATATCCTTCAGGTTCATCCATTGGTTCTACCTTCAGATTGTACAAAAACCCACCGATAAAACCAGTGTTATAGTAGTTCATTTTCTGGCTGTAAGGTATCCATAGTGCCGTTTTATTATATGCTTTTCGCAACAAATTATCGGGATTGTTGAAATTACTGATATACCCTAGCAGTCCAATTGCCACAAGCAGTGTCGTTAATCGGATCAATTGGAATCGCCTTCCTTTTTTCAGGCTTCGAAACATGTACCAGCAGAACAATCCTAGCACGGTTCCTGCGGCAGCTAAGATCACTGTAAACAGCATAGTGCCGGTCATATCTTTCAGCAATCCGATTTCAGTGATCATCTTCAAATCGTCTGGATAAATCGGTTCTTGCCGATAACTCATTTTCATATAATTTGCAAAACCTAATACACCGATGGCTACGACATACGTAAGGGAACCTAAAGGGACAGATCCTGCTAGTGCAATCAGAAAAATAAGAATAATCAGCAAGACGAAACAGGCTAAGAAGAATTTTTCCGTATGCCAAGAAAAAGCAAATTTCAACGCAAGGTCTACGGATAGATCATTTTGACACCACTGCAAAAATAAATTACTAAAAACAACAAGAAAAAAGATACTGATGATCGCTACTGTTCCTTTTAAAATCTTTTTCTGTTTGGTTGAAAGTCTGCTTATATATCTTTTCAAATGCTTGCTCCTTCATTTCTATCAACAAAAGAATGTTGTTTCTCTTATTTTAGTTGTACGAAATTCGAAAGTAAAGAACGAAAAGAAGAATTAATGAAATCCAAATATTCTCTTTCTTTATGACCTTTCTGGTTTCTTTAATAAGCGGACTTTTCGTACTCCAGAAATTTTTTCTAGCTGTTGTTTCACTTGATTGAGCTGTTCAAAATCAGTACTGTCTATGTCAATCAATATGTAGACATGCTCATTCTTATGATTACGCGATATATCTGCGATCACTAGCTCGTTCTTATTCAGCAGAGAAAATATCTCTGCTAATATATTGGTTTTCTTTTGATAAAATATAGTGAATCGAAACGGCGCTTGGAAAAACATTCGTGCGGATGGATAATTGACCGCTTCTCTAACCGTACCGAACAAAAGATAATCTTTTAAGGCTTCAACTGCCAAACGTCCGCTGTCTGCCAAAGCTTCCTGAGTCGATCCCCCTAGATGAGGCAACATAAGTATACGGTCATTTTCTAAGAACTCTTCTTCTGGGAAATCAGTCACGTATTTGGCCAGATGTTGTTTTTCCAATGCTTGCATAACAGCATATTTATCAACGATTTCACTTCTTCCTACATTGATAAGTACAGCATCTTTTTTCATTTTTTCTATATTCGCCTGATTGATCAATCCTTTTGTATCTTCTGTCAACGGCAGCATGACTACGATGTAATCCGAGGTAGAAAGAACTGTTTCTAAATCTGCTTGCCGAACATAATCCAACTGGGCATCGCGGATAGAATAACCCAAGACATCCATCCCTAAGCCATAGCAACTTAGCGCTACTTTTGTGCCTATCGCGCCAAGACCAAGAAGACCGATGGTTTTGCCTTGCAATTCTCGTCCCACATAAGTACTTCTTTTGTTTTCTGCCTGTTCTAAAATATTAGGACCTGTTAGTGTTTGTACCATACGACTTGCTTCGATTATCGGACGGGAAGATAAGAGCAAACAGCACAAAACAAGCTCTTTTACTGCATTAGCATTTACGCCTGGTGTATTCATGACGATCGTCCCGTTTTCAGAAGCTTTTTCAACGTTGATCGTGTTCACCCCAACACCAGCTCTTGAAATTGCTAGCAAATCTGGTGTAAGCCATTCATCTTTCACTTTCGTACTACGAATGACTATTCCTTCGGCTGGCAAATCATCTATTATTTTGAAATATTCCCCTTGTAACTTTTCTATCTCTTGTTCTGGAATAGCATCAATCAAATGAACGTGATACATAAAACCCCCTCCTTACTAACAAGTATCTCGAAATTACTGCAATTAGACAACTGTTTACCATTTGACTTCCTAGAAGCAAAAATAGCAGCTAGAGCAGAGTAGGCTTAGCGATAAAAATAAGGCCATGGCAAGTTACTGCCATAAGCCTTATTTTTGAGAGCAAAATATTGTGGGTGAGATTTCTTGATAAATGGTGTTCAGTTAGCTAACATTGATAATAAGACAAAATTTCAAAAAAGTTGAAAAGCAAATTTCGTCAATCTCTTCTTTTTTCTTAAAACTAAGCGGCTTTTTCACAACCTCTTTTTATCTAATAACAACGGTTTCCAACTCAACTAATTTTGCCCATGTTTCAATTTGATCTGTTGTTAGATTTAGCGAGACAACGGTATGATGACCGCCACCTGCCTGAATCCATGAATGGACACCTTCATGGAAATTCGGTTTAGTTTTCCATAGCACACGTGCAACAGGCAAATTAGGTGCTTCAGTTGTGGGTTCAAAGGCTTCTACTTCATTGATCAGCAGTTTATAATGCGTACCGAAGTCTGCCATCGATACGACTACCCCTTCTCCTGCTTTCCCATCAAATACAAGACGCGCCGGATCTTCTCTATCTCCCATTGATAAAGGAGAAACAACGATTCTTGGTTTCGTCGCAGCAAGCGTCGGATCTACTTCCATCATATGGGATTCCAAGATTGCTTCTTGGCCACTAGCTAGCTCGTAAGTATAATCTTCCATGAATCCTGTATCTTTTCCTCGAGCCATGATTTTCAGCAACCGATCAATCGCTGCAGTTTTCCAGTCGCCTTCCCCAGCAAAACCGTATCCTTCTGCCATCAAACGTTGTACAGCTAGTCCAGGCAGTTGTTTCATTCCATAAAGGTCTTCAAAATTAGTCGTAAAAGCGTTATAGCCTCCTTCTTCTAAGAAACGGCGAATACCGATTTCCTGCTGAGCTTGTACTTTTACATGTTCTTCCCATGTCTTTTCTTCATAATCACCATAGTCGAAGGTATACAATTCCTTGTACTCTTCAAATAATTGTTCGACTTCTTCGTCTGATACGCGATCGATTACTTGTACAAGATCTCCGATACCAAAATAATCAACAGTCCAACCAAATTGAATCTGTGCTTCCACTTTGTCTCCTTCTGTGACACCCACGTTTCTCATGTTGTCACCAAAACGAGCCACTTTTATTCCAAAACTTTCATTATAGGCTACTGCAACATCCATCCAATCAGCAATCTCTTTTTGAATCTCAGGTCGTTTCCAGTAGCCAACGACGATTTTATTTTGTTTATTTAATCGAGCATTGATGAACCCATATTCGCGGTCACCATGAGCGGATTGATTTAAATTCATGAAATCCATATCGATCGTTTTCCAAGGAATGCTTTCGTTATATTGCGTAGCTAAATGAAGCAATGGTTTTTGTAGAAGCTTTGTCCCACGGATCCACATTTTTGCTGGTGAGAAAGTATGCATCCAAGTGATCACACCTGCTACTTCTTCTCGATAATTGACCTCTTTCATGATTTTTGTGATCGTGTCAGCGGTAACTGCTAATTCTTGAAGGCGGATAGGATAAGGCAATTGGCCGTTTTCATTCAATTCATCAACCATTTCTTGTGCATGTTTCTTTACTTCTCGCAGTGCTTCTTCCCCATATAAATGCTGTGATCCTACAACAAACCAAAATTCTTTTTCTCCAATATTCAACATAATTAGCCACTCCTTTTATTTGTGTTGTCCGTAATACGCATTTTTTCCGTGTTTTCGTAAATAATGTTTATCTAAAATCCGTTGAGGCAGCTCTTCTGAAAATGAATTAAGCTGTCTGGTAAATAAATTCATCTTGCATACTTCATCTAGTACGACTGCGTTCATTACTGCACTTTGCGCATCTTTCCCCCAAGTAAATGGACCGTGTCCGTGTAAAAGTACCCCTGGAATTGCTAAGGGATCAATTTTGCGTTCTTTGAATGTTTCTATGATAACTTTTCCTGTTTCATATTCGTACCCGCTGTCGATTTCCTGTTGTGTCAAAAATCGAGCACAAGGTACCGATCCATAAAAAGTATCTGCATGCGTCGTCCCCATCGCAGGAACATCCAATCCTGCTTGTGCCCAGATCGTCGCCCATGTCGAGTGAGTATGGACGATTCCTCCGATTTGAGGAAATGAACGATATAAAACAGCATGAGTAGGCGTATCCGAAGAGGGATTGAGTTTACCTTCAATGATATGATTGTCCAAGTCCACAACGACCATGTCGTCTGCTGTCATCTCTTCATAACTGACCCCGCTAGGTTTGATAACGAAATATCGTGTTTCAGGATCAAAAGCGCTCACATTTCCCCATGTATATTTGACAAGTCCGTGTTTAGGCAAGTCAAGATTTGCTTGGTATACTTCTTCTTTCAGTTGTTCCAGCATTTTCTATCACTCCTTTTTCTTGCAATTGATGAATCGCTGTTTTTTCAATGTCGATCCCCTCACGGTAACGACTCATAAATATCTGATAGCCTGCTATTTCTTCTGCTGAAGGTGTGATGGTGATTCCTTGGTCTTGTCCAAACACGTCTTCTGCCAAGAAGTTTTCTAAAGATTTCCCATGCTGATCTATCATATAGGCTGCTAATAACGCGATCCCCCACGCTCCACCTTCTCCGGCTGTGTCCATCACTGTAACTGGTGCCTCCATAGCAGATGCTAGAATCCGCTGTCCAGCTTCTGGTGTTTTAAAAATCCCCCATGCCCCACTAAACGATCAATTTGGACATCCTCAGATTTCAATATATCCATTCCGATTCTCATTGCGCTAAAAGCACTGGCTAAATGGATTCGCATGAAATTCGCTAAATCAAAACGGCTACCTGGTGTACGTACAAATAATGGCCTTCCTTCATTTACTCCTGTAATGTTTTCACCGGAAAAATAACCATAAGAAAGTAATCCCCGCAATCCGTATCGCCTTCTAGCGCTTTATTGAATAATACCGTGAATAATTTATCTCTGCTTATCTCCATACCCAAAGAATTGGTAAATTCTTCAAAAATACTGACCCAAGCATTGATATCCGAAGAGCAGTTATTCGTATGAACCATGCCTACTAGTTCTCCTGAAGGTGTAGTGACCATGTCGATTTCCGGATGGACATTTTCTAGTTCTTTTTCTAATACGATCATAGCGAAGGCGGAAGTACCAGCCGAAATGTTCCCTGTGCGTTTGGCTACACTATTCGTAGCGACCATACCGGTTCCTGCATCTCCTTCTGGCGGACAAATCGGGATTCCTGGCTTCAGGTTTCCCGTAGGGTCAATCAGATAAGCCCCTGATTCGCTTAACTTGCCAGCTTCTTTTCCTGCTACTAGAACTTTAGGCAAAATGTGATCCAAATCAATCGCTACATGCTCTTTTTCGACTAACTGACCAAAAATATTTTTCATTTCTTGATGATAGGTTTTCGTTGAAGGATCGATAGGAAACATGCCTGATGCATCTCCTACGCCTAGTACTTTCTCACCAGTAAGCTGCCAATGAACATATCCTGCAAGCGTTGTCAAAAAATTAATTTCTCTCACATGTTCTTCTTTATTCAAGATAGCTTGATACAAATGAGCGATACTCCATCTCTGCGGAATATTGTATTGGAATTTTTCCGTTAATATTCGTTCTGCTTCTTCAGTGATTGTATTCCGCCAAGTACGAAATGGTACTAGTAACTGTTCCTTGCTATCAAAAGCTAGATAACCGTGCATCATTGCACTGAACCCAATCGACCCGATCGTTGTAAGATTCTCGCCATAGATTTCGAATACTTCTGCTGCCATTTTTCGGTAACTGACGCGCAGTCCTTTCCAAATATCTTCTAATGAATAGGTCCAGATACCATTTTCTAGTTTGTTTTCCCACTCATAACTACCAGCGGCAATAGGAGTAAAAGATGAATCAATCAATACAGCTTTGATTCTAGTTGATCCAAACTCAATTCCTAAAGATGTACGACCATCTATGACATCTAACATACTTTGCGCATTTACTTCCTTCATAATGATTTAACTCCCTCCTTCTCGTCAAACCTGATCAAACCGTCTTTTTTAGTAGCGCTTACAATGATTATTGTATACTTTTGTACGTACATGTCAAGTGGTTATTTTCAAGAATATAATAAAAAACGCTTGTTTTGTACGTACATAAGTTATAGAATGAAATTGCTTACAAAATCTGATCAGCCGCCTTCTCGAAATTCTAGAAGGAGAGAATACGAAGCTGAACAGGAATTCGAACAAATCCAGCTGAATGTCAAACAAGAAAAGACAACCGTAACTTCTTGGCATACTTTGTTTTTAGAAAAGTATCGTTCGTTAGTTATTGCCGGTATTGGTGTAGCAGTATTCCAGCAATTTCAAGGAGCTAATGCTATTTTTTACTATATTCCGCTGTTCGTAGAAAAAGCGACTGGGCATGCAGCGAGCGATGCATTGATGTGGCCGATCATCCAAGGAATCATTTTAGTTGCTGGTTCTTTGCTCTTTTTGGTTATTGCAGACAAGTTCAATCGGCGAACTTTATTGAAAATAGGCGGTAGCGTGATGGGACTTTCTTTCATCCTACCAGCTGTTTTAGGAACTGTACTGGATGCTCATACAAATTCGTTGTTAATTCTCTTGTTTTTATGTATTTATGTCGCATTTTATTCTTGCACATGGGCTCCACTGACATGGGTAATCGTAGGCGAAATATTCCCATTAGCTGTCCGCGGGCGAGCATCTGGCCTGACCTCTTCTTTTAATTGGATTGGTTCTTTCCTAGTCGGCTTGCTTTTTCCTGTGATGACTGCTTCTATGTCTCAAGAAATCGTTTTTGGTATTTTTGGGATCATCTGCTTTTTAGGAGTTTTATTTATTCAAGAGATCGTACCGGAGACTCGTGGGAAATCTTTAGAGGGAATCGAACAAAGTGCATCTAAAAAAACTTATCCTAAACGTATTTCTATCCATCATTCTTAAAGTGGTCGTGACAGAAGTGGTCAGCTTCAAGAAATAAGAAGGAACCGCTTAGTTTCGAGTCACAAGGACCAAGTTCAAAAAACAGTTTCTCATGTTTGATGATTTTTGTCACAGCCCCAAATTGATATAAAAAATAAGAGGCGGTAAAAACCCGTCTCTTATTTTTCGTTTTCTTTTACTGTTTCCCGTTCAACTAGTACAGGCTCATAAAGAATATTCGGCTGTACCTGTCCTTTTTCAATCGTTGTGACGATCCACCGTGCGGCATCTTGTCCCAACTTTTCTTTTGGATGAGTCAATGTTGTCAATTTTTTATTTCCTAAATGGCTTAAAGAAGAATCGTCTGTTCCTACGATCGATAGGTCATCTGGAATATGATAGCCATTTTCTGTCAACTTATCTAGCAATAAACTAGCTATTTGATCGTTATAGCAAATGATGCCATCTAAAGCTTGTTCTTCTTTCAACCGTTGTACTGTTTTTTCAGCAATTGTTTCTCGTGTTTCCGTGGTGAAAGTAATGATATCTTTTGTCAAAAATCGCACATTATACTGTTCACACGCGCTGATAAAACCTTTCATCCTGTATTTTCCTTGAAGATCGTCGATTTTTGTGATGAACAACAGACGTTGATGTCCTTTTTTTATCAAATATTCTGCTGCCATAAAACCGACTTTCACATCATCTAAACAAATATAAGAGGCATTTAACTCTTCATAAGCAGCATTGATCATCACCATCGGAATGCCTTTTTCTCTCAAAGCAACATAAAGTGCTAAGTTTGGGTTATACTGATTACTTTTCGTAGGCTCAACGATTAAACCATCTACTCCATAAGCAATCATTTTCTTCAAACACTCTTTCTCCAATTCGTGATCGTTATTCGTACTGGCTAAAAGCAATGAATACCCAGATTCTCGTAATTCGTTTTCGATTCCTCGGATAATCGACGGAAAAATATAATCAGAGAGATATGTGGTGATGACACCGATCGTTTTTGTTCTGTTCAATGGTGTTTTTTCTTTCTTATAGCTGTCATCTACATATGTGCCCGATCCTTTTTCTTTACGCAGATAGCCCTCATTTACCAACACAGCGATTGCTTGCCGAATCGTATGTCTGCTGACGGCATATATTTCTTGCAGCTTGAATTCTGAAGGAATGGTTGTATTTACTTCGTATTCCTCATGAAGGATCTTTTGTTTTATCTCATCTGCAATGTCTTGATATTTTGCCATTTACCTTGCCCCTTTTTATTTGTACGTACATATATCATAACGAGTCTGCAAGGTTTATTCAAGCAAAAATCAAGGTTTCTTGTTCTCATAAGTCATACGGTACAGGTTCATCAAATTCTGGAAATCCTTGCTCATTCCACGTAAAGCATTGCGCGTTCGCGTGCCGATTGGGATTGTCTAATGGATCCCCTTTTTGGTTCTTCTCTGGTCGAGCATGATAAATCAAAATATCAAAGCATCCATCTTCTGAAATCGTAAACGAGTTGTGACCAGGCCCAAATTGCTTATTTTTTTCAGAAGAAACGAATACTGGCTCCGATAATTTATGCCATGATTCATTTAATAAAAGATTCTTGTGCTCATCAGCCCACAGCAGACCCATGGCATAGTTTTCATCCGTTGCACTACCAGAATACGTAATGAATATTTTCCCATTACGAGTAAGGACTGCTGGACCTTCATTTACTGAAAAACCCCGTTTTTCCCATTCATACTCAGGTATAGAAAGGAGGAGTTGCTCTCCCTTTAACGTCCAAGGATTAGCCATTTCGGATAGATAAAGATTAGAATTCCCAGCAATTTCAGGATCTTGTTGAGCCCACACGTAATATAGCTTTCCCTGAGAAGAGAAAGTTGTTCCATCTAAACTGAAAGTTTCCCTTTTCGTTTTTATTTGTCCCTTTTCTATCCAATCTGTATTCATTGGATCCATATGCTGATTTTCAAGTACGAACATGCGGTGATGATGGGATTCATCACGTATGGTTTTATGATTGCTTGCAGCAAAGTAAATGTACCATTTTCCATTGATATAATGGACTTCAGGTGCCCAGATCAATTCACTCATCGGTCCTTCTTCATGAGCCTGCCATACAATCAGGCTTTCAGCATGTTCTAATTCATTCAGTGACTTTGCCCTTCTTAATTCAATCACTTGGTAGCCGGGAACCGATCCTGTAAAATAATAATAACCATCTGTATGTTTATATACCCAAGGATCTGCCCGTTGCTGAACGATAGGATTATTATAAAGTGTCTTCATCATAACAAATTTCCTCACATTTTCTTTATTCTAATTACATTCCAAGAGTATTTTTCTATCCCTACATTTAACTCGTCATGTTTTTCTATTGAAAAATAGTTTATTTCAGGTTTTATCTTTTCTGGTTCTTCACGTGTATTTTTGTCCAATAGATCACTACTGGTCAATGTGTAGTGCTCTCCTTGATCTAGCAAATTAAAATCATGTTCAATCGTTACATTTTGTTGTTCATTAGTGCGATTAATCAAGAAAATAGTCAGTTGATTGCCGTTATCTACGACCACACTGTCTACATAAGGAACTTTTTTTATCTTTTCACAATCATAAACAGGGCAAATGATTTGTTGTTCCAATACTTGACCTTTAGCATATTTCGATAAGTGTTGCATCACATAGTAAGTTGGATTCTTCCATGCTTGGCCTTTAGCATCTGTTAGTATTAAAGGTATTGTGTTTACTAACAATGATTGACAACTAATCTTTACGCGATCTGCATGTCGTAAAATAGCCAATCCTAATGAACCAAATAATAATGTATCCTCCATAGTAAAGTAACACCAATCAATGGGACTACCGATTTCAAAATCCCTGTGTCTTTTTTCCGGTTGGGCATGTACGTTCCATTCATCGAACGCTAGATACATTGTTTTCTCACTTCTCAAATATCCTTTTACATAATCACAAGTAGCAACGATCTCTTCAATTTGACGATCGAATCGATAAGCTTTTGCCAGGTATGTCGCTGTATCATCACGCTCATTTTTAGGAGGTTTAGTCAAGTCTTCTTCATCATACTTGTCAATATAGTTATGCAAAGCTAAATAATCTACGTTCTCATATGCTTCTTCTAATGCGATACGATCCCATTCAGGGTACGATGGTAAACGTGGCGTAGAGCTTCCAACTAAGATTGTTTCAATTGAATCATCTACTAACTTCATGACTTTCGAGGCTTCATTTGCTAACCTACCATATTCATAAGCACTCTTAGCACCCACTTGCCATGGCCCATCTAGCTCATTCCCTAAACACCATAATTTAACGCCAAAAGGTTTTTTTTGCCCGTTTTTTATTCTCAAATCACTCCAGAAGGTTCCTTTTGGAAAATTACAATATTCTACTAAATTTTTTGCTTCATCGATTCCTTTTGTTCCTAAATTCACTGTGAATATCGGTTCCGCTTGTACATGACTGATCCATTTAAAAAATTCGTGGATTCCAAAAGAATTTGGTTCTATACCTCGCCATGCTAAATCAATCTTTTTTGGTCGCCGTTCTTTCCTACCTATAGTATCCAACCAATCATAACCAGATGTAAAGTTCCCTCCAGGATAGCGAATGACACCTAATTCCAATTCCTTTACATAAGAGAGGACATCTTGTCTAAACCCGTCACCATCAGCTGTTTCATGGCTCGGTTCATAAATCCCTGTATAGACGACACTTCCCATATGTTCAACAAATGAGCCAAACAGCCGAGAACTGATCTCTCCTACTGTAAAATCCTCTCTGATTTTTACTTTTATTTCTTCGTCCAACAGCTTTCCCTACCTTTCATTTCCTATAGTCAAGATAATAGATACAAGTTTCCAAACGCCACCAGCAAAGATAAAAATAAACGGAGGAAAAAGAAATATGAGTAGTACAAAACCTAATAACAAAGCGCAACAAAGAATATTTCTCAAAAAATCAAAAAATACTTTCCATGTACTTTGTTCAAAAATTTGTAGAAACGAAGTATCTTTATTTTCAGAAATCACATATACCCAGGATAAAAGAAACATGGAATAAATAAGTGAAACTACATATCCACTAATTGAAAGTCCGATTGTCTGTTCTTCTAATAATTGATTAACAAGAAAATAAATAACGGTCGTTAACATACTAAGGAACAAGTT
Source organism: Enterococcus sp. DA9 (assembly GCF_008000875.1). Lineage (NCBI taxonomy): Bacteria > Bacillati > Bacillota > Bacilli > Lactobacillales > Enterococcaceae > Enterococcus > Enterococcus sp. DA9. The sequence continues at coordinate 339,163 of NZ_CP042839.1, forward strand.
CTTACCAAAATGTTGCTTCATTCCTTGAAAGAAAAAATAAATGATGTGTCCTGATTCCTTACCTTTCCATTGCGCCATTACATAAAAAACAGCACATGTAGCAGGCACGATAGTAATAACCGGCAAACACACGATTACCCAGAGAATTCCTAATAAGATGTAATCAGAAACCACAATCAACTGTCCATAAAATTTTGTCTCAACTATTTTCATCTTCCTCACTCTTTCATTCCAGACATAGCTGTTCCTTGAACAAAATATTTCTGTGCAAAAATATAAACCACTAGTAATGGCAACATTGAAATAACCGTTCCAGCCATTACAGGTCCATAGAAAGAAATGTTCTGCCCCGTAAATAAAGCTAGCCCTGCTGGTAAAGTTCTCATTTTTGAACTACTTGTCAATATCAATGGATAAAGCAAGTCATTCCAACTATTCATCAGCGTGAAAATCCCTAATGATAAAAGAGTAGGTTTGCTCAATGGCAACATGATTTTCAAAAAAATATTAAACTCACTTAGTCCATCAATGCGTGCTGCCTCTTCCAAAGAATCTGGTAAAGTGATAAAAAAGGAGCGCATCATGAAGATACCAAATGCAGTTGTCATACGAGGAATGATTAAACCTGCATAAGTATCAAGCATGCCAAGCAAATTGACTTCAATAAATAGAGGAATCATGAAGACTTGGAATGGGATCATCATTGTCAGTAAAACGAAATAGAACAAAACTGATTTCCCTTTGAAACGCATACGAGCAAATGCGTACCCCGCAAGAGAATCAAAGAATACAGAAGTAATCACTGTCCCTCCAGCAAAAATTACTGTATTTTTGATGTAATCTAATAAAGGGATCGTTGTCCAAACCTTAATATAGTTATCTAGGGTATAGCTGTCTGCAAATATTCTAGGCGGAAATGAGATAATGTCTTTTTCGTGTTTAAAAGAAGAAATAATCAGCCACAAAAAAGGAAAAGCAATAACAAACAATATAATTAGCATACTAATCGTTCGAATGATTTTTTTACCACTAACTGCTTTCCTCTTATTCACAGTAACTGTAATCGAGCTTTCTGGTGCCATACAGAGTTCCCTCCTATTTCATTTGTTTTTCTTTCCGTGACATGTACACATTAGTGGAGATAGCTATAGTTGCAACAATGATAAACAAAACCGAAGACAATGCTGATGCATAGCCCAATTCATAAGGTGCTGTAAATCCTCGACTGTAAATATATTGAACAGCTGTTTCTGTCTTAAATTGTGGGCCACCAGCGGTTGCAACATATACTTGGTCAAACACTTGCATCGAACCAATCAGATTCGTTAAAACACAAAAACCTAAGGAGGGAACGATCTGAGGTAGTGTAATGTTAAAAAACTGCTGCCGATTTGTTGCACCATCCATTTGAGCAGATTCATACAAAGAGGGAGAGATTCCCTGAATAGCAGTCAAGAGAATCGTCATAGTAACACCAAAATTCTTCCAAACAGTCATGATGGCTACAGTTGGCATGGCAAGAGTTGGATCGCGAAAAAATTGAGGAATCGGCAAGCCGACTTGTGAAAACAAGTAAGGAATCGCCCCTACATTCGGATCAAGTAACATAGAAAAAATAATCGCAATTGACGTCAATGAACAAATAACTGGAATGTAAAACGTTGAACGACAAAACCGATTGAATCTGGTATTTTTAGATAATGCTACTGCTGCTAATAAACCAACAATAATTTGTGTTGGCGTTTCAAGTACGGTAAAATATAAAGAATGAATCAACGAATTAACTGCTCGTTCATCACTAAATATACGTGTGAAATTTTCAAAACTTACAAAATTTCTTGATGTAAAGAAAATATTCAAATCTGTAAAACTAATAGCAAATGTTCCTAAAAGCGGTATGACAGTAAATAATAATAAAACTAAAAAAGATGGAGTCAAAAACAAATACGCAGCACGTTCAGGGCGATTCCAATATTTGGTGAATCCGTTCATATAGTCCACCTCATCTTTCATTTTGATAAAATATACGAGCTTGGTTTAATCGAATCTGAATAAGATATCCGAACGATCGCTGTGATTTCTGCAATAACACCTATCTGCAAACACTACGTCGATCATTCAGATATCTGTATCTTGTTAACAGTCTATCCTATATAAAGGTCTGTACTATTTTTGCAATAATTGATTGATGGCATCATCTGCATCGTTCATGAGTTTCTCAGGGTCTTCTCCCGCTAATAATTTTTCAATCAATGGGTTGATGATATCGTTATTAATCGCAGAGATTTGGGTAAAACCTGGTAAATATGGCTCTGCATAGTCCATTTGTTTCGATAATTCAGAAACAATAGGATCATTTTTGACTTCTTCATCTTTTGCTACTGAATCCAAGTAGGCAGGAAACCCATTTTCGATACTCCATTTTTTACCAATTTCAGTTGTATTCCAATATTTCAAAAACTCATAGATAGCTTCTTTTTTATTATTATCTGTACTTGCCGGAATGGCATATCCTACGCCATCTAAAATAGCTGTTTTTTTGTCCGAGTCACTCCCTTGTGGTAAGGTAGTCACATTATAATCAATCTCGTTTGCTTTCAATCCGTTATTTAACCATGGCCCATTGATTTCAATGGCTAGTTGACCAGCATTCATTAAATTGTCCATTTCGGCGCCAGAAATCGATTCTGGGCCAGTCTTGTCTACATGAATCATTTTTTGGATCGCTTTTAACGTTTTAAGGTTCTCAGGAGAGGCAAATTCAGACTTAGTATAATCATCGTTCACTAATTTACCGCCATTTGCTAACATCCAGTTATATAATGGTGCAGTTCCATCCTTATTGAAGACAAAACCTGATACATTTTTACTACTATCAGTTAATTGTGGTGCCATTTCTGTCAATTCTTCCCAAGTAGTAGGTGGTTGTTCAGTGTCTAAACCAGCTTGTTTAAACAAATCATTATTCCAATACATATACATTCCTTGTACCTGCATGGGGACAAAATACTGTTTACCTTCTACTTGACCTAATTCAACAGCCGTTTCTTTAAAATCAGATTTATCTACTCCATCATATTCCCAGAAATCGTCTAATGGTTGTACCGCTCCGTTTTCTACATACTGTGCAAAATCTGGATAATTTAATGCAATAAAGTCAGGTGCCTTTTTAGAAGAAATCGCTGTAGGAAGTTTTTCATTCAAATTGGCCCAAGTCATGATATCCATTTCAATTTTGATGTTTTTATCATTTGTTTTATTAAATTCATTAACGATTTCTTGCAATATTTCCCCATCAGATGCAGTAAACCCATTCCAAAAAGTCAAAGTCACTTCTTTATCAGAATCAGATTCTGCTGAACTTCCGCCACCACAAGCACCTAAAATACCTGTTGCAACTACCAATAAAGAGCCAATTAACCATTTTTTACCTTTCATTTTTTGTTCCTCCTTCATCTGATAAATAACATCTGACTACATTCCAAGATAGCGGTTTCAACAAACAATTGATTTTCCCATCTTCAGCTTTTACATTCGTTGAATGACTTGGTTTTACTTGTTCACTTTTAGGAAGATTGGTTGCTTTCGTATCAAACCCACTCATTTCAGAAAAATCAATCACTCCTGCTACTGATAATTCAGACAAGCAAACAGTTAGATTCATTTCTTCTTCTCCACGGTTAACTGCAAATATGACAAGTTCTTTGTCATTTATTACTGCTACACTTTCTAAATACGGCACTTCTTCAAAATCTTCCGTCGCATAGTTTGCTGAATGAATTTGTGGGCTTAACACCTCTCCTTGTCCATACATAGCAGCTTGCATAAATGGATAATAAATCGTCTGTCTCCAAGCTTCTCCGTTTGTTTCTGTCCTGATTGGTGCAATAACATTTACCAATTGAGCAAGACAAGCTATCTTTACTCTGTCTGCATGTTTCAATAAAGTGATTAATAGACAGCCTAATAGTAATGCATCTTCAAAATTATAGTTATCTTCTAGTAAAGGAGGAGCAATCTGCCAAGGCGCTGCTTGCTCATCTTGTTCCGCTGAATGATACCAAATATTCCATTCATCAAAGGACAGGTTGATCTGCTTCTTACTATGTTTCTTCGCCTTGATTGTATCGCACATCGCTGTCACTTCAGAAATGAACCGATCCATGTCCAAGGAACGTGCAAGATAATGAGAAAGATCATTTTTTTGGTTGCCATAATATTGATGAAGAGACAAATAATCTATTTGATCATATGCTTGATCAAGGACTGTTAACTCCCAATCACCAAATGTAGGCATTTGCCGATTAGAACTTCCGCATAAAACCACCTCAATTGAATCATCTACGAGTTTCATCGCCTTAGCCGTTTCCGCTGCTAACCGTCCATATTCTTCTGCTGTTTTATGACCAATCTGCCAAGGACCGTCCATTTCATTCCCTAAACACCATGTCTTAATTCCAAAAGGGCTCTCTTGACCATTCGAACACCTTAAATCACTCCAATAAGTTCCTTTAGGAAAATTACAATATTCGACTAAATTACGAGCTGCATCTACCCCACGAGTACCCAGATTGACAGCCATATTGATTTCGGCCCCTACATGCTGACACCAGTTATAAAATTCATGAATCCCAACTTCATTCGTTTCAATTGTCCGCCAAGCTAAATCCAACCTTTTGGGTCTACTTGCTATGGGACCAATACTGTCTTCCCAACGAAATCCTGACACAAAATTTCCACCAGGATATCTAATCATGGGAATGTTCAATTCTTTTACTAAGTGAATGACGTCTTGGCGAAATCCACTTTCATTAGCTGATGGATGATCTGGCTGATAAATCCCTTCATATACCGCTCGTCCCATATGTTCAATAAATGAACTATACAACCGCGGATCAACTTTGCCTACACGCTTGACACTACTAATCAACATTGTGGCTTCCATAACTGACCTCCTTTAATTTATACATGAATAATACACCCCGTTGAAAGCGTTGTCAATAATAAAAATGTTAAATCTATTTATTTTTACCCATTATAATTAATGTAAATATTAATTAAGATTAAATCAAATAATTCAATATAGCTTTCATTAATAAATATGTTAATATAGAAGAAAAACCTTTTAAGCGGTGATATATATGCAACTACAAATAAACGAGGAATCCTTACCGGTATATGAAGCATTAGCTAGCAAGACAAGAATCAGGATCATTCAGTTGCTTTCCAAAAAGAAGATGAATGTCAAAGATTTGGCAAAAGAACTTGGAGTAAGCAGCGCGATCACGACGATGCACGTGAAAAAGTTAGAAGAAGCGAACATCATCAAAACAGAGAAAATAGGACAACAAAAAATTTCGAGCCTTCGTGTCGATAAAATAGATATCAGTTTCCCAGAAAAAATATTCAATGCTTTTGACACGAAAGAAACATCGATACCTATTGGTCACTATACGAATTATGCAATTGAACCGACATGTGGTTTAGCGACGATCCATGACTTTATCGGAAAAGTGGATGAACCACGCTATTTTGTGGATCCTCGAAGGATGGATGCTCGTATCCTCTGGTTTACCAGCGGGTTTGTCGAGTATCAGTCACCTAATTTTTTGAATGCAGAGGATACATTAGAAATGTTGGAAGTTTCTGTGGAAATTTCTTCTGAATTTCCTTTTTCAAATGACAATTGGCCTTCCGATATCACTTTCAGCCTAAATGGCGTAGAGCTAGGAACATGGACGAGCCCTGGAGATTTTGCTGATATCCGCGGGAAATATACGCCTGATTGGTATCCAGATAATCTTAATCAATACGGCTTACTGAAGACGATCCGAATTACCAAACATTTGACAAATATGAATGGGGAACCTTTGTCAGACATCACGATCAACGACATCCCTAAAGATCAAGATACTTGGCATTTGCGAATCGAAGTGAAAGAAGATGCCGAACATGTAGGTGGCTGTACTTTATTTGGTAAAGGATTCGGTAATTACGACCAAGATATCAAATTAAAAGTTTACTACAGCTGATAGTTTTCTTTTCTATTTTATAAAGCAAAAACAGCCAATCCCTATGAAGGGACGGCTGTTTTTTTATTTTATTGTTATTTCCAAAAATCATCCAAAACAGAAATTGGCAAATGACGTTTATGCTGCGTCTTGTTCCACCACGCTTCGATTTTTTCTTGTGCTTGAGCGGGAACTTCTTTTCCTTCTAGATAATCATCGATTTCGTTATACGTAACACCTAGTGCGACTTCATCCGCAATCATTGGTTTTCCATCTTCAAGATCTGCAGTCGGAATTTTTGTGTATAGCTTTTCCGGTGCATTCAATGCTTGAAGCAATTGTTTCCCTTGCCGTTTGTTCAAACGGAACAATGGTAAGATATCGGCTCCTCCATCACCAAATTTCGTGAAAAAACCAGTGATGTTTTCTGCAGCATGATCCGTCCCTAATACAGCTCCTGCTCTTTCTCCGGCTACGGCATATTGTGTAATCATTCGTTGTCGTGCTTTGATATTTCCTTTGTTAAAATCGCTGATTTCCACACCTGCTTCACTTAATACTTGTACTTGTGCATCAACAGCAGGTTTGATATTTACTCGCAGACTAACATCGGGCTGGATAAAGTCAAGAGCAGCTTTTGCATCTTCTTCATCTGCTTGTTCACCATAAGGAAGACGAACAGCGATAAATTGATAGCTTTCATCTTTCGTTTCTTCACGCATTTCTTCCATCGTTAGTTGCGCCAAACGACCTGCTAAAGTAGAATCTTGACCACCGCTAATACCTAATACAAAGGTTTTAAGAAACGGATATTTTTTCAAATAAGCTTTCATAAAATCAATACTTTTACGAATTTCTTCTGTTGGATCAATTGTTGGTTTGACACCTAATTCATGGATGATTTCTGTTTGCAGGCTCATTTATTCTCCTCCTATGCTTCTGTATGAAGTTCTGCTACACTTTTTTTCATTCGTTCCATCGTAGCCATTTTATGGTTCCAGCATTCAGTAGATAGATCGACCGGATATTTTTGCGGATTCAAGTCTCGTTTGTACTCTTCCCACAGTGAATCTAGATTTTCTTTTGTATATTCTTTGATTTCGTTTAGCACGGGTAGTTCGTATACTCTTTTTCCTTCGATAAAGATATCTTGTAAAACGGGGCGAGCGGTAAAATCCCGAACAGTTTTATTGATAAACGTATGCACTGGATGAAACATAAAGATAGCTTCTTCTTCTCGAGGATCCTCATCCCATAATGTGACATAGTCTCCTTCAGATTTCCCATCAGAGTTTCGAGTAATACGCCATACTTGTTTTTTTCCTGGAGTTGTCACTTTTTCCGCATTGCTTGATAACTTGATCGTATCCACCATATTTCCTTCGCTATCTTCGATTGATACTAGTTTGAATACTGCACCAAGGGCTGGCTGATCATAAGCGGTGATCAGTTTTGTTCCGACACCCCATACATCAATTTTAGCTTTTTGCATCTTTAAATTCAAAATCGTTGCTTCATCTAAGTCATTAGAAGCATAAATTTTTGCTTCCGTAAATCCAGCTGCATCTAATTGTTCCCGAACACGCTTAGATATATAGGCCATATCTCCACTGTCGATACGTACGCCTTGGAAGTTGATTTTATCACCTAATTCTTTTGCTACGCGGATTGCACTTGGCACACCTGATTTCAACGTATCATAAGTATCGACTAAGAACACACAGTCTTTATGGGTTTTAGCATACGCCATAAATGCTTCATAATCATTTCCATAAGATTGGACTAACGAATGCGCATGAGTCCCACTAGCTGGTATCCCAAATATCTTTCCAGCACGTACATTGCTTGTTGCATCTGCTCCGCCGATATATGCCGCTCTAGTTCCCCAAACTGCCGCATCCAATTCTTGCGCTCGTCTAGTCCCAAATTCCAAGAGCGGATCTTCTCCGATCACAGATTTGATGCGAGCTGCTTTTGTCGCGATCAACGTTTGGAAATTGACCATATTCAACAGTGCTGTTTCTACTAACTGACAATGTGCCAAAGGACCTTCCACTTGGATCAATGGTTCATTTGCAAAAACTAATTCACCTTCACGAGCAGAACGAACCGTTGCTTTAAATTCAAAATTTTGTAAATACTCCAAAAAACCCTCAGGATAGACTTCTAAGCCACGTAAGTAAGCAATATCGGAATCACTAAACGTCAGATTCTCTAAATAATTGACTAACCGTTCCAATCCTGCAAAAACCGCGTACCCGTGGCTAAAAGGCATTTCTCGAAAATAACATTCAAAAACAGCATGTAAATCAGCTCGACCTAATTCCCAGTATGTCTGCATCATATTGATTTGATATAGATCCGTATGCAGCGTCAAACTGTCGTCTGGGTAAGTATTATTCATGTTGTATTACTCCTCTTGGCAAGTTTTCATTTCCTACCCATTATAACAAAAAAATTGATAGGAAAAGAAATCTTCATTATTTTCTGAAAAAGAGGTTGTGAAAAAGCTGTCCTGCATCAAGTAATAAGAACAGCCAAACAAAAATAGCTCCTCCTATTTTTCGTTTGGTTGGGCTTATTACCGCAGATGCAAGCTTTTGAGCACCGTTTATCCGGAAAAAAGGGCTGCGACAAGACTTTTGTCACAGCCCCTACTCTTAATTTTGCTACTTCTTATAAACCAGATTTCACTTAATATTCGATATGAATCACCTTCTGCGGAATTTCTTTCCTCTGCGATATACATAGAAACCACCGACTAAAAGAACCGCTGCTAGGGCCCCGATAATGATATACAACAAAGAATTTGTATTATTTTCTACAGTAAAAACCTCATGATTGACTGAGTTTGCTTGTTCTTTCGTAATCGTAAAGTCTTTTGTCAGCAACCACTTTTGCCCTGTCTCATCTTGTGCTTCGACTAAAAGTCGATAATCCCCCGATTCTAAAGGTTTCGTATTTCCAGCTTCCCCATGATAAATAGGCATAGCAAAAACTGATTCAGGAGCAATACCACCATTTTCGATTTTTCGTGTCATTATCGGTTCTTCCTGTCCTTTTGAATGAACAGTTGCTTCAACGGTCACTCCCTTGATATTGATTGGTTGAGGATTTTCTAGCACAGCAACCACACCAGCATTGTTGGTGATCACTTCGGAACGTACCTCATTCAACTTCAGATCCGGCACAACTTCCTTGTCATTTGCGCTCATCATCAACCCAACCACATAAGCGTATTCGCTAAAAAAAGGCTGATTACTTTCTTCTTTTTCAGCTGAAAAATCTTTTTTCACTTGGATCCCGCCTAATAAGATTCCATCAAAGGAAGTATCAGGTGCTTGTACTTCTAAAGTAACGACTCCTGCTTTATTCCCTGGGATCACTGCTTCTTTTGGATAATCGACCAATGTGCAGATGGGTTGCTGAACGATTGACTCCTCTGGTAATTCATTTTGTCCGTAGTCAATCACTATGTTTCCGTTTGTCTGAGCTGTATTGACATTGATAAAATACGTTTGCTCTTGATCAGAAAAATTATTGATCTGGATCTGTAATGTCTGTTTTGTTCCAGGTTCTACTCGTAAATCAAAGAATGAACGTCCTTCTCGCTGATTGTCCGGTAAAATAGGATGGACACTATAGTCTGCTCCATGATTTTCATCAGCAAAAACGACGATTCCAGGAAAAACTATCTGTATTAATAAAGTTATCAAAACCAATACTAAATGTCGTCTCACTTTTCATCCCTCCATTTTATGTAAAAAGGATGGAGTTAGCTTATCCGCTCCATCCTTTTGCGGTTGTTTACAAGTAAAACAAATTATTTTACTTGAAATACTGCTGTTAGATCGAATCCACTGCTGTGTAAGTAACTGTACCAGTATACTCTCCAACCGGTGTATTCGCTTTGACTGTTAGTGTTGGCGCTTCTGATGTGAGCTCATTTATATGATCAAATGTACCGGAAACATAAGATATCGGAAGAGTTGTTGCAGATTCTAATACATTTTCTCCATTGATCGTAAGAGCAGAAGCAATATCATCTGTTAAGTTTGTTGCACTGACTGTCAATACCCAGTCTCCCGCAACTACAGCATTCTCCCAAGCTGCTGTCAGCTCTGTTGTATCTTCAACACCAGTGTATTCGCTGATCAATTCTAAAGCTTCTGTTTTGCTGGCTTCTAGCGGACGAAAATCGGAAGCTTGCAATGCGCCATCAAAAGTACCATTGACAGTTGTATTTGCGCTGATTTGCGCCACCGTATGTTCACCAAAATCGATATCAGGAACATCATCGAGTGTAAAAATCCCTGGGTAAGTTGGAAGATCATCCACTACTAAAAAGTCAGTAATCTCCACTCTAGTCGTTCCATCCATTGGTTCACCAAATTCTGCTGCCATGACTGTTGGTGCAAAACATGTAAATAACATCGCACTTGTACTTAAAACCCCTACTAATTTTTTCATTTTTTGTCCTCCTTTTTTTCTCATCAAAATTCTGCATTCACAAATCGCCAATAATGTTTCGAGTAGTAATGACCACTAGATGTCCCCTCAGGAAAAGTGAGTGTTGACTGCTCGCCAGGAATCGTATATGTAACGATTCCACGTTCTTTGTTTCCTGTTGACTGGATGATCGTACGATACTCTTTTCCTGCATCTTGGTGATCATATTCGAAAGCTTCCAATCCTTTGACAGCTTCTTCGTTCTTTCCGCTGAACATTCCTCTGCCTAATTGATAATCGGCAGTCAAAAGATGTCCATCTTTTTTACAACGGAAGTCTTCTGTTTTCAGTTGTAGTTGCCATTCTGTGCTCTCTTTTCGAGAATCAAGAAAGGTAATCGATAAATCGTTGCTCTCTCGATGGATTTGATTGTGTTCATCTGTATAGCGTGATACGAACAGTAAATCATCAATGTATAACATCCGTGGAAATTGTTCATTCAAAGGAACGATTTTCAGAGAAGTCGCACCCTCGGTCTGTCCGTGAACAGCAGAAGAACAGCTAAACATTCCTATGAATAATGCACTCCATAACGCTAGCGAAAATCTATTTTTCATGTTTTTCGCCTCCACGTATTTGATGACGATAGACTAAAATAACGCCGATAATCAACAGCGTCCCAACAAATGAAATCAATCCTGCCTTTGCTTCATTTGCCTCTGGAAAACTGCTTTTCTGTTTTTCTTCTCCCTTTTCAGTCTGCTTTCCTATCTCCCGTTCATTGATTTCTATGACTGCATGCGTTTCACCAGCTTGGGTAGCAGCATTCACCACTGGCATCGATAACGAGAACAGGAGTAGAAGAAGAACAGAAATCATCCAGTATCGGTTTTTTGATTTCATTGTTTTCTCCTTTCCACTTTTTTTCTAGTATCTAGCCAGCCATACGATCCCCCCTTTCAAAGCTAGCTTCTTGCTATAACACATCTTCAATTTTCCACGTGATCGTTCCAGAATATACTCCTGTTCTATCTTGACTGTTTAGGCGCAGTAACAAGCCTTCTTCTTGTGAAAATTCATAAACCTTATCAATTTCCAGTGTTAAAGCAGAAAGTGCGATTTCTCCCATTTCATTTTTGAACACAAGATACCCTTCACTAATCGCATGTTGCATATCCACATGATTTAGTTCTTCAGCAGATACGGTTACTTTATATGAATCCGATGTATTCAATGTGTTTCTAGTAACAACACGCATCCTTTCTTCACGTGCTTGTGCTTGTCTGTTCATTGGCAATTGTGATCGAGCATACTTCCAGCTGTATTCTTCTGTCACGAATTCAAATCCCAGATAACCTTCCACCTGAAAACTCTCTTCCAAAATAAGCGGTTCATCAATACGATTATCAGTGAGCGTTACAGTAATCGTATTTTCACCTCGTTGAAAGACCCCCTCTAGATCTTTTATGTCGATCGTGAATGCTGCTGATCTAAGTGTTTGAAGTTCTTCTCGTGCATTGAGGAGCATTTGATTTTCGGTAAGAACTTCTCCATTGATCCACACACTATAATACAAACGGTCCAAATCACCGTCACCATAATCAAAAGCAAAACGAAATCGCTCTTTGAAATCAGTAAACGTAGTTTTCTCAGCCATTTGTCCATCTACCGTTCTTAGATTCGCTAATTCCGGTGGGGTATTGGGCTCACGCTGGATCGCATATTGAACGGCTTGTTCCACCTGTGTATCATAGTAACTGCCTGTTGGAGAAAGACTTCTTCCCCTGAAGGATACTCGTTCATAGACATCATGATCCTCATACCCAGGGAATTCTGCTTTTACTTTTGTTTTATAATTCAACTTCAATACTGTACCTACTTCTATCTCGATAGTTTCTATTGGATAAAAGCGTTGTAGAGAGTCATCATACATCGCATTTACTCGATGCTCTATGATCTCGTCATTATTACTTATAGTTTGATAAGTAAAATAAGGCTGATACTCACTTATCGGGACCATATCCGTAAATTTGAAAGGGTTCGATTTACTTTCTTCCAGATCAGAAGTTAAAATCGAGAGACCATTATCATTACTAGGAGTAAGGAATATACTACCGTCTCCCTCTTCGTTGTAAAAAGTAACCGTATGTTCCAACTCTGTATCCGCAGCAACTGTCTGACCACTCACATTTTCTGCTCCCCCTTGTCCTTGCATCGTTATCTCATGGACTAGTTCACCTTGAATATCAAAATTTGGCTCTGTCATAAACAATGTCGTGTAATTATCTTTAGTATAAGTTGCCGTCGCAGCAAATCCCCAATAAAGATTTTTTGATTGGAGATTGGAAAAATAGTCATTGATATTGATCTCGCCTGTTGTTGTTCCATATCCGCCGTCTCGTAAATCTGTCATCAAAAAGCGAAGGATCCCTGTTGGAGTAATGTTGACATCCAATTGCCACCAACTACCTGTCACAAAGGCATTATTTGTTTCAAAATCTTTTATAAGAGTTTTGGTAGCAGGACTATCGGAAGGAGCCACTGCAATATGTGCACCAGAAAGACCTTGATCTCCAAATTTATCTCGATTTCCTAATGGACCTGTAGATACTTGATTATCGAACTCAAGGACCATTGCATTTGCCATGTGCCGATCAATGTCAAATAGACCAATAGGATCTTTATGTTTATAGGCACCCAGTGCTTTTGCGTCATGGTTCGTAACCACAGTGGGATCATATTTGTTGTGGATTCCTCGTCGGCTGTATAACAAACTCGTAGGATTCCCATCATGTAAGAAAAAGGAGATCCCTTCTGTGTCCGTATCAAAATACATATAGCTAGTGAACCGGATATCTCTTGTCAAGTTTGAAAATCTGATCGTATTTTGACTCTTTGAAACCATATGTCCTCGATTGTAAAGTGCAGTTAAAATATGATTTGGCGTCATCTGGATACTTTTGTTATTGTCCACAAAATTTGGAACATTTCGTACAATCGTTAAATAGTCAGGGATCGTAAACAAACTATTTAGCGGAATCGCATCATCGTAGGCCCCATTTAGAGTAGGATCTGACATATTAGGAGCTGCATAGACTCCGACTTCTTCCGCTTCTGCTTTTGATTCTTCTATTGAATCGCCTATTGGGATTTCTGCTGATTCTACTTCTTTAGAAATCTCTGGAGAAGGCTCACTTGTTTCTTGTGTTTCAGATGCTGTGATATTTTCTGGTAAAGTTACCACGACAGTATATTCTTCTTGGTCTCCGATCAAGACTTCTACTAATTCATCCTCTGTTTGTTTCATTAGCCTTGGCGTGATTTTTAGATGATATTGATTATACTCTTCTACTATGTGGCTTTTAAAAACGATTTCAATTCTCTCATTCTCCGAAGAAAAATCACCTGCGTAGTACCATTCCTCATCAACTGGTCCTACTTTTCCAAAGGTACGTTCGATTTCCTGAATGCTTTCTCTAAGTAATAATCCTTCGTGTTCAACTATTTCCAGCTTAAATTGCATTTGATATTCAGCTTCATCTTTTGCATGCTTCTCATATGTCATACTCCATTGTATCTGTTTCAGTTCCTCATCCATTTCGTAATCGATCACAATATTCGCATGTTCATCAGCTACTACTTTTTCAGACTCAGTCTTGGCAAAAGTGATCTGCGACAGTCCCGCAAGTTGCGATAAAAATAGGACAGCAACCATAAAAACTACACTGCCATAATGCGAGACAGTTTTCGTTTTTTTCATTTCCTCTCTTCCCCTTCTTGAATATTAGTGAGATTTTTTCAAAAAGCTCCGATATAGTCGTTCTCATCTTTTATCCGATAACTAAAATTTAACTTAATTAAAATAAGATTGCAAACACATTAGAAAGAGGATGCTAAAAAATATAATAACAAAAAAAATACCGTAAACATCCATTAAATGCATAATAAGAGGTAGCAATCAACTTAATAAAAAAACATTAATCTATAAACAATGGAAGTGTTTTCTCAAATAAATTGTATTTATCGTTCAAATTTGAGACAATAAAAAGGAAATAAAACCAAAAAAATGAGAAAAATATAATTTAAGCGGATATAAAGAAAAATGAAGAGGTATCTAGAAATGATCTGGAGTTGAATAATAGTTTATAAAATATTTGTATTTTTAATTAATTAAAGAAATAAGCAATCAAAAAGGAGGTCCTATGTTTTTCAATATTGTGTTTACCCAGAAATAACGCCGCAAGTTAGCAATTTTTCATCTATTGGAGGAGCAACATGAATTAACTATCAAAGAAATCAGTAAAAAACTTGATTTATCTTCTAGTGTCGTAAAAAATATATTGAATGAAATGGAGAATGAATTTGATGACTTTTGCTTTTCTGGATTCAAATTATTGTCAAAAAACAAGATCAACCAGAATCTGCCAACTGATTTAAACTATGATTATTATTATTCCTATCTTATCCAGCAGAGCCTCCCTTATCGCGCAATCAAATCTTCTCTTTTCTATCCAGAGAAAAATCTGATGGAATTCTGCCAAGAAAATTTCATTAGTCGTGCTTCTGCTATGCGGCATCTGCAGTCATTAGCCGATTATGTACAGGAATTCGATGTCATTTTTAATCGCAGCCAATTATCTTTCAAAGGAGACGAACGCTTGATTCGCTTGATATTATTCAATATTCTTTGGGCAGCTTCTCGTGGAAATGAAGATTATGCTTTTTACGTCTCAAAATCTGAGTTATTAAAAAAATTGGCTGAACTTACTAAGCATACATCTTTAAATTGGAGTTTCGTAGGAAAAAAAGAAGTTTGTCTTTTTGCTGGGATTACCACTCAGCGGATTGCACAAGGTCACTATGTAGAGGATGACCCTCGCTATAGCGAAGCAGTTTTTAGTAATGATCATCGAATAAAATACCTTTTTGGTGAACATTTTTCTATTCCCTCCTCTCATCAAGATAGTGAATTTCGTTTTGCACAATTTATGGTGTTTTATGCACCGACCTTTCAATATGAGAATCCTACTCTTAATGATTCTTTAGACATATTCGACAAAAAAGGACAGTTGCTTTCTTCATTATTGAAAGAACTTGACAATTATTGGCAAACTGAGATTTTTCCTGATGACCGTGTTTTTCAACACAATCAAATTGTTCACCTTCATTTATTTAATATTCTTTTTTGTTATTATCTTTTTCCAAAGCGTATTCCGACACTCTTCTTTCTAATGAATTATTTTCATAAAAAGAAGTCTTCAAGTTATTACTATTTAAAAGAGCATTTTACCTTCTTCTTGAATAAGATGGGGCGGCGACATAATTATCAATGGCTTTCTATTTGCTGCAACGATTTAGCTGAAATATTTGCATGGCTGACTTTGCAATGTTGCGAGGACAATGAAAATTCAACTAAGTTACAAGTTTCTTTAGTGATGGAAACGAATTATTTTTTTACCCAAGATATCAAGAATTTTTTAAAAGACTTGTCCTTTATCGAACTGAAGGAATTATCCTATGAAGAAATACAACCCATTGATTTTCTGATTGTCTCTTCTATACATCTTATGCCCAAAGAAACGGATAGAAGTTATTATGTAGTGAATTTTTTGGAAGGAAAGACAGATTATGTCAAGTTGTACCTTGAATTGAAAAAAGCTCATGAAAATAAGAAGTTTCACTTGCTTTTAAAAAAAACTGAAAGAAAAAAGCTGCCGTCAATTAAACCACAACTGTTCGTATAATTGGATTGCAAAAAAGGGCTGCGACAAAAGTCTGTCACAATCCCTTTTCCCGAATAAACGGTGTTCCATTAGCTGGCCCTCGGTATTAGCTCAACAAACGGCACAATATGAGGAACTATTTTTCCGTTTGTTTCTCTAATACACAGGTCAAAACGCTGTTTTCACAACCTCTTCCTTAAACGGTGCTCAAAAGCTTGCATCTGCGGTAATAAGCCCAACCAAACAAAAAATATGACGAACTATTTTTGTTTGGCTGTTCTTATTACTTGATGCAGAACAGCTTTTTCGCAACCTCTTTTTTACTGTATACATCATAAAGATGGAGCGATTTAGCATAAAGATGATTAGTCGTTAGGACATCAATCCATCGTATTTTTTTGTTCAACAACTACAATATCTTTATTTGGACGTTTGAATTGTATTCCGGCACGTTCCAGCTCCTGTTTCACTCCTATATGGACTTTGACATCTTCCCGTGTCATTTTTAAAACGTGATGAATCGCATAGTCGATTTCTTGCCTTGTGATTTTTTCTTCGTATTGATCATCACAACTTGCTTTTTGTCATATGTGTCCACTAGCAGCAACTGTGTCCGATCTAACGAAAATAATTTGTAATAATTAATGGCCGTATTCCCAAAAAAGAATTCTACTACTTTAGGATAAAATGTCTTAATATTTAAATTACTATTCACAGGTGTTTCGATTAGCTTCATCTCATTCCTCTTTTCTATATAGTCGATTTAGATTCAATCCCATATATTCCCCGTTGTTCCCAACATTAAGGAATCGGTTACAATTAAACCTTTAAAAACAAAAGGATTTACCTTTTATCACTTAATAGTATAACATAATTTTATGAGAAAAAAATACACTTTTTTCTTGACCTTCTCGTTACGTAAAGGATTATGCTTACATTTGTCAGGAGGAAAAATAATGGAATACACGATAAAGAAAATGTCAGAGATATCAGGAGTCAGTCCGAGAACCTTGCGCTTTTATGATGAGATTGGACTGCTAAAGCCAGCTAGGATCAATTCCTCAGGTTATCGGATTTATGGCAAAAAAGAAGTCGATCGTCTGCAACATATCTTATTTTATCGAATGTTGGCATTCAAGTTGGAGGATATTCAAGAAATCTTAGATAATCCGCATTTTGACCACCAGAAAGCTTTAATCGAACATCAGCAGATGCTTCTAGAAAAACGGGCACAAATCGACATCCTCTTGGCAACTGTCCAACAAACACTTGATAGATACGAAGGAGGAAGAAAAATGAGTGATAAAGAAAAATTTGAAGGGTTCAAACAACAAAAATTGAAAGAAAATGAAGAAACTTATGGACAAGAGATTCGACAAAAATACGGGGAAGAAAAGGTTACAGCATCCAACGAAAAATGGATGAATATGGATAAAGAAACGTATGAAGAAATGCAAACTGTTGAAAAGCAGATTTTAGCTGATCTCACTCTTTATTTACAAGCTCCTACAGATGAAAACTTAGCAGATCGCATCTTTCAAGCTCATAAGAAGTGGTTATCTTACAGCTGGTCTGAATATCAGCCGGAAGCGCATAAAGGATTAGGGATGATGTACGAAGCCGATGAACGATTCACTGCATATTATGACGAACGAAGTGGTCATGGTGCAGCAAAAGCATTAAATGAAATCATCCAAAAAAAGGCATAACAGTTTACATGATCCGACAAAAACGACCGAACAACAAAACATCAGACACCAAAGTTAGATTTTTTATACTAACATTTGGTGTCTGATTCATTTTTTACAAGTGTTTTGCCAAAATTCAGCGCTGAATAAACGTGTAAGGTATTTTCACTTTATCCTTTTTTTCTGTAAGAAACAATTGAAAAGCCATTTCTCCGCAAGCTTCCAGATGGTGATCAATCGTTGGAAAGCCAAGAAGCTCGCTGATCAGCAAATTATCGCGTCCAATCACCACTGGTACCTTATCTTGCAGATAGCTTTGCAAGATGCCTGCTGCGACCATATCCGAATTTGTAAAGACCCCATCAACTCTATGGTCTTTAAAAAAGATACCTGCTTGTTTTCCTTTCTCTGCATCTATGCAATCCCAAAAAACAAGTGACTCATCAAAAAACGGAAAAAGTCGACGACATAGTTGCAAAGTAATCTTTGAATTATAACTCAGCCTGCCACTTCGCCCCAATGTGATGCCCAATCGTTTTACCCCTTGCTGCTTCAAATAAGAAAGACCTTCTGTAATCGATTGTTCTCGATCAATAAAGACGCAACTTGCCTGTTTTTCCTTGATTTCTTCACAAAAAACTAGAGGACCATATTTTTGATAATCTAGCAAATCTTCTAGTGTATTGGCACGAGATGTGATGATCAATCCATCAAACGCTTTAGCTGCAAATTCTTCAAGATAGCTTCGCTCTTTTTCTTTCTGATAACCCGTCGGTAAAAGCGTCACTTTGTAATCATAGTCAAACGCCTCTTCAATGATCCCACTGATCAGCTGATCAAAGTACGGATGGTTGGTATAAGGCAAGATTACTCCGATACTTTTCGTTTTTCCATAACTCAACTGTCTGGCTTTTGCATTAGGGATATAATCGACTTCTTTCATGACCGCAAGTATTTCTTTCCTTTTTTCCTCATCTACATATGGATGTCCATTGATCACACGTGAAATAGTAGAAACTGAATAACCTGTGAGCTTTGCGATATCTCGAATATTTGCCACTGCTGCTTCACCACCTATACAAAAAGATTTTCTTGTAAATAGTCTACCACAGCTGGACCGCATTCAAAAAACTGATACATTTTTCCATCATGAGAAAAACTGATCCGCTGTCCACCCCAATATATATCTTTTGTCCACGTTTCGATTTCATTCATCGGTATTTCTTTTACTATATTCTTATTCAGCCCTTGAAAACTGTACAACGTTAATATGGATCCCTTAAACTCGACAAACGCATAAAAATATTTGTTCGTTGTGCCATCTGTTATCTCTACATAGGTATTCATTGCAAGCCCTCCTTTTGATACTTTGAGTATAGTGTATGAAACGCGTCTCATATCAAGGAGTTTGTTTTGCAATAGAAAAATTCTATTCCTCTGGTTCACCTAAATTTGGATCTAAGCGGTTTGCTGCTAAAATAAATGGTGCCCAGATTAAAGCAGCTACTATTAAATTAACGATTGTTAAAACGATGGCTCGCCAATCTCCCGCAGTAGCTAAAAATCCACTGATAATCGTTGGCATGACCCAAATCACATTTACTACAACCGGACGAACAAGCCCGGCCATCGTGGCAAAATAGGCGATCGTTGCAGTCGCAAGAGGTGCCAAGATGAACGGAATCATCAACAGCGGATTCAACACAACAGGAAGACCAAACATCACTGGTTCATTGATATTGAAGATTCCTGGTGCAATCCCTAACTTTCCTACCGTTTTATAATCTGCCCGTTTAGATAAAAATAAAATCATAACTATCAACACCAGCGTGACTCCAGCTCCTCCCGGCCAGACAAAAGCTTCAAAAGAACCTGCCACCCATTTGAAAGGGATGGGCTCATTATTTTGAAAGGCATTCGTGTTTTCGACCATCGCGGTACCATATAAGGTCTGCAAAACAGGTGACATGATATTTGTGCCGTGAAGACCAAAAAACCAAAGAACATGCACAAGAAGAACAATGATAAAGACCGCTCCATAACCTTGTGACAAGTTCATCAAAGGAGATTGTATGGCTTCAGAAATCCAGTCAATCAGCGGCTCACCAGCTGTTTGTCTAAAGATATAATTAATCACACCAACGACGTATAAAGAAACTAATGCAGGAATAATCGCCGCAAAAGCTCTTGCTACAGCAGGTGGCACAGCATCCGGCATCCGTATGATGATCTTTTTCTTGATCAGAATCGCAAAAATAATGACAGAAATAAATCCAAAGATCATAGCAGTGAACAAACCAGACCCACCCATATATTTACCAAAATTAAAATAGCCCCATGCGCCTACTGATAACGTTTGTCCTCCGTCTGGCGTTCCAGCAATCACACCACCTGCAGAAGTAATCAAATCTGCTGCGTCTTGCGAAAGCTTCTCGGGCAATGTCAACACCGCTGTTGCTGCATCGGGTAAGCCAATAATAAAAGCAACCAGAGAAACAATACTTCCTGAGACAGGATCGACCTCATAGGCTTTCGCTAGATTCGCTCCTAGTGATAAGGCAAAGACCACTGCCATAATAGCTAAAGTACCATTCCAGATCAATCCATTTACGCCAATGACTGGGGTAAAAAATGTCGTGATCGCATTCCCTTCACCTAGATACGTATTCGGAAAATCCCGCATAAATGCGTTCAGTAAAACAGCAATTGCTCCTGCCATCGTAGCTGGCATCGTACCAATAAAAGCATCCCTCAATGCAACCAAGTGTTTCTCCGACCCGATTTTCGTTGCAACTGGCAAAATATACTTCTCCATCCAACTCATTAATCCATTCATTTTTTCTCCTCCTGTTTTTATTGTTACCGAAGCCCCGTTTTGAATACGCATACATTATAATGATATTATAAATATAGCATAGTTATTCCTATCTGGCTATCTGTTTTTAGCAGATAAAATAAATAACTATGCAAATTCAAAAAATATGCATGATCCTTTATAAATAGTATAGTTTCCAACTACTCGCAAAAGCAAATGATACCCTTTACATAACGATTATTATGAATGGATATACAAAAAAAGTAGAAAAGGAAATATTTTGCTTCCTTTTCTACTTTTTTATCTATCTTCCTCAAATAATGGGCTACGCTAGATAAGCAAGGTGCTTTTCTTACATCATACCGCCCATCATTGATGGATCCATTGCAGGAGCTGCTGGTGCTGCTGGTTCTGGTTTATCTGCAACGACTGCTTCTGTTGTTAATAACAAGGCAGAAACGGAAGCGGCATTTTGCAAGGCAGAACGTGTTACTTTAGTTGGGTCTACGATACCTGCTTCAACCATGTTTACCCATTCTCCAGTAGCAGCGTTGAATCCAGTACCTAGTTCTACGTTCTTCAATTTATCAACAATCACTGATCCTTCATAACCAGCGTTTTCAGCGATTTGACGAATTGGTTCTTCCAAGGCACGAACAACAATCTTGATACCTGTTGCCACGTCTCCTTCTGCTTCTACAGCAGAAACTTTGCTGATAACATTCACTAGAGCTGTACCACCGCCTGAGACCATTCCTTCTTCTACTGCGGCACGTGTAGCATTCAATGCATCTTCAATACGTAATTTCAATTCTTTTAATTCTGTTTCAGTAGCTGCACCGACTTTAACAACAGCTACACCGCCTGCTAATTTAGCTAAGCGTTCTTGTAATTTTTCGCGATCAAAATCAGAAGTTGTTTCAGCAATTTGGTTTTTGATTAATTGCACACGCGCTTCGATGGCTTCTTTTTCTCCTGAACCTTCTACGATCGTTGTATTGTCTTTATCTACAACAACTTTAGACGCATTTCCTAAGTTTTCGATTGTTGCATCTTTTAATTCTAGACCTAGATCGTCAGTAATTACTGTACCACCTGTCAAAATAGCGATATCTTCAAGCATTGCTTTACGACGATCACCGAAGCCAGGAGCTTTTACAGCTACTACATTGAATGTTCCGCGGATCTTGTTCAAAACAAGCGTTGGTAATGCTTCGCCATCTACATCGTCAGCAATGATCAATAATGGACGTGATTGTTGCAAGATTTGTTCTAACAATGGCAGAATGTCTTGGATGTTAGAGATTTTTTTGTCTGTAATCAAGATATATGGGTTTTCTAGAACAGCTTCCATTTTGTCGTTATCTGTTACCATATATTGTGATAAGTAACCACGATCAAATTGCATACCTTCTACAACATCTAGTTCTGTTTCGATTCCTTTTGATTCTTCAATTGTGATGACACCGTCGTTTCCAACTTTTTCCATTGCATCAGCAATCAAATGTCCAACTTTATCAGAACCTGAAGAAACAGCTGCTACTTGTGCAATGGCTTCTTTTGAATCAACAACAGTTGAGATATTATGCAACTCTTCCACTGCGGCTTTTGTTGCCAATTCGATCCCGCGGCGAATGCCTAGAGGATTAGCACCTGCAGTTACATTTTTTAAACCTTCGCGAACGATTGCTTGTGTCAAAACAGTTGCTGTCGTTGTTCCGTCACCGGCAATATCATTTGTTTTTGATGCTACTTCTGATACAAGTTTTGCACCCATGTTTTCAAAATGATCTTCTAACTCGATTTCTTTTGCGATCGTCACACCATCATTTGTGATCAATGGAGAGCCGTAAGATTTTTCTAGTACGACATTTCGGCCTTTAGGTCCTAATGTTACTTTCACTGTATCTGCTAATTTATCTACCCCGCGTAACATAGCTGCGCGTGCGTCTTCTGCAAATTTCAATTCTTTTGCCATGATTGATTCACCTCATCGATTATTTTTGATTATTTTTTCTATCTTCAAAATTTACTCAACAATCGCCATGATATCTTTTCCTGCGACGATCAGATATTCTTTTCCTTCGTATTTTACTTCTGTACCGGCGTATTTTTCGAACATAACTTGGTCGCCTGCTTTCACAGCGGCAGGAACTTTTTCACCGTTTTCCAACAAACGGCCCTCACCAACTGCAACAACTGTCCCAGTTTGGGGTTTCTCTTTAGCTGCAGAAGCTAAAACGATTCCTCCGACAGTTTTTTCTTCTTCTTTTGCGACTTCGATAATGACGCGATCACCTAATGGTTTTAACATGATAAATCCCTCCGATAACTCTTTTTTTAATCCGTTAGCACTCTTAACCTTCGAGTGCTAACCTACATTTTTAATAATACTCATTCTCCCTCTTTTTTGCAAGCTTTTAAATCAAAGAAAAGAAATTTTATTCTGACAGTTGTTTATTGAAATTATGATATAATTAAAATCAACCGATAAAAGCTTGCCTTGCATGCTTGTTATCCCTTAAAGGAGGAATTACATGTCTTTAAAAAAATATAGTTTCCTCAGCATTTTTTGCTATGGTCTAATTTTTATCTCACCCTTGATCTTAGCTTCGATAGGACTTGTAAAATCTACGTCTGAATTGATCACAGCAACTGCAGTCATGTATATACTAGGCGCAGTTATCCTAGCTATTTTTTATTTTAAGCAACGTGAACCGTTAGCAATCGAATCAGCAGTAAAAAAAGCTTCTGTTCCAAAGATCGTTATTTATGGATTAGTTGGAATCTTTGTCGCATTGATTCTGCAAAGCATCGCTGTAATGTTGGAATCTATATTGTTTGGCGAAGCAACCCCTTCTGAGAATACACAAAATATCATCCAGATGATCATGGAAGCACCTGCTTTTATTTTGGCGACAACTGTTGCCGGACCAATCATGGAAGAATTCGTATTCCGCCGCAGCATACTAGGGATCATCAGTCGGTATTCAAATTTTTGGGTTGGGGCAGTGGTCAGCTCTTTGCTGTTTGCGTTTGCTCATAATGACGGTCATTTGCTAATTTACTTTTTCTTAGGTTTCTTCTTCAGCCTAGAGTACAAAGCGACTGGTCGGATCTGGACATCGATGATCACACACGTAGGAATGAACACATTAGTTGTTCTTGTTCAATTAGCTGTCCAAAAAGGACTGGTATAAACATGATTAGAAATACTCCTGTCATCCTAGATTGGTGATTTTTCCAATCTAAAGCGACAGGAGTATTTTTGTTTTTTTAGTCGATAATCTTTTCTGCTGTTCCATCATTTTTTGTCTGTCTTTCCTTTTTGAAGTTTGCAGAATCTATTTTTTTCAAAAATGGGAAATAAATGAAAAAACTAATTGCCAGCACGATACCTTGTAAAATCGCTGCAGGCACTCCGCCTACTAAAAAACCCGAGAGGATCGGCGGTGTTGTCCAAGGAACTTGGACCGCTGTAAATAAAGGAACGAATCCAAAATATAAAGCGGAATAGGTAATCAATCCTGAGAGGATCGGCGCGAAAATAAAAGGAGCAGCCATCATCGGGTTCATCACGATCGGTGTGGAAAAAATAATCGATTCATTGATATTGAAAAAGGCTGGTAAAAGTGAAAGTTTTCCTAATTCTCGGTATTTCCTGGATTTCGCAAAAAACGTCATAAAAAATACAGCCCCTAACGTCAAACCTGCTCCGGTAACAGTCATGAATTGATCAAGAAATTGCTGAGTAACGATATGCCCGCCATTTGCCACAGTCAATTCTTTTCCAGAGGCTAAGATTTCTGCATTTGCTAATGAGTTTGCTTGTAAGATCGGACTAACCAACCCATTGACCATCGCAGATCCATGAAGACCAAATAGCCATAAAAACGGGACAAAAAAACCTAATAAAAGCACACCGACTAACGTGTCTATCAACGATTGGATCGGAAGTTGGACGTACGTCCATATTCCTTGAATGACAGTCATCCCGAACAACTGTTGAAAAACCGCTGAACCTATAAGCGTAAAAGTGACTATAGCAAGTATTGGAATCAATGAAGTAAAAGACTGCCAAACATTTTCAGGAATCTTCCCATTTTGCCTCCACCCTTTCGCAAATCTTGCTAAACGTGCATAGCCCCATCCAATGAGGAGCCCAGTAGCAACTGCTCCTAGTATCCCTTCACCGCCTGTCCAAATATTATCTATCTCTACCTGAACATTAAGTGGCTGAATAAGTAGTAGGTAAGCAGACAAGGCTGTCATCCCGACTGGCAAGCGATCGATGTTTTCTTCTTTTGCATAAGCATACGCAATAGCAAAAACGATCCAAAAGGCTATCACGTCAAATGTAGCCTGGTATACTTGTGTAAAATACATAGAAAATCCTGTTTTATCTATCCACCGAGCGATGTAATCTACAGGAAAATGAGCAAATAAGAAAAACAGTGAGCCAACTATAATTATCGGGATCGTATAAGTCATTCCATTACGTAAAGCAGTTAAGGGTCTAAGATTCACAACAGATGTTACCATTGGTAAAAAGGCACGATCTAACCACTCTTTCATTTCTTATCTCCTTCATCTTCTATTTGATCAACTAGTTTTCTTAATTTAACTATACCCAATGATCACGAACCATGAAAGGAATGCGCACTAAGCTTTTCAAAAAACGGACGCTTTGACGAATATCCAGTAACCTCTTACAATGGACAGGAATAAAAAAGGAGGTTTTTTTATGAAAATCGCAATCATTGGCGCTACTGGTCATGCAGGTTCATTTATTTTAGACGAAGCATTATCCAGAGATTTAGATGTGACGGCAATTGTGCGTCATCCAGAAAAATTACCATCAGATGTTCCGTTTATACAAAAGGATTTATTTGAGTTGACAGCTACTGACCTTGCATCTTTTGATGTTGTCGTTGATGCTTTCAACGCTCCTAAAGGAAAAGAAGAAATGCATCAAACTTCTTTGTCCCATTTGATTGAGATACTTGAAGGAACCGATACACGCTTAATTGTCGTTGGGGGTGCCTCTTCGTTATTCTTAGATACAGAAAAGACGACTCGTATGATTGACCAAGTACCTAAAAATGCACCCTTCTATCCAACAGCTTTCAATATGTACGAAGGATTGTTAAAATTGAAACAATCTAAAAATCTACAGTGGACTTATATCAGTCCAGCTTCTTTATTTGATCCACACGGCAAGCGTACAGGCACTTATTTATTAAGTGATGATTATTTAAAAAGAAACGCTGCTGGCGACAGTACGATCAGCATGGCAGATTACGCGATTGCATTAGTAGATGAGATACTGGATAAACAACATGAAAAACAGCACATCAGTGTAGTCAGCCGATAATACGATTGTTTTGTCAATGATCTGAAAAAATAAAAACAGAAGATAAAACCAACACTGATTGATTTTATCTTCTGTTTTTATTTTTTATTGACTACACTGTTTAAATCGAAAATAGCTCAGTTGCTTCATCTGGATCTGTATCATAGATTTCAAAATCATGTCCAACACCAAAATCTTTTTCTTTCAAAACATTTTCCATCGTTAAATGAGCAAGTTCTTTCATATTGTTTTCCTTGCTAAGATGACCAAGATAGATTCGTTTGGTCCGATTACCGATCACATCAGTCATGACAAGTGCACCATCTTCGTTGGAAAGATGCCCTCTATCTCCTAAAATACGCTGTTTTAGATTCCACGGATAAGGTCCCATGCGTAACATCTCAAGATCATGGTTACTTTCCATCAAATAACCATCGGCATTTTCAATGACACCTCGCATGTAATCACTGCAGTATCCGGTATCCGTCAACATGACGAATGAATGGTTTTCTTTATGGAAACGATAAAATTGCGGAGCTGCTGCGTCATGGGAGACGCCGAAACTCTCAATATCGATATCGCCGAATGTTCTTACTTTTCCCATCTCAAATAGATGTTTTTGTTCCACTGGTACATTCCCAATCAGTGGCTCCATCGCTTCCCAAGTCTGCTGATTGGCAAAAACATCCAAATGATACTTACGAGCTAAGACACCTACACCATGTATATGGTCTCGATGTTCATGCGTCACAAGTATTCCATCTAATTGGTCCGGTGTCCGATCAATTTGAGCCATCAAGGAAGTGATTTTTTTACCGCTAAGTCCTGCATCGACCAAAAGCCGTTTTTTTTCACTTTCGATATAAAGTGAATTACCCGAACTTCCACTTGCTAGGATACTGATTTTAAAAGCTGGTTTTTCTTCAGCCATTTGACTCCTACTTCCCTTCTTACTTTGTAAACTTTTTTCATTATACTCGCTTTTTTATTGATCTTCCACTTTTGGTACAGTGTTGTTTGTCACGATCGTATTGCTGAAAGCGTTGACGCTCTCGATTTGAACCACTTTATCACTTGTTTCAATCGCTACATGCCAAACAGGAACATACACATTTTTTTCCCGGACTTTTAGAATACAGGAATAAGCTAGTTGACGCCATAAGATTTTTGATCCTCTTGGTATTTTGTTATTGATGTACAATGTATTGATTGCTTCCTCTTCTGTATAGAGTTCCGTCTTTTCACGCAGCTGTTCGATATCAGATAAATGCGTCTGCATGTATTTCGTGATACTATAATCGTTATCGTTTTTTTCTAAAGAAAGAACGATTTTTGCTGTATCATCATTGAACGGAATACCTTCATACTCTTGGCTTGCTTGGATTTCTAGTGGTTCTTCTTCTAAATGAGAAAAGTTTTTCGTATACACATACTCATTACCGAACAAAATATTGTCTTTGTTAGCTAAAAAATCTTCCAAAGAACTGCTGATCTTATCTGGATCAATCACGTTCTTTTCAGCTTCTGAGCTGGATAAGGATTTTGTCAAAACATCGCCGTCTAAAAACACGCCACTTTCCAACAATCCGCTTTTACCAGCCTTGCGATAATTTGCTAATGAAGTGCTAAGATTGGTCTGTTCCGCGCTAAGATAATAGCCTTGCTTGCTCTCAGAAGAAATCTTCCCCGTATAAGTGATATCGTCACTAGCCAGACGTTTTTGGATTGATTCAGTCTGATCAGAACGAATAACATTGTTTTCTTGGTATACCGCATCATGATAACTGCTGAATAAAAACACATTCAACCCTAAAAAAGCGACGAAAAATATCCATTCGATTTTTTTAAAATCCAATTAATTCGCCTCCAATCCAGGTAATTTTTCCAGAAGGTCGTTAGCTGAATACCAGTTATCTTTATATTTCACATACCATTCAGGTAAGAGATCAACGACGCGATTCGTTTCTTTAACATTTTGCCATGTATAGCCAACGATTACTGAACCAATCTTGTTGCTATCTGCTCCCTTAGCTTCCAGCTGCTGGATGATTTCATTCGTACTTGCAAGTTCTACTTCTTCATCTGAAGGTATCGGTACTTGAATCGTATTCAAACTGGTTTGGATATTCACTTGCACCGAACCGTTCGTTTCACCGCCAACTTCCACACCAATTTGTCCTCTGCTATCCGTCCCAAAAACCGGGAAGCCTTCCACGAAGATCCGGTAATCGATGGTATTGTCACTGCGGTCAAAATATCTGAGATTCCCTAAAGAACTGCCTAATTTGCTAATATAGGGAAAACTTTCAGAAAATACACTAGCATTTTCTTTTTTCTCTGGCAGCTCTCCTCGAAAATCAACTACTTGCGTTTCCGAATGGATAGACATCGTTTCATTCCCACCGTAAAAAATCAATTCATTGCTTTCATCATTATTCTTCACGCTATCTGGTTTCTGGAAAAAAGCATTTCTAAAAAGTGTATAGGGTTGCTGCGAAAGGATATAGCTATACTTTTTCAACTTGATTGAATGTTTCGTAGCATATTGGGTGTCGATCGTCGACGGTTCTGTTGACATTTCTGTCCATTTCGTGTCGTTTGCTGTTAATTCTTTGTTGATATCCTCCCAATTCAATGAAATATTCGCTTCATATACAAGGTGGTTCGAATAATTCAAAAATCGGATTTTTTTGTTTCCTTGATCGAATTGTATTCTAGTAAAATACATATTTTCGCTTTCTTTTGCCAAATTCGAGACGTCTACATCTAAATCAAATGCTTCCTTATATTCTCTTAGCAAAAAAGGCGCATTATAGGCCAACTCGAAACCAGATGACAGATTTTTCACTTGTTCGAATTGTGATTCATCTCCCGAAACGACTTCAGAAAGCTTCCCGAATCTTGCTTTATCGATGATCAATTGCAATCGGTACACGAGATTTTCACTGTTGGTTTCTTGAATCATTCCCGAATGGTGCCATGTGACATGAAGCGGAAGAAAAACTTCAGAAGTTTTCCGATTGCTTTGAGACTCGATCATTTGAGTGTTTGTCTCATCGACGCTGATTGAACTTTTCCCTGCCGGACTCAGCCAGATGGCATAAGAGAAATATAAACTTAATGCAACCATCAAAATAAGTCCTACGCGAACGACTTTTTCAGAAATTCTCATTCCCACCATTCCTCCTCATAAGGTTCGTATGGCAGCGAGATATAAAAAGTCGATCCTTTTCCTTCCTTGCTCTCTGCCCAAATAGCGCCTCGGTGCGCCTTGATTACTTCTCTAGAAATAGCTAATCCAAGTCCTGTCCCACCTTGTGCTCTTGCACGTGCTTTATCTACTCGATAAAATCGTTCGAACACACGGTTCAGATCTTTTTTAGGAATCCCCAATCCTTGGTCGGTAATACTTAAAATCACGTTATTATGCGTTTCTAATAAGCGACAAGTGATTGTTCCCCCATCTGGTGAATACTTGATCGCGTTATTCATGATATTATCGACTACTTGGATGATTTTATCTGTATCTACTTCGACCCAAAGATCTCTTTGCGTGAATTCACGACGGATCTTATAATTTTTTTCTTGGTTTCCCACCATCATATCAAAACGGTCAAGAACAAAATTCACTAACTCGTTAAAATTGACATACTCTAATTGAAGCTGGGTATTTCCTGTATCCATGCGAGATAGATTCAGGAGATCATTGATCATTCGAATCATCCGATCTGTTTCATCCAATGTTACTTTCAAAAAATTTGGCGCTACTTCTTCATCTTTCCATGCACCTTCGCTCAATGCTTCGATATAACTGCGCATGCTTGTCAGTGGTGTACGAAGCTCATGGGAAACATTAGAAACGAATTCACGGCGTTCCCGTTCTGTTTTTTCTTGTTCTGTCACATCATGCAAGACAGCTACTAATCCGCTGATAAAACCTGATTCACGACGGATCATGGAAAAGTCTACTCGTAAGATCATCTGATCGCTCTCCAATGTACTGGTTGAACGGTCAAGTACCATTTCGTTTGGATCTTCTAATAATTTACGCAAGGTATATTCTTCTTCGATATCCAAAAGTGTCAAAATCGATTGTCCAATTGCTTCCTCATTTTTGACATCTAGCAAGGAAACAGCCATATCATTAATTGTAATGACTTTCCCCCTGCGATCTGTCGCGATGACGCCGTCTGTCATATGAGACAGCACACTATCCAACCGATTGCGTTCAGCCTCCATTGTATCTTGAGCTTCTTCGATACGTTCAGCTAACTGATTGAAGGTATCAGCCAACTGCCCTAGTTCATCTTGTCCATGCACTTTGACTTTCCGGCTGTAGTCTCCTCTAGCGATTCGAATGGCTTGTTCTCTCATTTCACCGATTGGCTGAGTAATCGAACGAGCCACTAAAACGGAGACGATCATTGAAATAAACGCAGCAATCAGTGAGGCAGTAAAGAAAATGACTGCTGTATTATTGATTTCCGAATATTTTTGTTCGATATTACTTTTGACGTAAAGAGCCCCGATAACGGCATCGCCGGTCGGGGACAGGATCGGTTGAACATTGATATTCACCCGTTTATCGTCGTTATCTAAAGCAACATACCGTTTAGTTGTGAAATCATTGATATCGACATAATCATTTTTCTTTCCCACAGCGCTTTGTTCATTGACATCGGTTGTTCCTCGGATGATCCCTTTTTCGTCAACGACCCGTATTTCGATGATATCGCTAGTCGCACTGTTTTCAATAAATCTCTTGATATTCGCATTTACCTCTTCATCATCTGCATTATCTTTTCGATTCAATTCCGGACTGATTGTTGTTGCTAATGATTCCACCGTTTGATTCATATCTTTAATAAATGTATTGATCGTGGAACGTTCTAAACCACGTATAAAGTAGGCACCAATAATTTCGATCGAGATCAATAAAATCAGAATAAAGGTAATAGCGATCTTAAAATTGACTGATCGAAAAAAGCGGACTTTTCTTTTCATCCAATTACTCCTGTTCTGGGTTACGCAAATAGTAACCGACACCACGACGTGTCACTAAATAATTTGGATGGCTTGGATTATCTTCGATCTTTTCACGTAAACGACGTACAGTTACATCCACTGTTCGTACATCTCCAAAATAATCATAACCCCAAACCGTTTGTAATAAATGTTCTCTTGTCATCACTTGTCCAAGGTGCTTCGCCAAGTAAAAGAGTAGTTCGAATTCGCGATGTGTTAACTCGATTGTTTCTCCTCGTTTCGTCACCATGTAAGCTTCTGGATGGATCGTCAAATCACCAATCGTCAATTCAGCAGGTGCTGCCTCTTCTGGTTCCTTCGCAGCCGTGGCACCACGACGAAGATTTGCTTTGACACGTGCAACTAATTCTCGGTTGGAAAATGGCTTGGTCACGTAATCATCGGCGCCTAACTCTAAGCCTAGGACTTTATCAATTTCAGAATCTTTGGCTGTTACCATAATGATCGGCATATCATAAGTTTTGCGTACCTCACGAGCCACTTCTAAGCCGTCCATTTTAGGTAGCATCAAATCAAGTAAAATCAAATCAGGTTCTACCTCAGCAACTTTTTCCAAGGCTTCTTCCCCATCATATGCAGTATAAACATCATAGCCTTCTTTGGCTAAATTGAATTTGACGATATCCGAAATCGGCTTCTCATCATCGACAACTAAAACTTTTTTCATAAAGAGCCACCTCTTATATATTATTGTCACACCTTTTCATTATACCGTATTTCTGGTTTTGTTTCATCTTTGCCTATAAAACAAAAGAGAAAATTAACATGGGCGTGCAAAATACTTTCTTTTTTTGTTCTAACTTCAATAAAAAAAGGAAAACACTGATTTTCACCTCACTGTTTTCCTTTTTTGATTTATCCTTCTAAAACTTGTACGCCGACACCTAATAATCCCGGACCAGTATGGACTACTAATGCCGGAGAAATTTGACCAAAGTAGATTTGGTTTGCTTGCGGGAACTCTCTTTTGAGCCTCGCTTCCATTTCAATCGCTTCTTCTTTCGCATCACCGTGGGCAACGGCTAAGTTAAAAACCTTGGCATTGCCGATTTTTTCTTTGACGTAAGCAACCGTCTTATCCAAACTTTTTTTACGTCCTCTAGCTTTTCCTACTGTGTAATAGATTCCTTCATCATTACAGGAGATGATTGGGTTAAGCTTTAAAGCGGTTCCTAAAATAGAAGCAACCAAACCAATCCGTCCACCTTTTTGGAGATATTCCAATGTCGCAACATTAAAGAAAACTTTTGTTCTTTCGACTAATTCATTCAAATTACTGATCAGCTGATTCCACTCGACACCGTCTTCTAACCATTTCGCTGCTTGTATTGCAGAAAAACCCGCACCAATACCGATATTTTTCGTATCTAGTACATACGCTTCCAATTCTTCTTGCTGTTCTGCAATCAAACGAACTACGTTATACGTCCCGCTCAATCCGCTGGAAATCGTTACCGCAAGTACTTTTTCATAACCATCTTTTTTGATTTGCTCAAAGATTTCTGCGATCGACTCGCCGTCAGGCAAAGATGTACCTGGAATTTTCTCTGGCAAGCGTTGATAGATTTCTTCAGGTGTAATATCTATTTTATCTGTATATACCTGATCTTTATAAATAATTTTCAAAGGAATCATGTACATCTCATATTTTTTTATCAATTCTTCTGGCACGTCCGTACCAGAATCTACTAAAATCGCGATTTTATCATTTTTCATTTGTTTTCTCCTCTTTTAAGTATTCGGATTCTAGAACAATCGTTTTTTCCGCAAGAAGTTTCATTGCAAACGATAAAGTTGCTGCTCTTACAGCAATATATTCTACAGGGGTCGCTTGGTCGAATTTTTTGGGATGGGATTTGCCTTGTGCTAATTGGCTGACCATCCATACAGCTGCTTCTTGTTCATCACAGAATAGATTATAAGCTTCACGAATCCCCACTGTTTTTCCTTGGAACAATATTCCTTCTTTGATTTCAGGAATAGTCAATACTTGTTTCAATGTAGTGATTGCAAGTAAAAATGCTACATGTTCTTTGTTGTATCTTTTTTTAACTGGTGCTGGTATCAATCCCAGTTTAACGTAGTTGTTTACCATAGAGGAGGTCAGCAATGGATGCTTTTCTCCTTGTATCACAGGTGAAAGATAACGATCAACTAACGTTCTGACTTGATCCATATAAAGTTCTAGGTCGGGGAGCTCTTCCCAGTGAGGCAGACGGAATGTTTCCAGTTCTTTTCCCCACTCCATTAATTGCTGACGCATTTTTTCCATCGTAACCGCTCCTTTTTCATTTCATTAACATGATACCAGAGTTATAATAAACATTCAATCTAGTTGTTTTAACTAGATGATTTAATTAATGGAATTTTATAAAAGCAAAAAAACAAGAAGGCCAAGCCTTCTTGTCTTTTATCGTTAAGAACAGGAGACCCGCCGGGGAGACGGCGGGAAAGGAGTAAAAAATGAAAAAAGTGTTAGGGTTTGTTCTCTTGCAAGAACTTTGTTTGTTGGTATGCTTATATAGTAACGAGCAAATGTGAATAATCTATGAATGATTTCCTATAAGGAAGTAAAGATTTTTCTGATTTTCTTTAAATGTAGTCTTGCATTTTAAAATTCTTAGTGCTACTATTATTAAGTACTTTTTGTATGGGCCGTTAGCTCAGTTGGTAGAGCAGCTGACTCTTAATCAGCGGGTCGCGGGTTCGAGCCCCTCACGGCCCATTGGGTGCCAAACCCACGAGAATGGTAGTTTGTCGGCGTCTTCGGACGTTTCGAAGATGAACTGCGCATTCTCTTTTTTTATAGACAAAAAAGAGACAGACGAATATGGAGCTTCCAAAACTGGATTTTTGATCCAATTTTGGAAGCTCCATTTATTTTGTTTCCGCCTTTTTTATTTTTTCCAGCTTTCGACTAATTCTTGGTTCTCTTTGATCCAGTCTTTTGCTGCTTGCTGTGGATCTTTTCCATTGTTGATTTCCAACATGACTTTTTCCATATCTTTTTCTGACCAATGGAAATTGTCTAATACTTTATAAGCTTCTGGCTGGTCTTCTTTCAATCCTTTTCGAACCATCGTATGGATCTGCTCTTCGCTTCCCATTCCGTTTTCAGGATCTTCCAAGTATTTCAGATCATATTTGGCAAACATCCAATGAGGTGTCCATCCTGTAACTACAATTGGTTCGTGTTTTTTGATTGCTTGTCCTAGTGCAACGGTCATTGCTCCTGAAGAAGATGTCTCGACTTTCCAGTCTTTCAAGTTGTCATATTTTTTGATTGTGTTTTCAGCAGCCGTAACTACCCCAGCTCCTGGCTCAATTCCTATAATTTTCTTACCTGCCTGATCGGTTAACTCATCGATCGAATTTACATCCATGTAGGCTGGTACTGCTAAACCGACTTTTGCTCCTGTCAAATTGGCACCTAGGTCTTCGACTTGATCTTTATATTGTGCATACTGTGAACCGTGAGTTTTAGGTAGCCAAGCTGAAACCATGGCATCTGACTCGCCATTTGAAACAGATTTCCACATGATTGAATTATCTAGCGGTGTCATCGTTACATCATAGCCCATTTGTTTCAATACTTCACCGACTACATTTGTTGAAGCAACTTCTGTATCCCATTCGACATAAGACAAGTTGATACGTTTTGTTTCTTTGGCAGAAGAAAAACTTCCTATACCAATCGCACCTAAGATCACTACTACTACAGCACCAATGATCAATCCTTGACGTTTTTTACTTTTTTGTGTTGCAGCTCCTGCAACTTTCTTATTGTTTGGCTGATTCAAATGCTGCGTAAAACGGTCAATGATGATTGCTAAGATAACTAATGCAACCCCGTTGACAAATCCATTCCCGACTTGTGCTCTTTGTAAAGCGGACAATACTCCTCGTCCTAAGCCGGGTGCACCGATCATAGAGGCAATAACGACCATTGAAAGTGACAGCATCGTTGTTTGATTGATCCCTGCCATGATCGTACTTTTAGCTAAAGGCAATTCTAGTTTGAATAGTTTTTGACGACTTGTGCTCCCGAATGAATCAGAAGCTTCTACCAACTCTTTCGGTACTTGTCGAATCCCTAAATTCGTAAAGCGAACGGTTGGTGGCAAAGCAAAGATGACTGAGGCAAATACCCCTGGCACCATCCCGATACCGAAAAATGCAACTGCTGGAATCAAATAAACGAATCCTGGCATCGTCTGCATAAAGTCAAGGATCGGCTTGATGATGCTTTGAGCTTTACTGCTTTTTGCCATCAAGATCCCTAACGGTACACCTATGATGATTGAGATCACACTAGATAAAAGAACAAGTGTGACAGTATTCATCAAGTCATTCCATAGACCTTGGTTATAAATAAACCATAGACCAATCAACGTGAACAACGTAAGTCCTGGACGTTTCTTAGAGATAAAGAAAGCTGCTATCGTCAATAACAAGATAAACAAAGGCGCTGGAATCACTAACAGTAAATTTGTAATCCCCGTCATCACTGCCTGTCCGATCGTTTGTAAAAATGAAAATAGGCCAGAAAAAGTTGTCGTAAACCATTCTGTGATATTTTCTACCCAGTTTGCCACTGGTAATTGATAGTTTAATAGATTATTCATGTTCACTCACCTCGCTTGTTTCTGCTAATGCTTCAATCACACTACCTCGGATGACGACACCTTTTAATTTTCCATCCTCTACAACTGCAAGCGGAGTCGGTGAATCATAAATAATATTGAAAATATCACTTACAACCATGTCTTTTCCGATCACCGTCACATTTTCATCTAAGAAGTCGATCAATGGACGTTTTTGCTTCCTAGCTTCTAACGCCTGATCTGCAGTAATGATTCCTTTCAGGTGTCTCTTTCGGTCAACAGCCATCAGCATGCTGACTTCTTCATTACGCATCCTTGTCAATGCGACATTTGGTCCATCAGATTCGATATTCGTCGTCAATGCAGGTACCATGATGTTTTGAGCAGTAAGCACTTTGGAACGATCGACTTCTTCCACAAATTCACGTACGTAATCATTTGCTGGATTGGTCAATATTTCTTCACCTGTTCCGATCTGCATGATTTCGCCGTCTTTCATTAACGCGATTCTGTCCCCGATCCGTAAAGCTTCATTCAAATCATGGGTAATGAAAATAATCGTTTTTTGAACATTGGCTTGCAAGTCCAGTAATTCGTCTTGCATTTCTCGTCGGATCAGCGGATCAAGAGCCGAGAACGCTTCGTCCATCAGCAAGATCTCAGGATCGTTCGCTAAAGCTCTGGCTAAGCCGACCCGTTGCTGCATCCCACCAGATAACTGATTAGGATATTGGTCTTTAAATGAAAGCAGACTAGAATTTTCTAATGCTTTTTCTGCTTTTTCTTGTCGTTCTTCTTTAGGTATACCACGGACTTCTAACCCGTATTCTGTATTTTCCAAGATCGTTCGGTGTGGAAACAGACCGAAGTTTTGGAAAACCATATTGATTTTATGACGACGGACTTCTCGCAATTCTTCTTTACTTAACTTCGATACATCTTCTCCATCAATATAGATACTGCCCGAAGTTGGTTCGATCAGACGATTCAATAGACGGATCAATGTGGATTTCCCACTCCCGGAAAGCCCCATGATCACGAAGATTTCTCCTTCTTTTACGTCAAAATTCACGTCATACACACCAACCGTCGCACCGGTTTTCTTTAAAATCTCCGTTTTCGGCTGGTGATCATTCATCATATCTAAAGCGGCTTGTGTCTTTTTACCAAATATCTTTGTTAAATGTTTTACTTCTACTTTTACCAAACAAATTCTCCTTTTTTATGTAAATTCATTTTTCTTTCTGAAAAAAGTGACCACACTATGTTAACATCATGTAGTCACTTTGTCAAAAATGAAAGAAATTTGCTTGTCTAAACAGAAAAAAACTTGGTTAAATCTTTATAAATAAAAGGTTTAGCCAAGTTAATATTTTTATAATATTTCACACAATCATTCTGCAAGCTGATGTTCCGGGTAAAAAAAGTTTGTCATACGCTGTAGCGTATACTCATTTCCAATAAAATGAACGATATCCCCTGCCGTAAATTTAGCATAAGGTCCAGGTGAAACAAGTAGTTCTTCGTTATGAGAAATTGCGATAACTGTAGCACCAGTCGCCTGCCAGATATTCAACTCGCTAATCGAACGGTCCAGATGCATTGCTTTTTCTGATAAAGACAATTCAAACGGAAGTAAAGGGTTCATCTTATGTATTCGCTTCGTTTGATTGACCAGCTGATCCAATAATTGAGAAAAATGATTCAGCTCATCTTGTTGCTTCTCCACACTCGCCATGATTTCTGCTTTTGTATCTTGGATAGATTGTACATCTTGATACTGCAATAGGAAATCTTTTGCTTTTTCTTTCGAGGCAACAAATGCCCCACTCCCATGCCGTACTTCCATGATCCCAAGATCTACCAGCACATTGATAGCCTTTCGGGTGGTCTCAGGAGAAGCATTGTACGTACTGGCAAGCGTTGAGCGAGCATGGATCTTCTCACCCACTTTATATCGGTTTTCAACGATACGTTCGGCTAAATCAACAGCAATCTGCTGATAGCGCGGGCGGACGATTTTT
This sequence comes from Enterococcus sp. DA9, assembly GCF_008000875.1. NCBI lineage: Bacteria > Bacillati > Bacillota > Bacilli > Lactobacillales > Enterococcaceae > Enterococcus > Enterococcus sp. DA9. The sequence goes on from NZ_CP042839.1 coordinate 376,876, forward strand.
TTCTTTCCAGACATTTTCTTTCCTCTTTCTTTTTTTACTTTCCCTCATCTTACTATGCTCTAGCAAAATAAGCAAAAAAGGGGAGAACAGCCTCTTGCAACGACTGATCATCGCTTGATCTGTTCCTTTTTTACTGGGCAGGCTGTTTGACAGTCATCACAATTCTTTCCGGATTTTAAACGAGTATAGACAATCGCTCCTGCACTTCCAAAGATTAATACACTTAATAAGAATGTCGCCATCCTATTCCTCTCCTTCTAATGACAATATAGTATAAAACTGGTTCTTGGATTTTGGCTGGCGGAACAAAACATAAACGAGTCCTATCATCAGTAAAATAGCAAGATACGTCCCTGATGCTACCTGTCCACCCTCCAATAAGTGTCCCAACTGATAGATCACAAAACTAACTAAATAAGCTAAACCGCATTGATAGCCTATGGCGATCCAAGTCCATTTCTTGGCATTCATTTCCCGATGGATAGCCCCAATTGCCGCAAAACAAGGCGCACAAAGTAAATTGAAGGCTAACAATGAATAAGCTGCTGCGGGAGTATATGTGTGTTGTAGCACTTGCCAGATTTCTCTACCATTTTCGGATACTTCCGCATGTCCAAACAAAATACCAAATGTGCTAATAATATTTTCTTTAGCAACTAATCCTGTAATCGCTGCGACAGTTCCTTGCCAATTCCCCCAACCAAGCGGCTGAAAAACAACAGCCAGGATTCGTCCGAAAAAGGCTAGGATACTTTGGTCTTCAGGAACAGGTTGAGCATAAAAATTATAAGAAGAGCTAAACCAGATCACGATACTAGAAACAAAGATAATCGTTCCTGCTTTTTTAACAAAAGACTTGCTGCGGTCATAGGTTTGTCTTAGGATCGTTGACCATTGAGGAAAATGATATGTGGGTAATTCCATGATAAACGGAGCTGTTTCTCCAGCAAACAAACGCGTTTTTTTCAAGCTGATTCCAGAGAAAATAATTGCAGTCATCCCAAGAAAATAGGCAGAAGGGGCTACCCAAGATTGGTGAGGAAAAAAGGCCCCTGCTACTAAGGCAATAATCGGCAACTTTGCAGAACAAGGCATGAATGTCGTGACCATGATCGTCAAACGACGATCTTGCTCGTTTTCAATCGTGCGAGTAGCCATGACCCCTGGTACGCCACATCCCGTGGCAATCAGCATAGGAATAAAGGATTTTCCTGAAAGCCCGAATTTCCGGAAAAGTCGATCCATGACAAAAGCGATCCTCGCCATATATCCGCAGTCTTCTAGAAAGCTCAAGCATAAAAACAATACGATCAATTGCGGTAAAAATCCTAATACTGCTCCCACGCCTGCGATGATGCCGTTCAAGATCAGCTCCTGCATCCATTCCGCTACTTGCCATTCAGCTAACAGTCTGCCAACATGTTCTGGTAGCCACGTTCCAAACAATGTATCATTGATCCAATCTGTCCCCATTGTTCCTACAGTTTGAATAGACAAGTAATAAATCAGCCACATCACAAATGCAAAGATTGGCAAGGCTAACCAACGATTCGTTGCAATCTGATCGATTTTGTCACTCATCGATAATTGGAAAGAATCATTTGACACGACAGATAGTGCACATAATTGGGTAATAAATTCATAACGTTCATTGACTAGAATCGTTTCACTATCGTCATCCAATAGTTTCTCTGTCAACTGGATCAGTTGTTCGATTTCTTTTTGCTGAGAATTTGTTATCTCATCATCCTCATTCACCTTCTGATCTCTTTCAAAATATTTCATTGCATACCAGCGTTTCTTGCTACTTTTTTCTCCTAGTACATCTTCAATTTCATGTAAAGCTGCTTCTAAACGCGGATCGTATGTACAGGGAACAGGAATAGAAAGCCGTTTTTTTGCAGCCTCCTGAATCTTTTCGATTAATTTTTCGATTCCTTGCTTTTTCAATACGCTGATTGGTAAAACTGGTACACCAAGACCATAGGAAAGCTTTTCTAGGTTGATTTTTTTTCCTTCTTTTTTGATGATATCCATCATATTCAGACCAATGATCATAGGAATGCCTAAATCCAATAACTGCGTAGTTAAATATAGATTCCGCTCTAAATTGGTAGCATCAATAATGTTGATGATCAGTTCAGGCTGTTCATGAACCAAATAATCTCTTGCAATCACTTCTTCGGGTGTATAAGGAGACAAAGAATAGATGCCAGGTAGGTCTTGAATATGAATGTTCGGATTTTTTTTCAACGATCCTTCTTTTTTTTCTACTGTTACGCCCGGCCAATTCCCTACATATTGATTCGAACCAGTCAAAAGATTGAACAAGCTCGTTTTTCCGCTGTTTGGATTTCCGACTAACGCGATATTCATTCGTTTTCCTCCCTTTGTACCAAGACTAATTCAGCCTCTGACTTTCGTAACGTCAATTCATATCCTCGCACTGTCAGTTCGATTGGATCTCCTAGAGGGGCTAGTTTTCGGATGACTATTTTTACATTTCGCGTCAATCCCATATCCATCAACCGCCGCTTCACTGCGCCTTGTCCGTGGATGGCTACGACGATCCCAGTCTCTCCTGCTTTTAATTGATCAAGAGAGGTCCAGCTTTCAGAGGAAGCAATATTTTTATTGACAAAGATCTGACTTAGTATTTCCCGACTTACTGCCACTCGATGACTTTTTACCAGTAAAATGGCATTGTTGCCTGATAAATTGACGACGACGATTTTACTTCCGGCAACGACCCCAATATTTTGCAAATGGCGTTTTGTTTTTTCTTCTGTTTCGATTCGTTCGACTTGATAAACGAAGTTTTGCTTTGCCTGAGCTAAGGTCTGCATATTGATTCCTCTCTTGTGAAATAAATCATGTATTGAAATCATTCATTCTATGTTCTAGTTTTCTCACGTATTACGCAAATAAATGAGAATCATTCTCACATAGAATACTCTCGGTAATTGAGAATGTCAATTACACTTGTGATATTATGAGCGATTCTTTATTATTGATAGATAAAAATGAGAAAAAAATATTTCTTCATAGTTTTCCACAATTTTTTCTCTATTAGATTTGCTATTTTCCCACACGATACTTGTTTTCAGCTCTTTTTTCAAAAACACAAAACTTAGTATTCCACAGTTTCCACAACACAATATGTAGTGTTTGTTGTTTGACTTTTTTACTAAGAGTTTTATACTATCTATTATAGATAATAAGAATGTGTTTAGAGGAGGCACTCATCATGAACGTAAAAATCTTTTCTAAAAATAATTGCATGCAATGCAAGATGGTCAAACGTTTTTTAACAGAAAATCAAATTGCTTTTGAAGAAGTCAATATCGATGAACAACCGGAAGCAGTAGACTGGTTGAAAGCACAAGGATTCCAAAGTGTTCCTGTCATTACTTCCGATGCAGAAACAGTTATCGGATTCCGTCCTGATCAGTTGCGTAAACTTGCCAGCTAACATGACTAAAAGAATCAAAACAAGATACATGGATTTGAAGGGCTTGAGACAGCACCAGTTTTTGTCGCAAACTTCCAAATCCTTTTTTAAAGCTTAAAAACAATGCAATGATTTGCAATCAAGCATCATCAAATACGAAATGAAGGTTGGGCGTACGTATGAGTCTTAAAAATTTACAAGATGTCAGTTATTTCAAGCTGAATAATGAAATCAATCGACCAGTCAATGGTCAAATCCCTTTGAATAAGGATAAAGAAGCTTTGGCTGCCTTTTTTGAAGAAAATGTCAAACCAAATACGATGACTTTTCCATCTATTATGGAAAAAATCAATTACTTGATCGAACAAGAATATATAGAAGCAGAATTCATCCAATTATATTCACCATCATTTATTGAAAAGCTATATCAATTTTTGGACGAACAACATTTTTCTTTCAAATCTTTTATGGCTGCTTACAAATTTTATTCTCAATATGCGTTGAAAACCAACGACGGTTCCGCTTATCTGGAAACTTATGAAGATCGAGTAGCCTTCAATGCGCTTTACTTTGCGAACGGGGATGAAGAATTAGCACTTGCTCTTGCAGATGAAATGATCCATCAACGTTATCAGCCAGCTACACCTTCTTTCTTGAATGCTGGACGTAAACGTCGGGGCGAATTGGTGTCTTGTTTCTTGACTCAAGTCACTGACGATATGAACTCTATCGGGCGCTCAATCAACTCTGCTTTGCAATTGTCCCGTATTGGTGGCGGCGTAGGGATTACTTTATCAAATCTTCGTGAAGCCGGCGCTCCTATCAAAGGATACGAGGGTGCTGCGAGTGGTGTCGTTCCAGTCATGAAATTATTCGAAGATAGTTTCAGCTATTCTAATCAATTAGGTCAGCGTCAAGGAGCTGGTGTGGTTTATTTGAATGTGTTCCATCCAGACATTATTGCTTTCCTTTCAGCAAAAAAAGAAAATGCAGATGAAAAGATTCGCGTAAAAACTCTTTCTCTTGGTGTGATCGTACCTGATAAATTTTATGAATTGACACGTAAAAACGAAGATATGTATTTATTTAGTCCATATAGTGTCGAAAAAGAATATGGTGTTCCATTCTCTTATGTAGATATTACAGCTGAGTATGATCGTCTAGTTGCAAATCCAAACATTCGCAAACAAAAAATCAAAGCGCGTGATCTTGAAAATGAAATCTCAAAATTACAACAAGAATCTGGCTATCCTTACGTAATCAATATTGATACAGCGAACCGCGAGAATCCAATCGACGGCAAGATTATCATGAGTAATTTATGTTCAGAGATTTTACAAGTTCAAACGCCTTCTGTGATCAACGGCAAACAGGAGTATGAAGTATTAGGAACAGATATCTCATGTAACTTAGGTTCGACAAATATCGTGAATTTGATGCAAAGCCCTAACTTTGGTCAATCTGTGCGTACGATGACTCGTGCATTGACATTTATTACAGATGCATCTGATATCGATGTCGTACCACCGATCCAAAACGGAAATAAGCTGAATCATACGATTGGATTAGGTGCCATGGGCTTACACACTTATCTTGCAAAAGAACAAATGGAATATGGCTCAGAGGATTCATTAGACTTTACAAATATTTATTTCATGCTGTTGAATTATTGGACACTTGTTGAAAGCAACAATATCGCTCGTGAAAGAAAACAAGTTTTCCATAATTTTGAAAAATCAGCTTATGCTGATGGCACTTATTTCGAAAAATACGTAACTGGAGAATTCCAGCCAAAATCAGAAAAAGTCAAAGCATTGTTTGAAGGGATTTTTATTCCAACTGCTGAAGATTGGAATACCTTGAAACAAGCAGTAATGAAAGATGGGCTATATCACCAAAATCGCTTGGCAGTAGCACCAAATGGCTCAATTTCATATATCAATGATACGAGTGCAAGCATTCATCCTATCACTCGCATGATCGAAGAACGCCAAGAGAAGAAAATCGGTAAAATTTATTACCCAGCGCCTTATTTATCCAATGAGACGATTCCATATTACACTTCTGCTTATGATATGGACATGCGTAAAGTAATCGATGTTTATGCAACGGCACAACAACACGTCGATCAAGGCATGAGTTTGACTTTATTCATGCGTTCTGAAATCCCAGAAGGTATTTATGAATGGAAGACAACAACGAAGCAAACGACACGTGATTTGAATATTTTAAGACATTACGCTTTCCATAAAGGAATCAAATCCATTTATTATGTACGTACCTTTACTGATGATGCAGAAGAAATCGGAAGCAATCAATGTGAAAGCTGCGTAATCTAATATCATAGATAGATTCGCTTATTCATATTTTAATTAAAGGAGCATTCTCATGTCAGAAACATATTATGAAGCAATAAACTGGAATGAAATTGAAGATATCATTGATAAATCCACTTGGGAGAAGCTGACAGAGCAATTTTGGCTAGATACACGTATCCCACTTTCAAATGACCTAGATGATTGGCGCACATTGTCTCAATTGGAAAAAGATACAGTAGGACATGTATTCGGCGGTTTGACACTGCTGGATACTGTCCAATCTGAAAGCGGTATGGATCAGTTGCGTAAAGATGTCCGTACTCCCCATGAAGAAGCCGTTTTGAACAATATCCAATTCATGGAATCCGTCCATGCCAAAAGTTATTCTTCTATTTTTAGTACACTGAACACGAAAAAAGAAATCGAAGAAATTTTTGACTGGACGAATACGAATCCTTATCTGCAAAAAAAAGCTGAGCGTATTAATGAAATCTACAAACACGGTACACCGCTAGAAAAGAAAATTGCCAGCGTCTTTTAGAAACATTCTTGTTCTATTCAGGTTTTTATACTCCTCTTTATTATTTAGGAAACAACAAATTGGCAAACGTAGCAGAGATCATCAAACTGATCATCCGAGATGAATCGGTACATGGAACCTATATCGGTTACAAATTCCAATTAGGTTTCAACGAATTACCTGAAGCAGAACAAGAAACGTTGAAAGACTGGATGTACAATCTTCTTTATGAGCTTTATGAAAACGAAGAACGTTATACAGAAGAATTATACGATCCAATCGGTTGGACAGAAGAAGTCAAAACATTCCTACGCTATAATGCCAACAAAGCATTGATGAACCTAGGGATGGACCCACTCTTCCCAGATACTGCCAATGATGTCAACCCAATCGTAATGAACGGGATTTCAACAGGCACAAGCAACCATGACTTCTTCTCACAAGTCGGAAACGGCTATTTGTTAGGTCATGTAGAAGCGATGAAAGATGACGATTATTTGATTGGATTGGAATAAGGATAAAAAATTACGCACAAGAATATTCTATTCTTGTGCGCTTTTTTTATTCCACGACAATTTGTTTTTGTGTATCCGATGTTTGCGAAAAATCAATAGTAAAGCGACCCATCTGCTCATCATAGGTAATTCCTTCACTCATGCTTTGAATAGCTTCAAAATCATTTGGTAATTCAATCGTTATTTTCGTCTTTGTATGAGCAAGATCAGCAAACGTATAACTTTTTTCTTGTTCGTTTATTTTCTTTAATACAGAAAGTGGTTTATCTGTTTTTAATCCATCTAATTCTCCACCAGTATTATCCCAAAAATTGATACCCAAATAACCGGATTCTTTTACTTTTACTGCTTGAATTTTTGGAGTATTTTGAAGAATAGTAACTGGTTCTTTTTCTGCATATTCTTTTAAACCTTTTTCGTTCACTCCGGGTAATGTCACATATGCATAAGCTTCATTGATTGGATGTTTTCCATGATTGATCAAAAACTTCCGATAACTTCCATGATAAACTTCATCACTAGGAAATGATTCGTTGATTTCCCTATAATTACCTTGCCGTGCTTCACTTATCACTTTTACTGTTTCTTTCTCAGGAAAATAATAACCGATCGATGTTTCTGGTTGACTTGATTGTAACAATAACCATTCTTTTTCACTTTGTTCGGTTGGCTGGGTAATTTCTCCTGTTTCTGTTACAACTTTATAAGTAAACTGATCGTTTAATAAACGATTATCTATAATCGTTTCAATAGACGCATTTGTGTTACCGGTAATTCCCGAACCAAGCGCAATCAATTGATCGTCAAGCACAAACCACGATTTTTTCCCTTTGACATCCATTGGCAAAACTGTCCCATTATTCTTTGTTCCAGTTTTATTTAGAGCCATACCTACCACTGCCTGACCTTCATTTGATACACCGCCAACGGCTTTCTCATTTGATCGCACAGTCGTAAAAGAAGAGATTTCATCTTTTAAAGGGACTGTATCGACCGTTGTTCCTGGCAATCGATAAGGATCGACAGTCGGCCAATAGCTCTTACCGAATTGTACATCATCCTCATTATATAAGTAGACCATCCCATCCGATGTATGCCAACCACGTTTGTTTTCTTTATTTCCTGCTTCAAAAGAAGAGATACGGTTCGAATACATACTGATTCCTACCATATACTTACTGGTACGCTGAACAAAACGATCCATTTTATGATACATTTTTGTCCCTACGAATGGTAAATCCTTCCCTAAAATCGTCTGGTCTTCTAATAAGGATAGTGTCATGACCAGATCATTATAATCTCTTACATTCGTTATATAATACGAAGGGTTCAATTGCATCCAATATTTAACTGCTTCTTTTAGTTCCTTTTGCTTATCTTCTGGTGCAAATTTTGAAACAATCAATAAATTATACATCGTTGAAGACCCGTATCCTACCTTCGTCTTTGAAGGCGCACGCGAAATAGCGCGTCCATTCACCATGGGAAGCATTTCACCTTGGTAAATCAAAGGAATAAAGGCCTTCTCTACATTTTCTACGAAAGCGTGAATGTCATCAGAAGCTGCTGCATAAGAAGTCCCATCCACAATCGTAAAAATCTGTCCGACTCCTTTGATTAGTACATTCCCGTAAGAACCTGTATAAGGAATATCATTATGCTGGATAAAGGAACCATCTGCGTAAAACCCATCTCCACTTGTCACGAGTTGAAAAACATCTTTGATCCCATTCACTGCTTGATGGATTTTTGTGGCATCTTTTTGTAAAATACCTACTCCTAAAACAGTCAATGATAAGTCTGTTCGATTGGCACCAGTCGTTGAAAAGTTAGGGATAAATGCAAGGTCTACAAATGAATCTTGTGGTTTAGTATATAATTGCTGGAATGGATCAGGTACATATTGATTTAAAATAGCTGTATATTGTTGGATTTTTTCACTGGATAGCTCTTGGTGCAACAGTAGAAGGATATTCACAAATTTTTGTGGGATACCAATTTGCCAATCCCACCAATTTCCATAATACTTTTTCCCATCATATCCTTTTTTGGTAATCATAAAATCGATTCCCTCTTTAATTGCTGCAGCAACCTCTGGCTGTTGATAAAGTGTTGTCCCTTTTGTCTTATAGGCATAAGTAAGTTTCTGGAGTTTCGTAAATTGTGTCGTCAAATCTGCTGAAGAAGTATTTCCCGATTCAAGTGGCCATAGATAGGTCCGGTCAGGTGATTGATCCAATGTTTGATATAAATTTTCCTCTTCTTTTGATAACGCTTCTATATATGCTCTTAATGACTCATTTTCCGGACTTTCTTTTTCAAAGACAAGTTGACTTTTCCATCGTTCTTCCATCTTTTGAAATTCATCTTCCTCGGCAAAGGTTGATATACTCATTCCAAATAAACTAATTAAACTAAGCATACTCATCAAAAGAATCCTTCTACCCAAACCTTTTTTCTCCTTCTCCATCTTTGCTCCCTCTTTCTCATCAGATTGTATGAATATACAGAGGCTAAAATCACATTTATCTTAGTGAATGAGAAAACCGCTTAACCTCTACTTTTTGGACAAATATGTGAACGGACGTATCTCACTTTTCCTTTTTTAAGCTAAAATACCAAACGCACTTAATGCAATGGAAAGAATCAAAATGATCCAGATTACTCGTGTGGAATTCAATTTCTTTTGTCCCAACATCCAATAAGTTAATAAAACAAGTAACACCGGAACAAGAGAGGGTAAAATAGCGTCTAATGTATCTTGAATAACTAATTCCACACCATCTTTTTTATAAACAAATGGGATCGTTGCCTTTACCACGGAAGGAATCAAAGCACCAATTACCGTGACACCTAAAACTGTTGCGGCATTAGTGAATGCAGATAATTTGTTTTTCAAAGTTGTGACAAGTTTGACTCCTTGTTTGTATCCTAATGGTAATAACGCAGCCCGTCCAAATAACAAAACGATATTCGCGATGACCCAAATCACACATCCAACAATTGAGCCACTTTGAGCTAATGTTCCTGCAATCGATCCAAAAATCGTTCCCCAAATCACATGGAACAATGAATCACCTACGCCAGCAAGAGAACCCATTAAAGCTGTTTTTAAGGCAATGATTGTGTCTTTTGCTTTGTAACCATCTTCTTCTTCGATTGCCACATCAATCCCCATGATCAAATTTCCGAAAATCGCGTTGGTATTGAAGAATTGATTATGTGTACGCATCATATCTTGTAAGTGTGATTCGTCATTACCATAGAATTTTTTCAATACTGGTAATATCCCATATAAATAGCCAGAACTCATCATTCGTTCATAGTTCCAGTTCAGCTGACTTCCTAAAATATAGCGCCAACTAATCGCATTCAGCTCTTGTTTTGTTAATTTCTGGTTATTCATCCCCATCATATCCTCCTTCAAATGTTCCATTATTTGTGGCTGTCACTGTCGGATGTTCTGCTTTTTCACTATCTTTTTTAAATACAATAATTGCAGCAATCACACCGACGATTGAGACACCAAGCATTGGCACTTGTAAATAAGCGGCTAAAAAGAAACCCAATAGTAAATAAGGAATATATTGTTTTGTTGGAAGGTAATGCAACAAGATTCCCACACCCACGACTGGTAACACCCCACCAGCAGTTTTTAGTCCATTCATCAACCATTCTGGTGTATTTTCTGTGATCGTTGAAACAGCAGCATCACCGACTAAAAGCATCAATAAAATCGGAATGGCTCGTGATAATCCCCAAAGAAAAGAGCCAGATAAGACTAATCGCGGTATACGATTGATTTTCATATCATCAATTGCTCTATCTACACGATGCAAGAGATAAACATTACAAAAGCGAGCGACTACATCAAGTTGCAACATCAATAAAGATACTGGAACAGCCAATCCTATACCATACTCTGCACCTTTCCCAGAGATAACCGCAAATACTGTTCCCAAGACGGCTCCTGTGAAATAATCAGGAACTGATGCCCCACCGAAAGCCGCAATCCCTAGTCTCATTAGTTGCAATGTACCTCCAACCATCAATCCTGTTTTTAAGTCTCCCATAATCATTCCTGAAATCATACCTGCGATGGCTGGTTGTGTTAATGTATTTGAAATAAGCGAATCATTGATTGCAATAAAAGCATAAACCGTAATAAGAATAATTTGATACGCTGCTAAGTGCATACTTTCTTCCTCCTCATTTTTATTTAATTTCTCAGTTTATCCATGAAGTCAACAACTGGATCATTTGGTACCAATTGAGCGGTTACATTTATATCCATTGCTGCAATTGATTCGAACACATCAATTTCTTCTTCTAATACTTTGATACTTTTTGTTATGTCTTTTGATCCCTCTTTATAACTCATATTTCCAACATTTACGTGTGTTAGCTTTCCTCCGGCTTTCAAATAACGTAAGACATCTGTTGGATTTTTGAATACTAGGAATAGACGCTGTTTTCCATACTTTCCTGAACGTATATTTTTCGCAGCAGATTCAACCGGCAAAACTGAAAGTCTCATCGATGTAGGCGCTGCCATTCTTAAGGAAGATTTTTGTAACGAATCTGCTGCTGCTTCATCGTTGATTACAATGATACGCTGTGTGTGCAAACTGGGCGCCCAGATGCCCGCAACTTGTCCATGGATCAAACGCTCGTCTATCCTGACATTCACGATATTTTCTTTTCCTTTATATGCCTCATACAATTGGCTATTATCCTTTGGTAGGCTTGGTTCTTTTTCGATTTCTGTTTGTTTCATTTTTTGCTTCACATCAACAATGCCAGTTGTTGCTGCTTGGATCAATTCTTTTACCGTAGCAGTTGAATTCAACGTTGCTTCTATGACTAATGGTAAAGACATCCCTGCAATAATTTCTACATTTTCTGATTCTAGATAGTTACTTAATGCTACATTACATGGCGTACCACCTAAAAGATCTGCAATAATCAAGGATGAGCCGTTAAGGGCTTTCATTTTTTTTAATAATTCTTCTTCGAATTGCCGATTGTCCCCATCAGGCGTCAACGCAACGACATGAACATGATCTTGCTTTCCGACGATCATTTCTAAACTTGCCTTGACGCCTTCAGCCATACTGCCATGACTAATCAATATAATATTCTGCATCAATTTTCCTCCCCAAAAATAAAATCCTACTTAACATATTATCTTTTGTACAAGCACACTATAACATAGTTTATCTCATTCGTAAACCTAACATCTTAACATATTATGTTTTTTTATTTCTGTACAATTATCTAAAAAGTATCAGCATACAAAAAGGTGAGAGGCAAAAGTAACTCTTAAACTTTTGCCTCTCACCTTTTTAACTATTTCCTTATTCTATACTTTTTCCAGTTGTTTCCTCATAGTCTCTTTTCATGATGGCCCATGATTTCTCAATGTCTTCGTCTAAACCAAATAATCCACTACGGCCGATGATATAGATATCTGGTCCGGCATGATCAATTCGCTTAAATGATTTTCGATTCGAAGATCCGTCCATTTCAATCAAATAATGATATCCCTTTTCTTGACGAAGTTTTCTTAAATCAACGATTTTATCTAATGTGCTTTCGATGAAGCGCTGTCCAGCAAAACCGGGATCGACTGTCATGATAGTGATTTTATCCACTAAATCAATATAAGGGAAAATAGTTTCAATAGGTGTTTCAGGATTTAATACGACTCCTGCTTTTAGTCCTGCAGCATGGATCTGATCAATCAATCGAAAGGCTAGCCCATCTAAACATTCGACATGCATACAAATCCATTCGCATTTTTGTGAAATCAATTGATTCACCCAAAAACTTTGGTCTGTGACCATTAAATGGGCAGACATTGGTAAATGACTGATTTTTCGCACTTCCTCAATGAACCATGGAGACAATGTCAGATTAGGTACATAATGGCCATCCATGATATCGATATGATAAGAATCGACATGCTGATTCAAAAACTCAATTTGTTCCTTAAATTTATCCAGATCCATCGTCATTAAAGATGGTGAGAACAAAACTTTACTCATATATAAGACTCCTTTATTTAAAAATCAATGATTGAATCCCCGACTAAATGAAGGACTTAGAAAATCTGAATGTCTCCCAAGTCAATATCTTCTTCTTCCTTTTCCACTACGGATTCGACTTCTTTTCCCACATCTTTTTTAATAATTGCCAAAACAACGGCTGTCACAAGAACATTCACTAAGATTGCTATCACGCCTGCCCAAGGTCTGGACATCGTCGGAATCATCAATACACCGCCAAAGGGTACTGTTGCATCGGCGCCTAGGATCATTGTCGTTGCACCACCAGCAAATCCGCCAATAGCCGTAGCAACCACACCTCGGACGATATCATTCATCACTAGTGGGATCACACCTTCGACAATATTGATCACACCCATTGGAACAGCTGATTTCAATGTTTCGACTTCCACTTTTGTATAGATGTTTTTCCGAAATATTTTTGCGACAAAGTAAGCTAATCCAAACCCGATAGGCGTCGCCGTATTCACCAATTGGAGGGCTGTAATTGGCCCATTGATTCCTTCTGCTTGCATTGTGAGAACAAAAGCAAAAACCGTTTTGTTAATTGGTCCACCATAATCAACGCCACTTAGTAAGCCGATCACACCGCCAAAAATCAACAAGGACGAATTACCTAATCCTTCTAAGAAATTCGTAAGAATAGACGTAAACAAGGCAACAGGAGTTCCAATGATATAGACCATGATTAACCCACCTAGGATAGAAGCAACAAAGGGAATAATCAATGTTGGCATCAGTCCTTTTGCCCAATTTGGGACTTTCACATGGTTTAAAATAGCTAACACGAGAAATCCAGAAAGATAGCCACCTAATATCCCTCCAATAAAACCAGCCCCAATAGCATTCGCTGTCAATCCGATGATGAACCCTGGAGCAATCCCTGGTTTTGCTGCAATAGAATAAGAAATCCCCGTTGCAATGACTACAGGAAGTAACCCTAAACCAGCGCCTCCCATTGTTGCTAAAGCATCAAAAAAAGAAAATTCACCTTGTACCAGTGTTCCTTGACTTGTCCCACCGAACGCCATCCCGATAGCAATCAAGAATCCTGCTCCACAAACGATTGGAATCAAATAAGAAATCGCTGTCAATAAATGTCCCTTTAAATTTAACTTTTTTATCTTTTCCATCTTTTTTCCCTCCTTATGATCAAGCAAGTTGTTTTTCAATTATTTCTTGTGCTTTTTCGATCAGTTTATTGGGTGACTTTACGGCGATTTCAGTGGGGACTTGAATGATACGTTTTCCTTCAAATCGTTCTCTGCCGCTTATTTTCACATCAATTGCCAGAATCACGAGATCTGCTTCTTTTATTTGCTCTGGGGTTAATTCATTCTCGATTCCAATCGTTCCTTGCGTTTCGATGTGCATCTCGTGTCCTGCTTTTTTGGCTGCATTTTCTAATTTTTCTTGTGCAATATACGTATGGGCAATCCCAACTGTACATGCGGCTACTCCTACGATTTTCATCTTTTGTCTCTCCTTATTTTCTTTTCTTTAATGTTTGAATAAATCTTTCGTCCGCTAAACATCTCATGAAATTCGCTATTTTCTTCTTTTTTTCCGTAGTTTCGTTTGGCGAAAGCAATACAAAAAGAATCAAATCGACTTGTTCGATTGCTTCGTTCCATTGAATAATGGTTTTTTGGGGATACAAAATGATGATTTTTGATTCAGTGATCAACTCATGTTCAATATGAGGAAGAATGATCCCCTCTTCGATTTGAATATTTCCATTTTGTTCACGCATAAGAAAAGCTTCCATCAATATGCTTATTTTCTCTTCTTCTCCAGGGTAAAGTGAACTTGCTAACCAATGATATGCCTCTCGTTGAGAAGTAACGGATACTTCGATTCTTTCGATGAACTCATCTTTCATTATAGATTTCCCCAATCTTTTTCTGGATTCGTGATTGATCATCTGCTGTTAGCATCGCACTAACAAGTAATGTATGGACTCCTAATCGTGAGCGGATTCCAACTGTTGTCAAAATCAATTCGATGTTCGGATTTTTTTCTAAAGCCGTACGATAGTTTTTTGTCGCAATGACATCTACTATATTTAAGTCTGGAAATTTTTTGATGATTTTTGCTTTCAACAATTCAGAAGTTCCAATACCTGTCGTACACATAATCAATGTCTGAATCGGTAATTGTTGTGTTTCTAACATCCGTGCGAAATACAACGTTATGAAGCCAATCTCATCTGCATGATTAGAGGTAATTTGAAGTGCTGACTGACTTCTTTAGATACTTCAGACACACTGTTATAGATTTTTTCATAGGTCAGCTGAATTTGGTCCAACAAGCCATTTTTTACGTGGATACGGTTTTTTAAGCGATTGATCATTGGTTTGATATGATTGGCTAGATCAATAAAAATACTTTCATTTGTCACTTTCATATTGATTCGTTTGCCTACTTCTTCTAAATAGTAAGTAGTGATTTTTTCTACCTCTTCTGGAAATTTTTTTATTTCTTTTGTTGTTTTTTCCATTCTTGAGGAAACTAGATACTGATAGAGATAGTAAGATTCATTCACAGATAACGAAGTTGCCAGATATTTTTCAACATTTTGTATAACGATTTCGGCTGTTTTTTTAATTTGGTTATCTTTTTCAAAGAATTCAATTTGTTCCGTGGTTAGTTCCTCTTCTCTGGCGGGAGCACTCCTTTTCCTTGAGCGACTGATCAAGATATACAGATGTGAAAAAATATTGACATTGTAAGGATAAGGAAGTCCACCTTCTAATATTTTTTCGATTAGCTTTAATTGATCTGAAACGAACAAGACATCGTAACGATTGAAATTGAACGTTTTCGAAGCATTTATTTCATCTATATCAAGGATATTCATGCGCCAAATAACTTCTGCAAGCCCTCTACGTATATCTTCTTCTAAACCTTTGATGGCTAATGTCCGATTTTTTCGAATCAATTGAAGATCAAACTTCCTCAACTTTTGGGCGATACTTTTTTCATCATTGGAAATTGCCGAATCACCCACCTCGTAGGCATTAAAAAGCTCAGATATCCTGATTGCTCTTGGTGAAGACAGTAAAAGTTCCTCCATTACACGATTCTGACGTTCATTTGGCGATAGACTAATTGATAGATTATTTGTTTCTTTGTTTCGTTCAATAAATTTTTCGTAGTCTAATTTATACCCTTTCCCCTTTTCTGATAAAATCAAGTGACCATTTTGAAATTCTGTATTTATTTTTTTACTAAGCGGTAGACCGTTTTAGTCGAGGTATCTAATAAATCAGCTAATTCTTCTGAAGTCATGTAATGATTTTGTTTTGACAATAGTAGCACTAATTTATTTTCTCGATTCATTTGACTAGTCATGATCCTTCCCCCTTTGTATCTTTATCATAACCATTTTTACCCCATCTGTTTCACTGAAATTTGTCCATTGCATCAGACATTTTTGTATCCGCTTTCTAAAATGTGATGTTTTATCCCAATTTACTTCTATTATTTTTATAAAGTTCCACTAAATTCATCTACCGTCATAATTTTATTTACTTCTGCAATAGCAGACTTTATGGGTTTTAATTGATTTGGATATGTTAACATGTTATCCTATTAGATAATGATGATGAAAGAAAGGAAGACTTCTAGTATGATTCCTAAATACGAGCAAATCAAGCAAGACTTACTTGAAGAAATCAAAAACCACCACTTTATTCCTGGTGATAAATTTTACTCAGAAGCAGATATCAAACGGAAATATTCTGTTAGTTCAATTACTGCAGTCAAGGCTCTCAATGAACTAACTGCTGCAGGCTATCTCTATCGTATCCAAGGAAAAGGAACATTCGTTTCAAAATCAAAAGTTTCTCAAAGTGTGAAATTCTCTGATATCGAACTACATTCTTTAGATAAAGAAAAAGTTAAAGTACTCTCGATTGAGGAAGAAAATGAAATGGATATTTTAAAGGAATTAGGCTTACCAGCAAATGCTTCTTACTATAAAATTAAACGTGTTCGTTTCTTTGAAGACACACCCTTTTTGGTCCACATCACTCACTTACCAAAAAAATTAGTGAAAGAACCAATAGCAAAAGATATTTCTGTCTATTCAAGTATATACGAAAAAGTTCGTAAAGATTTTGGGATTGATCTTTTTTCCCTTGCTTCTGTGGAAACAAATGAAATTGTTTTCCCAGAGCATGCAGAACTACTTAATCTATTGAATCTAAGTTTCCGAGAACCTGTTGTACAACAAATCAAACACTCTTACTTAGCAGATCAAAGTGTAGCAGAATATATCATCAGTTATAAACATTGGAAATACTTTAAAACAAAAATTGAAGTGGAAGCGGAATAGCTTTCACTTTTTTGTTTGCTCTCTTCTAAGAAACTTTTTTAAATCCTCTTGAATACTCGCTTTTTTTTTCTAAATACGTTATACTATTTTAAAGTTAATATGTTAACATTTTAAGAGGAGGTAGCTATGAATCTTCAACAAAAAAAGGAAATGTTGATTGAATTGGGAACATTTGTAGATAAAAATTGGTTGGATGAACAATTTGAATGGTGCATGATGCGTATCAAAAAAAATATGGTTCGTTTCGGGTTAGATTTCCCTTCAGCTTGTGCAACAAACGGAAAATATCGAATCAAAAAAAATGATGATTGGACAAATGGTTTTTGGACGGGAATGCTTTGGTTATCTTATGAATGGACAAAAGAAGAGAAATTTCTAGTACGTGCAATGGAAAATATCCATAGCTTTCAAAAACGCTTAGACCAACACTTCATCCTTGATCATCATGATATCGGTTTTCTTTATAGTTTATCTGCTGGAGCCGGGTATAAAGTCGTGGATAGTCAGTTGTGTAAAGAATCGCTTTTACAAGCTGCGAATATTTTAGTGGCAAGATTTCAGAACAAAGGGAATTTTATCCAAGCTTGGGGAGCATACGGTGATCCTCTCGAATACCGCTTGATTATTGATTCTTTGATCAATCTTCCTTTGTTGTTCCAAGCATGTACGCTTTCTAATGACCCACATTATAAAGAAGTGGCTTTCAAGCATTACCAGACATTGTTGCATACCGTGATTCGTGAAGATGCCACGACTTTCCATACCTATTATTTTGACTCAAACACAGGAGTTCCAACACATGGTGCAACACATCAAGGTCATAGTGATGAGTCGATCTGGGCTAGAGGGCAAAGTTGGGCGATTTTAGGGATTCCACTAAACGAGCGATACTTGCATTCTGTTCCTTTTCCGTTGAACTACAAAGCGATCGTCGATGTTTTCTTAGAACATTTACCTCAAGATCTTGTACCTTACTGGGATTTTGATTTCAATGATGATTTTCCATCAGATAAAGACAGTTCTTCTCTAGCGATTGCTGCATGTGGATTATTAGAAGCAGAAAAAATGGAAGCGTATCCTGAAGCAAAAGAAATAGCAAAAGGAATGATTTATCAATTAGGAACACACTATACTGCTAAAAATGATCCAGAAAATGAAGGAATTCTTTTACATAGCGTTTATGCTCATGCGGAAGGAAAAGGAGTCGATGAGCCAAATCTATGGGGCGACTACTTTTATTTAGAAGCGCTTATGCGTTTAGCAAAACCTGAATGGAACACTTACTGGTAAGGAGAATGAATAGACATGCAAACATTTAAAATAAAAGACGAATTTTTAGTCGACGGTATTCCTACAAAAATCATTAGTGGGGCAATCCATTATTTCAGAATACCCCCTTCTCAATGGGAGCACAGTTTATATAATTTAAAAGCACTAGGAGCAAATACGGTTGAAACTTATATTCCGTGGAATCTTCACGAACCACAAGAAGGTTCCTTTGATTTTTCCGGATTCAAAAATGTCGTTCGATTTGTAAAAATTGCACAAGAATTAGACTTGATGGTAATTTTACGTCCTTGCGCCTACATTTGCGCTGAATGGGAATTTGGTGGATTACCTGCTTGGTTATTGAAAGAACCTAATATAAGAGTACGTTCTACCGATCCTCGATTTATGGAAAAATTGAAAAATTATTATCAAGTACTTCTACCAAAACTTGCACCTCTTCAGATCACACAAGGTGGTCCAGTCATCATGATGCAGCTCGAAAATGAATACGGTTCTTACGGAATGGAAAAATCTTATTTACGCCAAACAAAAGAATTGATGCTTGCACATTCGATTGATGTTCCTTTATTTACCTCCGATGGTGCTTGGCTAGAGGTGTTAGATGCTGGTACATTAATTGATGAAGACATTTTTGTGACTGGTAATTTTGGAAGCCACTCAAAAGAAAATGCGCAGGTCTTAAAAGAATTTATGCAGAATCATCAAAAAAATTGGCCGATCATGTGTATGGAGTATTGGGATGGATGGTTTAATCGATGGGGAGAACCTATCATTACGCGTGATCCCGAAGAATTAGCAACTGAAGTAAAAGAGATGTTAGAAATTGGTTCCTTGAATCTTTATATGTTCCACGGGGGAACAAATTTTGGTTTTTATAATGGGTGTTCTGCTCGAGGCAATACAGATCTTCCGCAAATCACAAGCTATGATTACGATGCACTATTAAACGAAGCTGGACAACCTACTGAGAAATATTATGCAGTTCAAAGGGTCATCAAAGAAGTTTGTCCATCTGTTTGGCAAGCAGAGCCCCGAACAAAAACGTTAAAAAATCTAGGGACTTATCCGGTAAATAGAAGCGTTTCTCTATTTCATATAAAAGAACAGATCTGTGAAGAAATCAAAACAGATTACCCTTTGACAATGGAACAAGCAAGCAATGGCTACGGCTATTTATTATATTCACTTACCTTAAAAAATTACGGACATAAAAATAAATTACGTTTAATCGAAACAAACGATCGTGCACAAATATATATTGACGGCAAATACGACCAAACGCAAACACAAGAAACACTGGGTGATGAAATGATGATTGAAGGACAAAAAAATCAGCCCACTATCGCATTAGATGTTCTAGTTGAGAATTTAGGAAGAGTTAATTACGGTGCAAAATTGAATAGTCCCTCCCAATCAAAAGGGATTCGCAATGGTGTCATGCAAGATATCCATTTCCATCTTGGATACCGCCATTACCCATTGACTTTCGAACAAGCTCAACTAGATAAAATCGACTATTCCGCTGGCAAAGACCCATCACAGCCTTCTTTTTATCAATTTGAGTTTGATCTTGCTGAAGAAGCAGATGCTTATATCGATTGTTCTTTATATGGTAAGGGGATCGTCATCGTCAATGGATTCAATCTCGGGAGGTACTGGAATCATGGGCCTGTTTTATCACTATATTGTCCAAAAGATGTACTAAAAAAAGGCAGAAATGAAGTGGTTATTTTTGAAACAGAAGGTATATCAATTGATACATTGATTTTTTCAGATCAACCAATAAAAAAAGATTTGTCATGAACGATCCAAAATAATCATCCTGTAAATTAGCTTATACAAAAAGGGAGTCCTACGAAAATCATTGTTCGATTTTCAAAGCGGATTCCCTTATATAGTGAATAGCTTTTCTATCATTATTTCTCTTAATCAAGTACAAGTGATTACTTCTCGTCCGAAAATCTCAATTTGTGTTAATGCTGGGAATGGTGATGTATCTTCTGCTTTTTTCAAATTTTTCAAAGTAACTGAACTCGTCATTTTTTCGGGAAAGTAAAACGATTGAAATTCAAGCGTATCTGTTGTTGATACTTTTATTGTTTCTCCATCAGAAAAACAAATAGAAACTTCTGTCCAATAGCTATCATGTGGATAATCTCCTCGAAACAAAAGATCTACTCGATCGGTTTGGATTGAGCGTCCAAAGTCGATCGTCAAAGTTGCATCTTTTTGCTGATTGATTCCCCAAGAAGTAAATGGATAGGATCCGTGTGAGCGATTACCAAACTTTCCGTCAATCGCATTTTTAGCAAAAAAAGTCACATCATTTCTCGTCTCTACATTAGCGTATGCATGTGGATATGCTCCACTGATCAATTTTTGATCATGAGGGTTTGTAGATACATTTCGATAGCTTTCCACTTCAAAATCATAGGCTTTACGAACATATATGTGATGTCTTTTTGAACGAAATCCCGTCTCTACTGAAGCTTTCGTTTCTTCTAGCGGAATCACATATTCCCATTTCTTCTCTGGAATATAAAGAAGTGTTGGTGCCAATGTTTCATCTAATTGCACAACAAAATAGTAATCATTTTTCTCTTTCGTTATGACCAGTTTGTCTCCTACTTCATATGTGTGATTTTTGATTGCTAAAACTGCTATTTCTTCTCCATTTGCAGAAAATACGGTTTCTTTTTTCTCGTGATCGATTTTGCCAATAACTACTTGATTATTTTTATTTTTTAGTTCAATTTGGATCATTTTTTTCTCCTCCATTTATTATTCCGCCAACTAAACAAATAAAGCGATGGGTGCCAGGTTCGATTTTCTTTTTCAAATAGGGAAGATTGGTTCTTGGAAAGAATACAGAAGTATTTGGTTCTAGTACCTGAATACCTGCTTCTTCATACCCCTCGATTGCAATGATTTGAGACACATGCGTTTCTTTTATTTTCGCACAGTCTTTCGACAAAGTTATTTCTGGTTCTTTTACCAAAAGACTAAATCCGCCTTCTCTTATCTCTAAAGGAATCGTCGTATATATCTCATGGAATCGAACATGCCATTCACCAAATGGGTAAATTTCTGTTTGGATCAGCACTTCTTGGAATGGTTGCCATTCATACATAACAAAAGTCTCTGTTGCTTCACTACTTCGTACCTTTTTCTTTGTCCTGAAATATTCACCGTCTCTTGAAAGAGCTAATGTATTATCAAATGCCCCTTCTTCATATGTGATTCCCGCTTTTGGCACACTAAAGCCGAATTTAGTAGAGTAGACAAACTTACTATATTTCGCTGGGGCATGCGCTTGGCCATCGATCATCAAACCATGTGGATAACCAAGTACATGTTTTCCTTCTTTTGCCTGACACAAAAGCATATTTCCATTATCAATCAATCTTTTCTCTTTGGTATTGACTGGTTCAGGTTTGGCTTCCCAATACGGATGTTCTTTTTTAGTTGCTAGTAATAAAAATACTTTTAATGCCCAATAGGGAGACCCCGGTGCGTTATAACCTTCTGCCATCACAAGATTCTCATAATGATACCCAATGGATAGCCGTCCGTCATAAGTAAAGATATCGTGTGACATCCACTGCTTCATATGGTTGGAAAGAAGCGTCTTTATCTGACCCCAAGGGATTGCTTCCACTTCTGCAAAAATCAATGCAGAAAAAAAAGCACCTTGTGCAAATCGATAGATGAGACTTCGTCCATAAGGTAACGCTTCTCCATCGGAGTCGAAATAATAAATATAGTCCTTCGTAAACTCTTTTGCACGATAGATGAATTTTTCTGACCATTCAGGAAAGTCGTCTTTCATTAACTTGGCAAAAATCAATCCATAATAATGAAAAGCAAAAGGAACATAGTAATCTTTTTGCGAAGATTTACCGTCGATATACCAGCCTTTTCCTACATACATCGTATCAATAAAGCGTAATTCTGCTTCCATTTTTTCTTTATCTAATGATTCACCACAATGTTTTAAAGCGATTCGGATCAAAATTTTGAAAAATGTCCAATTATTTTTAGGTATTTTTTTATCTAAGGCTTGTTTTAGCCAATGAATCAACTGTTGTTTGGAAGTGCCTGACAGTTCATCAAAGAAATAGTTTCGATTCAATAACAGATTCAAAGATAACGCTGCCATTTCTACGATATATTGGTCATAATCGTTAATATCTCCCCAATAAAAAGAATCTTTTGGATTCATCCCTTTCAAGATTTTCTTTCGATAGACGTCTTTCAACTCATCTTTCGTCTCATGGTTCATCCAATAAGGTGCCAATCCCCATAATGGACGAATAAATGCCTCCATTTCTGCTCTCTTCTCGTCATAAACCGCGCCGCTACTCCCTAGACGTACTCCTGGTTTTTCACTATTGAATAGTTCCTGTTTTAAAGGCAGAATTATCTCCTCTAGTGCTTCTTCAAAATCGCGCCGCGTCAAAAATAGATTTTGTTTTAACTGATTCATGACAACCCTCCGAATTCTTTTTCTTTAGGATACCATGGTAGAAAATCGGTTTCAGGAGAGACTTCTGAGTGAGATGAAAATGAAATGAGTGAGAAAACAGGATAGTCAAAACTTAATATGTTAACACGCTTAGTATTGTTTTCTCTTGGAAGCATTTCTTGTGGTTTCTTCGTTTTACTTACTCTATCTAAAATGAAAGAAATCTAATATACCTTTGAGCCATTTCCAGTAAACAATATTTACCCCATGATTTGCTCATTCGTCCACCCTAAACAGGACGGATCGATTAGATTATAAAAAAGCATCAACTGGATCATATAAATAAGAATCTCAACGTACATCTAAATAAAATGAACGCTAAGATCCCTTTTTAAATAGGCTTATTCACTTGTTTCTTCCAGCACTTTTGGACTATCTAACTTTTCAGAAACATGTTCCATTTTTCTCAATAAATAGATTTTCCGAATATTTAATATTATTGTCTTAATCACTGCATAGACAGGTATACAAATCAGCATGCCTAATATTCCTGCGACACTTCCTGCTCCAATCAATACCAAGATGATCGTCAGTGGATGGATATTCATTGATTTTCCAAACAACAACGGCTTGATCAAATTTCCATCTAATTGCTGAATCACTAAAATCGACAACGCCATGTACAAAGCTTGAAATGGAGAGATAAACAAACCGACAATGATTGCTGGTACTGCTCCAATAAAAGGGCCGACATATGGGATAATATTCGTGATGCCGCAAATGACCGCAAGCAATAAGCTATAAGGCTGATTGAATATTCTCATTGCCAAAAAGCTCATCACACCAATAATCAAAGCATCTAAGATCGTACTGCTGATATAGGCAGATAATGTTTCATTTAATTCTTTCACTGTTTGTCGCAACTCTTTACGAATCGCTTTCGGAAAGAAATGAGACAACGCATCAATAAATTTGTGTCCATCCTTGAACATAAACAGCAAAATAAATGGAACCGTAAATAACAAAATAAAAAATTGCATCATGAATGAAATGATTTTAGTGACACTTGCAGATAAGCTGACCAATATGATATTGAACAAATTACTGAGAGATAAATTCGCTGATGCTAATTGTTCTTCCAAATTGAAATTTTTAAACTCTTCTCGCTGCGCCAATTCATTTAGCCATTTGCTTGTTTCATCTGCATAGATTGGCAGGCTCTGAGTCAATTGAATCGTCTGCTCCACTAACTGAGGTACTACATTCATGACAGCCAAAACAACTAAAATGATTACGACCAAAAATGTCAATAAAAAACCCAACACTCTCGGAATCCGATGTTTTTCGAGAAAAACAACGATTGGATCGAACATATAATAGATAAAACCAGCAACAAGCAACGGCAAAAAAATAGCCGAAAGCATTTTCAATATTGGACTAAAAATATTCGGCATTTGTAAAATGAAATACACACCGACGATCGTGAGTACTAGCTCCACTGTCCAGAAAAATAATTTTGATTGTTTAAAACGTGATTGCATACCTCTCCTCCAAGTTCCTTTGATACTTCTATTCTATCATTTAACAAAGAATTACGCGCTGAGATTTTCATTTGCTTAAAAAAAACAAAATAAAAAAGGAAAGGTATTTTACTGATCAGAAGAGTACTTCAACAAAAACACGATCCGCCCAAAATAAAAATCGTTTTGGGCAGATCGTTTATTGCGCAATACTGACTAAATGTAGCTTTGTGATATTTTTGTGCACGGACAATTCCTCGATTACATCGGCATAAGTGAGTCCTTTAGGAAGATCGATCGTATATATATTTTTATATACACGATAGTCATCAACGAATTTCACATCAAAATTCACATCTTCGATCACGATATTTTTCTCTTCAAAATAATCGGTAAGAAAATCTTTGGTTTCTTTTCTATGGATAAATTGGATTTCTAACTTTTTAGTCGTAGGTACATGGATCACGCGTTTCACTACTGTGAGTGCAATAGCAATCCCGATAAAACTGATGATCGCAATGGAATAGTAACCCATGCCGATGGCGATCCCTAATCCGGCAATAGCCCATAAAGAAGCGGCAGTCGTAAGTCCCGTCACTGATTGTTTCGTGACGATGATCGTTCCTGCACCTAAGAAACCGACGCCACTCACTACTTGAGCAATCAGCCTTGCTTCATCTGAACGGATCGTTCCAGCAAGCTGTGGATACGCTAAAGCATCTCTTAATGCTCCACTAGCGATCTCGACTTGGATCAATGCAATGATACATGCTCCCATACAAACTAAAATATGCGTACGCATTCCTGCTGGACGATTTTTATATTGTCGCTCAAAGCCAATTGCTCCGCCAAATAGCATAGCGATCCCTAAACGTAAAATAATCTCTGGAATTGTCAATACCATATCATTCATCTAAACACCCTCCAGTCCAATATATCATGTCTGAAAGGAGCAGACAAAAAAAGTGCAATTTTTACCTCTTACGAAAAAGAGCGTGGGACAAAAGTAAAGAAAAACTTTTGTCACACACTCTAAACATGTGTAAACGGCGGAAGCAGAAGCAACTCCTTCGGAAATAAGCTGAAATTCACAGAAATTTGAAAAGCAATTTTCGTGAATTCCTTCTTATTTCTTGGAGTTAAACGCTTCTGTCCCAGCCTCTTTGGTAAATTACAATTTACTTGCTGCTTCTTCATCGATGATCACAACGACATTGTCGTGGTTTTGCAATACACTTGCTGGTAAATGATTCGTTACAGGTCCTTCAATCATCCCTTTGATTGCATCAGCTTTGCTTTCGCCAAACGCCATCAAGACGATTTCTTTACTTTTCATGATTGAGCCAATTCCCATTGAAACAGCTTTTGTTGGTACATCTTCTGCTTTATCAAAGAATCGTTTGTTTGCATTGATCGTTGATTCTGTCAAATCAACTACTGAAGTTGTTCCGTCAAATGAAGCACCAGGTTCATTGAACCCGATATGTCCATTTTGCCCGATTCCTAAAATTTGGATATCGATTGGATGAGCATCGATGATTTGATCATACTTTTTGCATGCTGCTTCCAGATCTTCTGCTTTCCCATCTGGTACAAATGTTTCCTTGAATGGTTTTTTATCAAATAATTGGACATCCATGAAATGGCGGTAGCTTTGTTCATCTGAACCACCTAGTCCAACGTACTCATCTAAGTTTACAGAAGTCATTTCACTGAAATCCAAATCGCTTGAAGTCATTTCTTTATATAAAGTAACTGGTGTGCTTCCTGTTGCCAATCCTAATACTTTTGCACCTTTGTTCATACCTTCTTTGATGATTTCAAATGCTTTTTTTCCGCCTTCTTCAGCGTTTTTTACACGAATGATTTCCATAGTGATTGCTCCTTTGTGTTTTGGTATAGCCCAATTATAGCATTCTTTTTTTCTTTTTACAATAATCAGTATAGACCAAATTCTATTTTTTTCATTTTCTTGACAACAAAAGGGCATCCGTGTTAGGTTTCATAAGATGGTTCAATCAAACAATCCATGTTGCATGAAAACCAAGCAATTGATTCACTGTGGACACTTTATGTCTGCAGTTTTTTTATGAAAAAGGAGTTATTATGAGTATACTGACATTAAACAACATCACCCAGCAGTTCGGCGATAAAATCCTCTACGAAGGGGTCGATCTGCAATTAAACGCTGGCGAGCATCTTGGGCTGATCGGACAAAACGGAGCCGGCAAAAGTACATTGATTAAAATCATCACTGGTGAGATCCTGCCAGATGATGGACAGATCCATTGGCAAAAAAATATTCATAAAGGTTACCTTGATCAATATGTAGAAGTCGATGAAACATTATCGATCGAAGAATTTCTAAAAACTGCGTACGCAAAAGAATACGAAAAAGAAGAAAAAATTGCTTTTCTTTACCAAACATATAGCGAGACCTTCGATGATTCCTTGCTAGAAAAAGCTGGGAAACTCCAAACGGAATTAGACCAAGGAGTGTTTTATCAAATCGACACCTTAGTTGCTGAGATGAGCAGCGGGTTGGGGATCGATGTCTTAGGTTTAGATTCACTGTTGAAAAATCTAAGTGGTGGACAACGTTCAAAGGTGATTTTAGCAAAACTACTTTTAGAAAACCCAGATGTTCTAATCTTAGATGAACCAACCAATCACTTAGATGATCAGCACATCCAATGGCTGACGCAGTTTCTTCAGGATTTTGACGGTGCGTATATCGTGATTTCCCATGACCAAGAATTTCTTGATCAGATCACCACCCATATCGCAGACATCGAGTTTGGAAAGATTACTAAGTATACTGGCCATCTAAAACAAGCATTGAAACAAAAGAAACAAAATCGTGAAAGCTATTTGCGCCAATATCATGCTCAACAAAAACAAATCGAAAAGACTGAAGCTTATATTCGGAAATACAAAGCCGGTTCCCGATCAACGATGGCAAAAAGCCGACAAAAACAATTAGATAAAATCGAACGGTTGACGCCTCCCGCTTCAGCAAGTAAAGCTGTCTTTGATTTTCCATTCTCGCCTATTGTCACGACGTTGGCAGTGGAAACAACTGATTTAGTCATCGGCTATGATCGACCGCTACTTGCGCCCATTAATTTGACCATCCGGTTTGGTGAAAATATTGCCATTCGAGGCTTCAACGGGATTGGGAAATCTACTTTGTTAAAAACATTGATTGGTGAGATCGAAAAAATAAGTGGCGATTTCCACTTCCCAGATAACACAAAAATCAATTACTTTTCACAAGATCTATACTGGGAAAATCCATTAGAAACACCACTGCAATACTTAAGCAGTCAATTTCCAAAAGCGACTATCAAAGAATTACGTCGCCAATTAGCTAAAGCTGGACTAGTCAATCAATTAGCAAGCGAACCTCTCACTACACTAAGTGGTGGAGAACAAACCAAGGTGAAACTTGCACAGTTGACAATGAACCAAGGTAATTTACTGATTCTCGATGAACCGACGAACCATATTGATCAAGAAACAAAAGAAAGCTTACAAGATGGCATTCGGAAATTTCCAGGAACGGTGATCATCGTCTCTCATGAACAAGAATTTTATCAAGATCTTGTTCAACGAGTCATTGAGATTGAACCAAAGTAATGAGACAAAAAGACAAAAAAACTGATGATAGCATGATCATCAGTTTTTTTGTTGTTCAGTTTTCTTTTTTCTCTCGAAAAACAACGAACTGAAAGAAAAACGCACATCCCTGAAAAACAAGTCCGCTAACCGTTACACCTAACCAACCATACTGTTGCCACATGGTCGTCCCTAGCAATGAACCAGCCGCACCTCCAATAAAGTACATAAACATAAATACAGTATTATTTCGGTTGCTTGCTGCTTCACCTAGTCCTTGTACTCGTGTTTGGTTGGCGACTTGACCAAATTGATTCCCGACGTCTAATAAAATAATAGCTAAAAGCAAAATGGCCAAATGGCTTCCGCCAACCAATAAAGCAATAAAACTTATTGTTTGCATAACAAGTCCCATATATACAATTTTTCTTTCAGAATAAGAATCTGCCAGTCGTCCCACGATAGGTGCAGCGACTGCTCCAGACAACCCAAAAATCGCTAATATCCCTGCTTCAAAAGTCCCCCAATTGTAAGCGGGACTGCTGATATAAAAAATCAACGTAGACCAAAAGATTGAAAATGTGCCAAACATAAAAAATCCGCTGACTGCCGCTTCTCTTAATAAACGTTGAGAGGCAACTAAATGCGGCAAACTTTTGAGTGAATCAAGGTATGAAACAGATGTACTACTTTGCTGGACAGAACGCGGCATCTTCCAGTAAAGCAGAAGTGTAAGAATCCCGACGGCACATAAAGCAAATAAATAGATCATCCGCCAAGAAAAAAGACTGGCAACAATACCAGATACAGTCCGAGAAAGCAAAATCCCCACGAGTAAACCGCTAAGCAATGTTCCCATGACTTTTCCTCTTGCTTTTGGTCCTGCTAGTACCGCACCGTAAGGAATGATAATTTGCGGCACGATTGAAAGTAATCCTATTAAAAAAGAAGCGCATGCAAATAACGCAAACGAAGGCGCAAAAAAAGCGGCCAACAGCGAGATAGCAGATAACGCTGCCATTCGTATAATTAATTTTGGACGATCCACCACGTCTCCTAAAGGAACTAAAAACAGTAGCCCTAGTGCATAGCCCAACTGGGTCAACATTGTCAATATCCCGACTGCACTTGTGCTAACAGATAAACTAGCTGCTACTTTTGTTCCAATCGGCTGGATATAATACATATTGGCAACAACGACGCCGCAAGTGATTGATAATAATAAAATAAGCGATGTTGTTAAAGGTGTTTTTTCTTTACTCTCCATTGATTTCCCCCATTTCCTATCTTAGTTTACAACTTATGGAAAAGATTGGAAATAGAAAAATACAACTATTCGCCATACTTATTATTTTTGTCTTTGTTTTCCTTGTTTTTTCTTGCGATCTTTATAAATGAAGACAACTAACCCTACTAACACAGTAACACTTGCAACCAACGTGACTGCAGTTTTGTTATATCCGTGAAACAGAGCTTCTCCCCCACACGCATACAACACAGATGAAGGGATGACTCCAATCACGATCGACATTACGATTTGCTGAAGAGGCAATTTCATCGCATCTGCAGCAAAATTGACCATAGAAAATGGGATCACCGGTATCATGTAACCTAACATTACGCCTATTTTGGGATGTCTCATTTGCCGAATGGATTGCACCCAATGATTTTTTTCAGTTTTCTTGTCTAAAAACTTCAATCGGTGCATCAAAAACACAGCGGAAATATTGCCCAGAGCATTCCCTAAAACATTGATACCTGCCCCAATAAACGGACCAAAGCTCAATCCGGCAATGACACCAATAACCGAAGTAGGGATACCCGGAACAGCACACATCACCGCTGTCAACACAATCAAGAGTAGCGATGCAGAAAAACCATGAGAACGAATATGTGCAAGCAGCTCTTCCTTACTTGCTCTAGGGTTTAAAAATAATTGTATATCTGTCTGATATTCCAAATACAACCGATAGCCCACCATAAGTATCAGAACGACTCCCAACGTGATCAAAATCAATCGGATTTTTTTCTTTTTCATATTACCTCCTGAAAAAAACTATATTCATTAAATAATAGTTTAACATAAAAACAAAAAAGCACCGAAATCCAAGATAGGATCTCAGTGCTTTTAAATAGTTAAAAAATTATTTAACAGTTACAGATGCGCCAACTTCTTCAAGTTTAGCTTTCAATTCGTCAGCTTCTTCTTTAGATACGCCTTCTTTAACTGGTGCAGGAGCGCCATCAACTACAGCTTTAGCTTCTTTCAAGCCTAAGCCAGTTGCTTCACGAACTGCTTTGATAACTTTAACTTTTTGGTCTCCAGCTGCAGTTAATTCTACAGTGAATTCTGTTTGTTCTTCAGCAGCAGCAGCGCCACCAGCAGCAGCTACAGCTACAGGAGCAGCAGCAGATACGCCAAATTCTTCTTCAATAGCTTTAACTAGGTCGTTAAGTTCTAGGATAGTTGCTTCTTTTAACTCAGCAACGATGTTTTCAATGTTCAATGCCATTATAATTTCCTCCGTTTAAATGTTCTTTTTTATTTAATACTTTATGCGGCAATTAAGCTGCATCTCCATCTTCTTTGTCTGCCACTGCTTTGACAGCGTAAGCCACGTTGCGGACTGGCGCTTGTAGTACAGATAGCAACATAGATAGAAGTCCTTCGCGATTTGGCAATTTTGCCAATGCTGTGATTTCTTCCAATGAAGATACTTTACCTTCGATGATACCGCCTTTGATTTCTAATGCTTTTGCTTCTTTAGCAAATTCGTCCATGATTTTCGCTGGTGCAACTACATCTTCGTTACTGAATGCAACGGCTGTAGGTCCAGTGAATACTTCGTCCATACCTTCAAGGCCAGCTTTTTTAGCTGCACGTGAAAGAATTGAGTTTTTGATAACTTTCATTTCTACGTTAGCATCACGAAGTTGTTTACGTAAACGTGTTACTTCATCAACTGTTAATCCGCGGTAGTCAACGACTACTACTGATGCAGCTGCTGTAAATTTTTCGCTTACTTCATCAACGATTGCTGCTTTTTTTGCGATAATTGCTTCACTCATTTTTGAGTTTCACCTCCTGAATTTTGATGGAAGAGTTTTTTGAACTGAAAAGGCAAATCACTTGTATAGTTTCTTTGCTCAACCAGTATTGTTCATCATCTATTCTCTTCGTTCATAGTGATTCTACTCGCTTTGCTCGAAAGGAAACTCCTTTCGCTTTGCTCAACCAGTATTGTTCATCATCTATTCTCTTCGTTCATAGTGATTCACAATAAAAAACTCTATGCCACCGCAGACATAGAGGGACTATTGAATATATTCAATAAACGTCCTCGGTAGGAAATTAAGGCTTGGCGCCACCTACTGTCTTCGGTACAAGTTAATTATTAACCTCAACTAGCTTAGCATGCTAAACTAGTTGAGTCAAGAATTATTTTTCAGTTGGATCAATCAACGTTCTAATATTTGATTAGAAAGAAGCTTGGTCAACATGGATACCAGGTCCAAATGTTGTTGTGATCGTTACATTTTTCATGTATTGACCTTTAGCTGCTGATGGTTTAGCTTTTAGCAATACATCATGGATTGTTGCAAAGTTTTCAACTAATTTTTCATCATCAAATGAAACTTTTCCGATTGGTACATGGATGTTTCCAGCTTTGTCTACACGGTAAGTTACTTTACCAGCTTTCACTTCGTTTACTGCTTTTGTTACATCCATTGTAACTGTACCAGTTTTAGGGTTTGGCATTAAGCCTTTTGGTCCTAATACACGTCCTAGACGACCTACAGTAGCCATCATATCAGGTGTTGCAACAACTACGTCAAAGTCAAACCATCCGTTTTGGATTTTTTGAACCATGTCGTCGTCACCTACGAAATCTGCACCAGCTGCTTCAGCTTCTTTTGCTTTGTCTCCTTTAGCAAAAACTAAAACAGTTTGTGTTTTACCAGTTCCGTTTGGTAATACAACAGCACCACGGATTTGTT
The DNA here is from genome assembly GCF_008000875.1 of Enterococcus sp. DA9. Taxonomy (NCBI): domain Bacteria; kingdom Bacillati; phylum Bacillota; class Bacilli; order Lactobacillales; family Enterococcaceae; genus Enterococcus; species Enterococcus sp. DA9. Next base: position 408,979 of record NZ_CP042839.1, read on the forward strand.
GGTCTGCTTTTTTAGGGTCTACGTTCAAACGGTATGCAACTTCAACTGTTGCATCAAATTTTGCAATGTTTGTTTCTTTTGCTAAAGCTACTGCTTCGGCAACAGGATAAACTTTACTTGAATCAACTTTTTTTAATGCATCTTGCATTTTTTTGCTCTTTTTAGCCATTTTGGTTCCTCCTTGATTGTGGTTATAACGGTTGTACCTCCCACGTGTTCTATATCTTTCAATATAGAGCCAACTGAGAAGCTGCTGTCTTAGGGTATAGAGATTATTCTACAGTGATCCCCATGCTTCGTGCAGTTCCTTCAACCATGCGCATTGCTGCTTCAACGTTAGCTGCGTTTAGGTCTTCCATTTTTAATTCAGCGATTTCTCTTACTTGATCGCTAGAAACTTTCGCAACTTTATTTTTGTTTGGTTCACCTGAACCTTTTTCGATTTTAGCTGCTTTTTTCAATAGAACAGCAGCTGGTGGTGTTTTTGTAACGAATGTGAATGAACGGTCTTCGTATACAGAAATAACAACCGGAATGATCAAACCTGCTTGATCAGCTGTACGAGCGTTGAATTCTTTTGTGAATCCCATGATATTGATACCCGCTTGACCTAGTGCAGGACCTACTGGTGGAGCTGGAGTTGCTTTCCCTGCAGGAATTTGCAATTTAACGATTTTTTCTACTTTCTTTGCCACGAGACATACCTCCTTAAGTCCGTGATGTGGTTAATTGGAGATGCATATTTCTCCTCCCACGTTTTATCTGATCTGAAAAAATCCAGACAAATAATGTGCAAAACAATGCACACTGGTACAGTATAGCAAATTTATTTGTTTTTTCAAGATTTTTTTCTGCTATTTTTACATTTTGCTTGAATAAACGCTAAATTTATTCTAAAAAAACAACAATTTTTCGTTCCCATTTCTTCTTTTATGTTACACTTGCGCTAGCATGGTTCAACAGATGAAAGCAAACAATAACGCGGTTTTTTAGACCCTTGTACAAAGATTCCTACATAACAAAATGAGGTGGAGAAAATGAAAGATTTAAGGTATAGAAGTGTCTTTGATATTATTGGACCTGTGATGATTGGTCCAAGTAGTTCCCACACAGCCGGAGCAGCTAGAATTGGGAAGATCATACGCAGTATATTTGGCGATCAACCTGATTCTGTAGATATTTATCTATATGAATCATTTGCAAAAACCTATCGAGGTCACGGAACAGACATTGCATTAGTTGGTGGTCTATTAGGAATGGAACCTGATGATGAACGTTTAGCTGATTCTTTGAAATTGGCATATGAGGCTGGCATGGAAGTCTTGTTTGTTCCTAAGAGTGAAAAAGCCGAACATCCGAATTCTGTAAAGATGCTTCTAAAAAAAGGAACACGAAAGCTTTCAGTTACTGGCATTTCGATTGGCGGTGGCAATATCCAGATTTCTGAATTGAATGGATTCAAAATTTCTTTAAGCATGGGAACACCTACCTTGATCGTTGTTCACCAAGATGTTCCAGGGATGATCGCTAAAGTGACTGGTATACTTTCTGAAACCAATACGAATATCGGTACTATGACAGTGACACGGGAATCAAAAGGCGAAAGCGCCATCATGATCATTGAAGTAGATAATCCTCAAGTTGAAGAAACAGTAAGAAGACTCAAACATCTGCCAAATATCGACAGCGTAAACTATTTCGATTAAGGAGCTGAAAAAATGTTTTTATCGATTGAAGAATTAGTAGACCAAGCGAAAGCTTATTCAAGTGTAGCAGAATTGATGATTGCAGTTGAAATGGAAATGAGCGGCCGTTCCCGTAGTCAGATCATTGCGATTATGGAAAAAAATCTTTCAGTAATGGAACAATCGATCAACGAGGGAAAAGAAGGTGTCACCTCCGTCACAGGGATTACCGGTGGCGATGCAAAAAAATTAGATGATTATTTGAACGAAGCAGATTTTTTGAGCGGAGAAACGATCTTAAAGGCTGTACGCAACGCTGTAGCTGTTAACGAAGTCAATGCAAAAATGGGATTGATTTGTGCTACGCCGACTGCTGGAAGTGCGGGGGTTGTTCCTGGTGTGTTAATGGCTGTCCGAGATCGGCTTGGTTTGTCACATGAACAGCAATTGGAATTCTTGTTTACTGCTGGCGCTTTCGGGTTAGTAATCGCGAACAACGCTTCTATTAGTGGCGCAGAAGGGGGTTGTCAAGCAGAAGTTGGTTCTGCAAGTGCAATGGCGGCGGCGGCTTTGGTTTGTGCAAAAAACGGGACTCCTCATCAAGCAGCTCAAGCAGTAGCCATCACATTGAAAAATATGATGGGACTGATTTGCGATCCTGTTGCAGGTTTAGTTGAAGTACCTTGTGTCAAACGTAATGCTTTAGGGTCCTCTCAAGCTTTCATCTCTGCTGACATGGCATTAGCGGGTATCGAAAGTGTCATTCCACCGGATGAAGTCGTTGCTGCGATGTATCAAGTCGGACGACAAATGCCATCGATTTTCAAAGAGACAGCAGAAGGCGGCTTAGCTGTTACGCCAACTGCTAAGCGACTTACAGAAGAGATTTTAAATAAGAGGTCGTAAAAAAGTTACCTAGTTTCGAGTATTAAGAGATTAGTTATTTCTATCACAAAAAAACGAAGAGACGCACAGTTAGGCCTCTCTTCGTTTTTTTTATTAATCCATCAATTTCGTATTTTTTACTTCATCAATCGATTTTGTTCCTGCAAGTTGCATCGTGATCGACAATTCTTTGTTCAGGTGTTCAAAAACAGAGGTTACTCCTTCTGCCCCACCTAGATTCAATCCATAGATTATTGGTCGGCCAATCGCAACTAAGTCAGCACCACTTGCCAAAGCTTTAAAGACATGTTCTCCTCGACGGACGCCAGAGTCGAAAATCACTGGTACACGTTTATTGACTACTTCGGCAATTTTTGGCAATACTTCAAAGGAAGCAGGACCTCCATCTAATTGTCGTCCCCCATGATTAGATACCCAGATACCATCTGCCCCTGCAGAGATAGCGATGACTGCATCTTCTGGCGATTGTATTCCTTTTACGATGACTGGAAGATTGGTGATTTCTTTGATTGTTTTGATGTCATCTGGTGTCAAGCCTTGTTTTGCAGCTGCATAGATTTCTGCAATTCCTTTTCCTTCGCCATTCCCACTTGCACTTTGTTCGCTATAAGCAGCTAAATTAGGCATTGGTAATGGAAATTGGAATTGATTGATCACATCTTCTTCACGGTAACCACCGAGCGTTGAATCTGCCGTTAAAATGATGGCTTTAGCCCCTGCTTCTACTGCTTTGTTCAAAATGAACTCATTGAATCCATCGTCTTTACTCATATATAATTGGAAAAACTGCGGTGCATCTGGCGCTGCATCTGCTGCATCTTTGATTGTCGTATTCGCATAAGTGCTGATGGAAAAGATTGATCCAGCAGCAGCTACCCCTTTAGCTGTATCAGCTTCCCCTTTTTCATGTGCCAATCCTTGGGCCGCTGATGGCGCTTGGATAATCGGTGTGTCTAATTCAATTCCAAAAACTGATGTATGCAAATCTGCTGAGTCGATTCCGCGTAATATCCGTGGCATGATTTTTTTTGCATTAAAAGAAGTCGTATTTTCTTTCATCGTCCACTCATCTTCAGAACCACCGCGAATATAGCCAAAAGCTCCTGCTTCCATTCGCTCTTTTACACGACCTTCTAGCGAGGCAATGTTTACAATATCGATTGGATGTTCTTCATTACTTGTATGATAAGTCATAGTAGATCCTTCTTTCATCTTCTTGATTACATGTAAATCATACTATTCTTACAAAAAGTAACCAAACATTTACTCTCGGATCCTTTTCTTGCTATTCATTCCAAACAAATCGACTAACAAGCTGATCTACTTCTTGGTTTTCATGAAGCATACTATGAGCGGCATTTTCGCCTTTTACTATTTTTTCTTCTACTTCATTTCCGTGTTGTTTCAACAACGCATAGACAGCTAATGCACTGTTTAACGGTACTGTCCCATCACTCAAGTCTGCTTCGTCCAATTGTCCGGCAATCAGGAAAAATCGAGTAGTTGTAGGCATATTTCCGATTATTTGCTGATAATCTTGATAGCGGCTAGAAACAACAGCAGGACCCTTTGCTAACTCCTCTGTCAGAGATTGCCCACTGTCATCGACAAAATCATTAAAAGGTGCACCAATTGCCGTAAATGTCTGAACTTGCGGCAATGACGTATCCTGTCCATATGTTCCTAAATAGCGTAACGCGCTAACTCCTCCCATTGAATGTCCCACGATGTTGACTTTGTCTATGCTATAGTTTTCTTTCAGATACAAAAGACAAGATTTGATCCATTCTGCTTGATTCCACTCGTTGTTTTTATTATCTGCAAACAATACTTGGACCATCGGATTGTCTGCTTTTCCAGATAAGTCTCCTTCTGCTTGTATTTGTCCATCGGCTTCTACTATTAGAACCAATTCTTTTACTGCTTTTTGATTTTTTTCCAAACGTTGCAACATCCCTTTAAAGGAATTTTCTGTCCCGCTGTAGCCATGGAAAAAAAGTGTTGGAATAGTGGTTTTTTCTATCACTTTACTGGATTCTACCGTTTTTTCTTTATCAGAAACTGCAGTAGTCTTCGTCGTCTGGCAACCACTTATCGCAAACAAGCTGATAAGCACTAAAGCTGCTGTAGCCGCATGTTTGCATACATTTTTGATTCGATTTGTCATTCGCCTCTTCCTTTCCATATAGAAAAAAGAAAGACTTGAAAGGTCAATCGTATGATCGACATTTCAAGTCTCTTTATTAATCGATTTTATCTACTTGATCGAAATCAAGTTCTGTACTTGTTTCACGACCAAACATATCGATGTTGACTTTCAATTTTTCTTTTTCTCCGTCAACTTCTGTTACTTGTCCTTCTAATCCAGCAAATGCGCCTTCGATGATTTTCACAACTTCGCCAACTTCTACTTCTAAATCATTTTGTCGTAGACTCATGCCGATAGAACGCAAGATATGATTGACTTCTTCTGGAAGTAGTGGTGCTGGTTTGCTTCCAGCTCCGTGTGAACCAACGAATCCTGTCACGCCTGGTGTGTTACGGACAACATACCAGGAAGCGTCTGTCATGATCATTTCAACAAGAACATATCCTGGAAATGTTTTATGAACGATTTCTTTCTCTTTCCCATTTTTGACTTCTGTTTCTTTTTCTTCAGGAACAACGACACGGAAAATAAAGTCGGCCATTTTCATACTTTGCGCACGAGATTCGATATTTGCTTTTACTTTGTTTTCATATCCTGAATATGTATGCAAGACATACCAGTTTTTTTCAAAAGATTCCATTGAAGGCTCCTCATTTCATTGTAAAATAAAAAAACCTCAGTACACCCGAAGTTTTTCTTTCGCTTCATTATAGCACTAAAAGCACGTTGTGGCTAGCGAGTTATTTTAAGATCCAGCCAAATAAACTTTGGATTGCTGTATCCATTACGTAAAACATCAACCCGAAAAGAATAGAAGTTTCGATAACTACCAACGTATCTTTACGAAGTTGTTTTCTGTTTGGCCAAGTTACTTGTTTGATTTCATCTTTTACGCTTTTTAGAAATTTCATGAGACACCCTCCTTTGCTGTTTATTTCGTTTCTTTATGTAATGTATATTGATTACAATATTTACAAAATTTGTTGATTTCTAAACGTTCACCGCTTTTTCCTTCACTGACTGATTTTGTGTAGTTACGAGACCCACAAACGGAACAAGCGAGTGCTGCTTTTTTCTTTGCCATTTACTTCTGCCCCCTTGCTGAGAATCAGACTTATACTTAATAACAGTATCACGTAACTTTTTACTTGTCAATTTGTGAAATAAACTATCTATTGTTTTAGATAAAATTATGATATGATTAATTTGAAATTAAGCTAAAATGAGACAATTGGAGGTATAGCGATGCTATTAAAAACACTTGTATATAAGAAAAAAGATCTGACAACCGTTACAGAGACTAGTACATTAGAAGAAGCATTAAAAATTTTAGAAACTTCCGGATACCGTTGTGTACCGATCTTAGATTCTTCAGGGAATATTTTCCGTGGAAATATTTACAAAATGCACATCTATCGTCATAAAGCAAACGGCGGTGATATGACGCTTCCTGTCACTCATCTTTTGAAAAATGCCACAAAGTTCATTTATCTGGATACTTCTTTCTTCAAAGTATTCTTTACGATCAAAGAGCTTCCTTATATTGCTGTCCTTGACAGTGAAAATCATTTTTATGGTATTTTGACACATAGCACATTACTTAATATGCTCTCTCAATCTTGGAGCGTAGAACAAGGAAGCTATGTGCTGACAATTGCTTCTACAGGAAAGCAAGGAGATCTGGCTGCTATCGCAAAAATCATTTCAAAATACAGTAGCATTGCCAGCTGCATTACTCTTGATATTGAAAAAGACGAATACATCCGACGTACATTGATTACGCTGCCGGCGAACACTGAACCGAAAGTATGTGAAACGATCATCAACCACTTAGAGAAAAAGAATTATAAAGTGGTAGAAATCGAAAATTTGCAAAACCAAGAAGCATAATAAAAATGACAAAAGAAATACAGCTCAGCTGCTTTCTTTTGTCGTTTTTTTACAATTAGACACGCTTTTCAAAATCAAGCGAACGATCTAAATAATACATCAGTGGTGCTGAAACAGCCATGATGATGAACTCGCTTAATGCAAGTGTACCATAGGTTGTCCAAAATGCTTGGCCACCTGTCGGAACTAGCATGTAAGCAATCAATCCCATGCTGATAGTAAAGAAGATCGTGTTCAATACTAAACGCATCTTTACATTTTTCACTTTGTTTTGCAGCAAAGCTGTCAGACCTAAAGAAAGCAATGTTTGGCCACCACCAAAAACCACATCCATGATACCAAATCCAAAGAAGGCATTATAGACGATGACCCCGCCCAAAACTCCCCAAAGTAATTTACGGTTAAAGACAACTAAATGATTCAAACTTTCTGAAATACGAAACTGGATTGGCCCTGAGGATACAGGCGCAACTAAAATAGTTAGCGCTAGATAAAGAGCCATGATGATACCATTGAAAACGATTACGGACAACCGTTGTCTGCTTTTCGTTTTTTGCATTTTCTCTCCTCATTTCTCCTAGTTTTTTTAACGCGGGATGGTTGATGAACCGCGATTATGTGAAACAAACAATAATTATAACAGACTTTTCATCTATTTCAATCTGTCTTATCTACTTTTGAAAAAAGTAAACAAGCAAAAATGTAAACGTTTGCTAAAAGTCTCAAAATATGGTATAAGATAAATGTAAGGGTCATAAGAATTCCCAGTAAAGCAGACGAAGTAGGTTCTGCACGAACAGAATTGTTGTGAAACTTAAATAAATAAAAAAGGATGTGGGAATTTGAGCAACCTCTTACTAGAGAATAGTCTAGCAGGCAGCTGAAGGTCTAAGTGGACATACCGAACCTTGGAACTTCTCCTTACGTAAGTAATGGATGATGCGCTTGCTAGGCTTTTTTGTGTGTTTCGGTCTCCAGACCTTTTTCATTCTCCTAGTCTTCTGCTATAATAACCAAGAATTAATTTTGTAACAGGTGTTTTTTTGTAAAAACAAGTTTCTTTCATTCCAAAAATAGAAAAAACTTGCTAATTATTGGTTAACCAGCAAACAGGATGATTAAAATATCTTGTTTTATTGAATAGCAGGAGGAAAATATGAAATTCCATTATCATTTATTGATCAATCCATCGGCAGGCAGTGGAAACGGCCATAAAGTAGCAGAAAAAATCTTGCCGATATTAAAAAACAAACATGTCAACTATACCCTTCATTACAGTGAATACAAAGGACATGATGCGGAGATTGCTGAAATTCTGGCAAAAGAAACATTAGTACCTTGGACAGAAGAACAGGAAACAATCGAAACTTTCCCTCTTTTGATCATCGTAGGAGGAGACGGAACCTTGCATCAGGTACTTGATACTTTCTATCAGATGGAAGTTGAATTTCCTGTCGCTTATATTCCAGCAGGCTCTGGAAATGATTTTGCTCGAGGAGCGGGACTTCCTAAGAATCCTAAAAAAGCACTTCAGCTGATTTTAGCAGCTCAATCACCAGATAAAGTCCATATAATGGCTTATGAAGAAAAAATAAGTGAAAAAAAAGGAATAGCTGTTAATAATTTTGGTATTGGATTAGACGCAGCTATCGTCCACGCGACAAATCATTCTTCTACAAAAGAACGATTGAACAAATACAACTTAGGTTCTTTTTCGTATTTGTTCTCTATTCTCCGGACTTTATTTACTCAAAAAGGATTTCCAATTCTAGTGGATGCAGGAGGAAAGCAGTTAAGTTTTTCAAATGCATTTTTATGTACAGCAACGAAGCATCCTTTTTTTGGAGGAGGAATCGCAATCGCTCCAATTGCAGATGCGACTAAACCAGTCATTGATTTTGTCATGGTCGAACGAATCAATATTTTTAAAATCATATGGCTTATCCTTTTACTTATGCAGAAAAAACAATTGAAATCGAAATATTTCCATCACTACACAACAAACAGATTACGAATCGTTTCACCAACGCCGCAATATGGTCAAGAAGATGGAGAAGATGTCGCTCCTCGTCCTTTTGATCTGCAATTTTCTACAAAAAACCAGTTATTTTTCAAGTAGTTTCGAGTTTGTAGAAAAATTTTGTGGAAATGCCTGTTCACATTTTTGCAAAAATTTGACTTCATACCAAGAAACTGTCTTTTGAACACCGTTTACCAAGACGGCATGAGCCTACAATTTCACTACAAGTCACCAAGAATAATTTCAAAAAGCGGATGAGGCACAAGTCGTGTCACATCCGCTTTTTAAGTGATCAATATTGCCGACAAATAGCGCATACGTATCGTCAGATTCTTTTATAATGTATACGGTGTAATGTTTTCCATACCAATCATTGGATCTACTAATTTCTGATTAATCGCTTCTGCAGTAAGAACGAACTCCTTGGGAACAGCAGGTTCTATCTCTTCTTTCTTTTCTTCTACAACCGATGAAGAAAATAGATCTGGTTCCACTGTTTCCATTACTTGGTTTTTCGATTCATTCGTTCCACTGTCGTCTTTTATAGGTAACTTTTCTTTTATGTCCTGCGACTCTTTTGTATAGGTCCCATCTTCAAATGGATCATTTCCAATCAAAGAATCTTCATAAGCTGCTAGTTTTGTCCGCAGAGTGATAGTCATTTTTCCATTATCGATGATTCTTGATTTCAACGTAGTCATTCGGCTTGCCGATTCATTCGCTACACAAGTGGCATACGCTTGCTCTTCCCCTAACAAAATCAACAGTTCCTTACTCCGAGTAACAGCCGTGTAGAGTAGATTACGCTGAAGCATTCGCTGATATTGATGAACCATGGGCAAAATGACCATTTTGAATTCACTGCCCTGTGATTTATGGATCGAACAACAATAAGAAAGAGTAATTTTATTCCACTCGTTTCTTTTATAAGTGACCTCATTTGCATCAAACTGGATAACTAATTCATCCACTTTATCTTCCGAATCTTTTGCCAAGATAATCCCCGTGATTTCTCCCATATCTCCATTGAATACATTCAATTCAGGAGTATTGACTAACTGGAGTACTTTGTCTCCTATCCGATAAACGGTGTCGTTCCAATGTACTTCCTTTTTCCCAGGTCTCCCTGGATTGAATATCTCTTGCATCATTTTATTTAACGCGTCGATCCCTGCTGGTCCCCGATACATTGGTGCTAATACTTGGATATCTTGTGCACGGAATCCCTTATTTTTCGCTTTTTCCACAATTTTAGAAATCAAGGGTTCAATTTGATAAGCATCGCTTCGGAAATAGGAACGATCTTTTTGATTCTTTGTGAAATCTTTTGGTAGACGTCCTTCTTTGATTTCATGGGCAAGAGGAATAATACTAGAACCATCACCTTGTCGATAAATCTGATTGAGTTCCATTTTAGGAATTTGTTCGATTTCCAAAAGGTCATGTAGCACTTGTCCAGGACCGACAGAAGGAAGCTGATCTTTATCCCCTACTAGAATAACCTGCATATTCGTCGGAATCGCTTTGAATAATGTGTTAGCCAGCCATGTATCGACCATAGACATCTCATCAACGATCAAAAGTCCGCCTTCTAATTCTTTCGTGCTGACTGAAGGTGTTTTTTCCCGTCCATTCAGCCCAAGTAAACGATGGATTGTACTGGCAGGCAGACCTGTTGTCTCGTTCATTCGTTTAGCTGCCCGGCCAGTAGGTGCTGCAAGCAGAATAGGAAAAATTTCTTGGGTATATTTTGACGGATCCAATTCCAGACCATTCAACTCTGCAAAAAGATTGACGATCCCATTGATCACAGTAGTTTTCCCCGTACCTGGTCCTCCTGTTAAAATAAATAGAGGAGAACGGATGGCTTCAGCGATTGCTTGTTCTTGCGAAGGTCCATACTGTATACCAAATATTTTTTCGATACGCCGAATATTTTTCTGCACTTCTTTTTCAGGATAATGGATTTCTTTTTTACGGCTGAGCAGACGTTGGATGGAATTGCCGATACCCCATTCAGAAAAATACAAACTGTTTTCGTAAAGATTCGTTTCTTCTTGCTGGATTTTTCCTTCTTCAACAAGCTGGATAATCACAGTAGCAACCTGATCAGGCAGAATTTCTATTGGACGACTTGTTTCTAAAATACGGATGGTTTGCTGAAGCAATGTTTCCGCCGGTACGTATGTATCTCCTGTTTGAACAGCATGCTGAAAAATCTGATGCAAGATGGCTGCTCGGATTCTTCTAGGTGAATCTGCTGCAATACCGATTTGTTCGGCTAGATTATCTGCGCGTTTGAACCCGATTCCTTCTATGTCTTCGACTAGCTGATACGGATTTTCTTCGATGATATCCAAAGACTCGTTCTTATAGGTCTGATAAATACTGAAAGCTAACTGACTACCGAATCCATAACGATTCAATCCCATGATTACTTGATCCATCCCGTGATTTAGACGAATCGTTTCAGCAAGCATTTCTCTTTTTGGCTTCGTTAAACCAGCGATTTGTTTTAATACCGAAGGATCAGCAATGATTTTTTCGATAGCATCTTCTCCCAGCAACTCGACGACTTTCTCTGCTGTTTTCTTACCGATCCCAGGGAATTTTTCGCTGGAAAGATAAGCTACGATCCCATTCGCAGTTGTTGGTTTTTCTTGCTCATATCTTTCGACTTTAAGCTGTCTTCCGTATTTAGGGTGATCCACTAGTTCTCCATAAAAACGATAGGTCTCATTTTCTTGAATATCGCCAAAGCTTCCGGTAACTACAATCTCTTTTTCACGGTAATCAGCTGTAGTTTCGCTGATGTGTACCAAAAGCACTTTGTAAAAATTACTAGGATTTTGAAAAAAAATCGCGGCAACTGTACCAACGAAATAAGGCATTTCTTCTGGCTGCATCGGAAGCCGCCTCCTTCTTCTATAGTAAAGGTTCTGGTGCTGTTTCAGTTCCTAAAAAATCTGTTTGGTTCCATACTTTCAGTTTATACGGCAATAATTTGCAAGGCTCTTCAGTCTCTAAAATCGTCAGGCTGCTATTGAACAAACCGCCCATTTCCCGCAACTCACTTAGCTCTTTCCCTGTCATCCATTGAATGGCAGCAGTTAATGAGGCCCCATGACCTACGAATAAAAGAGGTCCGTTTTTATGTTGAGCAACCGCATCCGCTACAACAGTTTCAATACGTGTGATTGCTGATTCAATCGTTTCTCCATGAAAAGGAGAAGGATCATATAGATCTAAGTGATTACGCAAATTCGGCAAATTCTCTGGGTATTTCTGATACATTTCATCGATTGATTGTCCTTCTAAAGTACCTAGCCCTAGTTCTCGCAGTTTATCTGTATAGAAAATCTCTACCGGACTAGCAAGCTCTTTGTTGATACCTTCTGCTGTATCGCATGCTCGTTTTGCTGTACTGGAATAAATTGCTTTAAAAGGAACATATTTTACTTTTTTCCCAAATGCTTTGATTTCTTCGTAACTTTGAGGCAAAAGCGGAGAATCGCCATTGCTCCCTTGAAAACGTCTTTCCTGATTCCATTGTGTCTTCCCATGTCGGGTAAAATATAGTTCCATACGCAGCAAACTCCTGTCTTTCTTTTATTTTACTCTATAATAAACTGTCTAATCCAGCTTGTCATTTTCATAATGGTGCGTTAATTCTAAATTAGGGAATCCTTGCTGACGAAGTGCTTCGTACACAATCATTGCAGCTGTATTCGATAAATTCAATGAACGAACATGCTCATCATTCATAGGGATGCGCAAACACTTTTCCTCGTTTTCGCGCATAAACGCTTCTGGCAAGCCAGTTGTTTCCTTTCCAAATAAAAAGAAGTGCTCTTCTCCATCAGCAAAATTTTCTTCACTGTATACCTTATGAGCAAATTTTGAGATCAAGTGTAGTTTACGATCACCTAAAAATGTTAAAAAAGCTTCTAAATCACTGTGATAAGTAATATTTACATCGTTCCAATAATCTAACCCTGCTCGTTTCAGGTGTTTGTCATCCGTTGAAAAACCTAGGGGCTCAATTAAATGAAGCGGCGTATTCGTGGCCGCACACGTACGGGCAATATTTCCGGTGTTTGCAGGTATTAACGGTTCGAATAAAACGATATGATTCATCAGGATCATTCCTCTCATATTTATGTTCGTTTCTATTTTCTGACAATTTGATTTTTGCATAAAAAAAAACGTATCAACTCGGTGTCAGTCACTGCGAGTCGTTACGTTAGTGAAGCTCTTCTCACTAACTTTTATCAGAACAGGAACCTGATAAAAACCAATGAAAAAACAACTTGTTGCTACTATAACACCCTCAACTTACTTTTGCAACCTCTACTCTTTAAAAACTACTAGAAAACCGTTTTCTCTTAGTTCCTTTTAATAATTCTATGTCAATTGTAATCTTTTTCAAAGGATTCTTGTACAAGTCTGCTTTGATTTCCTCCTCGACTTGCCACTCTAAGGGCGACATTGCTAAAAGATCTTTTCGATTTTCTTCTGGTATCTCAAATTCATAAGTCACACGCTGACGTTCAGTTAGTTTCATCGATTCAGTAAACTTTGCGACTACACGATCATTAGAATAACTTTGCTTTTCAGGTTGATTCGGATAAAAAGCCTGACGCAGTTCTTTTAAATAATTTTCTTGCGGCACTACCTTCAGCACCTCTCCATCTTCTGACAGTACACGTTGGAATTCTTGGTAATGAGAAGGCGAAAAGATATTTAAGATCGTGTTAAATGTCTGATCAGCAAATGGCAAATTGGTCAAATCCGCTACACACCAAAATGCCTCGACAGATTGTTCCGTAGCTGCATAGACCCCTTCTTTTGAAATATCAAATCCAACAGCAGTTTGAATCTTTTTCAATTTTGAAAGTTCATTCAAGAAGCTTCCTTCTCCACAGCCGACATCTAATAGCGAGATTTCATTAGGCAGATACTGTGCGATAGTCTCAATAACGGGCTGATACATGCCTGATTGGATCATTCTACGCCTTGGAACGAACATTTCTTGATCATATTCTGTTTTAACCGCGTGGGATAAAAAGTAAAGTGTTCCTTTTTTGGACAGATCAAAACGATGATTATTTTTGCATATCAAGCCATTATCAGACTTTTCTACCTCTTCTTGGCAAACTGGACAGCGGAACAGCTGATGTTTTTCTGCCAAAAACTGGCGTCCTCGGTCAATTTTTTTTAACATAGTTCCCCCTCATTTCTGTTTTATCTTACCGTTAGATGCTCACTTTGGCAACTGGTAAAAATATGATACAATGCCTAGAAGAAAGCGAAAGACAAAGGAGAAGATCAGATGATCAAAGAATTTTGTGCTGAAAACTACACATCTATTCCTCTGGCAATTGCCAGAGGAGCTAACCGAATCGAATTATGTGACAACTTAGCGGTCGGCGGAACGACCCCAAGTACTGGTGTGATCGAAGAAACATTAAGTTACGCAGGGGAAAAAAATATCCCTGTAATGACGATTATCCGTCCTAGAGGGGGCGATTTTGTCTATAACGATATCGAATTGAAAATTATGCATACTGATTTGATTGAAGCAAAGAAATTAGGGACGGATGGCGTAGTTTTTGGTTGTCTTACTCCCTCAGGATGGCTAGACGAAGAAGCATTGGAACTATTGATCGAAACCGCAGAAGGCGTACAGATCACCTTCCATATGGCTTTTGACAGTATTCCTGAAGAACGGCAATTTGAAGCAATCGATTGGCTAGCAGCGCACGGTGTTGACCGTATCTTAACGCATGGCGGCCCTGCTGATCAAACGATTGAAGAACATTTCCCACGGCTCAAAGAATTGATTGACTATGCAGATGGCCGTTTGATCATTTTGCCCGGTGGTGGCGTAACAGCAGCGAATGCAGCACATGTAGCTAAAGAATTAAACGTGAGTGAAGTCCACGGAACTAAAATCGTTGAACTTCAGCCATAATCTTATAAACAAAAAACATTGGCAACAAGCAGTATACTTGTTGCCAATGTTTTTGCTTTTTACATAAAATACCCCATAAATAAAGAGGCAATATTGAAATAAATCAGTACACTTGTCAAATCACTCAAAGTCGTGATAAATGGACCGCTTGCTACCGCTGGATCAAATCCTAGACGATCCATCAGCATCGGAATCAAACTACCTGCAAGATTCGCCACTGTTATCGCAAACAACATGGCCATCCCTATCACAAATCCTAAGATAAAATTATGTTTCCAAAAGCCCACGATCAGAAAAATCGTAATCCCTGTAACAGCTCCTGTTACGACGCCGGTCAAGACTTCAGCCAAAACAAGTCGGACAAACCCGTGATCTTTGTCATCAGAGATTGCAAGTCGACGGACAGCCACAGCCAGCGACTGGGTTCCAGCATTACCAGCTGTTCCTGTGATCAGCGAAATGAAGACCGCTAAAATGCTCGCTTCACTTACCAAGTCTTCATAATGACTGATCAAAGAAGCAGTAGACATACCTAAAAACAACAGAGTGATTAGCCAAGGCAAACGTCGAGATGCTGCCTTTACTGGATTTTCATTGATTTCTTCCACATTGACCCCGGCAAGTCCTGAATAATCGCTGGCAGCTTCATCATCAATAACGTCAATGATGTCATCAACTGTGACGATTCCCAACAAATGATCATCATAATCGGTAACAGGAAGAGCTAAGAAGTCATAATCCCTGAATGTTTGTGCCACATCTTCTTGGTCGTCGCCTACATGAACTGAAAGCACCCGCTCGCTC
Source organism: Enterococcus sp. DA9 (assembly GCF_008000875.1). NCBI lineage: Bacteria > Bacillati > Bacillota > Bacilli > Lactobacillales > Enterococcaceae > Enterococcus > Enterococcus sp. DA9. The sequence continues at coordinate 424,407 of NZ_CP042839.1, forward strand.
ATCAGATCAGAAATCATAGCATCATCATCATTCACGATTAGGTCGCGTAGAGAAATAACCCCCACTAGTTGACCTTCTTGATTAACGACATAGATGTAATAGATTGTTTCAGCAACATCTGCTTCATTCTTCAGCACATACATCGCAGAGCGAACGGTTTGATTTGCTACGATCGAAACAAATTCAGTAGTCATGATTGCACCAGCTGTTTCGTCTTCGTAATGGAGCAATTCCTTGATTTCACTGGCATCGTCTGCAGACATCAAACTTAAATATTTAGCAATTTGCTTTTTATCTAACGTATTAAGCAAATCGACAGCATTATCTGTATACATCTCAGAAAGCATATCTGCTGCATAGCTAGGACGCATCTCATCCAGATATTCTTTCATATGTTCGTTGTCTTCTTCAATCACATCGAACATATCCGCTAATTCTTTAGGCGACAGATAGGAATAGATCAGCTGCCTGTTCTCTTCTGTAAGAGATTGGTAGAATTGCCCCTGCTCATAGATATGCATCTCTAAAAAACTGTTTCTGAATGCCTGAATATTATTTTCCCTTAAATCTTGAGTCAACTGGGCAAATCTTTCCTCTAATTCTTGATTTTCATCCAAACCAATCTCACCTCGCCTTATTCTTCAAACCGTCTCACAACTGCCTCCATGTCTGCGGCTAAAGGCTGCTTGAACTCTAGCAGCTCTTCTGTAAATGGGTGGTAAAAACGCAGATCATAACAATGAAGGGCTTGTCTTTTTATTCCCAGATCCATTCGTCCGCTATACATATCATCACCGAGCAGTGCACAGCCAATGGCGGAAAAATGAACTCTTATTTGATGTGTCCTTCCTGTATGCAGCTGGATATCAACTAACGCGATTTCTGTTAGTCGCTTCTCTATCCAGTACTCCGTCTGTGCAGAACGTCCTTCATCAGAGACCATTCGCTTCAGTAGCGAAGAATAATCTCGGGCAATCGGCAAATCGATATGACCATGTGCCGATAAATTTGAAAGCATTCCACTGACTAATGCCTGATATTTTTTTACAAACTTCTTTTCACGAAGTTGCGTGTCTAATTTTGCGTGCGCAAACCCATGCTTGGCAAAAAGCATCAAGCCAGACGTATCACGGTCTAGTCGTGTAACTACATGGATTACTTGGTTTTCGTACCCTTGTTTTTTGTAATAAGCCTTTACACGATTAGCCATTGTCCCATTTGGATGGTATTGGGCAGGAATGGACGAAACGCCTGCTGGTTTGTTTACTACCAGAACATGTTCATCTTCATACACGATATCGATCGGCGTTTCGTCCAAAAGTACGGTTTCATGTTCTCCTTCAGCAGGAATCACAATGGTTACCTTATCATCCTTGGCTAGAGAAAACAAGACATTTTCTACTTGATCATTGACTTTGATTTGACCGCCTTGAAATTTTATTTTCGCTAACAGACCTTTTGAGATCCCTTTTTCTTTTAAAAAATATTTTACCTGCTGAGAATGATCTTTCTCATAATCCCATGTAAACTGCATATTAATCCTCACCAATAAAGGCATCTTTCACGCGATGCCAAAAATGCATATGTCGATAAGAAGCAAAATGGATCCGTTCTTCTGCTATTCGATAATAAATAGAACGGATATCGGCTTTTGCGACATTCAATTGATCAACCGTTACAAGATAATCTTCTGTATTTTCCAATTTTATTTCTAACCACTCATCATGGGCAATCACGATTGGAGAACCCAAAGTACGAAACACTCGATTATTCAGCGAAGCAATCTCAGCCAATTGAAAGGCATTGATACTAGGATGGATCACTGCACCGCCGACACTTTTATTATAGGCAGTCGAACCAGTGGGTGTAGAAATCGTCAATCCATCTCCTCTGAAACTTTCAAACAATTCATTTTTAATGTATACATCGGCTACCATCGTACGATTGGCCCGTTTAATCGTTGATTCATTTAGTGCTAAAAAATGCTGATCAGGCGTTTCATCCAAATAACTGATCCGAACATCCAGCAAGGGATAGCTGACACTTTGTTCCCGATTTGTTCGCAAGCTGTCTACTAGTTCTTCCAGCTCGTAATCTCGCCAATCAGTATAAAACCCTAAATGACCTGTATGCACGCCTAAGAAACGCACATCATTCAGACAATGACTGTAGTGATGAAATGCCGATAATAATGTGCCATCTCCACCAATTGAGATGACCAACTCTGGTTCATGATCATCTCTCTGGATCCCAGCTTGTTCTAATAGTGTGTTCAAGCGCTCAGCCACTTCTATAGTCTTTGCTTCTTTATTGTGAACGATCGCTACTTTCATCCCCTGCCTCCTCTCTTTCGCTTTCTTTCTTCAAAAGCGTTCGATAGTAGACATCATCTGATTTTCCTCTTCCATGGGAGAACAATCGCTGTGCTTCTTGGATTTCTTCACGGATACTGGACATCTCTTCATCCAGTTGATACGCAGCTTCTGCCGCACGCTGAAGTCGTTCGCTCATTTCTTCTGGAAAAACGCCTTGATATTTATAATTCAGCGAATGCTCGATCGTTGCCCAGAAATTCATCGCAAGGGTCCGTATTTGGATTTCCGCCAAAATTTTCTTCTCACCACTGATCAGCTGTACAGGATACTCGATCACCAGATGATACGAACGGTAGCCGCTTGCTTTCTTATTAGTGATGTAATCCCGTTCTTGAAGAACTTTCATGTCTTTTCTTTTACGGATAATCTCAACAACTTGATGGATATCTTCTACAAACTGACACATGATCCTTAAGCCGGCAATATCAGACATTTCTTCTTCTAAGCGTCCCATTGGAATATGACGTAACTGTGACTTTGTTACGATACTGTCAACTGGTTTGACTCTCCCAGTGACAAATTCAATTGGAACATGACGATTTTGTTCACGAAACTGTTTACGGATTCCCCGCAGTTTCACTTTCAATTCTGATACAGTTTGTTCATATGGTGCTAAAAATGCTTCCCAATCTCGTTCCATAGCTGATACCTCTACTTCATTAACATTCATTGTTTATTCTACCATATATGCAAAGTTTTTTCGTACTCTTGAGTTATGCATTGACCAAAAAAAGAAAATTAGGCAAAATAGACAAAAAGGAGTCGATCAAATGACGCAAATGCTTGAAATCGAATATAAATCTATGCTGACAAAGCAAGAGTACGAGATATTCATCGCTCACTATCAATTAACAGATAATGATTTCCGTGTACAGACTAATATTTACTTCGATACCGTTGATGAACAGCTGAAGAAACAAAATTGTGGCCTACGAATCCGTTTCGTTGGTCATCAAGCTGAATATACATTAAAAACACCTGCTGAGGAAGGTCGTCTCGAAACGACGGATACCTTTGTAACAGAAGAAGCAGAAGCATTCATCTTTCAAAAACGTTTGCCTCGCTCAGGCGCAGTTTTTCAAAAACTTTCTGATTTGAATATCGATCCTGCTTCATTGATCCAAACAGGAAAGCTTACAACAAAACGGGCTGAGTTCCCCATTAAAGAAGGACTTTTAGCTATCGATGAAAGCTGGGGAGACAATCTTCACGATTTTGAACTAGAACTAGAGGTAGTGGATGCATCTGCGGGAAAAATTGCTTTTATAAATTTTTTAAAACGTTTTTCTTTGCCTTATCGTCCTGCTAAGAACAAGATTCAACGTATGCTTGAGGCTAAAAATTAGAAACCTTTCATTTTCACGAGGCACTTGAGTTCATTTTTTTACTTTTTTCTGTTAAGTTATAGGATGTGAAAGAATCTAGTCACTAGTTGTATAGAATCTATTTTGGGGGAGATTCATATGATCGAAATCTATTTATTTGTTAATCCTTTAGGGGAATATTGTTTCAAAATGGAGCAACAGTTATTACAATTTATTGAAGAAGAGTACGGAACACCATCAAAAGAAAAGATGCAATTTCGCTTTCTTCCTTTGGTCAATTTGCAGACAATTGGGGATGTCATGCAACAAAAAGGAATTTCTCAAAACAATCTTGAGAAACGCAACCACTTATTCTCAACGACTTATTCTGCCGCATTAGACTGCAAAGCGGCTCAATTCCAAGGAAAGAAAAAAGGCCGCCATTTTTTGATCAAACTGCAAGAAGCAGTCGGCTGCAATAACATACCATATTCTCATGCACTTGCTGAATCGATATTTGAAGAGATTGGCGGCGATTTGAATATGTTTAAAGAAGATCGGCAATCTGACTTTGTTAAAGAAGTATTCTTTTCCGATCAAAAAATTGCTCGAGAAATGGGCATCACGAAACATCCTTCCGCAGTCGTTTACAATTACGCTTGCGATCGTGATTTTGGTGTTTTAGTAGAAGTAGAAGGCACAAGCAGCCTTTGGAGAATCAAAGAGCTGTGTAAAACAACAGATAACTCGTATCAAGTTTTTAATGGTGAACATTTACATACAAATGATTCTCAGTTCCATTCACGAACTAGCCATTTACACTTGCTTTCTAATTAAAAAAATACGTCGACTCCCTTACAAGAGAGCCGACGTATTTTTTTCGTTTCTATTCGAAAAAATCAAAAATCTTATAAACGATCAATCAATTCTTCTAATTCGTTTAGTCGTTGTTCAAACATCGACATTGCATCTTCGATATACGCAGCCTGTGTCATATCTACTCCTGCTTTTTTCATCACTTCAACAGGATAATCACTGTTACCAGCTTTTAGATAAGCCAAATAGTTCTCTAGCGCATCTGGTTCCTGACTAAGTATTCTTTTCGCCAACGCTGAAGCAGCAGAAAAACCAGTCGAGTATTGGAAGACATAGTAATTATAGTAAAAATGCGGGATCCGTGACCATTCAAATTTGATTTCTGGGTCTTCTTCGACTGCCGGACCATAATATTTTGCATTCAATTTACCATAACTATCACTTAGATATTCACTAGTCAATGGCACACCTTTTTCATCTTCCGTATGCATGAAGTGCTCGAATTCAGCAAATTGTGTCTGGCGGAAAACTGTTCCTTTAAATCCATCCAAGTAATGGTTGAGCACATAAGCTCGGACGCGAGGGTCTTTTTCTGTTTCCAATAAATATTCTGTTAGGATATTTTCGTTCGTTGTCGAAGCTATTTCTGCTAAAAAGATGGAGTAGTCACCGTATACATAAGGTTGGCTCGATCGTGTGAAATAACTGTGGACACTATGTCCCATTTCGTGGACAAGCGTAAACAATTGATCCAATGTATCATGCCAATTCAATAAAATATATGGATTTGTGTCATAGCTTCCCGAAGAATAGGCACCACTTCGTTTTCCTTTATTTTCGACAACATCGATCCAACGTTCAGAGAATGCTTTTTCTACAATAGTCATGTACTCTTCGCCCATTGGCTTCAGTGCTTCCAAAGCTTTCTCTTTTGCTTCTTCATACGTAAAGGTGATTGGAGCTTCTCCTAAGACCGGTGTATAAAGATCGTACATGTGCAGTTTTTCCACTTCTAATAAACGTTTCCGTAATTCCATATATCGATGCAGCAAAGGCAAATGCTTGTTTACTACATCTACCAAAGTGTCGTATACACTTTCAGGAATGTGATTATTGCTCAAAGATGCTTCTCTGGCAGAGCTGTAATTACGAACTTTTGCTTTAAAATTATGTCCTTTTATATGCGTACTTAAAGTAGAAGCAAACGTATTTCTAAATTGCTCATAAACACTGTACAACCCTTTAAATGCGGCTTCGCGAACACTTCGATCCGTGCTTTCTAGCAACTGACCGTACACACCATGAGATAATTGGACTTTTTCACCATTCTCTCCTTCGATCGTTGGGAAAACTAAATCTGCATTATTCAAAACAGCAAATGTATCACTTGAAGCCTCAAAGATTTCTCCTGCTCCTGCAAGAAGCGATTCCTGATCGGCAGATAAAACATGGGCACGATTATCTACTATTTGCTGGATATAGTGACGATAGACTTCTAACTTCGGTTCTTCTTTGAAATATTGCCAAATCCGTTCATCTGATAACTGCAATATTTCTGGTTCAAACCAGGAAACAGCTTCACTAACCTTTGAAAACAAACTACTTGCTCTTGCATAAAGCGCTTGATATTCTGTATTCCCAGTATCTTGATCGTTTTTAAGGTGTGCATAGACATAAATGATTTCGGTTTGGCGATAAACACTCAACACAAATTCAATCGCATCAAGAAATTGAGAAGCGCCTTGATTAAGTGTTCCTTTATATTTTTCAGATTTTTTTAACTTTTCTGATAATTCTAGATATTTCTCATCAAATTCTTTGTCGCTTGAAAAGATCTTGGTCAAGTCCCAAGTTAAATTTTCAGGCAATTCTTCGCGTTTTGGCAACTGCTTTACTTCCATGAAATCCACTCCTTTTTATATCCTTTTGTCTCGGTCTTTCAAAATAGATCCTCGTCTCACATCCACATGTTACAGCGTCTGATTTTTCTACTAATCTATGTGTCTGCTTCTATCAATTTTAGCACAACTGAAACTTGTTTTACATAGAAAACCGGTTCCTGTTCTATTTTTATACTTACTATATTTTCCAAGAGGATAAATGTGTGCATTCATCAAAAAATTGCCGATAGACCATCTCTTCCTCAATCATAGGGAAAAGCCACTCCCTTTTATATTCTTTTACTTGGCAAAACCATGAGCTAAAATCAGGTACTTTCTGTTGCTTTAAGGATTCTTCGTACAACATTCGATAAAGAAAAACCTGTTCTCGTAAATAAAAGAAAAACCGACTGTTTTGATAGATCCACGGTGATAGATACAAAAGGTGCTTGTGACGCAAGTAGCACTGTTCTTGTATGGATACTGTATTTTTTTGTTTGTAAATCAGCTGGCGCGCCAACCACTTCTTCCCATCCTCGCTTAACTTGTCTGTTTTCTTCATCTGATTTATTTTGATCTCATTATTAGTAAATATTTTTTTAAGATCATTACCAGAAAAAGTCCAGCAGCTACTGAAAAAAGAAATGTGACCTGATACAGTCTCTGTAATATGATGATATAAATAAAGTTTTTGGTTCTTAAGGTCAGCTTTCCAACAATGTACCCCCCTTTTTCTATTATAATAGCAGCAACTTTTTTCTATCAATGAAAATTGCCGTTGTCCAAGAAAAGAATGACCAAGTATCCACCATACTTGGTAACCGTTGTTCAAATAATTTTTGGTTCTTTCAAAAAATCTCTGATGAGACAACCTAGAACATTGGATTTCTAATGCTAGATTAGCCAATAAAATATCTGGTCTCTGCCTCAATCTTGGCAAATAAGCTTCCAAAAATACAGGTTCTGCTGACTGTCCCAGCCAATCCATGAAACATTCCTTTAACTGCAAGTGTTCTTCTGATTCCCCCTCACTAAAAACCGAACAGTTTTCGGTTTTTCGATGGGCAAAATGAGCACATTTTTTCTTTCCCTTTTTCAAAACCACTCTTTTCCGACAACTACGACAATAATACATTTTCTCTTTTTCTGCATATTTAGCAGAACAGCATTCATGATATTCATTCATCGCAAGCAGCATTTTTCTCCCTCTGAACTTATTTACGTCTAGCCATTTATTTACACGAAAAAGAGCCATATCGATATATGATCGATATGGCTCTTACTATAATAGTGATTTATACAAAATAAAATTTCGTACGCTCGATAGCATTACGCGCCATCAGACACTTTCCATATTCACTCAATGTTTCTGGTGTACGATCGCTCTTTTCTGCAAACTCCAAAATTCGAGCAATCTGATTCTCTACATCCGCTTGGTTGAGATTCTCCATCCAGAAATGAACGACTAGGTAATAACGCTCTTCAAATAAGTACAAATCAGTCCAAGCAGACTCTAGTTCAACGTCTGTTGCCAGCTGGATCACTTGCTCAAAATCTTCAAAAGCAAAAATTGCTTGTCTTTCCTGTTCTTCTAGGGCGCTTCCAGATAATTCTTCTTCCGGATCGCTACCAATAATTTGCTGACGGAGAAATTCGCTCACGTCTTCTGAATCAACAGCAGAATCTTCTGATTGAGAAATTTCTTCATCTGGCAGGTTTTTACTGATAAACAGTTCTAATCCGTCTCCTTTTGGCAAAACTTGGAAAGTGACAGCTTCGCTTCCTCGGAACTCCTCTTCGATATCAACTTCTTCCAGAATACTATAAAAGAAATTTTCGATTTCTTTGTGATTGCCAAGTAAATCCAAAAATGAAACGCCCCGTTCTTCTAAATCTTCATGACCTATCAGTACACGGATCGTATTTTCATTAATGTGTTCCATTTCCATTTTGCTACACCTCACTTTGCCGCAATGTTCAATATAGATTCATTGTAGCGAAATCAGCTTAAATGTAAAGAAAAAAAATCCCGCTGTTAAGTGAATTTAATAAAACCAGCAGATTTTTTCAATCGTTCAAGCTATCTTATTTAACTATAACATTTTTGGGAGATGAATACTATATAGCCGACTTTTTAGCTAATCAATCACTTCTGTTTTTCATACCATGACCACTCTCACACCCTTTTTTGTGCCCACAATAAAGAACGCTATTTATAAAAACAAAAAAACTTGGAAAAACTATCATCGTAATAGTTTTTCCAAGTTTCATTTTATCTTCTATAATCCAGCCATCAATTGTGCTTGACGCAATTCTAATTGTCGTACATCGCGCGGCAGGAATCGACGAATCTCATCTTCATTAAAACCAACTTGTAGACGTTTATCATCAATCATGATTGGACGGCGAAGCAATCCAGGATTGTTTTGCACAAGTTCCAATAGTTCTTGTAACGGCAGATCATCTAAATCCATGTTCAGTTTTTGGAATACTTTGGAACGTGTCGAGATGATTTCTTCTGTTCCGTCTTCTGTCATTTGTAAAATCGCTTTTAATTCAGAACTGTTCAATGGTTCTGAAAAAATATTACGTTCAACAAATGGAATCTGATGTTCTTGCAACCACGCACGAGCCTTTCTGCAGGAAGTACAACTTGGGGAAGTATATAATGTTAACAACGTGCACCACTCCTTTTCGTGATAAGAATCACTTTTTTGTAACAGAAGATCATAATAGTCTCCCATCTGTTTCTATTATACATAATCAACTTTTAAATAGCTACCTTTTTTTCATAATTTTTTTAAAAAAATGAAAGTTATCTAAGGTTAATATACAGTAAAACCAGCATTCTTGCTTTTTCTATCATTTAAAAATTAGAGTTTTCAAATCTAATTCAAATTTTACAAGACGATGAAACAGCCAATAAAACTGTACTATTATTTTATCTAAAAGCACAAATGAAACCGATTTCTTAAGATTTTTTATGTTTTTTATTTCTTTGATAGTAATGTTTCTTGTCATTTTAGATAATATTGTTCTTTATTATAACGCTTATTTTCTCTGTTATATAAGCACAATATTTTAAAGCAATGATTACTAGATAAAATTTACTATAAACAAATAAACTAAATAACGTTATTTTATGTTTGAATAGTTATATTGAGACTGTATTAAAAAAATAAACCTTTCGAAAATTCCTCAGAGATTGCATTAAAATAAACCAACCGAGTTACACAATAATGATTAATTTGTTCATCAAACCTATTGACGTGTTTCATGATTTTTAGTGAAAAAAACTGAAATCTAAAAACCTTATTCTGTCAAGGAAACAGAAATATAGTAAGAAAAACCTTTATTTATCAGCTTTTTTAGATAATTTTTTCTGTTACAATAGTCAAGGATTTGTGAAAAAATCAATGAAAACCGAAAGGCGTGTAAAATTTTGATTAAATCAGTTGTGTTTGATGTTGATGATACAATGTATGATCAGCAGCAGCCATTTCGAAACGCGGTAAAAAGAGTCGTGCCGCTTGTTTCAGATGAAGCTATGCATCCACTATATATCCGCTTCCGTCATCATAGTGATGAAAACTTTCCAAAAGTAATGGCAGGAGAGTGGACGCTAGAATATATGCGAGCACATCGAATCAGCCAATCACTAAAAGATTTAGACTACCCTCACATCACAGAAGAAAAAGGTCTCCTATTTCAAAAAATTTACGAGGAAGAACTTGATAATATCTGTTTGCATGAGGAGGTCAAAAAAACACTTGACTTCTTGAAGGAAAAAAATGTCCCATTAGGAATTATCACAAATGGACCGACTGACCATCAGACAAAAAAATTAAAACAACTTCAATTGAACAATTGGATTCCTTCCCACAACATGCTGGTTTCTCAAGCAACAGGGTTCCAAAAACCAGAAAAAGAGATTTTTCAACTTGCTGAGAAAGAATTTCATATGCTTCCAGGAGAAACTCTATATGTTGGCGACAATTATGACAATGATGTTCTAGGTGCAAAAAGTGCCGACTGGCAAGCACTTTGGTTCAACCATCGAGAACGCAAAATCGACCAGACTCCTATTTGCGATATCGAAATTTCTTCTTTTGATCAGCTGTTAGAAACAATGAAGACAATCTTTGCTTAACTCCTATAAATAAAAACAAAAAATAATAGCAAGGAAATCGGGTTAAAACGGAAACCCAACTTCCTTGCTATTTCTTAAATCAACTAAACACCTGCTTTTTTCGAAAGATCTTCTTATCCATTACTGAACGATTGTTTCGAATCTCTTACTTCTCAATCTCTCCTACACTTAAGATCATGCGGATATCTTCTTCAGTCAGTTTTGTCAGCTGTTCTTCATTTCCTTGGATCACTTTTTGGAACAGTTCGCGTTTTTCTTGTTGGAGCGAATCCATTCGTTCTTCAATCGTTCCTTCAGAAATCATACGCCACACTTCTACCACATTTTTCTGACCGATTCGATGCGCACGACCAGCAGCTTGTTCTTCAATTGCAGGGTTCCACCAAAGGTCATACAAGATGACCGTATCTGCTCCTGTCAAATTCAGTCCCGTTCCCCCGGCTTTTAAAGAAATCAGGAAAACATCTTTTTCGCCTGCATTAAATGCATCTACCATACTTAATCGATCTTGCGGTTTTGTACTGCCTCTTAAATAAAATGTTGAGATCCCCAGCTCGGCTAACTCTTCTTGTAAGATAGTAAGCATACCTGTAAATTGAGAAAACAGCAGAACTCTGCGTTTGTTCTCTTTGGCAGCGACTAATAGATCTTTTACTTGTTCGAGTTTGCCAGAACCGCCTTGGTAATCTTCAATAAACAGACGAGGATCGCAACAAATTTGACGCAACCTTGTCAGACCTGCTAGTATCCCGATCCGGTTTTTCTTGAATGCTTCAGAATCCATTGACGAGATTTCTTCACGCATTTGACGCAAGTAAGCTAAATAAACGGTCTTTTGTTCTTCTGTCAGTGCAGAATATAGATTCATTTCTGTTTTTTCTGGTAAGTCTTTCAACACAGTTTGCTTATCTCGCCGTAAAATGAACGGTCGGATCATTTGCGCAATTTCTTCTGCGGCAAGTTCTCTGAATTTTGTTTTGGTTGGGAAAAATCCTGGCATGATTGTTGCAAACAATGACCACAATTCTTCTAAATTATTCTCGATTGGTGTCCCACTTAATGCAAATCGCTGAGGCACAGCTAATTCTCTCAATGCTTGAGCAGTTTTCGTACTACTATTTTTGACCATTTGCGCCTCATCAAGGATCAAATAATCAATTTTTTGTGATTGGTAATCAGCTAAATCTTGTCTCAAACTGGCATAAGAGGTCACTCGAATATCTGTGTCTTTAGCCAGCAATTCTTCCCGTTCTTTTTTATTCCCATTGATTACTTGGATACTCAAAGAAGGAGCGAATTTTTTTACCTCTGCCTGCCAGTTGTAGATTAAGCTGGCCGGCGCTACGATCAAAGCAGAAAAGCTTTCCCGTTCTTCTTTTTCCGAAAGTAAAAAGGCAATCGTCTGCAGTGTTTTCCCAAGTCCCATTTCATCGGCTAAGATACCGCCAAACTGATAATGGCCCAACATCTTCAACCATCGGAACCCTTGCTTCTGATACTCTCTCATCTTTGCATTCAATCCTTTGGGAAGTTGTGCCTGATACCCTTCTGGATGAATGAGATTTTGGACCATCGTATGAAACGATTCGCTAAAAGTAGCATTGCTTTTTTCCAATTGATTTTGAATGATCAGTCCTTGATTCTTAGGTACATGGATCGTCCCTTCTTCTGAACGTATTGACTCCCGTAATTGTTGCAATACTTGGCTTGTTTGTTGGAATTCCTCTGAATCAAAAGAAAGAACCTGTCCGTTTTCCAATGTATAAAAAGCATCGTTTCGCAACAAGCTTTGCAGTACATGATCAATCTCTTGCTCTTCTATCCCCGATACGTCGAATCGAATATCAAGCCATGAACCAGTCTCGGTTACTTCGATTTGCGGTTGATGTTTATGCGCATCTAAATACAACTCCCGCAACTTTCTGCCAAGTCTGACTTCACCAAACTGACGGAAAACAGATAGTTCTGTACGGAAAAAGGCATACAGTTCCTCCCCGCTTGGCAACGGACGCTCATAGCCAGTTTCATTTTTCTGGTAGCGATACATCCTGAATAAATCAAGGACTCGTTTCTCTTCAGCTCTGTCACGCAGCACCTGAAAGTCCTGATTGGCCGAGACCTCATGTTTTGGATCGGTCGAATAGATGACTTCGCCATAAACGAAATCGACTCGAGCTTGGATTTTTCCTTTGGCTTTTCGGAAAAAGAAAATAAATTCGACTGGAATATCCGCTACTTCCTTTTCTACTTCAGAGGCAACCACTACGTCTCCAATCTCCGAAAGAAGAGGAATGATTTCTTTAAACAAGGCCGGTAGTTCTTTTTTCTTGAATATTACTTCTGGTTTCTCCAATCGGCGAATCAATTGTTTCCAAGTTTGATAAACTGTTTGTTGATGTTTCGTTAGAGAATAGAATACTCCCTGGATAAGTCCCCACTGATAATGCATAAAGAAAAAATCAAAATCATTCAATGCTTGCAATAAATAGTCTTCTTCCTGTTTTTCCACTTTGAATGATAAAGGCTTGTTTTGATCGGAAAATTGGATTCCTTGATCGTTTTGTCCATTTATTTGCAGATGCAAACGTGTCGTCTGATTCATCTGTTCTAGCAGGAAGCGGGCTTGTTCTACTGGGAGAAGCAGGTATCTTTTATCTAGTTTCCCTTTGACTTGCAAGCCATTCGTGCCTAATAATTGATGCGTTTGGGCACTTCCTGCAAGGTGAGCGAGTATTTTTTGATCTTCTTTTTGAAAAGCCCGTTTATCTAGACGAAACTGATACTGCTTATTGACTGTGTAGGTTTCTTTTTCTGTGTAAGCCTGTAAAAAATCATAGATGTTTTTTACGATATATGTCTTTTTCGGCGATGCCAAAGAACCGATGCGTAAGTAAAGCGCCAAAATAGAAAGCTCTGGATGATACTGATTTGTCTCAATCGTTTCTACTTGGTATTCAATAATCAAGGGTTGCACCGCTTGAGGATTTTTTTGTGTTTTTAGACGAGAAAAACCTTTTGCAATGATTTCTCCTTCACTTGTTGTTTTTACCGGTTCTAACATCGGCTGGTCTTTTTTCATGATACGAGATAGATTTTTCGACCGTAAGTAAAGTTCCACAGCAACTGTATGCTTACAATATTTATGTTCCTCCCAATATGGACATTGGCAGTAATCTATCTCTTTTGCTGTCCCATCCAAATCAACCATGTACAATTCACTGCCCAAGACTTCTGCATGCCACACGTTTTCTTCTTGGTCAGGGACAACCGATAACACTCGGCCTTCTTGCAAGTATTGACGCCCACGTGCAATGACTTTTTCCGGAATACTCCATTTCATAGTTACCAATCTCCCTTTTTATCCAAGTTGATAGCGTATTTTGCTTTGTCCGCTACCTTCTGTATCAATTCTTATTTGCTGTAATACTCGTTCTTTCAATTCTCTTACATGGCTAATGATTCCAATCATTCTTCCTTCACTTTCAATCGTTTCTAAAGCTTCCATCGCCATTTCCAAAGCTTCTTCATCTAATGACCCAAAACCTTCATCAATAAACAATGCATCGATTGCTACCCCACCAGCTTGTGTCTGGATCACATCCGCAAGGGCTAATGCTAAAGAAAGTGCTGCAATAAAACTTTCACCGCCAGACAGCGTATGCGCGCTTCGAGACATGCCTGCCTGATCATCATAGATATTGATTTCTAATCCGGTTTTCCCTCGATAACTGCCGATCGTATCCGCTAGTTCAAACTGATAACGATTTTTCGTTAAACGTTGGAGATGATCATTTGCTACTTGTAACACTTCTTGTAGATAAACTTGAAGCACATACCGTTCTAAACTAGTTTTCTTAGGATTTTCTCCGTTGAATGTTTGCGAAAGTTGCTGTAATTGCGTAAGTTCATCTAATTGCGTCTGGCTTGCGTGATAAATCGAAAGACATTCATCGTAGATTTTCTGGTTATTGATTTTTTGTTCTTGTAAACTGTATATCTTTTCTTGCTTTGTTTCGATCATCTCTCTTATCTCTTCCAATTGCTGGCTGATCTCTTCTGTATCTGGAACTATCTCCGTCAGCTGGATATTTTCTAATTGACGTAGTCGGTCAGCTGTCACTAATTGTGCTTCATGATAAGTAGTGATTATGCGCTGGTTCTCTTCGTATTGTGCTTGCTGTTGTGCGAATGCACAGACTTCCTCAGTTGTTGAAAAATACGATTGGGTTTCCAGCTTTTCAGCTATTCTTTGCTGTTCTTTTTCTATTTTTTCATCTGTTTTTTCTATTTGTTCCTGTTGAAGATCAAGCTGTGTCCGAAGCATATGCAGATCTTGCAACAATTGCATTCCTGCTTTCTGTTCAGCAGCGAGTTGGTTCGAGTCTTCTTCTAACTGTTTTTCAAGTTGTCGTATCTCTTCTTCTAAACAGTTGCTATCCGTATCTTGTAATTGTTTTTCTAAACTTTTGATTTCGCCTTGCAGTTGTTGAAGCTGATTATTTTTTGCTGTCTGTTGCTGCTTGTAGACAGCTAATTGCTGCTCAATCTTTTCTACTTGTTGGCTTATTTCTTCTAGTTCTGCTCTTGCATTGGCTATCTTGCTTTTTCGTTTATCTAAAGATTGTTCGACTACTGTAAGAGCAGTTGTTGTTTGTTCTGTTATCTCAGGAAATGCCTGTTGTAAAGCCTGTTGTAAGTGTTTTTCTTGTCCAGCTAGTTGTATATTCGTTTCCATGATTTTTTGTTCTAAATCAGATAATTGCTGTTGAAGATTATTTTCATGTGCTTCATTTTTGGCAATGATTTGCTGGGTTCTTTCTACAGCTGACTCAGCTTCTGCCAGTTGTTGCTCTACTTTCAAGATATCTTCTTTATTTGGCTGTTCATGTTTTGATTGTTGTACGGGATGTTCTGTCGACCCACAAACCAGACATGGTTCCCCCGGACGCAAGAAAAACTGAAGACGAGCAATTTGCTGCTTTGCCCATTGGCTTTTCAGCTGTTCTGCTTGTTCTATCTGTTGTTTCAATCGCTGATTATTTTTTGTTGTTTCTTCGGCTGCTTTTTTGAGCTCTTCTCTTATCTGTTCGAGTGATTCGATGCTTTTTGTTTTTTGTTGTTTTATTTCCTGCTGTTTTTCATCTAGATATTTTAACTGTCCAAAAGCAAGACGATCTTCCTGCAGTTTTTCCTGATCTAATAAGATTTCTTGAAGAAATCGAGTTCTTTCCTGATAAATAGCCTGTTTTTGATGTAGCTTTTCGGCGTTCGTTTCTTCTTTATCTAATGAATGTTTTAATTGTTCTGCTTCTTGTTTTTTACTACGCAAGGCTTCGACAATCGGTACCATCATCTGTTTGTTTTGCAATTGTTGAGCAGCTTCTTTGATTTTTGTTTGCCGATGTATGCGGTCTGTTTCATTTTTTTGCCACTCTTCATAATGTTGCGTAGTCATCGCTAGTTTCTTTGTTTGTTCATTGCTTTTTTGTGACAGTTCTATTTTTTCAGCTTTTATTTCTTTCAGGTGCTGGATTGGTTCAATTAAGCGTTGTGTAAATTCATAATACCCAATCCATCGTTTCTTTTCCTCTATTTCGTCTTTTTGAGCGGCTAATTTCTTTTGCTTATTTAGTAATGTCGCTTTTTCTTCATAGCTTTTTTTCAAGGTTTCAAAACGATAGTAGGAATTTTCTAATTGTTTCTGTTTCTCCTGATAGTCTGCTAAAACTTCTTTTTCTTTAGTGATTTGTTTTTCTAGTATGGCCTGATGGTTTGTCCATTGGGAAAGAACGGCTTCAAACCCTGCTACTGCTTCCTCTTCTTTGACTAAAACAAATCTTTTTTGCAGAAGATGAAGATTTTGCTCTAAATGATCTAGTTTTTGTTGCTGTTGCTTTGCTTTTTCCTTTAATCGCTCATTGAACTGTTGGAAAAGCTGAGTACCGAACAAATGACGTAAAACAGTCTCTTTTTCACTGCTTGATGAAACCAAAAAATTACGGAATTCTCCTTGGGGCAGTAAAACGATTTGGGAAAACTGTTTCGCATCGAGATTCATCAGTTCTCTGATCAACTGGTCTGCTTCTGTACGTTTTGTGATTTGTTTTATTTCTTTTCCTTTCCCATCAAAAATGGTCAACGTTACTTTAGCTGCCTGTTTTTTTGTTCCGTTTCCTTTTCGTTTCGCTAAAACTTGCTCTGGTTTTCGTTCGATTTCATAGCTCATCTGCTGATGTTCAAAAGAAAAAGTCACGCTTGTTTCTTCTTCTGGTGTAGCAAACAAGGAACGCATCTCTTTTCCAGAACGAAGTCTTCCGGAAGTTTCACCAAAAAGTGCGAAAGTGATCCCATCAAAAATCGTCGTTTTTCCTGCTCCTGTCTTCCCGCTGATCAAAAAAAGCGGTGCTTCTGTCAATCGTGAAAAATCAACGGTCTCATTGATAAAAGGACCAAAATTTTTAAGTTTTAATTTTTTCGGTTTCATTCTTGATCATTCCATTTCCATGATTTCTTGCAACGTTTCTCCGAGCCATTTTTCTTGGTTTGCCGTTAGCTGTTCTTCCGTCATTTCACTAAAAAATGCTTCTGCTAATTTTTGAGGATCTTTCATTTCTAGTACTTTTCGTTTGTGCTTTGTTTGTTCTGCTCGGCCGTTTGCCCGTTCAATCCCCAAAATACGAGGATATATTTGCCGAAGCTGGTTCATCATATTCGGGATGATCGTTCTGTCCGTGAGATAGATCTGGATATAATTCTCCCGATTGACGGACTGATAGAAGGCAGGATCCAACAATTCTTTAAAACTTGCTGTTATTTCTTCAATATCATGCAGTGGTTCGATCTCCCTAAAATTCAACTCTAGGTCTGTTGCCAGGTCAACGATCCATACGCCTTTTTTCTGGTTGATCTCAGATAGAGAAAATTTCAACGGCGAGCCACTGTAGCGAGCATTATCCTGTCTTAAAGCTGCTTGATTATGCAAATGTCCTAATGCTACATAATCAAACGGTGTAAGTAGTTCTCCTGGGATCGAATCCAGACCCCCTACTTCGATTTTCGTTTCCGAATCAGATTTTACACTTCCCATTACAAAAAAATGGCTAATCAATACGTGTTTTTTCCCTGAATCGAACAGCTCCTCCATTTTATCTATCACTTTTGCTACCGCTTGCTGGATCGTGCGGATACTGTCATCTTCAAAATATAATCTGGCTGCAATTGGTTCAAAGTAAGGAAGAAAGAAAAATTGTATGTTGTTAAACTCGACTGGTTCGAAAGCTTCTGCTAGCTGCGTTCGCAAAAAATAGTTCGAATAACTGAACCATGGCGTACCAGCTGAAAGTCGCGTACTGCTATCGTGATTTCCTGATATAGCAAAAATTGGGATCCCTTCCTTTAAATTCCAATCAACCATCAATTCATTGTATAATGCTACGGCATCGACAGCGGGCACACTCCTATCATATAAGTCTCCTGCAATCACGATTGCCTCTACTTTTTCTTCTTTCGCGATATCCAGTATAGAAGATAATACATGACGTTGGTCTTCAATCAAGTCATAACCTTGTAGTTTTTTTCCGATATGCCAATCGGCTGTATGTAAAAAACGCATCCAATCACCTCAAAAAATGTCCTTCTAATCATTATAACACTTTGATCCATTACATGACACCTGTCTTCTATTTTGCACGTTAGAAAGCAAAAAGAGGGCAGACTTGACGTCTCTCCCTCGTTTTTCATCGAAAAGTCTGAACAGAACAGGAGATTCAAAAAGACCGCCCACTCCTAAACTTATCACTTTATTTTTTTTTGATTTCATATTTAAAATCTGGGTTCACTTCTTTGTCCAATTTGTCAAAAGCCGCTTGTGTTCGTCGTTCAATCTCCGCCATTCCTTCTTTATCCGTTTTCTTGATATCTGATAGGTCGATTGGTTCACCGAAACGCACTGTTACTCTCTTACGTTTGAACAAATCCCCAAGTGTCAGTGGACCTTGGTATACGGCTGGTACGATTTTCGCTTTAGACATTCTGGAAATCAACGCCATCCCGCCTTTAAGTTCTGTAGCATGCCTTGTCCCACTGGGGAACATGATTAAACTTAAATTTGTCGATTTTAAAATCTTTACAGGTGTTTTAATGACGCTTGGTCCTGGATTCTCTCTTTTAACTGGAAAAGCATTAGATCGAGTTAATATAAATCGCAGAACCGGATTTTTGAACAGTTCTTCTTTTGCCATAAAGCTGAATTCCTTCGGTGCTGCAGCTACCGCTAGATATAATGGGTCCCACCAAGTACGATGGGGGGCAACTAGTATGTAATTCTCATCTTGCGGTAATACTTCTTTATTCTCATAACGGGCATTCCCATTGACTAAAGCTAATAGTACTCGAACTACCCCTCGCATAAATCGATAAAACATAGTCTCTTCCTTTCCCTTCTTATGGTCATAGTATGCATAAAAAACAGAGGTTTGACAAGCCACCTTGGTTCTTTTTAATAAAAATAGTATAATACAAACGACTATTTTTTTCATTTTGGAGGGAATCCATGCTTCACGAAGACGAACGAATCGACCAATTATACGCAGAAGATATCAAAATTATCCAAAGTTCCCAAGTATTTTCTTTTTCTTTAGATGCTGTGCTACTTGCTCACTTCTCTCGTGTGCCTAAAAAAGGACAGATTGTTGACCTTTGCGCAGGTAATGGTGCAGTTGGCCTGTTTTTAAGCAAACGAACTCAAGCAGCTATTGATGCTATCGAACTTCAGCCTCGCCTAGCAGACATGGCAAGACGTAGCATCGCGCTGAACCATCTAGATGAACAGATGACAGTCCACACCATCGATCTGAAAGACAGCTTATCCGTCATTCGGCATAATTCTTGTGACTTAGTCGTCTGCAATCCACCTTATTTCAAAGGGCTGCCAACAAATAAAACGAACCCTAATAAACACCTAGCAATCGCCCGTCATGAAATCCATACAACATTAGAAGAAGTGATCGACAATTCAAGTAAGTTACTAAAAACAAATGGGCGTTTCGCTATGGTCCATCGACCTGAACGATTCTTAGAGATCATCCAAATTATGCAAAATCATCGGATTGCACCTAAACGGATCCAATTTGTTTACCCAAAAGCTGGAAAAGAGGCAAATATTTTGTTAGTTGAAGGAATCAAAGAAGGTAAATTAGATGGATTCAAAGTCGCTCCGCCATTGATCACTTACGATGCAGACGGGGAATACACAGCAGAGATTCGTGAGATGCTCTATGGCAAATAAACATTATTTTTACGTATTATTCTGTAAAGATCAGACATTTTATGGTGGGTACACAACAGACCTTTCTAGGAGACTAGGGGAACATAACAATGGTACTGGCGCTAAATATACACGTCTTCAAAAAAGAAGACCTGTTAAGATGATCCATGCAGAAGTATTTTCTTCAAGAAGCGAAGCAACAAAAGCAGAAGCTGCATTCAAAAAACTCACCCGAAAACAAAAAGAACATTATTTGAAGACACACTCAACTGTTTTGCTTCCTGAAAATAGATGACTGTTAAAAACACGATAAATATAAAAAAACTTCAGGCAAAAACAACTGTTTTTACCTGAAGTTTTTTGTAGCTATTATTCTGATACGTTTGTCTCGCTGCTGTTCGTACTTGAACTTCCTCCTAGCAAGGCTTCGCTGACTAGGTGAATGTAATGTGTCATCCCTTCAGGATTTGGATGGACTTGATCATCATAAAACCAGTCACTATGGTCATTACTGTAGCTATACCAATCAATCAGCGTCATATTGTCGTATTTTTTTGTCATCTGTTCAAGCATCGCATTCACGTCATTTTGCCAACGTTTCGTCGGTACTCGGACATTGACCCAGTATACTTTTCGATCACCGATTGCATCCATCACGCTATCAAACTGAGCTTCAGAGAATGAGCCATTCGTTCCTAGTCCAATTAGAACAGTGTCTTTCAATAAATCTTGTTCCTTTAATTTTTCAATATACGGTACACTGGCGTATAATTGTCGCCCCACATCGCCATCTACCACTACTTTTGGATAAAGCTCTTGTAGATCAGTTGCAGCATCTAGCATAACTGAATCACCAAATGCCGTTAACTCTAATTTTTGTGCCTTGTTTCCTTGAGCCTTAGACAACTCGTACTTATCAAGAATCGCTTGGTCAACGGAACTAGTGGTATTTTCTGAATTGTTTCTGGTTTCTTCTGCTAATTTTTTACTTTCAGCGATCTTTGCCTGCAATTGTTTTTGATCGGCCGTTACAGCATTTTTCGGTGCCGTAACGAAACCAACGAATGCAATTGCTACAAGTAATGTGCCTGGAACAACCCATGGTTTGCTCTTACTGATGATTGGTTTACTGAACCATCCTTTCATCACTTGGAATGTACGACCATAGTCAAAACGTGCTAGCGGACGTTCCACATATCGATAAGAAAGTTCACTGATGATTAAAATCAATGTGATTTCTACTAAAGTATGGAACAGAACATGATCAGCAATATCAGTCACTTTTGCTTCATAAAAAATCATAACTGGAAACTGATACAGATAAATCCCGTAGCTTCGTTTGCCAATCCAAGTAAATACTGGATTTGTCAGCCAACGATTCAAGCTTGCTCCAGGATGTGCTGTCACTGCAACTAGTACTACGCATAAGAGACTCACTAGGAGCATCCCTCCATAATAGATGAAATTGTAATGATCATCTAAAAAGAAGAAGCAAAGAATCAGTGCCAGCAGTGAGATTCCTCCAGCGATATTCAGGATACTTTTTGCTTGTTTCGGGATGTTTTTCTTCAAACGAGTACTTGGCCAAACAAAAGCGAGCGCACTTCCCAACCATATAGAAAACAGCCGGGTGTCCGTTCCATAATAAACACGGGTTGGATCGCCCCCTGGTGTATACAAAATCATCATCAAGATCGCAGAGAGGAAAGATGTACCTAACACGGTATAAAAGATCCATTTTCTTTTACGAACAAATACCATCAACAATACAAACAAGATTGGCCAAACCAAATAGTTTTGACCTTCTACCGCTAAAGACCAGATATGTGTAAACGGTGATTCATTAGCAAATCGGTCGAAATAAGATAAACCGTTATTGATTTGCCACCAATTGTTGACATACAGTAAGCTGCTGACGACAACTCCTCTAAGATTATTCAACAATCCTCGCTGGAACAAGGTGATATAAGCCGAAGCTGTAACAAGCATAAAAACGAGTGCCGGATAGAGTCTCTTCATTCTTCTGACATAAAATTGCCAAATATTGATTTTTCCATTTTGTTCCCATTCCTGCCTTAGCAGATCCGTGATCAGATAACCAGATACGACGAAAAAAATCGGAACGCCCAAATAGCCGCCTTTCATACTAGTTGGCAGAAGGTGATAGAAGATAACACCAACCACAGCTAATGAACGGAGCCCATCAAACCCAGTGATGTAGCGGCTGTTTTTTAACCTTTTTTGTTTTTCCATTCAATATTCCAACTTTTCATAAACTTTTTTCATTCGTAATATACGGGTATTAAGTGAAAATAGCAAGTAGAATCGTGTCCTTTCTCTACTATTTTTTTCTATCATCCCATAAATTTTAAAAAATAAACATGCTTTTTTTCAACTTTAAGAAAATTTCAAATAAAAAAGTAGTTTCTATTTGCTGATCCATCCTTTGGTAGAAAAAAACTGCAGACAAACGAATGTCTGTCTACAGTAGTATTTCATGAATTTTTGTCAAACTCGATCTAAATGCCATCCTCGTAGAAACGCCCAAGTATCTGGACATTTTCTGCAATACTTACAAAAGCTTGCGGATCAGAAGCTTTCATCGCTTCTCTGAGTAGAGGCAGTTCGTAACGTGTAACGATTGTCATCAATACTGTCTGCTTATCATGTTTATAAGCACCTTCTGCTTCATTGATAATCGTGATTCCTCTACGCATACAGTTTTGGATTTCATTCACTACTTTTTCTGGATGTTTCGTTACGATCATTACCTGCATTTTCTTTTGTTTAGTATAAACGACATCAGTTACTTTTCCACTGACGAAAATAGACAACGTACTGTAAAACATATATTGCCAGCCAAATAGAATCCCAGCAACAAAAACGATCAATGCATTGAAGTAGATCGAGATAGAACCAATCGACTTTCCTGTTTTTTTACGAATCGTGATACTCACGATATCTAGACCACCCGATGATAGGCCATTTCTCAACGCTAGCCCAATCCCTAGTCCCATCACAGCCCCACCAAACAACGCACAAATGATTGGATCGGTAGATAAGACTGTTTCCGGTAAAATATGGATACAAAGGGAGGTCAAAGTGACTGTGATAAAAGTGAAAATTGTAAACTTCTTCCCGATTTTGAACCACGCCAAGACGAACAAAGGTATATTCAGTAAATACAAAGTGGTTGATACCGGCACCTCGAACCCTATCAGTGATTTTGACAAAGTCGTCAAAATCTGAGCCAGGCCCGTAATACCACTTGAATAAATATGTCCTGGTTGATAAAAGAAATTCAATGCGACAGATGCAATCAACGCATAAACGATTGATACCGAAAGTTTGGTCGTGTAATCATGGTAAGCCCAATTTTCGAATGTTTTTTTCATGGAAAAGCCCCGCTTTATATGTTATGGCTTCATTATAAAGTGTTTTTCAATTAAATCAAGGTTGCCAAAAGAAGCAGATTCGACAAATCCTTTTTGCCTTTTTATCGGCTATTCTTCTATATTGGTTACATCAATATTCAATTCGAACAATTGTAAAGGTGAAACCATACTTGGTGCATCACTCATCACATCGGCTGCTTTTCCGTTTTTAGGAAAGGCAATGACTTCACGAATATTGTCTTCCCCTGCTAATAACATTGCAAAACGATCCAATCCTAATGCAATGCCGCCATGTGGAGGGAATCCGTAATCTAAAGCTGTTAGCAAGAACCCAAATTGTTCTTCCATTTGTTCTTTTGTGAAGCCTAAAGTTTTCAACACTTTTTCTTGAAGTTCCCGAGTATGGATCCGGATAGAACCTCCACCTAATTCATAGCCGTTCAAGACGATATCATAAGCTTCTGCATAGACTTTTGCAGGGTCTTCAGCCAGTAATGGGATATCTTCTGCTTTTGGCATCGTGAATGGATGGTGAGCAGAGACATATCGACCTTCTTCTTCTGAAAATTCAAATTGAGGCCAATCAGTTACCCATAAGAAATTGAATTTTGATTCATCGATCAGTCCTAATTCTTTTCCTAAACGTGTTCGGATAGCCCCTAATGCAGCAGCGACGATTTCACTTTTATCTGCGCCAAACATCAGCAAGTCACCTGGTTCTGCATCTGTTGCTTTGATGATTGCTTCTGTTGCTTCTCCCATGAATTTAGCAATCGGGCCTTTCAGACCGTCTTCTTCCACTTTCAGCCATGCAAGTCCCTTAGCTCCGAATTGCCCTACATATTGTCCTAACTGATCCATATCTTTTCGTGAGTAGCGATCTGCAGCGCCCTTCGCATTCAATGCTTTCACGACTCCGCCGTTTTCAAGAGCCATTTGGAAGACTTTGAATTCTACTTCTTTGACTGTTTCGCTTAGATCGATCAATTCCATTTCAAAACGTGTATCCGGTTTGTCGCTGCCGTAGCGAGCCATTGCTTCATCATAGGTCATACGGGGAAATGGCAATGTGACTTCAATGCCGCGAACTTCTTTCATTACCTTCGCAATCAATCCTTCTGTGTAAGTTTGGATTTCTTCTGCTGTTAGGAACGTTGTTTCAATATCTACTTGCGTAAATTCAGGCTGACGATCTCCACGTAAATCTTCGTCACGGAAACAACGAACGATTTGATAATAACGGTCGAACCCAGCATTCATCAGCAATTGTTTGAATAGTTGAGGAGATTGCGGCAACGCATAGAAATGTCCAGCATGGACACGTGAAGGAACTAAGTAGTCTCTTGCGCCTTCTGGTGTAGATTTTCCTAGGTAAGGTGTTTCAATATCTAGAAAGTCATTATCGTCTAAATAATGACGAATCGCTTTTGTTGTCGCATTTCTCAATTTGATGTTTTTAGTCATTTTGGGACGTCGCAGATCCAAATAACGATATTTCAAACGTATTTCGTCACTGATTGCTTGATCATCTTCAATTTGAAATGGCGGTGTTTTTGCTTGATTCAAAATCACGATTTCACTTGCAATCACTTCAAATTCACCAGTGGCCATTTTAGGATTTACTGCATTTTCACCGCGTCTTCTGACTACCCCAGTTACTTCGATCACGTATTCACTGCGACATTTATCTGCGATTTCCCATGCTTCCTTGTTGATTTCAGGATTGAAGACGACTTGAACGATTCCTTCACGATCCCGTAGATCGATAAAGATTACTCCCCCAAGGTCTCGTCTTTTTTGTACCCATCCTTTTAATGTAACTGTTTGTTCTAATTGTTGTTCGGAAACTAATCCGCAATAAATCGTTCTTTGTGCCATTTCTTTTTTCCTCCTACTCGAATAAAGTCATTTCATCATAGACTTCATCAAAATGCTCATATATTTCTTCTAATGGAAAACTTTTTTCTTTTCGGCTTGCCATTGCTTTGACATTGATTGTTTGGCTAGCAAGCTCATCTTCACCGATCACCAATACTAACTTGGCATTCGCTTTATCTGCTGTCTTAAATTGTGCTTTTGCTTTACGGTTCATGAAGTCGCGATCAGCTGAAAAACCGAAGTTTCGAATCGCTTGGACCACTTTCAATGCTTCGATATTTGTTTCGTCTCCGAGTGCGACCACATAAGCATCCAACTCATTAAATGCAGGGATAACTACTTCCTCTGCTTCCATAGTCAAGAGTAATCGCTCGATACCCATTGCAAATCCAAAGCCAGGTGTTGAAGGACCACCCAGTTCTTCCACTAGATTGTCATAACGTCCGCCTGCGCAAATCGTTGCTTGTGCCCCCATTTTCGGTGCGTCACTCATGATTTCAAAAATCGTATGCGTATAGTAATCTAATCCGCGAACCATATTACTGTCGATTTCATAAGGAACAGCCAATGCATCCAGCATGGAAACAACGGTATCAAAATGTTTTTGAGCAGGTTCGCTTAAATAATCTAAGATAGATGGCGCATCTGCTACAAATTTTTGATCTCGTTTGTCCTTACTATCCAACACACGCAATGGATTTTCGTGAAGACGGCGTTTAGAGTCTTCACTCAACTCTGCTTCAAAAGGTAAAAGATAGTCGATTAATGCTTGACGATAGGCTTGACGTGTGTCTTTATCACCCAATGAATTGATGACTAGACGGATTTGCGTGATTCCCAACTGTTTGAAGAAATCGAGTGCCATCACCATGCTCTCCACATCTGTTGCAGGATTCTCTGATCCAAATGCTTCTACTCCGATCTGATGGAATTGACGTAACCGTCCTTTTTGCGGACGTTCGTAGCGAAACATTGGTCCCATATAAAAAGTTTTGAACGGTTTTGCATACTCTGGACCGAACAATTTATGCTCAACAAAAGAACGAACGATTGGCGCTGTACCTTCTGGTCGAAGCGTCACATGACGTTCCCCTTTGTCATAAAAATCATACATCTCTTTTGAAACGATATCCGTCGTATCACCTACACTGCGGGATATCACTTCATAATGTTCAAAAATCGGTGTACGCATTTCATTATACTGATAATCTCTGAACAATAAACGTGCTGTTTCTTCGACAAACTGCCATTTTTCTGATTCGCCTGGCAAAATATCATTTGTTCCTTTTGGTCTTTGGAAACTCATAGTTTTCTCTCCCTTTCTTAGCTATGTAAATAAAAAAATCACCCTTGTTCATCTTGAACAAGGGTGAATGAAATTCATACACGGTACCACCTAATTTTGAAAGATTTCTCTTTCCTCTTACGAATAACGCTCGTACGCGGGACGGCTTTTCACTCGTCCATCTCCAGAGTGTCTTTGGGCTAATGAAACTTTGGATCATTTTCAGCCTCGATGATCCTCTCTTGTAAAGTTTCAAAAACTTACTCGCTCTTTCATTGACATTTCGATATTACTTATAACCTACTAAAAACCAATCTCAAAGTCAAGAGTTATCTGACTATTTTCCCTCACAAAAACATTTTAGTTCAGCTTTTTGTTCTTTTGTTTTAGACTAGAAAAAAAGGAGGAATCAGCTATGGCAGAAATAAGAATCGGACATTCACAAGTCTACGCAGAACAGCTTGGACTAGGAGCAAATGCCGTTGGGGGACACAATCTTTTTGACGGTTTGGAAGACGAGACAGGAAAACAAGTGGTTCGTACAGCTTTGAATAGCGGAATCAATTTGATCGATACCGCCTATGCTTATGGAAACGGCCGTTCTGAAGAACTGATCGGTGAGGTATTGAAGGAAAAAGAATATGATCGTTCACGTATCGTCATTGCTACAAAAGCTGCTCATGTGCCAAATAAAGGACGAACATTTGACAATTCACCCGAATTTCTCAAACAATCGGTGGAAGACGCACTGAAACGTCTGCAAACTGATTACATCGACATTTTTTATATCCACTTTCCGGATAAAAGCACACCAAAAAATGAAGCAGTTGCTGCATTGCATGAATTGAAAGAAGCAGGAAAAATCCGAGCAGTTGGTGTATCGAACTTCACATTAGAACAATTGAAAGAAGCGAATGCAGATGGATATGTCGATGTAGTAGAAGATAAATACAGTTTGATCCATCGGGAGGCTGAAAAAGAATTATTTCCTTATCTTGAAAAAAACAAAATCAGCTTTGTCCCCTATTTTCCTCTTGCTTCCGGTTTACTGACAGGAAAATATGAACGTGGTCAGGAAAAACAATTCGGCGAAGGAGATCCTCGAAAAAGCAATCCGGATTTTCAAGGAGAACGTTTCAAAGAAATTTTAGCCGCTGTCGACATACTTCGCCCCATTGCTAAAAGATACCAAGCCACCCCTGCGCAACTTGTTCTAGCCTGGTATATGAAGAATCCAAGAGTGTCTGTAGTCATACCCGGAGCTAAACGTCCAGAGCAAGTCTCTGATAATGTCCAAGCTTTAGATTTGCATTTATCCAGTGAGGATTATCAAACCATTGATGAAGCATTTCACGGATTTTGAGCAATTGACCTTATCCACTTATAGTAGTATGAAAAAAGGAAGATCAAACAGTGCTGATCTTCCTTTTTTCGATAAGTTTATACTAATCTAATTCTTATAAAGTAGCGCTCGGCTATTTGGATAAGTCGGAAACTGATTGAATGGGATCGTCCAATCTTGTTCAGGTACAGAGAATTCAAACTTGTTTACTAGCTGATCAGAAAACACACGTAGGCTGTGGAGAGTGATCCATTCTCCTGCGCAGCGATGCATTTGTCGAAAGTTTCCTCCACCTTGGGCAATCATCTCATATTCTTCTTTATATGAAATATCTTTTGCTTTTCCTAAATATCGTTTGATCATAAAGGAGTCTGGTGCTTCAACCGTTCGTTCATCATGATCTGTTCCATATAAATCTAGAATGACCCAGCTATCTTCTGGTATACGATAACCATCGACTTCTACTTCTTTCAGAGAAATCGCAGGTAACATCGGAAAGAACGGATAATAGCGTCTCATTTCTTGAATGAACGGATCTTGCAACGTAGAAAAGTCGTTTTTCAATTGTTGGTACAAATCAGGTCTGCTGAAAAGCGCGTGTCCCATCAACGCCGCCCACACAGTTAGAGCAACCGTTGGACGGATGATGTTCAATAATTCAACAGCTGCTACTTCCAGAGGCAAAAGCTGTCCGTCTAGATCTGTGGCATTGGCAAAAGCATATAATGCCACATTTTCTTTTCCAGCCACAGGATTTTGCCGAGCTTCTTCAATCAAGCCTTGCGCCCATTTTTCTGATTTTTTGCGATTTTCGACACCTTTTATGTGATCAATCGGAGAAGTAAACGTTCCGCTGATCATAGAGATTTGATATTCTGCTAATTTTTTGACTTCATCCTTAGAAAGCAAAGATAAATTGATACCTGCCCACTCACAAATCGATGTAAAGAAAACCATCTTGCTTAAATCAAATAATTCAAATTGACCATGCTGTGTTTCAAGTGCTTGCGTCAGGTTCTTATCTAAGATACGATGATAATCTTCCATTCTTTCGGGGGTCATCAGATCCATAAAAATATTTTTCCGATGATGATGGGCAGCTCCATCCAAAGTCTGTACTCCACCTTGACCAAAAAGTGTCTTCAACACTAATTTTGGCATAGCACCTTTTCGTTTGAAATTTCTTGGGTCATAAAATATTTTTGCCGCTGACGATCCGTAGATCACAATAGCTTCTTTATTGAAAATCTTTGCTTTGACAACGGGAGCGTCTGCTTCATGACGTAACTCCTCCAACATATTGTATCCCTTTTGATACAATCTTTTTAGATCCGTGATTTTGACATCTATTACTGGTACTTCTTTCATCTTCAGCAACCTCCCAAAAATAACTTGTATAATTTAAGCTTAACTTTTTTTCTGACTGCTGACAAAAGAAGCGCTTTTTATAGACGAGAAAAAAGTCGCTTAAGTTAGAGTTTTTCAGTCTAACTTAAACGACTTGATTTATATTTCTTATTGATGAAAACCAACTGACTTTATTTGTTTTTAGAATCAATAATAATCGTTACAGGTCCATCATTGACGAGAGAAATCGACATATCTGCTCCGAATTGTCCGGTAGCGACTGTGATGCCGCGACTTCTGATTCCTTCATTGAACGATTCGTATAAAGGAATAGCTATTTCTGGTCGTGCGGCTTCCACAAAACTTGGTCGATTTCCTTTTTTCGTATCCGCAAATAGTGTGAATTGAGAGACACTTAAAATTTGACCTCCTACGTCTTCTACACTAATATTCATTTTTCCTTGATCATCTTCAAAAATACGCATTTGTGCGATTTTTTTTACTAGATATTCCACATCTTTTGGCGTATCTGTTTCATGGATACCTAATAAAACGAGTAGGCCACAGCCAATTTTTCCAATCTCTTGCTGATCAACTGACACTGCCGCTTGACTCACCCGTTGAATGACTGCTCTCATATCTGGCCCTCCTATCCATTCATCCGGCGTACACTGTAGACATCAGGTACTGCTTTGATTTTATCCACGATACTTTTTAGGTGGGACAAATTCTGGATACCAACCGTCAAATGGATTGTCGCCATTTTATCTTTATTCGTCCGAGCTTCGACGCTGTTGAGATTTTTCGTCAGCGCATTGACTGTTTGAAGTACATCATTCAATAAGCCTGAACGGTTATAGCCGTAGATTTCCAAGTCTGCATCGTACTCTTTTCGTGTATTCGATGTATCTTCCCATTCGACTTCAATCAAACGTTCTGCTACATTTGGTTTATCAGGCTGAACATTCGGACAATCTCGACGATGGATGGATATCCCTCTGCCTTTAGTGATGTAGCCAACGATATCATCACCAGGAATCGGATTACAGCATCGGCTGATACGAATCAGTAAGTTTTCTACCCCTTGAATGACAACGCCACCTTCATGACGTACTTTCATTTTCTCAGGTTCTTTTTTCGGCTGATTCATGATTTCTTCTGCTTCTTGCTTTTGCTGCTCGATTTTTTGTTCTTTCCGTTCTTTTTCTGTCAGACGATTGGCCATTGTCAAAGGACTGACTTCCCCATATCCTACAGCTGCATATAGATCATCTTCTGATTGATAGTTAAAACGATCAAGTGCTTCTTGAAGTTTGTTTTTTGTCAAAATATCTTTAGGTGTAAACCCTAAATCTGTAATACACTTGACCACAGACTCGTGACCTTTGATCACATTTTCTTCCCGATCTTGTGCTTTGAAGAAACGCTTGATCTTATTTCTTGCTTTGCTAGTTGCCACCAATTTCAACCAGTCACGACTTGGACCAAATGAATTTGGAGAAGTCATGATTTCTATGATATCCCCGTTTTTTAATTTGTAATCAAGTTGCACCATTTTGCCATTTACTTTTGCACCAGTGGTTTTATTACCGATATCTGTATGGATACTGTATGCAAAGTCCAGTGGTCCAGATCCTTTTGGCAGCTCAGTAACGTCTCCTTTTGGCGTGAAGACATAGACTTTATCACTAAAGATATCTCCTTTTACACCTTCCATAAATTCAGAGGCATCATAGCTTTCATCTTGGAGTTCAAGTATCTCATGGAACCAGCTTAATTGTTTCGTCATACCATCTGGTTCTACTTTTTCATTTTTTCCTTCTTTATACGCCCAGTGCGCAGCCACCCCAAATTCAGCGATTTCATGCATTTCCTGTGTACGGATTTGGATTTCTACTGGATTTCCTGCCGGACCAATCACTGTAGTATGCAAAGATTGGTACATATTAGCTTTCGGCATGGCAATATAGTCCTTGAATCTGCCAGGCATTGGTTTCCATTTTGTGTGGATCGCACCTAATACAGCATAACAATCCTTGATTGAATCTACGATTACTCGAATGGCTAGCAAGTCATAGATTTCGTTGAATTGCTTTTTCTGGTCTTTCATTTTACGATAGATCGAATAAATATGTTTTGGCCGTCCATAGATCTCTGCAAAAATCCCTAGCTCTTCTGTTGCTACTCGAATATCCTCAACAGTACCATTCACGTATTTTTCACGTTCTTCTCGCTTCGTCTGCATCAAATGAACGATACGGTAATACTGTTTTGGATTAAGATAACGAAGTGCTGTATCTTCTAATTCCCATTTGATTCGGCTGATACCTAAACGATGTGCAAGAGGTGCATAGATTTCTAAAGTTTCTTGGGCAATCCTTCTTTGCTTATCTTCTCGCAGATGTTTCAACGTACGCATGTTATGTAGTCTATCAGCTAATTTGACCATGATAACGCGTAAATCTTGAGCCATTGCCAGCAGCATCTTTCGATGGTTTTCTGCTAGCTGCTCTTCGTGGGATTTGTATTTTATTTTCCCTAATTTGGTTACTCCGTCTACTAACATAGCGACATCAGCGCCAAATTCTTCTCTCAGATCTTCTAAGGTGACTTCTGTATCTTCAACAACATCATGCAAGAAGCCAGTAGCCACTGTGTGGGGGTCCATTTTTAAATCTGCTAATATACCTGCGACTTGGATAGGATGGATAATGTAGGGTTCTCCTGATTTTCTAAACTGTCCGTCATGTGCAGCAGTCGCATATTCGCATGCTTTCTCAACAAATGCTACATGTTCGGGCCCCATATATTGACTAACGAGCTTTATGACACCGGGACCCGTTAAAATTTCTTCTTTTGGCACAGGAATCGATCCCCCTTTCTTTTTCGGTAAAACAGGAATCGGGACAAATATCTGTTTGATAGTTGCCCCAAAATCCGTGAAGTTATACATTTTTTTACGGAAATGTTCGCTTTTAAAAAGCTTTTTCAAACAATTTTTCGTATTCATTGTACAAATAATTGTTTCTATTATACAAATTGTTCCCTATTTTTTCAATTCTTTCCGTCGATACTCTTTTATTGATGAAAAATGTTAGCTATGAGAGGGATCCATTAACTCCCATTGATAGCTAGCAGCACTTAATAAATAAAGAGGCGCTGTTTCTGTACGAAGGATTCTTGGTCCTAATCCACATAGTATCCCTTTGTGTTCTACGAAATAATCGATTTCCTCGTGGGACAAGCCGCCTTCTGGTCCAAAGACAGCTAAGATTCGACTGCCCGGTTTTGTTTCACTAAGAATTTTGGCTACATTTGATTTTTCGCCTTGTTTTGCTGATTCCTCATAAGCAACCAAGACCACATCATAATCATCTAACCGTTCAAATAAGTCACGTTTCGTTTCCAGTAACTCTACTGAGGGCACGATTTGCCGATGGGATTGTTCCGCTGCTTCTTGAGCAATCTTTTCAAGCCGTTGTTGTCGCTTCATACGTTTCTTTGCATCCCATTTAACCACAGAGGCTGATGCCGGAAACCCAATAAAAGCTTGTGCGCCTAATTCAGTGGACTTCTGAATAACCCAATCCAATTTTTCTCCTTTAGGATAGCCGCTAGCTATGGTTATCGAACTTGGCAGTTCCTTTTGGTTTTCTTCTTTTTTAATTTCTTTCAGATAAACAGCATCTTCGGTGATTTTTGTGATTTCTGCAACAACGGCTATCTGATCATTGAATGCCAAAAAAACTTCATCTTTCGGTTCCATTCTCATAACCCGTACAATGTGATGATAGGTTTCCCCTTTTAAAATAAAATGGTCTTTTGGTTCATACGATTCTTTCAAAAAATATCGCTGCATCTATTCCACCTCTGGTTTTTTCAAAATAATTGCATACCAGTCTTTTTGTTGGAAAATTTGATCCACGATGAATCCTTGTTCTATCATAGCATCTAGAACCATTTGCTTCTTCTCTTCAATGATTCCTGAAACGATCAATGTCCCTGTTTGTTTTAGTAAACGCCATGCATCCGGGATCATCAATAAGATGATATCTGCTAAAATGTTCGCAACGATTACATCACTTTCAATCTCGATTCCTTTCAAAAGATCATTAGCTGATACGTGAACATCTTTAGCTACTTCATTCATATCCATATTTTCTTTCGCTGAACGAACAGCTACTTCGTCTAAATCAAAGGCATAGACATCTTTCGCACCAAGATATTTTGCTGCAATACTTAGTACACCCGAACCAGTTCCAACATCTAGCAATGTTTCGCCACCACGCAATACTGTTTCTAGTGCTGTCAATGACAAAGAAGTCGTCGGATGGGTGCCTGTTCCAAACGCCATGCCTGGATCTAATGTGATGATTTTTTCTAGAGGATCTTCTGTCTGATAGTTTTCCCAGCTTGGCGCAACCGTCAGCATTCGTGTAATACGCACCGGATGATAATATTTCTTCCATGCTGTTGCCCAATTGCTTTCCTCTACTTCGCTAACAGTTACTTTGTTTTTTCCAATCGCTAGACCAAACTCAGGCAATTGCGTGATACGATCTTTGATAAAAGGCAAGATTTCCGGCAAAAAAGTCGTTTCTGGAAAATAAGCCATGACTAGCGCGCCTTCTTTCAACGATGTAAAATCATTTTTATCTAAAATTTCACCATATTGATCCGATTGAAAATGTTCAACATCTAAAGAGTCTTCAATCGCAACACCACTCGCTCCTGCCTCCATCAAAATATTAGCGACCGCTTCGACTGCTTCACTTTCGGTTTCTACTTTTACTTCATTCCATTTCATGTCTGTCACTCCTTAATAACTTGGGTACGGTAAATAAGTCTCTATTTCATTTTGCTGTTTTGCTTCTACTAACTCTGCTAGTTTCTGATTATCCCAATGGAGTTCGAATACAGCTTCGTCATCATCTTCATCTAAAAAATCAAGCAAATCACTTTGCCCTTGTGCTAATACTTCATTCAAATATTCCACTAAAGAATCAGCTACTGATTTTGCCAATCCTTTTTTTCCTTCATAGGGGATTACCGCTAGATAATTTTGTTCATCAAAAACAGATTTCTGAGGATTAAAAAGGAGTACGCCATCTTCAAATTCGATAATTGGTTCTTGCGAAACGATCCCTTCTGCATCATCAATCTCAAATTGTGCTTTATTTTCCGCAAACAAACGAACAACGATTTCGATCGTATGATTTTTTGTATCCCAATCTAAAGCCACATCATAGTCCGTCACTTGTTTTTCGATTATTTCATCTAAGTATGTTAATAGATCCTTCTTTTTCATTTTCTTTCCTCCAACCCCAATCTTCCTCGATTTGGTTTTTTCTTTGTAAAGAGATATATGGATTGCCAGACACAACAAAACGCAACGGCTTTTCTGTCCATTCTCCTTTGTTCGGGATACCGATCCTAGGCAAAGCATCGATTTTTTTGGTATCTTCTTTTTCTCAAAAACTAAACGTAATGAACTATCTGCTATAGATTGTCCGTAGAGTTCTTGAGGAATTGCTAATGCTTCCACTAATTTTCCAGGACCGTTGCTGATATCTGGACCAGTTTTTCCACCACGATTTTTACTCATTTGTTCAATCATTGTAGCTGGTTCAATTGCACGTATCATTACTCCTTGAGGAATCCCTTCTGGCTGAGTGATGATGTTCAAAATCCGATGAGTATGCATCGTGTAAAGGTAGATTGTACCTGGTTTTTCATACATTGCCCGCACACGTGGTGTTCTTCTTAAACCATAGCTATGGGCGGCCTCGTCTTCTGGACCTAAGTATGCTTCCGCGTCTACAATATATCCAGCTAATCTTCCTTCAGGTGTGTCATGCTCCAAATACATCCCCAATAAATCCCGCGCTACTTCCGGCGTCGTTTTATTCCAAAAAAATTCATCTATCTTTTGTTTATCCGTCATTTTTCTCACCTACTTTATCATACACAATATTAGTTGGATAAGCTATGAAAACAAAACAACAGAAGGCTGTTCTTTCTAGCTATATTACTAAATATGTTATAATTAAGGAATGTAAAAACAAGAAGGAGGAAAATCCTATGCAACAGCCATTGGCTTATCGCATGCGACCTCGAACGATCGATGAAGTCGTTGGTCAGCAACATCTAGTCGGTGAAGGAAAAATCATACGCCGCATGGTCGATGCTCGTATGCTTTCTTCCATGATTTTATATGGGCCTCCTGGTACTGGAAAAACGAGTATCGCAAGTGCGATTGCCGGTTCTACTAATTATGCATTTCGCATGCTGAACGCGGCTACAGATTCAAAAAAAGAGCTGCAGGTTGTAGCGGAAGAAGCTAAAATGAGTGGTACTGTGATCCTCTTATTGGATGAAGTACACCGATTAGATAAAACAAAACAGGATTTTCTGCTTCCTCATTTAGAAAGTGGCAGAATCATCTTGATCGGAGCGACTACTGAAAATCCTTATATTACTATCAATCCAGCGATCCGCAGCCGCACACAGATTTTTGAAGTCAAGCCATTAACAGAGCAAGACATCCAGTTGGCAGTGAAACACGCCTTAAAGGATAAGGAACGCGGTCTTGGTCAACAAGCAATCCAGTTAGATGAAGAGGCTCTTCTTCACCTTTCTCGTGCAACGAATGGCGATTTGCGGAGTGCTTTGAATGGGTTGGAACTGGCTGCACGATCGACTCCTCCAGATAAAGAAGGAAAGATTCATCTTACTCTGTCGATTATCGAAGAATGTGTCCAAAGAAAAGCTCTTACCCATGACAAAAATGGAGATGCTCATTATGACGTTATTTCAGCGTTTCAAAAATCGATTCGCGGAAGTGATGTGGATGCTGCCCTTCATTATCTCGCCCGTCTAGTTGAAGCAGGTGATCTGGCAAGTATTTGTCGTCGCCTGATGGTTATCGGTTATGAAGATATAGGTTTAGGCAATCCTGCTGCTGCTGCGCGTACAGTAAACGCTGTATTAGCTGCTGAACGACTAGGGTTACCTGAGGCACGTATCCCGCTAGCAGATGTCGTCGTTGATCTTTGCTTGTCGCCAAAATCCAATTCTGCCTATATGGCATTAGATGCAGCACTTGCTGATATTCGAGAGGGCAAAGCTGGTGATGTTCCCGACCATTTGAGAGATAGCCATTATAAAGGTGCGAAATCCCTCAACCGCGGTGTGGGTTATCAGTATCCTCATCATTTCGATCATGCTTGGGTCAATCAGCAATATTTACCAGATAGGTTAAAAAATGCTCAATATTATCAGCCAAAGGATACAGGAAAATATGAACAGGCGCTAGGTCAACAGTATTACCGCATAAAAGAGTGGAAAAAACATCCCCTAAAAAATTAAACAAGAAAACGGTTCTATTTCTGCGAGCTCTCTCATTGCTCTTTTTAAATTCATATGCTACTATAGAGATGGGAAATCTGTGATGTTCGAATTGTCCTCTTTGTGTGTTGACCGAACATTTTTATTGATATCTTGGGACCCGTCTTGTGTCACTGCTGGTAACATGCCTTATCATTTGGTAGTTCGAAGCTACGACCATGGGACCCACCTGCTTGAATTCGCGGGATCAATACTACAGGACAAATAACGGCATTAACGGAGATTACCATCTTTTAAAGAATAAAGCAATTTGCTCTTGGCAAATTGCTTTTTCTATTTGTTGCTTATTTTGGAGGATTTGTTCATGATTAGGATTTTGATGATTATCGCCACTTTACTATTATTATTCGTTAGCTATTATTTATTTAATAAACAGGATATCTTTTTTGTATTGATCAAGAAAAATGACAAAAATCAAGGATTCCTACAATTTTATGGAGCTGCGTATGCTGTTTTAGGCGTTATGGGTGTTTTAGCCGCTTTTTTCAATCAACGCTTCATCGCTTTGATCTTTTTATTGATTGTGATTCTCGTTTCTGCCACCTTCAGTATCCGCTTTGCAAAAAAAATTGCTGAACCAAAGCAGTAAATAATTCTCTTTTTCCACAAATTGTTCTACAATAAAAGAGTACAACACGATTGACTTGAGGAGTGAATGCTTATGTTACAACAATACAAAAAAATCATGGTTGCCGTGGATGGTTCTGATGAAGCTGAATTAGCTTTTAAAAAGGCGGTCAATGTAGCTATCCGAAATAACGGAGAACTTCTATTAGCACATGTCATTGACACACGTTCTTTCCAAACCGTTTCATCTTTTGATGGAATGTTGGCAGAACAAGCTACTGAAATGGCAAAGCAAACATTGGCAGATTATGAAAGCAACGCGAAGAAAGCTGGCTTGAATAATGTAACCTCTGTTGTAGAATATGGCTCACCAAAACAAATTATTGCGAAAGAAATCCCAGAAGATAATCAAGTAGACTTGATTATGTTAGGAGCTACAGGATTGAATGCTGTAGAACGTTTATTTATTGGTTCTGTTTCTGAATATGTTATTAGAAACGCGGCTTGCGATGTGCTTGTTGTTCGAACTGATTTAGAAAACCAATTGCCTCCTAAAAAAGACTAATTGATGAAAAGCTGTGTTTCAGAGGGGATCTCAAAAGTAAAACTTTTGAAGATCACTTGTCTGGACACAGCTTTTTTTGCTCTTCAAAAAATAAAGTCGCTTATTGAGCGTCTTTCCTCTCACGATTCATAGAATACTTGGATTCACTCACTTCTTTATATTCAGCTCCTTCTGTGTAAAAAATAAAAAAGCATGTCCTCTTAGAAAACGGATATAAAATTATCCATTTTCTAAAGAGAACACGCGTGTATTTTTAGCCGCGCAAACGCTCCACGTCACGGGCAATCATTAGTTCTTCATCTGTTGGAATCACTAATACTCTTACTTTTGATTCTTTTGTAGAGATATCTACTTCTTCACCATGCAATTCATTCAACGCTGGATCGATTTCACAGCCAAACCAAGACATACCTTTAATGATTTCGTTGCGTACATGTCCGTCATTTTCGCCGATACCAGCAGTAAAGACGATTGCATCGACACCATTCATCGTTGTCACGTATCCGCCGATATATTTTCGGATGCGATCCACGAAGATATCATAAGCTAAACGAATGTGTTCTTTTTCATAGTTTTTTTCAAGATCACGCATATCGCTAGACAATCCTGTTAGGCCTAGCAAACCAGATTTCTTATTCAAAACATTGATCATTTCATCAATATCAATCTCTAATTTTTCCATTAAGTATGGAAGAACAGCCGGATCGATATCGCCTGAACGCGTACCCATTGTTACACCAGCTAATGGCGTGAATCCCATAGAAGTATCCATGGATTTACCACCATTTACAGCTGTGATTGATACTCCGTTTCCTAAGTGGCAAGTAATGATTTTTAAATCTTCAATCGGTTTATTCAATAATTTTGCTGCACGTTCCGATACATAACGATGGCTTGTGCCGTGGAAGCCATATTTTCTTACTTTGAAATCTTCGTAATAAGACACTGGCAAGCTGTATAAATAATTTTGCTTTGGCATTGTTGAGTGAAAAGATGTATCAAATACAGCTACGCTCAAAATGTCAGGTAAAATCTTTTTAAAGGCTTTGATTCCCATCAGGTTAGCAGGGTTATGCAAAGGAGCAAATTCTGCTAATTCAGCAATGCGGTCCATTACTCCCTCATCGATCACTACTGAATCCCCATAAGTTTCTCCTCCGTGAACAACACGGTGCCCTACACCGGTAATTTCATCATAAGAACTTAAAATTTGCAGTTCAATCAACTGATCTAACAGCATTTTTACTGCTACTTCGTGGTTTTCGATATCCATGATTTGTTCGAATTTTTGACTATCGCCGTACTTGATTGTAAAAATAGAATCTTGTAAACCGATACGTTCGACGATTCCTTTCGCAACTACGGTTTCTTCTGGCATTTGATATAATTGCCACTTCAAACTTGAACTTCCAGCATTGATTGCAATTGTTTTAGACATATGACTCTCCTTCTCGTTGAATGATTACAGAGCAGATGATTTCCAGTTTTTAAACTCGTTGAAAAATTCCGTCACCTTCTCTGGTTCTTTTAGTGAAGCAAGTTTCACAAGCAACACTTCTTTTACTTGTTTTGCTTGTGGTCCTTTTTTCTGTAAGATCAAAATACTTTTTTGTGATTGTTTGTTGCGGAACAACTCATCTGGCAATTGAATCATTCCTTGAAGATAGCCTTCTTCTTTAAACCATTTTTTGATTTCTTCGCTTTGATCCGTTTCTAAAAAACCGCTTGGCATCAAAAACAAACCAAAACCATCCGGCTTCACGTATTTCATTGATTGCTCCAGCAATAAATGATGTGCATAACTGTGGCCTTCTTCAGTACTTGTTAAAAATTCTTTTGCTTTTTCGTCATTCGGATAATAACCGATCGGCAAATCGCTGATTGCAAAATCGACAGGATCGATTAATAAATCCTGCAACCCGTCTTGATGGAAGTATTGAACATTTGCTTGTGTCAAATCACTTGTAGAAGCTGCCACAGCCAACAATGTATCATCAATATCCACACCAAATCCTTCTGTTTGATACCCCGCATTCGATAGGTTTAAAAGAACTGTTAATAACAAGTTGCCCATTCCTGCCGCAATATCCAGAATCTTAACTGGTTCCTTTTTATTTGTGTATAGTTGTTCAATAAGAAAAACAAATAAAAAACCGATACTATCAGGAGTGAGTTGATGGTTCGCCTGCAGATGTTCTGTCTGGTTGCCCTTCAATAAAAGCAATTGAGACAATCTGCGCCATTCTTCTGGCTCGAAAGAAAGTTTTTTCAACTCTTCATAAAGAGCTGTGATCCGTTGTGTTGTCTCTTTTGTCGGCACTCCATCCACCACACGTACTTGATAATCATCTATTAGATTTTCTGCATTTTCGACATAGGCTTCTAAAAAGGAAGTTCCCAATGCATTCTGTAAAAGCTGAATAGCTTCCAGGTTCTGATTGAACCCTTGTTCCATTTTTTCTGGTAACATGGTGCACCTCATTTCTAGATATATTATAACAATTTTTTCACCTGTTTAATTCTATCGAACAATTGACAAAATTTCAATCGTTTTCACTGTTTTTTATTTGTGAAACGGCAAACATTTTTTTATTAAAAACAGTGTTATAACAGAAAAGAGGGCGTTTTCACGAACAACCCCTCATTCTGTACCAGTATCTGTATCATTTTTTACTTCTTCTATGAATCGAAAGATAAACGGCGAGACTTCTACCTCCAAGAATAGAGACTGTTGTACCCATTGATATGTTACAGATCCAGTTGTGTAGTAAAAAATCCCTTCCGACTTCTCAGCAAGTATAGACTGTTCCGATAGAGACATCTGTTTCATTATTTTTGCTATATAATAATTTTTTATTCGTATATTCAGATCTATTGACAAGCGATAGCTTTCTAATGCTGCCGTCAATAAAAACGTACATAAAAGAAATAAAAGCAACACAGAAAATAAAATAGATCCCTTACAACATTTTCTATTGATCGTTTTTTGTCCATATGGCATATCCATCTTCTCCATTTTCAAAGTGTACATAAAAAGAAATTGTGTGTTCTTTTTCCAATAATTGAAACTCAGTGATACTTGTTAACATAGGTTGATGTCCGCCGGAAGTTCTTCTTTTACGTATCATCGTCTGATATCTTTCGATGATGTACTGTTTATCCTCTACAGTGTAATACAATTGCTGATTTTTCACGGAAACATTGTGACTGCTGTTAAGTTCCTCTTCTAATTGTGCTAAAAATATCAGCCACTCTTTTTGATCTTTACGCTGCAGAAAGTCACTTACTTGGATAGTTTGCTGGATCAAAAGATTGAATGACAGCAATATACTGCTTACTATCATTAGTCCGATTAGACATTCAATCAGCGTAAATGCCGGGATTTCTTGTTTTTTCAATATTGATCGCTTCTTTCTCCATATTGACAAGCACTTTTTCGATTACTCCATTATTTTCGACAATTTGGATATCGTACATAGTCATTTCTTCGCTTCGCTCTGGTCTTTTGTGATATATCCGTTGTGTCTTGGTATCTTCGTAAACCATTCGAATAAGTAGCATTTCCTCCCCGCTGTTGTTTTCTGCCTGAAGTAAAAAAAGCTGACCAAAACTCACTAAGTACACACAGACGGAAGCAATCATCAGCGCTGTAAGGGATTCTAATAAAATAAACCCTTTTCTATTCAATTCTTTTTGTATAACGTCCACTCCCCATCTGGAATTGATACGTAATCGTTTGCCCTTTTTCTTCCCAATAAAATTGATATGCTTTTAGTGAACTTTCATTTCCAGTTCCAGCAGCAAAAGTGATGGAAGCATGGCGTTTCAAGGTAATCTCATCAGGAATATCTAATACTTTCCAGCTCGCTTCATCGGGTTGCGACATACGAAAAATGATCTGATTTTCGTCAATGTTCCAATAAAAGCCTGTTTGGATTTGGTTCACAATAGCGATTTTTTGAGTGGTATAGATTCGTTTTTCAAACTGGCTGAAAAATTGATAGACTGCCAATTCATTCTTCCATGCAGAAAATGCGAGAACTGGAAAAGAAAGGATTGTTGTAAGCAATAAAATCAGTAAGAGTGACTCAACCAACGTATATCCTGATGCTAATGTTTTTCCTTCAAGGCCGCTGGTAGATGTCTGCATGTTCTCGTTTGATATAGCCTTCATTCAATAATTCCTCCACGGTAGGGATTCTTCCATTGTTTTGAAGCGCGTAGAGCTCTTTTTGTGTGTCTACCAACTGAATGATTGCTTCACGACTTTCTTGGTCTACATGATTCCTATAACGTGACAAATTTGGGACAAACAACAATACTAGTACACTGATGATCAGTAAAACGATCAGCATTTCGATTAATGTAAAACCGCTATAATAAGGTGTTCTTTTCTTTTTCATGGCAAGACCTCCTCGATACTTCCATAAACAGGTAATAAAACAGCAGCATAAACCAGTAAAATCAAAACCGCTACGCCCAAAAAAATAATTGGCTGAATAAAATGCAGCCAGTGCTGAAGTCGTTTGAAAAGCTGTTTTCTTGTCCATTCGCTGTAAAATATCAGCTCTTTCCCTAAATTTCCTTTTGCCTCTCCCTGCAAAATAATCTTGCTGAATTCTTCAGATAGAAAATGGTAATTCTGGAACTGATCAGCTAATGGTATACCTGCCTCTAATCCTTGTATCATCTTGGAAGCAAGGTGTTGAATCAGACTTTCTTGTTTCGTCTCCTTCAAGCAAACGATGATTTGCCTTAATTCGAAACCTTCATGAAAAAGTTTGCCAATCTCTAGCGACAAATAAGCAGATTGATATAAGGAATATATTGGTCCAATCACTAATTGTCTGCTTATCCATTCACTCCGATCAATAGGAGACAATTTCATCAGCCGATACCTTACTAGCAAAGTCAATAAAGTAACCACTAGGATAAATAGTAGAACGTACCAGTGAAAGACTTGTATCAGCTGAATCCCCCAATGCTCTTCTATAACCATCCCTGAACCAATAAGCTGAGGCAAAACGATCAAACGCATACTAAATAAGATACCTAGCAAAAAGGTGAGCAATAGCATCGGATAGGCGAGCAGCTTTTTCAAATCGTTGCGAAATCCTTCGACCAGACGTAACTGTTTGGCAATTTCCAACAAAGTTGCCGGCAGATTCCCGTGAAGTTCAGCTAATTCGATCTGTACCAGTTGTTCTGCTCCATACCCTGTTTGCGAAAGTACTTCACTAAACGGTTGTCCTTCCTTTAGCTGATGTTGGATGTTTGCCAAAATAGCAGGCTGGAACGAACGGATCGTGAGTAATAAATAAAGGGATTCTTGCAAACTAAAACCAGTTAAAAGCAGCTCTCCCATAGTTTGTGCAAACTGATTTTGCTGGCTTCTTGTCAATCCTTTAAAATAGTTCTGACTGCCAAGTTTTTTTCTGAGCTTCTTCATAGCTTTCCTCCCATGATTTTTTACTGGTTCTTCCTCCATAAATTGATAACTCCACAAGACAGAAGGATGGTGATCGGCATCTTCCAAAAGTTCTTGATAAATGACTCCAGCTAAACATTCAGATAGCTCTTCTTTTTTCTTTGTTAGTTCATGGATTCTGATCAATGTACCTTCAAGATTGCGTGCATGTACGGTTGCGAATACCCGATGTCCCGTTAGTGCAGCTCTTACCGCAGCATGTGCAGTTGATTCATCTCTTATCTCACCAATAATCAACAAATCAGGGCGATGCCGTAATGCGAGCTTCAAAAGTGTGTCATAAGTCTGTGCTATTTTGGGATTGATCTGCAATTGCAGAAAGAATGGTTCTTCGATCTCTACAGGATCTTCGATCGTGATTACTTGCCGTTTTTCTTTCAAAGCCAACCGATACATTAATGGCGTCTTGCCTGATCCGACTGGTCCACTGAATAGATATAATCCACGTCTAACGGTTTTCTGCAAAATAGTTGCAAAATCTCGAGAATTAAAGCAACGATGAGGTGTTTCAGAAATACCGTATAATAGCCGAATCACTAAGCTTTCTCGTTGAAGGTAATCTCCTACAGAAGACAGTCGTAACCGAACCTTCTGTTTTTCTAAAGAATAGGTCAATGCACCTAATTGAGCTTTTCTTTTTTCTCCGATATCCATTTGTCCCAAATACTTAAATCTTGAAATCAATTGCTGGCC
This sequence comes from Enterococcus sp. DA9, assembly GCF_008000875.1. Lineage (NCBI taxonomy): Bacteria > Bacillati > Bacillota > Bacilli > Lactobacillales > Enterococcaceae > Enterococcus > Enterococcus sp. DA9. The sequence continues at coordinate 468,164 of NZ_CP042839.1, forward strand.
ATCTGCCGAAGATACTTCCTTCCAGAACGTTCGTTTTTTGCCATAGCGAAAATAGATGTAAAATACTTCTGAAGCTGGCAAGATATATACGTCTTGGGCATGTTTGGCGAAACTTTCACTTATCATTTGATCTGATAATCGTTTTATTTCCATTATTCTCCCCTCCACAAAAAACATACGTCTTTTTGATCTTTTTGTTTCAAATAAAATGAATTTATTAAAAAACATTGGCAAAAAACGAATTTATGTTATACTTATAAAAATTTATCTTGGGAGGCATTCCATTGGAATCAACATTAAAGAGATACATCGAAGTAGCAAGTAAAAAAAAGCCCGCTGATCTAGTAATCAAACAGGCTAAGATCGTCAATGTCTTTACGAAAGAGATCATGGAAAAAGATGTAGCGATTTACGAAGGAATGATTGTAGGGATTGGTGAATATGAAGGAAAAAGCGTACATAATGCTAAGGGGCAATATCTAGTACCAGGATTCATTGATGGACATGTGCATATTGAAAGTTCACTTTTATCACCAAGTGAATTTTCAAAAGTATCCTTGCTTCATGGAGTTACTACTGTAGTAACAGATCCCCACGAAATAGGAAACATCGCTGGGAGTACTGGTCTTCAATTTATGATAGAAGACGCAAGACAAACGCTTATGAATATTTTCTTTATGCTCCCTTCTTGTGTACCTGTCACTCCATTTGAGACAAATGGTGCAAATCTAAATGCCAAAAATCTAGCACCTTTTTTACAAAATCCCGAAGTTTTAGGCTTAGCTGAAGTCATGAACTATCAAGCAGTAGCAAATAATGAAGCAGATATCCTAGAAAAGATCCAATTGATGCACCAGCATAAGAAAAAGATTGACGGACATGCAGCTGGTATCGGCATGGAAGAATTAAATGTTTATCCCGCAGCTGGTATTCGGACGGATCATGAAGCTACAACTGCAAAAGAGGCTAAAGAACGTTTGGATCTTGGTATGTATTTAATGGTTCGAGAAGGGACCGTTGCAAAAGATCTGGCATCGCTACTACCGGCGATCACGCCTGATAATTCAAGAAGATGCTTCTTTGTCACCGATGATAAACTCATCAATGATTTAGTTAAAGAAGGATCAATTGACCATATCGTCCGTCAAGCTATTTCAATGGGAATTGATCCATTACAGGCAATCCAGATGGCAACATTGAATGCAGCAGAATGTTTTGATTTGAAAACACTAGGTGCGATTGCTCCTGGATATCAAGCTGATTTCTTCTTAACAGACGATCTTACCAAGCTGCCAATTCATGAAGTTTTCTATAAGGGAACATTGGTCGTCCAATCTGGTCAACTCGAAGACCATTTATTTGCTGATTATTCAAATCCATACATGTGCTGTCTACCAAACCTAAATGCTCAACCATTGCATCCTCGTTCGTTAGAGCTGCTTCTCCCTTCTTCACAAGCCCATGTGATCGAAATTATCCCGAATAGTCTCGTCACGAACGATTTGGTAGAAAAAGTGGACCGACAAGGCGAACGATTCATTCCTTCAATCGAAAAAGACCAATTAAAGATTGCGGTGATCGAGCGTCACCATCAAACCGGAAATATTGGGTTAGGCATCGTAAAAGGATTTCAGCTGAAACAAGGGGCGATAGCGACAACAATTGCTCATGACTCTCATAATCTAGTTGTCGTGGGGACAAATGATGAGGATATGCTGTATGCTGCTAATCTTTTGATTCAAAAAGGTGGCGGGATGACTGTTGTCAATAAACAGAAGGAAATGGCTTGTCTTCCTCTACCGATAGGCGGTATCATGACACAGGAACCTTTTTCGTTCGTCAATGAACAGCTGAATGAATTAATAGCTGAAACACATCAACTAGGGGCAGCTAAAACCTTTGATCCTTTTTTGACACTTTCTTTCTTAACATTATCTGTCATACCCGAATTGAAGATCACTGACAAAGGATTATTTTCATTCTCTCGATTCCAATTGATTCCACCTTGTTGAAAACCGAGGAAATAGGTATATCTTAAATCAAAAAAGTCCCAGAAAATGCACATGACAGATGTAATGTGTTTTCTGGGATTTGATTTATATTTTTATGAAAGTAAAAAGTTCATTCACAGACTTTTCTTTTTGGTCTTATCTTGAAATTGAGCTTCTACTCGATAAATACGTTGACCTTTCGAAGAAAATTTTTCTTCATACTCCGTCATAATATTGCCTTCAAATTGACTTTGATGCAAATCCAACCATACCTGTTTGAGGATCATGCCATATTGAGAAAAACTTGCCAGCGAATACTCAAACAATCCTTGATTATCTGTTTTGAAGTGGATTTCTCCATTTGGGCGGAGGATCTGTTCATCTACAGCAAGAAAAGTTTTGTATGTCAAGCGCCGTTTTTCATGTCGTTTTTTCGGCCATGGATCAGAAAAATTCAGATAAATCTGATCTACTTCGCTGTCAGCGAAATATTCTGTCAATGCTGATCCATCCACATGCAGAAGCTTCAGGTTAGGAAGCGGTTGTTCAATCAACTTGTCTAATGCTATAGAAACAACACTTACTTGCATTTCTACTCCAATATAATTGATTTCAGGATGGGCTTTTGCCATTCCAGTGATGAACTGGCCTTTCCCCATTCCAATCTCAATGTGGATTGGATGATCGTTTCCAAACAATTCATTCCATTTCCCCTTCCACAATGTTGGATCACTAATTACAAAATTCGGGTGAGCCGCTAACATTTCCGCTGCTCCCGGACGATTTCGGACACGCATTATTTATCTCCATTCCTTTCTCTAATTAAAAAGGTCTGGCCAAATCTCCGCAGAGTTTGGGCCAAACCTCAGCCACTGAAAATTCGTTTTAATTGTAAAATTTCTTCGTTCATTCGTCGATGATCTTCACGTTTGCAGTATCTAGTGATTTCTTGGAGCAAATTCATGGCCGCATACCAGTGAAACTTTTCAAGCATTTCGTCAGTTGGACGTATGCCATAACTGATCAGCCATTGATTCCAACTGGATAGAGGCACATAATTCCCTAAAATCGTTGCAATATCTACCGCAGGGTCTGCAAACATGATTGAATCCCAATCCACGAGATATAAATAATTTTTACATACTAACCAATTTCGATGATTTACATCTCCATGCACCACTGATAGATTTTCCTTATCTATCGGCGGGATCTGCTCACGAAGAAATCGATGGACGATTTGCAGAAATTGATTTTTCTGGAGTTCTTCTGGTAATTCTTTTTCATATTTTTGCAACATCTTCTCCGGCGTCATAACACGTCCGCCGATACGGGTCAGCATGGTTTTAAGAGAATTTGAATGATGTAAATGGTACAAAACATCAATCACGTCATTTCTTTGACCAATCTCATTAGGAGTTAGCAAGCGGCCTTCTAGCCATTCTTGTGCTGTCAAGGTATCGCCATTCCCCGTTCGTTTTGTCCAAACAAGTTTTGGTGTAATTCCTTCCCTTGAAAGAGCAGCCAACATCGGAGTCGTGTTTCGTTTAATAAAGACTTTGTCTTCATCACGCATGCCTATGTATGTTTTTCCTGTATCGCCTTTGATGGGACGTAACCGCCACTCTTGGTCTAACTGAAACTCCATCATGCATTCTCCCGTCCTCTTACTCTTTGTTTTGCAGTACTTATTATTCTAGTCGCCTGATCACTACACGTCAAGCACATATACGTTCTTTTTCATTTATTTGCCATTCAAAAAACCGACTTTTCTCAAAAAAAATAGAACGAACAGCATTCTTACTGTCAACGCTCTATTTTTCATGTTCATTTTTATCCTACACAGCTTTGTTTTCAGTCTGACATCTTCTTCAAACGAGTTGGTACATATAGTTTAACAAAGAGACCCGTAACAATCAAATAAGCCGCTAGCGGAACCCATCGCTGCTGACCATCCAATACGACTGCAGCAATCAATCCAAAGATAACCGATGCGATAACTAATACCCATGTGAGCAGATACTGGATTGCTTGCTTCTTCTGATTCTCATGGATTGGATAAAGCTGAACGAGCACCATGTAACGGAACTGGCTCGCTAAAGGCAACAATTGGAAACCGATTAAATATAAAAATAAAGAACCGATTATCAGACTAAAATAAAAGTCGATCACTCCGAAAATCAATACCCCACCTATAATTACTAACCGGAAGTAAAGACCACTAAAATCAGAACCTCTTGCCAATCTTCTTGCAAACAAATAAAGATAAGTGTTTTTTGATTCTCTCTTAATATGAGTCAATATAGGATCCAAGTAGCGTCTTCTTTTTACCTTTGCCGTAATTTCGGGAACATCGGTGAATAAATTAATAAATTGATAGATTTGATGCAACCTTTGTTCTTCTACATGCACCATTTTCTCCCAATCCAATCCTTTTTCCTGTTGCTTCCACAAAAACCAGTAATATAGACTTGCCTGTACCAATGCACCTGCTACCCCTGCCCAGACTAGCCAATAAAATGAAAGAAGCAAAATGAGCATAGAAGAAAGTAACCAACCTGTTTTCCAATAACGAATGACCTGTTGATCTAGCCGAAACAATTCTGCTCGCTTAATTTGCAGATGACTAAATTTCAAACACCATAATATAATCAGATAGACGAAAAACATCGAAAAGACTTGCTGAGTACTAACCACCACTAATGGCATAGCAAATCCGCATGCCAATATCAAAAGGATCATCGGAAAAATGCAAGAATAGCGAAAAGCTCGTTCCAAATAGGTCTGCATTTCTTTTTCTTTCGGAAGTAAAAAAACAATATCTGCTGCCTCCGCAAAAGTAGCCATCTTGCCTACAAATAAACAGAGCATCCAAAATACAGAGATTATCATTCCCCCAAGTGCAAAAGGCGGATGCAAGGTTTTCAACCAGCTAGAATAGTACAATCCCACGCCACCAATTAAGAAAAGACAAACTAAAACAAAATGATCGTTCAACACATAGCGCATATATTTCATCATTTTCTTTTGATGCCTTGCTAAACGTTTTTGAAAAAAACTACTCATGTGCCTGCTCCTTTGTTAAAGCGATATAGATTTCGTCCAAAGAAGAATCCGGCAGATGAAATTCTTTTCTCAACATCTCAAGGGTTCCATCTGCTCGTATCTCTCCGTTATGTAAGACCACAAAACGGTCACAGTATTTTTCTGCAGTAGCTAAAATATGCGTAGACATCAAAATACCGGCTCCTTCTTTTTTCATCTCTACCATCAATTCAAGCAGCGCATTGATAGCTAGTGGGTCCAATCCTAAGAATGGTTCGTCAATGATATATAAAGAAGGCTCGATCAAAAAGGCGCATAAGATCATCACTTTCTGCTTCATCCCTTTTGAAAAATTAGCCGGAAACCAGTCAAGGCGATTAGACAAACGGAAAGTCTCTAACAGCTTTTCAGCTCTTTTCATTGCTGTATCCATAGGTATATCATAGGCCATTGCAGTGACTTCGATATGTTCCCTCAAAGTCAATTCTTCATATAAAGAAGGCGTCTCTGGAATATACCCAATTTGTTTACGATATTCTTCTGTATTTTTCTTTAAAGATAGATGATTGATTTCTATCGTTCCCTTTGTAGCTTCCAACAGACCGATAATGTGCTTGATGGTTGTACTTTTCCCTGCTCCGTTCAGCCCAATCAATCCTACTATCTCTCCAGGCTGTACGTTGAAACTGATATCTTTTAACACAGGGAGATGGCCATACCCTCCTGTGACATGATCGATAATTAAACTCATTCTTTTTCCTCCGCCATTTATTTTTATTTATTATACCACGAAGAAAATGACGGTATTTTGTTTTTTTCCTTACAATGGCTTTAACTTATGGTAAAGTTAAGCTGAAGTATTTATTCTTTATGGAAAGGATGTTTTTTATGGAAAACTGTATTTTTTGCAAAATCATCAATCAAGAAATCCCAAGCTATAAAATTTATGAAGACGACAAAGTCTATGCTTTTTTAGACATTTCTCAAGCAACGAAAGGACACACGTTAGTTGTTCCTAAACGTCATGTAGCAGATATTTTTGAATATGATCCTGAACTTGCAGGAGAAGTTTTTTCACGTGTGCCTAAGATTGCTCAAGCATTAGAAAAAGCTTTTCCAGAAATGAAAGGTCTTAATATCTTGAATAACAACCGTGAATTAGCTTATCAATCTGTTTTTCATTCACATATCCATTTAGTTCCTCGCTATAGCAAAGAGGACGATTTTTCTATCCACTTTGGCAACCATCAAGACAGTTATGGACCAGAAGAACTAAAAGCTATTCAAGAAACAATCGTAAAGCAGGTGCATAGCGATGATTAAAAACTTTTTCAAAGGACTGCTATTCGGAGCTGCTGCTGGAACTGTCGGTGGTCTGCTATTTGCACCTAGGAGCGGGAACGAAACAAGAAAAAAACTGATTGAAGAACTGGAAGAAGCAACCACTCTGACAAACGATTTAAATAACAGCTTGGATCATTTTAAAAGCGCATTGATCGAGACAAAAGAAACAGCTGAATCTGTGATTCCCGCTTTCCAAGAAGCCATCAACAAAGATATCGAAAATTTTAAATTCCAAGCCGAACCACGTATCGCCCAAATCAATGAACAAGTAGAAAAACTAACAGCTGATCTGCCTGAGTATCCTGATCACATACAATAATGATCATTTTCTCAACAGATATGACTGTCTAATAGAGGAATAATTGCACATTTCCTAGGAATGTGATGAAATTTTGAATTTTGTTTGAAACTATCACGAGAACGCTTTTAAAGGGCATGGGGTATGGTATAGTTAATATATAAAAAATAATAACTAATTACAGGAGTGCAAACATTAATGAAAAAAAAATCAATTATTTTGGCAGCTACTAGTGCGTTGGCTGTTTTAACTCTAGCGGCTTGTTCAGGCGATACCAATAAAGATATCGCAACGATGAAAGGCGGAACGATCACTGTATCTGATTTCTACGATGAAGCAAAGCTCGAATCATCGAACCAATCATTAGTACAACGGATGATCATCTATAAAGTATTCAATAACAAATACGGCGATAAAGTAACAGATAAACAAGTGGATGCAGAATACGACAAACAAGCGAAATCTTTAGGTGATACTTTTGAATCACAATTAGAAACTGCTGGGTATACGAAAGATTCTTACAAAGAATATATCCGTAACAATCTAGCTTTTGAAGCTGGTTTGAAGGCTCATGTAGATATTACAGATGATGATTTGAAAACTGCTTGGGAATCTTTCCATCCAGAAGTAGAAGCACAAATCATCAAATTATCAAGTGAAGATGAAGCAAAAGATGTCAAAAAATCAGCGGACGATGGGGATGATTTCTCTAAATTAGCCGAAGACAAATCAACTGATTCAGAGACAAAAGAAGATGGCGGTAAAGTCAAATTCGACTCAACGACAACAACCATTCCTGCAGAAGTAAAAGAAGCAGCTTTCAAATTGAAAGACGGCGAAGTCTCTGACGTTATTACTGCAACAAATACTACTTCTTATGCAACAGAATACTATGTTGTCAAAATGGTGAAAAACCAAAATAAAGGCAACGACATGGATAAATACAAAGATCAATTAAAAGAAATCGCTACTGAAACAAAATTAAGTGACAATGCATTCACGACTAAAGTAATCGGTGAAGAATTAAAAGATGCAAATGTAAAAATCAAAGACGATGCCTTTGAAAATGTGTTGAGTGCATTCACAACAACTTCATCAGGTGCTAAAGACTCAAGTGAAGCCACATCTTCAACAAAGAGCTCTGACACAAAATCAACTGATTCAACAAAAGAATCTTCAACTGAAGAAACAACTGATTCATCAAAATAAAAGAAAACAAAAAAAGCGAAGACTTATGTCTCGCTTTTTTGTTTTGAATGAAAAAAATAAATTTTTGCTATAAATCTTTTGGTACATAGAAACTTCGGTTGTCCATACCAAAAATCCGATCTGTGTATTTTCCTGGTTCTGTTTGACGAATCGAAGTCAACATCATCTGCATGGAAGCATCAATATTGTCGATTTGATGTAATATTTCTGCTTCCATTATCCTTGGACGTACAGGTGAACCATATTCTAATAGGCCGTGATGTGCTAAAACCATATGACGTAATACGAGAACATCTTCGTCAGCTTCGTTGATTTTCAGCGCAAGACAGGCTTTAGTTATTTCTTCGTCAATCAATACCAAATGTCCGATTAAATTCCCTGCAAGCGTATATTCTGTCGACATAGGACCGGAAAGTTCGATCACCTTTCCTAAATCATGCAAAATGATACCCGCATATAATAATGGTCGATTCAACTCAGGATATTCATCGGCAATTGATTTTCCTAAGTGAAGCATTGTCAAAGTATGATAAGCTAATCCACTGGCAAATGCATGATGGTTTCTTTTGGCTGCCGGAAACTCAAAAAATTGTTTTTGGTATTTATTGAGTAGATAGCGAACGATCCGATTCCAATGCGCATTTGTGATTTCAAATAATAATTGATTGATTTCTTCTTCCATTTCTTCTTTCTTCAAAGGGGCTCTTTCCATGTATAAACTAGGTTCCCCTGGCTCATCCATCCTTGTTAAACGCATGTGAAGAATCTTTACTTGCGGGTTCCCTTGATAAACCTCTCTTTTACCGTTTAGAAAAACGACTGTGCCGGCTGTAAATTTATTGATTTCTTCTTCCGAAGCATCCCAGTACTTGCCATCGATAGTACCTGAAGTATCTTGGAAAGTAAAAGCAATAAATTTTTTTCCGTTTTTAGCGATTCTTACATCTGCACTTTTGATCAGGACAAATTGCTCAAACTGCTCATCGATTACTAAATCACGAATTTTTTTCATTATTTGCTCCTTCTAATTGTTTTACGGTTTGGTTCATCTCATGGTAATAGCTTACCATTTCTTTATCAGAAGAAAAACAAATTATTTGATACTTTTCTCCAAATTTAGCTAAAAGTTCAGCTAATTGATACTTTCGCTGATGATCATAATGAAGCCAGCCATCATCTATGATGATCGGGCATATCGAACGATTGGCTTCTAACGAGAGGTAAGCAAACCTCATCGCCATTATCAGCTGATCTTTCGTACCTGTAGACAACTCATAGATTGGAAAGTCTGTATATCCGTCTGTTAAAGTCAGTGTATCGTTTTTCAGTAATATCTTCTGATAATTTCCTTTTGTTAAAATACCTAAATAATCACCCGCTGCTTTTAACAACTGTGGTAATTGTCTTTCACTCATCTCTGTTGAAAGATCGCCTAAGAATGTTCCGGCGATTTCAAATGCGCCCCATTCCTCCAGCAATTCCTGCAATTTTGCTTTTTGTCGGCTAGCTTGTTGATAGAGTTCGTCCAATGTGCCGTCTCTTTGCAGCTCTTCTACTTGAAGTTGGAGTCGTTGCCGATTTTCACTTGCTTCTTTTTCTTCTTGCTGGAGTTGGCCTTGTTTTTCTTTCAGTTGCCGCAGTCTTACAGATAATTTCTCTTTCGTCAGTTCTTCAGGAAACAGTGGACGAAGCATTTCTGACAGTTCATTGTATCTTTTCATCTGCTGTTCGGCTTGTTTGGCTTTTTGTAAAAAGACAGGTACTTCCGAAGGATAAGATAATCCAGCTTGGCTCAATTGTTCGCTGTATTCTTGTACCCATACTTTTTGTTTCTTTTTCAATTGATTGATTTCTTGCTTCAATAAAGTATTTTGCTGATAGCTTCTGGCAAATTTCATCTGTTCCATTTCTTGGATAAAACGGGAAAGCATAGCCATTTTTTCTGAGATCGTCTTATCTTGTATGGGTAGCCATTCTTTAACAAACTCAAATTTCTGATCGATCTGTTGTAGTTTTTCTTGGATTTCCTGCTCTCTTTTATGTTTCCGCACAAATACGCCATACAATTTCTGATAATCTATGACTTCTTGCCCATATTCTTTCATGAGTTTGAGTGTATCCATCTTTCCTAAGTGCCGATGATCAGCAAAACGATATACTTCTTGCTGAAGAATCTGTTTTTCTTCTTCTATTCTCTTTTGTTTTTCTTCTGCTTCTGCTAATTGGGCTAAAGCTAAATCAAGCTGACCTAGTTTTTCTTGCCACATTCCTTTTATTTCTGAGAAATCATTTTTAGTTTTGACCTTTGGTTGCTGTTTGTAGAAGAAATAGCCAATCATGCCTGCACCAATTAGTAAAAGGATCACTTTTAAGGGCATTGGAACAAATATACCTGCAATGATTATTGCTCCGCCAGCAATTAGCATATAGGGTTTAGATGAAGGGGTTGGTGCTATCTCTGACTGATTTTGTAATAATGCTGGATAAGTCTCTTCCAACTCATTCACTTCTGCTTCGATCATTTTTTGCTGTTCTTTAGCTATCTGGAGACGCACAGAAATCTGGCTTTCTAGATCAGCAATCCTTCTTTCTTCAGCCAGAAGATTCTTCCACTCTTCTTCATATAAAAATTCTTCCGGTAACGGATTTTTCTGCCACTGCCATCTTTGTTCCAAGATTTTCAATTCTGAATTTGTTTCTCTAGTCTCTATTTGAAGTCTTTGCCATTCTTCGCTTAATTGTTCCGTTGTAAACTGGAGTTGTTGGAGGTCTTTTAGTTCTTGCTCCTGCTCTAAATAAAAATAATATCTAGCTGACTGCTGATCCATCCCGCTATGCTTTTCCAGAGTTGCTTCTAATTCTTCTAAACGCTCATTTGTTTGCTGATACCGTTTGGAAAAAGACTCCAGATCAAGAAGAAGTTGTTCATCAGGAAGACCTGTAGCGATGTTTTTTTTGAGGGATTGCCATTCTTCATATAAAGAAAAATTGAGTTCTTGCTGTCTGGCTAGTGCAAATTGCTTATTCGCCTCATTTAGTTGTTCCAGTAACTGTTGCTGTTGCGACTCGTATTCCTGTTCTTGTTGGATCAACTTGCCAAAATAAGCTTCCTGTTCTTGTTTTAGATGGATTTTCTCTTGAAGCTCTTTCCATTCATTTAATTTTTGATTGATCAGCAGTTTTTGGCCTTTTTTCTTGAATAACTGTTGTGCTTTCTGATAATATTCTTGTCTTTTTTGGAATACTTGAGAACTGCCCGTAATTCCTAAAGAAATCAGTGCATCATGTAGCTCTTTTTCTCTCAAGTGATCTAGTTCCATCAACTGTTCTTGCTGGAAAGTAAATACCTGCTGGAATAACTCTTTCGTCAAAGGTGCAATCAGTTTTTCTAGTAATTCATCACTTCCAACTTGATTCCCCAGCCATACCTTCGATTTTCCACGATTTTGCTGTTTATAGCGTTCGACAGCAAACTCACCGTATATAGGATGTTTAAGCCATATTTTGCCACCATAGGCTGAGCCGTCTTTTGGTGTATAATCCTTTTTTTTGCGGCCTTTTGAAGGGAATCCAAATAAGATGGCTTGGATAAATTGATAAATCGTTGATTTTCCTGCTTCATTTCCCCCATAGATCAGCTGATTGCCTGAATAAAAATCAAAACTTTTTTGACGCCATTTTCCAAAAGCAGCAATCTCGATCCTTAAAATCTTCATTCCTGATCCTCCTCAAATAAAAAATCTTGATTAAGTAGCTGCTTGGCTTTTTCAAGTGTTTCTTCTTGATATTCCGGCAGTTCGCTCAATATTTTAGCCGCTTCTTGGTGGCTATATACTTCATTTAAAATTTGTTGGAAATCTTGAGGTGTCTGATAGTATTGAAATAGCTGTTCCATCAATTTAGCAGAAGCAGCAAGTGGAATCTTCGTATAAAAAGTATCCTCCATGAGAGAAATACGCCAAATAAATAAATCCCTTATCCTATCTGAAAATTCCTCTAACAGATAATCTAATAACTCTCCTGATTGTATTCGCTCTAGAACATCTGTATTGAGATGGTCATAATCTTTTAATTTTATCTCAATTAAACTAAATCCATCCTCTACTTTTGAAAGTTGCTGACGAATATGAACAATGACCTCTTTTGTCGTCCTCGCTTGCCTCAATGATATTTCCTTTGTCTTCCAATAGACCTCTGCTACTTTAATCGGATGTATTTGACAACTTCCTTTACTTAATTCAACAAGTAGAATGGATGTAGAAGTTTGTTCTTTTTTAGTGTGACCTTGAGGCGCACCTGGATAAACGATGGTTTGCTTTTCATTTAAAACTGTTGGCACATGGATATGCCCCAAAGCCCAATAATCGTATCCTTTTTCTTGCATTTTTGAAGGTTGGAAAGGGGCATAGTTCCCTTTTTGCGAGGTACCAGGTTCCCCATGATACAAACCAATATGGTAATCTGTGAGTTCTCTAGAAGGAAATTCCATCACTTTGTCTTTTTGAATCCATGGTTGTCGATAACTGAATCCACTGAGAGAGACAGTTTCTCCACTTTTTATCGTTATTTTTTTTGTCTCTACCGTTTCGGATGTAAATAAATGGACATTTTTAGGAAAGGAGAACCAATACCGCTCTTTTTGATAGAAATCATGATTTCCGAATATTATAAATACAGGTATATGATTTTTTTCTAACCGTTTCATCTGTTCTGAAAAATGTTTCTGTATTTTTAATGAAGGACGATTTTGATGAAAATTATCTCCTGCAAGTAAAACAAAATCAACGTTATTTATTATTGCCTGTTCAATGATATTTGATAAAACGGTCAGATTCGTCTTCAATAGTTTTTCCTGTACAGTTTTATCTAGAGTTGTCAGTCCTTCAAATGACCGATCCATATGTAAATCTGCCGCATGGATAAATTTCACCATTAAAAATTCCCTCCTCTTTTTCTTTTATCATACCATTTTCAATGTTTTTTTTCATCAATAACCGAAAATTTGTTCGTATTATGTAAAGAAATTACGATAAATAGTTGGCTTCAAAAAATGAGTTTATTCGAAAAAAGATTGTGACATGATTTTTGTCACAATCCTAAATATTTATATACTATACTCCCTAAATTAGTTTATATGGTAAGAATTCTTTCAAAAGCTTGAGATACTCCGTCTTTATCGTTTGAAACGGTAATATAATCAGCTTTTTTCATGATCTCTTGATGACTATTTCCCATTGCAAAACTAATATTTGCACTCTCAAACATAGATAAGTCATTTAAACTATCCCCGATCGCGATTCTCAAAGGTTTTTTTAAATTGTAGATTGATTCCAAACGATCAAACACCGTGCCTTTAGATACATTTTGAGGCACGATCTCAATGTTTACAGGTGCTGATTCAGTAACAGTCACATTTAGCATCTTTTTCAAACGGTTAAATATATTCGCTTTCAATTGACGATTGGGAATAAAAATAAAAAATTTGTAAATGCTGATATCATCCTTTTCTATAATTTCCTCAATATTATTATAAGGAATAGAGCAAATAGATTTTTCATACTCAAGCTCATAGTTCAACTCCTTGACAGAAAATTCACTGCCTACCTCGTGAAAGATTTTTTTCATTTTATTTTTATAGTTCTGCGATTCATAACTTCCGAGATTCGTATATATTTTAGTTGGAAATTTCGATATGACAGAATCAATTTTTTTTACATCCTTTTTATCGAAAAAAGACTCAAATATTTTTTTTTCTCCATCAAATCCAACAGAACCATTTAATCCTACTGCTGGAACCATTAAACCAGATTTTTTGAGAATATTATTAATGTCTTCTACTTCTCTTCCAGAACAAATGAATGGAAAACAGTCTTTAGGTAAATGTTGCATTGTTCTTGCATTTTTTTGACTAATGCTCTGGTCAGAATTCAAAAGAGTACCGTCTAAATCTATACCAATTAGTTTCATTTTATCCATGTCTCCTATACGTTAATTATACATTCACTACTGATTATAAGTCTAAATTTCTTACAAAACATATACTAATTATACCTAACTTTAAGTAAGTATAAGAATCATTTTAAGAATAGAAACGGACATTTGTATACTGTTCTCTATATTTTTGATTTATAAATAAACGTGTATTGTATCAAAATCAATTATATCGTTATTTTATAATAACCAACTATAAAAAAACAAAGTAGGTGAAAACTAACTTTGATATTCATAGAAAACTCTATTAGTTCAATTTAGTAAAAGATTTAAACAAAAAAAGATGAACTATTTCTAGTCCATCTTTTTACCTTTGCGTGGCGACGTCCTACTCTCACAAGGGGCAACCCCTCACTACAATCGGCGCTAAGAAGCTTAACTTCTGTGTTCGGCATGGTTACAGGTGTATCCTTCTCGCTATCGCCACCACACTGTGGTGTTATCTTTTATTGAGTAAATTTT
>NZ_CP042839.1:485000-565000 GCF_008000875.1 Enterococcus sp. DA9
CTAGGGAGTATTTAGCCTTGGGAGATGGTCCTCCCGGATTCCGACGGAATTTCTCGTGTTCCGCCGTACTCAGGATCCTCCTAGGTGTCTTCCACATTTCGTCTACGGGGTTTTTACCCTCTTTGACTGACTTTTCCAAGTCATTCGACTATCTGAAAGAACGACCATATTGGAGTCCTACAACCCCAACAAGCAAGCTTGTTGGTTTGGGCTTTTCCCGTTTCGCTCGCCGCTACTCAGGGAATCGAATTTTCTTTCTCTTCCTGCAGGTACTTAGATGTTTCAGTTCTCTGCGTCTACCTCGAATGTGCTATGTATTCACACAATCGTAACATCCTATTAAAGATGTTGGGTTCCCCCATTCGGAAATCTCTGGATCATAGCTTACGTACAGCTCCCCAAAGCATATCGGTGTTAGTCCCGTCCTTCATCGGCTCCTAGTGCCAAGGCATCCACCGTGCGCCCTTATTCACTTAACCTTATCAACCTTTCGGTTGGGTTTTGATCCTTCTTCTAGCGATAGAAGTTAGATCAAGAAAATAAGCAATTGAACTTATTAAAAAACTCTATCCAGCTCACAAATCAGCCTGTGCGGCAAAAAGATCGATCGTCTCATAAAATCAAAGATTTCATGGTCGTCCGCCTATTTTGCTTCAGGCTAAACAATTTGTTTAGCTTTCAAATTCAACGCGGTGTTCTCGGTTTGTATTACTTACATTTACTTCAAATATCCAGTTTTCAATGAACAAAAGTGTTTGAGAGTAAACCTCTCAAAACTGAACAAAGTAAAAACAAATTGTGTAGTCTCCGTAATATTCCTTAGAAAGGAGGTGATCCAGCCGCACCTTCCGATACGGCTACCTTGTTACGACTTCACCCCAATCATCTATCCCACCTTAGGCGGCTGGCTCCAAAAGGTTACCTCACCGACTTCGGGTGTTACAAACTCTCGTGGTGTGACGGGCGGTGTGTACAAGGCCCGGGAACGTATTCACCGCGGCGTGCTGATCCGCGATTACTAGCGATTCCGGCTTCATGCAGGCGAGTTGCAGCCTGCAATCCGAACTGAGAGAAGCTTTAAGAGATTAGCTTAGCCTCGCGACTTCGCAACTCGTTGTACTTCCCATTGTAGCACGTGTGTAGCCCAGGTCATAAGGGGCATGATGATTTGACGTCATCCCCACCTTCCTCCGGTTTGTCACCGGCAGTCTTGCTAGAGTGCCCAACTGAATGATGGCAACTAACAATAAGGGTTGCGCTCGTTGCGGGACTTAACCCAACATCTCACGACACGAGCTGACGACAACCATGCACCACCTGTCACTTTGCCCCCGAAGGGGAAGCTCTATCTCTAGAGTGGTCAAAGGATGTCAAGACCTGGTAAGGTTCTTCGCGTTGCTTCGAATTAAACCACATGCTCCACCGCTTGTGCGGGCCCCCGTCAATTCCTTTGAGTTTCAACCTTGCGGTCGTACTCCCCAGGCGGAGTGCTTAATGCGTTAGCTGCAGCACTGAAGGGCGGAAACCCTCCAACACTTAGCACTCATCGTTTACGGCGTGGACTACCAGGGTATCTAATCCTGTTTGCTCCCCACGCTTTCGAGCCTCAGCGTCAGTTACAGACCAGAGAGCCGCCTTCGCCACTGGTGTTCCTCCATATATCTACGCATTTCACCGCTACACATGGAATTCCACTCTCCTCTTCTGCACTCAAGTCTCCCAGTTTCCAATGACCCTCCCCGGTTGAGCCGGGGGCTTTCACATCAGACTTAAGAAACCGCCTGCGCTCGCTTTACGCCCAATAAATCCGGACAACGCTTGCCACCTACGTATTACCGCGGCTGCTGGCACGTAGTTAGCCGTGGCTTTCTGGTTAGATACCGTCAAGGGATGAACAGTTACTCTCATCCTTGTTCTTCTCTAACAACAGAGTTTTACGATCCGAAAACCTTCTTCACTCACGCGGCGTTGCTCGGTCAGACTTTCGTCCATTGCCGAAGATTCCCTACTGCTGCCTCCCGTAGGAGTTTGGGCCGTGTCTCAGTCCCAATGTGGCCGATCACCCTCTCAGGTCGGCTATGCATCGTGGCCTTGGTGAGCCGTTACCTCACCAACTAGCTAATGCACCGCGGGTCCATCCATCAGCGACACCCGAAAGCGCCTTTCAAATCAAAACCATGCGGTTTCGATTGTTATACGGTATTAGCACCTGTTTCCAAGTGTTATCCCCTTCTGATGGGCAGGTTACCCACGTGTTACTCACCCGTTCGCCACTCTTCTTTTTCCGGTGGAGCAAGCTCCGGTGGAAAAAGAAGCGTACGACTTGCATGTATTAGGCACGCCGCCAGCGTTCGTCCTGAGCCAGGATCAAACTCTCATAAAAAGTTCGAACAATCTTGCGATTGTTAAGCTCAATTTGTTTGCTAGCATATTGCTTGCTTGTTAAAAATGTTTGTTGTCTTGAATTGAATCAAGACGCCCTACACATTTGGTTTGTCTTACTTTGTTCAGTTTTCAAAGGTCTACTTCATCGGAAATGTTTTTCCGATTTGTTTTGGCTGCCGTAGCAACTTTTATATCATACCAGAGCGGCAAGTGATTGTCAACTCTTTTTTAAAAGTTTTTTTCGATTTCGTTTTTCAAAATCTTTCAGCAACTCATTCATTATAACTTGTCGTTTGTTATTTGTCAAGAACTTTTTTGAAGTTTTTTTCGATAGAATCAAGCTTCGCAAGCTGTTCTTTTTTAACGACTCAGTTATCTTATCACGTCTAAAAACATGTGTCAACTCTTTTTTGGAAATTTCACAAAATGTTTCAATCAGATGCGACAACGTTGTTTAATATATCATTAAAAAAAATAAAGGTCAAGCTAAAATAATATTTTAGCTTGACCTTATTATAATTTCAACGATTGTCAAAAGTATTGTTTGCAACTGTGTTCCCTGTTTCTATTGATAGAATACAGCTTTCGAAACATAAGTTTTGAACTGCTTCGATTCGTCCAAATTCTTTTGCAGTTATTGTACAATGAGTAAAGCAGACATCTTCTATAGTTTTTTCAGGAAATGCTACCAAGTCAAAAGCCCGGGAAGGAAGTGGATAGCCTGGAGAAAGACTTGCCTGTACATTTTTGACATGTATGTTTCTGACTTTTGTCATTTGTTTTGATTCAGGTATTTCTTCAGCCACTGCTTGCCAGCTTTCTGGCATTCGTTCAAGATCATTGCTATTTTTTCTATTATATTCATTATGCCAGTCCATTATCCAAGAAAACGGAAATTGTACATCCATCATATTCAGGTTTTCTACCCTGATATTTTCAATCACTCCCCCTCTTTCTCTTGAAGATTTCATTCGAATACCACAGTCTGACTGAAAAAAATCGATATCGTGAATATACACATCACTAACTCCAGCACTAACTTCGCTACCAATAGTTACACCGTAACCTGAACGAATGTTACATCTCGCAATCTCGATTCTTGATGATTTTCGATTGACTCTTGCACCGTTACCGTCCCTGCCAGATTTAATAGCGATACAATCATCACCACAGGCCAAATCACATTCATAGATACGCACATCTGTTGAAGAATCAATATCAATCCCATCTGTACTTGGCCCATCATTATGACGGATGATTATTTTTTCTACTAATACATCGTTAGAATAAGTGATTTGCAGGTTCCAAAAACCTGATTTTTGAAAAATCAAATCACGAATGACAACATGTTCTGCATGATACAGTAAACACGCCCGCGGACGCTTAATAGCATAATCTGCAATCCAACGCAGTCCCTTTCGATCATATTCAGCTCTTGTTCCGCTTTTTTGGTCTTTCCCCCAATATAGTTCCCACCAATGCTCTCCTTGACCGTCGATTATTCCTTTTCCTTCTATAAGAATATCTTTTGCTGAGAGAACATTCAAAATCGCTGCTGGCCATTTCATTTCTACTCCAGCAACTCGTGTATCAATCTCTGGAAATGCTTCGATCTCTGTTTTTCCCTTGAGAACAGCCCCTTCTTCGAAAATGAGATGGCTCTTATCTTTTAAAAAAAGTGCGCCGACTAAATAAATACCTTTTGGAATAAATACGGGCGAGTGTTCTTTTGCACCTTGATTGATTGCCTTTTGCAGCATTACTGTATCATCTTGTTGAATGTCGTTTGTTTTAAAGTCTAAAGCATTGATGAACTCTTTTTTTGTCTGCAATACTTTTCTCCTTATCTTTCATTGATTTTTTTTAATTCTTCACCAATAAACACAGTTTTCGAACGATTCAGCGGATACCCTACTAATAAAATGATTGCGGATACAAATAAACAGAATGCTGGTAGCAAGTTTGCCATCGTATAAATTCTTTCTTGTACTAAAACTGATTGGATGGCTCCACCTGTTGTAGACGATTGGTAACCAATGAGTGCTAGCATAAATCCTCCGACTGCTCCTGCGCATGCTTGTCCTACTTTTCTCGCAAAAGAATTCACTCCGTATACTGTTCCATCTTCTCTTAAGCCTGTCTTATATTGATGATAGTCAATCACGTCAGTAATGAATGCCCAGACCATCAAATTGAATAAACCAGATCCTAAAGTAGCAATAAATAAAAGAATCAGATATACCCATGCATTTGTTATATGAAGGAAATACATCAGCAAGTACATACATGAAGAAGCGAGTAACGCAAATACGCTTGCTTCCTTTTTACCAAATAATTTTGTCAGCTTTGTAGCAAATGGTGCTAAAACTACTACTGTTCCGTAAGTAAATAAAAGAGCGACAGACATTGCTTGTTTATTATGGAAGTAATCATTAAATAAATAAGTCATATTCGTCCCAGCTAAAATCTGATTGATCACAATGAAAATGTCAACAATGACTAAAATAATCAGTGCTCGGTTAGCTAACAAACCTTTTACCAACTGAGAAGCAGACACTTTTTCGTTTTTGACAACTCTTACTCGTTCAGTAGTCAATTTACAAGTCAGCATGTATGCGACAAATGCAATTGCCGCACATCCGATGGAAATCCAAAAGAAATGATTCCCCGAAACGACTTGCTGCCCACTCTTGTTATGGGTGTACATCAAAATCGGGATAAAGAACCCTGTAGTTGACCCGCCAATCGCAGAACCAATGCTTCGGAATGTGGATAACGAGGTGCGGTCATTAGGATTTGAACTAATGGCTGCTGCCATTGCTCCGTAAGGGATATTGATTGTTGACAGAAAAATACCATAAACAATATATGAAACAAAAATATATGCAACCTTCACCGTCATTGGAAGATGTTGGACGAATGGCAAAAACAAAATGACTGTCACTAAGCAAAATGGATATTTCATTTTTCTGATCCAAGGAATAAATCGACCATTTTCTGTTAACTCTGAGACATCGCATAATCTTCCAACCATCACATCAGCAAACGCATCCAAAATTCTTGAAATCAAGAATAACGTACCTACGATTGCTCCTGAAACACCAAGAACATTCGTATAATAAATCATCAAGAAACTATTGACCAAACCTAAAATAAAACAGTTACCTAAATCACCGAACATGTAGCCTATCTTATCGGAAATCCCAAATTCCTTTTTTTCTTTTTTTACTGTATTTGCTGTAACAGCATTTTGTGAAAGCATTTGAATTCCTCCTACCTCTTCTAGTAAACGTTTTCAAAATTATAACTCTTTTTTTCTTGTTTTGATATTCACAATATTGACATTTTATTGCATTATCTTGACAGAGAAAAAACAAAAATAAGTTTAAAAATATTGGCAGAAAAAGGCATTAATATTATTTTCATAATATCATAGATAAACAAAAAGATTCACTAACTAGCAAAAACGAGTTAGTGAATCTCTATTTATTAGAGAGATAGATCATTCATGATCTTTTCCATCATACTTAAAAAATTCAAAGTCAGCATAACTTCCTCTTTTTCTATTTAAATCATGTACGACTATCCCGATAAAATTCCCCGTAAATCCACCTGAGAGTATACACATGTTTTTTTGTAGACCTACTTCCTTCCATTCTTCAGATGGTGTGTCTTTCAAATAAAACTGTGCTGTCTCTTTCTTTACGGCTACTTTCAAGAAAGTCTTCTTTTCTGTGAGTGGAATCCTCCACTCTTCTATTTGTGCAACTCCGTTTTCTGATTCTATCATACGAAGACATTTTCCCTTGTTTTCATCCCAAGTAACATAGCAATAAATATAATTGGATTCGTTTAGGTACAATACCAGTCCAGCCATCTGATTAAAATTATTAGGTGTATATTCAAATGCTGTCTCCGCATCAAAAGTAAAATCCGTTTGCCGAATAGCTAATAAGTGATGGTCAAAGGTAGATTGAAGAGATTCACCGGCAATCAGTCGTAAAAAACCAGGTCTAGTTTTTGTATCACACCAATCAGCCCTTGGCAAAATACGTCTGGCATTCCAGTTCTTTTTTAGCTCTCCTTCGAATGTATCCATAAACTGATACGCTCTTTCTTGTTGTACCTCTTCATTCGTCTCAATCATTATTTCTTCCATCGGAGCTGTCTGGCTATCTTTTAGTCTTAACCAATCGTCGGACGTCCAATACACTTCTTGGATAGCGGTTTCTCTTCCCAAAATAGCCGCACCGTTTAATGGTCTGGTACAAAGATATATCATGTACCATTTTTCTGACGGGGTTTGTACTAAGCTCCCATGTCCTGTACACTGCAATGTAGAAGCAGGTTTGTCACTAGCTGTCAGCATAGGAAAACCAGGATCAAGCTCGTAAGGACCAATAATATTCTTTGCTCGGCAGACTGTGACTGAATGTCCTCTTCCTGTACCTCCTTCTGCCGTCATCAAATAATAATACCCGTTACGAAAATACAAATGCGGTGCCTCCGTTTTCGCTAATTCTGTACCTGCAAATATTTTATAGATGGGACCATCAAGCTTCTTCTTCTCTGCATCATACTCTTGCAATACGATACCGCTGGACTTATTCGGTGTGTCCAGACGATAATCCCATAATTCATTGACAAGCCATTTTTTTCCTGTTTCCAAATCATGAAACAAAGAAGGATCAAAGCCGTTACTATTTAAATAAATCGGTTCGGACCAAGGTCCTGTGATCTCAGATGCAGTAATCAAGTAATTGTGGACATCTTTAAACGGACGGCCTGCACTTTTGACATCTGTGTAAACAAGATAGAACAATCCATCAGCATAACTGATTTGCGGTGCCCATATGCTTCCGTTTGTAGGATTTCCTTGCAAAGATACTTGAGTGGTCAAAATATCCGTTGTATGTGACCAATTGACTAAATTTTTCGACTCATATACTCGAATTCCTGGAAGCCATTCAAAAGAGGAGACAATAATGTAATATCGGTCTTTCGCTCTTAAAATATTAGGATCTGGATTGAACCCTCTCAAAATAGGATTTTTCACTTTGATAGTCTGCATGATTCAGGCTTCCTTTCTTATTCTTACTCGATACAAACTGAATGCCCCAGCGGCAAAATAAAAAAACGCAAAAGGAAACGCAATAAACTGAGTGCCGACCAACAATATAACTCCTGTTATAAAATACAAGCCAGTGGCAGTTGTTAAGTATTTTCCTTTAGCCGTCAAAAATAGTGCTACTGCTAAAAAAGCAAGTGAAATAAACAATACAACGGCAAACAGACCAGTCATGTCCTTTAATAGCTCAAATGTATTTTCTAAAGACAAAGATGGATGATCGACAGCAAGCGACTGATAACTTTTTTTAAACTCTGACGCAGACATATTACTTAAAGTAACTGCTAACCCGCCAAAGAAAATCAGAGATAGGCTGCCACCGATCATTCCTAGCAATAGTTCCCATTTTCTTTTCATTTCAGAACCCCCTGCTTTTCTAAATGGATCCATTCAGGTCTTTTGATTGGTGTTTCATAATTGTTATTTCGTTCAGAGAATTTGGCAGTCTGTTCATTTTTCTTGTCATCCCAATTATCCCAACCAGTTGGGTGAACATGCCCACCTATCTTACATGCTTCAAACACGACATTTGCATACGGACGCCACGGTCTTCCTAAATAGACGTTTCTAGTATCAGGCTCTGCAGTCAAGGTACAGCTTTCAAAACGATACCCTGATTTTTGTTTTTTTGGCGTAGATGCTGCTGTGATATATCCAGGATTTTTACTGGCTAAGCTATGGATACGGCACTGGCGAAAAATTGCATCTGCCCCACCAAATATGAAATCCACCGTTCCTTCAATCCAGCAATATTCATAGGTCTGACGACAATAATCAGGATTGACAGAAGCCGGTGTACAAAAAGGTGTACCATCTTTTTGCAAGTCAGGCAACGGACCCGTGCATAAAGTATCCTGATAACCAGTTAGTCGACAGTTTTTTAACAACACGCGATCTCCTGAATTGAATAAAGCAACAGCTTGACCTACTTTTTCTCCTGGACCTGCTGTATTTTCGATGTGAAGATTTTCTAATACGACATTCGATCCTTCTAAGAAGAAAGTAGCACTTCGGAAAGTCCCTAACTGGCTACCGTCAAGATACTCCTGTTTTGCAAAACGATTACCGGAGATCACTACTGTTCCTGTTCCCACAAGTTTAAAATTGGATAATCTGCTTTCTATATATTCATCATATCTTCCTTCTTTTACTATCAAGACCTTTGGATGGCTATCCGGCAGGTCTGCCAAATAATCGATTCCTTCTTGGATAGTTTCAAAATCCGTCGGGGTATCTATAGAATTTTTTCCAATTATCAGTTTGTCTTTCATCCTCATAAATGCTCCTTTATGAATTGTTTCCAAATGTTTCTCATTTCTTGTGTTTCCATATGACCGCCTGTTAAAGAAAAAGAAGAAAAGTTTTCTGGACTACCCATTGATTGATACTTTTTGTCCAGCCCTTTTCTCAGCTTCAGTACGCCTTCGTCCAAGCACATCGTATCGTTTTTTCCAACTAAGCTAAGACGAGGGCGCGGAGCGATTTTTTCTTGGATTGCTAACGTTGTATAAGCTGTCAGTAGGTTTGGCACATAGTAATAAAACCCATGATGATCTAGGCGACGATGTAGCAAAAGTGTTTCGATGTCCACCTGTGCTGCTAGATCAATACAAACTTTGACACGAGAATCCAATGCCGCCACCCACCAGCTTAATAAGCCTCCCATAGAAAGACCAATCGTTGCAATCCGTTGAGTATCTGTGTCTTCCCTTGTCTCCAAATAATCGATCAAGCTGATCACATCATAAATACGCATTCCCCATAACGTTTTTCCTGTTAATAAAAATTGTTTGAACAACTCACTTTCGGAAATACCTCCGCGTTCTTCAAATCCCCAAGCATCAATCGACCAAACAGCATATCCCATTCCCGTCAGTACTTCTGCAAAAGATGGAGAAGCTAAGTAAGGAGCACCATGGATCAATTCACTTTTCCCGACTGAAAAATCTCCGCCGTGAGAATGCAGGTAAAGGACCGTCGGAAACGGTCCTTCTTTCTCCGGATAAGCATAAAGTGCTGGTACTGTTTCCAATTCATTTAAGTACAGTTGATAATATTCAAGCATAAACCCATTTTGTTTTTCTCTGTATAATCGCTTTCCACTAGGAGTAAGTATGCTAGATGGATCACCTAAAAAGTCATTCAACTGCATAAGCAAAGTTTTTACGAACAACCAGCTCATCCATATTTTCCGATTGAGTTGACCGGAATTTCTCAATACTTATTTCTTTCGTATTTTCTAATAGAAATGCTGGTCCTTCATGATTCTCAATCGTCATTTGATTAAAGGTAACCTTATCCGCAAAACCAATGTAAAATCCTTGCTTGCTCATTTCCTCTATCCCTGTCATCATAGCAGGGACACCGGGAACTGCATCTTGGGCCATTGAAACATCAATATTATCAAATGTGATTTCTTGTATAAACTGTTCTGCTAATCCATAAATAAATCCTGCAGAAGCATGGACATTCCTTGCCGTGATATTCGAAAAATGGATCCTTCTGAATGCTGGTGTCCGCTCATCTATCGGATAAGCCGTTTTTTCCCATACATATGGTTCTTTTCCTCGCGGACCGCAGAAATAATAAAGATTCAGTATAAATGGACACATCACATTATCCATGACTATATTGGATACTCGAATGTCTTCAACGATCCCGCCTCGACCTCGTCTAGATTTCAATCGTATTCCTCGATCAGTTTCTTGGAAGATACAATTTGAAATGGTAATATTACGTATACTACCACTCATTTCACTTCCTAACACGACCCCTCCGTGTCCATGGACCATCGTACAATTTGTGATCGTGATATTTTCACAAGCAATCCTTTCGTACGTATCTTCAGTCCCTGCTTTGATTGCGATACAGTCATCTCCCACGTCAATATGGCAATTACTAATACGCACATTTTTGCAGGATTCTGGATCGATTCCGTCTGTATTTGGTGAATCTGCTGGGTTCAAAATCGTCAAGTTGTCAAACGTCGCGTTGCTACAAAGAATTGGGTTGATCGTCCAGCTTGGTGACTGGATCAGTTTGATATCTTTCACAGTGATTCGATGGCAGTTATGGAAACTCATCAATTTAGGACGAGGATAAGCCAGATTATCTGGTTCGTTTCGGAAAGTATGCCACCATTTTTTTCCATTTCCATCTAATGTACCAAAACCAGTGACAGAGATGTTCTCTACATTTTGAGCATAGATACAGGAAGCATAGACTTTTCGATGGACTCCTTCCCAACGTGAATGAACAATAGGATAATCTTTTGGATCGTCAGAGAATTTCAAAACCGCCCCTGCGCTCAAATGAAGTTCTACATTGCTTTTTAAAAATAAAGCCCCTGTTAAAAATTCACCTGCTGGCACAACTACGGTCCCGCCTCCTGCGCTTGCTGCTGCATCAATCGCTTGTTGTATTGCTTCAGTATTCAATTCATCAATTGATGCGCCAAATGTCAAAATATCATACATATTTATAATGCCTCCACTTCGATTAATGCTTGCAAGAATGCACCGACACCTTTTTGATCATTACAAATAATCGGCTCACTGATGTAGTAAGCGTATGAACCATCTCGTTGTTCTGCTCCGCCTAACCCTGCTACTTGACAGTTTTTGTTCAAGTTCAACCAGCCTTCTTTTGTTTCAAGAACAAATTCATCGAGTAGTCCTTGATGAGATTTTTTCACTTGCGGCAGCCACTCTTCTTTGTTCAGCAAGCCTAAGCGTACCCCTTTAGCCATTGCGTAAACAAACATACTGCTGCCAGAAGCTTCCAGATAATTTCCTTTCCGTTTTGTTTCTGTTGTTACTTGATACCATGTCCCACTGTTTTCTTCTTGATACGGAAGTAGTGCGGTCAATGTCTTTTCTAAAATTTCCTTCAGCAAAGAACAATCCGTTTCCGCATGAAGCAATTCATAGGTATCTGCCGCAGCCATCAGATACCAGCCAATCGATCGACTCCAGAAATGATGAGATAAACCTGTTTCTGGGTCAGCCCATGGTTGGACTTTCTTTTCATCCCATGCATGGATTAATAAATTTGTTTTTGGATCGAATAAATGTTTATAGCTGATTTCAAACTGTCTCAAGACATCTTGGTAATCTTTTTCTTCACTAAAATTCTGGATAAATTCAGCATAAAATGGTGAGCCCATATATAATCCATCTAACCAAATTTGATAAGGATAAATTTCTTTATGCCAAAAAGCCCCTTCGGATGTACGCGGATGGTTTGCCAACTGCTGGGAAAGGAGTTCTGCTGCTTTTTTATATTTTTCTTCGCCTGTTTCTTTGTACAATAAAAAGAAAAGCTTTCCGGTATTTACATGGTCGATATTGTATTCTTCAACGCTGTAGCCACGGATTGTTCCATCTTCTTGCACGAAATAGTCGATATTGTCTTTTATGAAATCAAAATAAATTTTTTCTTGGGTTTGTTCCCAAAGTAATTGGAACCCTTTAAGTACGACGCCATAGTCATAAGACCATTTTCCTTTATACCACTTTTCTTCATATAAGCGAGGTGTTCTTTCCATGATGCTTTTTGCTAATTTCTTTGACCAGTTTTCCATTATTTACTCTCCTTTAAAAGTTAAAATAGGATTTGGGACAAATACCAAGAAGTATTTGTCCCAATCATCTATACTATTGTGCGGCTTTGTAAGCTTCCTCGTACTCTTGTGTGATTCGGTCGCCACCTTGTGCTTTCCAGTCTTCTACAGCTTTCTTGAATCCGTCTTCGTCAAGCTGTCCCATGATGTATTGCACTGTAGCATCAATAACGATTTTTTCGATTTCCGACCCTACTTCATTGTTCGTTGCAGAATCCAATGGTACAGAAGGATCCATTACAGCGAATTCTTCGTTTTCTTTGATCAATTGATTCGACAATTCTTTTTCAGGATCTGCATCTTTGAAAGAGAACGTCACTTCACTAGGGCGAGAACTTGATAGCGGTTGCACTTCTTGTTGCCAAAGATCCATATCGATAAATTCAATAGAACCATCATCATTCAATTCATAATGTGTTCCCTCAATACCACCAGTCATCAATTTATACATATCTTCTTCTAGAAGATCATCAACAAATTGCAGTAATTTCTTCAATTGTGCTTCGTCTTTTACTTGTGATTTAGGGAATGCTAACAAACCACCAATACCATTTCCTTCTGACCAAACATGATAACCGCCGCCTTCACCATCTGAAATCTTGTTTACAGGGACTAATTCCATATCATCTTGAATACCTTGTCCCATTGTCTTCAGGTTCTTGATATCCACCATCCCAGTGTAGATTCCTGTTTTTCCTTGTGCAAATTGTTCTTGCTGGTCAGTCTTTTGAGTAACCGCAAAATCTTGTGCCAAATAGCCATTCTCAAATAGATCTCTTGAGAAGTTCAACGCTTTCATGTATTCTTCTGTATCAAATTCTGGAGTAAATTTGCCATTATCATCTACAGCCCAGCCATTCGGTGCTCCAAAATAAGAAGTGAACAGCTTAAAGCTGGTATAACGAATATCACTAGGCGCACGATCACCAAAACCAACTGTATCATCCACACCATTTCCATCTGGATCGTTTTCTGTAAATTGTTTAGCTACTTCGTAAAGTTCATCCATCGTAGTTGGAACATCTAATCCAAGATTATCCAACCAGTCTTTTCGAATGACTAAACCAGCACGAGCATAGTCCTTTTGCATTGGCACACCATACAATGCTCCGTCGATACTTGCAGCTTCGATTCTATCCTCAGAGATTTGGCTTAAGTTTTTATAGTCTTTTAAATATTCCGATACATCCCAGAATACGCCTGATTTCAACGCACTTCGGACAGAAGAGTTTTTCAGCATAGCAATTTGAAGTGTAACGATATCTCCTAGTTCGTCAGAAGCCAATGCAGTTGTCAGTCTTTCTTCTTTTGAAGCATCAGGAATCCAATTGAATGTAAGTTCCGTATCGGTTTTTTCTTCTATTAGATTCACGATTGTGTCAGTTGGTGGGGAAGCATGGTGTAAAATATTCAACCAAGTGATTTTGGTTTTCCCATCTTCTGTTTCTGAAGAACTGTTGTTTGAACTGTTGCCACATGCGGCAAGTGCTAAAATTCCTGCAAAACTAAGACCTAATTTTACGAGCGTTGCTTTTTTCATAAATTTTCTCCTTCACTGTTTTAATGATATTTTTGTTTTCTTCTGTTTTTTCTGTATATGAGTTCTTCCATTCCAAATGGCAAAATATAGAATTTGCTGTCCACGTGACTGCGGAAAAGAAGAGACTGCCACCGATAAAGGTTAAAACACCTGGCATTGTTTGGATGATCATCAGGTAAATACCCACCAGACTTAGTATTAATACTAATGAATAATGAAGATGAGAGAATCCGAACAAAAATGCCATTTTCATTTTGAAAAAATATCCTTTCCAATCATAATGTGCCATAATTGGAAAAATATAGAGTGCTGAGAGCAAATACAAGAACGCAGCAATATACAAAGCGATTCTAAGATACCAATTGTGTATGAAAGAAAGATCCACAAGTAAAACAACTCCGATGACGCCGTATATCCAGCTCATCAGCAAGGTTTCACGATAGTTTTCTTTAAAATATGAGAAGTACGTTTTCGTCAAAGGAAATGTTTCTTTTGTGCGCAGCCATTTTCTAATCACTGCAACCATTGCATAAGATGCAGGACCAAAAGTAAAAACCCCCAGACCTGCAATGACTAAACCACCCCACAGAAAATTCAAATAAACCAACTGTAAAATACGATTTAGCCTTCCATTTATTTTATCTAATGACTGCAGCATGTCTTTTCCTCTCTTTCTAAATTAGTAAACGCCGTCTTCTCCTAGCTTTTTGGCGATCTTGTTAGCTAAAATTACCATGAATAATCCTACGACCCCTTTAAACAATCCCATTGCTGTACTGAAACTTAATTGTCCATTCTTCAATCCAGCTGTATAAATGTAGGTGTCGAAAATTTCTGCAACACTTCGATTCAATGAATTCAATAACAAGTACATATGCTCGAAACCTAAGTCCAGTGTCTGACCGATTTTTAGAATCAGCAAGGTAATGATTACTGGACGAATCGCCGGCAATGTAACATGCCATGTTTTTCTCAAGCGTCCTGCGCCATCCATTTCAGCTGCTTCATATAACTGTGTATCTACTGCAGTGATTGCTGAAAGGTAGATGATTGTAGACCAGCCCAACTCTTTCCAGATTACTTGTCCAATATAGACTGTTCGTGTCCACTCAGGAGATGTCAGAAAACTGATTTTTTCGAATCCCATCGTTGCAAGGAATTCATTCAATACCCCTCCGTCAACGTTCAAAAATACATAAGTAATCGAAACGATGATTACCCAAGACATGAAATGAGGGATATAAATGATCGTTTGAATCCCACTTTTCAGTCGCTTGTTCGTTACTTCGTTTAATAGTAGGGACAAAATAATTGGCATCGGAAAAAACACGAAG
The DNA here is from genome assembly GCF_008000875.1 of Enterococcus sp. DA9. Lineage (NCBI taxonomy): Bacteria > Bacillati > Bacillota > Bacilli > Lactobacillales > Enterococcaceae > Enterococcus > Enterococcus sp. DA9. Next base: position 500,009 of record NZ_CP042839.1, read on the forward strand.
ATATTTAACCCGAACAAGATCAAAGTATTCCTTAATAAAGTAAAGAAAGTCGGCTCTGTAAACAAACGAATGAAATGTTTGAATCCCACCCAAGGACTGCCCATTATCCCTAAAAATGGTTGATAATCTTGAAAAGCAATAACGAGCCCTCCCATAGGAAGATACCTAAAGATCAGGAAATAAAGGACCCCCGGCAGAATCATCACGTATAAAAATTTATTCGTTTTGATTCCTGCAATTATTTTTTTTCGTCTTCTGAGCTTTTCTTCTTTTTTCGATAGCGTCAGTTGAAATGGTTCTTGTTTCTTTACACTTTCCATAAGCCCCTCCTTAGTTTTATGAATGTTTGCTGCTTATGACTTTATGATAGATAACTATCCGAATTACGTATATAATCATTTTTATCGCACGTAAAAACGCTTACACGACAATGATTTTTATACTCGCAAAATATAAAAGTGTATTTCTTCACAAATAAGATACGCCTAGTAACTATTCTATTTTTTTCTATCTGGCACTTAACGTAGGAAATGATTATATACGTAATCTTTCACCGATGATAAATTGAATACATAGAAACAGAACATTTAATTTATTTTGAGGAGGAGCCTATCTATATGAAAAAGAGAGTCTCTATAGGAGAAAGAAGTTTTACATTTTTCAACAATACGTTTCTGATCTTGCTAGCTTTGATCTGTATCGTGCCTTTTTTAAATATCATCGCTACATCTTTCGCTTCTACACAAGAAGTCGTCGCGAAAAAATTTATCCTTTTCCCTACTACCTTTTCTCTAGACGCGTATCGCTATATTCTATCTACGCCAACTATTTTTAGAGCACTTGCTGTTTCGATTGGCGTTACCGGGGTTGGAACGATCGTCAGCATGTGCGCAACTTCACTGATGGCATACGGGCTTTCCAGAAAGTACTTGTTTGGTCGAGGATTCGTCAACTTTCTTGTTGTATTTTCTATGTTGTTCAGCGGGGGAATGATTCCCACATTCTTGGTTGTTCGTTCTCTGGGACTGGTCAATTCTTATTGGGCAATGATCTTACCTGTAGCTGTTAATGCAATGAACATGATCATTATGAGAAACTTTTTCCAAGCCTTGCCGGATAGTTTGGAAGAATCGGCAAAAATGGATGGTTGCACAGATTTTGGTGTATTTTTCAAAATCATGCTACCATTAGCGTTACCGTCTATTGCTACTATCTCACTTTTTTATGCTGTTACTTACTGGAACACTTATATGACCGCTATTTTGTATATCAACGATTCATCTAAATGGCCGATACAGATCCTTTTACGTCAGATCGTCATTGTATCAAGCGGGATGCAAGCAGAAAGTAGTGCCGTTGATGTGATTCCACCAGCACAAACAGTTAAAATGGCTGTTATCGTTATTGCCACAGTCCCTATGCTGATTGCTTATCCTTTTGTTCAGAAATACTTTGTCAAAGGCGCACTCGTAGGTTCTGTTAAAGGTTGATTGTGTATGGGACATAAAATGGAGGTTGTGAAAGAGACGTTCAGCCTTATTGTTTATAAGCTGTCTCTTGAACACCGTTTATTCGCAAAAAGGACTGTGACAAAGCTTTAGTCACAGTCCTTTTTGCGTGCTTAGCCTTGAAATTTAACTATCCATAAAGTCAAATACTAAGGTTATTCTCCTTTCTTTTATTGCTTGAATCAGACCACAAGAAAAACAGCCTCTTGATTAAACGGCGTTTATCTTGTTGATTCTGCGGCAATAAAATCAGCCAGCACAAAACATGAAATGCTGTTTTTCGCTGTCCTCTTTTATTGCTTGAATCAGATCACAAGAAAAACAGCCTCTTGATTCACAAATATTTTTTTCGATATTCTCCCGGAGTGATCGATTCTTTCTTTTTGAAGAAACGAATAAAATTTTGCGGATTTCGATATTGCAGTCTTTCTGCAATATCTTTTACAGAGAGATTTGTTTCTTTCAACCACTTTTTCGCTACCTCTAGACGATGATTTTGGACGAAATCACCAAATTTTTCTCCTGTTTCCTTTTTAAATACATTGCTTAAATAATTAGGGTTATAATGCAACCTATCAGCAATCACATCTAGAGATAGATCACGGTCATATTCTGTATAGACGATGTGCATGATATTCTCCGAAAGATTTTTAAATTCATGATCAGTGATTGCTTGAGAACATTCTGTGATTGGCAAGACTAATTGTTCTAAAACAAGTTTTTCTAGCTCTTTAGGATGATAATTATTCAATGCTTTTACATAGATTTGTTTCATGTTATCAAAATTTTTTGAATCTACTCCCAATAACTGCCCTAATTGAACGAGCTCATTGATCAAACGGACCGAAACTACTTCTCGGCTCAGAGGATTTTTATTTTGTGCGAACAATGCATTAATTAATTCATGTACCAGCTTCCTTACTTCCTGATTTCCGGAACGAATAGCTTCAAACAATCGATTCTGTTCTTCTACTGGATATCTAATAAGCGTTTTTTCATGCGCAGCAGGAACAATTTCCTGATAAAATATGATCGAACTCGGACCAGTATTTACACGATAATACAGGGCTTCTTTTGCTCGGTCAACCGATTGCTTGCTTTCATTCAGCGTTTCGAATCGGTTACTGATACCTATACTCACAGTTAATTTCAAGTATTCTTTTACACGTTTTTGAATGAGTCGGCAATACTCCATGACTTTTTTGCTTGCTTCTGCATCGTCTTTATCCATTCGATAAATAGTGGCTTGCATTTCTTCATTCAAAACGATCGGCAGCATTCGATTTTCCTTTGGCACAATTTCCGTGATCATGTTGTTGATTGCTAAAAGTAGCAAATCACGCTCCCCACCGTGACTATCTTCTAACAGATCGATTTGAACCAAGGCCGTATAATAGCAGTCATTTTGAGAACTATAACCAAATTGCTGCAACCGCTGGTCTAGTTCTCGCCTTTCTACTCGATTTCTAAATAAACTAAGTACAAATAACGTTTCTAGTTGTGGCTTTTGGGTAACTAAGTGTGCACTTAACGCTTCTTTTTCTCCTATGATCCGACTGACTGATTGAGCGACCAAATCTAGTTCTTTCCCACTGAATCCTTTTGATTTAAGATTCAAACGTTCCTGAATTTGAGAAATTGGACGGGCAAATCTGTCCGAAAATAAATAGGAAAGGAGACCGATCAGTCCTACCAGTGTCAAAGACACTGCAACTAACCCGATTCTCAGATTGCGAATCGTTGCTCCAATTGCACTAGAATCAACTTCTAATCTGTAAATCCAATTATTATAATCTGATTTCAGTACGATATAGGATGTCCCATTTTCTCTTATCACTTTCAACTGGTTGTACTCTAGATCCACATCCGCTAATGCTTCTGGCTGCTCTTCTTCTTTTACTTTCTGTGTAGAAAAAAGCTTTCCATCTTCGTTTTCGATAGAAAGTATATCTTCTCCACTTTCCCCAACAACTTGTTCTATTGTATGTTTCTCTATCGTAGCAATTCCCAATGCATATTTTTCTTTTTCAAACATTGGTAAAGGAATCACCATTTCGATTCCTTTATTTTTCTTTTGCCAAAATAAATTATCTTTGTTATTTATGTACTTTTGTTGATACCTTTCAACTTCCTCTTCAGTCAGTTGAGTCAACGATCCATTGATTACTCCCCATTTACCAGCTAAACTGAGTAAATCATAATTATTATCATCCATAACAATTGTTTCTATAAAGTTTAGCTCTTTCCTGATTTCAGAATAAGTGGAGTAATTTGTATATGTCAGCGGATGCTTGAATATATCCGAGAAATTTTTGGTCGAACCATACGTAGAAAACGAATATTCGATTGTTCTGATTTTCCATTCAACGTTCGTTTTGACTTGCCTGAGTAGGTTCTTTTTATCTGTTAAATAACTCGATTCGATCGACTCATAGGTATTCTGATAAATAAATAAACTAAATCCTATGACAAGTACGGCTCCTAATAAAAACATCGGTAAAAATATTTTATAAAACACTGTACTTTTCTTCATTTTCTTCCTCTCTTCCCTTTAAGTAAAAGGCTTTCATTTTTCTGTAAAATTGATACTCATCTAATTAAATGAGCATTCCCCGTTTTTAAGAATAGCATAATTAAAAATAAAAAGCCAAGTAATTTTTAACGTGTGCAATCTTTTCATACCAAAGATCTATTGACTTATCGTAGTTATCGTAATATGATGAATGCGTTAACAAAAAGTGAAAAAGTAAGGAAAATGATGGAATGGTAACGATCAAAGATATCGCTAAAGCAGCTGGTGTTTCTCATACGACAGTTTCTCGTGCTTTGAATAACAGCAGTTTAATCAAAAATGAAACAAAACAAAAAATACGGCAACTAGCTAAGGAAATGAATTATTTGCCGAACTATAGTGCAAAAGGTTTAGTAAATCAAAAAAAATATCTTATCGGACTGTTTTTCTCAAGTTTGCATAAAGGAACTTCATCAAATTTCCTAGCAGATTCCATTGCAGGTATCCATTCAGTGTTGGACACAAACTACAGCTTATCTGTCGAAAGTATCGATGCTGTTGATTTAACAGAAATCAATTTGCAACGTTATGATGGTCTAATCGTTATGAGTCAAAGTGATGAAGATCAGCCTTTTATCGATTATCTAAAAGAAAAAGAGTTTCCCTTCGTAGTTGTCAATCGTCACATCAATGATCCAGCGGTTATCAATGTTACTGCCGATGATGCGGCCGGTGTTATGCAGGCAGTAGATTACGGTATTGGGTGCGGACATACGAAGATCGCTTATATTGGTGGGAAAAAAAACTTTCGTTCGACAAAAGAACGGGAAAAAGGTGTATTGGACAGTCTAAAAAAAGCAAGCATCCCTGCCAATCCAGCCTATTTTTTAACAGGGGACTACAGCTTAGAAAGCGGCCTCCAAAACATGGAGTACCTATTATCGCTTTCTGACCTGCCTACTCTGGTTTTTTGTGGCAACGACGACATAGCGATTGGTGCATTGAGAGCTGTACATTCAGCTGGTCTTCGTGTTCCCCAGAACATTTCTCTGATTGGGTTCGATGATTCTCCAGTCGTCTCCTATCTTAATCCACCGCTTACTACAGTACACAAACCGTTGAAAGAAATGTGTCAAGTAGGAACAAAGCTTTTATTGGATTTGATTGAAGACAGGCCGATCGAACAATCTAAAATGGAGCTCTCCACCTTACTGATGCTTCGTGAGTCGATCAATTACTTGTAAACTGCAAGTAATTTTATATAAAAATGTTAACGTGTGCATAACACAGAAAGGAAGTAATCTATGAATAAACTGACAAAAGAATTAGTGAAAAAAAACGAGGCTCCCGTAAAAGTTCTTCAATTCGGCGAAGGCAATTTTATGCGCGGATTTGTTGATTGGCAGATTCAGCAACTGAATAACCAACAATTGTTTAAAGGAAATGTCGCCATCATTCAGCCTTTAGAACAAGGTCTTGGGAATATGATGAACCAGCAAGACAATTTATATACGGTCATTTTACAAGGACTCAGCAATGGCGAAATCGTTGATACTTCCGAGATTATCACCATAGTAGAACAGATGATCAATCCTTATCATGAATGGGATGCTTATCTTTCTCTAGCAGAAAATGACGACTTAGCCTATATCGTCTCCAATACAACAGAGGCAGGAATCCAATTTGTGGAGACTGATGAACGAACAGATACGCCACCACAGAGCTTCCCGAGCAAACTGACAGCCTTTTTATATCGACGTTTTGAATTAAACAAAGCTGGTTTTACCATTATTCCTTGTGAATTGATTGACAGAAACGGTGAACGTCTAAAAGAAATTATTTTACGCTATGCAGAAAAATGGGATTTAGAACCTGCTTTTATTGAGTGGTTAGAAAAAGAAAATGTTTTTTGTTGTAGTTTAGTTGATCGCATCGTACCAGGTTATCCTCGTGAGGATGCAGATGTTTTCAATCAACGACATAACTATGAAGATCAATTGATGGTCAAAGCGGAACCATTCATGCTTTGGGTGATCGAAGGACCTAAAGAGTTGGAAAATCAACTACGATTCAAACAGGCTGGCTTGAATGTCATCATCACAGATGATATGACTCCTTATCGTGAACGTAAGGTACATTTGCTTAATGGACCGCACACAGCGATGGTCCCTCTTGCTTTGTTGGCGGAATTGGAAACTGTAGAAGAAGTAATGAAAGATCCTTTATTCTCCGCTTATGTTGATCAGCTATTCGATCTAGAATTGATTCCTATGCTTTCTTTACCTAAAGATGAATTAGCCATTTATGCTGATCAAATCAAAGAACGTTTCTTGAATCCTTTTGCCCATCACAAATTAGAAGCGATTTCATTAAATAGTGTTTCAAAATTCAGCACCCGTCTGCTTCCGGTCTTCAAGAAGTATATCGAAGAAAAAAATCAAGTACCACCGCTAATCTCTGTTTCACTAGCTGCGTTACTTCTTATGTATCGAGGCGATCAAGTAAAGCCCCATGATGATGAAAAGACGATAAGCGAATTTGTTGATGCTTGGTCTGATAATGAAACAGCTATTCTTCGATTATTGCAAAACGCTGCGCTTTGGGGAGAAGATTTGTCTCAATTACCGAATGTGGCAGATACTGTTCAAGAAATGGCTACAAAAATCGATCAAAAAGGTGTCCGAGCAGTATTACAAGAAATGAAAGGAACGATGGTCCATGCTTGAAACCCTGCAACCAACAATGAAATTAAATCAACGAGACAGTGTTGTTGTCGCATTAACACCTATCCCAAAGCAAACACAACTGACGATTGATCAGCAAACGATCACCACTCTTGAAGATATCCCGCAAGGTCACAAGATTGCATTGAGTGATTTGAAAGCTGGAGACAACGTGATCAAATATGGCTATCCAATCGGGCACGTGACGACAGACGTAACTGCCGGTCAATGGCTGCACACTCATAATGTAAAAACCAACCTTTCTGGTGAATTGGATTATCGATATGAAAAAGATGTCCATCCAAGTCATTATCCTTTTGAGAACCGAACATTTCAAGGCTACTTACGAAAAAATGGAAAAGTAGGGATTCGTAATGACTTGTTCTTAGTCCCTACCGTTGGGTGTGTGAATGGAATTGCTGAACTGATCGTCAAACAGTTCAAAGAAAAACATCCGGATCTGGGACAGTTTGATCATATTACGATTTTAAAGCATCCCTACGGCTGTTCACAGCTTGGAAAAGATCATCAAAATACTCGAGAAATCTTAGCAGACGCGGTAAACCATCCAAATGCTGGCGGAGTTTTAGTGTTTGGATTAGGTTGCGAGAACAATACCGTTCCTGAATTCAAAAAAATTTTAGGTGAATATGATGAAGAACGAGTGAAATTTCTAGTGGCTCAAGATGTCTATGATGAGATCGAACAAGGCGTAGCTCTATTAGAAGAACTTTTAACCGCGGTCGAAAACGACCAGCGCATACCAGTCCCGCTCTCTAAGTTGAATGTCGGTTTGAAATGCGGCGGTTCTGATGGTCTATCGGGAATAACTGCCAATCCTTTGCTTGGTGCATTTTCTGATTACTTGATTGCTCAAGGAGGTAGCACGATCTTAACAGAAGTGCCAGAAATGTTTGGTGCAGAACAAGTATTGATGGCACGAGCGGAAAATGAAAAAGTTTTTGGTTCAATCGTTGACTTGATCAATGACTTCAAACAGTATTTCTTGTCTTACGGGGAACCAGTTTACGAAAACCCATCTCCTGGTAATAAAGCAGGTGGGATCACTACATTAGAAGATAAGTCTTTAGGCTGCACGCAAAAATCAGGAAGCTCTCCTGTCGTTGATGTACTGCAATATGGCGAAAAAATCAGAAAACCAGGACTTAGTTTATTGCAAGCTCCCGGGAATGATCTTGTAGCTGCCTCTGCTCTTGCTTCATCCGATTGCCAGTTGGTCTTGTTTACCACAGGAAGAGGGACTCCGTTTGGCTCATATGTCCCTACGGTCAAGGTATCTACGAACACGACTCTTTTTGAACGCAAAGGTCATTGGATGGACTTTAATGCAGGCGTCTTATTAGAACAACCAATGGAAGTGATCTTAGAATCATTTGTTCAAAAAATCATCGCTGTGGCTAGTGGAGAAGAAACGAAAAATGAACAAAATGACGTTAGAGAAATTGCCATTTTTAAAAACGGAGTAACACTTTGATTTTCATAAAACAGTATAAAAAGAAAGAAGGAAGATTTATGTTTTTATCTGATGATTTTTTATTAAAAGACGATTGGGCGAAAAATCTTTATCATTCCTACGCAAAAAATATGCCCATTATTGATTATCACTGTCACTTAGATCCAAAAGAAATTTACGAAAACAACAATTTCAGCAATCTGACAGAAGCTTGGTTAGGAGGCGATCATTACAAATGGCGCTTGATGCGAGCTTGCGGCGTGCCTGAAGAAAAAATCACAGGAAATGCTTCTGATTTTGAAAAATTTTTAGCTTGGTGTCAAACCGTACCAAAAATTATCGGCAATCCGCTTTACAGTTGGTCACATCTTGAATTGAAGCGTTTCTTCGATATTGACTTGTTGATAAATGAAGAAAACGCAGAGAAAATTTGGACACAAGCAAATGAAATTTTGGCATCTCCTGATTTCCGTCGGCGGGAAATCGCGAAAAAATCGAATGTAGAAGTGATTTGTACGACAGATGATCCAGCAGATGACTTACACTATCATCAATTGCTTGCTCATGAAGAACCAGATTTGAAAGTTCTCCCTTCATTCCGTCCAGACAAAGCACTCAATATTGAAAAAGAAGGATTTAATGTATGGATTACACTACTGGAAGAAGCAGCTGACCAAACGATTACCACCTATCAAGAACTGATCGAAGTTTTAGGGCAGCGGATAGAATACTTCCATCAACATGGATGTCGTGTTTCCGACCACGCTTTAGACACCTTACGCTATAAAGAAGCGGATGAAACAGTATTAGAAGAGATTTTTCAAAAAGCACGAGCTAACAAACTATTATCTTCAGATGAAATCGATGCTTATCGTACAGAAACACTGATACGTTTGACCCACTTCTATCATTCTCATAATTGGACAATGCAGCTGCATATTCATGCTTATCGTAATTGTAATACACAAATGTTGGAAAAATTAGGACCCGATACCGGTTATGATGGAATGAATGATCTTTCTTTGACTATTCCTCTGCAAAAATTATTGAATCGTGCAGAAGAAACGAATCAGTTGCCAAAGACGATCCTCTATTCACTGAATCCAAATGACTACCCTGCGATTTTAGCTTTGATGGGCTGTTTCCAAAAAGAACAGAATGGAAAACTGCAGTTAGGTTCTGGATGGTGGTACAACGATACTCGAGCTGGTATGCGCGATCAATTGACACAGTTTGCTGATGGTAGTGCTTTGGGGAATTTTGTCGGCATGCTGACAGATTCAAGAAGTTTCCTTTCCTACACTAGACATGAATATTTCCGTCGTGTTCTTTGTGAATTTTTAGGCGAAATGGTCATGCGAGGGGAAGCACCTGAGGATGAACAACTTTTAGGAAGTCTCGTTCAAGCGATTAGTTATACAAATGCTAAAAATTACTTTGGCTTTTTTGCCTAATTGATTAATAGTAACAGTAACGAATCAAAAACAGGATAGCGAAATAACGGAATCCGTTTATCCACGTTTTAGAGAAGAAGACGGACCAAATTTGCTCCGTCTTCTTCTCTTGCTGTTCTGCTTCATTGCCTATAAACCTTTATGAAAGAAGAGATAACATGCCTACTATCCATATTGCCGGTGATTCTACTGCGGCAGAAAAAGATGAAAACAAGCGTCCCGAGACAGGTTGGGGAGAAAAAATATCTGCTTATTTTTCACCTGAGATCCAGATTAATAACCAAGCAAAGAATGGACGCAGCACTAAAACATTTATCCAGGAAGGAAGGTTAGCCCGTTTAGCTTCACAGTTTCAGCCAAATGATTTCTTATTTGTACAATTTGGACATAACGACCAGAAAATCCAAGAAGAAAGAGGTACGCTTCCCTTCGGTAGCTATTTAAAAAATCTGCAGATATTTTTTGAATGCGCAAAAAAAGCGAATGTCCACATGGTCTTGCTGACATCTGTGACGCGACGAGATTACTTAGAAAATGGAACATTGAATCCAGATATACTTGGAGACTATCCAAAAGCGATGCGTGCATTTGCTGAGAAATACCATATTCCGCTTTTAGATGTTTTCTCACGATCACAAGAATATTTCCAGACCTTTTCAAAAGAAGAGACAAAAAAATTCTATCTGCATCTTATGCCTAATAGTTGTGAAAATTACCCAGAAGGACTAAAGGATAATACCCACTTTAGTCCAGAAGGCGCTGATAAAGTTGCCCGAATAATTGCTGAATTGATAAAAGAATCCCGTCTGCCTCTTGCTGATTATTTACAAAAAGGAGTTTGAAATGTTTCCATTAAATTTAGGCATTCGTGCCCATGATCTAGAGGTTCGAAATCGTGAAGAAATCGTTCAAAAAGTATCACAGCTTCACTTGTCCCATATCCAATTTGCACCGCAAAAAGCATTTCCTGAACAACTTAAATTAAATGCCATGACACTTGGAAGTGCTGCCTATTTTGGTGAATACTTCCAAAAAAACAATATCGAACTTTCCATTTTAGGATGCTATATCAACCTATCCAGCAAAAATCAAGAAGTTCGTGCACAAGCATTAGCAACTTTCAAACAGCAAATTGCTCTGTGCTCTGCCTATCAAGCCAAGATGATCGCTACAGAAACTGGTAGTGTCTCTGTCGGTTACACAAAAGAAAATTTTACTGAAGAAGCTTATCAGATCGCTAGAAATTCTGTCATTGAATTAGTCGCTCATGCAGAAAATTTTGGCGTAACTGTTGCTGTTGAAGCAGGGATCAATCATCCAATCTATAACTATCAGTTAGCCAAACGTTTAGTCGATGAAGTAGCTTCACCAAATTTAAAAATTATTTTAGATTGTGCGAATTTGATGCATAAAGAAAATCATACTGATCAGGAGAAAGTGATCCAAGGTGCCTTGGACAATTTACAGGGTTGTATTACAGCCCTTCATCTCAAAGACTACATCATGGAAAATGGAAAGATCCGCATGGTTCCTGTTGGCAAAGGCTGTTTAGATTTCCGACCGGTACTGCATTATATCAAATATGAGCGTCCTCTAATGTACGCCACTCTTGAAGCTACTCCTGAGATTTATGTTCCTGAAGCAATAGAACACTTGCAGTTTATTTACCAAGATTGTTAAGGAGAAGATTATGGAGGAACGAATACAGAAAAGTTATCAAAAATATCATGCAAATGCTTTTCAGACATTGCTGCATCTTTATCAGGGGAATTATTGGCGCTTTGCTATGTCAGGACTCTTTTTTATTATCAAACATCTTCCATCTTGGTTAATGCCGATCGCTATTGCCAATGTAATCAATGCAGCTTCATCAAAAGATTCCTCTCAATTGCAGGCGATTTATTTCAACGCTTTTTTGATGACTTGTCTGATCGGTCAAAATATATTGACGAATTATTTTCATGTAAAATACCATAGCACTTCGATCCGGCAAGTAGAAGCTGGACTAAGAGCGACCCTTATCAAGAAAATCCAAGAACTTTCTATTCCCTATCAAAAAGAATTGCAATCTGGCCGGATCCAATCAAAGATCATCCGTGATGTAGAAGCCATCCAAACATTGTCCTCTCAAGTATTTGTCAGCGGATTGAACATTGCTGTCAATTTATTCGTGGCTTTAGGTATCACGCTTTATAGAAGTCCTGTCGTTTTCTTGTTTTTCTTATTGACTGTCCCTCTCGCCGCGTTAGTTACTCTTTTTTTCCGGAAAAGGATCAGACAGTCCAATTCAGATTTCCGGCAAGAAATGGAAGAAACTTCTGCAAAAGTGATCGAAGTGATCGAATTAGCACCGATTGCTCGAGCTCATGGGTTAGAAAAACACGAAACCACTCGCTTAAATAAGCATTTTACCCAAATCTATGAAAAAGGATTCCACTTAGATATCCTGCAATCTGTTTTCGGATCAGTCAGCTGGGCTAGTTTTCAGATATTTCAGCTGATTTGTTTGATTTTCACTGGGATATTAGCTTTACAAGGGCGTATCCAACCAGGTGATGTCGTGATGTATCAGACATATTTCACAACGATCGTCAATTCCGTTTCTGGAATGATCACACTGATTCCTACGATTTCAAAAGGCATGGAATCTATTACTTCTATTGGTGAACTGTTGATTGCTGGCGATGTAGAAACTTATCACGGTAAGAAAAAAATCCAACATTTGGATGGAAATTTTCGTTTTGAGGATGTTTCTTTTCATTACCCGGACTCACTCAAGCCGATTATCGATCATTTTTCTCTAGAGGTGAAAGCTGGAGAAACAATTGCTTTTGTTGGGCCATCTGGTTCTGGAAAATCTACACTCCTTAACTTATTGATTGGATTTATCCAGCCGTCTTCAGGGAGGATTTTCTTGGATGATCAGCCTTTGGATGAATTGGATATGCGAAGTGTGCGTAATTATTTAGCCGTTGTTCCTCAAACCACTTTGTTGTTCTCCGCTTCGATCAAAGAGAACATCACTTATGGCTTGAAAAACGTATCAAAAGAACGTTTAGATGAAGTCATCGAAGCTGCGCAACTTTCTTCACTGATTGACCAGCTTCCTGATGGTCTGGATACCTTAGTAGGCGAACATGGCAACAAGCTGTCTGGTGGCCAAAAACAACGTATCTCTATTGCACGAGCATTGATACGTCAGCCGAAAATCATTTTGCTAGATGAAGCAACTTCAGCTTTAGATAACCAGTCAGAGAAAAAAATCCAGCAGGCCCTGAATTACCTGACAGAAACACCCACTACTTTTATTGTGGCTCATCGGCTTTCAACAATCAAAGAGGCAGATAAAATCGTCGTGATCGATGAAGGAAAAATCGTTGAGATGGGTACTTACGAAGAGCTGTTAGCTCAAGAGGGCTATTTTTACCGTTTGAAAAATGAATGACAAAAAAAGGAGAGACGACAAGAGTTTTGTCGTCTCTCCTTTTTCTGAATAAACGGTGTTCTCCTGCCAACTCCTCGGTCACAAATCACAATAGTCATCAAACATGAGAAGCTTTTTTTGAAATTGTTCCTTGTAACTCAGAGTTAAACGGTAGGCTCACGACCTCTTGGTAAATGGTGTTCAAGCGACAGTCTATCGGCAATAAGAAGCAATTTTGTCATCGCTCAAGGCTGAACAGCTCTTTCACAACCTCTGTTGTTTCATAAAATAGTTCTATTCGCTGTAAAGGTCGCGAACTGGCGTCATGATAATCCGGTTCAAGTCATTAATGATCGTACTGAACCCTTGTTCTTTTTGCATTAAATCATTGATTACTTCTTCTGATTGAATTTTTACAGCCATTTCTTGTGCTTTCATTGCATCTTCGTCGCTGAATTCTTGTCCGCTCATTTGTTTTTCTTGTAATTCGATTTGCATCGCTTGGAAGTCTTTGAATAGCTTGTGTGCTTCTTCGTTTGCTTGTACTTTCTCGTACGCTTCTTTCAACGCTTTGAATTCTGGTAATTCACGGATCTCACGTTCGATCTGATTTGCGCTATCGTAGATGTTTGACATGTTATGCCCTCTTTTCTTTTAGTAGTTACTCTCTATTGTAACATGGGGTTATTCGTTTTCAAAGGGTCTACTCTCCTTGATATTTCCGCCAGAGGTCTTTAGCCGCTTCACCAATTCCCTGAACGCCTTCTTTCACCATATCGCCGAAATTCTTCAATCCTTCTTTTGCTTGTTCACCGTATTGATTCAAGTTATCTTGCCAATTTCCAGACTCTCCATTAGAATTACCTGTGTTTCCAACTTGATCTGCTGCTACTACTTGCCCTCCTGTGGCATAGGCATCCGCTACACTAAATCCTGTTTTGGAAGTATAAGGAAGGATACCTTCTGCCGCTGATTTGAAGACTTTCCCGACAACATTTCCACTTGTCCCTTCCAAATAATGCAGCTTGCTGGATTCTTCATACCCCATCCATGTCGAAATCACTACGTCTGGCGTATACCCAATCATCCATTGGTCATTTGCTTTCGTGGCATCGAAATTAGTTTCTGTGGTTCCTGTTTTCCCTGCTATCGTATAACCTGCAGGATTCGCAGCAGCTGCTGTCCCATTTGAGAATGTACCAAGAAGCATGCTAGTCATTTCATCGGCTGTTTCCTTTGATATGACCTGTTTTGGCTTTTTGTTTGTATTATCGATGATCACCGCTCCAGTTGAATCAACGATTTTCGTGATGAGATGCGGCGTATACATCTGACCTTCATTGGCAAATGCACTGTAAGCACCCGCCATGATCATTGGAGATACTCCTTTTTCTAATCCGCCAAGAGCTAAGCCATAATACTTATCAGATTTTGCTAAAGGCAGGCCGAATTCTTCTGCTTTATCATATCCTTTTTGTAAACCGATCTCATGCAAAAGCCATACAGCAGGCAAGTTCAAACTTTGTGCAACAGCCTGATACATCGGTACTTCTCCTTGGTATGTCCCGTCAAAATTATGCGCATCGTAATAACTTTGCGGTTCATCTTTCAAGACACTAGAAGGCTTGTAGCCAGCTTCCAACGCTGGTGTATACACGCTTAATGGTTTGATCGTTGATCCTGGAGAACGGCGCATCTGTGTAGCAAAGCTGAATCCTCTAAAGACATGATCTCCTCTTCGTCCTACTAATGCTTGTACACCGCCTGTATTCGGATCTAAAGCTACTGAAGCAGATTGGACCATGGCACCATCTGAAGCATTTGCTGGGAATAATGCATTATTTTGATAAGTAGCTTCTAATTGCTTTTGGTAATCCTGATCTAAAGCTGTATAGATTTTATAGCCTTTATTCATGACATCTTCTTCATCAAGACCATACTCGTTAACTGCTTCATCGATCACTGCATCAAAATAATAAGGATAACGATAACCAGAATCTGAATTGTCGTATGTGTCATGAAGATAAGCACTGATGTCTGTCTGGCTTTCTGCTTGTTCTTGTTCTTTTGTGATTTTTCCGTTTTCTTCCATTACGCTTAATACTGTGTTTTTCCGATCATTCGCATTTGCTGGGTGATCAATCGGATTATAAATACCAGGACCTTTCAGCATTCCTGCCAAAGTAGCAGCCTCAGATAGCGTAACATTCGTTGCATCTACTCCAAAATACTTTCTGGAAGCGTCTTGGACACCCCATACCCCGTTGCCAAAATAGGCATTGTTAAGATACATGGTCAAGATTTCTTCTTTGCTGTACTTCTTTTCGATCTCGATTGCCAAAAATAATTCCTTCGCTTTTCGATCAAATGTTTGATCTAATGTCAGATAAGCATTTTTGGCAAGCTGCTGAGTGATCGTACTTCCTCCGCCCCCTGATGTTCCGCCAGACAAAACCATCCGAACAGCCGCACGGGCGATTCCTTTGATATCAAATCCGTGATGTTCGTAAAAATTCCTATCTTCTGTCGAGATCACCGCATCTTGGATATAGGGAGAAATCGCGTTTAATTCTACGTATGTCCCTTTTTGGGCGTACAGTGTGCCAGCTTCTTCATTTTTCTTGTCATAAATGACTGTCGATTGGCTTAATCCAGATTTTAACGTTTCGACATTTGCTTGTTTGGCTAAAATAAAAAGGTAGATACTTGTCACTAAGACACAGATCAAACCAATCAGCAAAATCAATTTGTTCACATGATATTTTTTCCAAATGCGCTTTCGCCATCGATGGAATTGTCCGAGATATGGTCTGATCCATCGCCAAAAACTGATCAAAGCAGCTTTTATCTTTCCTAAAATGCTTTGAAAATCCATTCGCTTCTTCTCCTGTCTATTCAATTCAATCGTCTTATTTTACCATAATGAAAGAGTGTTTTCTTCCTGCTTAAGTTGTAGTTCGATTTGTTTTTTTTCGCTAGTGCAAGTAGAGTAACATAAGAATGAACAGAAAAATGTAAGTTTTTTCTTAAATATGTTTTAAAAATGGTACAATTAGTCTGCAATTTTACCGAAAGGAGTACACTTGTGAAAATCACGATTACTTTACCTATGAACCACCTTGAAACAACGATTCGCGACTTGCTTGAAAAGGAATGGTTAGTTCCTAGAAAGGTTCGGCACTTTTTGCGTATACGTAAAAACGTTTGGATCAATCAACAACCTGCTTTGTTCCATCATGAAGTAAAAGGCAATGACCAGATCACATTGTTATTCGAAGAAACAGATTATAATTATCAAGAAGTCCAATTAGGAGATGCGAAGCACATCCGTGTTTTATATGAAGATGAACATTTGATTATAGTGGATAAGCCTGCAGGAATGAAGACTCATCCAAACGAACCAACAGAAAACAGTACCTTGCTCAATCACTTAGCTGCTTATCTCGATACGAAAAAACAACGACCTTATGTTGTCCACCGTTTGGACAAAGAAACAAGCGGCGCTGTTTTATTTGCAAAAAACCCATTTGTCTTGCCGATACTTGGAAGAATGTTGGAACAAAAAATGATCTATCGGAGATATCAAGCCATCGTATGGGGGAAAATCGCCAAAGATAGGACTATTACCAATAAAATCGGACGCGATCGCCATGATCGGAGAAAACGGGTCGTAGATGATAAAAATGGTCAGAACGCCTTGACACATGTCACTGTCGACAAAGTACTTTCTGGAAAAACACAAGTGTATTGTGTTTTGGAAACCGGTCGTACGCACCAGATCAGAGTTCACTTAGCTCATATAGGGCATCCAATCGTCGGAGACCCTCTTTACCAAAATAGACCAGCTGAACGGCTGATGCTCCATGCATTAGAACTGCACATGATTCATCCATTTACTCAAGAAAAAATAGTTGGTAAAGCTTTACCCGGATTGTGGAAATAGAAAGAAGAACGTAGTCCTATCATTATCTGCTGATAAGACTACGTTCTTTTTGTGTAACTTGTCTGCTTACTTTTGATGTTCGTGTTCTGCTAACAGCAAACTACCGATAATCCCACTTTCATTCGGCAGTCCCCAACGAACGATATATTCACTTACTTGAGGTGTTTCCATGTAGCCACCCATCAATTCAACAAATTGCTGACGAATTTTTTGAAGGAGATGATCCTGATTCATTACCCCGCCGCCTAAAATAATCTTTTCAGGTGCTAACGTCAACGTATAGTTGATCAGTGCTTGAGCAATATAGAAAGCTTGAATATCCCAAATCGGATGATCTTGTGGCAGATCTTGCCCTTTGATTCCTATACGTGCCTCAATAGACGGACCTGCTGCTAATCCTTCTAAACAGTCTTTATGATAAGGACAAGTGCCTTCATATTGATCATCTGGATGGCGTTTTACCCAAATATGTCCCATTTCAGGATGTGCGATTCCTGAAAAAATTTCCTCATTGATCACAACGCCTGCACCGATTCCTGTTCCCACGGTAAGGTAAATACAACTATTTTTTCCTTGTGCCGCCCCTTGCTTCAGCTCCCCGTATGCAGCCGCATTGACATCCGTCGTCCAAGCAACAGGAACATTGTAGCGTTTCCTGATTGTGCCGAGAAAATCAAATTGTGCCCATCCTTTTTTGGGAGTTGCCAAAACGTATCCGTAATTATCTTTTGTTTGGTCGATACCAATCGGGCCGAATGAGCCAATCCCGATTCCATTCAGTTCATAACGATCAAAAAATTCAAATACTTGATCCAATGTTTCTTCTGGTGTTGTGGTAGGAATACTTGTTTTTTCCAAAATCTCTCCATCTTCTGAAACCGCACACACAAATTTTGTTCCGCCTGCTTCTATTCCGCCATACATTTAGTTTTCCTCCTCGAATCCGATTGTCCGAATTTCATAAGGTTGGATTATCGGGACAACCGATTGCTGCGTTGGTTCTTCAAGCAGATTCAATATGACCGTTTTTCGATTGTCTTTAGTTATTTCTAATTTTTCTAAATGACTAGACATATTGAAACCTCTCACTACTACTTTATCACTAAACTTACTCCGTTTCAAAGCTGTAATTGCAAACGTTTCACTTTTTATCGTTAAATATTGTTGTTTTGATGCCAATGTTCCTTCATGATGTTTGATTTGTTGAGTGGAAAAAGGAATCTGTGCCGCGTATGCATGCAAATAAGTAGAGAATGTTTCTTCTGGTCCATGTAGTTCAACACTGTAATTGAACTGATGCTTACCTAAACACTGTGCTTCTGGTGTTGGAAAATACCCCCAATCTCCTAGTTCTCCCACACAGCGAAGTAGCGTCACCGCGATTTGTCCATCTGCTGTTACTTCGTATTCATTCAAACCAAAGTTACCAACTGTTACACCGTTCTGTTCATCATGAATATTGACAAATGCTTGCTGATGTTGCGGATTCGTGGGATTTTCCCAGCTCCTAGATACATGGTTTGGGCGCTTTACTACTTCAAAAATACTATCTGCTTCGTGATGTTCCACATGTAACTTTGTAGGAAACAAGATACGCAATCGATGATCTTTCATTTGATTGTCAAGAGTCGTTTCAAAGTCGATTTTTTTACTATCTTTTCTGACTGTCATGATCGTTTCTATTTGAAGGATCCGTTTTTCTTTAGATCGTTCTGCTTTTCGATAACGAAATTCTACAACCATCCGTTGTTCTTTCTCTAAACGCTCGTCTGCAGAAACTGGGATCTCCATTTCCTGTAGAATACTTATTTTTGCTATTTCTGGTGTATCTACTAATACTTTTACTTCAGAGTCCTCTTGATTACTGGATAGGATTGGTTGATCATAGACAGGTTGCTTAAAGATATACTCGTTTCCTATATCACCGATATCTTCAAAAATATGCAGGTTATTCCATTTTCGTTTGTTTTTACGATCTTCCATTGTAATGGTACCGTTTTTTTTAATCGTCAAACGCAGGTGGGCGTTTTCGACGATTCGTCCACTCTGACGGATCATTGTTTCCTTTTCTTCTGCTTTCGCTTCCCCTTCTACAAGCGCGAATGTTTCCCAAGAAAAAGCTGGCATGTTTTTTATTGGTAAAGTTACCTTGATTGTCCTTGCCATATATGGCACACGGAAACGATCTTTCGGCAAATCATAACCAAATTGTACAGTTTCTTCAGATAAAATAGCTGGTATAGTGGCCCCGCTTTTTGTTTCTACGTGATACTTCCGTCTAGGCAACTGTTCTAACTCTTGATACAGATGTTCCGGTATTCCCTCAGCGAATCTTTTTCTTTCTAATTCGATGGTTATTTCTGCTTCGCCAGTTTTATCCATTCCTGCAGTATTTACAACGACAAATGGAAAGCTGTCTTTTGGAAATCCAGTTGTATCGATTGCTGTGGCCAGTTGTTCTAAAGAATCTTGTGCAAGATACTTTCCGACTTCATCTGCTTTTTCAAAACGAGGAATCATTTCCCGATGGACAGAATCGACTGAACAACCGCAAATACTGTCATGAGGATGATTTTGCATTAATGTCTTCCAAGCATAATCTAATTGATCGTGGGGATAAATCCCTGTAACTTCGTAAGCCATCGTCGCAAGTGGTTCTGTGATGTTTTCTAGCTGCCGTTGGACCTTGGTATTCCATTGTTTCAAATAAACGCGAGCAGATGCTGTATTGGCTAAAGTATACCAGCCATCCGTTTCTTGACTTGTCAATTCTCCTTCTACTGAACCTAAGTCTTCTGGCAACTCTTGTCGAACTGCTTCCAGATAGTCAGTAAAATTAGAATGGATGAACTCGTAATCTGGAAACAGCTCATTTGCGAGATGAATTGCTTTTGATATATCTTTTTGTACTGGTTGATGATCAACACCATTCATCATTAATAGATGATCAGTAGATGCATATTGTTCTGCATCTGCTAATTTCTGCTTCCAAAAGACACGAGCAGCTTCTTTTTCTACGGGAATCTCGTTCCCATTGCTATACCAATTGGCAAATAACAGACCAAAAATTTCTGTTTGATCAGGTCCTTTCCACCACATCTCTGAGTATTGAGAAGAATAGTTTTCTGCTTCCAGAACTTGATTGTCAAAGCCAATTGGTTTTACCCCACGGCCAAACGCCGCTGCTGAAATACCAGCTTGTTTCATTAATTGAGGCGTCTGTCCCATATTTCCAAATGTATCAGGAAAATAACCTAACATGACGGGGGTTCCCCATTTACGGCTTTCTTCCATGCCAATCAGCATATTTCTCACGTTTGATTCCGAACTGATCAGAAAATCATCTTGCAAGATATAAAATGGTCCGATTCTCAATTTTCCTTCATTGATTGCTTGTTGGAGCGCCTGTCTTTTTTCTGGTCTTACTTGAAGATAGTCATCTAAAATAATCGTTTGCCCATCCAAATGAAAACTGTTGAAGGACGGATCAACTTCAAATAGCTCTAATAAATCGTCTATCAATTCAATCAACCGCATGTGATGCTGTTCGTAAGCCATATACCATTCACGATCCCAGTGACTATGAGAAATGATATATACTTTCTTTTTCATTTACAGTACCTCCTATTTTTCTACTCGAATATCAAAGTAATCCATGACTAATTCGCAAAACATCATGTTTGCCCAAGAAAACCATTCTCTTGTATAATTTTCAGGATTGTTCACATCAAATCCTTCGTGCATAAGATGTGTTCCTGCATCAGTTGCTACAAGCAAATTCAATAGCCGTTCTTTTTCAGATTTATCTGGTGTTGTCATTCCTTCCATAGCTAGTGCAATTGGCCAAACATACTCTTTTGGCGTATGGGAAGAACCAATTCCTTTTGCGTACTTTCCTTCATAAAAATATGGATTCTCTTTACTCAACAATGTTTTTCTTGTTTGAAGATAATCTTCCTCTTTTTCCGAACAGTAACCCAAATAAGGTGCCGCGATCAAATTGGGCACATTGCTGTCATCCATGACCGTCGCGTGCCCCATTCCATCTACTTCGTATGCATAAATCGTTTGCCCTTTTTGATTAACCGTCCGTCCGTGATTTTGGATACCTTCTTGAATCTCTTTCTTCAATATTTGTGCTTTCTGTACGATTTCTTTATCATCGAGTATCGTTTGGAAAATTTCTTCCACATAACCTAACACGACCACCGCAAACATATTGGATGGTACCAGATATCCGTAACGGCAAGCATCATCGCTAGGACGGAACCCAGACCATGTCATACCTGTAAAAGTTGTTTTGGCTCCTCGTCCGTCATTGATCAGCGTATCTTCTTTTCTTGTCGTATCTCGTATAAATGTATAAGGAGAGTGTTCATGATCCTGCTCTGTTTCGAACACGCCTAAGATTTTTTTGATCCCTTCAATAAAAGTTGGGTTGAATTGGTCCGTTTTTCCTGTATTTTTATAAAGAAGATAGGCCAACTGTATCGGGTAGCATAAAGAATCAATTTCATATTTTCTTTCCCAGATCCAATCGTTCATTTTTGTGTGATCTGTTTGGTGTCCCGCACCGTTCGCTTCTTCATTGAAGGCATTCGCATATGGATCGATGTTGATATAAAAAAATTGCTTTTTGACCAACCCACTAATCATGTCAGCTAGTTCCTCATCTTCTTTTGCAATCACTAAATAAGGACGAACTTGTGCAGTAGAATCTCGCAACCACATTGCAGGAATGTCTCCTGTCAATAAAAAAGTAGTACCGTCATTTTGCTTTTTGACTGTTGTCAATAATGTGTTGGCAAATGCTGCTGTAAAATTCGTTGCCCAGTCCGCATGGTTTTTCCCGCATTTTTGTGTGATATCATTCATAAATTTTTGTACTGACTTTGGTATATCTTTATAAACCATATAAATTTCCTCTTTTCATTTGATATATCTTTAAAGATTATACCTCTTGTGTCATTTCATGTCTACGCTTTCAAAAAAATAAATTTTTATTTACTTTTTCATCTATTATGGTATTATTTAAATATGATATATCATTAAGAGGTGTTTATATGAATCAACCATTGTACCAGACAATATTTAATGATTTGCAAATGGCTATTTTAACTGGTGAATTACCTGTAGATAGCCAACTACCAACTGAAAAGGAACTTTCCCATACTTATAAAGTAAGCAGAATCACTTCAAAACGTGCATTGACTGAATTAGAGCAATTAGGGCTGATTTATCGCGTTCGTGGGAAAGGCAGTTTTGTTAAATCAGCTTCTCCGGAGCAGATGCTTCCTTCACCTACAAAAACACGGCGGATTCTGTTTCTTCTTCCATATGTCGCTGATTTGTCTGTTGGTGATTTTACCAAGGGATTGAATCCTGTGATGCAGGATAAACAGATGGATGTCATGATGACGACACATGATTTTTTACAAAATAAAACGGCAAAAGAACTCATCCATAAATTTGATGGATTGATTTATTATGCCTTTGATACAGAACAGCATCTTGACTTGCTTTTTGAGCTTTCATTAAAGGAATTCCCTGTTATCATATTGGATAAAAAAATCTATGAATTGCCTTTTCCTACCGTGCTTTCCGACAACTTCCAAGGTGGTGTGCTCGCTACTTCTCATTTGATCGAACAGGGACATTCAAAAATCGCTTATTTATTTGGTGCACAGACTCATCCACAATCCGTACGTCAGCGTTACCTTGGTTACCTTGAAGCATTAGACAAAGCTGGTTTGGCTTTCCACACTTCGCTGGATGACAAAAGCGCGACATTCGATGAATTGCTTTCTTATATCACTAAGTATGAAGTGACCGCTTTTGTTTGCGAAAACGATGTTGTTGCTATCCAGACGATGAATTTCTTGAGACAGCATGATTATCATGTTCCTGAAGATTTTTCAATCATCGGATTTGATGATATCCAAGCAGCCGCTCTTGTTGATCCACCGCTGACAACCATTGCACAAGATTTTGAACAGTTAGGCAAGCTTGCTGGAGAGGCTTTGATCACTTGGTTAGAGACAAACGAACGTCCTTCCGACAGCAAATTTCCAGTTTCATTTATCAAAAGACAATCAACAAAGGAGAAATAAAATGAATATCGGTCAAATAGATACTAGACATGGCACAGCTAATCAGCCAAATTTCTCTAACGGGAACTGCCAGCCTTACACTGGCGTTCCTTTTGGGATGAATTATTTTGCACCGCAAACGACCGATCAAAACGGCAGCTGGTGGTTTCATCCTGAGGATCGTGTTTTTCAAGGTTATCGACTTACCCACCAACCAAGTCCTTGGATGGGCGATTTTAGTCATATGCTGCTCACGCCAATCAATGGTAAATTACAGGAAAATACCCTTTTTCATGCTCAAAGTTCTTACCGCCCAGAAGAAAGTATATTTTGTCCGACTCATCTGTCGATCCGTCAATTGCGTTATGGCATCCGCTCTACATTGATACCCAGTATGTATGGCGGAATCTTATCTATTGATTACAGCAGAAATGATAGCGGTTTACTTTTATCCTTTCCGGGACGTCATCAGCTCTTTGTTATAGATCCTTACACAGTGGAAGGAAAAATCACACATTTTGCTGGTTCAGAAGATCCTGATTTTTCTTTTTATTTTATATTGAGATTTGAATATCCTTTAACAATTGATGAGTTAGCTGTTTCCAACAAAAATAGCGATTCGATCCCGTTGTATTTTGAACAGACAAAAAAACAAATCATCCGATTCGGGACATCTTTTATCAGCTCGGAACAAGCAGCTTATAACCTGGAACTAGAACAAAACCAAAGCAAAGAGACTTACCTTGCTAACAGCCAGAAACAATGGCAATCCTATTTTGATCGTATACAGCTCACACACCATGATCAACAACAATTGCGGACGTTTTATCATAACTTCTATCGAGTGTTTTTATTTCCGCAGACATTTTATGAAATGGATCCTAGTGGGCAAAAAATCCACTATGATACGACTAGTCGATCTGTGAAACCTGGTGTTCTCTATACAAATAATGGGTTTTGGGATACGTATAAAACGGTTTATCCTCTTTATTCTTTGATTGCTGTAGAAAAGTACGAAGAAATGCTGGAAGGTTTTTTGAACAGCTATAGAGAAAGTGGCTATTTGCCAAAATGGCTGTCTCCTGACGAACGTGGACTAATGCCTGGGACATTAATTGATGCAGTCATTGCAGATGCTGCTGTAAAAGATATTCGGCCAGACTTGATGCAGGAAATTCTAACAGCAATGAAGAAAGGCGCTACAGTTCAAAGTAATCATCCAAATTATGGACGACAAGGGACAGAGGATTACTTGACATACGGCTATGTTCCTAATCACTACCATGAATCGGTCAATCATACGCTAGACTATGCTTACAGCGACTTTTGTATTAGTCAAGTTGCCAAAGTACTAGCAGAGGACGAAACGGTGAAAAAATATCAGCAACGATCATTGAACTATCAAAATATTTTTGACTATGAGACAGGATGGATGCGTTCCAAAGATAAAAATGGCAAATTCAGAGAACCATTTTCTGCTCATCGTTGGGGACAAGATTATGCAGAAGGCAGTGCTTGGCAAAGCAGCTTTGCTGTTTATCATGATTTTGCAGGGTTGATCGAAAAATATGGCGGCAGTGAGAGATTCAAAGAAAAACTCATTGATTTGTGCAATCAATCTCCGACATTTGAAACAGGAGGATATGGTTTTGAGATTCATGAAATGAGCGAGATGGCTGCGATAGAATTTGGGCAGTTAGCTATCTCCAATCAGCCAAGTTTTCATTACCCATACTTGTTCAGCTATATTGGACAACCCGAAATGGCACAGCCATTGCTTAAACAATTGATGACTCAAACTTTCAACGATTCTTCAACGGGTTACCCTGGAGATGAGGACAACGGAAGTATGGCTGCTTGGTATATCTTCAATAGTCTGGGATTCTATCCTGTCACACCAGGAACCGGTGAATATGTTATCGGTATGCCTTTAATGGACAAGGCTGTTGTGCTTTTGTCAAATGGAAAGGAATTGACGATTGAAGCCACTCCTAATCGGCCGCAACAGCAATTTATCCATAAAATCAATCGGATGGACAAAGAATATACGAAATTATATTTTACCCATCAAGATTTGCTGAAAGGCGGCAAGATTTCTTACCAATTAGGTATCGTCCCTCATCCTAAGAAGTATCGATCAAAAGATTTGCCTTTTTCTTTATCAAACGATAACTAACAAAAGGTTGTGAAAAAGCTGTCCTGCATCAAGTAATAAGAACAGCCAAACAAAAATAGCTCCTCCTATTTTCGTTTGGTTGGGCTTATTACCGCAGATGCAAACTTTTGAACATTGATTCATTCCATACGCTTCTTTTTTTAGGATTCTCCTCTTTTTTCCCGATACTCCTTAGGGGATCTGCCGACAATCTTCTTGAATAATTTAGAGAAATACGTGGTATTGTTGTAGCCAATCTCACTTGCTATTTCATTGACGTTTTGATTACTGTGCAAAAGCAGCTGCTTTGTTTTTTCCATACGCAAATGGTTCAAATAAGCTGAAAAACTTTTTTTCGTTTCTTTTTTGAACAACTGCCCTAAATACATGACATTTAAATGCAAACTTTCTGACACTTCTTTGAGTGTAAGTGGTTCTTGATAATGCTGATGCAGGATTTCGATTACTTTTTCTACATTGCCACTGTATTTTTTCTGTCTCTGGTGCTTTTGGACGAACGACAGAAGAAGCTGATGGAGTTCTTGCACCGTTTTTGCCTGATGAATTTTTTCGATTCCTTGTAAATATTCCTCATCTTCTAGATCAATCAATTCCCGTTGAATCTCCATAAACAGTAAAAAGCTGGAGTACCGGATGTCTTCCGGCATCATGGCTGCTAACTGAAATTGCTCGAAAAAATCAGTGATCATTTTTTGGGCATCATCTAATCGTTTATTTTGCAACACACGTCTGAAACTTGAAAAATCGATGGTTTGCTCTTTTATTGTTGCTTGTATTGCGTAAAAAACATGCTCGTCTTTATCTCCATAAAATTGATGTAATTGTAGATTGTCTTTCGCTTGTTGAAATGTTTCAGGGATCTTGTCCAATGAATCTGTCTCTTCCCCGATACTGATCAGCCATTCCTGATCAGGGATGTTTTCTTGGACAAAACAGCAAAATCCATCAACTTCATCTGCCTCCAACAACAGCGTAATCAATATACGGTCTCCATAATTTCTTTGATAATAAAAGATTTGCTGGTGTTCTTTCAACCATGTATTGATAAGAGGATCATGAATTCTTGATAATTGGATCAATACTATTCTATGCTGTTTCTCACTGATTTGTCCTATTATTTCTTCTTCACTTGCTTCATCTAACTCTTCATTCAACCATTGACTGAATAATAGTTCCTGATAGATTTCTTGCTGATTTTTTTGTTCATTTTGCTGGTCTAACCGTGTTTTGATTTTCTTGAGGCTTTCAATCAATTCGAACTTATTCACGGGTTTCATCAAATAATTCACTGCGCCTAATTGCATGTCTTCTTTCAAATAATCAAATTCTTGGTACCCGGACAAAATCATAAATTCAAAATTATGATGTTCTTTTTGAGCCGCTTCAATAAATTCCAGTCCGTTTATTTCTGGCATCGTCACATCCGTTACCACTAGATCAATCCGCTGTTGCTCAAGGACAGATAGTCCTTCTTTGGCATTCTCCGCTGTTGCTACTATTTGGAACCCTAAACTTTTCCAATCAATTATCTTTTTTAACCCATTCAAAATCATGTATTCATCATCTACCAATAACACCTGGTACATGTTCACCCCTCCTTGAATGTAATAGAAACAGTCAGTCCACCTGTCTCATTATTCTCAAGCGACATGTAATAACTGCTGCCGAAGTTGGCACGTAAACGTTCATTCACGTTTTGCAGACCGATTGATTCGTGAAGTTCCACTTTGGGATGAGACAGTTTTTCTTCCACCTGTTTTAGCCGTTTTTCAGTCATCCCTCTTCCATTATCTTTGACGATGATTCTTACCCGCTTGTCTTCCTGTAAGACTTTGACACTTAGGGCATTATCAAATCGAGTAAAATCAATACCATGTTTAAAATAATTTTCAACTAATGGTTGAATCACAAATTTAGGTACTTCGATCTTTTCCAAATCAGGATCGATCATAAAATGATAGGCCACTCGATTAGGATAACGCATTTGATATAAATAGACATATTTTTCGCAAAAGTCCAGTTCTTCTTTCAAAGTGATCGTCTTCTCTTGATTTGTGTTGTTTCGGAGCAAGGCAGAAAAAGCATATACAACATCTGCTAATTCTTCGCTTCCTTCGCTGATTGCATACATTCGGATATATTCTAATGTATTGTATAAAAAATGCGGATTGATCTGTGCTTGAAGCGCCCGCATATGTGCATCTTGCTGTTTGATTTCTAGTTTGTAGATGTCTTCGACAAATTGATTGATGCTATCCAACATTTCGTTGATACCGATTGAAAGTTCCTTTAGTTCATATTCCGTTTTTGTTGTATCAATCCGGGTTTCTAAATTCCCTGCTGCTGTTTGCTCCATTGCCTGCATGACGATGGATATTTGCTGTGAATATCGTTTGAATGTTTTATAAAGAAAGATAAGCAATATACTGTCTAAAACAATGATACCTACAATCAGCGGGGCAAGGTTTTTCCCCGTTTCGATTTTTACGCTTTTTTTATCTAATACAGCTAATATTCGGTAATCATCCGACAGTTCTTGATGTTGGATAAAATTATTTTTTCTCAGATTAGCAATTGGCAATTGTGAATTTTTCTGAAGACTCTCTGAGATAATCGTTTCTTGTCTTCCAAACGTTTCTTTAGCTATTTTATTATCATGGAACGTATACAAGCGATTTGTCGTGCCAGAAATCATGTATAAAGAGAGTCCATTGAATGACGTTAGATTCTCTAAAATCGTATCTAGCTCTTTCTTTTGGAAACCGATAAAAATACTGCCTGACTCAGCTCCTCCTTGTGTGATAGGCAACTTGATATAAAAGGCGTCTAGTAATTTTGGCGTTCCTGCTTTTACTTCTCCGCCTTTGTTTTCTCTAGAGGATTCATAATACTCCGGTAGCTGATTCAGTACGATATATACCGCACTTAGTTCTTCATAATTTATATAAAGATCTTTGATTTGATTTGGGAAAGAAACTAATTCGTCGGTACTGTTTTGCTGCTCATATACATACATCAAATACTGATCTATGGGTTTTGTTAAGTAGGTAGTGACATTTTCGATTTTTTCGGAATCACCGACGAGTTGGTTTTTAATGATCCTACTCAAAGTTGTTTTGTCATTCAGCATTCTGCTTGTACTTTGAACGGCATCACTTGTCATGTTTTCTGCTTGCTTTTGGTTTTGATCCCACGTATGGACACTAAAAATAATAGTAGCAGTCATCGTTACACCAATCATGATAACCGCATATTTCCGCAACAGCCGATTCAGTAACGTTCCTTTTGAAAATAGAATCCGGATCCTATTCATAACTTTCCAACTGTTTATCTAACTCTTCACGCCACTGTTTCGTCGTCGTACCATTCCAAACCGTCAAAAGACCAATGACACCAAATAAGATCAATCCTTTGAATTGCCAAGTCACAGCTATAATTATACCGCTACCAATAATTGTTTTTAGAAAAGACGAAAAGCTGGAAAAAACCGAAATAAAACTCAGCTTTAGTAGATTAGGAACAGAGATCGTATATTCACTGTCTAAAATCATACTGTATTGATAAGTAGCAAATAGACAAAATAAGGCAAAAAGCAAAATAAAATCAATAGCTAAAAAAATGAGTCCTTTGATTTGAACAGATAGATATAGATTGTAGCTCAATAAAGCAGTACTAGATAAAAATAAACCAAATAGCAGATTTCCTCTTAAAAAATTTCTTTTATATATATTCCAGCCTCTTTTTAACGTGATTTCTTTATACTCGAATCCATATAAATAAAATAACTCATTGACTGTTTTCCATGCCGTACCTAATCCAAAGATGATTCCGCCGACAAACGTGTATATCCAGAAATATAAGGTTAGTTTTATAACGACCCAGATTCGGATAAACAACTCTTCCAAAACCTTCCCTAACATATCTTCTCCTCCAAACATTAAGTTTCTACTTTCTCATTATACAAAAAAGGTTGGGCAATCAGCACGGTGGTCTGAGTATTAAAGGTTGTAAAAGAGCTGCCCTGCATCAAGTAATAAGAACAGCCGAACAAAAATAGCTCTCTACGTTTTTCGTTCGGTTGGGCTGATTGCCGCAGATGCAAGGTTTTGAACACCGTTTATTCGGAACAAGAGGTTGCGACACGTTTTTGTCACAACCTCTTTGTCTTTATTCATTATTGTTCTTGTCGAAACTCGTCATATTGTTTTTGCATTTCTTTCAATACCTTGTCATAACCAGCTTTATCTAAAGCTTCTTTTAATTTCGGCAATGTTTCATCTGGATCAACAGTTCCTGTATTCAATCCATCCAAATACTGGTTCATGACATTTGAAATATTACTTAATTCTGTTTTCACACTGTCCGTGTTGAAGCTGAATCCTAAAATCGGTGAAGTTTCTGCTTCAGCAATCGATTGGTCGCGTTTGGCAATCATGTCATCCGTAATGGACTCTTGTGTATATAGAATCTTGTTGTTTCCTGTATTCCAAGCAGACATATGTGTGTTTGGCTGATAACCATCTAGCAATTTGATTTTATCCTCTGAACCATCGACTTTTTCCCATGCTTCTCCTTCGATTCCCCAAACAAGTCCATTCAATAATTCTGGATCACTGTTAAGCAGCCCTAGAAGTTCTACTGATTTTTCTTTATTTTTTGAAGTATTGGATACGACAAAATTTGCCATTTGTGCTTGAGCTGTAGATTTCAATGGAACAGTAATTGCTTTTGAAACTAGTTCTTGTTTTGCTGCATTTGTCAAAATCGTATCGCCGTAATCATAGGGTCCTTGTGTTTCTCCACGCATCAGCCAAGTATTTCCTTCTAGTGGATAGTCCTTATTGCTCGTTGCAGCGTCACTTGGAATGAGTCCTTGTTTGTACCAGCTATGCATCGTACGCAACAGGCCGATATACGTTTCATTGTCGTATTGATTGATGATTTTTGAATCATCTCCATCCAGATCAATAGCAAATGGTAAAGTGTTCCCTAAAGGATAGTCAAAGTTTCCTTGGACTTTGAATCCTTGTCCAATGGCAAAAGCGGCCGTGTTTGGTTCTTTTTCATGGAATTCCTTCAAAACTTTTTCTGCATCAGCGTAAGATTGGATTCCATCAATTGAAAGATCATATTTATCTAGTAAAGCTTTGTTAAAAGTAAGTACTTGTTGAGCAAAGACATTTCCATTTACTGGAAAGGCATATAATTTCCCATTCACCAAATTTCCTTTGATATAAGCTTCATCTAAATCATTATACGCTTTTTCAGCGTACTTAGGCGCTAATTCAGTCAAATCAGCAAAGGCTCCTTTTTGAGCATTGGAAACATAGTTGTTCGCAAAGGCGATATCGTAATTTTCTCCGGAAGAAATGATGACGTTCATTTTCTTTTCGTAATCGCCCCAACCAATGTAATTGATATTGACTTTTGCACCGATCTCTTTTTCGATTCGTTTGTTTGCCACTTCCATCAATTGATCGAAATTATCCGGTTTATCGCCGATTTGATACATCTGCAAAGTGTCCGAATCACTAGCTTCTGCTTGCTCTTTAGAACCAGAACCTCCGCATGCCGCTAATGTACCTACCAATAATGCTGAAACACCTGTAAAGGCTAGTTTCTTCCATAACTTCATTTTTCTTCCTCCTAATTTTATGATTTATATTTTTTTATTCTTTTACTCCACCGATCGTTAGACCTTTGACAAAATGTTTCTGGAAAAATGGATAGCTGATCGCAATAGGCAACGTAGAGATAACTACGATCGCCATTCTGGCGGATTCTCCTGGAACTGAAGCTAGCCCACCTGTCAATTGGCTTCCTGCTCCTGAATTTTGCGTCAGATATTGAATATTACTTTGGATTTTCATCAAAAGATACTGTAGTGGAACTAGCTTATCATCTTGAATGTATAGTAAAGCATTGAACCAGTCATTCCAGTAACCCAATGCGGCAAATAAGCTGATTGTTGCGATACCAGGAACAGCTAACGGTAAAACGATTTGAACGAATATTCGAAGTTCGCTAGCTCCGTCGATCCGCGCCGATTCAATAATCGAATCAGAGACCGAACGTTTAAAGAATGTGCGCATCACAATAATATTGAAGGGGCTGACAGCCATTGGCAAGATCAATGCCCAAATCGTATCTTTTAACTGGAGAAGATTTGTCATAACAAGATAATTAGCTACCATACCGGGTGAGAACAACATCGTAATCAAACAAAAAACGGTAAAAAAACGACGGAATGGAAAATTTGACCGCGAAATCGCATAAGCATATAAAGAAGTAGCCGTGCTATTGATCAGTGTACCTAAAACAGTGACAAGCATAGTAACATAAAGCGCTTGGAAAATTTTATCCTGCATCTGGTCGAACAAATACGTATAACCAAATAGACTGAATTTTTCTGGCCAAAAACTGTACCCGTGCGTCGACAATACGGACTCATCGGTAACAGAGATGGCAATAACAAATATAAATGGCAAAATACAGGAAATAGCAAAGAGTGCAATCATTATATTAGAGAAAAAATTGGTCGTCTTATTGAAAGAACGGACTTGGACTCTCTCCACTTTCTTTTTTTTCATTTTTTTCCTCCTTAGAATAATGCAGAATCGCTATCAAAACGACGGGCGACCGTATTTGTGATCATCAATAAGACAAAACCAACAACTGATTGATAAAGTCCTGCAGCAGCCGTCATACCAAAATCTCCTGTGGATGTCAGCCCATTGTAGATATACGTATCCAAAACTTGAGTCACATCGTACAATGCACCGGAATTCCTAGGAATGTTATAAAACAGGCCAAAATCAGCTCGAAAAATGTTTCCTACGGCTAAAATCGTTAAAATCGTCATCAATGGAATCAGTTGTGGTATCGTCACATGTTTGATTTGCTGCCATTTGCTAGCTCCATCAACCATAGCAGCTTCATAATAAGTCGGATCGATTCCCATAACAGATGCAAAGTAAATGATGCTGTTATAACCAATCCCTTTCCATGTACCGATGAACACTAAGATAAATGGCCAATATTTCGGTTCATTGTACCAATTGACAGCTTCTCCTCCGTGTCCAGTAATCCACTGGTTGAATATTCCTTTGTCGGGACTTAAAAAGGCGTAAACGAAGTAACTGATAATGACCCAAGATAGAAAATAAGGGAGCAAGGACATCGTTTGATAAACTTTAACAAGTCGTTTATTTCTCAACTCGCTCATAATGATTGCAAATACGACTGAAATGAGCAGATTTAAAAGGATAAATGTCACATTATATAAAATTGTATTTTTAGTGATGAGAAATGCTTGGTCCGAAGAAAATAAAAATTTGAAATTTTCCCAACCCACCCAAGGACTTTCCCTCAGGCTAGCCAGGAACCCATCTGCTGAAATATGAAAATTTTTGAATGCTACGACATTCGCCATTACAGGTATGTAAAAGAAAAAAATCATCCAAAGCATACCCGGTACAGCCATCAGGACAAGTGCTTTATAACGCCATAGATTCATAAAAAAATGATTGAACCCCTTTCGTTTTTTCATCTAAAAACCCCTTTCGATTCATTCCCAACGCAATTATAGCGCTTTCAATAATGAGAATAAATAAACAAAGTATAGGGAAAATGAAACAAAGTATAGGAGAGGTTGTGAAATCAGCGTTTTGTCCTGAGTATTAGAGAAAAGAACGGAAAAATAGTTTCTCATATTTTGCCGTTTTTTGAGCTAATACCGAGGGTCAGCTGATTGCACACCGTTTGTCAGAGGTTGTGAAATCAGCGTTTTGTCCTGAATATTAGGGAGATCGTGACCTTACTATCTAACTCCGAGTCACAAGGAGCAATGGGGACTGTGACAAAAGTCTTGTCACAGTCCCTTATTCTGAACAAACAGTGTTCCAGAAGTAGCTTCTACGGAAATAAGTCGAAATTTCACAAAAAAGCCATCCAAAAGTCAGACGGATAAGTCTGCTTTTCAGATGGCGCTACAACTACGCTACTTATTCTTTTAACTGTCCATTCACTTATTTTTCTCTCACTTGTTCTAGCTCTTCTTTGGTCATGGGGCGATACTGCCCTTTATTCAAATCTTTAGGCAGCCAAAAATTCCCCATACGGATTCTTTTTAAATATAAGACTTCTTTTCCTACTGCTTTGACCATTCGCTTGACTTGGTGAAACTTCCCTTCATGCAAAATCAGTCGGATAATTGAAGTTTCTGACTCTTGATCTACTTGATCAATTTGGAGTTTTGCCGGCAATGTCTGCTCATCGCCATCAATAATTAATCCTTCTGCAAATAAACGGATATCTTCTTCTGTCATTATACCGCTAACCTCAGCTAGATATTCTTTCTCCACGTGTTTTTTTGGTGATAATAACTGATGAGCAAATATCCCATCATTCGTTAAAATCAGGAGGCCTTCCGTGTCTTTATCCAATCGGCCAACTGGAAAAAGATCTTCCCGATAATCTTGATCTTTCAACAAATCGATTACGGTTTGGTCATGATTATCCTGAGTAGCAGAAATGACTCCTGCAGGTTTATGCAAAATATAATAAAAATCTTTTTGATACGCAATGATTTCTCCTAAATAAGTAACCGTATCTTCAAACTCGTTTACTTGCGTTTTATCGCTTTTGACCACTTGCCCATTGACTTCAATCGTTCCTTTTTTGATCAATCCTTTGACTTCTTTGCGGCTACCAAGTCCCATATCTGCTAAAAATTTATCTAAACGCATGCGTTTCCCCCATTTCAAAAGAGCATTGATTCTGCTCTTCCCATTCACTTATTTTATTTTTAATTTGTGTCGTAAACGCGCTATTCCTGGTCCTAGTAGTCTTTCTGCCAAACGGATTTTCAAAGCTAAATAACCGTACACCAATGCCCCTATACCTGCTACTGCAAGAATCAATAATAGAGACTGGAATTTGCTATCTTCATTTAAGAAAGTCCCAAAAATTATCTTTGTGATCCACGAAGCAAAAAGCATAATCAAGGTAAGAATAAAGATCAGTAATGTCCTACGCCAGACAAAACTTGGTTTAAAGCGGGCTACTTCATGGATCCTCTTTAAGATTAAGGTACAAGACACAGCAAAACCGAGCATTGTCGCTAATAAAGGGCCATACACTTCAAATAAACGAATGGCTGGATATTGAAGAAGTAGTTTCACCAGAAACCCAACAACCAAATAACTGATTGCTGCCCTGTTTTCAAACATTCCTTGCAGCATGTTGGAAACTAGCATATATAACCCTAAGAAGAGTCCTACAAAACTTGCTTGGATCAGTACATTGCTTCCTAGAGAATCTGGTGTATAAAATAATGTGTTTAGCGGATAGGCGAGTAACATGACACCGAATGTCGCTGGAAACATAAAAAATGAAAACAGTTGTAAATTTCCGCTCGTCAATTTTGCCAGCCCTACTCGATCTTTCAACGTAACAGCTTCTGTAATCAACGGTAACCCGGTAGACGCGATCGATGTTGCCAATGCGATAACTACCATCGTCAACTTATCTGGATTGGCACTGAAAATCGAAAAAAGATCTAACAACTGTGCGTTGGAATATTCAGTGGATGCGGACATGATCCTCATAAAAGTGAATTGATCGACTAATTTGAAGATTGTTACCCCTGAACCAACGATAATAAACGGTATTGCTTCTTTAATGGTATCTAACAACAATTCCTTCGTTGCAATATTTACTTTGTTTTCGCTGTAGTGGATAAATGCAGATGTATACGCTTGATGTTTCTTCAAAAAATACAAAAGGACAAGGATACTTGCTAGCATACCGATAAATGCCGCGAAAGTTGATTGCGTGACCGCTGTCACATAATCGCCATTCATGACTTTCATGATGATGAATGTAGCCAATAGCATATAAAAAATACGTGCCACTTGTTCAACGATCTGCGACAGCGCATAAGGCATCATCTCTTGATTCCCTTGAAAATACCCTCGTATCACACTCATACAAGGAAAAACCAATACAGCGATACTCAAAGAGCGCATCGTTGGAATCAGTTCTTCTCCGCCACCAGAAGCATGAGCTAGCCAAGGAGAGGCGATGTACATGAACAAAGCGAACAACAGACCTAACCCGCCCATCATCTGTAATGCCCGGATGAATAATCGTCGTGAAGTGCCATATTCATTCAACGAATTATATCGCGCGGTTTGTTTTGCGATCGCCGCGGGTATTCCTGCTGTAGAGATCAGTAGAAACAATGCATATATATTGTACCCCATATTGAATAATCCATTGGCAGCCTTAGCATTTTCGCCCATCCAAGCATACCAAGGAATGATATAGACAGCTCCTAGCAACCTTGAAATGATATTACTGGCGGTCATCCAGGCAGAGCCTCGTGCCATTTTTTCTTGCGGTGATAATTGATCTAATGCTGGTTTTCTTTGATTATCCATCGGTCAGATTCCAACTTTCTACAAAACATTACTATCATTTTAATTGGTAAAACAGAAACTGGCAATCGATTTTATATAACTTTTATAAGAACGATTGTTTTTTTGAATTCGGTTTCGTTTTTTTGGTAAAGTAAAGAAATATACAGCCTTTTATGGCTAACATTTATAGGAGATATCAATGACACAAGAAATAAAAAAATACCCGTTATATTTTTAGGTCTTTTCTTTATCACAGTTGGATTGAATTGGTTCTTGCTCCCTCATGATATAGCTTCCGCCGGAGTGGGCGCAATCGGACATTTAGTTGAAACGGCCTTTTCTATCCAGCGCTCAGTTACTGTTTGGATCATCAACCTTATGATGCTGCTTCTAGCCGCTGTTCTATTAGGAAAATCAGTATTTTTTAAAACTGTAGCGGGAAGTCTGCTTTTTCCTGTTGTTTTAGAGATTGTTCCAAAAGTGGAAATGCTCTCCTCACATTTCTTTTCACTGATTTCAGGAAGTCTTTTGTTCAGTCTTGGGGTTTACACATTGTACGCCGTTGGAGCCTCAAATGGCGGGATAACGATACCGCCGATTATTTTCCACAAATTTTTTCGGCTTCCAATGCCGCAAGGACTGTTACTTACGAATAGCCTTATCGTCTTTTTGAATTATTATGTATTTGGATGGTTAGAGACACTGTTCGTTCTCCTATCTATTACAGTCAGTTCATTGTTTATGAAAATACTCATCCGCTTGTCCCCTGTGTCAAGAAAATTTGAATAAAGCTGGATTTTGTCATAGCGGAATCAAACGATATATTGAAAAGAGTGTGCTATAATAAATCAAGAAATTGAATGAAGCGAGGGATCAATCAATGAGCTTCTCTTTAGAAGACATCCGTCATTTACTATTAAAAGAACATCTATTAAAAGAATTTGTTTCAACAAAAGGCTGGCATCTTGATGTACCAGAAAAAGCTGAATTTCTTCAGTTAAGTTATGATTCAAGAAAAGCTGATGCTTCTACTCTGTTTTTCTGTAAAGGAATGAATTTCAAAGAAGAATATTTGGATTCAGCGATCGAACAAGGTATCCAATATTACGTATCAGAGCAGCCATACGAAAATTCAGCAGTAGGAATCATTGTGACGGATATCCGTAAAGCAATGGCACTTCTTGCTATGGCCTTTTACGACTATCCACAAAATAAATTGAAAGTGATTGGATTCACTGGAACAAAAGGTAAAACAACTGCTGCGTACTTTACTAAAGCAATCTTGGATCACACAACGAATAAAAAAACTGCATTGCTTTCTACGATGAATACAACGCTAGATGGCAAAACGTATTTCAAATCCCATTTAACAACGCCTGAGTCATTAGATTTATATCGTATGATGGCAGAAGCAGTTGAAAATGGTATGACTCATCTAGTGATGGAAGTTTCTTCTCAAGCTTACAAAACACAACGTGTGTACGGGTTGACTTTAGATGTAGGAATCTTCTTGAATATCTCGCCTGACCATATCAGTCCGATCGAACATCCAACATTCGATGATTATTTCTATTGCAAGCGTCAATTGATCTTAAACTCAAAAACAGTTGTTTTGAATCACGAAAGTGACTATTTTGATTTGCTTAAAGAAACCGCCGATCTATTCCAGATCCCAACGATCACTTATGGCCGTTCGGAAGAAAGCAATTATCAAGTGATCCATTCAGACAAAGGTACCCACGGGTTTACTTTATCTTCTCGTCAAGATCACTTAGCTATCTGCGATACTGCTTATGATATTTTGCTGGCCGGAGGATTCAATCAAGAAAATGCAGCCAGTGCGATCATTGCCGCAGCACTAACCGGTGCTTCCAGTCAAGATGCACAAGCCGGATTAAAAGAAGCTCGTGTACCAGGTCGAATGGATCAATTGATCCAAACAAATGGGGCGCATGTCTATGTGGACTACGCACATAATTATCTAAGTTTGAAAACATTGCTAGAATTTGCCAAAAATGAACATCCAGATGGTCGTGTAATTGTTGTATTAGGCAGCCCAGGAAACAAAGCAATCTCCCGTCGACATGATTTTGGAAAAGTGCTATCAGAAACAGCTGACGTTGCCTTTTTGACGGCAGATGACCCAGCATTTGAAGATCCGCAAAAAATCGCGGAAGAAATCAATGAAGCAATTACTAATCCAGAATTGATCGTTCATTATGAAATGGACCGTCCTGAAGCGATTCGACGTGCTTTAGCAGAAAGTACTCCGCAGGATTCAGTCGTCATTGCGGGAAAAGGGGTTGATCCCTATCAAAAAATCAATGGTGTAGATGAACCTTATGAAGGGGATTATGCAATCGTGAAGCGGTTGATTGAAGAGTAATGTTATTTATGTTCTAGTGGACGGGACGCTATGAAAAGAAAACTTTTCATAGCGTCCCGTCTATGTCTTTTGTTTTAAACATTTACTAGCCTGTTACCACTGACTCTACAATTATCAAGAAAAGTTGCCGGATAATTATATGAAAAATCTCCTATGCCATATCGCAACGTTCCTCTCATATATATGTCCAATAAAGTTCCTCCTCCTCGAGTTTCAGCCCAAGAACGATTATGTGACCATGTTCCTATTAAGAATCCGCTAGAATAACTTGACCCCAAAAAATTAGTACTTATCACACGTCCGCCTGAAATAGTTACTCTAAAGTCCTGATTTATGTAACCATGCCCTATTGCTGGAACTCCAGATCATACTCGAGCAGTATAATAACTCCCATTATTTATGATTTTCTTTTCTGCATCTGTCTTTTCTGTGTTTAAAGTCATTTCATATAAATTTTCTTTAAATTGCTCTATATCTTCACTAATTTTATCTTTTATTATTTCTTCATTATACCCTTTATAGATAACGTTTTCATTTATTTCTACGGTCGGATTTTCTATCGTTACTTTTAGTTTATTCTCACTAATAAATTTGTTTAAATCAAGCGCAATTTTTTCATTCATTTCTAATTCTAAATTAGACAGCATTTCTGAAGACATACTTTGCTGAGTATCAAATTGAACCTCTTGGGCTTTTACTACAGGTCCCATCCCTAAATTAATTGAAACAAACGTTGTTAATACTATAGCTTTAAAAAAACTATTTTTCATAATAAAACCTCCAAAATTTATAGTATTTATACTAATTAATTAGTATACTTTAATTATATTTTATTATTCCTATTTTTCTATATGTTTATTATTTTTTCAATAATATAAAGGTGGTTATTATGAAAAAATTTTTCAACTTAGCAAACGGTATCTTTTTTCTTTCTCTTTTTTCTGTCATTTTTCTAACTTTGAATTTGCAAAGTGGCAAAATGGGGGTCGTTATTTTTAGAAATCTCCATTTGCCAGTTGATGCATCGATTGTTGGATGGTTACTGCTACTTTTTTCTTACTTGATGAGTCGGAAGCATCAGACTAAGTTTTTCGCGCGCTTAGGCGGAAGGGTTGCTCTATTTTTTCTAGTCGTTTATCTGATATTCACATGTCTAGGTTTGCTTCAGTCGCTCGGTATTCTGCCTTGATACTTCGTTCGAATCATATTGACTATAATAAAACATACTAAGATTAGAGGGGAACATCATTGACGAATGATGTTCTCCTCTATTTTCTATTTTTAGATTATAGTGAAGAGTGAAAGAAAGTTCGAACAAAGCCTTGAGGACTACGAGTCCCTATCAAAAACCGAACTTCTTTACTGTCATTTTAGAATCAGGTTTACGTATGTTGGGGCCATGAGCCCGTGTATAGGAAATTGGAATCGAAATGAAGCAGTAAAGTTCTTTCAAAACTTAAAAAGGAGGAAAACAAATGCCTTACATTCTTGCATTAGATGTTTCAATGGGACACAGCTACAGTGTCCTATACAAAGACGACACCTGCTTATTTGAAGACGAGATTGAACACACTCAAAGAGGATTTCATGCATTACTCGAAGAGATCCAGCACTTGCCTGAACGTCCATTGATTGTTTTTGAAGCAACGGGGATTTATTCCAGACCAGTCGAAAAGTTCTTTCAAGATCATCACTTTTCTTACTGTTTGTTAAACCCGTTAGAAGCGAAAAAACAGATGGAAGAAAGCACCTTACGCAGTTGGAAAACAGATAAATCGGATGCCCATCGGCTCGCACAGACTCATCTTAAAAGTCAACGTCAGCCAAAAGAAGTACAAAGCAATTTTTACTTAGAGATGCGCGATTTAGCCCGTTTTTATCAAGAAATTGAGAAGAAAATCACTCGTCTGCGCATGGATTTACACAACTGTCTTCAGTTGACTTTTCCAGAGCTTGAACAGTTCTTTTCAAACAGGCTGACCCCTTACGCATTGACATTGATCCGTCTTTTTCCCCATCCAGATTTTGTATTGGCATCTACTCGGACAAAAATAAAAAATAAACTGATCAACGAAACACGGAAAAAAATCTCCGCGAATCGTGCCGAGCAAAAGGCAGATCAAATCATCCACTATGCACAGTGTGCCTATCCAGCTGTTGAAAAAGACAGTATCCAATGTCAAAAAACAATCTATTACGCCGAACTTCTCCAAGATTTACTCGAACAAAAAGAAGCACTGGCGACACAAATGATCAAAAAAGCCGAAGGCTCTCCTTGCTTTTTGTTGTACCAAACGTTCCCTGGGATTGGCGCACTCACAGCCGCTTTATTGCTCGGTGAATTAGGAGATATCACACGATTTAAAACCCATAAACAATTGAATGCTTTTGTCGGAATCGACATCCGACGGTATCAATCAGGTAAGTATACTGGCCAAGACCGCATCAATAAGCGTGGTAATCCCAAAGCACGGAAAATTATTTTCTTCACCATTCGAAATATGATTCGCCAGCAACGCGCAGCTCCTAATCATATTGTCGATTATTACTACAAATTAAAAAAGCAACCTATCCCTAAGAAAGAGAAGGTTGCCACAGTTGCTTGTATGAACAAGCTTCTGAAATGTATGCACGCTATGGTTAGGGCACATACAGAGTACGACTATGCGTACGCGGTCTCAGTGGACCATTAACTAAACCACTTACAGTATACCACTTCTTTGCCCAGATCGAAAATTTTTTACGAACGGGGCTTTATTTGGTGTGCCTTGATTTTGTCGCTTTCGTTTACGAGCTATTTTTCTTGCACCTTTTACTTGACTAATCGTAGGAAATAGAGGCTGGGACAGAAGCGTTTAACTCCAAGAAATAAGAAGGAATTCACGAAAATTGCTTTTCAAATTTTTGTGAATTTCAGCTTATTTCCGAAGGAGTTGCTTCTGCTTCCGCCGTTTACACATGTTTAGAGCGTGAGACAAAAGTTTTTCTTTACTTTTGTCCCACACTCTCTTAGAAATCAGTTAGCTGACTTTTCGCCAGCTAATTCTGCTGCCTTTTCTCTTTCTTCATTCAATAATTTATTATCATAGAATTTAATAAATGGGAACCAGATAATGAATGCGATGATTGCACAAAAGACAGCTAGCACAGCCGCTTTCCAATCACCCCCACTGCCGACAAATGCGCCAATTCCAACTGGTGAAGGCCACGGCATCTGTGCAAGCATCGGTTTAACGATTTCCAGCCGAATGGCAAAATAAGCGAGTGTAGCAGAAGCCATCGGTGCTAAGAAAAACGGAACCGCTAAATAGGGATTGTAAACGATTGGCATCCCGAAAATAATTGGTTCGTTGATATTGAATAGTCCTGGTACAAGAGAGGCTTTTCCTAACACTTTCAGCTGATCAGATTTCGCGAGGAATGCAATAAAGATGATCAATCCTAAGGTCGCACCTGATCCACCAACGGTTACATAAGAATTGTTGAATTCTCCTGCCAACGGATAATTTGCGCCTTGTGCGTTAGCTGCCATATTAGCTAATACGATTGGGGTCAAGAAAGAAGTGATGATATTCGCTCCATGGATTCCTACGATCCACAATGCATGGATCAAGAAATAAATTACCATGACACCAAGCCACGTATTCGTCAGCTGCGTAACAAATCCAAATGGGATAGCAATCATTTTGAAGATATCCGTTCCTAGCGCAACTAATAATCCATTGATGATCATCACCACAAACGCAATGACAAATGTTGGGATCAGAGCAGTGAAAGAACGAGAAACTCCTGGCGGAACAACATCTGGCATTTTTATGACCCAATTTCTCTTGACACACGTACAATACAATTCGACCGCAATAATCGACATAATAATAGCTGTAAAGATTCCTGAAGTTCCTAAACGTTCGACAAAAGAGCCCATCCGTATCCCATTTACTACAGTTTCTGTCTCATTGATAGAAGCAATCAAGCTGATTTTACCATCGTTCATGATCAATTCAGGGATACACATAAAGAATGCAAAAACAGATAGTAATGCCCCCGTGAGCGGATTAACGTTCAACTTTTGTTCATCTCGTTCAATTGACGTTAATTCATAAGCAAACACAATGGCAAAGTAAATAGATAAAATACCCATCGTCATTGTATTGACGATCATGTACAAGTCACTAACTTTGAAAAAAGTTGCATTAAAAAATCCTTCTAAAAATGGGAACGGTAATGGCAAAATATTCAAAACCAAAAACATCGAACCTACAATCGTGAAAGGAATAGAAGCCATCCCCGCTGCCATGACAGCCCGAACGATTTTAAGTTGCGCAATTTTCCCCATAGGTCCCATCAGGTATTTCTGCAAAAAATCAAACATTAATTATTCTCCTTTCCTAAATACAACGCTTTTTCATATTGTTTTATACGGATATACTGCTGATCTTGATTGAGCGAAATTTTCTTTAAACGATACTGGATAAATACACTGACAAAAATACCGCTTACAATAAGA
Source organism: Enterococcus sp. DA9 (assembly GCF_008000875.1). Taxonomy (NCBI): domain Bacteria; kingdom Bacillati; phylum Bacillota; class Bacilli; order Lactobacillales; family Enterococcaceae; genus Enterococcus; species Enterococcus sp. DA9. Next base: position 542,626 of record NZ_CP042839.1, read on the forward strand.
ATGAAAACAAATAGCTGTCCTCTATTGTTATTTGCCATAAAAGGATACAAGAGTGTAAATCCTGAGGTGAACAACACTGGAATCAATAATATATTGCAGACACCCTGAAACAAAAAATACCGCTTTGTCCATGGAACATTCGTTTGGTGCTTTCGATAAAGCTTTACTTGTTCTCCTACTGCAGGCAAAATAGCTAAAAGTAGAACCATTGGTAAACTGCTTCCTAAACTTTTAGCTGATAGAAGCAGAATCATCCATTGCATGTTCATGAAAAAGAAAAAGGCAGTCAGATAGCGTACGAACAGATAACGATTGAAATACATGTTTTTCAAACTAAGTTGCTTTTTTTCTAATTCGTTTTTCTTTTTTACTGTATCCTGCACAATAAATCTTCCTTTCTATTTATTTTTTTGATACAAATAATTCATTTCCTGTGCAACTTCCAATAATGTCATCGTCGTCATCAGATGATCTTGTGCATGGACCATGATAATTTCCATTTCTATTTTTGTCCCACTAGCATATTCTTTCAGAAGTTGAGTTTGTGATTGATGCGCATGAAGAATCTCTTCATTTGCTTGTCGCAACTTCTCTTCTACTTCTTCAAACATCTCCTTACGCATCGAGCGAAATGCTTCATGTATCAGTGTTCGTGCATTTCCGCTATGAAAAATGATATCAAAAGACGTCACTTGTAGCGTTTCACTGTTTATTTTTTCAGCCACCTGTTTTCCTCCTTATTCGATCAGTTTGATAAATTTACTGCTGAAATTCTCAAAAATAGGTTCAGCTAAGATTTCCTGTTGCACGTTTAGCTGGTCAACTAACCTAACGATTGCTTTGGTCACGACCGTAATTCCTTCATTTTCGATATAAGAAGGCGAAACTAGAAAAACAAAATGGATTCCTTGATACTGATTCCATTGCATCCCTGAAGTAATCAATGCAACGGCTACCTTTGTTTCGATTCCAACTGGAACAGCGGGATGTGGGACTGCCACTGTATCACTGAATATGATTTGTCCCATACTTTCACGTTGCTGGATCTGCTTTCGCATTTCTCTTATATATCCTTCTTCTTCATTTATGCTCAGCTTTTGCAACAAATCATGAAGAACTTCTTCTTTTTTTGGTTCGTACGTATAAGTCTTGAAAAATTTTTCAGACAGCTGTTCGGTGTAAATCTGCTTTTTTTGCTGTAGAGAAAATGCTGGTATCGGTCGATCTGAGGAATTATAAGGTATGGATTCACCAATTACCTTTCGTATTTTATGAACATCATCTTCATTCAAAAAAATACTGACATGTAAAACTGGAATTTTAAAAAACATTGTCGAAAGATCAATAGAAGAAATAATCAGGTCGATTCCTTTTAAAGTTGTTTCATTGATCTCATAATAGCCTTTTACATTTACCACTGTAATATTTTTTCCAAATTCGCTGATCACACGATTCTTTAATAATTGAGCACTGCCATAACCTGTTGCGCAGATGATCAACGCATGTAACTTATGCGTAGCTCTTTCTTTTTCCAATGCCGCCATGAGATGCAAAGCCAAATAGGCCCATTCATCTTCATTGATGGTATAGTTTTTCAAAGCTGGCATGTTGCTGAAATGCGTTTTTACTGCTTCAAAAACTTTGGGATTTTCTTTCTTTATCTCTTCAGTCAGAGGGTTCTCAATGCGAATGCCTCGGCTCAATCGAATCATCATTGGTGACAAATGATCAAGCAGTCCATTGAAAAGCTGGTGATCCTCTATTAATGAAAAACGAAATTCCTGAGACAATCGTTTCAAAACTTTCACTACTTCCTTTGATAGTTCCTGATCATTTTTATTTTCTCTATGATTTAACTTAGCCATAAGGTGTAAAGTCAAATAAGCAATTTCTTCTTGGGGAAACGATACATCCGCGATTACCTCAATACGTTGAACAATGCGTTGCGCCACTTGGTACTCTACTCGATCAGAAACTTCTTGTTCGATACCTAGTTCCTTGATTTCAAACCCTTCTCGTAGACGTTTGATTCCCAAAGCCAAGTGTAAGGACAAATTCTGTATGATAAAATCAGAAACTTTTAACTTAGCTTCTCTTGTTTCATCGAGAATGATGATCACTAGCTCTTCAAAACTGATGTCTGTGAAAAAGCGACTTTGTCCTAAATATTCTTTCAATGAATTTCCACAATGGTTCCCGAAAAAAGTATCCATGATAAAATGCCGTCGATTTCTTTCTTCCCCTTCGATCCATATCCCTTGACCATGCTTAGAAACAATTTTTAGTGAATAAGGAATCAACCGCTCTTTGATTGCTTGCATGTCCTTTGTCAAACTAGAACGACTGATATAAAGCTCTTCTGCCAAATCATCCATAAAAAGAATGGCATCTTCCAAAAGCAGTTGATTCAATATATACTTTTGTCGGTCTTCCGACTCATAAAATCCTTGAGGTTCTCTAGCATATCCCGGTACTATTTCTTGCCGACTCAAAAACAGATCAAATGTCAATCTCTGCAAGATGTGCAGTTGGTAGCCATAACCTGGTTTAGCAAGGATCTTACCTCCGTTTTCTTCTACTAACTCTTTGATCCGCTGCAAGTAATTACGGATTGTCCGATCAGATAATAACAATTCAGAAGCTAAACGTTGACTGGTGACATACTCCTTCCTGTGATCAATCAAATATCTCAACAGCAATTTTTCCTTCTGTTTCATTATCATCCACTCCTATTCCATCATATGTTCTCTTCGATCACCTCTGCTAACTTCTGGATGCCTGTAGGGATTGGGACATACGCTTGGAAAGGGATACTAACAACAGGCTTTCCAACAGATTCTCCTAATTTTTTGAATTTATCCAAAAACATCGTCGTTTGCGGGCTGATCAGAAATAAATCAAAATCACTATTCTTAATCATATTATCGCCTTCTGTAGCTGAAACTGCATCTACGAGTACCTCTTCTCCTTTTTGCTTAAACAAATCCGTTGTCTTTGAGGCCATCATCGATGATGACATTCCTGCGGCACAAATAATCAATGCTTTTTTCATAAATCAATCACTCCTTTTATTTTTATAAATCAAGCATAACTTGTAAGCGTTTTCTATTCAAAATATATATTTCCGTAGCATTACGGAAAAAATGTGTATCATATCTTGAATAATAATTTCTGGCACCGTGATATACTAGTGATAGAATTTTTTCAGGAGGGGATTTAGTGAGTATCACAGTGAATATTTTGTATACAAGTACAAATGGACAAGCCAGAAAATTTGCAGAAGAAATGGTCGAAAGAAACATTGTCAAAGCGATTCGCGCAGAAGAAGGAAACGAGAAATATGACTATTACTTTCCACTAGAAGATCCAGAATCTCTTTTACTGATCGACCGTTGGAAAGATGAAGAAGCAATCGAAAAGCATCACAAATCCGAAATGATGGCCCAAATAAACGAACTCCGTAAAAAGTATAAATTAAAAATGAAAGTCGAACGTTTCACTGATCTACCTTAAAACAATGAAGTTGTGACAGACATGGTCAGTTTCAAGAAACAAGAAGGAATTTACGAAAATTGCTACTCAAATTTTTGTAAAATTTGGGCTCATTTTTCGAAGAAGATACTTCTGGAACACCGTTTATTCGTAAAAAGAGGCTGTGACAAAAGTCTTGTCACAGCCCCTTCTTCATTTTTTTCATTATTTTTTAGTGGAACTTACCAAAGGATTCACTTCATATTTTTCTCTTATTTTTCGGATAAGTATTTCAGTCAACCCAATATACATGACCCCTAGACATACCCCAAGAACATTCTCAAAGATACGGATTGACACTGCTCCTGGAACCCCGAATAAACTGGCAGTGATTGCCAAAGCACCAAAACAATTAAAAACTGTTTTATATCTATAGGTAGAACAAACACCTAAAGCTAGACCACCTAATATACCGACCCAGTTAAAAGGAATAAATTGGCTGATACCAATAAATAAAGCACATCCAATCAATGACCCAATGATTCGGTCTACTGCTCGTTCTTTGAAACCAATCGACATCAATCCATAGCTAGATACAATAGAAGAAAATGCAAACCCTGCCCACATCAATCGCTGAAAAGGGACATACTCTCCTGCAACAATCAAAAAGCTAATGCCAAATGCATAGATGAGCATCCAAATTTTTTCCTGCGAATACATGCCTTTCAAAAAAATCTCTTTAAACAAGCTTTTGTCTTTGTTCTTTTCTCGATGTTTTCTGTAAAGGAGAACTGAAAACCAACAAAAAAACAAAAACAATAAGCTACTTGTTTGTGTAAAGAAATTCTTGTTCAACGAATCTTTAGGTAACGAATAAACAATAAAGAGATATGAAAAGCCGTACAAAGAAGCATTCCCCATTTTGGGATCACTAGCGGTTGCCATTAATATGCTGCTTAGTAAAACAAAATGAATCAACATGCCCATAACTGTCCATTTAATCAGATGGACATAAGGCGCTGTTAATAGTGAGAGCATAACGATGGCTAAACTAATGATCGAATGAGAAATCTTATAACCAAAATCAACAAAACGAATACTCATCAACATACAGAATAAAACCACTGCGTATGGTTTATGCGTCGATTCAAACAATGTTGTAATGAAAATAATAAAACAAATGGCAAACAATACGATGAATAATGATCGTAAAAACAATGAACAAATATACATGCACTTTTCTTTTTTAGAAGCTGCTTCTCGTATTTTTTGTTTTAAAATAAACGGATCTAGTTGTAGAGACTGATAAAAATTCACCTGTTGTCGTCCTTTCTTTTACTTTTATTTCAATATTTTTTACAGTCAACTATGACAGGTTGTAAATACTATGGAACATCATATGGCGTTGTTATTTTCTTGTCAACTATTTTCTCTATTCATGTTTTTTTACAAAAAAACAGCTGACAGAGATTCTGCCAACTGCTTTTATCAGGTTATTTAATTAGCAACGATATTGACTAACTTATTTGGTACCGCAATAACTTTTCTGACTGTTTTGCCTTCGATATATTCTTGCACTGTTTCATTGGCTAATGCTACTTTTTCTAGCTCATCTTTCCCTAAGTCTCGGGGAACATTGCTTTTCGCACGAACTTTACCGTTTACTTGGAAAACAACTTCTACTTCGTCTTCCACAAGTGCTGCTTCGTCGTATGTTGGCCATGGTGCGTAAGAAATACCACCATCATTTCCAAGGATAGACCATAGTTCTTCACCCATGTGAGGAGCAATCGGTGCGAGTAGTTGAACAAATCCTTCGATATATTCATAAGGCAGAGCGTCCACTTTATAGGCTTCATTGATAAAGACCATCAATTGGGAGATTGCTGTATTGAAATGAAGATTTTCATAGTCTTCTGTCACTTTTTTTACTGTTTGATGGTATACTTTATCAAGTTTGCCGTCGTTCAATGTAGTGATACGGTCACGCATTTTATTGTTTTCATCAACGATCAAACGCCATACACGATCTAAGAATTTACGGCTTCCTTCTAAGCCATTTTCGCTCCAAGCAATCGAAGCGTCTAATGGTCCCATGAACATTTCGTACATGCGCAGTGTATCTGCACCGTAAGTTTCAACCACATCATCAGGATTGACTACATTACCGCGAGATTTTGACATTTTTTCGTTGTTTTCGCCTAAGATCATTCCTTGATTGTATAGTTTTTGGAATGGTTCTTTTGTAGGAACAACACCGATATCGTATAAGAACTTATGCCAGAATCGTGCATATAGTAAATGAAGCACCGCATGTTCTGCTCCACCAATGTAGATGTCAACTGGTAGCCAACGCTTCAACTTTTCATAATCTGCTAGCTCTTTTTTGTTATGAGGGTCGATATAACGCAGGTAATACCATGAGCTTCCTGCCCATTGTGGCATTGTATTCGTTTCGCGACGGCCTTTTTTACCTGTTACAGGATCAACGACATTGACCCACTCCTCAATATTTGCTAATGGAGATTCTCCAGTACCGCTTGGCTTGATATTTTTTGTCTTAGGCAAACGTAATGGTAACTCTTCTTCTGGGACAGCTGTGACTGTTCCGTCTTCCCAGTGGATGATTGGGATTGGTTCGCCCCAGTAACGTTGACGGGAGAATAGCCAGTCACGTAAGCGATAGCTGACTTCTTTTTTCCCTACGCCATTTTCTTCTAGCCATTCATTCATTTTGTCGATTGCTTCTTGTTTGTTCATACCGTCTAGAAATTCAGAGTTGATGTGCGTACCATCTTCTGTGTAAGCAGCTTTTTGAACATCTCCACCTTCGATAACTGGAAGAATCTCTAGTCCGAAAGTTTGAGCGAATTCAAAGTCACGTTCATCATGTGCTGGAACAGCCATGATAGCTCCTGTGCCGTAAGAAGCTAATACATAATCAGCGATCCAGATTGGGATTTCTTTGCCATTGACTGGATTGATTGCGTAAGCACCAGTAAATACTCCTGTTTTTTCTTTTGCAAGATCTGTTCTCTTCAGATCTGATTTTTTCGCTGTCTCTTCGATATAAGCTTCTACAGCAGCTTTTTGTTCAGGGGTCGTAATTTCTCTAACAAGATCTAGTTCAGGTGCAAGAACCGAGTAAGTTGCACCGAATAAAGTATCTGGTCGTGTCGTAAACACGGTATAGGATTTATCCGTACCAGCCACTTTAAATTCAATATTTGCTCCCACTGAACGACCGATCCAATTTCTTTGCATTTCCTTGATGCTTTCTGGCCAGTCAACTAGTTCTAGATCATCCAATAAGCGATCGGCATAAGCAGTGATTTTCAACATCCATTGGCGCATTGGTTTTCTGACTACGTCATAGCCACCACGTTCACTTTTTCCATCGATCACTTCTTCATTTGAAATAACTGTTCCTAATTCAGGTACCCAGTTTACCGCTACTTCTGCTTCATAAGCCAGGCCTTTTTCATAAAGCTTTGTAAAGATCCGTTGTGTCCATTTGTAATACTCTGGATCAGTTGTATTCACTTCGCGATTCCAGTCATAACTAAATCCTAAAGAATTGATTTGGCGTCGGAATGTTTCGATATTTTTTTGGGTAAATTCAGCCGGATCGTTTCCTGTATCTAACGCATATTGCTCTGCAGGTAGGCCGAATGCATCCCACCCCATTGGATGTAGTACGTTGTATCCTTGACTTCTTTTCACACGGGAAAGGATATCCGTTGCCGTATAACCTTCAGGATGCCCTACATGGAGCCCTTGTCCGGATGGATAGGGAAACATATCCAGTGCATAAAATTTTGGTTTTTCAGGATCATCATGGGTGTTGAAGGTATTCGTTTTTGCCCAGTATTTTTGCCATTTTTTCTCAATTTCTTTATGATTGTAACTCATTTTCTGTCCTCCTGTTCTATTAAAAACGCTTGTTTCTATTATAGCGAAAAAACCGGCAGAATCTGTTTCTTTTTGTTTTCTTTTACTTTGTTTTCTCAAACTTCACAAAAGAAATAAAAAAATCCTATAAAAAGATTGCTCTTTTTATAGGACGTAATCTACGCGGTACCACCTATTTTTACCTTAATGAAAAGGCCTCGAACGTTGTAACGGCCGTCACCGCCACCTGCTTACTCGAATATTCAGCAAGGGCAACTCAAAGGCGAGTTCAAAAGCATCCGTGCACATTCTCACCAACCATGTGCTCTCTGAAACTTCAGTCTTTTTACTACTTCCTTTTCAAGTGTTGTCATATTTAAGTAGCCTTATAGTAACAAATATTTTTGTGGAATTCAATCGTTATTTCTTTGAACAGCTATTTTATTTAGCTACAATCAATGTTTGACCTGGATAAATAAAGTTGTTTTTGATATTGTTCCATTCGATTAGTTGAGCCATTGTAATACCATGGCTGTCAGCAACGCCCCAAACAGATTCTCCAGATTTCACAGTATAGGTTTTCGAACCAGCAGGTGATTGTTGGTTTGTTGTTTGAGACGAGCCTTTCTTCACGATCACTTGTTGTCCTGGATAGATGAAATTATTTTTGATATTATTCCATTCGATCAACTGATCCATCGTGATATGATGTTTGTTCGCTACGCTCCAAACTGACTCGCCTGCTTTCACGGTATACATCGTATTGCCAGAGGATGATGTACTTGTTGTAGCTGACGTATTCGGTGTATTTGGTTTCGCTGCCGAAGTAGTTGAACCTGTATTGGTATTTGTTGAATTGCCGCCTTTAACGATCAATTGCTGTCCTGGGTAAATAAAGTTGTTTTTGATATTATTCCATTCGATCAGCTGATTCATCGTGATGCCGTTTTTATTTGCTACGCTCCAAACAGATTCACCCGCCTTGACTGTATAAGTGCCTTGAGACGAACTGCTGCCAGTATTAGCTGAACTGCTGTTATTTGTATTGGCTGACGAACCTGTATTACTTGATGCGCTGTTTGTTGACCCACTGTTTGAAACAGTCAGTTGTTGTCCTGGATAAATAAAGTTATTTTGGATGTTGTTCCATTGGATCAGTTGAGCCATCGTAATTCCATATTTGTTGGAGACACTCCAAACAGAGTCTCCGGCTTTCACTGTGTATTTCGTTCCTGAAGCCGTATTAGAAGAACTTGAGTTAGACGAATTTGAACCACTTGTGTTGCCAGTATTTGCTCCAGTATTAGAAGAACCGCCATTTGATACGATCAGCTGTTGTCCTGGATAAACAAAATTATTCTTGATATTGTTCCATTCAATCAATTGAGCCATCGTAATTCCGTGGTCATTTGAGATCTTCCAAACAGAATCGCCAGATTGAACAGTATATTTCGCCCCAGTTGTTTGTCCTCCATTTGATGTACCAGCATTTCCTGAAGAATTGGTATTGTTACCAGAATTATTCGTCGAAGAGCCATTTTCTTGGCTACCCTTGATCGTTAGTTTTTGTCCTGGATAAATGAAATTGTTTTGGATATTGTTCCATTGAATCAATTGGTCCATTGTAATACCGAATTTATTGGAGATTCCCCAAACAGAATCGCCAGATTGAACAGTATAAGTGGTCGAAGTTGCTGAACCTGAGTTTGTATTACCAGAATTACTTGAACCGCTAGTACTACCTGTACTTCCAGTATTATTACCACCTGTAGTGGCTCCACCGCCCGCGTTTCCGCTAGCTGGTGTATCATATTGGGTCAATCCGTAAGTCGTGATGATATTATTTAATTTGCTTGCATAACCAGGGTCTGTTGCATAACGACCTGTCAAACAAGCTGTCGCATCTGTATAGGATCTCGTGTTGCTCTTCCAAGTACCGGCATAGTAATAACCGTTGCCAAATGAAGTATTTCTAAGTACATAGGCATTGTCATTGAACGATTCAGCAAAAGAAGGATATTGTCGGAAAGGCTCCTTTTTATTTACCCATTGATTATTTAAAAATTCAAGTGTATCCATGTAGACGGTTTGTCCTTGATAGCTGCCTTTTATCCCAAAAAGATTATAATAAGGTGCTTGCGATAACGCACTACTGCCCCAACCACTTTCTACAACTGCTTGTGCGATCATCACTGATGCATACAAATCGTTGGCTTGAGCAATTGGCTGCGCATAAGTAGCAATTTCTGTGATAAATGCCGCTGTATTGATTCTTGCGCCGAACTGAACAGGTGTTTCATCCGCTTGAACAGGAACCGGCTGTACTAATGGAGCAGCGACAGAACAGCCTACCATCGCAGTTCCCACGATTGCTGCCCCTCGTTTTGCTTTTCGAAAACGTTTAGTCTGTTCTAAACGTCTCCGTTCTTTTCTTGCAATGTTTTCCATCTTCTATCCTCCAACTTCAATTTATCTATTATTAATAATTATAACTTCTCTTAATATTTATTAAAAGTTATTTAAGAGCTTTGTTGTTTTTTGTAATCATATTGTAATTTACCGTAATGAACAACTTCTGTTCATTTTCAAGTTCTTCCTACATCTATGTTCTTATTTACAAGGATTTCGAAAAACACTGATTTTATTTTCCTAACATTTCATTTGTATTACCAAAAAATGTCCTTCCGATTACAGTTATTTTTTTTATAAGAATATTGGTTATTCAAAGAGGGATCATACACTGGTTTTATCTCTTTACCGTTTTTTTCACTGGACCAAAAATGCTATAATAAGTCATTGCTTCAAAGGAGGAATTGTATGAAATATAAAACATCATTTCAGGTGACTGGCAGCTTCTTTCTTGTCCTGTTTTTTATTTTGGGCTGGATCGTAAAGTTCCATCTGTCGTGGCTTTCTGGTTTCGATCAGTGGTTTACAGACATTGTCAGAGCTTCTTATCCTAATCTGAACAGCTACCAACTCTTTATGACTAAATTCGGTAATCCTCTTACCGTCATCATTTTATTTGCTTGTACGGCTTTATGGATGTGGTATAAGAAAAAAAGGGCAGAAACAGTTTGGTTCGTTTCTGGATTTATTGTAATTGCTGGAATCATCAACCCGTTGATCAAACTATTTTTCATGCGAGAGCGCCCTTCATTGACACACTTAGTGGTTGAAACAAGTTACAGTTTCCCTAGTGGACATGCAGCAGGCAGTATGATTCTTTACGGCTCTTTCCTATTTCTGCTGCCAGCTTTTGTTCAAAAAAGAACCTTACGTACATTGCTTCAATTGCTGATGGTGTTTATTATAGTAAGTGTTGGGATAAGCCGCATTTATCTGGGTGTTCATTTTCCTACTGATATCATCGGCGGCTACTTACTCAGTCTTTCTTGGCTGTGCCTGACTTATCCAGTGTATAGAGAAAAAAGAAAACAAATAGATAACTCTTACAGAAAGAAGGACTTTTAATGACTTTTCCTTATTCAGAAGGAAATAAAAGATATCATTCTTGGAATTATGCTTTACGAAATGAGTTTGGCGGGAAAATTTTCAAGGTGCCGATTGATGGAGGGTTCGACTGCCCGAATCGAGATGGGACTGTTGCCCATGGCGGTTGTACTTTTTGCAGTGTATCTGGTTCGGGTGATATGATTGTTGCACCTGAAGATCCACTTCCAATCCAATTCCAGAAAGAAATCGACATGATGCATCAAAAATGGCCTCATGTCCAACAATACATCGTTTATTTCCAAAATTTTACAAACACCCATGCGCCAGTTGAGATAATCAAAGAACGATTTGAGCAAGTAGTCAATTTACCAGGTGTCGTAGGATTATCAGTCGGTACACGACCGGATTGTCTGCCAGATGAAGTAGTTGATTACCTTGCTGAACTGAACGAGCGAATGTATTTATGGGTAGAACTTGGATTGCAAACAACTTTTGAAGAAACTTCAAAGCTGATCAACCGTGCACATGATTATCAAACTTATTTAGATGGCGTGGCTAAATTACGCAAACATCATATCCGTGTTTGTACGCATTTAATCAACGGATTACCAGGCGAAAGTTTAGAGATGATGAAAGAAAATGTCAGACGCACTATTTTAGATTCCGATATCCAAGGAATCAAGCTCCATTTGATGCATCTGATGCGCAAAACGAGAATGTTGCGAGACTATCATGAAGGTCGACTTCAATTAATGAGTCGTCCTGACTATGTCAATGTCATTTGCGACCAGCTGGAAATGATACCAAAAGAGATCATCATCCATCGTTTGACAGGGGATGCGCCGTGGGATTCCTTGATTGGACCAATGTGGAGCTTAAAAAAATGGGAAGTCTTGAATGCAATTGATGAAGAACTTCTTCGCAGAGATAGCTTCCAAGGAAAATATGATGTACGGAAAAAGGTGAGTGTCTGATGTTGCAAACTGCTTTGCATTTCAGCCATACATTACTGCAAGAAATCTTGCAACCAGGAGATCACGTCGTAGATGCAACGATGGGCAATGGCCACGATACGGTTTTTCTAGCAGAACACATCGGAAAAACTGGTCATGTCTATAGTTTCGATATCCAGCAACAAGCAATCGATGCTACTCGTGAAAAGCTAGAACAGCATCAGTTAGAAGAACGTGTCTCATTGTTTCTACAAGGCCACGAAACGTTAGGAGAAGTGATAGCTGAACAACAAGATCTCAAAGCAGGGATCTTCAATCTAGGGTATCTCCCAAAAAGTGATAAAGCAATCATCACTATGCCAGAGACTACACGCACAGCTATGGAAGAAATATTGAAACAACTTGTGCCTCGCGGACGATTGATCCTTGTTGTCTACTATGGTCATGAAGGCGGAGAAAAAGAACTGGATATGGTTGATTCTTTTTGTTCCAAACTGCCACAGGAAACATATAATGTGCTGAATTATCGGTTTATCAACCAAAAGAACCAGCCGCCTATTTTATATTGTATTGAGAAAAAAAGATAAATAAAAAACGCAAAACATAAATGATATGTTTTGCGTTTTTTTCTCTAATACTCAGGTTAGAGCGTTGATTTCACAACCTCTTTATTCACGGTGCTCAAAAGCTTGCATCTGCGGTAATAAATCCAACCAAATCAAAAACATGAGAAGCTGTTTTTGATTGGCTGTTCTTATTACTTGATGCAGGACAGCTTTTTCACAACCTCTTTATTCAAATACAAATTGATTATGATAAAGTTCCGCATAAAATCCATTTTCTGCTAATAATTCGTGATGACTGCCTTCTTCAATGACTTCCCCATCACGCAAGACAACGATTCTATCTGCATTCAAGATCGTTTTCAGCCGGTGAGCAATCACAAAGCTGGTTCTTCCTTTGATGGCTTCATCCATTGCTTTTTGGATTCTTGCTTCTGTTACCGTGTCTACATTACTTGTTGCTTCATCCAAAATCAATAAAGATGGATTTGTGATGATCGTTCGAGCAATACTGATCAACTGCTTTTGACCTGTACTGAACAAATTGTTTTCTTCGGATATCTCTGTATCATACCCTTTTTCTAACGTCATGATAAAGTCGTGAATGTTCGCTTGTTTTGCTGCATTGATGATTTCTTCATCTGAAGCATCTGGTTTACCGAATGTGATATTGTCTTTGATGGTGCCAGAGAACAAGACGGATTCTTGCAAAACGATTCCTACATGTCTACGTAATGCATCTAGATCATACTCTCGGATATCTATTCCATCGATTACTACTGACCCATCATTGACATCGTAAAAACGATTCAACAGATTCATGATCGTCGTTTTCCCAGATCCGGTTGGTCCAACAAGAGCAACCATTTCTCCTTTGTCCACATTGATTGAGACATCCTTCAAGACTAGTTTTTCTGGAGAATAACCAAAATCTACGTGTTGCAAGGCAAGTCCTTGTTCCACTCCATCAAATGCTTTACCGTTTTCTGGTTTGACTTCATCTTTTTCATCAAACATTTCATTTAATCGTCTTGCCCCTGTGATTGCTAATTGGATCATGCTGTACCCAGAAGAAATCTGCATCAATGGTTGGTAGTATTGTTGTGAATATTGGACGAATGTCACAACTAAGCCTAACGCCACCGAACGTTCCAAATCGCCATTCAATGCTAACCAGCCGCCGAAAAAGATAACGATTGCTGTATTGACTAGTGACATTCCTTGCATCATCGGAAATAGTAAGCCAGAATAAGCTTGTCCTTTGAACGTTGCTTCGCGAACACTTTGATTATGTTCTAAGAATCCTTCAATCGTTTCTTCTTGTAAGCCATTTGTGATGATGACACGTTGTCCGCTGATTTTTTCATCCATATAGCCATTCAGTTTTCCCACTTCATCTTGCTGAAGATCCACATATTTTCGCGCTTTTCGAATAATCAAGACAACTATCAAAATAGCTACTGGAGTAGAAGCAATCGTAGCCCAAGCTAATTCTACATTTTGACGAAACATCATAATCAAGATTCCGACAAGTAAAACAGCATTCGTGATGACTTGAAGCAATGCTTGGTTCAAACTATTTTGAATATTATCTAAGTCACTGGTAAAACGACTTAAAATTTCACCGTCTTGATGAGAATCAAAGAAGCGAATCGTCAATTTTTCCAATTTGTTGAATAAACCGATACGCATCCGGTTCGTTGACTTCCCTACTACTTGAGTGAATAAAATACTATAGATAAAGTTGGCTGCACTAGCTAATACATAAAACAACAAGAGTTTCCATATTACAGAAACAAATTTGCTTTTATCGTCTACGCCTTGCATCAAGCCACCTACGTAATTTGCTAATTCTTGAAAAGCTTCCCCGATATACTGAGGTGCTTTTACTTGTAGATAGGTAGCAATAATTACTGTGATAAAGATAAAGAAAAAGGAGAGTTTGTACCGCTTCAAATAGTGATAGAAAAATTTACTTGCTTTTATTAAATCAGTCATACTTACTCCTCCGTTCCTTTTTGAGTTTCAAAGATTTCCTGATAGACACGGTTTCCAGCTACCAATTCCTCATGGGTTCCTTCACCGACTAATCTACCTTCATCCAATACTAAGATGCGATCTGCTTTGACAACAGAAGCAATTTTTTGTGCGATGACGATCGTCGTTGTTCCCTTCAAATCTCGATTAAGTGCTTCTCGGACCAGTTTTTCAGAGCGAGCATCCAATGCACTCGTACTATCATCTAAAATCAAGATCTTTGGATCACCGATAACACCACGAGTAATGGATAGTCGCTGCTTTTGTCCACCAGAAAAATTGCTGCTTCGTTCTTCTACTGGTGCTTCGTAACGATCAGATAGCTTTTCGATGAATTCTTTTGCTTGAGCAATAGAAGAAGCATGTTCCATCTCTTTTTCTGTTGCATTCTTTTTTCCTTGGCGCAAGTTTTGAGCAATCGTTCCTGAGAATAAAATTGCTTTTTGCAAAACAAAGGACACCGTTTGTCTTAAACTCTTTTCATTTACTTGGCGAAGGTCTACACCACCTACTTCTACTTTTCCTTCTGTTGGATCAAATAGACGAGGAATCAGCTGTGCTAGTGTGGATTTCCCGGCACCAGTCGCCCCGACAATCCCGACCATTTCTCCAGGTTTGATAGAAAAGCTGATATCTTTAAGCGTATCTGTATCCTCACCAGGATAACGAAAAGAAACATGGTCAAAAGTGACAGAACCCGTCAACTCTTGTTCTGGAACGTCTAAATAAGTAAGATCTGGTTCAGCATCTAAAATTTCCGCAATCCGCTTCAGCGATACGGCTGCTCTTGAAGTCATCATCATCATCATTCCACCGATAATGATTGCCATCATGATCTGCATCAAGTAATTCATGAATGAAGCAATTCCACCAATTAATGTAGGATCATCTTTAACAAGGTCGCTCACAAAGAAGATTGCTCCAACCACAGCCAAATTGGCAGCCAACATGAAGGACGGGATCATCACAGAAAATAATGTACCGACTATGATGTTGTGTTTTGTTAAGTCTTCACTTACTTTGCTGAATGTCTTCAATTGGTTTTCTTCCTGTACAAAAGATTTCACTACACGAATCCCTAGTAAGTTTTCTTTTGCAATGCTATTTACACGATCAATCAGTTTTTGAATGATCATGAAGTGCTTACCCATCCGTGTAAATGAAAGTGCCGTGATAAGAAATACCGTAACGATAAGCGCTACGATGATCCACCACAATTGTGGCATCGTGATCATAGCTAAAATGAAGGCACCAATAAATAAGAATGGAATTCGAAAAAGTGATTGCAAAGAAATCATCACTAAATTTTGGATTTGCGTGATATCATTTGTTAGACGAACAACAAGATTCCCAGCAGAGAACTGTTCGATATTCCCAAATGAAAATGTCTGGATCTTTCGAAAAGCTTCTTCTCGGATATCTGCACTTACGCCCTGAGCTACTTTCGCAGAGAAAATCGTGTTCGTTACACCTGCAGCTAATCCTAGCAAAGCCAGACTGATCAGATAAATACCGATTGTTTTCATTTCATCATTATCTTCTGTAATAATAGCTTCCAATACTTGCTGTAGTAATTTAGGTTGCCATAATGCTGCTGCAACCATGACTGCTACGGACAGCAAGGAAATAAAAACAGCTACTTTATATTTTTTCGCATGTCGTAAGATTAATTTCATTCGTTGATTACACCCCTTTGTTTAAATTGACAGGACTAATTTAACACTGTAAAATTAGACCGACTAACAATTTACCATGTTTAAAAAGATAATGCAATACACGAGGTTGATAAAATGGAAATAAAGCTTTCTCAAGCCATCATCATTCAGGCCGCTTTTGATATCCTGGCTGAAACACAAGCTCTTTCGCAGCTTTCCATGCGAAACATCGCAAACAGAATTCACGTTCAAGCGCCTGCTTTATATTGGTATTTCAAAAATAAACAACAGCTCTTGCAGAAAATGGCTGAAACAATGGAAGAAGAATTAGCGCTTCCAGATCCAACTTTGCCCTGGAATGAACAGTTGCTACAGTATATGGAAAATTACTATGACCTTTACACACGTTTTCCTTGTGGGGCAGAATTAGAAATCAATACTGTGCCCGCTTTTCCGAGTCGATTAGAACATTTGGAACAAATGATCCAACTACTTGTTCGTGAAGGATTTTCAGTCACTCAAAGTCATCAAGCCATTGCCTCTCTCCACAATTTATTGATTGGACAGCTAATGGATCAGCAGCATGAACAACAGCTTCGGCAAAAGATTATGGACGGAAATGAATTTTTGAAAGAAACAGTTCTATTTATGCGTAATTATGTAGTCGAAAATCAATTAGAGGGTTTTAAAGAAAGTATGCAGTCCCATGCAGAATTGAATGAAAAAGCACTCTTTCTAACGAGTGCACAAACCTATATTGAAGGTTTATGCCAACAAAATAAAAGAAGAGAAAACAATCGATAAAAAAAGCTCCTATAAAGGTCACCAACAAAGTGATCTCTATAGGAGCTATCTTTTTAAGTCTCTTTTTTACTTTTCTTCCATCAGCCACACCAATGCACGTTGGATCCATTGATCCCAGAAGACCCAATTATGATCGCCAGGTCCTTGTTCAAAGGTGACCGCTAAGCCTTGTTCCTGCATAGCAGATACCATTTCCTGATTTGCTTGATAAAGAAAATCAGATTCCCCACAAGCCATATAAAACCTTGGGACTGGTTTTCCGCTTTTTACTAATTCTTTCAATAAATATTGTGGATCATTCTTTGAACCTTCGATTTGATCCAATGGTCCAAAGATTCCTTCCCAAAAGGCTGCTTTACGAACCATCAAAAGATCATCCATTCGGTTTCCTACAGAAACAGCGCCTGAAAGAGAGATTACTGCTGCGAAATTTTCTGATTTTGCAAGGCCTAGTTTTAATGCGCCATATCCGCCCATCGATAATCCAGCGGCATATGTTTTTTCCCTTTTTCTTGTTAATTGTGGGAATAGTTCATGACAAATCTCAGATAGCTCTTCTGCAATGAACGTCCAATATTTCATATCATAAGCCGTATCTGTGTACCATCCAAGATCAGTAGATGGCATTATGACAGCTAATCCGTAGTCTGCTACGTAACGTTCAATCGACGTACGTCTTTCCCATACACTATGATTGCCACCCATCCCATGAAGTAAATATAAAACAGGTATGTCCGTTGTCGCTTGCTCTGAACTGGTGCCAATCACCTTTTTAGTTGTTTGTGGGAGTATCACATTTAGATTGACTTCCATTTCTAATACATTCGAATAAATATTTGCTTGAATAAATGCCATATTTTCGCCTTCCTTAGTAAGAAGTTATTTTTGAATAACTTTAAATTTGAATGATTCGGCAGAGTACATGTCTCGACCGAAACTACTGTTTTATTTTACCACGTTTTTCATGAACGAAAAGCGTTAAGACCAAAGCAATGATCACGAGTAACAAGCCAACTAGATAAACGGAATGTAACCCATCATAAAGAATTTTTCTTAATGGCAACAGAATATCCGCATCGATATATTTAGCCGTTTGTGGATTCACCAGTTTGTTCATGATATCTGCATCATTTGTTAAATTTGCTGCTGCAAGTTCTCGTTTAGTTACCCCATTTATCAATAAACCAAAAATAGAAACCATAACTGTTTGACCAATTGTTCGAACTAACGTATTAAAAGAAGTTGCTACACCAAGCTGATCACGAGATACACTATTTTGTGCACTGACAGTCGAGGTAGTCATGGTCACACCTAAGCCTATACCGATGACCGTTGATATAGCAAAAAACCATAAATAGTTACTTCTGAAAGGCATAAGATACAACCAAGCGCCCCCAATAGCTGCGATTAGTAATCCAATTCTCAAGACCCAATGAGTTTCCATTTGAGTCATCCACTTGCTTGCAAGGAAAGAACCGACCATCCAGACTAGTGATAATGGTGCTAATACCAACCCACCAATTGCTGCATTCAGTCCTAATACACCTTGCATCCACATAGGAATATAAACATCGATTCCCATCAAAAAACCACTAGCCAATGCTGCAGCCAAGTTTACCACAACAAATAGTGGATTTTTGAATAAATGCATCATGATGACAGGATCTTTAGCTCTTTTTTCGGCAAAAATAAAAATACCTAACAGTACGATACTTCCTAGCAACAAAGCAGAAACAAGCGGACTCATTCCTTCGTCTCCTAATAATTGGAACCCTAACAGCAATGAGACAAGCATGGCCATCAAACTAAAACTACCAAAAATATCCATTGGTTTAGACTCATGTATGATTTTTGGTTCATTTAAATATAGCCAAATAAAAATAATTAATAGAATTCCGATCGGCACATTGATAAAAAAGATCCAGTGCCAGCTGATCGTTTCAACGATGAATCCTCCCGCAAGCGGTCCAAAAACACTGGCAATCCCCCAAGCTGAACTATTCAAACCTAAAACTTTTGCTCGCTTTTCAATAGAATAAAGATCGCCGATGATCGTCAAAGCTACTGGCATCATTGCTCCAGCACCCATCCCTTGAATCGCACGAGCAGCAATCAACCCAATCATGCTTTGAGATAAACCGCAAAATAACGAACCGATAATAAACAATAATGTCCCAAAAATAAAAATTGGTTTTCGTCCCACTTTATCCGCAAGTTTTCCGTAAATCGGAGTAAGCATAGCGTTTGTCAGCAAATAAATCGAAAATACCCAGTTCATGATTTCCATTCCATGTAATGAGCCGACAATCGTTGGCATAGCGGTTGTTACGATTGTCCCTTCAATAGCCGTCATGAACGTTGCAATGAAAACACTCACTGTGACTAAAGTAACGTTTGTTTCTTTTTTCATCTTATGCCTCCTTTTTCATCATGACAGGATCTAAAAATAGATAAATACTCACTATCTTTTTCAAGAGGTGCACTGCCATAAAAAAAGCTGGAACAACCACCATTCGGCGATCGTTCCAGCTGAATATAGCTTATTTTGCTAAACTTGCTTTCAATGCATCTACTTTGTCCGTATGTTCCCAAGGCAAATCCACATCTGTACGGCCAAAATGACCGTAAGCAGCTGTTTGTTTGTAAATCGGACGACGCAAATCAAGCATCTCGATGATTCCTGCTGGCCGAAGATCGAAGTTTTCTCTCACTGCAGCAATCAATTCTTCTTCCGGAACCGTTCCAGTACCGAAAGTATTGATTGAGATCGAGACAGGTTGAGCAACACCAATCGCATAAGCTAGCTGTACTTCTGCTTTGCGAGCAAGCCCTGCTGCAACGATGTTTTTAGCAATATAACGTGCAGCATAGCTGGCAGAACGGTCAACTTTTGTCGCATCTTTACCAGAAAAAGCACCGCCACCATGACGAGCATAACCGCCATATGTATCAACAATGATTTTTCTTCCTGTTAATCCTGCATCCCCTTGAGGACCACCAATGACAAATCGGCCAGTCGGATTGATATAATATTTTGTTTGATCATCTAATAATTCAGCTGGAATAACTTCCTTCACTACTTTTTCGATGACATCATGACGAATTGTTTCATTATCTACTGCATCATCATGCTGTGTTGAAATAACGATTGTATCTACACGTTCAGGTTGTCCTTGATCATCATATTCAACTGTGACTTGAGATTTTGCATCTGGACGTAAATACGTTAATTCATTTGATTTACGCAAATCTGCCAAGCGGCGTACCAGACGATGACTCAAAGCGATTGGTAAAGGCATTAATTCCGGTGTTTCATCTACAGCAAAACCAAACATTAACCCTTGGTCGCCAGCACCAATTTCATCTAATACGTCTTTTTTATCTTCATCCCGGATCTCAAGTGCTTCGTCAACTCCTTGAGCAATATCAGGAGATTGTTCATCAATCGCAACCAATACAGCTGCTGTATCTCCATCAAATCCGAATTTTGCACGTGTATAACCAATTTCTTTTATTGTTTCCCGTACGACTTTTTGAATATCTACATATGCCGTCGTAGATATTTCTCCAAATACTAAAACAAGCCCAGTTGTTACAGATGTTTCACACGCTACTCGTGCTGTTGGGTCTTGTTCTAAAATTGCATCCAAGATCGCATCACTGATTTGGTCAGCGATTTTATCTGGATGTCCTTCAGAAACAGATTCTGATGTAAATAAGTGTCTTTCTACCATTATAATGATTCCCCCTAGTTAAATTCGGTTACAAGGCATCTCCGTCCTGCGGATCCTTTCGGGAACTTGCAACGAACCAAGTATAGCAGATAAAACAGTTTTCTGCTCGTATTTTTTCATTTTTTTGCTTAAAAAATATAAATATTTTACATTAGATTTATCCAAAAAGCTTAGCACAATCATCTATAAAGATAACTCTGCTAAGCCTTTTAAAATCATTCTTTCAGATAAAAAGAAAAAGATACTCATCAAGTATCTTCCATGACCCGTACGGGATTCGAACCCGTGTTACCGCCGTGAAAGGGCGGTGTCTTAACCGCTTGACCAACGGGCCAATAAAATAAATGGGCCTAAATGGACTCGAACCATCGACCTCACGCTTATCAGGCGTGCGCTCTAACCAGCTGAGCTATAGGCCCATAAAAACTAAAAGCGGGTGACGAGAATCGAACTCGCGACAACAGCTTGGAAGGCTGTGGTTTTACCACTAAACTACACCCGCATAATGGCGCGGGACAGAATCGAACTGCCGACACATGGAGCTTCAATCCATTGCTCTACCAACTGAGCTACCGAGCCAAACGGTTCCGACGGGAATCGAACCCGCGATCTCCTGCGTGACAGGCAGGCATGTTAACCCCTACACCACGGAACCAGTGTTTTTAGTTTTTAAATTGCGGGAGCAGGATTTGAACCTACGACCTTCGGGTTATGAGCCCGACGAGCTACCAGACTGCTCCATCCCGCGATAATATGATAAAGGAGGATAAGGGATTCGAACCCTTGCACGGTTTTACCCGCCTGACGGTTTTCAAGACCGTTCCCTTCAGCCGGACTTGGGTAATCCTCCATGTAAAATTATATTGAATTTAATGACCCGTACGGGATTCGAACCCGTGTTACCGCCGTGAAAGGGCGGTGTCTTAACCGCTTGACCAACGGGCCAGGTAAAACAAAATATTGAAACGGAGAAGGAGGGATTTGAACCCTCGCGCCGGTTTCCCGACCTACACCCTTAGCAGGGGCGCCTCTTCAGCCACTTGAGTACTTCCCCAAAACCAATAAGATTTTGTACTAATGGGCCTAAATGGACTCGAACCATCGACCTCACGCTTATCAGGCGTGCGCTCTAACCAGCTGAGCTATAGGCCCATAAAAACTAAAAGCGGGTGACGAGAATCGAACTCGCGACAACAGCTTGGAAGGCTGTGGTTTTACCACTAAACTACACCCGCATGGCGGTTCCGACGGGAATCGAACCCGCGATCTCCTGCGTGACAGGCAGGCATGTTAACCCCTACACCACGGAACCAGTGTTTTTAGTTTTTAAATTGCGGGAGCAGGATTTGAACCTACGACCTTCGGGTTATGAGCCCGACGAGCTACCAGACTGCTCCATCCCGCGATAATATGATAAAGGAGGATAAGGGATTCGAACCCTTGCACGGTTTTACCCGCCTGACGGTTTTCAAGACCGTTCCCTTCAGCCGGACTTGGGTAATCCTCCATATGAAACTTACAACGCCACAATGGACCTTGTAGGACTCGAACCTACGACCGGACGGTTATGAGCCGTCTGCTCTAACCAACTGAGCTAAAGGTCCAGGCTCTTAAAAATCGCGGCGGAGGGGATCGAACCCCCGACCTCCCGGGTATGAACCGGACGCTCTAGCCAGCTGAGCTACACCGCGAAAAAGATATTCATTATTTAAATGAAATGGAGCCTAGCGGGATCGAACCGCTGACCTCCTGCGTGCAAAGCAGGCGCTCTCCCAGCTGAGCTAAGGCCCCGTGTTTAAATTTATAATTAT
>NZ_CP042839.1:567500-742500 GCF_008000875.1 Enterococcus sp. DA9
CACCTGTCTTTCGCTACTCATACCGGCATTCTCACTTCTAAGCGCTCCAGCAGTCCTCACGATCTGCCTTCGACGCCCTTAGAACGCTCTCCTACCAATACACCTAAAGGTGTACTCCACAGCTTCGGTAATATGTTTAGCCCCGGTACATTTTCGGCGCAGGGTCACTCGACTAGTGAGCTATTACGCACTCTTTAAATGGTGGCTGCTTCTAAGCCAACATCCTAGTTGTCTGTGCAACCCCACATCCTTTTCCACTTAACATATATTTTGGGACCTTAGCTGGTGGTCTGGGCTGTTTCCCTTTCGACTATGGATCTTATCACTCACAGTCTGACTCCCGGATATGAATGAATGGCATTCGGAGTTTATCTGAATTCGGTAACCCGAGATGGGCCCCTAGTCCAAACAGTGCTCTACCTCCATCATTCTCAATTCCGAGGCTAGCCCTAAAGCTATTTCGGAGAGAACCAGCTATCTCCAAGTTCGTTTGGAATTTCTCCGCTACCCACACCTCATCCCCGCACTTTTCAACGTACGTGGGTTCGGTCCTCCAGTGCGTTTTACCGCACCTTCAACCTGGACATGGGTAGATCACATGGTTTCGGGTCTACGACTACATACTCAAACGCCCTATTCAGACTCGCTTTCGCTGCGGCTCCGTCTCTTCAACTTAACCTCGCATGCAATCGTAACTCGCCGGTTCATTCTACAAAAGGCACGCCATCACCCATTAACGGGCTTTGACTTGTTGTAGGCACACGGTTTCAGGTTCTATTTCACTCCCCTTCCGGGGTGCTTTTCACCTTTCCCTCACGGTACTGGTTCACTATCGGTCACTAGGGAGTATTTAGCCTTGGGAGATGGTCCTCCCGGATTCCGACGGAATTTCTCGTGTTCCGCCGTACTCAGGATCCTCCTAGGTGTCTTCCACATTTCGTCTACGGGGTTTTTACCCTCTTTGACTGACTTTTCCAAGTCATTCGACTATCTGAAAGAACGACCATATTGGAGTCCTACAACCCCAACAAGCAAGCTTGTTGGTTTGGGCTTTTCCCGTTTCGCTCGCCGCTACTCAGGGAATCGAATTTTCTTTCTCTTCCTGCAGGTACTTAGATGTTTCAGTTCTCTGCGTCTACCTCGAATGTGCTATGTATTCACACAATCGTAACATCCTATTAAAGATGCTGGGTTCCCCCATTCGGAAATCTCTGGATCATAGCTTACGTACAGCTCCCCAAAGCATATCGGTGTTAGTCCCGTCCTTCATCGGCTCCTAGTGCCAAGGCATCCACCGTGCGCCCTTATTCACTTAACCTTATCAACCTTACGGTTGGGTTTTGATCCTTCTTCTAGCGATAGAAGTTAGATCAAGAAAATAAGCAATTGAACTTATTAAAAAACTCATTCAACGCGGTGTTCTCGGTTTGTATTACTTACATTTACTTCAAATATCCAGTTTTCAATGAACAAATTTAACAACTAATGTTGTTAATGGAGCCTAGCGGGATCGAACCGCTGACCTCCTGCGTGCAAAGCAGGCGCTCTCCCAGCTGAGCTAAGGCCCCGTTTTAAATTGAGAGTAAACCTCTCAAAACTGAACAAAGTAAAAACAAATTGTGTAGTCTCCGTAATATTCCTTAGAAAGGAGGTGATCCAGCCGCACCTTCCGATACGGCTACCTTGTTACGACTTCACCCCAATCATCTATCCCACCTTAGGCGGCTGGCTCCAAAAGGTTACCTCACCGACTTCGGGTGTTACAAACTCTCGTGGTGTGACGGGCGGTGTGTACAAGGCCCGGGAACGTATTCACCGCGGCGTGCTGATCCGCGATTACTAGCGATTCCGGCTTCATGCAGGCGAGTTGCAGCCTGCAATCCGAACTGAGAGAAGCTTTAAGAGATTAGCTTAGCCTCGCGACTTCGCAACTCGTTGTACTTCCCATTGTAGCACGTGTGTAGCCCAGGTCATAAGGGGCATGATGATTTGACGTCATCCCCACCTTCCTCCGGTTTGTCACCGGCAGTCTTGCTAGAGTGCCCAACTGAATGATGGCAACTAACAATAAGGGTTGCGCTCGTTGCGGGACTTAACCCAACATCTCACGACACGAGCTGACGACAACCATGCACCACCTGTCACTTTGCCCCCGAAGGGGAAGCTCTATCTCTAGAGTGGTCAAAGGATGTCAAGACCTGGTAAGGTTCTTCGCGTTGCTTCGAATTAAACCACATGCTCCACCGCTTGTGCGGGCCCCCGTCAATTCCTTTGAGTTTCAACCTTGCGGTCGTACTCCCCAGGCGGAGTGCTTAATGCGTTAGCTGCAGCACTGAAGGGCGGAAACCCTCCAACACTTAGCACTCATCGTTTACGGCGTGGACTACCAGGGTATCTAATCCTGTTTGCTCCCCACGCTTTCGAGCCTCAGCGTCAGTTACAGACCAGAGAGCCGCCTTCGCCACTGGTGTTCCTCCATATATCTACGCATTTCACCGCTACACATGGAATTCCACTCTCCTCTTCTGCACTCAAGTCTCCCAGTTTCCAATGACCCTCCCCGGTTGAGCCGGGGGCTTTCACATCAGACTTAAGAAACCGCCTGCGCTCGCTTTACGCCCAATAAATCCGGACAACGCTTGCCACCTACGTATTACCGCGGCTGCTGGCACGTAGTTAGCCGTGGCTTTCTGGTTAGATACCGTCAAGGGATGAACAGTTACTCTCATCCTTGTTCTTCTCTAACAACAGAGTTTTACGATCCGAAAACCTTCTTCACTCACGCGGCGTTGCTCGGTCAGACTTTCGTCCATTGCCGAAGATTCCCTACTGCTGCCTCCCGTAGGAGTTTGGGCCGTGTCTCAGTCCCAATGTGGCCGATCACCCTCTCAGGTCGGCTATGCATCGTGGCCTTGGTGAGCCGTTACCTCACCAACTAGCTAATGCACCGCGGGTCCATCCATCAGCGACACCCGAAAGCGCCTTTCAAATCAAAACCATGCGGTTTCGATTGTTATACGGTATTAGCACCTGTTTCCAAGTGTTATCCCCTTCTGATGGGCAGGTTACCCACGTGTTACTCACCCGTTCGCCACTCTTCTTTTTCCGGTGGAGCAAGCTCCGGTGGAAAAAGAAGCGTACGACTTGCATGTATTAGGCACGCCGCCAGCGTTCGTCCTGAGCCAGGATCAAACTCTCATAAAAAGTTCGAACAATCTTGCGATTGTTAAGCTCAATTTGTTTGCTAGCATATTGCTTGCTTGTTAAAAATGTTTGTTGTCTTGAATTGAATCAAGACGCCCTACACATTTGGTTTGTCTTACTTTGTTCAGTTTTCAAAGGTCTACTTCATCGGAAATGTTTTTCCGATTTGTTTTGGCTGCCGTAGCAACTTTTATATCATACCAGAGCGGCAAGTGATTGTCAACTCTTTTTTAAAAGCTTTTTTCGATTTCGTTTTTTGAAATCTTTCAGCAACTCATTTATCATAACTCATCGTTTGTTATTTGTCAACAACTTTTTTGAAGTTTTTTTCGATAGAATCAAGCTTCGCAAGCTGTTCTTTTTTAACGACTCAGTTATCTTATCATGCCGTTAGCAACATGTCAACAACTTTTTTGTTATGTTTTTGAAGAAATATTTCCTTCTGTCTTTTGGACAAGTAATAATATACCAACTAAATTTATCTTGGTCAACGAATTTTTTGTATTTTTTCAAGTTTTTTTCAATAAGCGATTATTCATTACTTTTCTTTCTTTATCGTTCGCTTTCGGCTCCATTAATGTCTGCAATATTTGATAACAGCTTTTGAACATTCGTTATTGTTTGTTGCTTTCTACATAGCAAAAGCTGCCTAAGGAGTCCCCTAGACAGCTTTTATTTGATTATCTCATTGTTGGGAATAGTAGAACGTCCCGAATGGATTGAGCGTCAGTTAGCAGCATCACTAATCTGTCAATCCCGATACCTAGACCACCTGTTGGCGGCATACCGTATTCTAATGCTTCCAAGAAGTCTTCGTCTACACCGTGAGCTTCATCGTTCCCTAGTTCACGTTCTTTTTCTTGTGCTTCAAATCGTTCTCTTTGATCAATTGGATCGTTTAGTTCTGTAAAGGCATTAGCAAATTCGCGTCCTACGATAAACAGTTCGAATCGGTCTGTGAATCGAGGATCTTCTGGATTTTTCTTCGCTAAAGGCGAAACTTCGACTGGATGTCCGTAAACAAATGTCGGTTGTGTCAACGTTTCTTCAACAAACGTTTCAAAGAATTCATTGATAACATGTCCGACTCCCATCGCTTCTGTTACTTCTACGTTATGCTTTTCAGCTAAGGCTAATGCTTCTTCCAATGTCATTTCTTTCCAGAAATCTACACCAGTTTGTTCTTTGATCGCATCTACCATATGGATACGTTTAAAGTCGCTTTCTAAGTCAACAGCTTGTCCATCATATGTGATTTTCGCTGTCCCTAGTACTTTTTCAGCTGCGTTACGGATAATACCTTCTGTCAGATTCATTACATCATTGAAATCAGTATATGCTGTGTATGCTTCTAACATCGTAAATTCTGGATTATGCGTAGTGTCAATCCCTTCATTACGGAAAACACGACCGATTTCATAAACTTTTTCCATTCCGCCGACAATTAGTCGTTTCAAATGAAGTTCCAACGCAATACGCAAATATAAATCAATATCCAGTGCATTATGGTGTGTGATGAATGGACGAGCAGCGGCTCCACCTGCCTCATTATGCAATACTGGCGTTTCTACTTCAATATAGCCATTGCCATCTAAATAACGACGGATCTCGCTGATAATTTGGCTTCGTTTCATAAATCGGTCAAAGCTTTCGCGATTACTGATCAAATCCAAGTAGCGTTGTCTGTAGCGTTGTTCAATATTCGTCAAGCCATGGTATTTATCTGGCAGTGGACGAAGTGCTTTTGACAAAATCGTGATTTCTGAAGCTTTGATAGAAACTTCGCCTGTGTCTGTTTTCATGATTTGTCCAGTTACACCAAAGAAATCTCCAAGGTCTGCATGTTTAAATACTTCATAGGCTTCATCACCTACTTGGTCTTTTCTTACATAAATTTGAATTTGGCCTTCTCGATCTTGTAGATGCGCAAATCCAGCTTTTCCTTTTCCTCGGCGAGTCATCATACGACCAGCTACACTAGCGGTCAATCCCATCTCTGCTAGTTCTTCTTTTGTTCTTGGATCAAATAGTTCATGCAATTCTTCTGAGTTATGTGTGCGTTCAAATCTTTTTCCAAATGGATCGATTCCATCTTCACGCAATTGTTCCATTTTTTGACGACGTACAAGCATTTGATCATTTAAATCTTCTACTTGATGTTGTTGTTCCTGTGTCACAAAAGTTCCTCCATTCTCATGTTAATCTCTTTCCTATAATGCCAATGAAACACAAAAAAAGCAAGCCGAACTTGGAATTTCAGCTTGAAAATTCACGAAAAACTTAGAAATCACAACGTTTGTTTCAATAGTACTTTTTCTGCTTTTTCTACAAATTGATCCAGCAGACCATTGATTTCTTGCTGATTTTCTGTCTGATTGATTGCTACTTTCACTTTTGCTGCTCGAGGAATCCCTTTTAAATAATAAGCCGCATGTGTTCTGAATTCTCTACATGCTACTTTTTCTCCTTTAAGATCTGCTAAGCGTTGTAAATGAAGTTTAGCTGTAGCAATCTTTTCGGCTGGTGTTGGCTCAGGAATCAGTTCTCCTGTTTCTAGATAATGCTGTGTACGATGAATCATCCATGGGTTTCCCAAAGCTGCCCGGCCAATCATCACACCGTCTGCACCAACATAATCAAGCATCCGTTTTGCATCTTCGGGTGTTTTGACATCCCCGTTCCCCATAAATGGGATGGTGAGATGTTTTTTTACTTCTTTTAATATTTCCCAATCTGCTTTTCCCTCATACATCTGAACCCGTGTACGCCCGTGCATAGCGATGGCACTTGCTCCAGCTGATTGTGCTGCTAATGCATTTTCTACAGCAAAGACGTGTTCTTCATCCCAACCGATACGCATCTTGACCGTTACAGGGATATCCACTGCTGAAGAAACAGCTTGGACCATTTCGTATACTTTCTCAGGATCTAAAAGCCACTTTGCCCCTGCTTCTGCTTTGATCACTTTGTTTACTGGACAGCCCATATTGATGTCTATTATATCTGCAGCTGTGTTTTCTTCGACAAATTGAGCAGCTTCAACTAGGCTGTCTTTGTTCCCGCCAAATATCTGTAAACTTAATGGATGTTCTGTTTCTTCAATGTGGAGCATCTCTAAAGTTTTTTTGTTTCTGAAATGGATACCTTGGTCACTGATCATTTCACATACGACTAAGCCTGCACCAAATTCTTTGACAGTGACTCGAAATGCTGAATTTGTTATTCCAGCCATCGGCGCAACAACGACACGATTAGGGATTTCAACATTGCCGATTTTCCATTTGTGTTCCACTTAAATTCCTCCTAAGGCTTCTTTCTTCAATCCAGCTAATTCTTCTTCACTATACTTGTATTTATTGTTACAGAAAGAGCATACCGCTTCTGCTCCATGATCTTCATCTATCATTGCTTGGATTTCTTCTGCACCTAGCGCAATAATTGCTTCTGCAAATTTTTCTTTCGAACAGTCACATTTGAATTGAACAGGCATTTTTTCTAAAACGTTCAGCTCTTCTGTATCAAGCAATCCCTTCAATATTTCTTCTGGTGTCTGTCCTTCATCTAAGAGAGTAGAGATTCTTGGTGTTGTTTTTAATTGTTCCTCAATCTTGCTGATTGTTTCTTCATCGGCACCTGGCATGATTTGAATCATGAATCCACCTGCTGTCTTGATACTGTCATCAGTATTGACCAGTACACTTAGTCCAACAGCTGAAGGAATTTGTTCTGAGATAGCGAGATAGTAAGTAAAATCTTCAGCGATTTCTCCAGAAACAATTGGCGTTTGTCCAGAAAAAGGCTCTTTTAATCCTAAATCTTTTGTGACAGTAAACATCCCTTGTGTCCCAACTGCTCCTCGCACATCGATTTTACCTTCACTATTCAAAGGAAGGCTGAGATGCGGATTTTTGATGTAGCCTTTCACATCTCCCTTCCCATTTGCATCTACTACGATTCCTGCTGCTGGACCATCGCCTTGGATTCGAACAGTTAGTTTATCTTCTCCTTTAAGTGTTGCACCAAGCAGCAGACTGCCCACTAATGTTCGTCCTAAAGCAGCTGAGGACGTATGCCAAGTATCATGACGTCTTTGTGCCTCCGCTACGGTATTTGTTGCTTGAACGGCGTATGCTCGTACGAATCCGTCGTGAGCAAGTGCCTTAACCAGATAATCTTTCATTTGTTATGTACTCCTTTTTCCGTTTTTAAACTCATAGTGAATCATACTAGCAACTCCTGCTTTTTTCAACTTTGGAATGCTTCTTTTAAAAATAATTCAGAATCATCTAGATAACAGGACATCATCCTATTTACATCTTAAATAAAGAAATCTCCCGAAAACCTGTTTTTGTTCCGGTTTTCGGGAGTCCTATCAGATCAATTGACCTATATTTTTTTATTTGTATTGATCGTCTGAATGATTATCTTCTGATCGTTGAGAATCTGAATCATGTTCTGCTTTATTTTCCTCATGCAGCTCATGTTTTGCTTCTTCAAAATCACGTTTTTCTTCTGCTTGTTTTTCAGCGTCTTTTTCTTCCAAAGCACGTTTTGCTTCTTCAAAAGTTTTCGCTTCTTTTTCGCTTGGATAATCATTTGACTCAGTACCTTCAGGCATCACACCGTGTTCGAATAACGATTTGATTGCTTTGGCATCCAATGTTTCGAATTCCAGAAGTTTTTCAGCAATCAATTTATGCTGCGCACGATGAGCTTCGATGATTTCATGAGCTTTGGCATGAGCTTCCATCAAAATCTTGCGTACTTCTTGATCAATTTCGAAAGCAACTTGTTCAGAGTAAGCTTTTGTTTGACCGTAGTCGCGGCCAACGAACACTTGATGATTTCCTTCATATTGAACGGGACCTAAACGATCGCTCATTCCATATTCTGTTACCATGCTTCGTGCTAAAGCTGTCGCTTGTTCAAAGTCATTGGAAGCCCCAGTTGATTGGACATTGAAGATGATTTCTTCAGCTGTACGTCCACCAAGCAAGCCTACGATTTGTTCAAACATATCTTCTTTTGTCATCAAGAACTGATCTTCTTTTGGTAAAGCGATCATATATCCACCGGCGCGTCCGCGAGGGATAATCGTTACTTTGTGGACGACCCGAGCGCGACTTAACACTAATCCTACAATCGTATGACCAGCTTCGTGATAAGCAACCATTTCGCGTTCTTTTTTGCTGATTACACGATCTTTTTTAGCTGGGCCTGCAATCACGCGATCTTCCGCTTCATCGATATCAGAAGCATCGATTTTCTTTTTATTTCTTCTAGCAGCTACTAGCGCCGCTTCATTCAAGACGTTTTCCAAATCTGCTCCGGCAAACCCTGGAGTCTGTTGAGCAACAACTTTCAAGTCAACATCATCGGCCATCGGTTTATTCCGTGCATGGACGCGCAAGATTGCTTCACGTCCTTTTACATCTGGACGGCCAACTAAAATTTGACGGTCAAAACGGCCGGGACGTAGTAACGCTGGATCTAGTACGTCAGAACGGTTAGTTGCAGCAATGACGATTACTCCTTCATTTCCGTCGAAACCATCCATTTCTACAAGCAATTGGTTCAATGTTTGTTCGCGTTCATCATGTCCGCCGCCCATACCGGCACCACGTTGACGACCTACCGCATCAATTTCATCGATGAAAATGATAGCCGGAGCGTTTTTCTTCGCTGTTTCAAACAAATCACGAACACGGCTTGCTCCGACGCCGACAAACATTTCTACGAAATCAGAACCTGAGATCGAATAAAATGGTACGCCAGCTTCTCCGGCAACAGCTTTTGCTAACAAGGTTTTACCTGTTCCTGGAGGTCCTTCTAAAAGTACACCTGCCGGGATACGGGCACCTAATTCAACAAATCGGCGAGGATCTTTCAGAAATTCAACAACTTCAACTAGTTCTTGTTTTTCTTCTTCCGCACCCGCTACATCAGAAAAACGTACGCGATTAGCTTTTTTGTCTGCTTCTTTGGCTTTTGATTTACCAAAGTTCATGACACGGCCGCCACCGCCACCACCGCCGCCTTGTTGTCCCATCATCATGTAGAAGAAAAAGATGATGATCACGATCGGCAAGAAGCTAAGCAATAACGAAACCCATACGCCGCTGCTTGATTCTTCTTTTACTGTTGTAGCAACTTTGTTTTCTTTTGCCAGTTCTGTTACTTGGCTCAATGTTGTATCATTTGGCAAAATGATTGTTGTGAAATGGGTAGTAGTCGTATCTGTTGAACCCAAGATAGCTAACCCGCCGCTGTTAGCGACTGTCTGCTGTTCCTTGTATTCACCAGTGATCTTATATACACCATTTGCAGGCTGCACTTCAAACTCTTTGATTTTGCCTGCTTGTAGTTGTTCTGTGAATTTTGAGTACTCGATATCTGACGATCGCTGGCCGTTATTACCAAAAATGAAATAAACGACCATTACCATCGCTAAGATTACGAGGACATAATACAAGGCATTTTTCATCATGCCATTGTTCTTTTTGTTCATAGTTGCCCTCCCTAAGCGTCAATTTAATTTAACAGTTTTTTATCAATCCTGACCATTCTATTGTACCATAATTTAATTGAGATACAGCATTAATTTGATTGATAAACAGTAGGTTTCAATACACCGATGTACGGAAGGTTACGATATGCTTCTGCATAATCCAAGCCATAACCGACAACAAATTCATTTGGTACGTTGAACCCAACATAATCTGCTTCGATGTTTACTACTCTTCCTTCGGGTTTGTCAAGCAGTGTAACGATTTTGACTGATTTTGCTTTGCGGTATTTGAAAAGATCCACTAAATAAGCAAGTGTTCTTCCGCTGTCAATGATATCTTCAACGATCAACAGATCGCGACCTTCTACATTTGTATCCAAGTCTTTGACGATTTTTACTTCCCCTGACGAGACTGTTGCATTCCCGTAGCTTGAAACATCCATGAAATCCAATTCCAAATACGTATCGATAGAACGAACGATATCTGCCATGAATGGTACCGCTCCTTTTAAGACACCTACTACTAGGGGATTGGTGTTTTGGTAAATTTCTGTTAACTCTTTGCCTAGTTCTTTGCAACGAACTTGTATCTCTTCTTGTGAGATCAAAATTCTCTCAATATCCTTTTCCAACATCAGGTTCTCCTTCCAATTGCTTCTTTTTGATATTTGTAAAGAAGTATGTAGTGTATTTTATCAGTTTCTTCACGAATACTCAAATATGAAAAGGCAAAAGGTATCAGGCTATATATATTTCTTTTGGCATCTGTAATGATCCAAGCATGCTGCCTTTGTGAATTAGGTACTTTCTGATCGATAAAATATCTAGATACTTTTTTTGTAAGTTTCTCCGTTAATTGAATACGGTCTCCTGCTTTTCTTTTTTCGACATATAGTTGCACATCGGCGGGAACCCAAATGTCATGAGAAAACAGAGACCATGAATCTGTTGTTTTGATGTCCTCTGAATGTTCAGGTTTGACCAGACCAATCCATTCTGTTTCGTTCAACTGTATCCCTTGTTCTGGAATAAGCAACAAGCGCTGATCTTCTGTCTGAGCAGTGGCTTGTTTTTCTTTTTTAGCGAGTATAACAAAATGATACTCTCTTTTCAGTACCCAGTTGTTGCCGATGCTAAGCTGCCATTGACTTTTTTTCTGTTGCCACTGATCTAAAATCGATGTCATTTGCTGCTCTTTCAAAATGACCCCTGTTTCTGAGAATACTTTGTCGAAGAAGGAGTGGAAAAAATAGTATCGTTCCGCTTCTTCCATTTTTTCTATCATTTCTGCTGAAAATTGAAATCGATCCTTTAACTGTTCGACTTCCTTTTCGATTAACTGCCCCATACATTTTTGAATGACTTGGTCTGCCCATTGAATCTGTTGCGAAAACTGTTGAAAATGTCTCATCACCTGGGTGTTTTCTTGTTTTAATTGAGGAACAACCAAATGGCGAAGCCGATTTCTTTGGACATCTAATAATTGGTTCGTCTGATCCTCAAAGTAAACAAGCTGTGATTCTGCTGCATAAGCATATAATTCTTCTTTACTGAAACTCAGCAATGGACGAACAAGTCTGCCCGTAGCAAATGGTTGTACTCCTTTGATTCCAGAAAAAGTACTTAACTGTCCTCCACGAATGATTTTCATCAACACCGTCTCGATTTGATCATCTCCATGATGAGCAGTCATCAACGTATCATATTGTCCTTCTTCCATCACTCGAGTGAATGCTTGATAACGAAAGTTACGAGCTGCTGTTTCTATGGCCGTTTTGGCCGGATTTTCCCAAACACTTACATATAAAGGTAGATTCTTCTTTTCACAATATGAGCGAAGATAAGCAGCTTCTTCTGCTGATTCTTCTCTCAATTGGTGATTGATATGGACGACGCCCAAAGAAAAACCGATTTGGCGTTGCGCTTGCAAAAGCAAATGGAGCAAAACCATCGAATCAACCCCACCTGATACCGCTGCTAAAATCCTTGATTCTTTTTGCCAGAATCCTTGTTCATTTCCGTGCCGAATAAATGACTGCTGCAATAGCGGTACTTTTTTACCGTCTTTTTCAACGTTCATTCTTTCCACACCCTTTCTTCCTAAAAAAAGAGAGCGGGAAAACGTCTAAAACGACAATTAACCTGCCCTCTGTTGATACTTTGACTAAAATAGTCGCATCATCATTATTTTCAGCTTTATTAGCTGCGGCGTCCGCCACGGCCACCGCGTTTTCCTTCTGTGTTTCGCTTCAATGAAGATAAGCGGTCATCGCTATCTTTCAAAAATGAACTCATCAATGAATCGAAGTCTTCTTTTTGAGCTGAAGGCTGACTGCGAGAAAAAGATTTTTTCTGTGCTGGACGATTGCGGTTGTCACGGGAATCTTTTTGTTGAAATTTTTTAGGACGGCTTTCTTCTCCAGATTCTACAGGTTGTTCCTGCGCTTTGCGGATAGATAGTCCGATTTTCCCATCATCATTTACTGAAATAACTTTGACTGTTACTTCATCTCCTACACTTAAAACATCATGGATGTCTTTTACATATCCATTTGACACTTCGCTAATATGAACTAGACCCGTTTTTCCAGCACCTAGATCAATAAACGCACCAAAATTTGTAATTCCTGATACTTTTCCTTGCAGTTTTGCTCCTACCTCGATTGACATAAAAAAAATGTTCCTCCTAATTATTTCCCTTTTTTATATTCCTGCTTATTTTGCAGTTGTAGAACTAGTTGATTGATCTGTTTCATTTGTCGAGCTGTCTGTGTTTGATTCTAATATAGGATAAACTTTTTCACCGTCTTTTGAGTAAAAGAATTTGCTTCTGGCAAGTTTAGCTACATATTCATCATCTTTCAGCAATGAAACATCTTGGTGCAGCTGATCAACGTCTGCGTTGACTTCTTTCATTTCAGTATTTGCTTCGACTCTCAATTCGTTCAATTGATGCATCCTTTGCATATCATGGAAAATCTGCACACCTATTATCGCGAAAATGACCAAAGCACCAACAAAAATTGCAGCCAGTCTGCGTCTTCGAAAAATCAGTTGTCGTTGTTGTTGCTGAAATTCAGCATACTTTTTCTTTGCATATTCCGTATCTAGCGCAGCGATTTTATTGCTTTTTTTCGTCACTTGGATTCGCTCCAATCTTTTTTGATTGTCTTTCTCATTATACCAATATCATGAAAGCTTGTCTAATCTATTTCTCTAGTGTTTCTGTGCGATTTTCAGAAATAATTTCGTACATTTTTTGTGCATCTTCTTTTTTGGTCGATTCATGTAATTCCGTAATTTTTACTTCCAACGTTTTATTGCCGAACTGGACTTTCAAAATGTCGCCTACTTTGACGTCACTGGAAGATTTCGCCAATTTTCCGTTGATTTGGATCCTTCCTTTATCAGCCACTTCTTTTGCTACTGATCGTCTTTTGATGATTCGGGATATTTTTAAAAATTTGTCTAATCGCATATCTTATTCCTCACTTTTTGATTTTTTTGTTTAATCGTAGAATTTTCTTACCAAATGGCAACATGAGCCACTCTCTTACTGTAAACAGACGGAGACGAATCACTGCATAAATGAACACAGATGCGCCAATCCCAACGCCTATCACACTGACAAAAAAAGCAGTGGAACGATGAGTTACAGGACCAAACACTATATTCAACACACCATAATACAGAAGCAGGACTGCTGTCATACAAAGAAGGCTGATAATCAACTTCCGCCCAAAATGTCGTTCTTTCCAAAAAGCATTTAGCTCTTTTGTTTCGATTCGGACAAAATACCAAAGCGTCACACCTAATCCTAAAAGGGTAGACAGGCTTGCTCCGGCTGTTCCTAATAAACCAGTTAGAAAAGAAGTAGTCAATCCTTTTACCAAGAGCCCCCATCCTGCTCCTTTTAAAGAAGGGCGAAAAGAGTTCTTGCTTTGAGCAATACTTTGATAGGCTTGGATGACTGCAGTAAAAGCAATGGAAAAAACAAACAATACAAGCGCTGCATTTCCTGCATAATCTTTAAACAACGCATAATTGATATAAGGAAGCAGTAAGGCTAATCCCAAAGATGCAGCTAATGCCAAAGCGGTCGTCAATCTAAGATAGATTTTGGCTGTCTGTAAAAACTGACGATAGATCCGGTTGGTCAAATGACGGGTCAATGCAGGCAGAAATGTCGCACTTAATGCGGTGGCGATCACTAAACCTAATTGAACCAAAGGCTGCCCTCGATCATAGACCCCTTTTGCTATCTTCGCACCATATTCCGATAGACCGTAAACTTCCAAAGCATTTTTTACAAAGAAAGAGTCGATCAGCTGAAAAAAGATGAGTAATCCGCTATAAATCGAAACCAGACCGCCTTCTACTAGAAAGCGCCGGATCAAAGATTTTGGTGGCTGTTTGAATAATGGGAACCGGCGGAAGCTTAATACTCCTCCATGAATCTTTTGTTCATAGTAGTGAAGGATCCCATATGCGCATAACCCGCCAAAAACGGCTCCACTCATCGCTGCCGTCCCCGTTTGGTACACCGTCCATCCGAGCTTTCTAAAAGCAAACGCACTACAGACGATTACAGAAACACGAACGAGCTGTTCAACAACTTGAGAAACTGCCGTTGGTTCCATCAAAAATCTTCCTTGAAAATTCCCTCGATAAAAAGATAAACCAGGCATCAGCAAAAAGGTAAAAGAAACTACTTGGATCAGTGGTTTCAATTGTATATCCCCCATCATCCAAGCAATCCAACTGCTAAATGAAAAGACAAACAACCACAGAAAGACGCCTGTCCAAAACACCAAGGGATAAAGACTTTGCAAAGCTTGCTTTCGCTCGAAAGGATTCTTTCTTTCTGCAACGTACTTTGATATGAACTGCGGAAGACCTGATAAAGCTAAAGTCATTGCTATCCCATAAATTGGATAAACTTGCTGATAAACATAAAAACCTTCGTCGCCGACTAAGTTTTGGAGAGGAATTCGGTAAAGGGCACTTAATACTTTTGCTATGAAAGAAGCAATCGTCAGTACAAATGCTCCTTGCATGACGCGCCGCATTTCTTTATGATCCAAATCGTTGCTCCTTCCTACGCTGACAGATATTTTTGCTCACGCAATGCTTTGACAAACTTTTGGATTTCCTGAAGCCACACTGCTTCTTCCATTTGGTTTGGAATCGTCAAGCGTATTACCATCTGTTCTTTTTCAACGCCTAGACTGGCTTTTAGTTTCGTCGCCGTTAGTGCTTCGAATAATTGTTCCACGCTGTAGCGTTTCGTTCCAACTTTGCTTAGAGTAAAGACGATATGCGGCTCCTGTTTCCTTATCGTTTCCAAGAGCGCTCGATCGCCATCCATTTTAATCTGTCCGATTGTCAGGAGGTGTGCTACTTCTTCTGGGTATTCTCCAAAACGGTCGAGCAGATCATCTTCCAGTTCATCTAGCATTTCTTGCGAATCAAGTTCACGAATTCGTTTATAGATCTCGATTTTCTGCCGCTGATCTGCCACGTATGTTTCAGGTAGATACGCGTCAACACCGAGGTCGATCTCAACAGTGGTCTTCTCCACTTGACTATTCTTTCCTTGTTTACGAGACACTGCTTCTCTCAGCATTTGAGAATACATATCAAAACCGACTGCATCAATAAATCCATGTTGCTGAGCACCTAAGAGATTACCTGCACCGCGAATGGAAAGATCACGCATCGCAATTTTGAATCCAGATCCCAGTTCTGTAAAATCTTTGATTGCCTGAAGACGCTTTTCACTGACTTCATTAAGGATCTTCTGCTGCTCATACATAAAATAAGCATATGCGACGCGGCTACTTCTTCCTACCCGTCCGCGTAATTGATATAACGTGGATAAACCCATATAATCAGCGTTCTCAACAAACAATGTATTTGCGTTCGGGATATCCACTCCTGTTTCAATGATGGTCGTAGTGACAAGAACATCATACTGACCTTCAATAAATTCAAAGAGCGTATTTTCTAATTGCGCCTCTGTCATTTGTCCATGAGCATAGCCGATCCGCGCTTCCGGAACGAGTTCTTGGATTTCTTCTACTTTTTGTTCGATCGTTTCTACTCGATTATATAAATAGAATACTTGTCCACCTCGTCCCACTTCTCGATGGATTGCTTCGCGGATAGCCCCAGGATTTTTTTCCATAACATATGTTTGGATCGGATAACGATTCGCAGGCGGTGTTTCGATTACTGAAAGATCCCGCACGCCTAGCATCGACATATGCAAAGTTCTCGGAATCGGTGTTGCTGTCAGAGTCAAAACATCCACTTGTGCACGTAACTGTTTCAATCGTTCTTTATGTTTTACACCAAAACGTTGTTCTTCGTCAATAATCAATAAACCCAAATCGCTAAATTCAATATCTTTTGACAAGATTCGATGGGTTCCCACAACAATATCAACTTGACCTGTGCGCAGTTGTTCGATGGTTTCTTTTTGTTGCTTTCTTGTTCTGAAACGACTTAATAGCCCGATATTTACGGGGAAACCTTCAAATCTTTCCAGCATCGTTTCATAGTGCTGCTGTGCCAAGATCGTTGTTGGAACTAAAAAGGCTACTTGTTTGCTTTCCTTTATCGCTTTAAAGGCCGCTCGAAGCGCTACTTCTGTTTTCCCATAACCAACATCACCTACGAGTAGTCGATCCATTGGTTTTTCTTTTTCCATATCCCGCTTGATCTCCGCTGCACTTCTCAACTGGTCGTCTGTTTCAGAATAAGGGAAAGCATTTTCGAATTCTTTTTGGTAGGCGTCATCAGGACCAAAAGCATATCCTTTTTCTGATTCTCTTGCTGCGTATAATTTGATTAAATCGTCAGCGATATCTTCGATTTTCGAAGATACTTTTCGTTTAGTTTTCGTCCATTCACTTCCGCCTAGCTTATTGATGCGAGGTGCTTTGGCTTCCGAGGCGACATATTTTTGGATCAGATTCAGTTGAGTAACAGGAATAAACAGTTTGTCGTCGTTTTGATACAAAATAGTCATATAGTCTTGGTGAACGCCATCTACTTCTAGCGTTTCCATCCCAATGTATTTCCCGATACCATGATTGGCATGGACAACGTAATCTCCTGCTTTTAACTCATTGTAGCTTTTCAATCGCTCTGCGTTTGTTACTGTTTGACGTCTCGTTTGTTTTTTCGTCGTTTTTTGGAAAATTTCTTTTTCTGTGATAGCTACTATTTTTTCTTGAGGAAGTTCAAAACCGGCCTGCAAAGCTCCTTCAACTAATTGTACCTGTCCTCTGATCAATGCATTTTTTTCTGTTTCTACTACTAATATATCTTCATCTCGAAGCATTTGTTCTGCTTTACGTATTCTGTCCTTTGTCGGAATAAAGATCACAACAGTCTGTTTTTGCTTGCGCCAACGATCCATTTCTGTTTTCAGCAATGGCATTTGTCCGAAGAACTGTTGCATCGTCCGATATTGAAAATTATGGATTGCTTGGAAACGAAGATTTCCCATCCCTTTTTGGAAGAGTGAGAAAAAGGTTGTAGTAAATTTTTCCTTTTGAACGATTCTTTGTACATCTGCTGAAAATGACTGCTCAGAAAAAACCCGCAATTCGCTGATTTTTTGAGTATGCCATTCTGCCGCTTCCCTTTCGATTTCCCGATTTGTTTCCATGATCCGCTGGTAATCATCAACGACTAGTAGACTATTTGAAGGAAAATAATCCAAGATTGTTACAAATTCTTGGTAAAGAAGATCTGAGTAGAATTTTGCTTCTTCTGTCGGGATACCTGCTTGCCAGCTTGAAGTCATCTGACCGAAGTAATCTTGTAAAAACTCGCGGTCTGCTTCTTCTGTGGTCGCAGCAAGCCGTTTTTCTAGCATTTTTTGCATTTGCTCTATTCCATGTTCCAGATCCTCTGGTCCATAGACTTGTTCACTCGTTGGAGAAACCCAGATTTCTTCCGTTTTTTCGATTGAACGTTGTGTTTCTGCTTCAAAATACCGCATAGAATCTATCTCTACATCAAATAATTCTACACGAATAGGATAGTTTGTTGTTAATGGGTAAATATCGACGATGCTTCCTCGAATACTGAATTCTCCGGGTTTTGCGACCATTTCTTCTCGTACATAGCCCATCAAAGTCAATTGGCGAGGAAGATTTTCCACATCTATCTCATCACCAACATGCCAATTCAATTGCGCCTGTAGCCAAGTTTTCTTATTCGGCAGTCGCTTGTGCAAAGCTGCGACTGGCAACAAATAGATACCTGCTTTTTTTTCTTGAAGTGCGTTGAGCGTTGCGACTCTCTCGCCTCGCGCTTCTGGAGAAGAAAAGGCCATTTCAGCAGAAAGCACTTCATCCACTGGAAATAAATGGATCTGATCCT
Organism: Enterococcus sp. DA9; assembly: GCF_008000875.1. Classification (NCBI taxonomy): domain Bacteria; kingdom Bacillati; phylum Bacillota; class Bacilli; order Lactobacillales; family Enterococcaceae; genus Enterococcus; species Enterococcus sp. DA9. The sequence continues at coordinate 585,610 of NZ_CP042839.1, forward strand.
GCGGAATCACATGTTGCAGATCTTCTGCTAACTGATTGGCATAATACAAATTTGGCATCAGAATGATCATATTTTTATTTGTTTTCTTAAATGCTCGAGCAAATAGAAGCGTCTTCGCTGAGCCAGCTAATCCTGTGATTAGTTGTCTAGGCATTTTTTCTTCTAAATTGCTGATCCATTCTTTTACTTGCGGATCTTTTCCGACTAATTGAATGATATCCATTCCTTTTCCTCCTTTCTCAATTGAATTGATTCATCGCATCCACGAACGAATGCCCTTCTATGAGATATTCGACTGCTTTAACAGATTGAAATATGCTTTCTTCTATCAAAGGCTGGTTTTCTTTGCTGAAAGGACTAAGCACATGTTGGACCACTGTTTTTTTTCCTTCTGGTCTGCCGATTCCCACCTTGATTCGATCAAAGACATTCGTATTCAAATGGGAAATGATACTTTTGATACCATTATGCCCGCCGGCACTCCCTTTTTGACGGAGTCGGATCTTTCCTACTGCCAGATCCAAATCATCGTAGATGACGACTAATTCTTCTGGATAAATCCCAAAATAAGTCATTAACGGCCCGACTGCACGACCAGATTCATTCATAAATGTCTGTGGTTTGACTAGAAGGATCTTTTCTCCATTATGAAAAAATTCGGCAACTTCTGCTTCGAATGGATTTTTTTTGAAAGCAGCTTGATGTTCGCGTGCAATTTGATCCACGACCATAAAGCCGATATTGTGTTTAGTATATTGGTATTTGGTACCTGGGTTTCCTAACCCGACAATCATTTTCATTTTTGTTTTTCCACCTAATTCTAAAAACAGCACAAAAGGCTGGACTGCTAATTAGCGGTCCAGTCCATCGAGCTTTTTTTCTTTTTTATACTGTCAATGTATAGTATAACACAAAACAAAGCGTTTCGGCTAAAAGAGAATCGTTAATAAATGATAAAGAAATTAAAAATTTCTTCAAAGTTTAATGAAATAATTGAATTATAAAAATAGTGAAATAACACACATGTAAGCTTTTACATATAATACAACCTTGTTATCTGTTATATTTTATAGCCAAATAGCGTGACATGGGGCTTGAGAAATGTTAGCATAAGCATGGGAAAAAACAAATCAATGGAAGGATTGATACTAAATGACTGCAGCTGCAGAAAAAAAAGATCATCAAAAAGTTATTCTTGTTGGAGACGGCGCCGTAGGTTCTAGCTATGCCTTTGCTCTAGTTACTCAAAATATTGCTCAAGAAGTAGGTATCGTGGATATCAATACTGCTAAAACTGAAGGAGACGCAATTGACTTGTCTCACGCTTTGGCATTTACTTCACCTAAAAAAATCTACTCTGCTACTTACGCAGACGCACATGATGCTGACTTAGTTGTTATTACAGCTGGCGCACCACAAAAACCAGGTGAAACTCGTTTAGATTTAGTAAACAAAAACCTAAAAATCAACCGCGATGTTGTCACACAAATCGTTGAATCAGGATTTAACGGTATCTTTTTAGTTGCCGCTAACCCAGTAGATATTTTGACTTACTCAACTTGGAAATTCTCAGGTTTCCCTAAAGAACGCGTTATCGGTTCAGGTACGTCTCTTGACTCTGCTCGTTTCCGTCAAGCACTTGCGGAATTAGTTGACGTTGATGCGCGTAACGTCCATGCTTACATCTTAGGTGAACACGGAGATTCAGAATTCCCAGTTTGGTCACATGCAAATGTTGCCGGCTTGCAAATCTATGAATGGGTGAAAAACAACCCAGAAATCGATGAAGAAGCTATGGTTAACCTATTCTTCGGCGTACGTGACGCTGCTTACACAATTATCGAGAAAAAAGGTGCTACTTTCTATGGTATCGCAGTAGCATTAGCACGTATCACTCGTGCCATCTTAGATGATGAAAATGCTGTTCTTCCTTTATCAGTCTTCATGAATGGCGAATATGGATTGAACGACATCTACATTGGTGCACCTGCTGTTATCAACCGTCAAGGTATCCAAAAAGTAATCGAAATTCCTTTAAGCGACAGCGAACAAGACCGTATGGCTGCTTCTGCTAAACAATTAAAAGAAATTCTAGATGAAGCTTTTGCTAAACTAGACGCTGAATAATCTTTGAATATGACGGAAAACATCTAAACGGTGTTTTCCGTTTTTTTATTTTATCACTCTTATGGTTTCTAAATTTTTTCATAAAGAAGAGATAACCTTCGTCTTTTCGTCTAAATTATGCTATCATGAGACCGTTCCACCCTAAACTTTTACTTAAGGAGTTGTCGATATGACAAGATCTTCGCATCGAAAAAAATCGAAACATGTTGCTTTGCTTTCAGCTCTTGGTGTTCTCTTGGTGCTGATTAGCTTTTATACCTATCGCAGTACATACTACACAAAGCATTTTTTGCCGAATACGGAAATCAACGGAATAAATGTCAGCAATCTAACAGTCGAAAAAGCAAATGAAAAATTAAAAGAAGCTTATTCCGATAAAAAATTAGCTATTAAAGAAGATGGAAAAGTCTGGCAGGAAGTACCAAAATCTGAGCTCGGCTATAAAGATGATTTCACTTCTGAGCTTTCTCCGATCCTAAATGAACAAAACGGATGGACTTGGGGAATGACTTATGTTTCAGCAGCTGAAAAACAAGAAATCGATCCTATCAGTCAAGACCACCAGAAACTGGATACTACCGTTCAGACATTGACAACTAAACTGACTGATCTGAATAAAGACCGGACACCTACAACTGATGCAACAATTGAAAAATCAGGCGACTCTTTTGTTATCAAGCCTGAAGTCAATGGAAATACCATCAACGTCGATGCTGCGGTCAAACAAGTAAAAAGTGCAGTAAATTCCGGTAAAGATACGATTGAATTAACTGAGTTCAAAGAAAAACCAAAAGTAACCTCCGGAGACAGTTCACTGAAAGAACAGCTCGAATCCATGAATGCTATCGCAAAAGTAAAAGCTACTTACAGTATAAACGGGGAGACTTTCCAGATCCCATCAAGTGATATCATGAGCTGGCTGACCTACGACGGAAAAGTCGATTTAGATACAGAACAAGTACGTCAATATGTAACAGATTTAGGCACAAAGTATAACACAAGTACGAATGACACAAAATTTAAAAGTACAAAAAGAGGAGAAGTTACAGTCCCAGTTGGCACTTACAGCTGGACGATCCAAACAGATAGCGAGACAGAAGCGCTGAAAAAAGCTATTCTGACAGGCCAAGACTTTACTCGTTCTCCGATTGTGCAAGGTGGCACAACCGCTGATCATCCATTGATCGAAGATACGTATATCGAAGTTGATCTAGAGAACCAGCATATGTGGTATTATAAAGACGGAAAAGTAGCCCTTGAAACAGATATCGTTTCCGGAAAGCCATCTACACCTACACCTGCTGGGGTCTTCTATGTTTGGAATAAAGAAGAAGATGCAACTTTAAAAGGAACAAATGACGACGGAACACCTTACGAGAGTCCAGTAAATTACTGGATGCCGATTGACTGGACAGGTGTTGGTATCCACGATTCTGACTGGCAACCTGAATACGGCGGAGATTTATGGAAAACCCGCGGTTCACATGGCTGTATCAACACTCCGCCAAGTGTAATGAAGGAATTATTCGGGATGGTCGAAAAAGGAACACCTGTATTGGTCTTCTAACAAAAAAGAATTTATAAAAAGAACGCACCTGTACGAATCGTACAGGTGCGTTCTTACTTATTATCTCAACTATGCACTTGCTTACATTTCAGCAGCAGTAAAGACTTCTGAGACATCATCATCGTCTTCTAGCTTATCTACTAGACGTTCCAATTGCTCCCGTTGTTCCTCATTTAAATCGATCGTCGTTTGTGGGATCATCGTCAATTCTGCTTGCGCTAAAGTGAACTCTTTTTCCAGCTCATCTCGTACAGCAGCAAAATCTTCTGGTGCAGTATAAATCTCGAACACTTCAGGAGAAGTTTGCAGATCTTCTGCCCCCGCCTCTAATACATCTTCAAACATCGTCTCTTCATCAACAGCCAACCCATCGCGTTCAATGACGATATACCCTTTACGATCAAACAAGTAACTGACTGAACCCGTTTCTCCCAGTGACCCACCGTTTCGAGTAAAAGCTACTCGGACATTTGTCGCTGTCCGATTACGGTTATCCGTCAATGCATGGACTAAGATTCCTACTCCACCCGGGCCATATCCTTCATACGTGATTTCATCGTAATTCGTTTCATCTACGGCGCTGGTAGCCTTTTTAATTGCCCGTTCTACATTGTCGTTTGGCATATTTGCAGCTTTGGCTTTGTCCACAACAAGCCGCAGAGCTGGGTTCATGGATGGATCAGGACCGCCTGCTTTAGCTGCCATATAGATTTCACGAGAAAGTTTCTGAAAAACTTTTCCTCGTTTCGCATCTTGGGCATTTTTTCTTCCTTGGATATTATGCCACTTACTATGTCCTGACATGATTTTTCCTCCCTTGTTCTTTTGAGAATACACTTCTATTCTAGTACTATTTCACAAAAAAACAAAGCCACAGCCAATCTATAAACGCTTCTTGAATGTCGCAAAAAGCACACATAATACCACAGCAGTCAGAGCACCGATCGAATCCAGCATGACATCTTGGAACATAGGTGTTCGTCCACCGGTCAACATCTGATGGAATTCGTCCAAACCTGCGTACCCTGTTGCTGAAAGCCAAGCAAGGATCGCTGTCAGCCACCAAATCTTTAGTTTAGGGAAAACACCTAAAAACAAGCTGCCACCCAAAACAAAATAAGTACCAAAATGTGCGCCCTTTCTTAAAAAGAACTCTACAAATTTGGCGTAGCCCAGATGGTCGATACTCACGATACTTCCACCATAATTAAAACGTATACCTGCTAATGTGTCCTTAAATGGCTGATTAGGAAGCCAGCTTTCTAATCGCGAAACTTGTGATTGCTGTCCGTAAGTTTGAGAAGAACTGTAAAATAAGATGGCAACGACTATAAGTGCGATCACTAAATAAATATTTCCGTTTTTCAGTTGTTTTTTTGAAGAATTCATAAGTCACCTCTGTATTTATCTTAGACTTTTTTTGAAGAAACAACAATCATTTTCATAGAGACTTCTTCTATAAAAAAGTGCTATACTTAATTTTGTATTACAATATGAAGGGAGTTTTTTCATGAGTTATTCATTAAATTGGGATCTAGATTCTATTTTCCCCGGAGGAAGTCATTCTGATGCTTTGAACCAACGGATGAAGCAATTGGAAGACCAAACGAACGAATATTATCAACGTGTAACAAAATGGTCACCTAGTTCTGACAATGCAGAGCAGCTAAACGCGATTCTTCAATTGCAAGAAACGATTACGAACGGCTTTACCCAATGCAACAGCTATATTACTGCATTGCTTTCTGCCAATGTCAATGATTCAGATGCAAAGATCTTATCAGGGAAGCTTTACGCCATACTTCCTCGTCTACAATCAGCCGAAACAGTATTGTCGAAGAAATTTGCAGAAATATCTGACAATGATTGGAATCAGATGCTTTCCCAGGGTTCGTTTGAAACAATTGCGTTTCGTTTAAACGAGATCCGTCGTGACGGTTCACAATTATTATCAGAAGCTGAAGAGAACATTATCAACACGCTCTCATTAGATGGTCTAAATGCTTGGAGCAGTCATTATGATACGATTGTAGCCAGCATTTCGATTCCCTTCGAACAAGATGGTCAAGTAGTCGAATTATCTGCTGGCCAAGCCTTCAATAAGATGATGGGCGATCGAGATCCAAAAATCAGAGAAGCACTTTTCGCAGCATGGGAAAAAGCATGGAAAGAAAAGGCCCCCCTCTTCACAGATACTTTGAATCATTTAGATGGTTTCAGACTTTCTAACTATGAACTCCATGGCATCACGGATTTTCTGCAAAAACCATTAGAATACAACCGTTTGAAAAAGAAACATTGTCTGTCATGTGGGAGACGATCCAAAAAAACAAACAACCCCTTGTTGATTACTTGACTAGAAAAGCCAATCTTTTCGGTAAAGAAAAAATGGAATGGCAGGATCAAGATGCACCTATTATTTTAGGCGATTTGAAAGAAAAAACCTTTAGTTTTGACGAAGCAGCTGCATTTATTATCGAAAACTTTAATAAATTCAGTCCAAAAATGGCTAAATTCGCACAATCTGCTTTTGAAAAGAGCTGGATTGAAGCAGAAGATCGTCCTGGAAAACGTCCTGGTGGTTATTGTACTGAGTTACCAGAAACAAAAGAATCGAGGATCTTTATGACCTACAGCAATTCTGTTAATGAGGTTGCGACACTTGCTCATGAATTGGGTCATGCTTTCCATAGCAGCACGATGTGGGACTTACCTTCTTTAAATCGTGAATACGCAATGAATGTCGCAGAAACAGCAAGTACATTCGCAGAACTGATCGTAGCCGATGCTACATTAAAAGCCGCAAAAACAAAAGAAGAAAAAATCAATTTGCTAGATACAAAACTGCAAAATGCTTTAGCTATGTTCATGAATATCCATTCTCGATTCATTTTTGAGAATCGATTCTATGAAGCACGGCAAGAAGGATTAGTCTCAGAAGATAAGATCACAGAGATGATGGTTGAAGCACAAAAAGAAGGCTACCAAGGAGCTTTAGCCACTTATCATCCATATTTCTGGGCTGCAAAATTACATTTCTTTATTGATGACGTACCGTTTTATAACTTCCCATATACCTTTGGCTACCTGTTTAGTTTAGGCATTTATGCTTACGCTAATCAAAAAGGGGCAAATTTCGAAGAAGAATATATCCATTTACTACGTGATACTGCTTCAATGACGACGGAAGATCTTGCAAAGAAACATTTGAATGTTGATCTCACTCAACCAGATTTTTGGCAAGCAGGTATCGATATGGTGATGGAAGATATCCAAACGTTCATGGAATTGACAGAAGAATTCATCTGATTTCTATTTTCTCTCAATAAAAAAGAGTTAGTCCAGAAAAGGGCTAACTCTTTTTGATTAATCATTCTTACATGCTGACAGCAAAGTCAGGTGCAAACCATTGAACTGAACCAACTTTTACGCTTTCGCCTGGTTGAGGAGCATGGATATATTGTCCTCCGCCTAAAGCAATCGCTACGTGGTAAGTTCCGCCTGGTGAACCCCAGAATAATAAGTCTCCAGCTTTTGCTTGAGAAACTGAGATTTTTGTTCCAGCTGATTCTTGAGGAACTGTCCAACCACCAATGTCACGACCAGTTACTTGCAAGTAAACATAGCGTGTGAATCCTGAGCAGTCAAATCCACTTGGATCTTTACCGCCCCAAACATATGGAGTACCAATATATTTGTAAGCTTCTGCTACGATTGCTGCACCATTCACACTTCCAGAAGGCGTTGGTGTTGGTGTTGTATTAGTTGTGTTATTAGTTGCATTACTACCAGTACTGTTCCCAGGATCAACACTTTGATCTGTTGATGGTGTTGTAGGCGCAGGTGTTGTTGATTCTTCTGTTGAAGTTTCAGGTACAGTTGTTGACTCTTCTGTTGTTGAAGATTCTGGTACAGTTGTTGACTCTTCTGTTGTTGAAGATTCAGGCACTGTTGTTGATTCTTCTGTTGTTGAAGATTCAGGCGCTGTTGTTGATTCTTCTGTTGTTGAAGATTCAGGCGCTGTTGTTGATTCTTCTGTTGTTGAAGATTGAGCAGCTGATGATGATTCTTCAGTCGTTGAAGATTGAGCAGCTGATGATTCTTCTGATGCTGAGCTTTGTGCAGTTGATGAAGCTTGAGTAGCTTGTGCTTCAGCTTCTGCTTGTTCGCGTGCTTCTTTTTCAGCTTTTTCTTGTGCTGCTTGTTGACGTGCTTGTTCTGCTAGACGTTGTTGTTCACGAATGCGTGCTTGTTCTGCTTCAGCTTCTGCTTTTTGGCGGTTCAAGTCAGCTTTCTTGTCTTCAGCAGTTGCTTGTTCAGCAGCTAATGAAGTTTTCAGTACGTTCAAATCAGCTTGTTTAGATAAAAGATCGCCCTTTTGAGATTCCAAAGCAGCTTGGTTTTCAGCTAATTCTTTTAGTTTAGCATCGTTTTCAGCTTTTTTGTCTTCTACAGCTTTTTTATCTTGTTTTTGTTGTTCCATCAAGTCGTTGTTTGCTTTTACCATCGTTGTCATTGCTTGAACGCGTCCGATAGCATCTGCTAATGAATCAGCATTCAATACAGCATCAATATAGTTTGAGCTTGTATTGCTTACTTGTGCTTCACGTGCTTGTTTTTGGATTGTATCTTCACGTTTTTCAATACGTTCTTGTAAATCTGCAATATCTTTTACTAATTGTGCAGATTCTTGACGCAATGTGTCTTGTTTTGCTAATAGATCTTGTGCTTGTGTGTTGATTTCAGAAACTTGGCTTTCTAGGGCATCGATTTGTGATTGTGCATCTGCTTGTTGGTTTTTCAAGTCTGCAATCTTTTGATCTTGTTGTTGTATCTGAGAATCAAAATCGTCCGCCGCGGCAGCGATCGGTGATGCTACGGCAGTCAAGGTCATTGAACATACCATTACTGCTGATATTAAACTCTTTTTCACTCTTCATTCCTCCGACTGGCTTAATTTAATAAATATCTAAATATATTTAAGTCTTTCTTAACGATATAAAAATTGTACCATAGCAGTATGTCAGCGATATAATAGTTATGTTACAAAAATGTTTCAAAACAACCTCTAAAAATGACAAAACTGTTCGTTTCAGAAAATGATCATGAAAAAGGCATGCTAAGACGGGCTTTTTTTAAGATAACAATAATTCTTTTTTACTTTCAGACGAAAAACAAAAAAAGAAATTATTCATCACTGAATAATTTCTTAAATGGAAAAATGAATAATACAAAAATAATCATGTTCAACAGTAGTGTAGGCCCTAAGAACCTTGTAATAAAATACGTGTTATTTACTACTGCTAGTTTAAAAATCAATTGGACCACCATCGTAAACAGTTCATAACCCGTGACAAAGATAATCATACTGAAAAATTCAGTAAAGATGTTGACGTGGATGACATCTTTCATTACGTACATCAACCATACGATTAAAGGGAGAGCTACTGCATAGATACCGATAACACCGATATAGTAAGCATCATAGACTGCACCGAGAACAATCGTGGTGATTAGCAAATAGCGTTTTTCAAATGCCATACTACAACATAACAATGCCAAGATCAGAAAGTGGGCATTTGACATATAACTGCCTTTCGACCACTCTCCTAGCATTCTTGTTAAATGGCCATCTAGCAACATCAAAAAGAAAAGAACGATTGGCAGATAGTACTTCATTGTTTCTTTTTTCAACATGGACTAATCCTCCGCTAGCCGTTGGACAATCGTCACAACTGACACATCATACATTTCTGCATAAGGTTTCACATACACTTCCCGATCCAGACCATAACTGTCTGGTTTCGTTTTGATAACCGTACCGATCGGCAAGTTAGCTGGAGAATTTCCTCCAAGACCGGATGTCTGAACAACATCCCCTTCTTTGATATCCGTATCACCAGTCAATTGAGTCACCACTAATGCATGGAGTTTTTCATCATAGTTTTTAAGCAAACCGAATGCTTCGCCATTAGCCGAAGATACCCGTACTGGAAAATGATTGGAGCTTTCGTTAGAGGATGACAGTAATTCGATTTTAGACGAAGCTGTATTGACTTCGATCACTCGGCCAATCAATCCTTTTTGCGACATGACTGCCATATTTGCTTCGATACCGTCTTTAGAACCCTTGTCTACGATCAGCATGTCCTGCCAACTATCTGGTGAACGAGTAATGACATTTGCCGTTACTTTTTCGTAACTCGTCAGCGTTTGGTTCAAATCAAGTTCTTTTTTCAAAGATTCGATTTCTCTCTCGTAATTCTTGTTTTGCTGTGCAACGTCATCATAACTATCGATTTTTTCTTTTAGCCGCTCATTTTCGGCATAAGTTGAAAAAAGACTATGGACAGAATCTACTCCGTTTCTCACCCACCGTACTGGGGCAGAAATTGTTTTATCAACCATTGCAACACTGTCATTAACGATGGATTGGAAGAAATTAGGCTTTCCTTCATTCGCTCGCTGTGCAGCGGTCACACTTAGTATCGTCACCACGATGATAACAATAACCAAGGTAATAATAATATTTTTATTAGGATTGAACTTCTTCACAAAGACACCTCGAATTAATTAGACTCTTGTGTTCAATTTTATCACTAAATGCCGGGAAACAAAAGGCAAGTTGCTCCTCTTAAGCTTTTTTTTAGTAAATAATAGATTCTGTCATTTTTAGCCTGAAAGACAAAATTTTTCCTTTTGTTCATTGGTCAGTCTTTGCTTTGAATAACTGCAATCATACCATCTGAAAAAGAAAATTCAGCGGTATCTGAAAGAAACTCGTTACTTGCATAAGATGTCGGGTATTCAACTGCTTTATTTTCCAATACATACTTACTGCCTTTCAATGTAAGATCCGAGACGGGCGTCAAACAGCAATAAGCTAGATACTTCATACTTGGAACCTGTCTTACTATATGCTTTCCAGGCAAATAATAAGCCAAATAATTTTGACGATCTCTAATAATAAGCTGATGGGCAAACGGTTTGAAGCGAGGTTCCAGACCTAACCAGAGATTGGCTAAAAGATGATCCAATCTTCCGCCTGTGGCGCCGATCAAAGTGACTTCAGCTTGCGGATAACGTTCAAATGTCTTTAAGATCCCCAATTGTGTATCTGTATCGTCTTTTTCTGCGGGTGAACGGGCATACTCTTTGGCTTTTGCAAATACTTCCTCCTGCTCTTCGTTCGACAATGAATCAAAATCACCTACTGCCAGATCTACTGGGTAGCCTGCTTGAAGCAGATACAGCGCACCACGATCTATTCCGACATAGGCATCGTATTTGGTCAGTAAAGGCTGCGGCCAGTTTTCCGGATTACCTCCAGCAGCTAATAAAATTTTCATTTAATCTAATGCCTCTTTTAACCGTTCGATTTGTCCGACTGGATTTTCGGCTCCATAGATATATGATCCTGCAACAAAGACATCCGCCCCTGCATCTTTACAGACTTTTGCTGTTTCTGGAACGATTCCTCCATCTACTTCGATTGCATAAGACCAATTGTTCTCTTTACGTAGATCAGCGAGTTCTGCGATTTTTTCTACCGTTTCTTCAATAAAGCTTTGTCCGCCAAACCCCGGATTGACAGTCATGACTAGCACTTGATCAGCCAAAGGCAAAACATGTTTGATCATGGAGACTGGTGTCCCTGGATTAATAACTACTCCAGCTTTGACACCTAAGCTTTTTGTCATTTGGAGTGCCCGATGGATATGAGGAGTTGCTTCTACATGGACAGTAATGATATCTGCTCCAGCTTTCGCAAATGCTGGAATGTAATTTTCCGGATCAACGATCATCAGATGAACGTCTAGCGGTAATTTAGTGACAGGTCGGATTGCCTGAACAATATTTGGCCCTAACGTGATATTTGGGACAAATTGGCCATCCATGACATCTACGTGGATGTAATCTGCGCCTCCTTTTTCTACTAACTCAATATCTCTTTGTAAATTGGCAAAATCTGCGCTCAAAATGGATGGTGCTATTTTCATTCTTGGTTCCTCCTATTTTCGTTTACCTTCTTTTTTCGTATACATGGGTTTTCTTTTCTCGATTTCTTGTAAGAATTGCAAATAATTATCGTAACGTGTCTGTGCGATATCACCTGTTTCTACTCTTTGTTTCACTTCACAGCCAGGTTCTTTGGCATGCATGCACTCTCTAAATTTGCAATGGGCAGAAGCTTCCACAAATTCCGGAAATTGTCTTGGCAATTCTCCTGCTTCGATAGTCAAAAAGTCAATCGAGCTGAATCCTGGTGTGTCTGCTACTAATCCATCATAGATAGGGAGTAGCTCCACATGCCGTGTTGTATGCCGCCCTCTTCCAAGTGCATCAGAAATCTCTCCTGTTGCTAAATTCAGTTCTGGAGATATTTGATTCAGTAGTGTTGATTTTCCTGCTCCAGACTGTCCCATGAAGACCGATAGCCGTTCTGGAAAGTAACGAATCAATTCTGTCGTGTCACCCGCATGATTGGGTACAATCACTGGGTAGCCTATCTTAGTATAGGTTTGTTTGATTTCTTCGATTTTTTTCGGTTCGTCTAACAAGTCGGTCTTCGTCAAAAAAATGAGCGGTTCGATTGATTCATATTCCAAGGTAACTAGAAAGCGGTCAAGCAGATTATAAGAAAATGCAGGTTCCACGATACTTGTGACAATGATTCCAAGATCAACATTTGTGACTGGCGGGCGAACTAATTGATTTTTTCTCGGCAAGATTTCCAGAAGATAGCCGTCTGTTTGATTTTCACTCTCAAAGATTACCTGATCTCCGACAAGCGGCGTGATTTTCCGATTCCGGAAATTCCCTCTTCCTCTTGTTTGATAGGTCTCTCCGTCTGCGTATACATAGTAAAAACCGCTGATTGCTTTTCTGATTTGTCCTTTGATAAGTGCCACCTCCGTTTTTGTTTATTTTACCATATGAAAAGGAAAGTAGGTGTCGTTCCACGCAAACTTCTCAAAGTAAAAGGCTTGAAAACTAATCAAAAGGGATAGAAAACACAAAAAAGGAACTGTGACACAGTCCCTTTTTCCGAGTAAACGGTGTTCCAGAAGTAGCTTCTTCGAAAAATAAGCCGAAATTTCACAAAAATTTGAGAATCAATTTTCGTAAATTCCTTCTTATTTCTTGAAGCTGATCACTTCTGTCACAACCTCTTTGTTCTATTTTATTAAAAACTTACTTTGAGCTTTCTGAGGTACTATCTGATGAACTTGCGGTGCTGGAAGATTCTTCTTTGGAAGAGCTACTCGTACTGCTAGAGCTACTTGAGCTACTAGAACTGTCTGAAGAATCTTTCTCAGAACTAGAAGACACTGGGTCTGATCCTTTAGAGTAAATCACGTTTACAACCATTCCTTTGGTAATCGTCGTACCTGCCCCTGGCACTGTACGGATTACTTTGTCCTTATCCACCGTACTTGAATATTCAGAAGACTCATGACCGATATATTCTGCACCAATACTAGCCAAATAACTTTGTGCTTCGCTTTTTGTATAGCCGGAGATGTCATTCAGTTTAGGTTCTGTTCCTTGGCTTACGACAAAACTGATGTAAGTTTCTTCTGCTACAACTTCACCTGAGGCTGGATCCTGACTAATGATCGAACCCGATGGCACAGTGTCGCTATAGTCATAAGTAGCACTAATGTTATTGATATTGAATCCTTGTGTAACAAGCCAATTACGGACAGTTTCGTAGTTTTCTCCTACATGACTACTCAAAGTCACTGTTTCTGGTCCTTTGCTGACTGTGAAAGTAATCGTGTCTGTTTTAGGATCGACTTCTGTATCTTCTGATGGAGATTGCGAAATGATCATTCCGCTTTCTACCTCTGAACTGAATTCCTCTTCTTTTTGAATCAAATCAGCAGAAAATCCTAATTCTTTCAAACTTGCTTCAGCATCTTCATAACTTTTACCACTGTAATCATCTAATTTGATTTTTTTCGTGCCACTGCTGATATAAAGAGTGACTTCGCGTTTTTGCTTGACTGTGGTTCCCGCTGCAGGGTCTGTCTTCACCACATTGCCTTCTTCGATTTTGTCATCTGCAATTTCTTCTGTTTTTGTTGCTACTTCTAATTTCGCTTTTGCGAGTGTTTCTCTGGCAGAAGCTTCAGAAAGATCAGAAACATCAGGAACAACAACTTCTCCTCGTCCGCCAGAAGCAAAGAATACAGCTGTTCCGATTCCTAAAACAGCGAGGACAGCTAACAGGATCAGCCACCATTTTTTCTGTCCTTTCTTTTTAGGGTCAGGCAGATCTTCTTCCTCTTCCGGCAATGTTTCGTTTCTCGGTTCGTCTTTTGGCAGAGGCATAGATTTGAATGAATCCGGCATTGGTGTATCTGCTGCAAGCGGTGTGATAACTTTTGTTTCGTTATCCATCGCATGAGGTTGCCATTTTTCTTCGTTTGCACGAGCTGGTGATAATACTGTAGAAAGATCATCAGACATTTCTTCGGCTGACTTGTAACGGTCTGCAGGTTCTTTAGCCGTCGCCCGTAAAATCACATTTTCCAGTGCTTGCGGTACATTTGGATCAAGTGCCTTTATGGATGGAAGATCATCTTGGAAATGTTTTAAAGCAATCGTCACAGCAGATTCGCCATCAAACGGCACGCTACCTGTCAGCATCTCATAAAGAATGATCCCTAAAGCATAAATATCTGACTGCTTCGTTGCCATACTCCCTCTTGCTTGCTCAGGAGATAGGTAATGAACAGATCCCAACATCGTATTCGTCTGTGTGATCGATGTTTCAGATAAAGCAATAGCAATCCCGAAATCCGTGATTTTTACTACACCTTCGTTATCGATCAATACGTTTTGGGGTTTCAAATCTCGGTGGATGATTTGATGGTTATGAGCTAAAGAAATAGCAGAAAGAATCTGCTGCATAATATTTACTGCTGTTTCATAAGGAACAGGATAATGTGTTTGGATATATCGTTTCAAGTCCATTCCTTTGACGTATTCCATCACTAGATACTGCATATTGTCTTCTTCACCAACATCGTAAACACTGACAATATTTGGATGAACGAGTTCTGTTGCTGCTAAAGCTTCTCGCTGAAATCGTCGAATCGCGGTTTGATCATTTTGAAAGTCGAATCGTAAGACTTTGACTGCTACATCTCGATCCAAGATCAAATCGTGCGCCAAAAATACATTAGCCATCCCACCACTACCGATATTCCCCGTGATTTGATAACGGCCATTTAATTTTTTTCCCAACTCGATCATACACAGTCCTCCTTATATTCGATAAGAAGAACGGTGATATTATCCGCTCCGCCTGCTTCATTGGCACGATCAATCAGCTCAGTTACTTTATGGGATAACGGGCCTTCTTGATTAATGATCGTTCCTATTTCTTCTTCAGATAGCATATTCGTCAAGCCATCTGAACATAACAGCAAGCGATCTTTTAGCTGCCAAAGATGAGTAGAAACATCTACTTCGACTGTTCCTGGCATGCCGACAGAACGTGTTAAAATATTCTTTCTTGGATGGTTCACTGCCATTTCTTCGCTGATTTCCCCTGATTTGACTAGTTCGTTAACTAAAGAATGATCCTCTGTCAATTGCATGATTTTATCTTCGCGAATCAAATACGCTCTGCTGTCGCCAACATTCGCAATCGTGAACCAGTCATCTGACAGAGCTGCCGCTACGATTGTTGTTCCCATACCGTTATATTCCGGCTGTTCTTGTCCTCGCTGATAAATCAGCATATTTTCCTCTTGAATCGATTGAATGAACCACTGGGCGATTTTTTCATCGTCGGCAGCTTCTTGTTCTTCCCAAGCTTCGCCTAGATTTGTTACCGCCATTTGACTAGCAATGTCTCCAGCACGGTGCCCACCCATCCCATCTGCTAATACAGCAAGCTTGAGACCTGAACGGCTAGTAAATACACTGGCATAGTCTTGATTGGTGTTACGTCGTCTTCCTACATCTGATTGATATTCAATCTGCATTTTTTCACCTCATTACTTTTTGCGCAAACAACAAATGAAAAATCCATCTGTGTAAAACTGATGCGGATACAAAGTCAACATTTTCTCTACGATTGATGATTGTAGCATAGGATTGGTCAAAACATCAATCCTCTCAAAATCAGGGTGTCTTTCCAAGAAAGCAGAAACAACGTCTTGGTTTTCTTCTTTTAAGATCGTACAAGTACTATAAGTCAGAATACCGGAAGACTTTAAAGCTGGTGCGCAGCTTTCTAAAATTTCCAATTGGATTTTTGGTAAATTCGCTAATTCATCCGGCTGTTTTTTATAACGGATATCTGGTTTTCGCCGAAGGAGCCCGAGACCTGAACAAGGCGCGTCTACTAAAATCCGATCGAACTGCTCTGGTTCAAACTGCTTGCTGACTTCTCTAGCATCCATCTTTTGAGCGTAAACAGCAGAAGAGACACCCAGACGTGTTGCATTTTCTTCAATGAGTTTGACTTTGTGTTCATGTACATCTAAAGCAATCACTTCCCCACCGCATGAAGGATCCAAAAAAGAAGCAATATGTGTCGTCTTACCTCCGGGTGCTGCACAGGCATCTAAGACATGATGTTCAGGCTCGATTTGCATAGACGGCGCTACAAGCATCGAACTTTCATCTTGGATCGTCATGACGCCATCGTGGAACAATGAGCTAGAAGCTAAATGCCCTTTTTTCGCTACTATACCGTATGGACTGACTTGGCTTTTTTCAGCTGAGATCTCTTCTTCTTGCAAAACAGTGATGGCCTGATCTCTGGAAAGTCGGCGTGTATCTACTCGGGCACTAGCATGGCTAGGCTGATATAGCGATAAACCTAGCTTTTCAGTTTCTTCGTAACCGATTTGATCCACCAACCGTTTCGTCATCCATAGAGGCAGGCTGATTTTGACAGAAAGTCTTTCGATAGGATCAGCAATGCCTTGCAGATCTGGTGCTCCTTGACGCTGATAATTCCTCAAAACACCATTTACAAATTTTCCTGTTCCAGGATTTCCTTTTACTTTCGCGATTTCGACCGCCTCGTTTAAAATAGCATGTGCAGGGACTTTATCTAAAAATTCTAATTGATATACAGAAAGATACAGAAGCGTCTTGACCCAATCATCCACTTTTTTTGCTTTAGCGATCAATGATGCAACGTAAAATTCCAATAGTCGCTGATGGCTAATCGTACCGTAGATCAATTCTGTAAATAAACCCACATCTTTTTGATTTAGCTCGCTTTGTTTGATCATCTCATTCAACAAAAGATTCGAGTAGGCGCCACCCTTGTTCACTCGCTCTAATGTCAGTAATGCCATATATCGTACTGATTTTTTCATTTTTTTAGGGATTTTTTTCATTATTTCACCTGCTGACCAATCTGAACTTGCTGACCGCTTCCGTTAAGGAAATCATGTACGGCCTGTTTTCCTTTACCAGCTGGCTGTAATTCATTGATGGCTAAGACGGTCTGTTTACCGCAAGCAATCCATAGATTTTTTTGTCTTTCCGGATGATCGTACCAGGTGCTTTGTCTGTAGTTTCTTCCAATACTTCAACCGATAATAATTTCCAGCGTATGCCCTCATAGGTCGTGAATGCAATTGGCCAAGGACGCATTCCGCGTACTTGGTTGTCAATTTCTTCTGCAGTTTTATGCCAATCGATTGCTTCTTGTTCCCGTGTGATGTTTGGCGAAAAAGTTGCTTCTGACTCGTCTTGAGGTACTGGTTTTTGTCCATCCAAAATATTGGGCAATGTTTCTAGCAATAGCTTTCTTCCTAAAAGGCTAAGCTTTTCAAACATCGTCCCTACATCATCTTGTTTAGTGATTGGTATGCTTTCTTGCGCATAGATTCCGCCTGCATCCATTTTTTTGATCATTTCCATGATCGTTACACCAGTTTCTTTCTCCCCATTCATGATGGCATAATGAACAGGCGCACCTCCCCGATATTTAGGAAGTAAAGAAGCATGGACATTGATTGCCCCTAATTTTGGTACTTGCAATAACTTTTCAGGCAAGAATTGGCCAAATGCCGCAGTGACGATCACATCAGGCGCCAATTCAATGATTTCTTCCATTTCTGGCGAACCGGAGATTTTCTCTGGCTGCAGCACACGGATACCGTGCTTCAGAGCCGCTTCTTTTACCGGTGTCGGCGTAATTACTCGTTTCCGCCCAACTGGACGGTCGGGCTGTGTTACCACTGCCTGGATCTCGTAACCTGATTCTATCAGCCCTTCAAGAATCGGCACAGAAAAAGCAGGTGTGCCCATAAATACTAGCTTAGTCATCAAGATGTTCCTCCATATATTCTTCAAGTTCTTCTTCCGGGATCTGCTGTATCATTTTCTCAATGAACAAGATACCGTCTAAGTGATCGATTTCATGCTGGAAGGCACGGGCTAAATAGCCAAATGCCGTCACTTCTATCTCTTCTCCGTCTCGATCATAATAACGCACGGTCACTTCATCTGCTCGCTTGACCGTTCCATAGACATGCGGAATACTGAGACAACCTTCTACGTCAAGGCTTTCACCTTTTGCTTCGATGATTTCTGGGTTAATCAGTTCAAATTTCTCGCCTTCATCTACTTCGATCACAGCAATTCTCTTGTTTTGTCCTACTTGAGGAGCAGCGATCCCTATTCCGTCATTCGCAATCATTGTCTCATATAAATTGTCTAATAAAGCGATTGTCTCGTCCGTGATTACATCGATTGGCTGAGCAGTTCTTTTTAATTTATCATTAGGGTGGATCAATATAGGATAGCGCATAATTTGGCCCTTTCTTAAATAAAGTTTAATGGTTCGTTGTCAATTGCCACAAAAAGACCTTGTCGCTGTTCTTTCTGGCTTCCATTCAAAATTTCATCCAAAACATGAGGAAGATTCGGTTCATGTTTATATTTGATGATTAGTTGATAATAATATCGGTTTTTCACTCTCAAAATCATGCTGGGCGTTGGCCCTAATAGCAAGCTTTGAGGGCTTAACACTTCTTTTAGCTGATTGGCAATCTGAAAGATTTTCTTTGCCGCTACTTGTTCTTCAGGATGGCTGGCGGTTATTTTCACAGTAAAGTAATAAGGAGGATAGCCTCCACGATGCCGTACATGCATTTCCTGCTGATAAAACTGCTCATAATTTTGTTTTTTAGCCAATTCTATGGCGTAATGTTGAGGATTGAATGTTTGGATCACGACTTCGCCTGCTTTTTCCGCTCGCCCTGCTCGTCCTGAAACTTGGGTAAGCAATTGGAATGTATGCTCACTAGAACGAAAATCCGGTAAATTCAGGGAGGTATCAGCATTCAACACCCCAACTAATGTCACTTCTGGAAAATCCAAGCCTTTAGCGATCATTTGTGTCCCTAATAAAATATCTGCTTCTTTTGCACCGAATTTTTGTAAAATCTGTTCGTGTGCCCCTTTTCTTCGGGTGGTATCTACATCCATACGCAAAATCCTAGCTTGCGGATAAAGTTCTCGGAGTTCCTCTTCTACTTTTTGGGTGCCTGTCCCATAGTAACGGATTTTGTTGCCCCTACAATTGGGACAGCGATTAGGAATAGGTTCTTCGTGTCCGCAATAATGACAGCGCATCGAACGTGTATCCATATGCAAGGTAAGAGAGATATCGCAATTAGGGCATGGGAGAACAAATCCGCAGTCTCTGCACATCACAAAAGACGAATATCCTCGACGATTGAGCAGTAGGACAGTTTGTTCTTTTTTGTCTAACCGATCTTGTATCTTTTCCTGCAAATTAGCAGAAAAAGTAGAGGTCCGATGATTCTGAAACTCTTCACGCATGTCTACGATCTCAATAGCTGGAAGTTGTGCAGCTACTTTGGCTCGGTGATTCAATTGCAATAACTGATAAACGCCTTTTTGAGCTCGTGCTCTTGATTCCAAAGAGGGTGTCGCACTTCCAAGGACTATTGGGCAATGATGGTACTTACTGCGCCAAATAGCTAAATCTCTCGCATGATAACGCGGCGTCTCATCTTGTTTATAACTTGATTCATGTTCTTCATCGATAATGATCAATCCTATATTTTTCAGCGGAGCAAAAATAGCAGAGCGTGCGCCTACTACTACTTGTGCTTCTTCACGCTCGATCTTGCGCCATTCATCATATTTTTCACCTTGGGAAAGTCCGCTATGTAAGACCGCAACAGATTCACCGAAGCGTCCTTTGAATCGCTCGACCATTTGCGGAGTCAATGCGATTTCAGGCACTAACATTATAGCCGTTTTATTTTCTGACAAAACATCAGCGATTGATTGAAGATATACTTCTGTTTTTCCACTACCGGTGATTCCCTCTAGCAAAAAGACCTGATCTTTTTGTTGCTGACCTGCTGTGATGATTTGTTCGACAGCATTTTTTTGTTCTGTATTCAGTTCCAATGCCGTCGTTTGGTCAAATACTCGGTCTTGATAAGGGTCGCGATAACGTTCTGATTCTACAAACTCCAGCCAGCCCTTTTCTTTTCCTTGATTCAAGACAGCAGTACTGATTTCTTTATCTTTGAAATAAGCGATTGGTTCTTCTTGGCTCAGTTCAGATAAACACAAAAGAAGCTCTTTTTGTTTCTTGGCATTTTGCCGTAATTTTGCCCATTCTTCTTCGATTTGCTTTTCAGTTAATAGGGAACGGACCAAACGAATTGTTTTTACTTTATTTCGTGTATGGACTTCGTATTTGATATCTACTAATTGCTCTTGGCGCCAACGAATCAATTGAGAAAGGCTGCCTTCTTCTTCTGCTTCTTTCCAGGAAATCACTTCCCGTTGACCAAACAATGCCTGAATTTCTGGTGTATCTGCCAAAGGATAGATCAATTTATCATATTCTGCTTTCATCACACTCGGAAGCATCGTTTGTAGACAAGTGATTTTGAATGCATAAGTGATTTTTTTCATGTAATCAGCTAATGAAAGTAATTCTTCATTGACCACCGGAGCAAGGTCCAGCAAACGGATCACTGCCTTCAACGATGGGTTAGCTGATTCTTCTGATTTTTGGATAGCCATAACAAATCCTTGGACATGACGATTGCCATTACCAAAAGGGACCTCTACCCGCATCCCGACTTGCAAAGCTGTTTCCATTTCAGAGGGAACCAGATAGGTGAATGGCTGATCGGTCTGCATAGTAGGTACGTCCACAATGACTTCAGCTGTTAATGTCATGGTTCGTTTCCTCCTTTTTTTGTCTTTTCATATCAAGCGACAAAAAGTTCCTTGCCTATTTTACTAGAGATCGCTGGATTTGTCTTATTTTCTGCCAAATCCTAACAAAAAATTAACAGCAGATAAGAAAAAAAAGAACTGTGTCAAAAAGTTCAGACACAGCCTTTTCTACCAGACAATAAGTGGCGAATGTTTGAAAAGGAAACAGCTGGGTTTGCTTTTCTTTTTAGATGTTCGCTCTACTTTTCTTTATTACATTTTTTGCTCTTCGCGGATACGTGATTCCAATTCGTGTTGTTCACGTTCTTTTTGAGCTTGACGTTCCTCTTCTTCCATCTTCAAACGTTCACGTTTTAATTCAGGATGAGGATCATTGACTACATTCCCTGCATCGATTTCTTCTAAAGCTTGACCAACGCTTTTTACTGAATCAAAAGAATCTAGTGTAGGTTGTGCACTTGCATCCAACTCATGCGCGCGTTTACTTGCTAAAATTACTAGAGAATATTTTGAATTTACACGATCTAATAGTGAGTCAATTGAAGGTTTTAACATCATAAGACTACATCTCCTTTAACATTTTAATATATTTACCGATTACGCGATCTACTCGAAAATGTTCACTGGCAATAATGTGTTTGATTCGTTCAACTGCTAGCGGCACTTCATCATTCACAACAGCATAGTCGTAAAGAGCCATCATTTCGATTTCTTCTTTTGCAACTTTCATTCGTTCTTCGATTACTTCGTCTGCATCTGTTCCTCGGCCTACGATTCGTGATTTTAATTCCGCTAAATCTGGCGGAGTCAAAAAAATGAATACACCATCGGGCACTTTTTCTTTGACTTGTTTTGCTCCTTGGACTTCAATCTCCAAGAAAACATCTTTTCCTTCATCCAATGTCTTGTTGACATATGACAAAGGCGTTCCATAATAATTCCCGACATATTCTGCGTATTCCAGCATCTCTCCAGCTTCGATCATTGATTCAAACTCCTCTTTGCTTCGGAAGAAATAATCAACGCCTTCGACCTCCCCTTCACGCATTTTACGGGTAGTCATTGAGATTGAATACTGAAAATCATTATCCTCACTCTCAAAAATTGCTTTTCGTACTGTGCCTTTTCCTACACCGGATGGACCAGACAACACGATTAATAATCCACGCTCTGACATGACGACGTCCTTTCAACTAGTCTTTTTGTACTTATCGTTTATTTTGCACTTTTTTTCTGCAACTTTCAAGGTTATCTTTAATTATAGCTAGAAATTGGTAAAAAAGCTACCCTGTACCAAGAGGTCGTGAAAAAGCTGTCCTGCATCAAGTAATAAGAACGACCAAACATAAACAGCTTCTCATGTTTTTCGTTTGGTTGGGCTTATTACCGTAGATGCAAGCTTTTGAACGCCGTGTATGAGAGGTCGTGAAAAAGCTGTCCTGCATCAAGTAATAAGAACAGCCAAACATAAACAGCTTCTCATATTTTTGCATAAATTTGGCTCCATACCGAGAAAATGGTTTTTGAACATCACTTATTCAAAATAAAAACATACTAAGATTAGAGGGAACATCATTGACGAATGATGTTCTCCTCTATTTTCTATTTTTAGATTATAGTGAAGAGTGAAAGAAAGTTCGAACAAAGCCTTGAGGACTACGAGTCCCTATCAAAAACCGAACTTCTTTACTGTCATTTTAGAATCAGGTTTACGTATGTTGGGGCCATGAGCCCGTGTATAGGAAATTGGAATCGAAATGAAGCAGTAAAGTTCTTTCAAAACTTAAAAAGGAGGAAAACAAATGCCTTACATTCTTGCATTAGATGTTTCAATGGGACACAGCTACAGTGTCCTATACAAAGACGACACCTGCTTATTTGAAGACGAGATTGAACACACTCAAAGAGGATTTCATGCATTACTCGAAGAGATCCAGCACTTGCCTGAACGTCCATTGATTGTTTTTGAAGCAACGGGGATTTATTCCAGACCAGTCGAAAAGTTCTTTCAAGATCATCACTTTTCTTACTGTTTGTTAAACCCGTTAGAAGCGAAAAAACAGATGGAAGAAAGCACCTTACGCAGTTGGAAAACAGATAAATCGGATGCCCATCGGCTCGCACAGACTCATCTTAAAAGTCAACGTCAGCCAAAAGAAGTACAAAGCAATTTTTACTTAGAGATGCGCGATTTAGCCCGTTTTTATCAAGAAATTGAGAAGAAAATCACTCGTCTGCGCATGGATTTACACAACTGTCTTCAGTTGACTTTTCCAGAGCTTGAACAGTTCTTTTCAAACAGGCTGACCCCTTACGCATTGACATTGATCCGTCTTTTTCCCCATCCAGATTTTGTATTGGCATCTACTCGGACAAAAATAAAAAATAAACTGATCAACGAAACACGGAAAAAAATCTCCGCGAATCGTGCCGAGCAAAAGGCAGATCAAATCATCCACTATGCACAGTGTGCCTATCCAGCTGTTGAAAAAGACAGTATCCAATGTCAAAAAACAATCTATTACGCCGAACTTCTCCAAGATTTACTCGAACAAAAAGAAGCACTGGCGACACAAATGATCAAAAAAGCCGAAGGCTCTCCTTGCTTTTTGTTGTACCAAACGTTCCCTGGGATTGGCGCACTCACAGCCGCTTTATTGCTCGGTGAATTAGGAGATATCACACGATTTAAAACCCATAAACAATTGAATGCTTTTGTCGGAATCGACATCCGACGGTATCAATCAGGTAAGTATACTGGCCAAGACCGCATCAATAAGCGTGGTAATCCCAAAGCACGGAAAATTATTTTCTTCACCATTCGAAATATGATTCGCCAGCAACGCGCAGCTCCTAATCATATTGTCGATTATTACTACAAATTAAAAAAGCAACCTATCCCTAAGAAAGAGAAGGTTGCCACAGTTGCTTGTATGAACAAGCTTCTGAAATGTATGCACGCTATGGTTAGGGCACATACAGAGTACGACTATGCGTACGCGGTCTCAGTGGACCATTAACTAAACCACTTACAGTATACCACTTCTTTGCCCAGATCGAAAATTTTTTACGAACGGGGCTTTATTTGGTGTGCCTTGATTTTGTCGCTTTCGTTTACGAGCTATTTTTCTTGCACCTTTTACTTGACTAATCGTAGGAAAAAGGTTGTGACACGAATTTTGTCACAACCTTTAAATGTATTCCTAGAGCAAATAAGCTAAGCGAAGAAATTCAATTCTGATTATTTATTGTATTTCTTTGTTCAGCATCCTTGCTAAAAGCCCATATTGGACAAAGTATTCACTACACCCATGATCTCATCTTTTCGAGAACGTGCTTTTTCTGTCGGATCTTCTACCTCTTCTGTGTCGATTCGAACAATAAATTTCCGATTCATCGTCACGTAAGCACCGTCGTTGATCAAAATAAACAGTTCGTTCTCATTATAGTCTGCACAGGCATCTTTCCATACGTCAAAGCCGTTTTTTTCAGAAGGGATATCCCGTTTAACAACAGTTTTTCCACTTAATTCGTGGAACGTTACGTCATAGTATTTCATTGTCTCAACCTCTTTCGTCATTCAATATTTTGGACCTGTTCTCTGATTTTTTCTAAGATCGTCTTGGATTGGACGACTTGATTTTTAATTTCGATTGCGTTTGATTTGGAACCGATCGTGTTGATTTCCCGATTCATTTCCTGGATCAGAAAATCTAATTCCCGACCTACAGGACATTGGGCCTCGATAAGTTCATCTAGTTTTTGGACATGGATTGCCAAACGATCCAGTTCCTCGTGGATATCTCCACGTTCCAGCAAGATAGCCAACTCCGTCTGCAACCGTTGCTCATCCACTTTCGCTCCAAGAAATTCCTCCAGCTTTTTTTGATACCTTAATTGAAACTCCTGTTCATAGACGTCTACAAAACTATTGAGTTTTTTTAGTACTTGTTTGAATTCTTCCGTGTTCTTTTTCAGCACCGAAGCTAAGGCTTGTCCTTCTTTTTCTCGACTGGCTTCAATAGAATCAAGTGCACTTTTCAATGTATCTAGAGCTAACTGTGCCAATTCTTCCATGCTCTCTTCCGGTTTTTCTTCTACCGTTACGAAGTTTTCATCCAGCGCGAAGCGTTCCGCCAGCCGACGAATTGACACTTGATTTTGACTCCCGTATCGTTGTTGAATCCCGTCTGTCAATTGGGTGATAAGTGAATCAATCAATTCCCAATTGATGACGATCTGCTTTTCGTTTTTGCCAATATAAGCTAGATTCACAAATACCTCGATCCGTCCGCGGCTTAACTGCTGTTTGATAAGCTGCCGAAAATCGTTTTCAATAAAATTCAGGATTTTAGGACTTCGTATTTGGACATCTAGAAAACGCTGATTGACACTTTTTATTTCGATATCTAGCTGATATGCTTTTGTTTCGCGGATGGCTTTGCCAAAACCAGTCATACTTTTCATTCGACAGGGTCCTTCCTCATTACATATTTTCTATTGCTTTTTGCAGTTGTTCAAACTCTTCGTTCGTCAGTGTCAGCCCTTTCCCCATCTTTTCATGGTCGGGTGCCCAATCTCGAAGATCGAATTTCGGCGGACGACCATTCCAGCTGACTAAGTTCAGCTCTTTACGCCATCCTTTGTTGTTTTCTGATAAAACAGCGATTTCTTCTACGATTTCATATGAAAATTCTTGTGCCATGGTTGTTCCTCCTTGAGATAATATAAATATAGGATCAGTAATGTGTCAACTGGCTGTTCAAGCAGTTCACGCTGCAAACGATCCTTACATTTTTCTTGCAGCAGTTTTTCAAAATAAACGGCTTTCGTGCGTTCATTTTGTATTTTCTGCTGATATTTTCGATACCTCCGCCATTCTTCTGTACTTAATTGACCAACTTGTGCCAATAAATCGTCTGGCATACTTTTTCTATCTTGTTGGCAGATCATTTGAAACATCCAATCTACCTCATAGACTTTGTTTGGTAATAAAAAATGTTTTTTTGCTAAAAGTTCCAGCATCGCCAGTCCGCATGTTTCTGGTTCGACCCTGTTCTTATATATATTACGCAGTTTTTGCCAAAATTTTATGGTTTTGAAAAAAGATAGCTCTAACTGAAGTTCTTTTATTAAGTAAGATAAAAATCCACGCCAGCATGTTCCTGCTTGTTTGACAGAATCAAATGTATACCAATTCCCGTAATAACAGCCTAATCGTTTTTTCATTTCCAGATAGCCTAATTGTAAATTTAATTGGTTTCTTTGGCTATCAAAAAGCAGAAAGCTGCCAAGCGTCCACAATGTTTGACATCTCCAATGGATAAACGTATCTGGCACACGGATTCTTTTCACTGGCCCTGGTCCTTGCACATCCACGACAAACGCCTCTGTTGCGCCTTCGTTAATCGCGATGTCAATAGGGATTTTGTTACGAAATCCACCGTCTGCGTATTTATTTTTTCCGATCTTTCGGTAAGCCATAGCAGGATAAAATGAAGCAGAGGCAAGTATCCAATCTGGTATTTCTTCTGTTTCTGTCTGTTGGATAGCAGTCACTACTTCCGCTAGTTCCGGCAATTTAGTAGACACCGTGTATAAACGTATTTTGGAATTGTATTTGAGCAAAGACAAATCTAAATTTTCCTTGACCAGCTTTTCCAATGGCGCAGACGAAACCCCACCTTCAACTAGTGCCGTTTTCGTCATTTGGCGTCTTTCTTGATAGAAACGTTCACGCAAGTCTTCAACGGCAGCCATTTCTGGCAACGCAAGCACTTGTCTTGTTGATAGCTTTTTCCATAAACCCACAGCTTTTTCCATGTCTCCTTGTAAAATCAATGCGCCGTTCAGCGCACCTACCGAGGTCCCAGTAATGATTTCAAAGCGGATGTTATGTTCCTTCAGCGCCTGCCATACACCAATCTGATAGGCACCGTGTGCTCCCCCTCCTCCTAATACAAGTGCTGTGTGATAGACCAGCTTTTTATTTAGTTTCATGGTTCCTTGATAGCCGTTTTTATGAAAAATACGCAACCATTCTTCTGATAGAGGAGATTGAAATAAAAAACAACAGTTTTCTTTAATAAAAAAACGAGCACAAGCTTCCATATGCTGAAAAAGTTTTTGCCATTTAAAAGTTTCGCCTTCGATCAGCAAGTTGTTAAAAATAACATCTTCTCTACTTTTATCAATAGTAAAATAGATGGTATATTTTTTTGATACTGCTTCAAAGGCACATTGCTTTTTTGCAGAACGCCAAAATGCTTCTCTACTTTCTTGATGGCTTTGAAAAAACGGAAGAGGTTGTTTTGCTTGGTTGATACGCGAATACAGCGACATTTTCTGTGAAAAGTAAACTTTTTTTATCTCCATCGCTTTCTCCTTTTTCTTCAAGTATACCAGTACGTCGAAAAAAGGTCATGAGTATCGTATTCGACTTTGGATATTCCATAAGAAAACAATTCATAAAACCTCCTTTAAATAAAAAATACAAAAATTAATTGAAAATGAGAGTATTTTCAATGAAAACGTGATTTTGTAATGGAATTTTAAAATAAAAGAAACAAGCTTTTTTTATGCAAATGTTGTAAAATAAAAGAGATTAAGAGGAAATAAGAGGAGGAACATGATGACTGAGTCAGTTTATGTACATATTGATACCACAAGTAATGCTGTTTTAACAAAAGGACTGACTGCTACTGATTTTGCAAACAGTATCGTGCATTTTCCTCAAAACTTGCTCTTACTCGATCCATCTGCTTCTGCTGGAGAATACGAATCTCATACAGGGCTGAAAGTAATCCGTGGTACAGAAAATATCCAGCGTTTCTTTTCCTCTTCTCGAAACAGGCGTGGATTCGATGAATTGAAGTGGATTGACTTTACTGATTTAACGATGCTGAAAGAATTGACACCTTTAGAAATTTCAGAATTGTTATATTTTGGCCATATGAAAACACATCTCCACTCACCATTTTTTTATAAGCTACAAAATAATTTCGTGTACTTCGACCTGAACGATCAATTGAACCGAATTTATTATCGCTATTTAGATGAATTTTACAGGATTTTTGCTAGTAAATTAAGTTCTATCCTGTCAGATAAGATCAATGTAAAAAAATCCTTTTTCAAAAAGGAAACACCTGTTGAAAAAATCAGTGTGGAATTATTGAAAGAAATGCGTAATTTAATGCAGGAAGGGATCATTTTTTCTTTTGATCAAGTTGGTTTGATCGATGACGAATACCGTATTCCTATTTATGTGATTGAGGACTATATTTGGAAATTGAAAGGTACTCGGTATCGGGAAGAAGAAGTCGTCGCTACTTTAATCTACTCTGTCAACGATCGGCGCTGGCAATTGGTAGAAGATGCCGGTCTTTCTTATCTGCCATTGAAGTGAATCTATTTCTTGCCGAAAAACAAAAAGGAAACAAGAAACTAGGACATGATTCTGTCTCAAGTTTTTTGTTTCCTTTTTATTTAAAGATTCTGTCGTTTATCTGGCACAAAAAGTGATGGAATCGTTTGTTGGATCCCTAATAAAACGATCATCGTCACAATCGCTGTGCTCAACCCGCTAGCACCATTCATTACGAAAGAAAAGAGCCAAGGATTCATTCCCCATAGTGCATAGGCTCCCCAGAAAACAACTCCCGCAATAAAATGCCAAAAATATCTGGAAAGTGCGCCAATCAATGCACCAAACACTATGTTTTTTCTGATTTGTTTCGTATTTCCATCTGCATAGCTTTTTTGGACATTTGAAGCCATGAGCCCTGCTGCACCTGCAAAAGTATAAGCAATCGGATACTCAATCAACACTTGAACGACACTTAAATAATAAACTTGTCCCAACGGAAAGTGTAAGATCCCCCAAATGAAACCTGCTAGCATACCTGCCTTTGTCCCTCTTCTTAATGCAAAAAGCGTCAACGGAATCTGCCCCAATGAAATAGAAAAACTGCTGCCAATCTGGATTGGTATCAATGACAGCACCATCGCTAACGCTGCAACAATCGTTCCTTCTACCCAAACTCTATTTTTTCCCATAAAAAAACTTCCTCCTTTGAATAAAAAAGTCACAAAGGAGGAAGCAGCTTTCGAAAAATTTCAAATAGCTGTTTTTTCACAATTCCTACGCTCGCATAACCGAAACAGGTACGAAGGGTTTAGAAATAGATTCAATCTCAGCCCAATTGGACTCCCCTTTGTGAGTTTATTTATTATTTATTTTTTGTTTCAAATAATGGACTAACTGGTTTGTTTTCATGGATACGTTTGATTGCATCTCCCATTAATCCGCCAACACTTACTTCATCGATTTTATCGATTTTACGATCTTCTGGAAGATAGATCGAGTCTGTGACAACTAGTCGCTCGATAGCTGAATCTTCTATTCTTTGTAAAGCAGGACCAGATAATACTGGATGGGTACATGAAGCATACACACTTGTTGCACCAGCTTCTTTCAAAGCATTGGCAGCCAACGTGATCGTACCTGCTGTATCGATCATATCGTCGATCAGTACACAAGTTTTACCTTTGACTTGTCCAATGATGTTCATTACTTCTGCAACATTTGCTTTTGGACGGCGTTTGTCGATGATCGCAATCGGAGATTTCAAGAATTCCGCTAATTTACGTGCTCGTGTAACGCCACCGTGGTCTGGTGAAACAACGACAACATCATCACCTTTGATTCCTTTTTCCAAGAAATAATTAGCAATAAGTGGTGCACCCATCAAATGATCGACTGGAATATCAAAGAAACCTTGGATTTGGACTGCATGAAGGTCCAAAGTCAGCATTCGTGTTGCACCGGCTTTTTGGATCATGTTTGCTACTAATTTCGCTGTGATTGGTTCCCGTGCACGTGCTTTACGATCTTGACGCGCATAACCATAATAAGGCATGACTACGTTGATTGTTTTCGCACTTGCTCGTTTCAGTGCATCAATCATAATCAGCAACTCCATCAAGTTATCATTGACTGGGCTGCTCGTTGATTGGATCACATAGACATGCGATCCACGAATACTTTCTTCAATGTTTACTTGAATTTCTCCATCACTAAATTGAGTAACAGATGATTTTCCTAACTCGACACCGACTGCTGCTGCAATTTTCTCTGCTAATGGGCGATTGGAATTTAACGCAAAAATTTTTAATCTTGGGTCAAAGTAATGTTTTGACATGGGGACCTCCACTTTCTTTTTCACAACTCTAGAATTCTACCTAATAAATAGTAGTCATATTTTTTAAATAAATCAAGTGATTTTGCAAAAGTCTTAGTTTAGATAAGGGAGTTTTTTTGCATATCCTTCTTTATTGACTTGTCTTGCTCTCGCAATTGCCAACGCATATTCTGGAATATTGTCTGTAATTGTTGACCCGGCAGCAATCGAACTGTTTTTAGCTACCTCGACAGGTCCGATGATATTCGTGCTAGAACCAATAAAGCTGTGGTCACCGACAGTCGTATGATGTTTGTTCTTTCCATCATAGTTGACGAAGACAACACCACATCCGACATTGATCTCTTCTCCCAACGTAGCATCACCAACATAAGTCAAGTGACCGACTTTCGTTCCTTTGCCGATTTGAGCATTTTTCACTTCCACAAAGTTTCCGATATGGACGTTTTCGCCAATTTCAGCTTTTGGTCGTAAATGTGCATAAGGTCCCACATCTGCATGTTTCTTGACATGGCTGCTTTCAATGACTGAGTTTTCAATGACGACGTGATCCTCAATCCTACTGTCTACGATTTTTGAATGTGCCCCGATGACACAATCAGAACCGATGACTGTATTGCCTTGGATTTGTACACCTGCTTCGATCAATGTGTCTGGACCAATCTCTACGCCTGCATCGATGTATGTCGTTGCTGAATCGACAAAGCTTACGCCATTGACCATATGCATCTGGTTGATCCGCTTTCTCATGATCTCATTTGCTTTAGCTAACGCGATTCGATCATTGACTCCCATTGATTCTTCGAAATCATCTGTTTGATAAGCAGCAACTGTATTGCCTTCTTCTTTTAAGATTTCGATGATATCGGTCAGATAGTATTCACCTTGAGCATTGTTTGTTCCGACTTTGCTTAACGCATCGAACAAAGCTTCGTTGTCAAAACAGTATGTTCCTGTATTGATTTCTTGTACAAGTGCTTCTTCTGGTGTTGCGTCTTTTTGTTCCACGATTTTTTCTACGATCCCAATATGATCACGAATGATCCGACCATATCCTGTTGGGTTTTCTGCTTGTGCCGTCAAGATTGTCGCACTTGCATTTTTTCCTTGGTGATATTCAAAAAGATTGTTCAGCGTTTCAGTAGTCAATAACGGTGTATCGCCACTGATAACTAACGTCGTTCCTTTTTTTCCTTCCAAGAAAGAAGCGGCTTGCAAAACAGCATGTCCTGTTCCCAATTGTTCTGCTTGTAACGCATATTTACTGCGTTCTCCTAGTTGTGCTTTAACTTGTTCTGCTCCGTGTCCAACGATCGTAATCACTTCATCTGGTTTCGTTTCACTGACCCGATTAATGATATGTTCTACCATAGGTTTACCAGAAACGGGATGTAAAACTTTATATAATTTTGACTTCATGCGGGTACCTTTCCCTGCCGCCAAAATAATTGCATAACGTGCGTCCAACTGCGTCACTCCTAAATATAGTTTGCTGATTTCAGTTTATCCCAGTATACCCATTTTTTCAACAAAACAAGTGATTTTCTTTTATCCCAGCGTTTTCTGGATAAAAAAATAGATAGACCATAACGGGCCTATCTATTTGGTAACCAGTGCTCTCCTGCCAACTCCTCGGTCACAAGTCACACTACTCATAAAACATGAAAAGCTGTTTTTTGAAATCGTTTCTTGTGACTTAGAGTTAAACGGTAGGCTTACAACCTCTTCATTAAACGGTTTTCAATCAGCTGACCTTCGGTATTAGCTCAATAAACGGCAAAATATGAGGAGCAATTTTTCCGTTTATTGAGCTAATACTCAGGACAGGACGCTGATTTCACAACCTCTAGATAAACGGTGTTCAAAAGCCAGTTTCTCGGTATTAAGCCAAATTTATGAAAAAATGTGGAAAGCCATTTTCACAAAATTTTTCTTACTACTCGAAACTAAGCGGCTTTTTCACAACCTCTTATTCTGAAAAATAATTTCCCGGCACAACCGTAATATTTTTCGTTTGAGTATCTACATCTTTGACATAAAGCAGTGACGTATAATCATCGATGGCGCGATGACCGTTGAATTTTGATTCGGCAAATACAGTGATGCCAACAAGTTCTGATTCGAATTCTTCAATCAAGCTCTTCATTCCGTTGACTGTTCCGCCGCCTTTCATGAAATCATCCACTACAAGGACACGTGAACCACGTTTCAAACTTCTCTTAGACAGTTCCATCTTTTCAATTCTTTCAGAAGATCCAGACACATAGTTGACACTTACTGTTGATCCTTCTGTTATTTTTGAGTCCCGGCGTACAATAACGAATGGCGCATTCAGATAATAGGACACAGCTTGGGCAATAGGTACGCCTTTTGTGGCTACAGTCATTACAGCATCGATTTTTTCACCAAGGTATTTAGAAGCAATGATTCTTCCAACTTGACGCAGCAGTTCAGGTTCTCCTAACAAATCAGAGAGATAAACATATCCTCCTGGAAGCAGACGGTCTTGTTCTGATAGACGTTCTGCTAGAGATTCAATATATTTTTTCGCCTCTTCATATGAAATTTCAGGGATGAACAATACACCACCTGCAGCACCTGGGATTGTTTCCAAGGTTCCATACCCTCGTTCTTTAAATGTTTTCTTGATGATTCCCAAATCTTCACTGATAGAAGATTTAGCAGATTCATAACGTTCGGCAAAGCTTGTTAAGGAAATCAATTCATGCGGGTGATTCAATAAATACTGTGTCATGTCAACTAGACGTTCACTGCGACGTACTTTCACCTATTCCAACTCCTTTTAAGAAATTTTATCGTTTTACATTATATAAGTTTTTCTTCAAAAATTCGAGCATTTTATGAAAAAATAAGAAAATAGTTCGGTATTTATTAAAATAAAAAGAAGCCTATAAAAAATTTTTCGTTTTTATCAGGCTTCTTTTCTTTATAATTTAGTTATTTTTTCTTCTGAAGGCAACCAATATTCGTTTGATGATATTGACAATCAGGAACAAAGCAATAAAGACTAATGTGATTGTTGCTCCTGGAGGTGTATCTAGATAAAATGAGCTAGTTAGTCCTGACAGCATTCCTAGAAATCCGACACAAACACTGATAGCAATCACGACATTGAAGCTTTTGCCTAATCGCATACCGATTGCTGCGGGAAGAACCATGATTGCGGATATCAAAAGTGCACCGGCAATTGGGATCATCACAGCAATAGCCACACCAGTAATCACATTGAACATCATCGACATCAAATGAACGGGTAGCCCATCCACGTGGGCAGTATCTTCATCAAAAGTCAGAACATACATCGGCCGTTTGAATAAAAAGAACAATATACCGATGGCAACGAATAAGATTCCTAAAAAGATGACTTGCTCCCATGTAATGGTAACGATCGAACCAAACAGATAAGATTGGATACTTGTTGCTGAATTCCCTCCGCTCAAATTCATCAATACTAATGCTAGCGCCAAACCACCAGCCATTAAAATGGCAATGGAGATTTCTGAATAGGTTCGGTAGATCGTTCGCAGATACTCTAATATCACAGCTGCTAATACAACGACTAGCATGGTCGTAAGTGTAGGATTAAGGTTCAAAAAGAATCCTAACGCTACCCCTGCTAAAGAGACATGAGAAAGTGTATCAGCCATCAGCGATTGTCTTCTGATCACTAAAAACACACCTAGCATCGGGGCGATCCCCGCTATGAAGATAGCCGCAAGAAAAGCTCTTCTCATGAATTCATATGAAAGCAACGCCATTGAGAATCCTCCTTTCTCACCAGTCGGATCTGTCTGTCCGCATACTGTTTGATATCTTCATGATCATGAGTGATCATTAGAACTGATTTCCCATGGACATGCGCACTATGTCGGAGAAGACGATAAAATTCATTTCTGGATTCTTCATCCATTCCTGTTGTTGGTTCATCAAGAACAAATAAGTCAGGGTCAGTAGCAAAAATACGCGCTAAACTGATTCGCTGCTTTTGTCCGCCAGACAATTCACCTATTCGCCGATTTCGCATATCCCACATCCCTACAGCTTCTAAAGCACGCTGTACATGTTGATGATCTTTTTCAGAGAGACGCTTGAACCAGCGGCCTCTTGGATATCTTCCTGAACGGACTAATTCGATCACCGTACTAGGAAAACCTGCATTGAAAGATGCAACTTGTTGAGGAATATAGCCGATACTTAATTTTTTTCCTTCTTGATTTTTCTCAGCAATCTTTATCATTCCTTTTGAAGGTTTCAGTAATCCTAACGATGCTTTCACCAAGGTTGACTTGGCTGCTCCATTTTCTCCAGTTAAAATGACAAATTCACCCGCATCTACATGATAAGAGACATCTTCTAGTACAGGTTCATCATCATAGTAAAAGGTCAAATCAGATATTTCGATATAACGCACCTTACAACCTCCATTCTAAAACTTAATTGATACTTTCTTTTAAAGCTTTCAGATTTTTTTCCATGACAGAAATATAATTTTCGCCTGCTTTGATTTGTTCATTAGTCAAGCTTTCTAAAGGATTCAACACTTCTAGCTTCACTCCTGTTTCATTCGACAATGTCTCAGCTACCTTCGAAGAGGCATTTTCTTCAAAATAAATCACTTTGATGTTGTTTTTCTTCACAAATTCTTTTAGTTCAGCTAAGCGGCTTGGTGTGGGTTCCTGATCCGGTGAAACGCCCGAAATCGCTACTTGTTTTAAGTCGTATTGATTCGCTAAATAAGCAAAAGCAGCATGCTGAGTGACAAATGTGCGGT
Organism: Enterococcus sp. DA9; assembly: GCF_008000875.1. Classification (NCBI taxonomy): domain Bacteria; kingdom Bacillati; phylum Bacillota; class Bacilli; order Lactobacillales; family Enterococcaceae; genus Enterococcus; species Enterococcus sp. DA9. Next base: position 620,513 of record NZ_CP042839.1, read on the forward strand.
TTGTTGCATCTTTTAGCCCATCGGAGTATTTTTGATCCAGTGCTTCAAGCTTTTTGATATAAGCATCGGCATTCTTCGTAAAAGTTTCCTTTTTATCTGGATATTTTTCGCCTAATTCTTCAGCAATCGTTCTGACTTCTTTTATAGCTAATACCGGATCGAGCCAAACATGTGGATCGTATTCATGTGAATGACCATGCCCTTCTTCTGATTCTTCATGTTCGTCTGCTTCTTGCGATTCTAAACGGTCGATTCCTTTAGCTGCTTCGATCATCAAGGTCTGTTTGCTATCCACTGAATCCTTTAATGAATCCACGAAAAATTCCATGTCTGAACTATTATACACGAAAACATCTGCATCGGAAATTTCTGCTCTTTCTTTTGCACTTGGTTCGAAATCATGCGGCTCCGTTCCAGCAGGGATCAAAAGTTTCACGTTTCCTTCATCCCCTACGATTTCTTTTGTAAAATCATACATCGGATAAAAAGTCGTAACGATCGTCAAATCCTCTTTTTTGTCTGCTTCCTTGTTCATATTTCCACATGCTGCAAACAGTAAAGCACCTATCATTACCGTAGCTGTCAAAAGATATTTTTTCATTTATATGCTCCTTTCAATGAACAAATCGGAATTTTACGATTTATTAACGAGAACTAATGTATCAAAATAAAAAAACACAGTCAATAGAAATCCATCAATTTCTGATTTAAACATGTATATTCTTGATTAAATCGTAAAATGGATGAGTTGCTGCTCATATCTAGTCATTTCACTACAATAAAAAACTGAAGAATACCACTTTAGGATTCCTCAGTTTTTCATCACCTATTTTACTTTTTATGTTTTATTGCAGGGTTCGTACTAAATAAACTTCCTCACAAAAACCTTTTAACCCATTATATACTCTCTGCGCTCTTGAATAATGTTGACACAAGGCAAAAACGGTTGGTCCACTTCCACTCATTAATGCAGCATCTGCTCCGTACTTGATCATACGCTCTTTGATTTGATGGATGACTGGATGCCGCTTTCCCGTTATATCTTCTAAACTATTTCCCATTTTTTTGATCATCTGCTGATAATCTTGCTCTCGGATGGCTTCAACAAGTCCGTGGATGTCTTGATGTTGGATGGCTTGCGTATCTACTTCTCTAAACACTGTACGTGTAGAGACACTCATTCTTGGTTTGACCAACACAACCCAGCACTGTGGCATAGAAGGTAATACTTGGATTTCTTCCCCTTTGCCACCGACAAATGCCGTACTTCCGTAGACACAATAAGGAACATCTGTACCGACTTCCAAACCGATTTCTGCCAGTTCTTCTAACGAACAGCCCAAATTCCATAATTGGTTGATCCCTCTTAGAGCAGCTGCACAGTCTGTACTTCCTCCGCCTAATCCAGCTGCTACTGGAATATTCTTCTTAACAAAGATCTTGACACCGGTTTTGATATTGTATTTATTTTTTAACAATAAAGCAGCTTGATAAACATTGTTCCGTTCATCTACCGGTAAAAATGCTTTATTTGTTTCTACAATGATTTTGTCTTCTGTTATTTCTTCAAAAAATAGATGATCTGCCAAGTCTACGCTCGACATCACCATTTCCAACTCATGATACCCATCTTGCCGTCTATATAATACATCCAGTCCTAAATTTATCTTGGCTGGCGCTTTTTCAATCAATTCCATCCTCTCACCCATTCGAAAAGTCTAAGTCGCAAGTATTCTATCATAGGGAAAAATAAAAGTATAGCTTATGTCTGCCTAGTGGTTGATTTTGTCATCGTTTCAACAGCTTTCATAGAATTTTCTCTTCATAATCCAAATAAACTCTAGTGATTCTTATAATTCTGTGAGCACTTCTTCTGCCAAACTCGGCACATTTCCTTTTTCTTTCCCTATCAGACTGAGCAGCTGCATGGTAGCAAATCCGAAATTACTTCCTTTCCGATATGCAAAGTAGCGACCTTCCCAATGATCGACATATTTTAATTTCTTTTCATAAGCAGACTGGAAGGAATAGAAAAAATTACCATAATTATATACGATATGCATGACTTTTTCTTGAAAGAAAGAAAAATCTGTTTCTCCAACATTTGCTAAAGGGGCTAATCCTAGATTTGCTTCCAGATAGCCCATTTTCTCGTATACAATGAACAAATTAGCTAATAGATAATCCGCTAATTCTTCAGGCTCTTCAGGCAAGATTCGCAGTAAATCATACCCCGCTTGCTCCTTCGTCATCGGTTGAGCGGTGATGAAGCCCACGACTTTTTGCTCTTTACGGACAATACCGACGCCACTAGACAATACATAGGATTCATCGAATCGTCCCACAGAAAAGTATTTTTCTCGTGCACCGTGAAGCCATTTTTGTGAAACTTCATTTACAGCTTGATGTAATTCTTCTGGTAGTTGGTCATACCAAGTGAAATGGTATCCTTCTTTCATCAAACGTTGATATTCAAGTTGCTGACTCAGCCGAGACAAGTCTTCTGTCGCTAGATCAACAATTCCTGCTTCACCTACTTTCGTGAAATGAAAGCCCAATTCGTGAAGCATCACTACGTAGCTTTCTGATATCTTATAAAAAGCAAGCTGATAACCTAAACAATCTGCTCGTTTCATGAACTGATTCGTTGCTGCCTGCATCATTTTGGGATTACCAATTGGATCTCCTAAAACAAAGCATTTATTCCCTTTGATTTGATAGCCAAAAACGACTTGGTCATGGTCGTCTTTTTGGTAATAAAAATAACTGTATCCTGGCAAGCGAAGCTGATGGCTTGTAGCTGTGCCTCCATATGTTTCCAATAAACGGTCAAAACGTTCTTTTTCGTACTCACTGCCAAGCGTCGTAGTATCTTCTGCTAAGTATTGATAAAGCGCCACTAAAGCTAGCAATGAGATGCCCAAACCAATGAGCCCTGAGAACCACACATCATCTGAAGGAAACAAAATAAAATGGTTACCTGTTATCCGTCCAACTAAAAAGCGTCCACTATGATAACCTGCAATTGCGTAAACAATAAACAAGAAACCGAACAAGCTAGCATCAAATAGTATAGCTCCCCAAGAATAAACGAATTTTGTTCGATAAAATTCTTTTCTAGATAACCACACAGCTAATAGAATCAAGACATATACCAATAACAATTGCCAAGATAGTGTACGTGTGATTGTATTTAAAATACCAAAAGCTAGTAAAGCAATCGTAGGCAGAAATGCCTTTTTGACTTTTACTGAAAGCGCTCGAGCAAGACCGAGCAATAAAAAGCCCACTAATAGGTTCAATGTCTGGTCTAAAAAGTTGAACGAGAACGGCAATAACACCTGAAACAGCCGACTAATTGCAGACAGATTAGTGATCGTTGACAGGAGTACCATCATGATTCCTGCAAAATATACAGCACTTACGAGCACGATATGCGCAACCTTTTGGAAAAATAATCGCGGTATATTATCTAAAAATCGATTGATTTTGACTCCTGTATGTGTGATGAACAATAGAAGTCCCGTCAAAAAAGGCAGGACATAATAAAACAACCGATAATATAACAACCAAACTACTGCTACGTCTTGCCGAACAGACAATTGACTCATTCCTAAAATCATCAAAACATCAAAAGTCCCCATTCCACCTGGGACCATTGTCAACATTCCTATCAGCGTCGCAATCATGAACATAGGATAGATCGAAAACATGGAAATATCTATTCTCATCAACTTGCCGATGATCAAAAATACCGCAAGGGCTCCCGTCCATTGTCCAAAGGATGCCAGTAGCAGACCAAGCAAGCCTTTTGGATAAAACTCGAAGAACAATGACTTTCTCTTTAGATAAGCAAAAAAGAAAATGACTGGTGCTAAAAAACTACCGCCGAAAAGCCAGATCCAATAGCTCCGAAAAATACTTTCTGACTGAATAAAAAAGACATCAATAAATGTAAGAAACGACCATACAGACAAACCAGTCAGCATAAATAGCGCGACTTTTGAAACAGTCACTAACACCATTTTCCTATTTGTCTGCTTTCCATAAAAACTAGCCCGAAGACTGGCTCCTACCACACCACCAAAACCGGCGAGATTGTTGATCGTGTTTGTTACCCACGCAGCAAGAAGGAACTCTTTTCTTTCCATTTTTGGTTTTCCTTGTTTTTCTAAGACTCTGATCGTCACCCAATCATACAACAACATCGGAGTGACACCCAGCAGTCCAGCCAGAATCATGAGCAGAATCGTCATGTGGCTTTGTTGTCCCATCCTTTGCCAAATATCTTGCCAACTCATGCCATTAGCAATATTTGCGACTTGATTTGCCACAAAGACTAACACGGAGCCGAAAAAAATCAATTTTAAAATCAGACTATGTTCCTTTATCCATTGCAGCATCAAGTATCGTTTATTTTTCACATTTTCCCATTCCTAACTTGTATACTTTTGTGTTATACCCCAATGTTATCTTATTTATTTTAATTTTTCCACTTTAGACCTGTTCTTTGCTTGCGATCATAGAAAAAGAAAGATATCCTAATGCTAAAGGAGAGGATAACATGAAAGTAGGATTTATCGGTACAGGGAATATGGCACAAGCTATTATTGATGGTTTATTGAAAACAGGAACAGTCTCGAAAGAAGAAGTGTTCGTTTCCAGTGGTCATTTTGAAAATGCACAAACATTCGCTGCTGAAACTGGCGTCCATGCGTGCAAAAGCAACCAAGAAGTTGCATCAAAATCAGATATCGTTCTTTTAGCCGTGAAACCAAAAATCATTGAAAAAGTATTGAAAGAACTAAAAGAATACAGCCAGAAGGTCTTATTCATTTCTATTGCTTCAGGAAAATCATTAACAGATTTAGAAACAGCGATTGAAGATCCTCAGGCCTCCATCGTACGTGTGATGCCGAATGTCAATGTCAGCGTAGGAGCAGGCGTTTCTGCGATTTGCAAAAATGAAGCTGCCACGAAGGAACAGCTTCAACAAGCCACGATAATTTTTGAAGCAATTGGTAGCGTCTATCCTTTAGCAGAAGCAGATTTCAGTACATTCATCGGCCTTGCTGGCAGCTCGCCCGCATTCATTTATATGCTGATCGATGCGATGGGACGGACTGGTGTATTAAATGGTTTGTCCAAACAGACGGCCACTGAAATTGCTGCAAAAGCAATCATGGGTTCTTGTCAAAAATTCCTTTCAAGTGATAAAAATCCATGGGAACTTGTAGACCAAGTTTCTTCTCCTGGTGGTACGACCGTTGCCGGTGTAGTTGCCCTAGAAGAAGCAGGATTCATCCCAGCAATCATCAAAGGAATCAATACGACGATCGAGAAAGATCTTGAGATGTTGAATAAAAAATAATAATAGCAATGTTTTTTCGTACCTTACAAAAAAAGAAGAGCTGCGGCTTTTGCCGCGACTCTTCTTTTGTGTTTACTCTTATTTAGCATAATCAGTTGCGCGAGTTTCCCGAATAACGATTACTTTGATATGTCCAGGATAATCCAGCTCTTCTTCGATTCGTTTACGGATATCGCGTACTAAACGAACAGCGTCCAGATCCGAGATTTCTTCTGGTTTGACCATTACCCGAACTTCGCGTCCAGCTTGAACTGCGTAACTTGATTCTACACCGGCGAAGCTGTTCGAAATATTTTCCAGACTTCTTAAACGACGAATGTAGTTTTCCAATGATTCACTTCGCGCACCAGGTCTTGCTGCTGAAAGCGCGTCTGCTGCAGCTACAAGGACAGAGATAACAGAAGTCGCTTCCACATCTCCATGATGAGAAGCGATCGCGTTGATTACTACTGGGTTTTCTTTGTACTTGGCAGCTAATTCCGCACCGATCTCAACGTGAGATCCTTCAATCTCATGGTCAAGTGCTTTCCCAATATCATGGAGCAACCCGGCACGTTTTGCTAATTGGATATCTTCGCCAAGTTCTGCTGCTAAGATACCAGCTAATTTTGCAACTTCGACCGAATGCTTCAAGACGTTTTGTCCGTAACTAGTTCTGAATCTCAGACGTCCGATGATCTTGATTAGATCTGGATGAAGTGTATGGGCACCGACTTCAAATGCTGCTTCTTCCCCGTATTCACGAATACGTTCATCCATTTCTTTACGAGATTTCTCGACCATTTCTTCGATTCGTGCTGGATGGATTCGTCCATCTTGTATCAGTTTTTCCAAGGTCATTCGTGCGATTTCTCTTCGGATTGGATCAAATCCGGAAAGAACAACTGCTTCAGGTGTGTCATCGATGATCAAATCGATACCAGTCAGCGTCTCAAGCGTTCGAATATTACGACCTTCTCGTCCAATGATACGACCTTTCATTTCATCATTCGGAAGGGTAACGACTGAAACAGTCGTTTCTGAAACTTGATCTGCTGCGCAGCGTTGAATCGCTAATGATAATAAGTTTTTCGCTTTGCGATCTGCTTCTTCTTTGGCACGCTGTTCAGATTCTTTTACCATTAGAGTTAACTCATGATTCAGCTCTTCTTCAGTCGATTTCATGATGACATCTCGTGCGTCCTCTTTTGATAAACCAGCAATTTTTTCTAGTTCTTTTTGTTGATCTTCAATCATTTTTTCAACGTCTTTTTCTCGCTCTTCAATTAATTGCTGTTTTGAACTAAGTGCTTCTTCTTTACTTTCAAGTGAGTTCTCGCGTTTTTCTAACGAGTCATCTTTACGATTCAGCGTTTGTTCGCGTTGAATCAAACGATTCTCTTGAGATTTTAATTCTAACTTACTTTCTCTCAGCTCACTTTCAACTTCAGAACGGTATTTCTGATTTTCTTCCTTAGCTTCTAACAATGCTTCTTTTTTTAGAGTTTCTGCTTCTTTCTTTGCACTATCGATGATCCCAGCAGCTGATGATTGTGCACCAGCTATTTCTTTCTCGTGACGTGACTTTGCGACCATAAACCCTAAACCAAGACCGACAATTAAACCGATGATAGCGAGGAGAATGTTGAATACCATAAAATCCACCTCCATACTATCTTTTTCATTTTTATCATCTATACAGCTTCTATGATAAATTATTCTAAACTTGTCAATATGCATCTTCGCATATATGTGTACAAAAAACATGCACAACTTTATTCTAATGTTTGTACCCCGTAGTGTCAACTTTAAATAAACAAAGAAACGGCTTTCCGTTCATTCATTAAACGGTTGTTTTTAGAATAAATGACACTAGTTTCATATAAGTAAACCTTTAAGTTGAGAAACTTTTTCACTAAATTACTTTTTGTAGTCGAATAGATATTTTTTATTTTATGTAGCTACTCGTATGATTAAATAACTCAAGATTTCTTTGTTCTTTATTCAATAAAAAAACGGCAGATCAAGGAGAGTATCTACTCTTCAGACCAGCCGTTTTTGTTTATCATGATTTTTATTCTTCTAAAGGCAATTCTTCTTGTCCTTTTGTATCTTCTGGGACAGCCACTTCTTCACCAATGCCATAAGCTGCTCTAACTAGAGCAGAAACTTCTGCCATCATTTCAGGATGATTAGCCATATAGATTTTAGCATTTTCCCGTCCTTGACCAATCCGATCTTCTTTATAAGAATACCAAGCACCGCTTTTATCAACGATGTCTTTTTCTACTGCCATATCTAGAAGTTCTCCTTCTTGTGAGATCCCTAAACCATACATGACATCTACTTCAGCGATTTTGAAAGGAGGTGCTACTTTGTTTTTTACGACTTTGATCTTTGTACGGTTACCAACAATATCTGTACCTTGTTTCAATTGTTCTGCACGACGTACTTCTAAACGGATCGTTGCGTAGAATTTCAATGCGCGTCCTCCAGGAGTGATTTCTGGATTCCCAAACATTACGCCTACTTTTTCACGGATTTGGTTGATGAAAATAGCGATTGTTTTTGTTTTGTTGATCGAACCAGAGAGTTTACGCAATGCTTGAGACATCAAACGTGCTTGTAACCCGACATGTGAGTCACCCATTTCGCCGTCGATTTCTGCTCGTGGAACTAAAGCGGCAACTGAATCGACTACTACGATGTCTACAGCTCCACTTGATACTAAAGCATCAGCGATCTCCAGACCTTGTTCTCCTGTATCAGGCTGTGAAAGAAGTAGTTCATCGATATTCACACCTAATTTTTGTGCATATTGCGGATCTAACGCATGCTCAGCATCAATGAAAGCGGCCGTTCCGCCATTTTTTTGTACTTCTGCAATAGCGTGTAGCGCCACTGTTGTTTTACCTGAACTTTCAGGTCCGTATACTTCGATAATACGTCCACGGGGATAACCGCCGACACCTAAAGCGACATCTAACGCAAGAGAGCCACTTGGAATTGTAGAGATTTGTTGGTCGATTTTTTCGCCCAATTTCATAATAGAGCCTTTACCATAGCTCTTTTCAATTTTTTTCAGTGCAGCATCTAAGGCTGCTTTACGATCATCTGCCAATACGATAATCCTCCTTATATTTACAAATCAGAGCAACATTTCATTATCCTTATCATATCGTTTTTAGTAATAAAAAGCAAGAAAAAACCGAACAAATATTCGCATTTATCATTTTCTTAAAAGCTGTTTTCTCAAAAGATCAAATCCTTGCATAACCGTATTATATCTGATAGCCGCACGGTCTCTGGCAAAATGATATTTTTCTGAAACCACGCCATCTTTAGATGAAATAGCGATCCATACTGTTCCTGCAGGGTGACCTTCTAATGTGTCCGGTCCAGCCACTCCGGTGAAAGCTACACTGTAATCTGTTCTTGCTATCTCACGTGCTTGAATGGCCATCTGCTCCACACATTCTTTGCTGACTGTTCCATATTCTGCTAATAGCTCCGGATCAATCTCCAGAAAACCAGCTTTTGTTTGGAGCGAGTAGGTAACAAAGCCGCCTGGAAATACTTCAGATACACCAGCAATATCGCCCAATGCGGCTTGGAAGGCACCGGCTGTCAAGCTTTCCGCCGCTGTTACAGTCTGCTTGTTTTCTTTCAGCAGTTCCACTACGACTTTTGCTAACGAATTATCATCGCCATATCCATAAAAATATTCTCCTACTCGTTCTTGAATCTTTTCTTCCAATGCTAAAAGAGCTTGATTTCCTGCCTGAACATCCTTTGTTTTTACTGTTAGACGCAATGTCACTTCATTTGGTTTGGCATAAGGAGCGATCGTTGGATTAATCTGTGTCTCGATTAGATCTTTTAGTTCAGTGACCAGTCGCGATTCACCAATCCCATAAAAGCGCAAAACTTTAGAAATCAGTTTTTCTTCAGAAGGAAAACGTTCCTCTAGTAAAGGACGTACTTGTTCCACAAACATTGGTTTCAACTCATTAGGCGGACCGGGAAGAAGGATATATGCATGTGTATCTGTTTGATAAAAAGTCCCTAAAGCAAGCCCTGTACGATTTGGTAGAGGAACCCCACCTTCGATGATTTGAGACTGTTGCAGATTGTTTTTGGTCATTTTTCGATGGGTTGTTTCAAAATATGCCAATAATTTTTTGTATCCTTCCGTATTTTGTATGAGAGACTTACCGAGGTGAGCCGCAGTTGCTTCTTTTGTCAGATCATCTTCTGTCGGCCCTAATCCGCCACATAAGAGTATGAGTTCACTTCTTGTTTCAGATAGAGCAATCAACTCTTCTAAACGCTGCTGATTATCTCCTACGACGGTCTGATAATAAACTTCGATACCTAGATCAGCTAGCTGTTCTGACAAGAAAGTGGCATTCGTATTCACGACTTGTCCTAGTAAAAGTTCTGTTCCGACAGCTATTATTTCTGCTTTCATTACTTCCCGCTCCCTTATATAGTATACGCTGTACTTATATATTTTTTTATTTAAAAAGAGGGCAAGGCTGATCCATGGACCAGCCTCTCCCCAGTTCTTTTTTCATTATATGATCAAATTATTTTCACTTTATCAAGAACCGACGAATCTGACCATCCACAAAACAAGACCTACATTGATCCTTTGAACACGCCGCTATTTTTGATGAAGTAATCCGCACCTGAATAGATAGTAAAAATCAGACAAGCATAGAGCATGATTTGGTCTACTGGAATACTAATCAGATTGAATGGGATATTATTGATAAACAGCAAGATAATAGCAACCATTTGTGTAGCCGTCTTGACTTTTCCCGGCCAAGCAGCAGCCATGACTTCTCCATGTTCGACAAGTAGTAAACGTAAGCCTGTGACGGCTAATTCGCGGCAGACAATAATCGCGACTACCCAACCTGGGGCCTTTCCTTGGTCAACCAACATGATAAAAGCGGTCATAACTAGCATTTTATCTGCCAGTGGGTCCGCAAATTTGCCAAAGTTAGTGACAAGACCTCGTGCACGGGCAATTTTTCCGTCTAACCAGTCTGTGATGCTGGCTAATGCAAAAATAACTGCGCCTACTAGCTGCGTGACAGCCAGTGTGGTGTCCCCTACGTTAAGTTGTCCCCAATCTAACGGTAATCCTACAACCAAAATGAAAATCGGGATCATACAAATTCTAAGTACAGTTAATTTATTTGGTAAATTCACATTATCGACTCCTTTCTTCCCTATTCTACGTGACTATCCGCGAAGTTTCCACCGATATTATTTACTTTTCCAAACGAATTTATTCAACGGAGTATTTTTATTGAAACTGATCTTTTGAAAATAATGAAGAAGGACCGCGACACAGATTTGTCACGATCCTTCTTTTTTATGCCACAAGTAAATAGATGAATAAACTCATTTGTACGATCACTCTGCGTATTGGAGAGTCAGGTTCACATTTTTAGGACTCTGATTGTTTTCCCCTGGATTAACTGGTACGGATTCTCCATTCGCTTTGATCGTCGCATTGCTTGCTGCACCGATCGTAATGGTCGCATTGGCCGCTGTTTCCGGTAACACGGTACTTTGTGTTTCATTTGCTGCCAGTGTTCCTTGATAAACATAAGCATTGTCTACTAGTACACCGATCCACACACGATTAACAGCGGTAAACTCAAGAGTGACAGGCTTGGTAGCATCTGTAATATTTACTGCGATGGCACTGCCGGAATCCTCTCCTGCAGCTATTGCCATTTTCTTTTCTTCACTTGATTCTGTTGTTGACTCTACTGTAGAAGACTCTTGGGTCTGCGTGCTTTGCTCTGAGGAAGAGGACTCCTCAACTGATCCTTCTACTTTGAGCGAAGAAGCTGTATCGCCGATTATTGGATCAGCTTGACGATCTTGCCAAGTCATATAGCCTACGACAACGACGATTGCCAAAGCGACCAATCCTAATAAAATGACAGGAAGACTTGTCCAAAAACGACTTGGATGCGATTCTTCTTGATGTATTGCTTTTCTGGAAGTACTTACTGTTTCAGGCTGCGGACGTTCAGGGACCGATCCTGTCAATTTGCTTTTTCCATCAAAAACATCGACTAAATGGTCTCCATCTTCTCCTACAGCTTCAGCGTATTGCCTAATAAACGCCCGTACGTAAAACTTACCAGGCAATTGATCAAAATCATCATTGTCGATTGCTTCCAAATAACGTTTTTGAATTTTTGTAATCTGCTGTAATTCATCTAAAGATATCTTTTTATTCAGGCGTGCTTGCCGTAATTTTTCTCCGATGGTTTCAAAAGCCACTCGTTCATCTTCTCCAGTCTGTTTGATTCTCCGAAGCATCTGCTGTTGCAACGAAAGACGTTATGTTTGGGGCTGTGACAAAAGTCATGTCACAGCTCCTTTTTCCGTATAAACGGCGTTCCAGAAGTAGCTTCTTCGGCAATAAGCCGAAATTTCACAAAAATTTGAGAAGCAATTTTCGTCAATTCCTTCTTATTTCTTGAAGCTGACCACTTCTGTCACAGCCTCTTTGATTACTTCGTTTAATTTTATTTTAATATAAGTTGATTAAAAGAGAGCATGATTTGTTTTATTTTCTCATTAATATTTCCAACACATCTAAGAATACCATAAAAGCTGGTTTTGGAGGAGGTTCTTGCTACAAGTCTAAAACGAAATTTAAGACTTTTCTCCATAAAACACTGGTTTATTTTGGTCTCATATAAAACTCACTGAAGGCCTCTTCACTTATAAATGCTTCTCCAGCTGCCAGTACGTCTTTCATTTGGATCGAATCGATGATTTCAGGAAGATCAAATAATGTTCGATCACCAAATAAACTTTGCGTAAATTGATTAGCAATATATTCGATTGAATTCAATGATTGGAAATACTGTCCAAGCATTTTCTTCTTCAGCAAATCGAGATTCATTTCTGACACTTCAGGATCATCAGCGAATCCAAGAATGATTTCTTTGATTTTTTCTGCTGCTTTCTCTGGTTCATCCGTATCTCCGCTGAAGTCCGCAAAGTGAAATTCACGATCCAAGCTGAATTCAAAACCAAAGCTGTCATCGATAATTCCTTGATTGTACATAGCTAAATAGTTTCGAGAAGTATTACCTAAAATCATTTGGAACAACAGATTGATAGCTGTTTTATAACGTAGTAGTTCTGTTCCTTCTTGCGGCAATGTGTCTAATCCTTTAATACCAAGTACAAATTTATTTCGTGTAATGGCTGCTTCCAATGCACTTTGTTTGATGATTTCTTTTGTGTTTTCTGGGAAATAACGTACAATTTCTTGCTTTGGCGGGAAATTTTTTTCTTCTTGGTTTTCCCGAATAAGTTTCATCAATTTCTCAGGCTCCATCTTACCAACTACAAATAAAACCATATTGCTTGGCTGATAAAACGTCCGATAGCACGTATACAAATCTTGAGCTGTGATTTTGTCGATACTTTCAACCGTGCCCGCAATATCGATATGCAACGGGTGTGTAGGATACAAGTTATTTAGGATACCAAAAAACATCCGCCAGTTAGGGTCGTCTTCATACATTTGGATTTCCTGGCCAATGATTCCTTTCTCCTTGTTTACAGTTTCTTCTGTAAAGTAAGGTGCTTGTACAAAGTCGATCAGGGTCGTCAGATTCTTTTCTACCTGATCAGTCGTAGAGAACAGGTAACTAGTTTTCGTGAAACTCGTGAAAGCATTAGCGGAAGCACCTTGCTGTCCAAATAATTGAAAGACATCACCGTCTTCTTTTTCAAACAGCTTGTGTTCTAAGAAATGAGCGATGCCATCTGGGACTTTCACTTTTTCTTTTTCACCATAAGGAATAAATTCGTTATCGATCGAACCATAATTCGTACTGAACAAACCATATGTCTTGTGATAGTCGTTTTTAGGTAACAAATACACGGTCAAACCGTTTGGCAGTACTTCATGATAAAGCGTTTCATTGATTTGCTCATATTCTGTTTTATTCATTTGCATTTCCTCCTGCTAAAAAGAAGATTGCTTGCAATTCGATTTGCTCAGCTACTTGTTGTATCTCTTTGATCGTTACACTCTCCATACGTTTCAACCATTCTTCATCAGATAATTTTGTTTCCGGCAGCCAGCTGTCCAAAAAAGAAGCTTCGATTGCCGCTTGCGGAGAGTCTAGAGAAAGCAGGTATTGGTTTCTTAGCATCGCTTTTGTCTGAGCTAGTTCCAAATCTGTTATTTCACCGTTTCGCAAACTTTCTAATTGCTCGTGAATCAGGCGAAGTACTTGATTTCGGTTTTTTTCGTCGATACCAGTCTGGACACTCATGAACCCTCGGAATGTATCCACGCTGCTAGAGGCATAATAAGCTAGACTTTCTTTCTCTCTCACATTCATGAACAGTTTGGAGTGAGGAAACCCGCCAAATAAACCGTTGAAGACCATTAGCGCAAAACGTTCTGGCTCATCATAATACACATTTGTCTGATAAGCTAGATTCAGCTTTGCTTGAACGATTGGCTCACGGACTTGTCGTTCCTTGACGATATTCACTTGAGGCTGAGTATAAAACAATTCTGGATGAGCTGTTTCACGCGGCTCAAATGGTAATTGCCCAACAGCTTCGGCTGCTTTGTCCGGATCAACATCACCGACAACAAAAATGTCAATTTGATCGTTCGCCATCATTTCTTGATAGTAAGCCGCTAGTGAGCGAGCAGTGATCTTGTCTAGTTCTTCCACTACGCCTAAACTTGGGATTTTTTGTTCCGGGCTGTTTTCAAAATAAAGTTCTTGCAGTGCATAGGAAGCAAAAGTTTGTTTATCTTCCTTCAAACTTTCCAAATAGAGACGCAGATTGTTCTTTTCCAAGTCAAACGTCAACTGATCAAACTGTTGATTTTTGATATTTGGATAAAATAAAACCTCTTTTAAAAAATCCACCGCTTGAGAGAAAAGGTTAGGATCATTGACATATTCGCCGTTCACAAAGCTGATTCCTGCGTTTAGCCAATGCAAGTTCCCTTTTTTTCTTACTGATAGTCCGAAGCTTGCACCATAAAGCTCAGCAAGTTTCGCACTTAACTTTGTCTGATCCGGATAATTCAAACTATTTGTTTCCAACATACTGCTGAGTAGTGAACGTTTTGTAATGACTTCTTGTTGCAGACGTGCCGTAAAACGGATAAAAATCCGAATCGTTTTGTATTGTTTTGTTGGTAAGACATGAAGATTCACGCCTTCTGCCAATTGATACACCATATTTATATGCTCCTTTTCATAGATGATTGCCCCTTACTCTTTTAGTAGGACAATCGGCCTTTTTTACTTATGCATCTGCTTGAAATATATATAAGTTCAGACAATTCGCCGATTTTTCTAAATGATGTTACACTTTATAGTATAGCATAGAAGTTTTTTATCAAAAGGGACAGACAGCTAAAAGCGTATATCGTTTTTTTATTTTTTATTTTTCGATATACTAAAGACATACAAAAGAAGGGAGGGTCATTCATGATAAAAGAATTCAGAGAGTTCATCATGCGTGGAGATGTCTTGGATCTTGCTGTCGGTGTTGTTATCGGGAGTGCGTTTACAAGTATCGTAAACCAAGTGGTGCAAGGATTAATCACTCCGCTAATTGGTTGGATTGTCGCTATGATCACAGGAACTTCTGATTTAGAAGGAGCACTTTCAATTCTTGACTGGTCGCCGACAAAAGGTGTCACATTTGCGTTTGGTAACGTTATTAGTGCTATCATTACATTCCTGATTACTGGTTTTGTCTTATTCTTAGTTGTCAAAGCGGCAAACCGTGCGAAGAATTTACGCGCCAAAGAAGCAGAAGAAGAAGTGGAAGAAGCACCTACTGCAGAAGATTATCTTAGTGACATACGCGATCTTCTTGCCAAACAAGTGGCAAAAGACAATACGCATCCGGTAGAGCAAACAAATCTTTCAGATACTTCTAAATAATGAAGAATCTAAAAAAAGAAAGCCGATTTTCAGTGTCGGCTTTCTTTTTTTAGATTCTTAACTTGTTACCTGTTCTTTTTTCATGTCGATATGCGGAATATCATCTTCCAAATACACATCTGAGGTTGCCTTGAATCCAAAAGACTCATAAAAGGCCTGTAGATATTCTTGTGCACCGATCACAATTGGTTTTTCTGGAAATTTTTTCTGGATCATGTTGATCGTTTCTTGGACAATCTTTCTTCCTAAGCCGTCTTTACGGTTATTTTGATGAACAAGAACGCGACCAAAATGGATGCTGTCTGCTTCTTCATATACCCGCGTGTAGGCAAGGATCTTCCCATCAGTATCTTGGAAATACGTATGCCAAGCTTGTCCATCGATATCATCAACTTCTTGATAAGGGCACTGTTGCTCCACAACAAAGACTGCAATCCGTTCTTTGACGATTGCATAAAACTCTGCTGTCGACAATTCTTCAAATTTCTTTACCTGATATTCCACTAAGTAAACGCCTCCTACTTTTTTATTATTAGCATACCGATTCATACACAAAAAAGCAAACGAACCTTACGAATCTCAGGCTCGTTTGCTTTTTAAACTGCTTCAGTTAAAAATTCGATCTCAACTGTTCGAGTAAGTACATCTGAATAGCTGTAAGATACTCGTTCAAAAGAATTTTCTTCAGGATCCAAGTCAACAACGAATACTGAAGGATAGGTTTCTGTTAAAACGCCGCGGCGTTCTGTTTGACGCTTTCTTCCTGTCTGAGCAACCAACATGATTGGGCTGCCGATACGACCTTCTAAATCTTTCTTGATTGAAGCTAAAGTTGTTGGCATACAGTTCACCTCTACTACCAACTATACCACATATTTTTAAAATTTTCAAGTTTACCATAAAAAAAAAAGAAATGCAATAAAAATAAATAAGAAGCTCATTAAGATTTTTCTAAATTATTCCTCATTATAAAATTTCAAGTGTTTTTTTATTTTGAGTTTTACCCTTCCATATGCACTCATCACTTGCTTGTGATCCATTGACAACCATTCAGCCATCTCCGCAAAATCAACCCCTTGCATGTAATAATGAAAAATTTGTGCTTCTTTTTTTGAAAATCGGATCTCGCAATTTTCGATTGCTTCTTTTAACAAAAGATGCTGAATCGCTAAAGGTTCCTGCAAGGTAATCTCTGCTAAAAAATCTGGTCCTTCTGTCTCTATTTTTTGGTCGATCGAGACTTCATCTTTTTGGTCACGGCGCTTCAGCGCGTTCTGTTTTCTCAATAAAGAATAAATTTGATTGCTTATAATACTTTTATAATAACTTCCAAAGCTAACTCCTTTGCTTTTTTCGTAAGTTCTCAATGCCTGATATAAAGCGATCCTCGCTTCTTGTTCCCAATCCTCAGTAACATAATTTCTTAAATAATAAGTGTTTTTCAAACGTAGTAAGAGTGGAAAATATTTTTGATACAGGGCAGCAAATGCTTCTTCGTCACCATTACGTGCAGCGCGCAATAACTCCTCAGACATAAAATAATTCCTCCATAAATTCGTTTATGGAGGAATCTTATCATCAATGATTCATCGAACTGATTAGAACGATATGTTATTTATTTTTTCTCATTAAATCGTCCAATTTTTGGGACAATTTTTTTAACTGCTCTTCATTCCACGGAGAATTACGTCGGAAATCAACAAAATGCATATCTTTATTTTCTTGGGCTATTGTTTTTTCCGTTTTTTTAATCGTTTTATATAATTCATAAGCAGAAGTCCGCAACGCCCCCTGAGAAAAAATCATCCACTGTTCTGCTAGATCGCTTGTCGCCACTGTTACTTGTGTCAAACGATCATTCAGCTGCCCAGCGATTCTTTCGATATAACTGTCAGCCGTTTCATCTTCTTTCGTAAAAACAACATCCAACTGATATTTCCTATAATTTTGTTGGATGCCCGGTACTAATTGAGCATCGAAGACAACGATGACTTCCAGTCCTTCATATTTCGCATAATTTGATAAACGATGCAAAAGAGCTTCTCTTGCATCTGCCATTTTGTCCTGCTTTTTAAGCTGGACCAGTTCCGGCCACGAACCGATCATGTTGTAGCCATCTACAATCAACAGCTGTTTTTTCATGACCTACTCCCCCTGACGTTGGGAAAAAGCCTGATACATCAGCAATCCAGCGGCAACACTGGCATTTAAACTTTGGACGTGCCCAGTCATTGGAATCGTCAGTAATTCATCCATTTCTTTTTTCAATCCTGGACTCATTCCTTTGCCTTCATTACCAATGACTAAAGCAATGGATCCTTTGGCATTCCATTTTTGGAAGTTTGTGCCGGTCATATCTGTGCCAAATACCCAAAATCCTGTCTCTTTGAGCTGTTGCACAGCTTGTACCAAATTCGTCACACGTGCAACAGGCACATATTCCACTGCACCAGTGGAAGTCTTTGTTACGATAGGCGTGATTCCAACTGCTCGGTGTTTTGGTATGATCACACCATCGACGCCACTTGCGTCTGCTGTCCGTAAAATCGACCCAAAATTGTGTGGATCTTCGATACTATCCAAAATCAAAAAGAAGGGGTCTTCTTTTTTCTCTTTTGTTCGTTCAATCAGTTGGTCAAGGGATAAATATTCATAAGGTGTAATCGCAAGAACGACTCCTTGATGCACGCCATGATCGCTCAAAGTTTCTAATTTTTGTTTAGGGACCCATTTGACCGGTACAGCTTGCTCACGTGCGATTTCTTTCAGTTCTTCTACTTTTTCTCCTCGTGAATCTTCTTGAAGAAAGAGTTTATTCCCTCGCCCTTGTTGTAGCGCTTCTACTGCGGCATGGTGTCCAAAGACGAAATTATCTTCTAATGCTTCTTCATTTTGATCAGAAACTGACTGATTTCGTCCAGTTTGCTTTTTATTTGGATATCTATTTTGTTTTTTGTCTTCAAATCCACGTTTCGATTGATGTTTGTTTGTTCTTTCTTTACCCATTTTTTTCACCAACTTTCTGAATACACCAGCGGATCAATTCTTCCATCCGCTCGGTTTGTTTTGTCAAATGCAGATAGCCCATCAGTGCTTCGAATCCTGTTGCGACCCGGTAAGTCGTAACATCAGCATTTTTTGCACTCGTATGGCTTTTGGCATTTCTTCCTCTGCGATAATAAAGCTCTTCTTCTTCTGTCAAAAGATGTTCCTCCAGCATTTGCTGAATCAAAAAAGCTTGTGCATTTGCAGAAACATAATTCGTTGCCGCACGATGCAACTTATTGGGTTTTGTTTCTCCTTGATTGATCAGGTGGTCACGAACATAGATTTCGTAAATCGCATCTCCCACGTAAGCCAGGGCTAAACCGTTCAATTGTGTGTAATCTCTCATGCTTCTCTTCTCCATCGGGTTCCTTGGGGTGTATCTTCTAATAAGATCCCTTTTTCTTTCAACAAATCACGGATTTCGTCGCTTCGGGCAAAATCACGATTGCTTCTTGCTTGATTTCGTTCTTCAATCAATTGTTCAATCTCTTCATCCAATAATTCTTCTGCTGTAAATAAAATACCGAAGATTGAAAGCCATTGCGAGAATAAGGCTTCTCCCTGTGCCAAGACAGCGGCAGAAACTTCCGCTTGGTCTAGATAAGTGTTCAGCCATTTAGCAAGCTCATAGACCACTGTGATCCCATTTGCTGCATTAAAATCATCATCCATTTCTTCGATGAATCGCTGTTCCAAATTTTCTAACAAAGTGATTTTATCCGCATCATCTGCCAAATTCTCTGAGGCAGTTTCTTGGCGGAATTTCAAATTGTCAAACGTATTCTTCAGTCGTTGTAAATTGGTGGCTGCTTCTTTCATCGTCGTTTCACTGTAACGGATCGGACGACGGTATTGTGTGGTCGCCATGAAGAAACGCAAGACTTGTGGATCAACGTTTTGGATCATTTCATGTACAGTGATGAAATTCCCTAGAGATTTACTCATTTTTTCATCGTCTTCGCCAATCGTTACATAGCCATTGTGCATCCAGTAATTAGCGAATTTTTTCCCTGTTTTCGCTTCACTTTGTGCGATTTCATTTTCGTGATGAGGAAATTCCAAATCTTGCCCACCACCATGGATATCGATCGTTTCGCCTAAATGTTTTGTCGCCATGACGGAACACTCGATGTGCCAACCGGGACGCCCTTTGCCCCATGGTGAATCCCAAGAAATCTCGCCAGGTTTTGCTTGTTTCCATAAAGCAAAATCTAATGGGTCTTCTTTTTGCTGCTGTTCTTCACCAGTACGCTGACTTGCGCCGACTTCCAGTTCATCGATGGATTGGTCACTTAATTTCCCATAGTTTTCAAATTTACGGGTACGGTAATACACATCACCTGAAGATTCATAAGCATAGCCTTTTTCAACCAACACTTGAATAAATGCTAAAATATCTGGCATATGGTCCATGACTCTTGGATGCAGTGTAGCAGGCTCGACATTCAACGCTTTCGTATCTTCTTCAAATGCTCGGATGAAACGATCAGCGACTTCTGGTGCTGTGATGCCTAATTCGTTTGCTGTACGGATGATTTTATCGTCTACATCCGTGAAATTCGATACGAAATCGACTTTATAGCCTCGATATTCAAAATAGCGTCGAATCGTATCGAAAGCAATGGTGCTACGAGCATTTCCAATATGGATATAATTATACACAGTCGGTCCGCAGACATACATACCGACATGTCCCTTTTGTATAGGGATGAATTCTTCTTTTTTTCTGGTCAATGTATTGTAGATTTTTATCATTCTGATCTCCTCACTTTTTCTCCTTTGATTCGAACGACTTTTGCTGGTACTCCTACTGCTGTAGCGTCGTCTGGAACATCTTTCAACACAACGGCACCTGCGCCGATTTTTGCGTTTTTTCCGATCGTTACCGGTCCTAATATCTGCGCATTCGCAGAGAGCATGGCTCCTTGTTTGACCGTTGGGTGTCTTTTACCTGTTTCTTTTCCCGTACCGCCTAATGTTACGCCATGGAACAAAATCACATCATCCTCGATTTCTGCGGTTTCGCCAATGACGATCCCCATTCCATGGTCGATGAACACACCTGTTCCAATCGTTGCTCCTGGATGGATTTCAACACCTGTCAGGAAACGCCAAAATTGAGCATTGATCTTCGCCAATAAAAAGAGCCGATGCTGATATAAAAAATGAGAGAAACGATGCCAAAACAAGGCATGAAAACCAGGATAGGTCAAAACGATCTCCGCTGTCGAACGTGCAGCCGGATCGTTTCTCTTTGCTGCATCAATCGCTCGGGCAAACCAACTCATGACTTTCCACTCCTTTCGTAAGTATTTTATGTAGGAAAACAGCTTATAAAGAAAAGAAGCGCCTTTTAAATAAGTTTCCTTATCAAAAGACGCTTTCCGCGTGGTTCCACTTTTCTTCATAATCAACGATTATCTCTGACAGCTAACGCCTGTTATACGTTCTTGGCTACTTCGTTTCCTGTAAAACAGTTTTTCCTGTTTTCTGTGTTTTCGCCAAGACCACTCCCAGAGGCATTTCGGCAACTATTCATTGACGCCTTGCACCACCCGGCATCTCTCTTGTAATGATCAGCTGCTTACTTTTTTCTGTTCATCGTGTTTAGTTCAGTACTTGATTTAAATGTGCTAATGATTTCTCACGACCAAGCAATTCGATCGTTTCAGGCAATTCTGGGCCATGCATTTGTCCTGATACAGCTACACGGATCGGCATGAAAAGATTTTTCCCTTTTACGCCAGTTTCTTTTTGAACAGCTTTGATGGCAGCTTTTACAGTTGGAGCATCTACTACTTCCATTTGTTCTAGCTGTGCTTTAAATGCGTGGAGAACAGTAGGAACTGTTTCACCAGCAAGTACTTCTTTTGCTGCTTCATTCAATACAGGATGTTCATTGAAAAATAGCGTAGACAGATCAACGATTTCTGCAGCATAGCTCATTTGAGGTTGATACAGGCTAACGATCTTCTTCACCCATTCGATTGTCTTTTCATCTGGGTTTTCTGCTACACGTCCGTCAGCGATTAGATAAGGCAGACACATGTCAGTAAATGCATCTAGATCCATTGCTTTGATGTAATGGTTGTTTACCCATTGCAGTTTTTTCGCATCGAAAGCTGCGGGTGATTTACTTAGGCGTTTTGGATCGAACATTTTGATCAATTCTTGGTGTTCGAAGATTTCGTCTTCGCCCACAGGTGACCAGCCCAATAATGCAATAAAGTTGAACATTGCATCTGGTAGATAACCTAATTCGCGATATTGTTCGATAAATTGTAAGATTGATTCGTCACGTTTGCTTAGTTTTTTGCCTGTTTCACTGTTGATGATCAACGTCATATGTCCGAATGTTGGTGGCGTCCAGCCAAATGCTTCATAGATCATCAGTTGTTTTGGTGTATTGGCAATATGGTCATCTCCACGTAAAACGTGAGTGATTTTCATCAAATGGTCATCGACCGCAACAGCAAAGTTATAGGTTGGCATACCATCGCGTTTTTGGATGACAAAGTCGCCGCCGATATTATCGGATTCGAACGAAATAGCGCCTTTTACCATATCTGTAAATGCGTATTCTGTATTGCGAGGCACACGGAAACGTACAACAGATTCTAGACCTTGTGCTTCTTTTTCTGCTTGTTCTTCAGGTGTCAAGTTCGCACATGTTCCTGCGTAATGAGGCATTTCTCCTCTTGCGCGTTGTGCTTCCCGTTCTGCTTCTAATTCTTCTTCTGTGCAATAGCATTTGTATGCTCGATTGCTAGCAAGCAGCTGATCAATCAGCGGTTGATAGATTTCTTTACGTTCAGATTGACGGTAAGGGCCGTATTCTCCAGGATTTTCAGGAGATTCATCCCAATCCATTCCCAACCAAGCAAGGTTTTCCAACTGGCTTTTTTCGCCATCTTCGATATTACGTTTTTGGTCAGTATCCTCAATACGAATAATAAAGTCTCCATCATTGTGGCGGGCAAACAAATAATTGAACAATGCAGTTCTTGCATTTCCAATATGCAGGTGCCCAGTTGGACTTGGTGCATAGCGTACGCGTACTTTCGTCATTTTCTTCCTCTTCTTTCAAACTAGACTTTGACTAACAGTAAAAATTCCGTCAGTTACGGCTTCTCAAATATCATTTATTTAAAGCCACTCAGCACAAATTTTACCTTTTCTAAGGTAAATAGTAAAGCCAACTGGTTGAATTTCCTTACCAGTTGGCTGAATTTCTTTTTTATTTTGATTGTTTTGTCTTTTTCTCTGTCTCTTTTTTATTGTCGATCCCTCGTCCTGCATGGGCAGGTTTAGCAAAGATCATGCGTCCAGCAGCTGTTTGAAGAGCGCTTGTCACAACAACTTCGATACGTTCATTCATGTAATGCTGTCCATCTTCTACGACAACCATCGTGCCATCATCAAGATAGGCTACCCCTTGTTGGCGTTCTGTTCCGGCTTTTACTACTAGAACATTCATCGTTTCGCCAGGAATGACGACTGGTTTCACGGCATTTGCCAACGCATTGATATTAAGAACAGGTACATTTTGGAATTCAGAGACTTTATTCAAGTTATAGTCATTGGTTACGATGACACCGTCTAAAAGCTTGGCTAATTTGATCAGCTTGCTGTCTACTTCGCTGATATCTTCAAAGTCTCCATCGTACATTTCGACAGATATACCTTCTTCTTTTTGCAAAGCATTTAGGATATCTAATCCGCGACGACCACGCACACGTTTCAAACTATCCCCTGAGTCCGCGATGTATTGTAGTTCGTAAAGAACAAAATTAGGGATCATCAAGGTTCCTTCTAAAAATCCAGTCTTTGTAATATCATAAATCCGACCATCAATAATCACACTTGTATCCAAGATTTTATATTTATGGAAATTTTCTCCTGATTTTCGTTCTAACAGTTGGCTCTCCACTTGGCTAGCTGTTTCTTGCTCGATTTTTTTGCTTCGTGAACCAAAGACTTTCTTCCATTCTTCGATTCGTGTCGTTCCCATTCTCAATCCCAAATAACCTAAGATGATCATCAGTAAAATCGGCAATACACTATTGACGAATGGAATTTCCATATTGTAAAGAGGGGTTGAGATCACAACGCCTAAAGTCAATCCGATGATCGCACCGATCGCACCGAAGAGAAGATAAGTCAAGCTGACCTCGCTTAGTTTTTGTTCTACTTGTTTGATAATAGCTGAGATATGTTTGGCCAACAGCAAAGATAATAAAAAGAAAATAAGTGCGCCTAACAAACTGTTGGTAAATGTATTATTCAGCCACCCATTTGACTGTTGACCGATTGCCTGCCAAGCTGAGGGTAAAAATGAAATACCCAAGCTTGCGCCGACAATGATCATCAGCAACGTAATGACACGTTTTTGCATCGTTTTTCCTCCGTTTCGACAATCATTTATTATTTAGCGGAACACACGCTTCAACGTTTCAGCCAAAGTTGCTACTCCAACGATCTCGATTCCTTTTGGCGCTTCCCAGTTGCCTAAGTTGTTTTTAGGCAGGTAAACTTTTGTGAAGCCGAGTTTTTGGACTTCTTTGACCCGTTGTTCAATATGACTGACACGTCTGATTTCTCCAGTCAGTCCGATTTCACCGATGAAACATTCCGTTGGCTGTGTTCCTTTTTCTTTGTAGCTTGAAGCAATACTGACAGCGATAGCTAAATCAATCGCTGGTTCATTTAATTTTACCCCACCTGCAGCTTTTAAGTAAGCATCTTGATTCTGAAGAAGTAGTCCAGCTCTTTTTTCCAGCACTGCCATGATTAGAGATACACGATTGAAATCAAGACCTGTTGTTGTTCGCTTAGCATTTCCGAACATAGTAGGTGTGACTAATGCTTGGATCTCTACCAAAATTGGGCGTGTTCCTTCCATTGCTACAACGATAGCAGAGCCAGTCGCACCGTCTAGGCGTTCCTCTAAGAAAATCTGTGAAGGGTTAGCGACTTCTTCCAATCCATGCTCATGCATTTCAAAAATCCCAATCTCGTTCGTTGAGCCAAATCGGTTTTTTACCGCTCGTAAAATTCGGAAACTATGATGTTGTTCACCTTCAAAATATAACACTGTATCCACCATATGCTCTAACATTCTTGGACCGGCGATCGAACCTTCTTTCGTAACATGACCGACGATAAAAATGGCAATTCCATTCGTTTTAGCGATTTTGAGTAATTCTGCAGTGGTTTCTCTTACTTGGCTGACGCTTCCTGCCACACTTGTGATGTCTGGCTGCGTCATCGTTTGGATGGAATCAATAATAACATAATCAGGGGAGATATGTTCGATGGCACGACTGATTTCATTCATATCTGTTTCAGCGTATAGATAAAATTCTGTGTTGATACTTCCGAGGCGCTCCGCGCGTAATTTTATCTGTTCTGCGCTTTCTTCGCCGGATACATACAAGACTTTCCCGCCTATGGCTGCTAATTGTTGAGAAACTTGTAACAGCAAAGTGGATTTACCAATACCTGGATCTCCACCAATCAAGACCATGGATCCCGGAACCACGCCTCCACCTAGCACACGGTTCAGTTCTTCTAATTTCGTTTTGACCCGAGGTTCTTTTTTAGGGACGACGTCTGCGATTTTTGTTGGTTTCGCTTTTTCTCCTGTCAAACTTGTCCGCGTTCTGCGGTCTGTTGTATCTTGTTCGATTTCTTCGACCATCGTGTTCCATTTTCCGCAATTTGGGCAGCGTCCCAAGAACTTAGGCGACACATACCCGCAATTTTGGCAAACAAATTGTACTTTTGATTTTTTTGCCATTGTACCGCCTCCTCTTATTCTAACCATGAGACATTAAATCAAGCTTAAATTTCTTTATCATTTTATTTACTGGAAGAACCAAATCCGCCTTGACGTTGAGCAGTCGGTTGATCTTGATCTGCTTTTAAAAATGGCAAGAAGATCCCTTGACCGATACGCTCACCTTTCTTGATTACTACATCCTTGAAACCAAAGTTGGTGAATTGGAACATGATATGTCCTTCATTTGCCTCATTATTGTAATAATCACTGTCAATCACACCTACGCCGTTCGTCAACACTAAAAACCGCTTCAACGGATTGCTTGAACGGTTAGCAAGCTGCAAAAATTCATCTTCTCCCATGTAGGCTTTGACCCCAGTAGGCACAAGGATCGGTTTTAACTGTTTTTCATTTTCTGATACGTCTTTTTTCAATGCATCTGCGATTGTTTCCAATCCTTTTTTCCAGCCTGCTTTCCAGATACTTGGAATCACGACCTCTTCTGCTGCTTCAAAATCATAGCCAGCAGCATGATGTGTAGCGCGCTGCGGTAGATTGATATTTTGCTCTTTATATTTAGAAATAACTTCAAATCCTCTTTTTCTCACCGGTTTTCCTCCCTAAATAAACTACTCCTATTCTAACATATTCGAGGCTATAAAAGACTCTCTTTACAAATTCTTCAAGAAATTCTGCTATCCTAAAGTCAACCATTAACGCGTTCTTTTACCGAACAACTGCAAGTTGTACAAAAAAACTATTTTTTACATGACTTTACTCGTCAAAACAAGTAGAATAGAACGAAATTAATGAGTGGATATTTGATTGAGGTGTCACATGCGTAAAGAAATAAAAAATGCAAAACGAATTATTGTCAAAGTAGGAACAAGTACATTGATCTATCCCAATGGAAACATCAATCTTGCAGCGATCGATCAGTTAGCTTTTGTCCTTTCCGATCTTAGAAATCGTGGAAAGGAAGTGATCCTAGTCTCATCAGGGGCTGTAGGCGTCGGTATGCATAAATTACATTTGTCAGAACGTCCGACTTTGATCCCTGAACAGCAAGCGGCGGCGGCTGTTGGCCAAGCCGAATTGATGAATATCTATAATCAACGATTCAGTGTATATAATCAGCAGACAGCACAAATCCTCGTGACAAGAGATGTGGTAGATTACCCTGAAAGTCGTAAAAATGTGAGGAATACATTGGAACAGCTTTTGATCATGGATACGATTCCTATTGTGAACGAAAACGATACTGTCGCAGTAGATGAATTAGATCATCTGACCAAATTTGGTGATAATGATCAGCTGTCAGCAATCATGGCAAAACATGTCGCGGCAGACCTTTTGATCGTTCTTTCTGATATCGACGGTTTTTATTCAGATAATCCGGCTACAAATCCCGAGGCTCAGATGTATCGCTATATCGATAAAATCGATGAAAAGATTCTGGCACAAGCAGGTGGTGCAGGTAGCACCTTTGGAACAGGCGGTATGCAAAGTAAATTAAAAGCAGCTTCTAGGATATTTGAAGCAAACAGTGCAATGATTCTAGCAAATGGGAAAAATCCGGCAATCATTTTTGATATTCTTGCAGGAAAAGAAGTAGGTACTTTATTTAAGGAGGACTTGAAATGACTGATTTGATGCAATTAGGGCAACAGGCAAAAGATAGTGCGCAACAACTAGCACTTATGCCTACAAACCGTAAAAATGAGCTACTTGTTCAGATGGCGAAAACCATCAAAAAGAATCAACAGGCAATCATCGAAGCAAATCATAAGGACTTAGAAAAAGCAGTCGAAAACAATATCAGTGAAACGATGCAAGACCGCTTACAGCTGACACCTGAGCGAATCAATGCCATGGTTGCAGAGATCGAAAAGATTGCTTCGTTAGACGATCCTATTGGAAAAGTAGATGAGATGTGGACGAACACCGACGGATTGAGAATCGGCAAAAAGCGCGTGCCCCTCGGCGTGATCGGTATCATTTACGAATCTCGTCCAAATGTCACGACTGATGCAGCCAGTCTAGCGTTCAAATCAGGAAATGCCGTTATCCTTCGCGGTGGCAAAGAAGCATTCTTCTCGAATCAATTACTGGTCCAACTATTGCAGCAAGTACTGCTTAGTGCTGGCGAATCTCCTTATGCCATCCAGTTTGTCGATGATACTTCTCATGAAACTGCAGAACAGTTGATGCGATTGACAGAATACTTAGATGTGCTGATTCCTCGAGGCGGAGCAAAATTGATTCAACGAGTCAAAGAACAGGCAACGGTACCTATCATTGAAACAGGTACAGGAAATAATCACGTATACATCGATAAAGAAGCACAGTTGTCTATGGCAGTGAAAATCATTGTCAATGCAAAAGCTTCCCGTCCTTCTGTCTGCAACGCGGCAGAAACATTACTGATCCATTCTGAGATCGCCCCCTTTTTCTTACCAGCCATTGAAAAAGAACTGGTAGAACACGGCGTCTCTTTACGTGCGGATGCTCGTGCGTTAGAATATCTAGAGACAGCTGCTTTAGCAGAAGAGGCAGATTGGGATACTGAATATCTGGATTATATCCTTGCCGTCAAAGTAGTCGATTCTTTAAGCGAAGCAATTGCGCATATCAACCGACATAACACCAAACATTCAGAAACAATCGTGACAGATAGCTATTCGGCTAGTCAGCGTTTCTTGAATGAAGTGGACGCGGCGGCTGTCTATGTCAATGCCTCCACTCGTTTTACAGACGGATCGGTATTTGGTTTTGGTGCAGAGATCGGTATCTCTACTCAAAAGTTGCATGCCCGTGGTCCAATGGGGTTAAATGAATTGACTTCCACAAAATATATCATTTATGGCGATGGACAAATCCGCGAATAATGTTTCGTGTGAAACATTATTCCCGCCTTTTGCCTTTTTACTGTAAAGGTTCTATCCAATTAGAAAGGTGTCAATATGTTTGAAATTTTAATGATTTTTTTTATTTACCTTATTTCTCTGAATATCGCTGCTTTTCTAGGAGTCGGTATTTTATCCCTTTTTTTTCAGTTCAAGAAACGAAGCATAGGGGGTCAACGGGAAAAATGGGCGCAGTATTTTGACAAAATTGGTCCAAAAGGTTTGGTTGCTCGCTTACACATCAGCTACATGGTTGCATTATGCCTGTTAGCTGGAGTCAATTACTATTCTTTTTTCGATCATTCAATTGCCTATACGATTACGTTGCTGATTGCTGGGATCTTTCACTTATCTTATAAATATCAGCTGAATAAAAACCACTTGAATCGGACTTTCCGCTAAAAAATGTCCGTATGATAAGTAGGGTGCCTTGAACACCGGCAAAAAACTGCCGAACTTTTTAGGGGCTTTGACAAAGATTTTGTCAAAGCCCCTTTTCCCATATAAACGGTGTTCTCCTACCAGCTGCCTGGTAAATCTGTTTCCTCTTCGTTAAGAAGCGAAAATCCGTCAAATGTTTCGCCATCATAATAACGAAGCAGCTCATCCATGGACAAGTCCATCGTTTTTTCTTTTTCTTCTTCCGCTGATTCTGCCAATAGCTGTTCCCGATACATCTGATATATACCAGCTATTTTTTGCTGCATCGCTTTTCTAGTTTCACCTTCCGCGTTGATCATTGGCAATTCTTTGATATAGCCACGATAAATCAACCGATCATCTAAAAATTCAATGGGTAATTCAACAAGTGTCAACCCGACTTCCTGAAAATATTCTTCCAGCATCTATTATCCCCCCATTCTTTTTCTTAAATGAATTTTAGCTTACCTACTAAAAATTTTCCAGTTACATTATTTTGAGAAAAAAAAGGAATGTGACACGATTTTTGTCACATTCCCTTTTTCCAAATAAACGGTGTTCAAAAGATTGCATCTGCGGTAATAAGTCCAACCAAACGAAAAATAGGAGGAGCTGTTTTTGTTTGGCTGTTCTTATGATTTGAGGCAGGACAGCATTTTCACAACCTTTAGTTTCTTATTTTTCTTCATTTGTAGCAAAATAATTACGGTGATAAATGATACAACATACACTGATAAGAACAATGGCACCTGCAAAATAAAACGCATAGCTTTCACCAATATGTTCGCCGATCACACCTGCAATAAATGGTGCTAAAGCTCCACCGAAAAAACGGACAAAACTATAGCTGGAAGAAGCAACGTTTCGTTGCAGACCGGGTATTTCCATAGCAATCGTCGTCAACAATGTATTAATGATCCCTTGGAAAAATCCTGCTAACACAATACTGATCGGTACAAGGACTGGCATAGAAGTACCAGCTCCTAATAACAGCAAACAAATAATGAATAAGACAAATGCAGCTAAAATCGTCCGATAAGTCGTAAACTTCCGCTCAAGAGCCGGTGCAACGAAAATCGAAGCAATAGCCAGAAGCACACCCCAGCCAAAAAATACAAAACCGACCTCTAATTCAGAATAGCCAATCAATAAAAATGGCGCATATGCAAGTAAAGTAAAGAATCCGAAATTATATAACAATGCGATCAGTCCAACTGAACGAAGTTTATGATTGCTTAACGCTTTGACACCTTCCCAAAGGCCTACTTTTCTCTTTGGTTTCTCAGTTTCAGGTAAAAGTACCGCTAGGGCTATAAAACCGCAAAACATCAAAAATGCTACCCCAAAAAATGGATAACGCCATGAACCACTGCCCAAGACTCCACCGACTAGAGGACCAACTGCCATTCCGCAGCCAAGTGCTGCTTCATACATCATGATTGCTTTTTCTGTGTTACCGACTAAAATACTGACGATCGTTGCTAGAGCAGTAGAGACAAATAAAGCATTCCCGACACCCCAGCCAGCACGTAACCCAATCAACATACCGATATTGCCAGATAATCCACCAAGACCAGCGAATACAACGATGATAAACAATCCGGTCATCAATGTTTTTTTCAAGCCAATCCGACTAGATAAGAAACCTGTAAATAGCATCACCACACCAGTGACTAGCATGTAACTAGTAAATAACAGGGTCGTTTCAGCTGGCGTAGCGTTTAACTGTGCAGCAATCGTTTTTAAAATCGGGTCTACCAGGCCCACTCCCATAAAAGCGATCATACAGGTAGCTGCTACAACTAGCGCCGAACTTTTCCCCTTTGTTTCTTCATTTGTTTGTTCTTGTATATCTATTTGATTCTCCAATATTTCCATCCCTTTCTCTCTATTAGCATCATACATGATTTATTTTACATGTCAATATGCACATGTAAAACATGGAAACTTTACTGTGATATAATAAAGAAAATAAGACGAGAGGTAGGATTTTTATGAATACTTTAGCCTATATATTATTATGCGTGCTTTTATCCAAACCGCGTTCTGGGTATGAATTGAAGCAGCTGATCACGATTTTTTGGGAAGCTCATCACAGTCAAATCTATACGACGCTTGCTAAGTTAGACCAACAGGGTTATGTGACCGTTTTGGACAAAGACGAGCATTCTCAAAAAAAGATCTACCACTTGACTGATGAAGGACGTGCCCTTGTAGAGGAATGGATCAAAGAGGAGACCCCAGCTCCTACGCAAAAAGATGAATTTTTAGCAAAAATCTATGCTTTTTCGACACTCGACAAAACAACAGCTACTGGACTGCTATTCACTAGAGAACAACAACTGAACAAAATCATGCAAAAAAATCAAAAAAAATTGAATGACCTCTCGCTAGACAAGAGACAAGAATTTGGACGTTATGTTGTGATCCAGCGTCGAATCATGCTTTGTCAGCAGGAACTCCAATGGTGTCAGCAAGTAAGAGAACAAATGCAGCCGTTTTTTGAGTAATGGATAAACAGAACCTTTCTAGATTTATCTATTAAGCAACGAATCATCTTCACTAAAAGAACGATACAGCTGAAAAAGAAAAACGATCCGAAAGACAGGCAAAAACCTATCGTTCGGATCATTTTTCTTTCTAGAACTGCATTGAAGGAACTGTGACAAAAAGCAGGTCACAACCTTTTTTTCAAATAAACAGTGTTCCATTATTCATTGCTTTGAATGGCTTTCAACACACTTCTTGAAAGTGGGCCAACGATAATCAACTGCAACGGTAAAGCGGCAATCACATTCATTTTCCAAGCATTCATATAAGCAGAGAATAATTGATCAGGTATTCCTTGTTCCATGATCACACCAAACAAAGACATACATGTGACCATTCCTAAAACCATCAAGCAAGAAATAGTTAAGATCATTGGGATCTTGCTTTCTGGATTTACTGGTAGTTTAAAGGCAATTTTTTTCGCCAGCACACCGATGATGAAGACATCCAAAATGAAAG
This sequence comes from Enterococcus sp. DA9, assembly GCF_008000875.1. Classification (NCBI taxonomy): domain Bacteria; kingdom Bacillati; phylum Bacillota; class Bacilli; order Lactobacillales; family Enterococcaceae; genus Enterococcus; species Enterococcus sp. DA9. The sequence continues at coordinate 652,007 of NZ_CP042839.1, forward strand.
CCACCACGAATCCAGGCACTAGACCAATCAATAAACTTGATAAATGAAGATCTTGATGCAACCATAAATTATACGCGCTCATTCCCAAGACCATCAAAAAACACATCATTGTTGTAAAAATTATTCCTTCTTTTTTATTTGTAGGCAATCTGTACCACTCCTTTAAATTTGTCACGAAAATCATCGTAGCACATTTAAAAATTTCTCGTAAGTACTTTTTTTATTTTCTGCCCTTTTATTTCATAAACTTCATCAGCCGTACGCTCGACAAAGTAGGAATCATGTGAAGTAAACAAAATCGTTCCCGGATATACTTGCATCAGCTGCTCTAAAGCTTCGATCGTTGCCACATCAATGAAATTAGTCGGTTCATCTAACAGCAACACATTACTTGGCTTAGTAAAAAGCAAAGCAATCGTCAAACGAGTCGCTTCTCCCCCACTTAACGTACACAACGGTTTCGTCAGAGTTTCCTGAGCAAACCCTAAATGATTCAACAAACTGCGGACAAGTGATTCCGAAAACTCTGTTTGTCTCATGACAAAACGAATGACGGATTCTTCAGATGTCATTTGATAATCCTTTTGCTGATATACTTGAAAGCTTACTTTCGGAGAGAGAAGGATTCCTTCTCCTTGTTTGCGGATATGTTCCAATAAAGTTGTCTTACCTGATCCATTTTCGCCGACAATCGCGATTTTTTTACCTAAAGAAAATTGAAAATCGCTATTTATCAGTAATGTTCTTCCGCTTCTTTCCAATTGGATATTTTGTCCCATGATTGGATAACGATTGTGGAGTTCAAGAGATTTTGGTACTGGAAAACGGATTTGTTTCATCTGTTGCGGTTTGGTTGTTTCTCCTATTTTTTGGAGTCTTCTCTCTAATGTTTTCGTATTCTTTTGGATGGCTTTTTGTACACTGTCTTTTTGTTTAGAGGAAGACAACCGATCCGGTCTGATTTGTTGCTTTTTCTTTTTACTGGACACTTTTTCTAACTTTTCCGCTTGTTTTTTCTTTTCTTGGATCGATTTTTCCAATCGTTTTTTCTCTTTCATGATCGACTCTGCTTCTCGTAGCTGAGTCTTTTTCTCCAATTCCCTTTGAGTGAGATAGGCACTATAATTCTCCGGAAACTCTCGGATTTCTCCGTCTTTTACTTCCCAGACTTTCGTTGCCAACTCATCTAGAAAATAGCGGTCATGACTAACAAAAATCAGCGTGCCATAATAATAACGAAGCTCTTCAATTAGTCGATCCATACTTTTTCTATCTAGATGGGTTGTCGGCTCGTCTAGAAGCATCCCTTGTTCATAAGAAGAAAGAAGACGTATCAACTCGATCTTTCGTTCTTCCCCTCCACTCCATTTCCGTTCCGAAGTTTCTTCCAGTTTCAACTGGAAATGACTGGCTAATTCCAAATTTAGGTCCTTTGCCTCAGCAAGATAGGTTAATTGAGGCAGATAGTTGAAAGTGATCTCTGTTTGGATTTTCCCTTGATTGGGGATAAGTTCACCGACTATCAGTTTCAGCAACGTTGTTTTACCGACTCCATTTTCCCCTATGATTCCTATCCGATCTTGCTGATAGACACGAAGAGAATCAATAGATAATTCTAACTGGTTACCAAAACGAACTTGCAGGTTTGTTATATTTACTGCTAAATTTTCCATATGTTTTACACTCCTATTTCATGTAAAACAACAATATCGATACTAAAAAAGAGCAGAAAAATCTGTTTGCAAAAAAACTGCATAACATCTTTTCCTACTCTGAACGAAATAACTATGACTAAATCATCAAATCTGTCATAGCTTTCACCTATTCTACTGTCGTTCGAAAAAATGGACATACTCCACCCATGAAATTGTTGTTTATACATGTCTTTTGAATTTATTTAGTTGTTATTCAAAAGTTCAAAACGTAATTTCATCGATGCAGTCATTTTTCCGACCTCCTTTTTTATTAGGTTACCACACACGATTCAAAAAAAGCAATAGCTACTGAACAGTAACTGAAAACCTTTTATTTGAACGTAGTGATCTTTTCTGGTGCTAAACGTACAGACTCGTAACCTTCTTCTACCGCTTTTCCTATTGATAAAATAATAACTGGAACATAGCGGTCTTTATCCAAACCAAATGCCTCTGCCAACTGATCTGCTTCGAAGCCACCAATTGGATTTGTTTCATAGCCATGATCACGTGCAACTAACATGAATTGCATAGCCGCTAAGCTAGAATCGACTTTGACTACATCGTTCATTTCTTCTCTTGAAAAACTCTTGTAATAAGGAATGATCGCAGCTAATTGTTGATCTCTGACTTCTTTTGGCATCTTCCCTGATTCGTAAGCTTGGTTATAGATTTCTTCGCCATATTCATAACATTGCATATCGCCAAAAATCATGACCATTGCAGAAGAAGTATCATTTTGTCTCGTATTGAAACGGATCAAAGGACGCAAGATTTCTTTTGCTTCCTCGCTTTCTGCGACTACAAAGCGCCATGGTTGCATATTGACAGAAGAAGGAGCAGTCGTCGCTTCTTTGATCATTTCCAGCATTTCTTCGTGTGGGATTTTGTATGTTTCATCATATACGCGAACGGATCTTCTACCAGTCATAATTGTTGAAAAATCATTTTTTTGTTCCATTATTATTAACCTCTTTCGTTTCTGTTGTTATATTGCAAAGTTGGGTATTCAATTTATCTAAAAGTGTTAGGAATTGTTTCATCTCTACATCGCTGAAAGCTGGGGACAGCACGGAACCTGTATCTTTATGGTCCATTTCACAATGCTCGATTTTCTGCTGGGCTTTTTCTGTCAGTGCTACGTAAACTTCCCGGTTGTTCTGAGGATTTCTCTGACGCGAAACATACCCGTTTGCTTCTAAAACCTTCAGATGACGAGTAACTGCTCCTTGATCAATCTGCAACTTTTCTTGCAAACTGCTTTGCAGCAATGGATTTTCTTCTTTCAGTCTCATCATGATCTCGTATCTAGTAAGACTTATACCGATATTTTCCTCAAAGATCTGGACGATTTTTTGATCGGCTAATTTGATTTGATATAAAAGGTGGCTAATCTCTTCTAAAGACATAATTTCCTCCTCTCCAATAATTGACTAGTCAACGATTGACTTGTCAATAATAGAATAAAAAAAGAAAAAAGTCAAAGAATCAGCTGTGAAATTAAAAAACAAAGGCTTTCAATAGAAATGAGTGTAAATAAAAGAAATCTCTTGTAGAATGAAAAGAAAGAACAATAAAAAAGAAAGAGAGGACAATGATATGAGAAAAAGAAGATTAGCCGCAGTATTTCTCTTAGTGAATGCGACATTGTTACCTAATAGTCTCGTATTTGCTGATACCGTTTTGTCAAATGTTCAAACAACAGAAACATCTGCCCTATCAGAAGATGAAAGCGCACCATCCCAATCAAGCCTATCTGGAGAGAATTCCTATCAAAATCTAGAAGACAGCTCTTCTGCAGTAGAAAATTTCACACCGCCGAAAATCTCTGGAAATCCCTCTTTGCAAGGAGCAAATGGTAGATTTGAACAAATGAAACCTGATAAAATCCACCTTTCAGCTTCAAAACAAACAAAGGAATCGTTCATTCAGCAGCAATCTACTCATAGCTACATTGATGCGCAAGGTGTGTATGAGATTGTCTCTACTGATGTCCAGCTACCCGATGGACAATGTGTGGATAAAGGAACGATCCAACTAGTCATACCAACAGAGCCAACAGAACAAGTCACCAATTATCTGGCCTATTATGTAGCAAAAAAAATCAAAACCTATTCTTTACCCTTGGAAAAATCAGCTGATTTCTTGATGTTTGACGATTCGATCACTCTAGACAAGGAGCATTTTCTTTCTTCCGTACGTGCGTATTACTCGGAAGTTTCAGCTGATCCTATCATTCAAACACATATAAGTATGACAGAAACCTATACGACTCTGAATGAAACAGATATTTATCCTACCTTCTATCGCCAAGAAGAACATCAAAAAATATCTGGACCAGCCCTCATCACAGATAAAGTAGCGTTATCTGATCAAACGACTTGGGTACATATCCAAACAGCAAACTATGAAGGATGGGTAGCAGCGAACTCTGTAACTGCTCATGAGCCAAAAACAGTTCCAGTTGAAGCATCACAAGGTCAGCTTTCTGAATCAACTGTTGCCTCTCTGTCCCTTGATCAAGCTTGGCTAGAACAATCAGAGGAAACCATTTCACATTCAGAAAGTTATCACGTACAAAGAGCAGTCCAAATCAGCAATCAAGTGTTTTATGTGCTGACAGCAAAGGATTCTTCAATCGTTTTTGTCCCACAGAAAGAATTCCAACCAGAGGGTTCAGTATCAGCAGAGACTGATTCCTCAAATGAACAGATAGGAACAGCTGAAAGTACAGCATCTGATTCAAAAGAAACAACTGATTCTTCTTTCCAGCCGCAAAACAAAGTGCCACAGACAGATGAATCTACCTTGCGTACTGCACGTCCATCTATTACTTATAGTACACATGTCAAAAATCGTGGTTGGCTGCCAAATGTTTCTAGCGGTCAACTTTCAGGAACAACAGGTCAATCTTTACAAGTAGAAGCTTTTCGTATCCATCTTTCATCCTCCCTCTCTGGTGCTATTGAATACACCTCTTATGTCCAAGGTTCAGGATGGCAAAATTGGGTAGCTAACGGCGCTATTTCTGGAACGACTGGACAAGTCAAACAGATTGAAGGAATCAATATTCGATTAACTGGACAATTAGCAGCAACTTACAATGTTTATTATAGAGTCCATGTACGAAATTTTGGCTGGCTTCCTTGGACAATGAACGGAAATCCTTCCGGAACACTTGGATACGGTCATCAAATCGAAGCAATTGAAATCCAATTATTGGACAAAAACAGTTCCGGCCCTGCTACCAACGGTATTTCTTATATCGAAAAGGAACCATCCGTATTGGCGAATACTCACGTAACTAACAGAGGTTGGTTAGGCCAGACAGATGCTGCTAATCAAGCTGGTACGACTGGCCAACGGTTAAGTCTTCAAGCAATGCAACTGCGTTTATCTGAAAATACAATTGGTGGCGGTATCACTTATCAATCCCATATCGCTAACAAAGGTTGGGAAACCAACTGGGCACAAAATGGCACGATTTCTGGTACGACTGGACAAAATCTGCCTATTGAGGCGATCCGCATCAATCTGACTGGCACAATCAGCACCCGATATGACGTTTATTATCGTGTACATGCACAAGAATTCGGCTGGATGAACTGGGCAAAGAACGGTGAATCAGCTGGTACACAAGGCTATGCTTACCGTGCAGAAGCGATTCAAATTGTATTAGTAAGGAAAGGAGGAGCCGCACCTGGTGCAACTACTCGCGCCTTTCGTATAGCTCCACCTAGAATCACGTTGCAAGGACATGTATCGAATATTGGCTGGGTAAGCCAAACGAGCCTGAACAACTCGATCAGCTACGCAAATCAAGGCAGACAATTTGAAGCGATTCGCGCAAATTTAGGAACATCAAGGTATACTGGCGGTATCCAATATGATTCACACCTAGCTGACAGCGGTTGGACCAGAACTGTAGCCAATGGAGCGATCTCAGGAACGACTGGACAAAATCGCTCTCTTCAAGCCTTTTCCTTTCAGTTGACAGGAGAACTTGCTGAAAACTATGATATTTATTATCGTGCCTTTGTTCGTTCCAGAGGCTGGTTAGGCTGGGCATCAAATGGACAAAAAGCAGGCTCTGTCAGAATGAATTTGCCTGTTGAAGGTATCCAGCTAACCATTGTTGAAAACGACCGGCGGCCAAGCGGCTATCAGCCAAACCAACTGACGATTCTAGGACAAGTGAATGATCAGACACCTCAGGGAAGATTCATCAATTCCGTCAGCCAAAGTGCGAATCGTATCGCGCCTGCTCATGGCTTGTATACTTCTGTCATGTTGGCTCAAGCAATCCTAGAAACAGGATATGGCACAAGCTATCTAGCTCAGCACGCGAATAACTTCTTTGGGATGAAATTCAAAGACGGTGAAGATGAAGGAAAGTATGGCTATATCTGGCATATATCTAACGAAGTGATCAATGGTGTCGTTGTCCCTGTCAATTCAAAATTTCGGGTCTATCAGTCCACTGACCAATCCTTCTTAGATAATGCCTTAAAATTAAGATATGGTGTTTCTTGGGATCCAAACCGATATGCGGGGACATGGAAAGTCAATGCACGTTCTTATAGAGATGCTACCCGTGCATTAACAGGAACATACGCGACAGATCCTGATTACGGTCAAAAATTGAATAATCTGATCGAATATTGGAAGCTGGATCAATTTGATTGAACGGGCATAAAAAAAGGCTGTTTCCAGCACATTCGTATAATTGCCTGGGATTTCTTTGAATGGACTGTAAATAGATGATTCCAAATTCGTCTGATAGTTTACTTGTGTTCCGGCGATTTGATTCACGTTTTGCTGTGCTTCAAATAAATTCCCGACGATACTGGAAAAATACATTTGGATAATCCGCTGATTGAAGTCCGTTAAGATCATGTTGACATTGTCTTGAATCATTTGATTCGTGATTTCATTTTGTCCATCTCGAACTTGATATTCGATCAATGCTTTTTCCGGATTGATACTTTGCAGCGATAGCAATTTTTCAGAAAAATCTTGGGGAATGATGATTTGCGCATCAAATTGCCCGCTTTCTACACCAGCTGTAGCGATGTTTCGAGTGGTGGTTTCCCAGCGATTTTTACTGTCTTTATTGATCAATGTCACAAAATCCGAACCTAATGAATAATTTTTGCCTTCAAATACTGCTCCTTTATCTTCGTTGACTAGTGCATATTGCATTTTCCCTGTAGGATCAGTTGTACTGATCGTGACGTTCTCATCTTTGAAACCTAGATAGATGAAGAAAAGCAATAGACATAGACTGGCAATGATTGTCAGGAATAAAGAAACCTTTCTTTTTAAATTTATTTTCATATCAAAAACGTCCACTCCTTCCCAATGAATGACGAAACTTTTTTGCTTCAAGTAATAGGGCAAATTTTTGTGAAAACTTATTGAAAAATTTGTACAAAAATTGGTCCTAATACCTGTGTTGAACAAGCCCCTATTGAAAGGAAGAGGCGATGAGGGTTCTCACCGCCTCTTCCATTTGCTTAAAATCCAAATGAGCCAGCGTCTTGACGATCCCGCTCTGCCACAGTGTCAGCATACTTGTTCAACTGTTGATTGATGCTTTCCAATAACTGCTCCATCTGTTTGACATTTCCTTCCAGCTGATTGTATTGCTCTAAATATGCTTGGAAGGCTTGCCCTTTCCATTGTTGAGCGATTTGTTGGTTCATGGAATTGACCTTTCTGATCGCATCTTGGATTTGAGATGCTGCCTGTTGGTAGACCTTTGCCTGTGATTTAAGCTGTTCGGGTGTGACTGCAATTGCTCCTGCCATGTTTGTTCCTCCTAATAAAAAGTTATTTTTTGTTACGCGTACATCATAAACTATTTTTTGTCTATGTGGTCAAAATGTAGCATTCACGCACATCATGTGTCGTATACGATGTGTTATTTTACCTCTTTCTCCCTCCTTTTTTGACTGGTCAAAAATCCAAGAAAAATAACTATACAAATTATTTCTAATCACACATATTTTTCTAAGTATGACCTTTTTAAGTTTATTACAAATCACTTTGAAATAATTCTTAAAAACTAGCTGATATTTTAATGTTTTATGTTCTTTCTCAAAAAAATATAAAAAAACAGCTAATATTTACCTGACAATACTCCTCTATCCTCCTTTTTTTTCTATCCGGAACGAATATTCCTTCTTGTAAATGCAGATGATCCTCCTTCGTTTTATATGTGGTGAATATTCTCCCATTTATTAAGTACGTAAATATTTGAAAAAATTTTTTTGATTTGATTTTTTATTGTCTCATTATCCTTTTGATATTTTTCATGCAAAAAAATAGCCAAGGTATTTGATGTAACACCTCGGCTGTCTCTCTTTTTATTTGTCTACTACTAGTAATTCGTCTAATTGAAAATCGATTTCATAGATTCTTTCTACATTTCTCAAAAGATCATGATTCATTTTATGATATTTCGTTGCACCAAGTTGCTGACAAATCTGCAACGCTTGGTTTACTTTTTGTCTTCCTTTTTCATTTCCTTTGATCATCTCCCAGATTCCAGTGAGTAGGGAATACTGATTTCGTTCAAAGAACATATCTTCTTCTAAAAAGACTGCTTCAAGTTTTGAGATATATTTCCAAATTAGTCCGCGTTGTTGCTGCTGGATAAAATGGATAATCGCGTTTGCCAGCATCCGAAAGCTCTCATTCTTTCGATCCTTGCTGTTTTGATAAGCGGAAATACTGACTAATGCTTTATCTAACACTAAATCGATAAAGAATGGATCAAAAGCATACATACAATGATTGAATAACACCAACTCATAGTTCGTCCATGTCTGTGCATAAATCAGATACTGATAAACTTCTGAATCAGCAACAGCAATTGGCTCATCTACTATACGAGCAATCAGTAATTTACATAAACTAGCTAGATGTCTCTCCTTTTGAGTGATGTCTCCTTTTTCTTCGCACAGGCTGATCAAATGTTGTAATTCTTCTTTATCTTGATTCATAAATGCTAAAACCATTTCTTTCATCATCCGGTCCATGTTTGCCACTTCCGGCGGATAATCGAATATCCTCAGTTCATCATAACCAAGATTGAGTTTTTGTAAAAAATATGAAAATTTGCTAACTGTCGTGTCTGCTTGATTTTTTACAAACCGTTCGTAAACGGATCGGCTGACTTCCTTTCCGCATAATTCTGCTACGGAGATACCTTTTTGCTTTCGAACAAATTCGATGATCTCCCATACTTCCATTTTGCCAACTCCTTTATAAATATGGCTCTCCTTCAGTTGAAAACAATCGCAACATGATTTTGTATGAAATAACATATACCAATCCATCTGATCTTCATTTTTCATTTCTAAAAATCATTTTTTCGTAAGACGTTCCTTGTTTTTCATGATATCATCGCTGTTAAAACCAATTGTTCATTTACCAGTATTTTTAAAAAAACTTAATCATAATAGTTGTTTTATAATTTTAAAATCCATTAAGGGATAAAGAATAAGCGGTAAAATTATACATATAATACGTTATTTTATTTTTACTATATGAAATATACTCATTTTTATTTTTTCTAGTAGAATTTTATCTTCTAAGTATTCCCCCCGTATGAACTATTTACCATTGACAAACGTTGAACAAAAATTTAGAATATTCACAAGTTTGACGACAATTATGAAAATTTATGTCGTGCTAAAGGAGTTTTGTTATTGGATGAAAAATTAGATATAAAAACTGCGATCAAAGACACGTTACCTACCGTTTTTGGTTATATCGGTATTGGACTTGCATTTGGTATCGTTGGGAAAGCTGCCGGGTTTCATCCGCTAGTCGTCACGTTGATGTCCCTGCTGATCTATGCTGGTTCCGCCCAATTTATCACAGTCAGCATGCTTGCTAGCCATAGTCCGTTGCTTTCCATCGTTCTCTCGACCTTTCTAGTCAATTCCCGAATGATTTTGATGAGTATGACGATTGCCCCTTATTTCAAGAAAAATCGGCTGCTTCAAAATCTGCTGATTGGCACATTGCTGACAGATGAAAGTTTCGCACTGGGAATGAATAAATTGAACTATACTGGACAAAAGTTAAATTTTCGTTGGATGAATACAGCTAATTGGATTTCTTATTTGACGTGGTTGGGTTCTTCTCTTGTTGGCGCACTTTTAGGTAATTTTATTACTGATCCGAAAAAGTTTGGTTTGGATTTCGCCATCGTTGCTATGTTTATCGGCTTACTTTATCTTCAAGTCATTTCTGATAGAAACACCTCTAAACGATTACAGTTGATCCTGATTGGTCTCACTTTGATTCTGGTATATGTCGGACTGATTTTTATCCCAAGCAACTTAGTGATTGTAGTTGTAACATTGATTGGGTGCGGATTGGGGGTGTGGATCAAACATGCCTTCTTTTGAATTTACATTGCTGACTATTTTAGGTTGTACTCTAGCGACTTGGCTTTCTAGGGTCCTACCGTTTGTCTTACTGAAAAAATTCGACTTACCGCGACCGTTGCTTGAGTATTTAAGTTTTGTCCCAATCGTCATTATGTCTGCTTTATGGTTCAGCAGTCTATTTACCCAAAACATCGGACATCTGCCGCAGATTAATCTCGAAAATGCTTTGGCTTCAGTTCCTACGCTTTTAGCTGCTATTCTTTCAAAAAGCTTATTGGTGATCGTCTTGGTAGGTATTCTTTCCCTTTCATTGATTCGCTTATTATAAATAAAAAAACAGGAGCTTATGGCAAATTACTGTCATGAGCTCTTGTTTTTATTTATGATAAGAAGAAAATCGGCGTATTCCTACTTATCCGTTGAACGGACCACTAACAACGACTTTTCCTAACATATGTCCTGTTTCTACGTCTTTGGTTGCTTGTTTCAAGTTCTTCGCATTGATCCCATCTGAATAGACCTTGCTCAATGTACTACGGATAATCCCTTCGTTTGCTAAAGCAGCAATGTGCGCTAAAGCTTCTCCTTGCGTTTCGATTTCATAGTTATAGTCTGTTTTAGCGAACATGTACTCCCAGTCGAAACTGATAGATTGGTTTTTCCAAACACCTATGTCTAACGGCTCTTTGATTCCTACGATCGTTCCCACATGTCCAAATGGTCGGACAAGGTGCTTGATCTGATCAAAGTAGCGGGTAATATCGAATAATACAGCGACATACTCTACTTGATCGATTCCTAATTCACGAAAACTTTTACTTAAGTCTTGATGATAATCAATTGGATAGTCTACACCTGTTTTTTTCAGCCATTCAAAATTCTTCGGACTTGCAGTCGCATAGACTTCTAGACCAGCCCAATGCGCTAGTTGATTCAAAATCGAACCGACGCCCCCAGCTCCGTTGATCACTAAGATTTTTTTCCCGCGGTTGGCATTTTCTTCTGGAATCAGACCAAATTTTTCAAATAACAATTCATAAGCGGTCAATGAAGTCAATGGCAACGCTGCGGCTTCTTCATCTGACAGATTTTTCGGTGCAAGAGCGGCAATACGTTCGTCAACCAGTTGGTATTCTTGATTGCTTCCTGCTCTTGTTGTTGTACCTGCATAAAACACGCGATCCCCGACAGAAAATTTTTGCACTTCATCGCCTACAGCAACGACTTTCCCGACCCCATCAAACCCTAAGATACGCAAAGCATTTCTTATCCCATTATCTTGGCGAAGTTTCGTATCGACAGGATTGACAGATACTGCGTTGACTTTTACCAGAAGATCCTGTGGACTGGGTACAGGTACCTGTTCTTTTTCATCCATAAAGCTTTTGGGATCATCGATCGGCAACCCTTCATAAAAACCGACTACCTTCATTAATTCCTTTTCTGACATACGAATTCCTCCTTAGCTTCATCAAGTTGGAGCATCCATACAGTGTTCATTTCAATACATATAGTATGTTATTTGTTCCACCTTTTTTATCCATCATAATTATTCTCTTACTTAAAGTAAACTATTTGCACTTTTTTGGTTAAAAAAGAGGTTGCGACAAGACTTTTGTCACGACCTCTGATAAACGGTGTTCTCCTACCAACTCTTCGGTCACAAGTTACAATATTCATAAAATATGAGGAGCTATTTTTTGGAATTGCTCCTTGTGACTCAGAGTTAAACGGCAGGCTCACAACCTCTGATAAACGGTGCTCAAAAGCTTGCATCTGCGGTAATAAGTCCAACCAATTCAAAAACATTAGGAGCTATTTTTGTTTGGCTGTTCTTATGACTTGATGCAGGACAGCTTTTTCACAACCTCTGATTCACGGTTTTCAAGCAAGAAATCATTGTCCACTGAAAAGCGTTGGATGTTCTTTTTCAAAGGTGTCTAAGATCTCTCGTACTTCATAGGTAGATTTCGTATTCATCAACTGAACACGCAAGTCATTTGCTCCTGGAAAACCTTTGATATAGATTTTAAAGAAACGATGCAGTCCGGTGATCGAACGCGGAATGATTTCTGAATAATGATCTTGCAGATCTAGTTGCAGACGAAGTAGTCCGATCAGTTCTTTTTCTGTATGTTCTCTCGGTTCTTTTTCAAATGCATAAGGATTCTTGAAAATTCCTCGGCCAATCATGATGCCATCTACGCCATATTTTTCGGCCAACTCTTCTCCTGTCCGGCGATCGGGAATATCTCCATTGATCGTGATTAGTGTTTGCGGAGCAATTTGATCACGTAAAGCAATGATTTTAGGAATGACTTCCCAATGTGCATCTACTTTACTCATCTCTTTACGCGTACGCAAATGGACAGAAAGATTGGCTATATCTTGATGAAGTAGGTGACTGATCCATTCTTCCATCTCAGACATTTCCGTATAGCCGATACGCGTCTTGACGCTGACAGGCAAACCGCCAGCTTTAGCCGCTTCAATCAATTGTGCCGCTACTTCTGGGCGAAGGATCAGGCCACTGCCTTTTCCACGTTCTGCTACATTAGGAACTGGGCAGCCCATGTTGATATCGATTCCTTGGAAGCCCATTTCTGCCATAGCAATGCTCATTTCTCGGAAAAATTCTGGCTTGTCTCCCCAAATATGGGCAACCATCGGCTGTTCATCTTCTGTAAAGGTCAATCTTCCTCGTACACTGTCTTTTCCATCTGGATGACAGAAACTGTCTGAGTTTGTAAACTCAGTAAAGAAGACATCTGGTGCTGCTGCATGCTTTACGACATGGCGAAATACAACATCTGTTACATCTTCCATTGGTGCTAAAACAAAAAAAGGCTTTGGCAGCTCTTTCCAAAAATTAGTAGTCATTTATTTGTTACTCTCCATTCTATCAAGCAGTGAAGTCGCAATCTTTCTCAAAAACATTGTCATTATACTAGGAAACAAAAAAAGAAGCAAAGTGAACAGCTTAAAAGATGTTTCTGATTGAACAAAAAAGACTGTGACAAAAATCTTATCACAGTCCATTTTCCGGAATAAATGGTGTTCTCCTGCCAACTCCTCGGTATTCGCTCAACAAACGACAAAATATGAGGAGCTATTTTCCCGTTTATTTCTCTAATACTCAGATCAAAACGCTGATTTCACAACCTCTTTCTAACTTCTCAATCCTCTTCCTTTATTGATCAAATACCAAGTAACAGCGTACAAAACAACGATGAATAACACAAGTACGATCATCGATGTTGCTACTGGCACATCGATCGTTCCAAGGAATCCGTAACGGAAACCGGAGATCATATAAACAATCGGATTGACTTTCGATACAGCTTGCCAAAATGGCGGCAACATAGAGATGGCATAGAAAACGCCACCTAGATAAGTTAACGGCTGCAAGACAAATGTAGGCACGATTGATACATCATCATAAGACTGAGCAAAAATCCCGTTGAGCAGTCCTGCTAACGAAAACAAGATTGCCGTCATCAATAATGTAATGATGACCATGAACCATGAATACACATGAAGTGGTACAAAGAACAAGGAAATGATCGTTACGAGAGAGCCGACGAGAATACTGCGACCCACTCCGCCAATCACAAAGCCCCAAATAATCACATGCGTAGGAACAGGTGCTACCAAGATTTCTTCGATATTTTTCTGGAATTTTTGAGAGAAGAAGGACGAAGAAACGTTGGCATACGAACTAGTGATAGCAGACATCATAATCAAACCAGGCACGATAAATTCCATATATGAAAAACCACCCATGTCACCGATCCGACCACCGATCATTTTTCCGAAAATAACAAAATACAAGGATGTCGTGATCACTGGTGGAACCAGTGTTTGGACCCATATACGCAAATAGCGGTTCGTTTCCTTGATAGCTAAACTTTTTAATGCAGTAAAATAAAGATTAAACATTTTTCTCCTCCGTATGATCATTTTCTTCTGTGATTTTCAAGAACAGTTCTTCTAAACGATTCGACTTATTCCTCATAGAAAGAACTTTGATTCCTTGTCTTGTCAGCTGATCGAAGATTCCGTTCACCCCTTGATTTCGTTCAACTTCGACAGCGATTGTCTGTTCATCTTCAAATGTACAAGCGTATCCTTCAATCACAGGTTTGGTCTCATATGGCGCTAAATCAAAGATAAATGTTTCAAATTGAAGTTTGGATAGAAGCTCTTTCATACTAGTATTCTCGATTAGTTCACCTGATTGGATGATCCCGATGTTACGACAAAGCATTTCAGCTTCTTCTAAATAATGCGTCGTCAAAATGATCGTTGTACCATTTTCGTTCAATTCTCGTAGAAACTCCCACATCTCGCGTCTCAATTCAATATCGACTCCTGCTGTTGGTTCATCCAAGATCAGCAAACGTGGTTCATGCATCAATGCCCTAGCAATCATCAGTCTTCGCTTCATTCCCCCGGAAAGCATACGTGCACGGACATTTCTCTTTTCCCAGAGATTGGACTGCTTCAAATATTTTTCGCTACGTTTCATCGCTTCTTTGCGAGAGACACCGTAGTAACCTGCTTGATTCACGACGATTTGCTGGACCGTTTCAAAGGGATTGAAATTGAACTCTTGCGGGACTAATCCAATCTGTTGCTTTGCTCGGACTAGATCCGTATCCAGATCATAACCGAAGACCTTCACTTTTCCAGATGTTTTATTGACTAAAGAAGTAATGATTCCGATCGTTGTAGACTTTCCAGCTCCATTTGGTCCTAATAGCGCATAGAAATCTCCTTCTTTCACGGAAAGATCGATTCCTCGCAATGCTTCGACCCCACTTCCATAAACCTTTTTCAAATTATTTATTTCAAGCGCATTTGCCATTTATTTCCTATCTCCTTATAGACATGATTCTTTATTGTATCATGGAATACAGCAGATGAAAAAACAACTTGGTTCCAGAGAAAAATCAGGTTGCTGGGCTCAGGAAAATCTCCTAATGAAAGACATCAATCGGACGAAGTCAGACAACCTTTTCAGAAAAAACAAATCGAAGATAAAGGATTACTATTCATATATGCAACAAAAGGAGCGTGAGACAAAAGTAAAGAACACTTTTGTCTCACGCTCTAAACACGTATAAACGGCAGAAGCAAAATCCATGATTTTTGATCCAATAAATACTTTCGATCACTTCGCCTATCCCAATACATGCCACTGCCGCTTTTCATCAAATGACGCGGCTTCCGTTTTTGCGATTTCTACTAAAGTCTCTGGGTAATCCAAAACTTTCAGCAAAGCAATCGCATTTCGGGTCCTTGAAGGTCCTTCTTTTAATTTGAAATCAAAACTGATTCCTTTTCCTTCTGTTACTTGTTCTTCAAAGTGGACATTCTCACAATAATTCTTTAAAATCTCTGTCAATTCGATATCATGTGTGGCGACAAATGCTAAAGATGGATACTCCGCAAGCCACCGAACGACTGAAGCGGAAGAAGCAATCCGTTCAATCGTATTTGTCCCTTTTAAAATCTCATCTACGAAGCAGTAGCAGCGTTCTTTGGAAGCCACTTGATCCAACAAACGTTTGATCGATTTGATTTCTGAAACAAAATAACTGTCGCCTTCAAATAAATCATCTTCGATTGCCATGGAAGTCAACACATGTCCAGATTGCAGGGTAAACTGTTCTGCAATTGCTGTTTGGATCGTCTGTGCTAGAATACAGCTGATAGCTATACTTTTGACATACGTAGATTTTCCTGATGCATTGGAACCCGTGACTAATGTATTCTTCTGCCAGTTGACTGGATTCACTACCGCTTCTTTTAACAATGGATGATAGATATCTTTCGCTGTCACACCGCCCTCAGTAAATTCCGGACGGCAAGTGATGGGCATATAAGTACGGTAATTCAATATTGCAGCGGCTACTTCCAGTTCTCCCAGCAATTCCCACAGCTTGATGGCTTCAGTTGAATGCTTTTCTAATTTAGTGAGAACGAAATGATAGGAGATAAATGGCAGCATGAACATGATGTTGACATATTCAAAAATCAACTCTGCTTCACTCCCGCTCTTCATACGAAATGAAAAACCTAATTTAGGGATGTCTCTTAATGGTTTAGTTTGCTGTTTCAGCTCTTCTTGAAGTGGTGTCAGCAGTTTTGCTAACTGATTGGCGGCTGAAATCGTTGAAACCAAATAACTCATGCTATTCAGCTCTGTTTCTAGCGTTTGTTTCTTCACTAGATAATAGACCGTATTGAATACTAACCCACCGATTGCCAAATAGATTCCTAGTACTTGACCTAAAAGAAGCAAACCTACACCCACCAGCGGAAGCAAGCCAAGAAAAATAAATAAACCTACGCGTCCAATCTTTTTACTTTTTCCATCCGCTAGATATTGTTTTGCAAAATTATGATCTTTTTTTCCTAAACGAGCGAATTGATATTGGATTTTTTCTCTCAGTTGAGGATTTTCCTGATAAAAAGCAATCAGTTTTTCTAACTGCTGATCTTCGCCAAAATCAAAGCTGCGTAAACGTTGATACAACGCTTCTGAACCTACACTAGAATAGGTACTGTTGATTCCTTCGAATACTTCGAACATATCCAGGTCATACCAAGTAAGATCATCGATTTCGCTATCCCATGAACGGAACTTCTTCTCCGTGAGCCATGCTTCCTTCAAGCTTTCTTCTTTATCAAATCTCGGTTGATAAGGAATTTTCCCCCATTTGCTACGAACTGTTTCCTTTAATTTCAAACGTGAAAAAATGTCTAAAGCAACTAATAAAATAACAGCTGCAATAATAATTAAAACGATAAATTCTCTTTGATTCATATCCCTCTCCGTTCCTTTATTTGTTAGCTTTAGTATAGCACTGTTGCGCTATTTGAAAAGGGGGTACAAAAATAACTGTCTTCGTTACCTAATTCGTATCAATCACACCAAAATAAAAACACCTTCCAAAAAAGAAGATGTCTTTAAAACGAGATACAATTTTTTTGTCATTCACTTCAGGTAAATTAGAGCCAATTAAACCCTCCGCAACTTGACGGAGATGGAGAAGATGCCCCCGTCTAATTTAGTGGCCATTTCTCCTCCCATTCCTTCCACCAATCTTTTTGACAGGTAAAGCCCGATTCCGCTAGATTCCGTATTTGTGCGGCTGGTATTTTCGGTATAAAAACGCTGGAAGACTTTTTCAACAGAAGTTTGCGCTCCTGCTTTGATAGGATTGGCCACTGTTAATCGAATGAATGGATCCTCTTTTGAAAATGTCACCTTTGCTTGTCCATCTGCATAACGCAATAAATTCTGTATGATATTTTGCAGCACTCGCAACAACATGAGCGGATCTGCTAATACCGTTGTATTTATCGAGTGTTCAGCGAACGCTACCTCGATATTTTTTACAGAAAATTGTTCATAAAAAGAGAAAAATACTTCTTCCACCTCTTTAGAAAAAGAAAGCGTATGGAGGTCCATTTCTTTTTGCTTCGTCTCTATTCGAGCAAGATCATAAAACTGATCCGTCATACTGAGTAATCTTGCAACAGATTGTTTGATGATCGTTAAATACTTCTCCCGTTTCTCCGTATCCTCTACCTGTTCCAGTGATTGTACACAACCGTTAATAGCAGTCAAAGGAGTTCTGAGATTATGAGAAAGGCCGACGATCGATAGTCTGATGTTTTCTTCCATTTCTTGAAATACTTGTCCTTTTTGTTCATTTTCATCCACCCATGTATTCAGTGCATCTACTAGGTCCATTAGATTCTTTTCTCGAAATTCGACTGAAAGACGACCACCATATTCTTGTTGTTCAGAAAGAGTGGCGATTTTCTTAGTCAATCGCTTGATTTCCCTTTGCAGGAAGAAAATAAAACTTCCCATAAAGATAACAACTAGAAGCAATAGCCACTTAATCAAATCTAAACCCCACTCCCCACACCGTATGAATATACACAGCATATGCCTTTGCTAGTTTCCCTCGAAGATTGGAAATACGCATATTCACTGTTTTCTCACTATCAAAATATGGTTCTTGCCAAACTGTTTCATAAAGGTTTGCTCGCGAAAATACTTTTTTCGGATGTTCTAAAAAAAGCTTCAGCAGATCGAATTCTCTTCCTGTCAAATGGACAGCCACACCATTCACATTTACCTCCCTTGACTCTTTGTCCAGTAAGATTTCCTTGTAATAGATGCGTTGCGACAGATCTTTTACTTGGACAGAAGTCTGATGACGAAGTTGGATGCCGATTCGTAAAAAATCATTTACTTTCACATAATCTGTTCTGTTTTTTCTCGATTAAAAAAAATGTAGACAACAGCACAATACATTCGATTAGTATGTATAACGAAAAAATAAAAACATCCGTTATCCTAAATGAATGGACAGCTACATAGATAAAAAACAAAAGATATTGTAAGCCAAACAACAGAAAAATTCTTCTATAAGTTTTGAAAAAAGAAACACCATTTAACCGCCAAACAACAAATTTTTGCCGATAAAGGCGGAAATAGCTCAGTGTGGAATAGGTAATCAAAACAATAACCAATAAAATAGTAATCGATAAATCAGTTATCCTTTGTCTTATGTCCCACAAATAAATCAACTGCAATTCTGTTTTCCTTAACTGTTCCATTGGGATCAAAAAAGGAAAGTTGTCTTCCAATCCTGCTTCCTTCAATAACGGAAGATATCTATCATAGGTTTCTTGTGCAGTCCCAATCAATGGAATTTTTAATGGTTCAGCAAAACTATTTCCTGTCAGAATATTTCTATGAGAAATGGGTAGATTGTTCAAAGTGAATACATGGATGATATTCGGCTGATTGATGATGATTGCCTGTTCTTGGTCAAAGGCAAAGATTTCTTGTTCATCTTGGATGGTATAAAACAAAACATCCTCTTCTTTTTTTGTTCGTCTATCAGGATTCGTTTCATTCAAAAACCAAGAACGAAGTTGAACAAAATCGGGCATCATTCGTTCTGGGATTAATATGATTTCTCGATCCTCATTTTTATCAATTTGGATAGGCTGATTTGTTATGCTGATGAGCGGATACTTGTCTAAATAGTTTGTATTTACATAAATAGATTGATGGATCAAAGGATTCTCTTCTTCAAAATAAGCACTTGTATCAACCTCGATTGCTCCATCATCCAACAGTTGCGAAAGCAACTTTGTTTTATCTAATCCTCTCATATCTTGAGAAAGATCTGTCAAAGTCGCTTCATTGCCGCCAAGTCTTGGATAGAAAACGGCATGATTTTTTATTTCTTCAGGTACTGCTTCTGGTGTAAGGAATGTGCGAGCATATTCAGTTAACGGAACAAGTTGTACCACGCTAAAAAATAAAATAAACATTTTGACAGAATAGATAGTATAAAAGAATCCTTTACCAAAAGTTTGGCGATTTAGTTGCTTATTCAATGAAAGATTGCCTAGTAAATCAATCACAAAAAAAGAAATGATTAGACTAAAAATAAGCAAGAACAGTTGCACTAGCACAAACAAATGATTCACTGAATGTAGGACAAAGAAGAAAGCTACCAATAGATTCAAGAGAAAAAGAATCACTAATTCTTTTAATAATAATCTTTTTAAAATTTTTCTACTAGTTAAACCATTTAAACGATAGATCGCAATGTGTCTATTGTTCTCTAGTATCCATAAAATCAAGGAAAGGCTATAGAAAAGAGTAAATATCACAAAAGTAGATGCTTCTAATGTTCGAGATGGTGCAAATGTTTCTATGTCATTCTCATATTGAAAAGATGTGGGTTCGTACGCTGTCTCAAAGGAGAGATTGTATTCATCAGATAATTTTGATAGGAACCTATCTAGAGTTTTTTGATCTTTCGTTTCCACAAAAAAATCAGCTGGATTTAGCGCCTCAGCCATTTGTATCGGTAGTATAAAAAAATCTTCGTTTTTCAGTTGTTTATTTTCTAAATATTCCGCATCTGGATATTTCTCTAAGTCAGATGCAAAATAATTTTTTTCACTGATTATTTGAGGCTCTATGTAAAAATTGTTCAAAAGATGTGTTTCTGTTTGCTTGGAAAGAAAAAATGTATGTGTTTCACCTAAACGATCAAAAGAGATTTCTCCTGTTTCAGAAAAGGTATGGTCTCTCACACCATAGAATGAAACTTTTGCCATATAGTTTACATTCAATTTTTCTGAGACTGATTCAAGTATTTCTAGAACCCTAGTTTCTTGCTGAGGATCTACGATAAATTCTGGAAATCTGAACGGTGTAAAATACTCGGCCGTGTTTACCTTTTTCTGGAAATCTTCTTCCCTATTCACATTCCTAATGGCAACAGCTAATGCAAGACTTGAGAGTATAGACAACAGCAAAACGATTTTTTTCAATACTATATTAGTCATCGGCAAAACTCCTTGTTTTTAACGTAGTTAGTCAATTAAAAGTATAGATGGACACTAAACATTCAACAATCTATGTTTGTTAAGAAGTCATATTATTACAAATAGATATAGGTATATAGTCATGATATTACATAGAAAATATGGCTAACCTCATAGTATTTTAAATGTGGGAATAATCTATTTCCACAAAAAGAAAGAGGTGCTCTGCATTATGAGAAAAATTTTTTCTGTATCGTTTGTTGCAATTACTCTCTTGTCCCTTGCTATGCCTGTATCAGTAAATGCTGATGAAGTTGGATTTCAAAATGATGCACTAACAATGCCAATAACAGAGTCATTTCCAAATAGCGGAAGCATTGTTTTTGATGAAAACGGAAGAGTTCTTGATGTTTCAAATGAAATTTTGTTAGAAAAAAGCAATAGCACAGATGATCCTTTATCTAGACGACAAACTCATTTCCCTTGGGGCTTTTGGACAATTTCAACAGATGGTTTTCCTTTTGTTGCTTGGGGAAACGTAAGACTAAACTCAACTATTCATCATCGTACACGTCGTTATCGAGTTTCAGCCGTGCTACTAAACTCAAATGAAACAGTGATTAAAGCTAATCATGTCACTGGTAATGCCGGACAAACTCGTACTGCACGCGTTACAGGTTCAAATAGTTTAAGACATGCTCCTTCTTACTATATTTTTTAATCAACACAATAAATAAAGGCTGGATTAATATTCCAGCCTTTATTTATTTAATTTTTTATATCGATTTCTAAAAAAAGTTGGTGAAGTTCTTTCTTCTTTAAAAAAACTATTATAAAAATGACTTGAATCATAAAAACCTAAAAAGTTAGAAATTTCTTCGATAGATAACTGAGTCATAAGTAAGTCATTCTTTGCATGTTCAATTCTATACTTTTCTCGATAATAACTATATGAGCAGCCAACATATTTCTTGAATTCTCTACTTAAATACGAATAATCATACCCAATTTTCTTCGCCCAAAATCCTAAAGAATGTCTATAGAAATTCTCAGTAGCCAATATTTCATCTATCACTAAGTACAGATATTTATTGACCTTTTTGGAATAGAATTTTCTTAGTTTACGAATACATTTACGTAGAACTATATGGGACTGAATAGTTTCACTCGTACAGAAAGGACCTAAAATAATCAAATGTTCTTTATCCTCTATTTTTTCTACCCGTATTAAAAAATGTTGATTGAATAGTGAGAACTGAAAATGTTGCTTCTCTCTTCTTAAAATCACCTTATCAATTATTTCATTGAATGCAACAATCAATTGCCTTTGTTTCACTTTAGATTTTATCTGCTTTTCAAAGTACTTCTTTTTTAATTCCCATGCTCTGTTTCTCTGGTCTATAAATAAAACATCAACAGGAATAAAATAAGTTCTAGACAACTTTAACACATAGACATTCACACACGCTTGGCAAGAAAAAACAGCATCATTTACACTATTGATAAACATTTGTACTCCTTTCTTGTCCACTTCAATCATATACCAATCAAATCATATCATAGTAAAGAGGAAAAATTGACTTTGGCAAAAAATACATACATTTTTTATTTCTATTAGTTGACACTCTCCAAATTTTGAAAGTGCCTTGTAGTGATAGAATTGAACTAGTACTCATAAGCAAATGAAGTCGCATCCATTAAATAAAACTACTTTACTCTGCTTACGCCTCGCTCTGTATTTTTTCATAATCAAAAAAAACACACCTTCCAAATAGAAGGTGTGTTTTGCTCGAATAATATTAACGTTTTGAAAATTGTGAAGCTTTACGAGCTTTCTTAAGACCTGGTTTTTTACGTTCGACCATACGTGCGTCACGTGTAAGCAAGCCAGCACGTTTAAGCGCTAAACGGAAGTCAGGATCAACTTCTAGCAATGCACGAGCGATACCATGACGGATAGCTCCTGATTGTCCAGCGTATCCTCCGCCGTTTACGTTAACAAATACGTCATATGCGCCTTTTGTTTCAGTAACAGCGAAAGGTTGATTGATTACTTCACGCAAGTCAGCATGTGGAATGTATTCTTCAACATCTTTTTTATTTACAGTAATTTTGCCAGTTCCTGGTACTAGACGTACGCGAGCAACTGCGTTTTTACGACGGCCTGTGCCGATATATTGAACTTGTGCCAATGAAATTCCCTCCTATTAGATTAAGTTTGTGATGTCTAAAACTTCTGGTTGTTGTGCTGCATGTGGATGTTCTGCTCCACCGTATACGTTCAATTTTGTAAATTGTTTGCGGCCTAAAGTGTTTTTAGGAAGCATACCTTTTACAGAAGTTTCGATCAAACGACGAGAATTTTTAGCACGCAATTCGCCAGCAGTGATTGATTTCAATCCTCCTGGGTAGTTGCTGTGACGGTAATAAATTTTGTCAGTCGCTTTTTTACCTGTTAATTTCACTTTGTCTGCATTGATGACGATGACGAAATCGCCAGTATCCAAATGAGGTGTGAAAGTTGGTTTATTTTTACCACGTAGTACAGATGCAACAACTGTTGAAAGACGTCCCAATGGAACATCAGTTGCGTCTACTACATACCATTTACGTTCTACTTCGCCTGGTTTGGCCATATATGTTGTACGCACGTTATTTTCCTCCAATTTAAGTTCTGATGTTTGACATACACTTCGAGTTTCCGGGGCTCTTTGTGGGGCAAACAATACCATTTAACATATTACCTTCTAATCTGGTCAATGTCAACGTTTTTCTGACCGGTTGAAAAAATTATATGAAACTTTACTTTTTTCCTTTCTTTTTATGTAAAAGGGTCGTTTTCTAATATAGAAGAAACCGCGAAACGATGCTGTTCCGCGGTTTCTTCTATATAAAAGGATAAGTTTCGCGCTTACGCGTCGATCTCTGGCGCTTTGCCCAAATGAGCTTGGATCATCCAGATACGTTTTTCTGTGGCTGTTTTGAATTCGATAAAGATATCTTGTGTTGGATCGTCGCCTTCTTCTCCAGAAACTTCGATTCCTTTTTGGTAAAGATCTGCTAGATAACGGTAGCCTGCAACAAGTGTTTCCAAACGTTCAGGAATCGTGCGGTCCCAACGTCCTACTTCATCAGGGATTTTCGTGTTATCTGCAAATTCACGCAATGTAGAATAAGGTGAACCGTCTAATGTGATCAAGCGTTCGGATACTTCATCTAACTGAGCGTTCAAATCGTCCATGAACTCATCCATCATTGGGTGCAATGTAAGGAAACCTGGTCCTCTCATGTACCAATGTGTTTGGTGAACAACAACAGACATTTGGCTTAGATCTGCAACTAATTGATTTAATACTTCTTTGGTTTGTTGGAATTTCATCTTTCTTGCCTCCTAACATTTTCTTACACTTAAAATAATAGTAGACTTTTAATGAAAAGTACAACAAAATCATTTACCTGAGAACGATTTTCATTTCACTTTTTTATCCGTAAAGCCAATCATTTTTCAGAATCAGCTAATTCTTCTCGCAGTTGAGCAAATTGCTGATAAGTCTGTACTAAATGCTTTTGTGTCGAAACAAATAATGGATAGATTTTCTGATATTTTTTATGATCAGTTTCTTGTACTCCGACTTGCTCTTTCAATTCTATCAATTCCTGTGCTTCACTGATACTTTGGATCTTTCCGATGCTTCGCCAGCCTAAAATCACAGCTCCTAATGCGGATGCTTCTGTGACAGTAGGGAAAACAAGCGGGTAACCCAGTACATCAGCCATCATCTGACGAAAAATCGGAGATTGAGCAAACCCGCCTGTAGCACGGATCTCTGTGAGCTGATTTTCTTGGCAAACTCCTTTTAAAATCCGATAAAGATTGAGACAGATCCCCTCTAGAATCGCCTTCATCATTTCTTTTTCTGTATGTTGCCGCTGTAAGCCGATAAAACTACCAAACGCATCTGCGTCCCAAAGCGGTGCTCGCTCGCCAAGCAAATAGGGATGAAAAATCAGACCATTGGCACCCGCTGGCACAAAAGCAATAGCCGAAAGCAGTGCATCATATGGATTTTCACCTTTTTCTTTAGCAGATTGAACGACTTCCTGTAAAAATGTATGCCCTGCCCAATCAAAGATGCCAGCACCATTGCTAGTCGCTCCTCCTACTACCCAATGTTTCTGATCCAGAACATAACAAAACGTCTCCATTTCTGGATGGAACTGAGGCTGAGTAGTAATAAAACGAAGTGCTCCGCTCGTTCCTACGGTCAAAGCGGCAATCGTATCACCAAAAGCGCCTAACCCTAGATTAGAAAGCGGGCCGTCTGCCCCTCCCAAAACAAATGATATATCATTTGGCAAACCTAGTTCTGCTGCTGTTTCTGACGGTAGACCTGTTACTTGATAGGTGGAAGGAAACACTTGCGGCAATTGTTCTGTTCGAATGTCCAAGTAGTCAAGCACTTCTTCTGCCCATTGGAATTCATGGATATCAAAGTATCCAGTTCCTGAAGCTGTTCCGTAGTCGCTGATGAGTTCTCCAAACAATCTATAAAAAATATAGTCTTTGATACCGACAAAATAAGCAGTTTTTTTGAATAATTCAGGTTGGCTGTTTTGCAACCACTTGATTTTGTTCAATGGTGTCATTGGATGAATCGGTGTCCCAGTCTGCCGATAAAATTCTTTGCCAAGCACGGTATATTTCAGTTTTTCTGCTTCGTCCGCTGCTCGGTTATCTGCCCAAGTGATCATTCGAGATAACGGTGTTTTCTCTTCATCCAACAATATCAGGCTATGCATCGCAGAGGAGAAGGAGACAAATTGAATGGTCGTGTCTGAAGGCAACTGTTTAATTATTTCTTTTATAACGGTGCAGACGCCTTGAAAGATCAATTCCTGATCTTGTTCTGCCATCCCTTGTGTTTCTTGGATCAAAGGGTAGCGAAAATAAGCGGATGCTGCTTCTTGGGCTTCATCTGTGAAAGCAACTGCTTTGGTTTGTGTGGTTCCGATATCTAATCCGATTGAAACGTTCATTTTTTCACCTCAAATTTTATGTATGTACAAAAATTTAGTTTAAGCTTGCGTATCTTGGTTTTGAAAAGGGGGAGATGGCGTGTTACTTTATTTTATCATTGGTTGCTGTATTGGGTCATTTTTATGTTTAACCGCCCAGCGGATTCCGTTAGGTCACTCTATTATTTATCCTAGATCTCATTGTGTCAAATGCTGTCGTTCGCTTTCTTGGTATGAATTGATTCCGATTCTTTCGATCATCGTCCAACGATTTCGCTGCCGCTATTGCCGGTGTCGGTTGCCCTTCTACTATTTGTTGGCAGAAGTCTTATGTGGTGGTCTTTTTATCTGGTTCTTTACTTTTTCTTCCGCAAGAAATTTTTCGACGTTCATTTGGGTGCTTTCGGCTTTGCTATTTTCGTTGATGGACTTGTTTTACTTCATGGTCCATTCTCACACGCTATTCTGCTTCTGGGCTGTCTTATGGATTTTTTGGTTGCAGGCCGGCGTTTTCCAATGGCACAGTATGTTGTTAACGTTCATCGTAGGCGCTGCATGCCTTCGCTATGGTCAATCCTATCTCGGTGCTGGCGATACTCTGTTGGTGCTTTCTTGGAGTGGGGGCTTGCCTCTGGAAGAGTTGCTTCGGGTCTTGTTTCTGGCTAGCCTGTTTGGAATATCCTTTTTTTCTGTTTACTTTATCTGTCATAAAAAAAAGTTGGAAAAGCTGCCTTTCATTCCTTTTTTGAGTAGTGCCCTGCTGATCGTCCTTCATTTTAGGTATTGAAAAAAGGTTGTGACAAACGACTTGTCACAACCTCTGATATACAGTGTTCCAAAAGTAGCTTTTTCGGCTTCTTATTTCTTGTCGCCCCAATGTCGACGAATGAAACCGGCACGTCCAGAACCTTCTCGATAAAGATTGTAATGGAGCTTGTTTTTCTTGTAATAATCCTGATGATAATCTTCTGCAGGATAAAATTCGCTTCTTGGTTCGATTTTTGTCACGATTGGCTTATCGAATCGTCCGCTGTCTTGCAATGCTTGTTTTGAACGCTCTGCAATGTTTCGTTCTTCTTCATCACTATAGTAGATCACTGGTCGATAAGAATCACCACGATCAGCGAACTGTCCTAACGCGTCAGTCGGATCGGTTTGCTGCCAATAGATTTCCACCAACTGATCATAAGAAATAACTTCTGGGTCATATTCGATCTCTACGGCTTCTGTATGCCCTGTTGTGCCTGTTGTTACTTGTTCGTAAGTTGGATTTGGTACATGCCCGCCTGTATAACCGGATGTCACAGAAATGATCCCTGGCTGCTCTTCAAATGGTTTGACCATACACCAAAAGCATCCGCCTGCGAAAACTGCTTTTTTTGTCATATAAAATCCCCCTTTTTTCTCATCATACCTGTTTTATAGATAATTAAAATTATTTTGCTCGTTTTTTACCCCCTCCCGGTATTTTAGCAGATTTTTCTTCATTTTCCTTCTTTTTCAATTGGTTGTGGATAACTATGACAATTGTATTGAATCATTTTTTCCACAGGCAAGAAAAAGTTGTCTTTTCAACCACGTTGTGTATAAGTTTTATATGGTATGCTTATCCCAAAATTATGTACCTTTATTTTTTCATGCGAATAAATAAATCCATATTATCGGAGGGATAACTATGCCTAAAGCAAAAAGAAAACATTCAGATACACCCACTGACTTTATTGCATTTGATGAACTATTAACTAAAGCGAACAAAAAAATAAAAACGCCTCCAACACCACCCCACGAATTTGATTTTCTTTCACATGAATTTGATTTTCCTTCACACGAATTTGATTTTTCTTCAAAGGATGATTCTCTAACGCTCAGCGAAAACGAGAGGCAAGTCATCAATGAACTAGCGGAAATATTGCCCGATTCGATCCTCCATCAACAAGCAGTCGAAGAACCAACCCCATCTACTTCTGCTGGTTCAGAGTCAGCCTTTGTTGCGGATAAGCAAAAAATGGACAGTTCAGTAGAAGGAAATGTTGCAAATAGTGCTCAGCAGCGTCTATATGAGATATTTGGCAATGTTTCTTTTCAAAAAGGAAGAGAAAAACGAATACCGCAAGAAGTGTACGATCAAATCCAACAAGCCTTAACATTGCCTGATCTTAATCAAAGTCAGATTGCCTTATTTTTTGGCGTATCCAAGTCTACAGTAAATACTATGTCCCAAAAAAAATTTGAAAAAGAGTATGATATCATTGATAAACGATATACTCATCAGCTTTTGCGTGAGAGAATTGGCGAAGTTTCCAACAAACAAGGGCGATTTATATCACAAGAATTACGTAATCAAGTCCAACAAGCCTTAACAATACCTGATATAAAACAAAGACATATTGCATCGTTTTTCGGTCTATCCAGATCCGCAATTTCTTATATATATCAAGAAATGATAGGTAATGAACAGTCAGCTGATATAGCAAAACCTGTAGCTTCAAAATCATCTCCCACTCTTTCTTCTAACCAAACAAATGAGAGGTAAGCTACTTCGTATAAGCAAAAAAAGGGATTGTGACAAGATTTTGTCACAATCCCTTTTTCCGAATAAACGGTGTTCAATCAGCTGACCCTCGGTATTAGTTCAACAAACGGCAAAATATGAGGAACTATTTTTCCGTTTATTTCTCTAATACTCAGGTCAAAACGCTGATTTCACAACCTCTTATACACGGTGTTCCAGAAGTAACTTCTTCGGAAATAAGCCGAAATTTCACAAAAATTTGAGAAGCAATTTTCGTAAATTTTTTCTTATTTCTTGAAGCTGACCACTTCTGTCACAACCTCTATTTTGTTTAATTGTTCATTGCATCTTCTGCAGCCATTTGCGCTTCAATATCTGAAATACTGTAGACATTTTCGCTTGCTACACCGACTTCTTTTGGTTCCATGTCACGGTAACGTTGCATACCAGTACCAGCTGGGATGATCTTACCGATAATAACATTTTCTTTCAAACCAAGAAGAGGATCTTTCTTACCGCGGATCGCAGCATCCGTCAAGACACGAGTTGTTTCTTGGAATGATGCAGCAGATAAGAAACTATTTGTTTCTAATGATGCTTTTGTGATACCTAGCAAGACAGGTCGAGAAGTTGCAGGAACGCCTCCTGAGACTAGCGTATTGTAGTTTTGATCTTTAAAGTCTGCGATGTCTAATAATGTACCTGGTAAGATATCTGTATCACCTGGATCCATTACACGAACTTTACGCAGCATTTGACGAACCATTACTTCGATATGCTTGTCGCCGATTTCTACCCCTTGCATACGGTAAACGCGTTGTACTTCACGAAGCAAGTAGTTTTCAACAGATAATACATCGCGGACTTGCAACAATTGTTTTGGATCGATTGATCCTTCTGTCAATGGTGCGCCACGGTGGATCATATCGCCTTCTGCTACTTTCATACGTGCTGTATAAGGAACAGTATACGTACGTGTATCTGTTTTTCCTTTGATTGTTACTTCTTTGGTACGTGTTGCAGGATCTTCTGAGATATCGATGACATCCCCTGTTACTTCTGTAATTACTGCTTGCCCTTTCGGATTACGTGCTTCAAAGATTTCTTGGACACGAGGAAGACCTTGAGTGATATCGTCTCCGGCAACCCCACCCGTATGGAATGTACGCATCGTCAACTGAGTACCAGGTTCACCGATTGATTGAGCGGCGATCGTACCAACTGCTTCTCCGACTTCAACGTCAGAGCCAGTTGCAAGGTTGCGTCCGTAACAATGTTTGCAGACACCATGTTTTGTATTACATGTGAAGACAGAACGGATCGTCACTGTTTCGACACCTGCATCAACAATTTGTTTTGCAATGTCTTCGGAAATCAATTGGTTTCCTGCGATAATCAATTCATTTGTTTCAGGATGACGTACTTCTTTACGAGTGTAACGTCCCACCAAACGATCTTCTAATGATTCGATGATTTCATTTCCTTCACGGATTGCTTGGATTTCAAGACCTCGGTCAGTACCGCAATCTTCTTCACGGATAATTACATCTTGGGCCACATCAACCAGACGACGAGTCAAGTAACCTGAATCGGCAGTCTTCAAGGCTGTATCGGTCATCCCTTTACGAGCTCCGTGAGTTGAGATAAACATTTCCAAGACAGATAGTCCTTCACGGAAGTTCGAAATGATTGGCAATTCCATGATTCGACCATTAGGAGCGGCCATCAAACCACGCATTCCGGCAAGCTGTGTAAAGTTGGAAATGTTCCCACGAGCTCCAGAATCAGACATCATGAAGATTGGGTTTTTCGCTTCCAAACCTTCCATCAGTTTTTGTTGGATGCTGTCTTTTGCAGCGTTCCAAACAGCAATGACACGTTCATAACGTTCGTCATCTGTAATCAGACCACGACGGAATTGTTTTGTAATAGTTTCAACTTGTTTATGGGCATTTTCAATGATTTCTTGTTTTTCATTCAGTACACTGATGTCAGCAATCCCTACTGTGATACCGGCATGTGTTGAATGTTTGTACCCTAAGTCTTTCATACGGTCAAGCATCTTAGAAGTTTCTGTTACTTTGAATCGTTTGAAGACTTCTGCGATGATGTTCCCTAAGTTTTTCTTCTTGAACGGTAACACTAATTCTTGCTCTTTGATATGTGCAGGAATATCCGTACCAGCTTCAACGAAGTATTTGTCCGGTGTTTGGACAGTCAAGTTGAAGTCTGTTGGTTCATTCAGATAAGGGAATTCAGGAGGCATGATCTCGTTGAAGATGATCTTACCAACTGTTGTGATCATCGTACGTTCTTTTTGCCATTCAGTAAATGGTTTTTCTCCTAATGAGTTAGGGTTCACACCGATACGTGAATGTAAATGAACGTATCCGTTGCGCCATGCGATAACGGCTTCGTTTTGATCTCTGAAGACCATTCCTTCGCCTTCGCGTCCTTCTTCTTCCATTGTCAAGTAGTAGTTACCTAGAACCATATCTTGAGAAGGAGTAACAACTGGTTTACCATCTTTAGGGTTCAAGATGTTTTGAGCAGCTAACATCAACATACGTGCTTCTGCTTGTGCTTCTTCATTCAATGGCACGTGGACAGCCATTTGGTCTCCATCGAAATCGGCATTATAAGCTTCACATACAAGTGGATGCAAACGGATTGCGCGTCCTTGTACTAAAACTGGTTCGAATGCTTGGATACCAAGTCGGTGAAGCGTAGGTGCCCGGTTCAGCAATACTGGGTGTTCCTTGATTACGTCTTCTAAAACATCCCATACTTCGTCTTCTTGACGTTCGATTTTACGCTTAGCGTTTTTGATGTTTGAAGCTAGTTCACGTTGAACAAGCTCACGCATCACGAATGGTTTGAATAATTCAATGGCCATTTCTTTTGGAAGTCCACATTGGTACATCTTCAAGAAAGGTCCAACAACGATAACGGAACGACCGGAGTAGTCCACACGTTTACCTAGCAAGTTTTGACGGAAACGACCTTGTTTCCCTTTCAACATATGAGAAAGAGATTTCAATGGCCGGTTACCTGGTCCAGTTACTGGACGTCCGCGACGACCGTTATCAATCAATGCATCTACTGCTTCTTGCAACATGCGTTTTTCGTTTTGAACGATGATTCCAGGTGCGTTCAAGTCTAATAAACGTTTCAAACGGTTATTACGGTTGATGACACGACGGTAAAGATCATTCAAGTCACTTGTTGCAAAACGTCCACCTTCTAATTGAACCATTGGGCGCAAATCTGGTGGAATAACAGGGATAACATCCATAACCATCCAGCTTGGTTGATTTCCTGAAGCGCGGAATGCTTCTAAAATATCCAACCGGCGGATTGCACGTGTACGTTTTTGTCCTTGTGCAGATTTCAATTCTTCTTTCAATTCGGCTGCTTCTGCATCTAGATCAACATTATCAAGTAATTGTTTGATCGCTTCTGCACCCATAGCAGCTTGAAATTCTTGTCCATATTGTTCACGTTTTTCGCGATATTCGCGTTCTGTCAACAATTGTTTTTTCTCTAAATTCGTGTTTCCTGGTTCGATAACCACATATGAAGCAAAATAAATGATTTCTTCCAAAGCGCGTGGGCTCATGTCTAATACAAGACCCATACGTGAAGGAATCCCTTTAAAGTACCAGATATGTGAAACAGGAGCTGCTAATTCAATATGTCCCATGCGTTCACGGCGAACTTTCGAACGAGTAACTTCCACTCCGCATCGATCACAAACGATTCCTTTATAACGGATACGTTTGTATTTTCCGCAGGCACATTCCCAGTCTTTTGTAGGACCAAAAATCCGCTCACAGAACAACCCTTCGCGTTCAGGTTTTAAGGTACGATAGTTAATCGTCTCAGGTTTTTT
The DNA here is from genome assembly GCF_008000875.1 of Enterococcus sp. DA9. NCBI lineage: Bacteria > Bacillati > Bacillota > Bacilli > Lactobacillales > Enterococcaceae > Enterococcus > Enterococcus sp. DA9. The sequence goes on from NZ_CP042839.1 coordinate 683,903, forward strand.
TACTTCACCGTAAGACCAGCTTCTGATTTTTTCGGGAGAAGCCAAACCTATTTGCATACTTTCGAATTTATTTACATCGATCAAAAGGGGTTCCCTCCATTTCATTTAATGGCAAACCGCAAGACGGCTGATCTTCGACCGCCTTGCAGCTCATAGACCGGATTAGTCTAAATTATCTTCTGCGGTTTCAAAGTTTTGGATGACATCGTCTCTTTCATCTTCCACTTGTTCAGCAGCTTTCTTTTCTAATTCTTTGGCAGTTTGCTGTTCGGCAAATTTTGTCAAAGCATCAACAGTGATCAAATCGTCGTCTTCATCGTCCATGTCGCGAAGTTCGATTTCTGTCTCTTCGATATCCAAGACACGCATGTCCAGACCTAGTGATTGCAATTCTTTCACCAATACGCGGAAGGATTCCGGTACACCTGGTTTTGGAATTGGTTCACCTTTGACGATTGCTTCGTATGTTTTCACACGTCCGACTACGTCATCTGATTTGTATGTCAAGATTTCTTGTAAAGTATAAGCCGCACCGTAAGCTTCCAGTGCCCATACTTCCATTTCACCAAAACGTTGTCCACCAAATTGAGCTTTACCTCCCAATGGTTGTTGTGTAACCAATGAGTAAGGTCCGATTGAACGTGCATGCAATTTGTCATCGACCATGTGAGCAAGTTTGATCATGTACATTACACCGACAGACACACGTCCGTCAAATGGTTCACCTGTACGTCCGTCGTACAGAACAGTTTTCGCATCGCTGGCCATACCGGCTTCACGAACTGTTTCCCATACGTCTTCATCACTTGCACCATCGAATACTGGCGTTGCTACGTGGATACCCAACTGACGTGCAGCCATACCCAAGTGTAATTCCAATACTTGTCCGATGTTCATACGTGAAGGCACCCCTAAAGGATTCAGCATGATATCGATTGGTGTTCCATCAGGTAGGAATGGCATATCTTCTTCCGGCATAATACGGGATACAACCCCTTTATTTCCGTGACGACCGGCCATTTTATCCCCTTCATGGATTTTACGTTTTTGAACGATATAAACACGAACTAACATGTTTACGCCTGGTGACAATTCATCTCCAGCTTCACGAGTAAAGATTTTCACATCGTGAACGATCCCGCCGCCGCCATGCGGTACACGTAATGATGTATCGCGGACTTCACGAGCTTTTTCGCCAAAGATCGCATGCAATAGACGTTCTTCTGCAGATAATTCTGTTACCCCTTTTGGCGTGACTTTCCCTACAAGCAAATCGCCATCTTGGACTTCTGCACCGATACGGATAATACCCATTTCGTCTAAATCTTTCAATGCGTCTTCCCCAACATTAGGGATTTCGCGTGTGATTTCTTCAGGTCCTAATTTTGTATCGCGGGCTTCTGATTCATATTCTTCAATATGAATAGAAGTGTATACGTCATCTTTTACCAAACGACGGCTCATGATGATCGCATCTTCATAGTTGTACCCTTCCCAAGTCATGAAACCAACTAAAACGTTTTGACCTAGAGCCATTTCGCCTTGTTCCATAGATGGTCCGTCTGCCAGAGTATCCCCTTTTTCGACTTTCTCACCCAAATGAACGATTGGACGTTGGTTGTAGCTTGTTCCGGAGTTTGAACGACGGAATTTTGTTACATCGTATTTATCTAATGCACCGTTGTCGCGGCGTACGCGGATTTCAGAAGCATCAACGTATTCAACGACACCGTCATGTTTACATAACAAAGCAGCTCCTGAGTCATGCGCTGATTTGTATTCCATACCAGTACCAACCCATGGTGCTTGAGGATTGATCAACGGCACTGCTTGACGCTGCATGTTGGCACCCATCAAGGCACGATTGGAGTCATCGTTTTCCAAGAAAGGAATACATGCTGTCGCAACGGCAACTACTTGTTTAGGTGATACGTCCATGTAGTCTACTTTATCAATAGATACTTCTAAGTTTTCACTTTGAGCACGAGCCATAACAACGTCTTGAGCAAATGTTCCATCTTCATTCAATGGGCTGTTTGCTTGGGCTACGATGTAATGGTCTTCGATATCTGCTGTCAAGTAGTCGATTTGGTCAGTAACACGACCAGTTTCGCGGTCTACACGACGATAAGGTGTTTCGATAAATCCGAATTTATTTACTTTCGCATAACTGGACAAACTATTGATCAACCCGATGTTTGGGCCTTCAGGAGTTTCGATCGGACACATACGGCCATAGTGGGAGTAGTGAACGTCACGAACTTCATAACCGGCACGGTCACGAGTCAATCCGCCAGGTCCTAAGGCTGAAAGACGACGTTTGTGTGTCAATTCGCCAAGAGGGTTTGTTTGATCCATGAACTGTGACAACTGAGAAGAACCAAAGAATTCTTTGATACTTGCCACAACTGGACGGATATTGATCAATTGTTGAGGTGTCAATGTTTCAGTATCTTGGATCGACATTCTTTCACGAACCACACGTTCCATACGTGCTAGCCCGATACGGAATTGGTTTTGTAAAAGTTCGCCGACTGAACGGATACGACGATTTCCTAAGTGGTCGATATCATCAACATTGCCGATACCTTCCATCAAGTTCAAGAAATAGCTCATTGAAGCAATGATGTCGGCTGGACGAACTGTTTTTACAGCTGCTTCTGGATAGCCGTTTCCAATCACGTTCACTTCACGTTCAGGATCTCTTGGTGAAAATACTTTGATGATTTGGACAGTCATTGGATCTGTGACCACACCATCTTCTGATGGATAGTAAGTCACTGAATTTAGACCGTTATCAATGAAAGGAGCTAATGTTTCCATGACTTGGTGAGTCAAGACTGTTCCTTTTTCAACGATGATCTCGCCTGTTTCTGGATCAACTAATGTTTCAGCTAATGTCAGATTCAATAGACGTGTTTTTAAATCTAATTTTTTGTTTACTTTGTAACGACCAACGTTTGCTAAGTCGTAACGTTTTGGATCGAAGAAACGAGCATTCAGCAAGTTACGTGAGCTGTCTGCTGTTTTTGGTTCGCCTGGACGCAAACGTTCGTAGACGTCTTTCAAACCTTCTTCTGTTCTTGAGTCGCTTGCGTTTTTATGCAAGTCTTTTTCGACTGTATTGCGTAATGTTTCGCTGTCGCCGAAGATTTCAAAGATCGTATCATCGGAACCAAATCCTAACGCACGAACTAATACGGTTAAAGGAATCTTACGTGTACGGTCGATACGTACATAAGAGATGTCTTTTGCATCAGTTTCCATTTCTAACCAAGCGCCACGGTTAGGGATAACAGTAGAACCGAATCCTTCTTTTCCGTTTTTGTCGACTTTTCCATGGAAATAGACACCTGGTGAACGGACTAACTGAGAAACGATTACTCGCTCTGCCCCGTTGATGATGAATGTTCCTTGTTCTGTCATTAATGGGAAATCACCGAAGAATACTTCTTGTGCTTTGATTTCGCCAGTCTCGCGGTTTGTCAAACGCAATGTTACATGTAATGGTGCAGAGTAGTTTGCATCATGCGCACGAGCTTCTGCTACTGTATACTTTGGTTCTTTCAATTCATAATCTACAAATTCCAAAGATAGATTGCCATTGAAGTCATCGATTGGCAAAATGTCTTCAAACATTTCTCTAAGTCCCTCATCTAAGAACCATTGGTAAGAGTCTGTTTGAATTTCGATCAAATTTGGTAATTCCAACACTTCACTGATTCTTGCGAAACTTCTACGTTCGCGATGTTTTCCGTATTTTACTACGTGTCCAGCCAAGCTCTTCACCCCTCTAAAATGTCATTCAAAAAGACTACCCGATCAATTGTTACAATAATATTTCAAATATTATTTCTAGGTAACAACAGACATTTTTTGCGGCTTTTAGGCAAAAAAAAACCAAAAATAGAACATTCTCTTGAAACCTTACTTCGTGAGCTTCTACTTTTGTTTCCTTATATTAAAGCCGAAACGGACAATATTTCGTTTCTGCCTTTTCTTCATCAGATAGTTTTTGCAACTTCATATACTACACTTATTTTCTATAAAAGTCAACACTTCCTGGCGTTTCTTCTGCTTTTTCGCAATATTTTCTTAATTTTTTCAATTTTATGTTTTCAATTATCTGACAATTCTTAATTGACAGACCGTTTTTTCTCGGTTATACTTTAGAAAATTCATTTTGTGGAGGAACTTCTATGCGAACCAACATCAAGCAAATCGTACCAACACAACTGAATAACTTTTTCTTTAGCTACTTTAGATAGGTTTGTATTCATCATGATGGATACAAACGTTAAACGACAGTTTGTATCTATGATGGCTAAAGAACTTTGTATTGCAGCAAAAAGCCACGTAGACAAAATGCTAAGTGGCTGAGCAGTGAAAATACAAAGTAAAAGTATCAAGCATTCTACTTTTCAATTTATTTTCCGACTTTTCAATCCATTTGGACATTTTGTCTGAATGGATTTTTTGTTTCCCAAAATTAAGGAGGAAAAAGAAATGAAAAAAAATATATTAATTGGATTAGGCGCTGCCCTGCTACTAGCTTTAGGAGGTTGCGCACAAAAAGATAATTCCGCAGAGGCATCAGATGGACAAAAAACAATTGGCGTATTGCAACTTGTACAGCATAACTCGTTAGACGCTGCCTATAAAGGATTCAAAGAAGGATTAGCAGAAGAAGGGTATAAAGAAGGCGATAATCTAACAATCGATTATCAAAATGCCCAAAACAACCAAGACAACCTGAAAAGCATGAGTGAGAAACTCGTCAAAGAAGATCCTGATTTGCTACTTGGGATCGCCACTCCAGCAGCACAATCTTTATTAAATGAAACAACCACTATCCCGATGACTGTCACAGCGGTCACAGACTTGGAACAAGCTCATTTAGTCACATCCAATGAAAAACCTGGCGGCAATGTGACTGGCACGACAGATATGGTGCCAATCGAAAAACAAATCTGCTTACTGTTAAATATCGTGCCAGACGCCAAAACAATCGGCATCATGTATAACAACGGTGAAGCCAACTCTAAGATCCAAGCTGATTTGGCAGAAAAAGAATTGAAAAAAGCGGGCGTAAAAGTCAAAGTACTGACAGCAAATTCCACAAATGATGTCCAACAAGTGACGAAAAGTCTAGCTAAAGATGTAGATGGAATCTATATTCCTACTGATAACACGTTCGCAAGTGCGGCAAGTGTTGTCGGTGAAGTCGCAAAAGAAACAAAAACACCTGTCGTTGCTGGCGCAGTTGATCAAGTCAAAGACGGCGGTCTAGCAACAGTAGGAATCGATTACGAAAGCTTGGGCAAACAAACGGGGATCATGGCAGCAAAAATCTTAGACGGCAAGAAGCCAAGTGAACTTCCTGTCGAAACAGCGAATGATTTGGAACTGTATGTCAATAAAGACATGGCCAAAGCATTAGGCATCAATCCAGACAGCATCAAAGAAGCTGAATAAAACACAGGAGGATTCTCATGACAAATCTGCTCTCTCTTTTCTTATCATCTGCATCGCAAGGGGTCTTATGGGCCCTACTTGCGATTGGTGTGTATGTCACTTTCCGTATCTTGGACATTGCCGACTTGACTGCTGAAGGAAGCTTTCCTTTAGGTGCAGGGATTGCGGCAGTAAGTATTACAAATGGCTATCATCCATTGACAGCTTGTCTCCTAGGATTTTTAGGAGGTGCGGCAGCGGGACTTGTTTCCGGACTGCTTCACACAAAATTAAAAATTCCCGCCCTTCTTGCAGGGATCATCACCATGACTGGTTTATACTCTGTCACATCCCGTGTGATGGGTGCGCCGAACATCTCTTTATTGGGTCAGCCAACGATCTTTCATTGGGTCGAGTCATTCGGCATAACAAAAGACAACGCTGTACTGATCGTCGGTCTGCTTTTTGCTTTGATCGTTGTATGTTTACTTGTTTTGTTCTTACGTACTGAAACAGGTCTTGCCATTCGTGCAACTGGCGATAATCTGGCAATGAGCGAAGCAAACGGGATCAATACAGATAATATGAAGATCATCGGTTATATGATCTCTAATGGATGCATTGCTCTTTCTGGCTCCTTGCTTGCACAAAACAACGGCTTTGCTGATTTGAATTCTGGTATTGGAACAATCGTGATCGGACTTGCCTCCATCATCATTGCAGAAGTTTTGTTACGTAACCAACCGCTATTTCTCCGTCTCTTGACTGTCGTTTTAGGTGCGGTCATTTACCGCTTTATTTTGGCGTTAGTCTTCGAACTGAATGTTGAGCCAAGTGATTCGAAACTTGCTTCTGCTTTCGTGCTAGTAATCTGTCTTTCTTTCCCGCAGATTCAGCAAAAATTCCATTTATCTCAAAAAAAGAAAGGCGGTAGTGTCAAATGAATGACGTCTTAACATTGGAAAATCTCCATCATACCTTTGAAAAAGGAACGATCAACGAAAACCATGTCCTGAAAGGTATCAATCTTTCCCTGAAACCCGGTGACTTCGTGACGATCATCGGCGGAAATGGTGCAGGTAAATCTACTTTGCTGAACAGCATCGCCGGTACATTTTCTGTCGATCAGGGACAGATTTTATTGAATGAAAAAAATATCACGAAAAAATCCGTTGTTGAACGTTCGAAATCCATCAGTCGCGTATTCCAAGATCCTAAACTAGGGACAGCCGTGCGTTTAACGGTAGAAGAAAATCTCGCTCTTGCTATGAAACGAGGAAAAAAGCGCGGCTTCTTTCGTGGTGTCAAACCGCAAGATCGAACGTTTTTCAAAGAACAGCTGGCTCGGCTGAATTTGGGTTTGGAAAATCGTTTATCCTCAGAAATCGGTTTGCTGTCTGGGGGACAACGTCAAGCCATCACGCTGTTAATGGCTACATTGCAGCGTCCAGAACTAATCTTATTAGATGAGCACACCGCAGCGCTTGACCCGGCTACTTCCAAAACGGTGATGGAATTGACAGAAAAGCTGATCACCGAGCAGAATCTTACTGCTTTCATGGTCACACATGATATGGAAGACGCGATCCTCTATGGAAATCGACTGATCATGTTGCATCAAGGAAGAATCGTCGTTGATATCCAGCAAGAGGAAAAACAGCAACTCACAGTACCTCAACTATTGGCGTTGTTCAAACAAAACAGCGGCACGACGTTGAAAGACGATCAAGTACTTTTATCTTCATAATCAGAAAGAGGCTGGGAGAAAAATGAACGCCCACCCTCTTCTTTTTTCTCTTTCCTTCTTTCGTTTTTGTTTTATGTATCAACCGTTGTTTCTTCAAAAACTATTTTGTTCTCTCCTTCTTCCTGATAGAATGGATGGGAAAGGAGCTTGGTGCCATGACAACAAAAGACAAAGTACTTCATTTATTGAAGGAGACACCAGATTTTCTTTCCGGAGAAAAGTTAGCACAGCAACTGGAAGTTTCCCGGACAAGTATTTGGAAAGCCATCAAAGAATTGGAAAAGGCAGGCTATCGTTTTGAGCACGGGCCTACAGGGTATCGTTACCTGCCCTCTGACGTACTAGATGCAAAAGAAATCCAGCAAGAGCTACGGTCTTTTATTCCCGATTTGAAGGTACAAACGATGTTGACTTCTGAATCTACGATGAAAGATGCCAAACTGGCAGCAGTTCACGGAGATTCTGTTTCGAAGTTATTTGTTGCTGATACACAAGAACAAGCTCGTGGGCGTTTTGGACGACCTTTTTTTGCCGAACCTGGACGAGGAATCTACATGAGTCTCTTGCTCCATCCAGACAAACGTTTTGATGAACTGCCTCAATATACGATCATCGCAGCTAGTGCCTGTGTGAAAGCCATTGAATCGGTTGCCGGTCGCTCTGCTTCGATCAAATGGGTCAATGACATCTACATGGATGGAAAAAAAGTCTGTGGGATTTTATCTGAAGCAGTCAGTGATATGGAAAGTGGCAGGATCAGTCATATCATTATCGGGATTGGGCTGAATTTTTCTGTTCCTCAAAATCATTTTCCAGCTGATCTCCAAGAAAAAGCCACCTCTGTCTTTCCTGATGGACAAGCGAGTATCACAAGGAATCAGCTAATCAGCAAAATCTGGCAAGAATTGTTCACCTATCTTTCTCAACCGAAAAAAGCATTGGCCTTTTATAAAGAAAAATCATTCGTATTGGGAAAAAACGTGTCGTTCAATCAGAAAGGAACGACTTATGTCGGTCTTGCAAAAGAAATCGGCGATCATGGCGAACTGATCGTCCAAACAAATGAACAGGAAATGAGCCTATCTTCTGGTGAAATCAGCCTTACCTCTATCGGTTCCTGAGAAGAATAGCGCTCTGAAGAGGACACCGATTTCTATGCAGTGTCCTTTTGCGCTTTCCTCCGTATACCATTTTCCCTCACGCTGCCCCTCTACACTTTTTCCATTAACCAGAAAAAGACGTTTCGCCCACACCGATAAATCATGCTACCCTTCATATGTATATCTAACTGTAAAATAGAGAGGGAGTACGCATATGCCGAATGAAAATCAGATAGAAGAATTTAAAAAACATATCTGTACAATCGAAACATATAAGAACACTTTAAATGTACTACAAAAGACGAAACCTAAGAATAGTAAAGAGATGAGAATTAAAGCAACAAAAATAAAGACTTTGCAAAAAAAAATAGAAAACGCACAAGACACGCGTCAAAATCTTCTGATAAACCTATCTAACGACTCCAATGTCAAAAAACTTTCTGAAATCATAGAAAAATTTAATAAGAACGCATTAGAAGTAAACACAAGTAAGCAGACAGTAAATTCGAGGATTAGCTTCTTAGAAAAACGCTTATCGAAGTTAAATAAAAATCAAAAGAAAATGGAGCATCCAAAACGCTATTTTTGGGTTTCAAAACAAAAACTTAACGAAAAGAACCGAAAAATTTTAACAGAAATCAATATAATTCCCTCGTATCAACAACTCGACCTGTTGTCCTCCACTACGCCTATGCCTACTGTCATAGGCTACATAAAAAAAACGTTAGAAAAAGAAAAAGACAGTCTAGAAGCTAAAGATGTAGTCCAAATGGAATATAAGAAAAATCTTCCTTATTTTAACCACGTTCTGGACCAATATGTAATAGGAAAAACTACCTCTGAAGAAATAGAGGAAAAAATAGACGCTTTCTCTAAGATGTTCTCATCTATTGAGTATGTCGATCAATTGATATATACTAATTTCCCTGCAGCTAAAAAACTGATCGAGAACGCGCTAGAAAGAAGCCAACTAACTAACCAACCGGTAGAAGCTAGAAATGTCCGGCTTCTAAAAGAAAAAACACTTACTTCATCTGCTATACAGACAACAAATGAAAATAAAGAAATGCAAGGCTCAACTAGCAATAATTCTCAAATAGACGCTAATCTAGATAGTAATAATCTATCACAAAAAACTCCTACTTCATCTGCTGTACAGTCAACAAATGAAAATAAAGAAATGCAAGACTCAACTAGCGATAATACTCAAATAAATGCTAATCTAGATAGTAATAATCTATCACGAACAATGTTGCCTCAAAATAAACATATAACAACAACTCCAGAAAAATCATTTGTTCAAATAACAGACACCCTAGATTCTTTTAATATAAATTTGACGTTTATTAAAAATATTTCGGTAGATAACAAATTAGATTCCATACTAAGCAAAGATAACAACGGAAGGACAGATATGATCCATGTCAATAATTTCCATGAACTGACAGAGAACATTACTGCTAGTGATATTGATTCGGAACATTCTTTAGCTAGTAATTCTAATAAAAAAACCATTGAAGAAATACTATCTACTCCTTTATCAGAAATACCAGAAGAAAATAATTTTAACCATTTACTAGCAGACAGAAAGCGAAGCGAAACAAAGATCCTTAATATGAATATACCTGCCAATGAGCTCAAAGAGTTAAATACTCTTTTATCAAAAAGACCAGAAGAAAATAATTTTAACCATTTATCAGCAGACAGAAAGCGAAGTGAAACAAAGATCCTTAATGTAAATATACCTGCCAATGAGCTCAAAGAGTTAAATACCACTGTATCCAATGACACCAACAGACAGGAAGTAAATCCAAAGAAAGGATGCCCAACCACTCACGAACTCTAGCACAGGATTTTTATCCGCCTGCTCTCTCTTCATTGGCGTACCGTAAAGCAAAAAGCGATAGATGCTCCTTGAACTGGATACATCTATCGCTTTTCTATCAATGGTGATAAAGCTATTATGTTTTCTTTTACTATTCAGTTTTTATGATACCCACAAAGGACTATTTGCTAGTCCTTTGTGAACGTACCTATGAAAATCATAGGTTATGTGCTTTGATTCTTATCTATTTTTCATCGTCTTTTGATCAAAAGATCATTGAGGAACGATGTCAATAGAGCCGATAGAACCTGCGCGATAGTTTTCGATGACTATCAGTGGCAGGCATTGCTGATACCATCTTCTCCCCTAGGATTGAGATAGTTCACCTTTTCTTCTTGAAGCGTGCGACTGATATTGAGCACGTGATTTTCCGCTTGCAAGTCTTCATTGATGAACATATTTATCATACTCGTCAACACTAGCGTTGATAGTAATAGACTACCAATGATTTTTTTTTCAATCAAATTACTCCCCTTTTATTATCTATGTAGCAACCAACTTACAACTAAAAAATCAACGCATCTCATCCCCCTATCTGACATTCTCGTGTTTCCATCTCCTATGATAAAGGACTATTTTGTTTTTTAATCTTTTTGTATGCGATTGCAACACTTTTAATAACATATTTGTTATTTTTTCCTGTTTGCTACATAGATAGAATAATAAATAGAGTGATCAAGAAAGTTCTTTTGCTTTTGGAAAGAACTTCAGCTGGTTCTCAGGTGCTTCACACACCACTTGCATTTTGAATTTTTTCTCTGCGACAGAACGGATCAAAAATTTGTCTGCGCTCGTCAATTTTATCCCGCTTTCTTTTTCGATGTCTTCAAATGTAAATGCCTGTTTCTCTCCTTTTAGCCGAAGGATCAGGGGCGGGACATCTGTACGTGTTAAATTAGTGATGAGTTTTTTCAAATGCATCCTCCTCGATTTGATTTTTGCGGACAGCTGTTTTTCTCTTAGGTAAACAGTAAGAATTGGCTGATTGCTCTGCCAATTTCACTTATGTTTTTACTATAACATGTTTTTTTTCATGCCTTGGGACCATAATTTCTAAAAATAAAAAAGAATGATACGAAGAAAAAAAGCCTTTGACAACAAGGATAAAAGTGGATTGAAAAAAATCGGTACGAATCTTTTTTCATAAATAATCCCCTTGGTTTATTTTTTATGGGAAATATCAGAAAACCGTACCAGATATTTTCCACCTTAGAAAAAGACGGTACAAAAACAAAAAAAAAGCATGATAAAGTGAATATAAAGATATAAACAAAAAGAAAAGAGGAAGAAATATGCCCAAAGAAAGCAGAAGACAGTCAGAGCAACAACAGTATTTTCAACAAAGTACAAAAGAGAAAGCAGTCCAACAACTACTTGAAGCAGTTCCAAAAAAGAAACAACAGCTTGTAAAAGATTTAGTAACTACTTTAAACGTAAGAAAAGAAGTAAAGAATAAACTTTATAAAACAACAGCTAACACACTAGAAAGTACAGTAGAAAAATACAATACCCAACTAAACGAATATGCTACTAAGATAACAAAAATAAGTAAAGAATTAGGCCCAGACCTTACAAAAGAGGTACAAAATATTGTAAATATGAAGATTGAACCTGAAAAACAGAATACACAAGTAAAAACACAAAAAAGGGCTGTTCGAAAGCCAGAAAATGTAAGAGACACGTTGGAAAATATTGATGCAGGAAGATATCAAGTAACTGAATTTAAAGATTTGATAAAACAAGCAGAAGAGAAATTAAACAAAAAAGGTTTTTTTTCTAAATTATTCAATAAAAACGGCATTAATAAATTAAAAACAGATATTTATGAATTTAAAGAAGGAGTAAATCGAGTATATTTGGCGCACCCATCGCTAAAAGAGGAATTTGGTGATCATAAACAGAAAAAAGAACCAACTTTCAGTGAAATAAAAACAGCAAGAAGAGTAACACGACTAGAAACCCAAATTAATAGTGCTAAGACGAAAAGTCAAGTACAACCTACTAAACCATTAAGCAAAGGTAACCAACAACAGCATCTATAAAGAAATCTTTCAAAAATGAGAATATTTATCTTTGATGTAAAGCAAAGATAAAGGAGTTTCCAAAACAATTAATTGTTTTGGAAGCTCCTTTTTTATGTTTTTTCTCGGATTTATCCTATCCTTTGAAACAAGGGATTTGTATCATTGATGTTTACGAAGCAACCTCAAATCGATAGCGGATGTCCAATCCAATGTTGACTTCTTGCTGATAGTTCCCGAAGTATTGTCCTTCGATCATAAACTGGGTTTGTTCATTCGGTGCTAGCTCAGCCACTGCCTGATTTGGTGTACTTTCATAAAGATCAACAAGGATATTGCTCGTCTTGTAATTCATACGAAGTTTTGCTGCTGCCCTCTCTGCAGATGGATCTGCATCAGCTGTGCGTAACAGCTCCAAGTTATTCGTATTGTTCGTGATGTTGATTTCTTCCACGCTGACTTTCAGATTTCTCGTTCCTGCATTTTCAATATAGTAAAGCGGAGAAGAAACGACTCCTTTATTCACATCAGATGTACCGAAAAGTAGTTTCTTAGGAATCTTGACATCGATCCATTCCGTCGAGTTCTCCACGATAAATGGCACCGTATAGTTATACTTCGCTGTGCCACCTGTCGCTAATGTTTCTTCTACTTCGATAATCCCGTTACTTGTTCCAGCCTTGCTTGTGTCAGGATATTGGATGAACTTTGTCACATTAATCGTATCGAATCCGTCAGTCGACAGATAGGATTCGATATTTTGACTTAATTCCTCTTCCGTCAATCCACTTTCAATGGTTTGCGTTTCTACCTTCAATTGGTTGATATGGAGTAGATTTAATCCAGACTGAGTTAGTTCATAATAGGCTGTGTCAAACCCTACTGTTTCTGTAACTAATTGATTATCTCTTGAAACCCATGTATTAGCTCCATTATAGTTAGTGAGATTATCTAATTTTTTCACTGAATGCGAAAGAACATCTCCATAACTTAAACTATTATTGATTCCATTCAACTGAGAATTCCATCTATCCATCAACTCTTCCGGTGTTTGATCCACCGTAACATAAGAAACAGTATGAGATGAAACAGTTAAATCTGGAGTAGTGAATAGCTGTATCGTCGGTCTTGCTGTTAACTGAACCCAATCACTAAATCCACTTCCTTTAGTAGCTACCAATTTAGGAACACCGTTGTTATCAAGTAAAGAAACAGCGCTGAGCGTTTCATTCATAGATTGTGTTTTAGAAACGATCGAATGCCCCCATGTCACTTCGTATGGAATTTCTAATTCTAAAGATGCAGTGGATCTAATAGAAGTTACTTTGACTTTTGCATTGCGAGTACCTACTGAGGCAGTATCAAAATTGGCGAGTAACTCTACTTCGTACTGATCTGAAGGAATCTCTAAACCATTTAGTGTGACATCTTCTAGCAAATCATGAAGGTCTAACTTACCCGTATCTTCTCCCAGTATAAATTCTTGAGCTACTGGTTTCGCTTCAAGCATAGCCATTGGCTCAAATCCATCTTCTGTCACTTTATAGTAAGCATAGTTCGTACCATAAGTGTAATTTTTCTCTTGTTCATTTTCCATCAATAAGTTTTTATTTTTATAGTTATTTGATTCCTCTTCTTCGATGTGATAGACTTTCACGACATCTCCGACAGCTACAGCTAGTGGAGACCCATTGTTGAATTGATTGATCGAATCTTCTACGATCATTCCCCCTGTTACTTCATGCATGAATTTCCTTGATCCATCAGATAATACTTCGATGGAATAGTAAACCGTGTCTGGGAACAACTGATGGACTTGACTGGTAAGTGAGTAGATCTCACCTTTCGTTGTAACGATCTGCATAGCCCCATTTGCATTTTTGTTTAGACTGTACACACCGACTGTTCCGTAACCATAACCTTTTAATTTAAGCGTACTTCCCCATTTTACTTCATAAGGTATAGTTATCTGTGTCACACCTAACCCGTCCGTAGTACGTACTTCGGCTTCCACTTCACGGGTACCGACCAATGTCGTATTAAGATCTGAGAGTAAAACTACTTCATACTCACTTGCGTCTACGACTGTGCCATTTACTCGTACATTTCTAATCAATTCCTTTAGATTGCGTCCATCGACACTTTCACCTAAGTTAAATGTCTGAGGAACTGCTTCGGCTTCCAACTGTTTGATCGGAACTAATCCATTGTCAGTCACTCGATAATAAGAGAAAAGTGTGCCGAAGGAGTAGTTCTCCGCAACTTCATTTACCATCAGTCTGCTTCGAGACCGAGATTCTGCATGGTAGACTTTGATGATATTCCCCGAAGAGACCTCTAATGGCTGGCCTTGATTGAACCCATTGATTGCATCCCTGATAACTGCATTACCCGTGACTTCATATTGATAGGTACTTGTTTCTCCGTCTAATACTTCGATTGAATAATACACGATATTTGCGTAATAGGGGTGAACGTTTAAATATTGACGAGTACTGTTATCACCAAATGTCGAATGAAGTTGTAGCTTTCCGTTCCTATCTTTTATCAAACTGTAGGATCCGACTGTATTTTCACCAAGTCCTCTCAAGGAAATCGTACTTCCCCATTTGACCTCATACGGCACAGTTGTTCTCAGGATGCCTAATCCGTCCGTCGTGCGTATTTCGACTTCTACTTCACGCGTATCGATCAATGTCGTATTGACTTCGGAACGTAACGAGATTTCATATTCACTTGCATCCACTGCTACACCATTTACCTGCACATCCGTAACGAAGTCTTTTAGGTCACGTCCGTCCGTGTTTTCACCTAAGTTAAATGTCTGAGGAACTGCTTCAGCTTCCAAGTGTTTGATCGGAACTAAGCCATTGTCCGTTACTCGGTAGTAAGAAAAAGGTGTACCGAAGGAGTAGTTTTCCGCGACTTCATTTACCATCAGTCTGCTTCGGCTGTTAGATTCTGCGTGATAAACTTTGACGACATTTCCCGAAGATACTTCCAATGGATTGCCTTGATTGAATCCATTGACTGCATTTCTGATAATCGCATTACCTGTGACTTCATATTGATAGGTGCTTGTTTCTCCATCAAATACTTCGATCGAATAGTAGACACTGCCTCCATAATAGGAATGGACTTGCGAACCTTGATTCGTTCTATTGTCACCAAATGTCGAATGAAGACGCAGTGTGCCATCGGTGCTTCTCGTTAAACTATAGGCGCCAACTGTACGATCACTAAGCCCTCTTAAGGAAATCGTACTTCCCCACTTGATGGTAATCGGTACCTCGATGATTGAAACAGCTCCTTCTGAATCTTCTAGTTGAATACTAGCTGTCATCTCTCCAACGAGATTTATATCTGGTCGATTTTGATAAGTTGCTTTCAGAGCTGACGGATCGTCTCTGTCATCTGATATATTTTCTAGTAGATCCATCGGCGAATCCGGCAATGCTTCTCCTAAATATAATTCTTGCGGAATTGGGTCAGCTGTTGGAGGGGTGTTCTCTGCCTCAACTGTGAATGAAATCTCATAGTCATAGGAAACTACTTTCCCTGTAGATAAGGTTTCTTTTACACGGATCGTCCCACTTGCCGTACCGACTACAGAAGTGTCTGGGTACTGGATGAATTTATCCAAGCTGACACCTTCTACACTTGATACATCTAGAAACTCAGCTAATCGGCTATCTAACTCACTTTTCGTCGTTCCTTGTAGGATCGTATGACTTGATGGAGTAAGTTTACTGATATTCAGTGCTCGATAACCGCCTGCTGTGATTTCATAGTAGACTTCACCGCCATTATAGACAAATTGCTCGTTTTCTGTCACTGCATTCCCCGCTGGTACTGCTACCCATGAACGCACGACATCACCATAGTTAACTGATTGTGTAGTCCAGCGGCTTAAAACATCATCCTCTTGTTCTTCGCCTTGCGCAGTTACTGTTTGACCGGCAGAGTCATTCGTTAGATCCACACTGTTTTTTTGACTCAAGTCGTACCAAGAAAAGTTATAGTAATCTCTTCCAGCATAATTTGGAGCTATACTTTCAGACGTACCAGTAGATCTCCATCCTTTACTTGCAGTGATCAACGGATGATTTCCACGATGATGTAAAGTAAAAGCAGCAGCTGTCCTACTAACGAGTGGGAATCGTCCAAAGACGATACTGTCTCCCCATATGATTTCTATAGCGACAGGTATCTCTTGAGAGAGAGCTGTTTCATTTACAGTGACCCGTAACGATTGTACTCTTCTAGCACTCACGGTATCTGTAGCGATAGGCGCAGAAGTCATTTCCACTTCATATCGATCTTCATCAAGCTTTTCTCCATCCACCACGACATCTACAAACTGACGAAGATCCACTGTGTTCATGTCTGTTCCTAGCAATACTTTATTATCAGTCTTAGCCGTTACTTCAAGTTTAGAACTAACAACAAATGGCACTGTGTAGTTGTAAGTAGCCGTCTTTCCAGAATCGAGTATCTCTTCGACTTGGATGACCCCGTTTTTCCTTCCATTAGTAGCCGTGTCTGGGTAGGTAACAAAACCTTTTACTTTCACTCTACCAGAAGTCCCCACATTTATATAATTAGCAACATTTTGATCTAGTTCTTCTCTGGTCATCCCGTTAAAAATCTCATGTTCGGAGACCGATAACTTATGGAGTTCAAGTTGACGATACTGACCATGCGAAAGAATCTCAAAATATTCTGTTTGCGCGCTCCCAGTATAATCTGGCATCTGACCTTGCTTTGATAACCAGATCTTCCCCTCTGCATGGTAGGCAACGGCAAGATCCCCAGGAGTAGGAGTGTAACTGCTATTATTCCACCTGTCCAGAGCTTGTAGTTTAAAACTGCTTCCCATTACTCGGTGGGTTATTTTAGTGGTTCCACCGGAAAGATTATTTAACAAAATAGTAGAGTTGACCCCAAATATACCAAGGCTGTAGTAAGCGTTAGAACTGTTCATGCCCTCACCTATTATATCTAGGACATCATTTCCTTCAGCTGCAAATGCCTCTATCCTACTAGACATCATTCGATAGGCTCCTCCAACTGGTGCCCATCTGTAGTTGTTTCCAAAGACGATCGTATCCCTATCCGTATAACTCACCTCTATAGGAATATCCTGACTTATTACCGTACCATTGGATATCCGAACAGTTATTGGTAGTTGATGTGTACCAATCGTTGTAAGTTTCCTATCTGGCGCAGATATACTATAGTCATCCTGACCGATAGGAACACCATCTAGCAATACATTTATAAACTGCTTATAATTTATCCCATTTGTGTTACCTGGGTACGTTGAACTTACAGCAGTGTGTTGGCCTAAAGGAAATGATCCGGGATCATTGACCTGGAGTGTATATGGATTACTACTGACCGTAAAGTTCCCGATCGACAGATAAGAGATCGGTACATCTTCTATAGGCGTAGCAGGCACCTCACCACCTGAAGCTACGGCAGTAGAGCCTAATACAAGATTATGAATCCCAGCTGTTAATTGGTAGTTAGTACGGTTGCTGACTCTTGTTCTAGTGATCGTCCCTGACATCGTCATCGTGAAATTATTATTGTTTATCGTGTGATTCGAAGTAATACTAAGATCACCAGAAGGCCCCCCAACTTCGACGACTTCCGTGCGTCCGATCTGATAATTATTTGCATAAGAATTTCGGCCATAGTGCATCCTGTTGACAAAAGCAACACCGATATTACCATTACCAACGATAAATGAGATCCAGTCACTGCCGTTCCCATATACGAGAGAATGGGTCGGGAACGTAAAGCTGTAGGAAATACTGTCTCCTACATTAGGTCCCAATTCTGACAAGTTACTGACTCCCGTATTAAATCCAGATTGGACTGCTGCTCGATAAGAACTTTCCCCGTTTCTTCTCAGGTCTTCACGATATTGGGGAAGATTGGGAAGGGGAATCTGCGGACTTGGCACAGCTAGTTCCGGTACGGGAATAGCTGAGTCTGTCTGTGGTTCGACGGACGTTGGTTCCGTTGATTGTTCTTCTGCTACAGGTTCTTCTGTAGGCTCTGCTACAGCTTCCTCCGCCACTTGTGGTTCGGCTGTTGGTGTTTCTTCACTTGCGACCTCGCTACTTTCAGACGTCAAGGTTGAAACTGCATAGACGAGGGTAGTTGGACTGATGCTAGAAATCATCAACGTAAAAACTGCTAGTATTTTGAATAGTTTCATTTTTCTCTCCTCTCTCTTTTGTATTTGTTCGCCTGTCTAAACATATGTGTCTCCAGACAAGGCTTTTTTACTCCATAAAGAAAGAGAACCGAGGAGAAGCAGCACACCTGCTGCCGTTACCCATCTACTTGTTTCTACAGCATTCGTTTGAGGCAAATTGCCCTTAGTGTCGCTAGAACCGGATGTTCCTGACGTATCTCCACCGGTACTTTTTCCAGAATCAGTTGCGGAATCTGCAGTTGAGCCTGTATCAGGCCCAGCACTTGATCCTGTTCCAGGATCTGTGCTTGGATCTGTTCCAGGTTCCGTTGGTTTTTCTGAATAGATCAGACCGCTGACTTCGATCGTGCTTTCTTTTTCTGCTGCATCTGCCAAACTGTTCATTGATAAGCAGAAAAATCCCAGAAGGAAAACCAGTGGAATGATCCCTGTTTTTTTCATTTTTTTATACCCCTATAGCTTCAAATTGTAAGACAAGTTCGTATTGAGGATTAATTGCTTCCCCAAATTGGAAATTTGCTCCGACACTACCAGAGAAAGTAAACTCTGAGACATCGTCCTTGTTCGGCAATGTCACTAACTCACGTGGAAATTGCGGCGCAGTTGTTGGATTGACTAAAGGGATGGATGTACTACTACTTACACTATCCATGTTCAACACTAATTCCGGCACTTTGTCTGCATCTTGCCCTTTTACGAAGTTTCCAACAGAGACTTTCACGCCTTTTACCGAGTTGTTTCTGATTTGGTAGATTGGCGCTACGATCTTTCCTTCTGTTGCATCTGTTTGTCCGAATAACACTTTTGTCGGAATCGATACATCGATCCAATCCACTGGATCAGTTGGTTCTGGTCCTGGTCCCGGATCTGTCGGGTCCCATTCTTTGAAGGTACCTTCTGCTGGGATCGTGGCATTGTCTTGTTTTTGGACAGAATCATACACCGTATTTGGATCAGGTTCTCCTCCGACCCATGTATAAGCGCTTACTGTTTGCCCAATCGCCGCCGTGCTTAATAAAGCAAGTGCCGGCACCATCACTTTTGCAGATAATTTCATTTCTTTTCCTCCTAAAAATATATGTTTGCTATCAGTTAACTTTCAACTGTTAACTTCCCTACGACAGAAGACGTTCCGACTACGTTTGATTCATCATCTAAAAACTGGACGGTACTAACTGTCTTGTATGTGCCTTCTTCAACTTTTCGCAGTAGTTTTCCTTCCGTCACATATTGTTCTGGCTGGATTACACCCGAGATATAAATCTCTTCGTCTTCCCCTTCTATATAAGTTGTGACTTTGATCGCATATTCATTGCTGGGCGGGTTTTGGATATTCACTGATCCCGGATCGTCAGAGGTATCAAAACGCATCGTTGTATCTAACTTCAATCGTACGTAATCACCGTCTGCTTGGTCCTGTAGAAAATTGCGCAGTTCTTCTTCTGACATGTCTTTGATAAATGACTGGTCTCCACTGTTTAAGTTCATGATCACTTCGGGTTCTCTCCAAAAATGATCATAGATAAAAAAGCCAATAAGCATAGTTGTCACGATCGCTAGAGCAGCGATAAGCTTTTTTTTATGTCGCTTTATCAGAATGCCTCCCTCCTTTGTCGTTTTTTTATCGATAGAGCTATTATGGTTTTATCTACAAAAACAAACGAATGGTATCTGATTTTTCTATTTGTTTTTCTCGTTAAAACCGCCTACCTGTTACTACTTTATCAGATGCCGAACGGTCTCTTAGAACAGTTTTTTCCTTTTACAGAAATATGTGGATGACCAGAAAAGTTAAATGAACTTCCTTCTTATTGGATTATTTATTAGGATGAAATAGTAACCGATTACAATGGAAAATGGAGGGATTTGAAATGAAAAATAGAAAATCACGTTTACTGACGGCTTCACTATTATGTTAGTACATTCCTTACTACTATTCCTACTCTACAAGTAGAAGGAACCTCTTTACCAGAAAGACAACCGAGTGTTGCAACAGTACATAGAGAAATGAATACAGAACTAGAAAATATACTCACCTCAGAAATAGACCCACTTGTATCTACTTTCATTACGCGAGTGGTCGAGCCTGAAAACCAAACAGCGATCCAAATCAAAGATAGGAAATTGGAACGTTGTTTGAAGGAGCACTTTGGTTTAAGTGAAAACGAACCGATTACCGATAAACATATGGAGAGTTTGATCGTATTAGATGTCTCTAATCAGGAAATTGCAGACTTGTCAGGCATGGAACATGCAAAGAATATAGAAAACTTTCGTTTCAACAATAACCGTGTGTCTGATTTGTCCCCTTTAGGAGAACTTCTTAATATAAAAATTATCGGAGCAGATTCTAACCAGATCAGCAGTTTGGAGACACTAAAAGATGTCCCTTCACTTGAACTGTTGTCCTTGGTAAATAACGGTTTGACTACACTAAGAAGAATAGCCATCTGTACCTCCTTAACTCATCTATGGATTTCAAGAAATCAGGTGCCTACATTAACAGAGCTATACAATCTACATAATTTGGAGATGATCGAGTTCAACTATAATCTTGTCGCAGACATCTCACCATTGAAGAACCATGTCAATCTAGAAAGAATTTACGGAGCACATAATCAAATCCGCCTATTGGATGACCAATTACAGTTTCCAAAATTGTCCCTCTTAGAGTTAGGGTACAATGATTTCCCTTACTTAAATAATGAGGCGCAACTCCAATTCTTGAATAAGATCGCACAATTCACCACACTGGAAGCCTTAGGTCTTTCAAACAATAATCTTTCTACGATCGAACCTTTAGAAAGTTTAGTGAATTTGAGAAGTGTCTTTTTAACTGCTAATAAATTGACATCAATTGACACTTTGAAAAACATGCCTGAAATAAGCTTTCTTAACGCCAGAGACCAATTAGTCAGCCCATCTGTCGCCACTGTCTATACACCATTTCCATTACGTATCAGAGATCGTTTTGGGCAGTTACCTGAAATCGTCTTTGATCATCCCGGTACCTATGACGGAGAGAATGTGATTTGGCATGAAGCTGGTACGAACAATCTTCACTGGTACACCACAGGCGGTGCTTCAATTGAATTTAGTGGTACCGTCATCCAACAAGCGATTCCTGATTACCGACCGTCTCAGCCTGGAAGAATTCGCTATACATTCAATCCAAGAAGCACGACAGTTACTTGGGAGCCTTCAGTAGATCATTACGGTATCAGTCACTACGAATTCTATCTATGGGACTTTCTAATTGCTACAACAACGGAACCCGAATTCATAGCTGAGGACATTCGTCATCATGGACAATACCCAATCACGATCATTGCCGTTTCTAACAGCAGGAGAAAATCAGATCCTGCTTTCGATCTTATATATAGATCATGGATGCCAATCAACTAAAATCAAAAAAGAACTTACGACTTGTTTTTGTCGTAAGTTCTTTTTTATTTAGTGTCTTAGTCTTTCAATCCCAATAAACGTCTCGCATAGATCACCTGACCAGAGTGCATGGCAGCATCATCAATAATAGAAACAAGACGCATCCCTCGCGTGACTGGTGGTGTCCAGTTTTCGTCAATTACTTCATCTAGCTCGGAAGGTTCTAACCCTCTTAAATAGGAAAGAGCAGAATCAGAAGCAGCCCGCAAGTACCCTAGCAAGTCTTCTACTTGATTAGTTTGGATTTGTTTTGCTCGTTCCAGACTGTGCTTCCAATCTTGTTCGTCATCTGCTATTCTCATCGGAAATCGGCTTTCCCAATCTTGGCTGTGCCAAATTGGAGAGGTACTGGCTAAATCAGCAATCTGGAAATCCAATTCTCGAGCGGTATGCCAAGCCAGCCAAGTCATTGATTTGATTTGTGGGGCTCTGTCTTCCACTGGAAAACGGTTGGCCTCCTCAATAGAGACACCTTCAAACAAACGTTCAAATCGCTCGTATGCTCGGTCTATGCTCTCGCATAACATATCTAAATAATTCATCTATTTTCCTCCTTTTTATTTATCCTACTTGCTTTTTCCTAACTCTAGAATTTCTACTTATATGTTACTACACCCCCTCATTTTTTACACTTTCCAGTCACTAGTATGAATCGTTTGGAGATTGAAAGAGAAAGATGTTCTCTATTTTCCATTTGAACAAAAATCAATAAAATGAATGATTCATTAATATTGTTTAAATAAACAATGATTTTTTAAACGAACAGTTTAAGCCTAGGAAAAAAAGAGTATAACAGGAAAATGTTTGAAATGAAAGGAAGGGAAAAGATGAAAAAAAGGGTAAGTTTATTAATATTAGTTACTTTATTGTTCAACATCTTTTCGTATGGTGTGGCTGTTTCAGCGGAGACATTTCCTAAAGATCCTGGGAATGTTTATAATGATTTAACTGGTAACTATGGTTTGCTGGGAATTGCTGGTCAATTCCATGTATTTGCCAAAAACAAGACAACAGTTAATGCCCATACAGACGGAAATATAGCAACACATGAACTGGATGCAAATAATAATTTTGGGACAGAGCTTCATGAAGGCTTATTGAACCAAGAGATCAATTATATACAAAAAACTGATTCTTTCATTAATTCTTCAGGTATCCCTACTGGCGACACAAGAGTAAATAAATTTGTCGTTGGTAGTGATGTGGATGTAGCATTACAAGATGGACATCCTACGGTTAAGTGATCAAGGCTTGATCACTTAACTCCGGATGATTTTTATAAAGACCGTGATGGAAACGAATATATTGATTTCGAGCAAGAGTTTGCTAGATTGAATGTAGCAGCAAATGACCTTGCAACTGCCACCCCAGGTAAAACATATACTGCTGCGGATTTTCCAGACATGAATAATCGAACAATTGATTTGACTGGTCTATCAGATTCTGGATTTTTATTGGTAAATATCGACGCAGAAGTGTTAACGATGAATACGCCACTTCAAATCATCAATCCAAGTGATCAAGTAGTCGTATTCAATGTCATCAACAGTTCTTCTGCATTGAACGTACAGTCACCAATCAAATACAACGATCGCTCAAATCATGAAACAGAAGATTTTTCGGATGCGAATATCTCTTGGAATTTCGGAAATGAGATGACTGATTTGACAATCAGTGCTCCTTTTCAAGGAACAATCCTTGCGCCTAATGCCACTATTCACATTACTCAAAACCAAGATGGAACGATTATAGGGACAAATGTGATTTTAGATGCGGCTACCAATCGTTGGGATCCTAACGAAATATTTATCAGCGACAATGGTACAGGCGGTACAGATACAACGTCCACAAGTGATAGTACCGACACAACGACTTCAAGCGATAGCTCGGATTCTACTACCACAAGTGATAGTACTGACACAACTGCTACAAGCGATAGCACAGATACTACTACCACAAGCGATAGTACCGACACAACGACTTCAAGCGATAGCTCGGATACAACGTCCACAAGTGATAGTACTGACACAACGACTTCAAGCGATAGCTCGGATTCTACTACCACTTCAAGTGACAGTATCGATACGGCAGATACAACATTTATCACAAGTGATAGTCGTCATGCAAGTGTCTCTTTCCCAAGAACAAGTTCGGATAACAAGACGAACGTTAACTTAGCTAATAAAACAAGCGATGATCGTTTAAATAAATCGAAAAAAGTACTTCCTAAAACTGGAAGTCAATCAAATAATTGGATAACAATCGCAGGCGTTATATTACTTGTAATCGGTTTAAGAATCACTTTCATGAGTAATAAGAAGTCGAAAAGATAAAAAAATGAACCGAGATAAAAAATAAAGAGCAACGTCAGTTAGTGACATTGCTCTTTATTTTTGCTTGTTAACATCAAAAAATCCATTTCAAGTGATCCAAAAACATGTAGATTTCATCCTTAGGAATTTATCCACGTGTTGCACCAATTTCTGTTCAGTCTTTGCGGTCTAGAATCAATTGAGTAAGGGAAAAAAGATTTTCTCTCGTTCGAAGAGAGGTATCAGGTAATTTCTTGATTTCTTTCAACGCCTTTTCTGTGTAGGCTGCTGCTAATTTCTTGGCTTCTCCCACACCTCCTGTACGTTCAACGATTTTGCGTACAGCTTCAATATCTTCTTCTGTCATTTTCGTTTTCTTCTCTAAATAAGGCAGTAAACTCTGTTTGTTTTTTTGCAAAGAATAGATCAATGGCAAAGAATAGACTCCTTGACGCATGTCTTCTAGTACAGGTTTCCCGATTTCCTGACTCTCTTTTGTATAATCCAAAATATCATCGATAATTTGGAAGGCCATCCCGATAGAGAGTCCGATATCTCCTGCTTTTTTTGCGAAACGCTCGCTTGTTCCACTTTCAAAAGCGCCAACAGAACAACTTAGTTGGAACAATTCAGCTGTCTTACCTGAGATATTCTCCAAATATTCTTTTACAGAAAGTTCATAATTATAGCGATCATCCATCTGCCCTAATTCGCCATTCAATACTTTTTCCATACTGCGAGAATTCAATTGAAGACTTTTCAGGGAAGTCGAGTAATCAGACAATAGTTTAAAACAGCAGACGAATAAATAATCTCCTGCATAAACAGAAACGACATTCCCAAACTGACTACGGATATTAGGCTGACCACGCCGCAGATCTGCTTCATCAACGATATCATCATGAATCAGTGTGGCCGTATGGAGCATTTCGATGGAAGCTGCCAAAGCGATGGCTTTGTCCCGGTCTTGCTCTGGTCCAAATTGTGAGAACAGTAGCTGATAGGCAGGTCGCAACAGTTTTCCGCCAGCATGGATCGTTTCTTTGATTGCTTGTTCGACAGGTTTGTTTTTCAGACGGACAGTTTCTTCCATCCGTTTTAGTGTTTCTGTCAATTCTTTACTTAAAGCAGGATAGTTTTCCCACATTGGATGTAGCTTCATAAAAAAACTCCTTGTGTGACGATTATTTTTTGGTAAACATCGGGCTCCATTGTTGTTTGGTTCCCTGCTCATAATCTTTTTGGAATCGTTGCAGTGTCTGCACATGTCGTAAAAGATAATTCGCCGCGATTCCGATAGCGATTCCTGACAATATTCCTAAAACGGAGAGGACTGGCAAGTACAGCATGACTGTCCATGATTGCGCAATGAAAGAGGCCATCAAAAGCTGACCGACATTATGCATGAACCCACCGGCCGCACTGATCCCGATGATACTGATACGTTTGGGTCCTAATTGCTTGACCAATAACATCCCAAAATAACTAAGCAGAGCACCGCTCATGCTGTAAAGGAACGTGGAAATCGTTCCACCTAGCAAGGTAGTCAGAAATAGTCGCAGCCACAATAGCAAGAAGCTGTCCCGTTTTTTCATGGTAAAAATCGCAACGATCGTGATCAGGTTGGCTAAGCCCAATTTTGCTCCAGGCGCAAAAGCAAAAGGATAAGGAATCATATTTTCCAATAAGCTAATGATCACTCCTTGTGCAACAAGTAGCGAAATATAAATCATTTTTTGTAATTTGCTCATGGTGTGTGAAGGTCTAATAAATCAGACTGTCTTCGTCACCCCCATCTGTAGATCGGACCTCGATCACTAATTTATGTGGTAAACAAACAATGGTTTCACCATTTTTCGTTGCCCAGCCTCGACGTACGCAGATCTGGTCATCGCAGTCTGCTTCTTTTATCCGTACTCGATCGCCATCTATCTCAATCAAGTTATAATCTCCGTGTTTATCTTTGTAAGTATATGTGTAGCTCTTTTCTCCAGCCATCAAAGGGAATGTTTTGATTTCTGTGCCATCCACACGCAGTACCGCTTCTTTTTCTGCTGTTGCGGTATTTTGCTGAAGACCAAAAATCATGACTGGTAAAAAAGAAAGAACAGTCAAAAGCAAAATAATAAAAACATCCCAAGGTTTGAGCAGACTTTTTTCAGCAAATTCTTTAAGGCTCATTTTTGTTCTCCTTTTTCCAGATTAACTCACCCAATTTTAGCATAAAAACAAGAGGTTGTGACACCTGTGCCTTGCTTTGAGTAATAAGAACGAAGAATAGAAAGCAGCTTTCCATGTTTTCTAATTCTCTGGGCTTATTACCGAGAAGCAGCAGGTGGAGCACCGTTTATATCAAGAGGTTGTGACAGAAGTGGGCAGCTTCAAGAAATAAGAAGGAATTTATGAAAATTGCTTCTCAAATTTTTGTGAAATTTCGTCTTATTTCCGAAGAAGCTACTTCTGGAATACCGTTTATCAGAGGTTATGACACCTGTGTCTTGCTCATGGAGGTTTATCTCGGGCATCTTATTCCTTTGTTTTACATAAAAAGGAGGCTGCGACGGTTTGCCTCAGCCCCTTTCTATTGAAAATCTTGCATTCAAATAACGTTGTTCATTTATTTTTATCTATTTATTTCTTGCCGTATTGGGCACTTGGTCTACCGTACCACCAATTGCCTAGTGTACGTTGTAGCCACGGAATCACCCAACGATCCAAACCAATCGCACGACCAGAGCCGTTCATCAATGCGAAAGCAACAAAAATGAACCAAATGTTTACCCAATAAAACATTCCTGATAAACAGAATGTGATCACTAATACGATCGTTGTCGCACTGCATAGCCATGTGAATAATCCAGCAATCAATGCTAATGCCAAGGCGATTTCAAAGAATACCATAAATTTTTGGAAGAACATTGCTACATCATTATTTGGCATGATTACTTGCATAATCTTCGTGAACCAGTCTGGTGACTTCTCGATCACAGCCATTGGTTCTTCTCCGTATGCATAACTCAAACCGAAATGTGCAGCATGAGTCGCTGCTTCTCCGGCACTTGCCCCTGCTCCGCTGGCAGCTGTGGTTGCATCTCCAGCAGCCGAAGCACCACTGGCAACATCTGTTACATTATATTCCCACGTCCAAGGAAATACACTGTTTCCAGTGAACCATGATCCTTCACCAAACCAAGTACTTGGTCTGAACACTTCACCATTACCAATGATTTTTTTGGAAGCTTCAACGAACCAAACTAAACCATAGAAAATACGAAGTGGCACACTCCATAAAACGTTGCCGTAACGAGAAGAATGTCCTCGAGTCACGTTGCGATCGTCTTTGATATGGAAAAACTCATGCATTAAATATTGGAACATATAATAACCAGAACGAATATCAAAGAAGTATTTCAAATTCACGATATGTTTCATTACGATAGCTAAAAATCCGCTTAAATGGATCTTGTCAAATAGGTTAGCTACCCCCCATTTAGCACCAATAGAAACCATAAATCCTTGATAGTTTCCTTTAAATTTATGCTTTTCTCCGCCTTTGATCGAAGCCACGATATTCGCTGCGGCTGTGTGTCCTGTTTGTTCAGCAGCTTGGACGATCTGCGGTGTCGGTGTTCCTGGAAACTCTTCATAAAAGACTAAATCACCGATGATATAGATGTTTTTATCTTCATAGCCTTTTGCCTGCATGTATTCATTGGCGATCAACCGCTGTCCGCGTGCTGCTTCTAATCCAAAATCAGCAGCATCAGAAGTTCCTTTAACACCAGCTGTCCAAATCAGTGTGTGGGTCGGAATGTTGCGTCCGTCCTTCAGCTTGATATGATCCGCAGCCACTTCTACGATTGGTGCATTCAATAATAATTCTACATTGTGCTTACGCAAATAGCGTTCAGCTTTTGCAGCATCACTTCGGTCTAACATATTCAAGATTGTCGGCATTGCCTCTACGACCATCAGTGTGATCTCGTTTGGATCCAACTTGTAATCTTTGGCTAAGCGATTTTTCCAGTCAATCAGTTCCCCAATCATTTCAATACCGGTAAACCCAGAACCACAGACAACGAAAGTCAGCATGGCTTTACGCAACTCATCATTTGGTTCCAACGCAGCTTTTGCTACTGTTTTCTCAATATGTTCACGAATCCTTACAGAATCTTCAAATGACCAAAGGGTGAATCCGTGAGCTTTGACACCAGGTGTACCAAAGTCATTCGGCTCTCCGCCCATTCCAAGGATCAGCTGATCAAAAGGATAGGAACCCAATTTGGTCTTGACGATTTTCTGTTCTTTATCGATACCGACAACTGTATCTGTGACAAGTTGCACATTCTTTTGACGAGCAAACAAATGCTGCAGATCGTATTGGATTGCTTCTGGTTCTACACGTCCGCCAGCTACTTCATGCAACTCGGTCATCATAGTATGGTACGAATGACGATCGATCAGAGTAATTGCTACATCTTCTTTTTTCAGTTTTTTTGCCAAGTATTTTGTAGCTGAAACACCGGCATATCCTGCTCCTACAACGACAATATTTTGCTTTGCCATTGATCATCCGCTCCTTATAGACTATCTATATAATGAATATATGATAATTCTTTTAGTTTGATACTTATTACACAATCTCCATATATTATATAGATGTTCTGTTCTTTTGTCTAACTCCTTTTGGATTTTTTTCAAATTTTAAAATAAAGCGTTTTTTCACGAAATTTGCTGAAAGAAAACGTTTGAAATATTACGCGGGTTATTTATCAAAAATAGTTGACTTATAGGCTAAAAAGATTAGAATGTATAATGAATCACAAAGAAAAATTGTGGACTAAAAATGGAATGGTGGGGTATTAAAATGAAGAAAAAACGTTTTGTAACTGGATTTGCCGTGTTAGCATTTTCAGCTCTAGTGTTAGGCGCTTGCGGCGCAGATGATAACGGAAGTTCAAATTCTTCTTCTGAATCATCTACAGCACAATCTTCAACTGCAAAAAGCACAACAGAATCATCTACAAAAGTTGTTGCTGGCGGAGACTTGCAAGACGGCACATATAAATTAGAAGAAAAAAATTATTCAAATGGTTACCGCGCAGTTTTTGAAAT
This sequence comes from Enterococcus sp. DA9, assembly GCF_008000875.1. Classification (NCBI taxonomy): domain Bacteria; kingdom Bacillati; phylum Bacillota; class Bacilli; order Lactobacillales; family Enterococcaceae; genus Enterococcus; species Enterococcus sp. DA9. The sequence goes on from NZ_CP042839.1 coordinate 713,210, forward strand.
GGTTGTAAAAGACGGTAAAATTACTGAATCAAAATATGATAACATCAATGAAAACGGCGAATCAAAAACAAAAGATGCAGAATACAACAAAAACATGGAAGCAAAATCTGGCACAAATCCAGAAAAATATATTCCTGAGTTGAACGACCAATTCTTAAAAGCACAAAGCGCAAGCGGTGTGGAAGTCGTAACTGGAGCTACTCACTCATCTGAAAGCTTCCAAAACTACGCACAACAATTGATCCAAGCTGCTCAAGCTGGGAACACAGATACAATCGAAATCGACAATGGTGCTGATTTGAAAGACGGCACTTACAAGCTAGAAGAAAAGAACTACTCTAACGGCTACCGTGTGCAATTCGAAATGACAGTTGCTGGCGGCAAAGTAACTGAATCAAACTTTGATTATATCGACAAAGACGGTAAATCAAAACAAGATGATACAGAATACAATGAAAACATGAAAGCCAAAAGCGGAACAGAACCAAAAACTTACATCCCTACTCTTAACGATGAATTCGTCAAAGCAATGGGTGAAGAAGATGGCTCACCTGCTGATGTAGAAGTTGTTACAGGTGCTACACACAGCTCACATTCATTCATCATGTACGCACAACAATTAGTGAATGCAGCTGAAAAAGGCGACACTCAAACAATCGAAGTAGACAATATCGTAACAGAGTAATATCATATAACCATATTAATAAAAGTTGGAGGGTGGGACGATAGCCAGATTAGGCAGTCGTCTCACCTTTCAAAATGAAGAGAGGAAAACAATGCGGAAAAAACTACTATTTTCCTTAATCACACTGGGCATCTCTTTTATGGTGCTAACTGGCTGTACTAATTCAGCAAAAAAAACAACCACTGAAAGTTCAGCTTCTACCAAGATCTTGAAAGATCCGTACTCTGATGAACAGTTCTTGTTAGGGACTTACGTTCGTATCCGTGTGTATGATGAAGGCAAAGAAGCAGCATTGAAACCTGCCTTTGATCGAGTAAAAGAGCTTGGTGATAAAATCACGATCAACCAAAAAGGTTCCGAGATTGATGAAGTGAATGAACAGGCTGGAATCAAACCCGTAAAAGTTTCTGACGACGTCTACACATTAGTCAAACGAGCCTATGAATACAGCCAAGATTCTCAAGGCGGATTCGATATGGCAATCGGTGCAATCACTCAATTATGGCGAATCGGATTTGATGACGCCAGAAAACCTTCACAAGAAGAAATCGATCAGGCATTGAAATTAGTGGATTATCATAAAATTGAACTAAATGACCAAGAAAAAACGGTCTATCTAAAAGAAAAAGGAATGATCATCGACTTAGGGGCGATCGCCAAAGGCTACATTACAGACGAAGTAGTGAAAGTCTTGAAAAAACAAGGTGTGACTACTGCTATCGTTGATTTAGGTGGGAATGTCTATGTCTTAGGACACAGCCCAAGAGGCGAAAACCAAGACTGGACAGTCGGCATCCAAGATCCAAATATGGCTCGTGGCTCTGTTTTAGGTTCTATCAAAGAACGGAACAAAACATTAGTTACTTCTGGAATTTATGAGCGCTATCTAGAAGTAGATGGCAAAAAATACCATCATTTGTTTGATCCAAAAACAGGTTATCCATTCGACAACGATATCGCAAGTGTCACGATCATAACAGATAAATCCATTGATGGTGACGGTCTGTCTACAGCAGTCTTTTCAATGGGTGTGAAAAAAGGTCTGGAATATGTTGAAAGTGAATTGAACAATGGGACGGAAGCAATCTTCGTGACAAAAGACGATAAAGTATATGTGACCGATCCGATCAAAGACACTTTCAAATTATCTGAGGACTCCCATTACACGATGGGTGACCGTTCTGAACTAAAATAAGGAGCACGAACCATGACACTAAAAATCTTTTTAGAAGTAGTTGAAATACGAACAAAGGTGGCTAGTGTATTTCCTTTTGCGGTAGGGGTATTATTCTCTATCGCTTTTTTTAACGAGATACATTGGTTGAACACTTTTTTATTTTTTGTTGGGATGCTAGTTTTTGATTTAGCGACAACCGCGATCAATAATTACATGGATTATGAAAAGGCGCATTCTGAAGTATATAAGTATGAAGAAAACGTCATTGGTCGCCGAAATCTATCCCCTGTATTGATCCGAAACATGATTTTAGCGATGATCGCATTTGTTTTTGTTATTGGCGTTATTTTAACAATCAATACGGGTTGGCTTTTGCTTTTGATGGGATTTATCTGTTGTTTTATCGGAGTATTCTATACATTCGGTCCCATTCCCTTGTCTCGAATGCCTTTAGGGGAAATCTTCAGCGGGGTGACTATGGGACTTGGGATTTTTGCAATGGTCGTTTATGTTAATACATTCGGTTCGGATGTCTATGATCTGACAATCGATTTTTCATCCGGGCAATTTGCTTTGGTAGGAAACCTTTGGGCTATAGCAGCCATTGTATTGGCTTCCTTACCCTTGGTGTTTACGATTGCCAATATCATGTTAGCTAATAATTTGCGAGATCTTGACCGCGATATTGAAAATCATCGCTATACACTGGTTTTTTATATCGGACGCCCAGCAGGAACAGTCTTATTCCAGCTATTGATGTATGCTTGCTATTTTGTGATCTTGATGGGCTTGTTGAGTGGTATCTATGAATGGCCAATCTTAGTCACCTTCTTGACTTTGCCAATTGTGAAGAAGCATTTAGATCAATTCAAGCAAACATTACCCCAACCTATCAGTTTCAGCTATTCCATCAAAAATATGGTCTTGTTCAATGCTAGCTATGTATTGGGTCTATTACTAACGATCATTGTGCAATCCATTTAACGATTTGAAGAGGTTGTGACAGAAGTGGTCAGCTTCAAGAAATAAGAAGGAGTTTACGAAAATTGCTTTTCAAATTTTTGTGAAATTTCGGCTTATTTCCGAAGAAGTTACTTCTGGAACACCGTTTATTCGGAAAAAGGAACTGCGACAAGACTTTTGTCACAGTTCCTTATTTTTTTGATTCGTATCAGCGAACTTGATGAGAATTTTCTTGAACTAATGAATTTCTCATAGACTTAGCATTTTTACGCGCTTGTCCTACTTTATTTTCTAAGTTTGGATTTTGTTTATTAATCTCTCCTTCTCTACGCACAGCTGGCAATAAATTGTTCAACTCTTGAGATATTTCTTGTTCATTGAGAAGGTGTAACTTGACATTAGCAGTATCAGCAAGATCTTTGATCGTACTGATAACATCCGCTGTTTCTTTAGGATAAAATTTATTGTAACTTTTTTTTAAAGCTGCTAAAGCAAATCCTTCTTTATAGTTCAACTGTTCAAATGTTTTACTACCTTTTACATAACTGGGTTTATTTTTGATTTCTTCTCTTTTTCTATATATTTTTTGCTCAAGATTATGCATTTTCTGACAAATCTTTCCATAACTAATCAAATTTTTTTGATATTCTTGAATTAGTTCTACAGGTGAGTTATAAATCAACATTCTATTTTTATATTCGCCAGTTTGAAATGCTTTTTTAAAAGCGGCTTTATACTCGGGGTTGTTTAGCTCGATCTCTTCCTTCTGTATTTCTCTTTGTCCCTTAACCAAATTTCGTTTTATCGTGTGCCATTCTTTACAAACGTTTTTGAAATCCTGATTCAGCAATTCTTTTTCTTTTTTTAAGTCCTTCTTATTAGGCATTTTTTCAGACCTCGCTTTTTGTTTTATTAAGCCTACCTGTTGGCTTTGCTGTTTTACCGACAACCGTTTTTTTTATGACTTGATCTTCTCTAGGATTATTTGGGGTACTTTTAAGGGCTGCTCTAGCTTTAATAATGTCTTCTAACGTGATTTGAAAATTACTAGGCGGGCGTTCAACGTTATGACTTAAATAGGATTTGGCTGTGCCCACCACATACCCTTTCCTTTTCATCGTCTTACTTTTATACTGATAATCATTTTTGTTATTCAATAACTTTCTTACATCTAGAATCTGTTCTTCGACATCTGCTAATCGTTGATTCCACACCCTATATGTTTCTTTTGTTTGATTATATTCATCAAGCAACACTTGCCTTTCAGGAGGTGCAGTCATTTTTTCCTGTTGTTTGTTTAACTTTTTTTCGATTTTTTTGACGTTATCTAAAATATAAGTAAAGTGATTATTCAATGCTTTCTTACTGTTGCGTAAATAAGCTTTTTCTCGTTTATCCATCATGAACCTCCGCTTTATTCGCTAAATCGAGTCATGTGCTGTTGACCATTGCGCCTTGTTTCATTTGTCTATTGTTGAGATACAAACTGTTATACGCTTGATTTAGAAAATGCTTAGGAAGAGATGGAAATCTCGTTCTTCCTAAGCACTTTCGATTTTTTCACTTATCTAGATCTTGATGGTGGTGAAATTCTTCTCTCATTAAGCACCCTTTCATTCCATTTGTTAGCTTTCTTAGTTGCGGAAGCTGTAATCTCACTTAATGAACGTTTCCGGTTCTGTGTTGGACTTTGGACCCGCGCTCTAGCAGCTTTGTTGCTTCTTAGTAGTTCAACCCCCTCTGCTTTTGTTCCTCCTGAATTTTGCATTGACGGTCCTAGTTCTCTATTGATGTTATTCCGTGATATAGTAATTTCTGGCTTTTTGCCTTTTAGATCCTGACTTTGGGTCTGACTCTCATTTTGGACTGCTCCATTTTTTTGGTTCTCTTGTTTGTTTTCTTTTTGTTTCCCCTGCATTTTTTCCACAAAATTGATACTTCTTGTTCTAGCGTTATATAAAAGTTTAAAGAAGACTATTGGAACACTCGTTAGGCTTTTAATAATCTCGCGAAACCTTCTCTGTCTCACAAGATTGATCGTTCCTATTACAATTCTATATAGAAACTTCACGGCAAATAATAAAATACGGGGAGTACTTTTAGCAAGATAGAGAAACCCTCTTTCCGTGAGTTCTACTTCTTTGTCTTTGCTAGCGTTGTTTCCATCCATTAGCTTGTCACATCTCTTTCAGTGATAATGACCTTGTTCCCTTCTTCATCTGTTGTCTCTATCGTCCGTTCGGGCAAATCGTCTCGTGTTGTCCCATCTTGCGTTAGTGTGACATCGTCATATTTTTTTTCATAGTAAGAGTTCCACTTGAAGGTCCCTACTGGTCCTGCCAAAATATATTTTGATCCTTCCTCTGTTATTTTGAAGTTGATATCTTGCTTTCTATCGTTACTATCGGTTCTGCTTAAAGAAATGGTTGCTCCACTTTGTTCGGTAACTATTCCTGAAATAGTATATTTGAAAGTCTCCGTCTCCTCATCGTCACCTTCGATTTTCGTTTGGACGTACTCTCCGTCTTTGAATTCCAACTTGAATGTTCGATCTGAATTTTTGTTCTCCCAGTGACCTTGCGTCAAGATATCAGACCACATTTGGTTCACTGCTTTTTCAGCCGCTTCGATTTGTTCGGCATTTTCTGATTCCATTTTTTGTTTGATGTCTTCATTCGGATATAAGAAAATCTCTTCTTCTCCTTCTTTCAGATACATCACTGTGCTACCCATCCGTGTTTGTAATTGGAATTCCTTTGTTTTTCCATCTTCTGCTTCTAAAACCATAATGTTTTGGTCCTTGAGGTAGTATTCGCCTTTAGGAATCCAGGAAGAAGCCCAGTAAGTTCCATCTGCATCTAACTCGATATACATATCATCCGAACGGTTCGAATACCATGTTCCGCTGTAGATTGTTCCGTTATAACGTCCGATCGTTTCTTTGCTTTCTTGGGTCTGTTCTGTCTTATCATTTGCTTGGGCTGTTTCCTTTGGTTTCCCACTCATCAGTGAATAAGTGACAAGAGTAATAACGACCACGATTAGAACAGCTAAACCTATAATGATGTTTCTTCCAGCTTTCGTCTCTAAAAAATTTTTAAGCATCTTCGCACCTTTCTTAAAAAATAAGATTATGGGGTTCCATACCCCGAGATAGCTATGCTATCTAAAGCATAGGTTCTTCTTCTTACTCGATTGTCGGAATTTCCTTCGATGACTTGGACCATTCCGCCCCCTGCATATTCCACGATTCCGACAAAATCCTTGCCAGTTCTTCCACCTGTCCAATCAAAGAAAATAAGATCACCAGATTGTGGTAAATACTCTTCATCATGACGTTTGAATTTTTCATTTTCGTAGAACCAGTCTCTCATCGCTAATACATTCGGAGTCTTCAATACTCGATTCTGGTTGATATACCCTGCTTGATCTGCCACCCATGAAACGAACATCGCAGACCATTCTGCACGATTTTCAAAACCAAACCAGCGCCAGTATTTATCACCATTCAAATTCCCTAACTCTTCTCTAGCTATTTCTACCATACGTCCACTCTCGACCATGATATTATTCGTTACAAGTTGCGCATAAAACATATTTCCATAATCATATCGCCACGTATAACCAAACCGCAACGCAATAGGATTGTGATACGGAACGGTTTTCCCATTACTTTTATCTCGGGCAAAGATTCTGCTGTCATCAAAGGAGTAATCACTATTTCTTCGGATCAAGTCATCTAAATATCCTTCTCCAAAGTTATATGCCTGGACAGCAGCTCGCTCATTCTTCTGGTTTTCCTGTGCTTTTTTCAGAAGACGAGCAAAATAACGTACGCCAACTTCGATGGATTCTTCTGGACTTCTAATTGAATTAGGCGGTCTTCCTTGTGATTCACTGGCTTGCATGATATCCGGAAATTCTCTCTCATTTCCGCCTGTTTCTACCCAGATAATAGATAAAATCGCATTTTCATACCCTTCGATATCATTCTTCTTTGTCTCTTCGGCCACTTTCTCCCGCCATTTAGTAACAGAAGCTGGTGGATTGATTAGTTCCCCTCTCAACCCTCCCCCACTGCGGAAATAACCGAGATTCGTCTCATGAGCAAAAGAAAGATTATCGATATATACTGCTGGATATAGTGGTGGATCTGCGTGCCAGAAACGATAAAGTTCCATATCCATAAGCAAATTACCACCATTATCAGAACGAGTATATCCAATAAGGTCACCTGCAGATAATCGCTGACCTGAACGTAGTCCAGGTACAAGATTGATATTTCGATAATGCAGATAAAATGAAAATTCATTGATGTAGACCCATGTACGTAAACCTGGACTGCCTGTATCCCCCCTAAGGTCCCATCAATCGTTTCTTCTCCCATTGCGTAGACTGGCGTCCCTGGCTCTGCTTCTAGCACAATATCATTGTTTCTATCATCTGGATTTCGTCCACGATATCCGTAATTTTCGATTACACTTGCGTAATGAGTGGCTCCGAATGGATTAAGTAAAAAGATTTTGTTCTCAAAGCGATCTAAATCACTGATTGGATAATATTTATCAACTTCCTCTTCATCAAATGCAGATACTCTGCCGTAATAAGGATCATTGTTTGAAGGAATAATTCCTCCTCTCATCGTATAGACATCTACTTCCGGGTCTGAATCTAGCATTTCTCCTAATGTTTGGATGTTGATATTTATTGTGACAATATCTTTTGTTTCCGTCTTGACTTCTACTTTCTCTTCTCCAGTCTCTTCATCGATCGTGACGGTCGTTGTTTCAATCTGTTTGCCAAGTTCGGCCAGTGTACTGTAGTTATAGACCATATCATGGATTGCAAGGATCTCATCTCTGACTTTATTCACTCTAACTGGATGATCAGTCAATGTATATGGAGCATCTGCAAAAATAGCATAGATACTTCCACGATTAGGAATCCATTGACCGGTTTTTTGAGCAATCCTTTCCCGATATTTCGCTATTGCTAATTCATCGATATCGTAATCTTCGAATTTTGCATTCAAATAGTATAAGTAACTATCGCCATTTGAAGAATATAAAAACGTCTCGGGATCTGATTGGACACCATTGACCATGAAGTACACTTCATCGAATGCGTCGTCATTGATCAAATTTTGGTAAGCATTATAAACATTCTTATTTTTGAGAGCATCTAGATGTGTGACGTAACGATAGGCTTCTTCAAGCGCCATATCTTCGGTCTTTATCACGAATAGACTAGCAATAAACATGAAAATAGAAATAACCACTGTGATGACGGTTATGACTATTGCAACGATGGTAATGATGATAATCAGTTTCAACAATATCGGTACTAAAATAAACAGCGCAATCAATAGCCCGATTAAATTCAAATTGCCGTCCCCATCTCGTCCTACCTTATCAATCACTAATTCCTTTATCTGTGAACGAAAACGATTTTTAGGCGAAATATTTCGTTGTAATGAACGGTCTACTTTATGTTTCATATTCTTGACGCTATATGTGCTCGCTCGTCCAGATTGTCTCTTATATTTCTGGCTCGTTTGACCCGTTTGCTTCGATTGAGCAGAGAGAGTCGAACGCTGATATTTTCTTTTATAAGATTGAGTAGAAAATTGAGTTGATTTAGCTTGTCGAGTAACGGTCGCTTGCTTTTGTTGTAAAGAAGCTTTTTTTGCTTCACTGACATATCCCGTATACTTCAATTCTTTTTGCAAAAACTGCTTTTGATATTTTTGCTTGCGAGTAATGTCTTGGGTTGTTTGCTTATCTGAAATGACACTATTTCGATATGTCTGCTCATTCGGTTTTTCCCGTTGAATGATATGTTGTTGGTTCGTTTGGCGAGCATTTTCCAACTTTAGCTCTTTTTTTGATTTTAAAAGTAATTGTCTTCTTCGAAATAACTTTTGCTGTTTCGCGATTTTTGGATTGTGCACTGCGACAATTCTTTTTTCGAGAAGCATGGCACGAAGGCGTTTTTTACGCGTATTCGAAGTTATCAGTTTTACTTTTTTCCCGTTTTTTTTCTTCAACCGAATGTTTTTCTTTTTCTCACTACTCGTTTTGAAGACTTTTGTTTTTGATGATTTCTCACCGTTTCTATTTAAAACAATATTTTCTGCTTTAGACTTGGAAGTGGAGCTGCTTCCTTTCTCATCCTCTCTTTCGTTATCCAGTTCAATATCTCCTATTGGATTTTCCGAATCAGCCACTATCACATATCCTTTCTGCTTGTTTTTACTTTATTATGTTTCTCCAGGCTTGGTCGACATCATTTTGTACAGCTTCGTATCTTTTGGAAAATGATCGTAAAACGGGAGAGTGGTATCCCCAAATACCATTAATCCATAGCCTTCTGGAGAATTGACTACGTATTTCTCTTGTTCTTCTGAGATATCGAATAATCGAACGAGCTGTGTCCTGTCTGATTTAGCCTGATTGAGCATCATGACGAAGTCACTGTTAGACAACATTCTTCGTGCAAGATCCGATAGCAGCAATGTCTCCACATTCTGAGTAATCCCTGTTGGAATGGCCCCCCATTTTCTTGCCCGACTCCATAATTCAAAAAAGTAATTCTCTGAATATTCATTGGTGAACAAAAGTTGCATCTCATCGATATACAGCCATGTTCGCACGCCTCGTTCCCTGTTTTCCGTGATCCGATTCCATACTTGGTCTAAAACGATCAACATCCCCATTGTCTTCAATTGTTTCCCAAGATCTTTAATATCGTAAATGACAAGCCGCTTCGTGATATCCACGTTTGTTTTGGCAGAAAACACTGACAAACTTCCTTCGATATAAATCTCTAGATCCATGACTAACTGCTTTGCTTCTTCTTCTTCCTGTTCTTTTAATATGTTATAAAAATCAACAAAAGTCGGCATAGCACCGCTCATTATTTCATATGTTCTACGACAGACACGGTCGATCAGCGTTTTTTGAGCAGAACTCAAACCTAGTGCCCCACCAATAATCAAATCGAACAAAGAAATCAAGAATTCTGACTTCAATACTACAGGGTCGGTATCGTCCCCATAGTTTTCATTGATATCCATCGGGTTGATCGTTGTTGCAGAATCACTGGATATCTTGATGATCTCTCCATTGAAATTCTGACCGATGACCGAATACTCCCGTTCTGGATCAATAATGATGACTTCATCTTCTGCATCTCGTAACAAGACATTGACTATCTCCCGTTTGACAGAAAAACTTTTTCCGGAGCCCGGTGTCCCAAGAACGAATCCATTGGGGGCTTTTAAAAGTTTTCTATCTAGTGAAAGAATATTTTTAGAAATAGCATTCACTCCATAATATTTTCCGTTTTCTTGGATCAAATCAGATATGGTGAATGGGATAAAAATCGCTGTGCTGGCTGTTGATAGCGTACGATCTAACGGTATCGAATTTATTCCTAGCGGGAGTGTTGCATTTAGTCCATTCTCCTGCATAAATTCTAATTCAATGATCTTGAATCCAAAACGACGTCCTACTGCATTCACTTCGTCTTGAATCTCCGCCAGCTGTTCAGTTGTTCCTGCCCGAAAATGAATCGAGCTTGTCATCGCATAAAGCTTTTGACCTCTATTTTGCAAATCGTCTACCAAGCCTTTTGCTTCTGTTAATGAATACGAAAGGTCATAAGAAAGCATTTCGTAATCATATCCGTTTTGCAACGCCTTTTTTTGCTCATCGACTTTTTGTTGCTCCATGAATGCTAGCTTTGTTTTCACTAAATCAAAAGCTTCATCTTGCTCTAGAGGATCAATATGAAGAGTAATCACTAATTCTTTCGGGATTTCTAACAGCTCGTATAAGAACGTATCTGCTAATTCAGAAGGATATTCTTGAAGATAAATCGTTTTTGCATAATGCGTATCTACCTTTAGATAGTTTTTGTTTTCTTTTATCTCAATGACTTCTGGCAATACATCTTCGACCTTTTGCTTCTCTCTTTTATCATCTGTCCCTAAAATCTCTGAGAGGATTGTCAATAATTCTGTTTTTTCGATGCGCTTGATCTTGCTTCCTAATCGACTGGCAAACATTGCAAAGCGATCAGCCACCATTTCTAGTTCTTTTTCTGCATGCTCTATTTTTGTATGTTTTTGTACAAAAGTGAACAAGATACATTTGCGGTACCCATTTTTTTCTTCATCTAATTTTCTAGAGATGACTTCATTCATTTCTGACCGGTAGTCATCTAAAAAGTCACCTTTTTCTTGATAATAAAGAACTTTTTGCAAATCTGCTAAAGGTCGTTTCTTTTTATAGACGGTCAGCTGTAATTTCGTCTTACTACTTAAGGAATTCAAAAAATCACAATACTGAGAAAAAATCTCGATTTGGTTGTCTTCAGACGATAATTGGTAATTGATGTCTTCTAGTTCGATGGTAGTAGAATAAGTGATATCATCGATTTGACAAATACCGCTAGGAAAGATTTCTTGAAATGCAAAAGTTGCTCTCAAAGGATCCGTCTCTTGTAGATCTTGTGATTTCTTTCCCTTCTTTTGTGCCTTTGGTTCATTGTTCTTCAATTTTTTCTTTAATTTTCTTGTTTGAGTGAATGACTTCAACTTCATCATGTTTCTTGTCCGCCTGTATCTTTATTTGTTTCTACATTTACGGTTTCAGCTACTTTTTTCTCTTCTTTCATTGATACCCCTTGCTTCTTACGGATGCCAGGAGAAAAATGATATTTGAAAAATTGTTTGATATACACTTCGAAGGTCAATCCATTTCGCTTGAACCAACCAAATGAAACGATTGGGATCGACGAAAGGATCATCAGCCAGCTGGTGATTTCCATCGGGATCTTCAGCCATGCGATGAAAATCAGACTGATCACGATATTTACTCCAGCAGCGATACTCAGACAAAGTAACTGCTTTAAAGTCATACCAGCGATTACTTTTTCTCTGTATTCTTTGATATCTTTCGGTACTTTTACTTCGACAGCCATAGTTCCTCCTTATGATGCAGAGAGCAATGTTTTTGCCCATCCTTTTGTTTTATTGATTGAAAGCAGTAGAGCAAGCATATAAATGGTCAATCCCATGATGATCCCCCAGATTCCGCTACCGACTTCTTCCATGATTTTTATAAACAAAAGCGGATAGATAACTAAGACCAAGCCAATAAATGTTGCTTGTAGTCCCGTGGCCGCAAAATTCTTGAAAAAGCTTTTCGACATTGCTGAAAATTCCTGGTTTGGAAGTGTCCCCATTGGGATTGGTGCCATAGCACAAAAAATATAAAGTTCCAAGAATCTTAGATAGATCGTTACTTGGATCAACACTCGCACAACAAGTGAAACCAAAAACATGATACACATGACTAATAGAATAACTAGTTGTTCCCACCATGAGAGGTCGGCGACTGCTGAACTTACCCGATCTGCTACATTATTCAGTACACCATCATTTCCAACCTCGATCACTCTGGCAGTCAAGTTGCTGGTAATAATGATGATTCCGTCTAATATGTCTTGGATTCTTAAAATTACTATGTAACAAAGCACGAATTTAATCAGTGCTTTCATAATCATCTCGAATCCAAGCATAGGGGCACCACCTGCCCCTTCTACTTTCATTGAGATCTTCTGGAACTCCAAAAGAACAAAAATAGCCAATATTGATAAGGCAATCGGTCCTACTACATGTTGCTGTAGACGCATAACCAAACTGTATGCATCATACATATAAGACTGCAGATCCTGACTCAACATAGCTTGTAAATCTTCTCCATTCAGATAAGCAATAATCTGATTGAAGAGACTCATTATCGCTGTGTGCATATGCTAAACTCCTATCATCCTCATTGTATTCAGACTCATGGCAACAAAGAACTCATATCAAAGGATGTAGCAAACCAGCCTGCAGCCACTAGAATTAATCCACCACCAACGATTTGCCAGATACCCTGCTGCAGCTGAGGTCCATTTTTATCTTTTAAGGCACCTGCTAAAATAATCGTCCCCCAAATGAGCCACAAACCGCCTCCAACTAAAGTAAAACGTGAAACTAATGTAAACACCTGTTGTAACAATCCTGAATCCATAATAATTACAGTCTCCTTCTCTAATTAATTTTTATTTTTTAAGCCTAATTTCAGTATAGCGAAAATTCTCCCTTACTCTCTCACAGTTATTTCTAAATTCAGAAAATTTTGGAACGTTTCAGAAAACATCTTTCTTGGTCATTTACACATAAAGAAGGAGTTCCAAAAGAACCCCTCTTTCCATTCGTGTAGAGCTGCCGTTCCTACTCCCATAATCAAACTGTTTCTCTCAAGGCTTCCTCGTCATAGTCATCATCAGGCTCTTCTTGATACTCGTCATACAAGTCTTCCTCATCGATCATGTCATCTGATTCATCTAATGTCTCGTCAAAGTCTGAGAGCAATAGTTCATCTGGTTCGTAAGGCAATTCCTCTTGTCCAGGAAGCAACTGTTCCTCTTGCTCGGAAAAATCTCGCGTATACATATATTTCTCTGTGACGTCTCCGAGTTTTTTATAATTCTTGTGTTTAGTGATGTCATATTTTGAAGATAGGAACGGATGGGCTCCTCGAATTTTCAAGATACATTCTTGCCCTTTCAAACTTGCGACTTCGTCAGGATCCATCAGGTTTCTCCCTAGTTTTTGGAAGCTTTCATTGAACGAACCGTTTGCCCCTTTTGTTACACTGATATTTCGTTGTTCGATCGTTTCTTTACCCAATAATTTAGAGATGTATTCATGGGTGCTTTGTTCCATCCCTCCCAAGTATAAGAAGGTGTCACTCGTACCGATGATCGTTTCCCATGTGTTCTTATACAATGTTTTCAGCTGACTGATATTTTGCAAGATCACACTCGTTGAGATTTCCCGGCTTCGAACAACGGAAATGACTTTTTCAAAATCAGGAATCTGGCCAATGTTGGCAAACTCATCTAGAATACAGCGTACATGGACTGGTAGTCTGCCTTTGTATACATTGTCAGCTTTGTAAACAAGCATATCGAACAACTGTTGGTACATCATACTAGCTAAAAAGTTGAAACTTGTGTCTGTATCCGGTAACAAGATATATAAAATAGTTTTCTGATCACCGATTGAATCTAACGCCAATGTATCTTTTGATACCAACTGTCTGACACTTGGAATGTCGAATGGCGCTAGACGTACACCTAAGCTGACTAAAATACTTTTTGTTGTTTTCCCGGCTGATAATTTGAAAATCTTGTATTGTGCAACAGCAAAATTTTGTGGGTCTTTTTGTTCTAATTCTTGAAATAATACATCTAACGGACTGACAAAATTAGGGACATCTTCCTCGATATCAGCTAATCGAACCAATTCGATCACACTTCCCAATGTTCGATCTTCTTCCACGACTTCTTGGATCAAGTAACTGAAAATCGCCATCAACAATGCAGTCTCTGCTTTTTCCCAGAATCCATCTCCACCTTTTTTATCCGGATCGGTTGTATTCTTGATCAAGTTGTTGATGATTTTTAAGATATCATCTTCATTTCTGATATATTTGAAAGGATTATAGTAGTCGGTTGCTTTCCGGTTGATCAAATCAAAAATCTTGATCTTATATCCCGCTTCTTCAAACATTTTTCCTGTCTCCATCAACAATAATCCTTTGGAGTCACTGACAACATAGGAAGAATGCATCTGCATCAGGTTAGGTTTTACAAAGAACCGAGTTTTACCACTTCCGGCTCCCCCACCACGACGATGTTTTTATTACGGTTGAAGTTGTCTCTTTTAGTGATCTTCATTCGACCAGACAAAGACAGACTTTCTGTTTTCGTCAATAAGATATTGAAATCTTTCTTTTTATCAATAAATGGACGGATATCCCCAGCTTTTCCCCAACGTGCGCTTCCGTATTCTTCATTGGGTCTAGTATTTTTAGTATCGAACGTCTTATACAAAACGAATAACACATAGCTAACTCCTGAAACGACACCTACTAGAAGCGACATTTGTTCAAATTCGATATGGGGACTGAATTTCGCAATTTCTGCAAAGCTTTGATTAATTGCTTCCATAATTCGGTCTGCTAGCTCAAATGAAGTAAATTCCTCACTTAAAAACAAAAAAGCGATTCGATTACCAAAATACAAAAGTATACTAAAGACTAAAAAATGAAAACTAAAAACCATAGAACGTGAATTTTTCACATGACTCTCCTTTTCGTTTTTTCTTCTGTTTCATTTATAGAACACTCTGCTCCTTTTTTGGAGTTGGTTGACTGTTGCTTCTGGTACGTGCTGGGCTGTTTCTATTGCTATCATCTTTTCCGTTTTGATTACTTGCTCTAACAACTGCATCTTGTTTTAACTCTTGAAATTGACGTGGCCCTGCTACTGGTGAACCTTGAGAAGGCGCATTTCGATTATTTTCTGTCAATTTTTGATTTATAGGAACTACTTTGTTTGATTCCTTTCCTTGTTCGAGTGATACTTTCCTATTTGGCTCTGCGTGAATCTCTGCTTTCACTTGTTGGTTATCTTTTGAGTGTGCAAACAAGTTGTAGTCTATGGGTCCAAGAGAACCTTGAGAACTTATTGAGCTTCTTTTGGCACCTAAAGCATCCTGAGAAACTACTGAGCTTGTTCGAGAACTATCTGACGAGATGTTTTGTTCTTTTGTTTCTTGCACTTTTGAGTCTTTTGTTTTTTCTTGTACCTCTTTAACTTTCTCTTCTTTTTGATTCGAGAGGTCAAATGAATGAAGTGCTTTTTCTAATTTTTGATCAAAGTTTTTCTCTTCTCTTTTATTCAAATGATTTTCTACTTTTTTCAATCCAAATTTGTCAATCAGTTGCGCCCCGATACCCACAGAAGCCCCCATCAACGCTACAGTTCCAAGAGTAAATATACCGGCCCCAACTAGTCCAGGTGCAATGATTGGCATGAGGAATACAGAAGCCACTGCAATCAACGTACTTCCGCCTACTATGATCGCTAGCGTCTTCCAATTGTTCTTCAAGAAATCTTTCGTTTTGGCTTTCCAATCTTTTTTCGTGGAAGGTTCCAGACTTGGTTCTGCCGTTTTTTCTCCTTTAAGCGTTTCTTTGTCTTTTTCATTTGTCGTTATATCTATTTTCTTTGCTTCTTTTTCTGCTTCTTTTGTTACTTCTTTTGTTGCTTCTTTTGCTGCTTCTGGCTGCTCTTTTTCTTTTGTCAGTCCTTTATTTAGTTCTTCTTTATCTTTCTGAGCTTCGCGTCGATTGGCTATTTTTTTCTCGCATAATTGATTAATTTAGGGACATAATAACTGGCACAAAAGAAAGAAAAAGCAGTAATCGCAACTGGTGCCGCATAGAGACTAACCGTCAGAGCTGGTAAAATCATCACTGCCCAACTCACAAATAAAGGATATGCCGCCAAAGGCCATAGATGCAACGCTCGGCGGAGCCAACGCATTTTTTTAGAATGTGGGAATAGTTCTTTTTTTAAATCTTTGATATCCATGCTTTTGATCTTTTCGATATCTGTTTTGATCTTGTCTGTATCTGCTTTGATATTTTCAACAGTAGCTGATTGCCCTTTTGGCAGTTGAATCATTTCGGGCTTCCACGTTTTAGGGTCATCTAACTGGATCTTCAGTTTCGCGAGTTCGGCTTCATTTTCTTGGATCTTCTTATCTATCGCATTTAATTCTGGTAAATGTTTCGCTTTTTTAGGAATGATACCAAATATTTCTTTTTGTTTTTCGATCGTCACTTGGAGTAGTTCTTGTCTAGCTTTTAAGTTTTCGCCGATTGCTGTATGTAAAGCATCTTTATTTGATATATCTGGTGTAACTTCCTTGGCTATTTCAGGTGTATCTTGCGTCTTTTTACCACTATCTGGTACGTCTGTCCTGAACTCTCCAGGATCGCTAGCAGCTCTTGGACGAGGTCCATTTTCCCGTTTTTGGCTAGGATTCTCTTGAATGATAACGTTCGGGTCAATAGGATGAGGTGCTTTCTCTGATTTTTGTGTTTCTTGTCTCTGCCATAATGGATCACGTGGCATAGGTGGTGGCACTGGAATACTCGGCTGCACCTTTTCACTATCAGCTCGATGCAAAGGTACACTTTCTTTGACTATTTGGCTAGGCTGCTCGTTGGGGGTATCTTCCTTTTTCGGTAATTCTTGTGAAAATTCTTTTGTCTTAGTAGGAACATCTTGAGAACGTTCAATCTTAGCTATTGCCGATATCTGTGATTCGATGACTGCTTTTTCTTCTATTAGTTTTTGGAGCTGTACAATTACCACATTGTTATTCATTTCCCAACTTTTTCTTCGCTCTTTATCCTCAGGTGCTGGAGGCAAAGTGGATTCAATTTTTGTGATTTCTTGTTTTTTTTTCTCTAAATCTCTAGACAAATGTTTTTTTAACTGGGTAGCTTCTATTCTTAGTTTTTCTACTCTTTCCCTAGCTTTATTAGAAGGCTCATTTATTTGATCAAGACGATATTTGTTTTCTGCCACATTTATTCTAGATAAGATCAGCATTTCATTTTGATAGCTATCGGTGTTAAGAGCTGGTTTCTCAGGAGCTCCATAAGTAACAGACTCTCTTTGTTGTTCAAGTTTATTTTTATGTTCAGTGACTTTCTGGACCTTTTCCTCTAAAAAATTTTTTTCCTGCTCCATCTCCCCTAAAGGTTGTTTCTTTATGTTATTGATCACAATTTGAAGTTGCTTTTCCTCCGAAAGATAACTATATAGCTTCTGTTCATCAGTTAACGTTTTTATTTTCCCCTCAATTGCTTCTGAAACAGATTCGTTCAACTTATCCATATTGATTTCAATGTTCGGGTCGCGTGGGTTTACGAAGGGAGATGGTTCTTTTGTAAATCGTTCATCTGCCAAGTTGTATTCCAGAAGTTCAAATAACTTTTGATTGATTGGTGTAAGCATCTTTTTTACTTCCTCTCAGATTTTTACTCTATATACAGTTGCGGTTAACGACAAATTGCTTGTTCCTTGTGTAAAATCGGTTCGTTTTTTGACTCATTTGTCTTATCTGCATCCTTGAAAGCTTCTGATATCCGATTGGCAATAGTCCCATATTGTCTATTGTTTTCCCTTGATGATGTAGATGAAATATTTAAAAGATTGCTCTCTCTTTTGTTGGCTTTGCATTCTTTGTAACACTTGTATCCTGCGACTGGTAATAAAACAAGGGTTCTTGCCACGTAATACAATGCTTTGATCATTGAGGCCAATATTCTGAACGTAAAGGATAAAATACAAAATAAACCGATTAACTCTTTCATTTTCGTTCCTCCAGTGTTTTTATTTTTATCTTAACGCTGAAAATTGTCTATACCACGCCTACTTTTTCCGAAATAATAATTTATTGGCAACTCTTTTCTTAAGTAGAATGAAGAAATGTTTCCAAATTATGCCAGAAAGCATCCGTCGGTACTTTAGAAATTTTCAGAATGGCAGAAGATATGCGATTTAAATTCAAATTCACATCGGTCAATACTAGGTCGTATTGGTTGATCAGTGTATAGTCTAAAGAAAAAACATCTTTTTCATAAATATCGATTTTCTTAAAAGAAGGGTACTTATTCAAAATCAAGTTCTTATATAAAATAGGCAGTCCCATTTCTTGTGAACTTAATAACAAAATAGACCGTTCTTTTAATTTTGGCTCCACTTGATGCAGTAATTCATTCGAAGAGACAATCAGCTCCAACAGTAATTCTTTTAACAAAAGTTCATTTTTCCGTACAGAGGACAAGTTAGAGATAATCAATGCACTTTGATAAGCTTCCCATATCTGGACTTTTTTCTTTAGGATTTTCTTATAAAAGATATCTGCATAGCTGACTTTGAAAAAAGTCAATTCTTTATAAAAGGTAATAAAACTGGTAAAATGCAAAACCTTTTCAGGTGTGACCGTTTCATTGATATTGGAAAGATAATAGAAATGTTTAAGAAACAGTTCTACTCTTCTGAGCATATACTCATCTGTTTCAGCTGGATTGGTAAAAAGCAGACTGAGATATGGACTCAAAATATTTTCTATATTTTCTCTACTGATCACAAATTTATAATTTTGATTAATAAGTGTGCAGAAGACAGTATCACTCTTGATCGTTTCCATAATTGAATCAACGACAGCTGGTCGATCTGCCAGTTCCCCTTTAGGAATCAGATGGTCGTTCCCGATTCGAATGATCGAAGTAAAAATATAATAGACTGTATAAATGATTTTAGAAGAGCTAGCATCCCGTCCTTGCTTGATCAAACAGCGTTTCAACATTTTATAAATCATTTCAAAATAAGGAAGATCTTTTTCTTTGCAGATTTCTTTGAACATACTTGAGAAAAATTTGCGAATATAGATTTCATCACCGATGATTTGAAGTCTGGTGGTTAAGATGATTTGTATATCTAATCTTTCTTTTGAAAAGTACGTATTTATTTTGGTAATGATTCTCCTGACACTTGTCTTACTCAAAAATAATTTAGCTGAAATCTCAGTTAGTGATGGTTCTGAAATCAGAATGTATTTTAAGACTTCTATATAGATAGAATTATTTAGGATCTTGATAAAAATATCATCTAAATTGAGGTTACTGGGTATTTTCAACGTTACTTCTTTATACTGATTGACCTCGATGTACGCAGGAAAACAAGAAGAATTAAAATTATCAATATCTGCAATAATTGTTTTATCCGTTACTTTTAGCTCTTCCGCAAGGTCGTTGATCTCAGCCATATCCATGCTTAACAAGCAGATCAGCATGATTTGTCTCTCTAGTTGCTTTTCTAAAAATCCTACCATTTTTTCTTCCCCTTTTCTCGTTTGCTATTAAATCTATCCTACAGTTATTTACGCTAGAATTTAGTATTTTTTTTTTCTATTTTGGAAAACCTGTTTCTTAAAAACTGTTTTTATATGTTATAATTATTATTTTTGGATAAACAGTATAAATAACTATATCTAATGGAGCATATATCAAAAAAATAAAAGAAAATGATCTTTTATTTTCGGAAATAAAAAATCGAATGAAGAGTAACTCCCTTGAAATAACATTTACAACCCTCGAAGATATAAATAAAAAAAACAATTTTATATAAAATAATTAAAAGTATAGTTGGTTTAATTTTCATTCAGTAGTTATATTTGCTATTTTAAATAACAATAATCTAAAGAACATAAGCATGATATTTCTATCTAAGCTTTTTATTTATGTTTTATTTTTTTAATGTAAATATAGAGAGTACAATAAGGATTTATAAATACATAATTAAAAATAACAAAAATACAAAATATAAAACTATTTATTTTATAGTTATTACGTTATTTTAATTAACAAAAATATGAGGTCAAAGCATTCTGTTTTTGCTGTTTATTCTGCCTGTTGCTTAAAATTGTTGAACAAACATACAAATGAATCAATTTTCTCTATAACGTGGGATAATGATTAAGAGCGACTGAAAAGAAAGGAAGTGAAGGAGCGTTTTATCTATTATTTCTTAAAAACGCAGTTGGAAATATGACAGAAGATATAACTATGCTTGAAAAATTATCAGAAAGACAGTTAAGATTAGCCATGCTTTTGAGTATGGATTCATTTTATTTAGAAGACTTAGAGAAGAAAATTGCTGTAACAAAAAAAACACTCTTATCTGATATTGCCGCATTTAATTTTGTTCATTCTCCGGCATCTATTCATATCGACGAGCATCAGAAAGTTTCTTTGAGATTACCTTGTGAATATAATTTAGAAAGCATCACGAGTACTATCTTAAAACATTCAAGCCATATACAAGTGTTGAAAATCATTTTGATGCAAGAACCTTGTATTGCTAAACTAGCTGATCAGTTATTTATGAGTACAGCAAGTATTCGCAGAATCATTATGTTTCTGAATGAATCCTTTCAAAAGCGAGGATTTCTTTTTAGAATCCACACTACTCCATATGTACATATTCAAGGTGAGGAGAGACAAATACGTTTTTTCTACTGCAGTTTATTCGAGGAGATCTATACACCGGATCAACTTCCTCATTACCAAATATTGTCTGCAGCTATCAAACGATACATGAAACTTTATCCTCCATTAAACAAACTATCTGTCCACAAACAGCTGTTTTTGATTTATTATTTTTTGATTTCTATTATCCGGCTCGGAAAGAAACATAGATTATCCGATCAGTTGAAAAGCCAACCTCTCGAAATGGATATTGATTTATTTTTTGAGCGAACGAAAAATAACGTTACATTTTGCTCCGTTATGGAGAAAAATTATCATTTCTATTTAACTAAAGAAACAGCTAGTGAACTTTTGCGTCCAATCAGCCAGATGATCCATTTTGCTTCTGTAAAGGCGCCAGCTCATGAAATCAAAAAATTAAGAAATTTGTCACAAAATTTCTATCGTTCTTTATCTACTGATACGATGTTATCTGATCAGCAATTAAATTACTTGTATCATTTGATTTCTTTCAAGAAGGAGTTTTTACCTTTTCTAACCAATTCCTTTAAACAATTCTTTGTGATCGTCTTGAATTCGGATCCACTCATTCTTTCTTTTTATGAACAAGCATTAGTGGAAGAAAATTATTCGTTTATTCTAACCAATCGTCTATTATATGAAGAATTGCTGGAAGAACTGGTTTTGCTGTCTCCAGCTCTTATTGATCGAATCATTCCAAAAAAAAAGACATATACAGTCATGATCCTTTCTTCTCAAGAACCGAAAGTTTGTTTCTTATATAAGGAATTGTTAACTAAAAAATTTCCTGAGATAAAAGAAATAAAAGAATATCAGGATAGCTTTTTTGATTTGAACTATCGGTTGATCAATCAATATGATTTGGTTTTGACTGACTTTCCTTTAGATAGGAATCAGCTGAATACGAAGATAATCAAAATATCCAACTTCCCTGCTTATTCGTTTTGGGAAAATATCGAAGCCATCTTACATAAACAATGAAAAAATAAAAAGCCCGAAAATCAGTATACAGATTTTCGGGTTTTACATTGGTTTATTCAATAAAAAGCTACTAGAACTGCTAGTATTAAATTATCGCATCGTTACGAATTCTTCCGCTCCTGTTGGATGGATGGCTACTGTATTATCAAAGTCTTCTTTAGTTGCCCCCATCTTGATAGCCACAGCAAAACCTTGTAGCATTTCATCGACACCTACACCAATGGCATGCAAGCCGACAATTTTTTCTTCTTTTCCGACGCAAATCAATTTCATTTCGCATTTTTGGCGATATTCATTCAAAGCAAAGTACATTGGAGTAAAGCGTGAACGATAAACTTTCAGGTCATTTTCTCCGTATTTTTCCAATGCTTCTTCTTCTGTCAATCCAATCGTTGCAATTGGTGGATGCGTAAAGACGACTGTTGGAACAAGATTATAGTCAAGATAAGAATCTTTCTTCCCATTAAACAAACGTTCCGACAAACGTCGGCCAGCTGCGATTGCAACAGGAGTCAAATCTAATTTACCGATCACATCACCAACCGCAAAAATATGTTCATCCGTTGTGTTCTGGTATTTATCTACTTTAATAAATCCTTTTTCGTCCAATTCGACATTTGTATTTTCCAAACCTAAATTTTCAGTATTCGGCACACGCCCGCCTGCAAAAAGGACACAATCACCAGTTAAGGTTTCGCCATTTTCAAATAACACCGTGTATTCGTCATTGTTTTTAGTGATTTCTTTAGCCATATGATGTGCGTAAGTCTTGATCCCAGCTTCTTGGTACATTTGGATCAGATTGTCCGAAAGCATTTTATCAAACGTTCTAAGTGGACGTTCTTTTCGGTATGCCCACATGACTTCACTACCTAAACCACGAAATACACCTGAAAGTTCAGCTGCGATGTATCCAGCACCTAAAATGATTGCTCTCTTAGGTAATTCCCTTAATTCAAAAAATCCATTTGAATCAATGGCGTACTCACCACCAGGAATGCCCATTTTGCTTGCACGGCCTCCAGTCGCAATCAAAATTTTAGGCGCATGATAAGTTTCACCGTTTACTTCAATCGTTTGACTATCGATAAAAGTAGCATATCCTTTTACAGCCTCGACATGATTGCTATCTAATCCTCTTTGGTAAGCACCGTGTAGAAAATCAATATATTTTTCTCGTCTTTCTACTAGACCAGCGAAATCAACACTTTTTAAATCTGCTTGGATGCCGTAACTTGGAGCATCGCGTTCAATTGTTTCCAAAATCGTACTTGCTTGCCACATGACTTTTTTAGGTACACAACCGACATTGACACAGGTTCCGCCTAATTCATTTGCCTCAATCAGCAAAACTTTTGCGCCATGCATCCCTGCTCTGTTTGCTGAAGCAATACCGCCAGAGCCGCCACCAATTACGATGTAATCATATATTTGCATTTTGTTCCTCCTTATTGAAGAGATCAATCAAAACCTTTATTTAACGATCCTTTTTCTACAGAAAACAAGTGTAACACTTTTCTTAGATTTTGTATGCGAAGATGCTTGAAACAAAGATGTATCAGCTTTTTCTTTATTTGCGTTTCCGGATCATATCTCCAGGTTTCACTGGTTGTGCAACTGGCATGGCCAAAACCATCATTGGATTTGGTGCTCGGTCAATGGATTCCCCTTCTTCATTATGCATGATTTCGACTGTTTGACTGAAATGACTGAATCCTGGACCATAAAATTCGATTTCATCCCCTACAGAGAATAAGTTTCTCTGACGTATCGTAGCAATCTGTGTTGCCTCATCATAAGATAATACTTCACCGACAAATTTATATACTGGGATTTTACGACGTTCACCAAATAATTGCTCGTTTTCAGTTGGTGTATTGTAATAAAAGCCTGTAGCTAACTCTCGTTGTGCCACTTTCCATAACTCGTCGATCCATTCTTGTTTGCAGACATAGTTTTCAGGATCTTCCATATAGCTGTCTACAGCTGCTTTATAGACATTTGACACTGTAGATACATAATGGATCGATTTCATTCTTCCTTCGATCTTGAAGCTGTCTACACCGTTTTCAATCAATTCTGGAATATGCTCGATCATGGACATATCAACTGCACTCATCGAGAATTCTTCTTCAATTTCTCCTGTATCAGTCAAACTATTTCGTTCTTGACCAAAAGGCATATCGAACAATCCATATTTCCAGCGACAAGATTGAGAGCATCCGCCACGATTCGCATCTCGCATTGACATATGGTTGGACAATGTGCAGCGACCAGAATAAGAAATACACATGGCTCCATGAATAAATGCTTCGATTTCGATATCCGTATTTTTACGGATTTCTGCCACTTCCTCCATTGAAACTTCACGAGCTAAAACGACACGTTCCAACCCTTCCTCTTTCCAGAATTCCAATGTCTCAAAATTGGTTGCTGAAGCTTGAGTAGATAAATGGATCGGCAGACCTGGAGCTTCTGTCGCGCAAATTTCGATCAAAGCTGGATCAGAAACGATCACTGCAGAAATACCGACATCGCGCAGACTACGGAAAAATTCCCCAGCGCCTTCTTCATTTCCTTCATGGGTGACCATATTAGCAGCAACGTACACTTTTGCATCGTGTTCTTTTGCAAAAGCAACCCCTTCAGCCATTTCTTCATAAGTAAAATTACCTGCACGGCTTCTTAAACCATACGCATTTCCGCCAATATATACTGCATCTGCTCCATAATGGATCGCTGTTTTTAACTTTTCCAGTGTTCCTGCTGGCGCTAAGATTTCTGGACGTTTCAATTTTCTTTTTACTGTCATTTCATTCATCATACTCCTTATTTGATAGCAGAAGGATCAATATAAAAGAATCCTGTATCTAATTCCCGGTTTTCAGGATGCAATTTGTTGATTTCGCTCGTCAATTTTTCTGCTTTTTCTTGATTCCAGCTACCTTCTAAAATTTGTTTTTTTGCTTCGGCGAATAGTTGAGTGATAGTCACGAAATTTTCGCCTGGAGTAAATAACCCGTCCAATTTCCATGTACGGTAATGATGCTGATAAAGTTCATTCAATTCATTCGAGAGATTTAGATCATTACTGGCAAAAATATGTGTGCCATGACTATCTTCATAAATAGAATAATGTGTCTCTTCTTTTTTTGGTTCCGAGATAAAAAGACCTCTTTCACGATCTTTTTGTTCGTCTTGCTTCGTATAGTTATAGTAATTCTGTAGCAGTGGACGTTTGGATTGATGGATGCATGTAGCACCATACACAAGGATTTCTACAGGAATGTCGAGTCTTTCTTCCATCGCCTTCATCTCTTCAAAAGGAACTTCACGAGCAAGTACTGCGCCAACTGCGCCTTTTTTCGCCCAGAAATTGATTTGACGTGCACTCGTTACTAATGTTTCAGCATCATAAATATACGGTATACGCAATTCAGGATTCTTTTTCATCGTATAAATGATACCTGTATCACCAACTGTGATCACATCTACGTTTATTTCTTTTAAAAAAGCCAAATATTCAGGTACATTTTTCATTTTTTCAGGATGAATGATCCCATTTACAGCAATATTTGCTTTTTTACCATGCTTGTGTGCTAATTCTACTAATTGTCGCTGTTCTTCTCGTGTGAACGAAGCAGGCAGACGCAATCCAAATTGCTCTTCACCAAAATATAGTGTGTCTGCACCTGCAGCAAGCAACTGTTCTGCTTGTTTGATAGTCTCTACTGTGGTTATGAGTTCGATCATAATTTCCTCCTCCTACAACTTCATAATAGTAGCATAGCTCTAAAAACTTTCCAATACTTCTTCTATTTAAAGTCGGATTTTTGAAAATTATTTCACAAAAAGTCAAAATAAAGTTCGATATATTCTGTCCAAATATAAAAAGAGATTGTGACAAAAATCTTGTCACAACCTCTTAATCAAGTCTTACTATTATAAAAATTCAGCTAACACAGACCGAGTACCTATAGGGAACCTACTGTTTCCTTTTTAGGCCCGCGAACATTCAATGTGATCTTTCCTTTTGATGCACCTACTGTTACGTGGTCACCTAAGCGAATCTCTCCGCCAAGCAATGCCTCGCTCAATCGATCTTCAATTTCTTTTTGAAGTGCGCGACGGATTGGACGTGCACCATATTCAGGATCAAATCCGGCTTTCCCAATCACATCGATTGCAGATGGGGTGATTTTCACTTGAATATCTTGTTCTTTCAATCGCTTGATAATCGCTTTACTCATGATTTGGACGATTGTATGGATTTCATCTTTACTCAATGAATGGAAGACGACAGTCTCATCAATTCGATTCAAGAATTCAGGTCGGAAAGCTTTCTTTAACTCTTCTAAGATACGTTTTTGCATGGCTTTGTGATCCTTCGTGACATCTTGGACATTAAATCCGACATTTTTTTCTTCTCGAATTTGTGTCGCTCCGATATTTGAAGTCATAATCATGATCGTATTTCTAAAGTCCACTTTTCTACCTTTAGAATCTGTTAAATGACCATCATCCAATACTTGCAGAAGTAAATTGAAAACATCTGGATGTGCTTTCTCCACTTCATCTAAGAGAATCACTGAATATGGTTTTTGACGAATTTTTTCTGTCAACTGTCCACCTTCATCATACCCTACGTATCCTGGAGGAGATCCGATTAATCGGCTTGTACTGTATTTTTCCATAAATTCTGACATATCAACACGGATCAGGGCATCTTCGCTTCCGAACATGACTTCTGAAAGTGCTTTGGCCAACTCTGTTTTTCCGACACCAGTTGGTCCAAGGAACATAAATGATCCAATTGGACGGTCAGGATCTTTCAAGCCGCTTCGTGCACGACGAATGGCGCGTGAAACTGCTTTGACAGCCTCATCTTGACCAACCACCCGTTCATGCAGGAGACCTTCCAATTCTAACAAACGTTCACTTTCTTTTTTCTCCAACTGCTGTAGAGGGACACCAGTCCACTCCGATACAACTGTAGCAACATCTTCTTCCGTTACACGATCAGAATATCCTTGTTCTTGTTTTGCTTCGATTGCAGAAACTTTTTGTAGCTTTTTACGTAGTGCTTTTTCTTGTCTACGTAATTGCGCAGCATTTTCAAAGTCTTGTTTTTGGATCGCTGCTTCTTTTTCTTGTACTAATTCATCAATTTCTAATTTGATTACAGTTGATTTTGTTAAGTGATCGGTTTGATCCAAACGGACTTTCGCCGCTGATTCATCAATCAAATCAATAGCTTTATCAGGTAGTTGACGAGAAGTGATATAACGAACAGAAAGATTAACTGCTGCCCGCACAGCTTCATCTGTAATCTCTACCCCGTGGTGCTCTTCATATCTTGAACGCAATCCTTGAAGAATCTCTTCCGCTTCTTCAGGAGTTGGTTCATCTACTTGAATTCGTGCAAAACGCCGTTCTAATGCAGAATCTTTTTCGATATATTTTTGATATTCGTCTAGAGTCGTTGCTCCAATCGTTTGTAATTCTCCTCGAGCTAACGCCGGTTTCAAGATATTCGAAGCATCAATTGCTCCTTCTGCGCCACCTGCACCAATTAAGGTATGCAATTCATCAATGAACAAGATTACTTGACCATCATTATAGATTTCGTCAATGACTTTTTTCATTCGATCTTCAAATTCACCGCGGTATTTCGTACCAGCAACCAAAGATCCCATATCAAGCATCATCAGGCGCTTTTCTTGCATGTCTTCTGGTACTTCACCTAAAATGATTTTTTGAGCTAACCCTTCAGCAATGGCTGTTTTACCTACGCCAGGTTCACCCACCAATACAGGGTTGTTCTTTGTCCGTCGGCTAAGAATCTGGATAAGCCGTTTCACTTCTCTAGAACGTCCAACAACTGGGTCCAACTTGTTTTCTTTTGCTAATTTCGTTAAATCACGTGCTAATGAATCTAGTGTAGGCGTGCCTTGTGGTGTTTGCCGTTTATCTTGTATATTTCTACGACGATTCATTCCCTTTCCACCCGAATCACCAGCTAGTCCCATTTTTTGTTTCAGAACTTGTCGGGCTTTTGAAAGGCTGATACCTAAGTTGATCATAATTCGAGTAGCCATGATACTTTCATCTTTTAATAAGCTCATCAAAATATGTTCTGTTCCAACTTTTTGAGAACCCGTTTTCTTTACTTCGCTACTAGCTAAAGCAAAAACTTGTTTCATTCTTGGAGAATATGGAAGAAAGACTCCTTTAGGGTAAGAACGGATACCGCCATAACCAATCAGATGTTCAATTTCTTCATAAATTTCTGTCTCATTCAAATCCATTTCACGTAATACTTTTCCAGCAATTCCATTTTGTTCAACTACTAACGCTAGTAAAACATGCTCTGAACTAACTGATTGATGTTTCAATCGTTTTGCTTCTTCTTGTGCAATTTCTAATACCGCTTGGGCTCTTTCAGTAAAAAGTTCTTCCATCTAATCTCACTTCCCATCTTCATAACTTAAACGTTCCAGAAATGCTCGGAGAATCCGAGCACGTGTATGATCTTCAAATTCATTGAAATTCAATGTGTTTTTTGCAATTGCACTTAACATCAAGTTTCCTTCTTTTTTTGTAATTATTTGGTCTTCATAAAGTTTTTGAATAATAGCAAAAGCATTTTTCTCACTGATTGTATCATCAAACAACTGATTTATCTGCTCAAGTAACTGTTTTTTATCTGATATTCTTACTTTCGCAATTCGTATATAGCCGCCACCCCCGCGTTTGCTCTCTACTAAATAACCGCGTTGGATGGTAAAACGGGTATTAATCACATAGTTGATTTGTGAAGGAACACAGTTAAAGAGGTCTGCCATTTCAATCCTTCGAATCTCGATCATTTCACTATTTTCCAGAATTTTCTTTATATATGATTCAATTAAATCCGAGGTATTCTGATGTGCCATCTTATTCATTCCCTTTGACTAATATTGACCTTAATTATAACGAATTTGGTAATAGAAAGAAAGAAGAACGCTTTTTGTTAAATAAATCCTTTAGAATCAACAAAAAAAAATACGGAATATGCTATTCCGTATCGACGCGCCCAAGAGGAGTCGAACCCCTAACCTTTTGATCCGTAGTCAAACACTCTATCCAGTTGAGCTATGGGCGCATATTCAATTTAAAAAAATTATAAATCATTTGAAAACAAAAAGCAAGATAAAAAAAATCGGGAAGACAGGATTCGAACCTGCGACCCCTTGGTCCCAAACCAAGTGCTCTACCAAACTGAGCTACTTCCCGTTTAAAAAATAAAAAAGACTACGCGCCCAAGAGGAGTCGAACCCCTAACCTTTTGATCCGTAGTCAAACACTCTATCCAGTTGAGCTATGGGCGCATATTTGAAATGCCGAGGACCGGAATCGAACCGGTACGGTGATCACTCACCGCAGGATTTTAAGTCCTGTGCGTCTGCCAGTTCCGCCACCCCGGCGCGATTGCTTTGGCAAAGCGGAAAAC
>NZ_CP042839.1:745000-1247500 GCF_008000875.1 Enterococcus sp. DA9
TTAGCTGGTGGTCTGGGCTGTTTCCCTTTCGACTATGGATCTTATCACTCACAGTCTGACTCCCGGATATGAATGAATGGCATTCGGAGTTTATCTGAATTCGGTAACCCGAGATGGGCCCCTAGTCCAAACAGTGCTCTACCTCCATCATTCTCAATTCCGAGGCTAGCCCTAAAGCTATTTCGGAGAGAACCAGCTATCTCCAAGTTCGTTTGGAATTTCTCCGCTACCCACACCTCATCCCCGCACTTTTCAACGTACGTGGGTTCGGTCCTCCAGTGCGTTTTACCGCACCTTCAACCTGGACATGGGTAGATCACATGGTTTCGGGTCTACGACTACATACTCAAACGCCCTATTCAGACTCGCTTTCGCTGCGGCTCCGTCTCTTCAACTTAACCTCGCATGCAATCGTAACTCGCCGGTTCATTCTACAAAAGGCACGCCATCACCCATTAACGGGCTTTGACTTGTTGTAGGCACACGGTTTCAGGTTCTATTTCACTCCCCTTCCGGGGTGCTTTTCACCTTTCCCTCACGGTACTGGTTCACTATCGGTCACTAGGGAGTATTTAGCCTTGGGAGATGGTCCTCCCGGATTCCGACGGAATTTCTCGTGTTCCGCCGTACTCAGGATCCTCCTAGGTGTCTTCCACATTTCGTCTACGGGGTTTTTACCCTCTTTGACTGACTTTTCCAAGTCATTCGACTATCTGAAAGAACGACCATATTGGAGTCCTACAACCCCAACAAGCAAGCTTGTTGGTTTGGGCTTTTCCCGTTTCGCTCGCCGCTACTCAGGGAATCGAATTTTCTTTCTCTTCCTGCAGGTACTTAGATGTTTCAGTTCTCTGCGTCTACCTCGAATGTGCTATGTATTCACACAATCGTAACATCCTATTAAAGATGTTGGGTTCCCCCATTCGGAAATCTCTGGATCATAGCTTACGTACAGCTCCCCAAAGCATATCGGTGTTAGTCCCGTCCTTCATCGGCTCCTAGTGCCAAGGCATCCACCGTGCGCCCTTATTCACTTAACCTTATCAACCTTTCGGTTGGGTTTTGATCCTTCTTCTAGCGATAGAAGTTAGATCAAGAAAATAAGCAATTGAACTTATTAAAAAACTCTATCCAGCTCACAAATCAGCCTGTGCGGCAAAAAGATCGATCGTCTCATAAAATCAAAGATTTCATGGTCGTCCGCCTATTTTGCTTCAGGCTAAACAATTTGTTTAGCTTTCAAATTCAACGCGGTGTTCTCGGTTTGTATTACTTACATTTACTTCAAATATCCAGTTTTCAATGAACAAAAGTGTTTGAGAGTAAACCTCTCAAAACTGAACAAAGTAAAAACAAATTGTGTAGTCTCCGTAATATTCCTTAGAAAGGAGGTGATCCAGCCGCACCTTCCGATACGGCTACCTTGTTACGACTTCACCCCAATCATCTATCCCACCTTAGGCGGCTGGCTCCAAAAGGTTACCTCACCGACTTCGGGTGTTACAAACTCTCGTGGTGTGACGGGCGGTGTGTACAAGGCCCGGGAACGTATTCACCGCGGCGTGCTGATCCGCGATTACTAGCGATTCCGGCTTCATGCAGGCGAGTTGCAGCCTGCAATCCGAACTGAGAGAAGCTTTAAGAGATTAGCTTAGCCTCGCGACTTCGCAACTCGTTGTACTTCCCATTGTAGCACGTGTGTAGCCCAGGTCATAAGGGGCATGATGATTTGACGTCATCCCCACCTTCCTCCGGTTTGTCACCGGCAGTCTTGCTAGAGTGCCCAACTGAATGATGGCAACTAACAATAAGGGTTGCGCTCGTTGCGGGACTTAACCCAACATCTCACGACACGAGCTGACGACAACCATGCACCACCTGTCACTTTGCCCCCGAAGGGGAAGCTCTATCTCTAGAGTGGTCAAAGGATGTCAAGACCTGGTAAGGTTCTTCGCGTTGCTTCGAATTAAACCACATGCTCCACCGCTTGTGCGGGCCCCCGTCAATTCCTTTGAGTTTCAACCTTGCGGTCGTACTCCCCAGGCGGAGTGCTTAATGCGTTAGCTGCAGCACTGAAGGGCGGAAACCCTCCAACACTTAGCACTCATCGTTTACGGCGTGGACTACCAGGGTATCTAATCCTGTTTGCTCCCCACGCTTTCGAGCCTCAGCGTCAGTTACAGACCAGAGAGCCGCCTTCGCCACTGGTGTTCCTCCATATATCTACGCATTTCACCGCTACACATGGAATTCCACTCTCCTCTTCTGCACTCAAGTCTCCCAGTTTCCAATGACCCTCCCCGGTTGAGCCGGGGGCTTTCACATCAGACTTAAGAAACCGCCTGCGCTCGCTTTACGCCCAATAAATCCGGACAACGCTTGCCACCTACGTATTACCGCGGCTGCTGGCACGTAGTTAGCCGTGGCTTTCTGGTTAGATACCGTCAAGGGATGAACAGTTACTCTCATCCTTGTTCTTCTCTAACAACAGAGTTTTACGATCCGAAAACCTTCTTCACTCACGCGGCGTTGCTCGGTCAGACTTTCGTCCATTGCCGAAGATTCCCTACTGCTGCCTCCCGTAGGAGTTTGGGCCGTGTCTCAGTCCCAATGTGGCCGATCACCCTCTCAGGTCGGCTATGCATCGTGGCCTTGGTGAGCCGTTACCTCACCAACTAGCTAATGCACCGCGGGTCCATCCATCAGCGACACCCGAAAGCGCCTTTCAAATCAAAACCATGCGGTTTCGATTGTTATACGGTATTAGCACCTGTTTCCAAGTGTTATCCCCTTCTGATGGGCAGGTTACCCACGTGTTACTCACCCGTTCGCCACTCTTCTTTTTCCGGTGGAGCAAGCTCCGGTGGAAAAAGAAGCGTACGACTTGCATGTATTAGGCACGCCGCCAGCGTTCGTCCTGAGCCAGGATCAAACTCTCATAAAAAGTTCGAACAATCTTACGATTGTTAAGCTCAATTTGTTTGCTAGCATATTGCTTGCTTGTTAAAAATGTTTGTTGTCTTGAATTGAATCAAGACGCCCTACACATTTGGTTTGTCTTACTTTGTTCAGTTTTCAAAGGTCTACTTCATCGGAAATGTTTTTCCGATTTATTTTGGCTGCCGTAGCAACTTTTATATCATATCAGAGTGGCAAGTGATTGTCAACTCTTTTTTAAAAGTTTTTTTCGATTTCATTTTTTTGAAATCTTTCAGCAACTCATTTATCATAACTTGTCGTTTGTTATTTGTCAAGAACTTTTTTGAAGTTTTTTTCAATAGAATCAACCTTCGCAAGCTGTTCTTTTTTAACGACTCAGTTATCTTATCATGTCACTATCAACATGTCAATAACTTATTTTTTATTATTTTAAGTTATTGGTGTTCTTTTGAACAAATAATAATATATCAACATCACATACGAAAGTCAATAAGAAAATGCTTATTTATCAACATTTCCAGCTTATATGATTGTTAGTTAGTTCTGCTCCTTTTTTGTTCGTCTTTATAACCTTAAAAAACGAAAAATCCTTTTATTTTCAGTTTAATGTTCATGTTTTTGTCCTATTTATGAGGACCAAATCTCTCACCTTCTAAAATTTTCCTTAACAAAGTGCTGCTTTTATCTATTTCTGCTTTTTTTTGCTAGAATAATAGTAACAATATGACTCTGGAGGATTTATTTATGAAAATTTTGATTGCTGACGACGATAAAGAAATCGTTGAATTATTAAGTATCTATGTTCACAATGAAGGCTATGAAGCAGTAAAAGCTTATGATGGGAAAGAAGCATTATCTAAAATCAGAACAATCCCTGATATTGAATTACTTATTTTAGATATCATGATGCCAGAGATGGACGGGATGCAAGTAGTGAAAGAGCTACGAAAAGAATCTCAAATCCCAATCATTATGCTGACAGCAAAAACTACTGATATGGATAAGATCAAAGGACTGGTGGCTGGTGCAGATGATTATGTAACCAAACCGTTTAATCCATTAGAAGTAATGGCTAGAGTAAAGTCTCTATTACGACGTACAAAAATGCAGATCGCCCCAGATCAGCCTGATGTATTAGAAGTAAATGCATTAATCATCAACAAAGACTCTCATGAAGTTAAAACAATTGATGGGAAAGAAATCCAGTTAACAGCTTTGGAATTCGGTATCCTCTACTTACTTGCTAGTCATCCTAATCGAGTATTTAGCGCAGATGAAATTTTTGAGCGTGTTTGGAAACAAGAAAGTATTGTCTCTGCTAAAACTGTCATGGTTCATGTTAGCCATTTAAGAGATAAGATCGAAGAAGCAACTGGTGGTGAAAAAGTCATTCAAACCGTTTGGGGAGTGGGCTATAAAATTGACGCAAGATAGTAAACGAGCAACTGAAAAACGCCGTCGGATCAACTTGACTTCAAAAGAAATCAGCGAATTGTTAGCGGAAGGAATCATCACGATCATCCTTTTACTTCTATTAAATGTTTCTATTTTGGTTGTTATCAGTTCGGTAATTAATAGTTCACCTTCTTTAACGAATGCTATTTGGGATTCAAAGAATATTTTTGCGGAACGATTGAACACTGATTTATTTTGGAACGGTCGAAACTTTATTATTCCCTTTTTCTTTCTATTAGATATCGGTGTTTTGTATTGGCGTTTGATTCGAAGATATCGCCAAATGCAATTACGACATATCATCAGTGAACTTCATTACATCGCAAATGGAAATTATGATCATCGTATCCCTTTTGAACTTAGTGGTGACTTAAGCCGAGTTGTAACAAGTATCAATGGATTGGTAGATAGCACAGTAGCAGCGATTGAAGACGAACGTAAAATCGAGAAATCAAAAGATGAATTGATCACAAATGTTAGTCACGATATCCGTACCCCACTTACTTCTATCATTGGATATCTAGGATTGATAGAAGATGGTCAGTATCACTCAGAAGAAGATCTTTTAAAGTATACACATACCGCTTATATTAAAGCAAAGCAGATGAAATCTTTAGTGGACGACTTATTTGAATACACTAAGGTACGCCAGCCTGCTGTCCCAGTAAATTTTTCTGCCTTTGATATGATCCAGTTGATCGAACAGTTAGCAGCTGATTTTGAGTTGGAAGCTTCTAAAAAAAATATCCAAATACTTGTGCAGTCAAAAGTAGATTCCCTTATCATGGATGGCGATACAGAAAAACTTGTACGTGTCTTCAATAATCTTTTGACGAATGCGTTGAAATATGGAAAAGGAGCAACGAAAATCGTGATCGAAGTAGAACGTGTCGGTTCAGAAGTTGTTGCAACGGTCAAAAATAATGGAGCAATGATCCCACAACAGGCAATCGATAATCTATTCGACCGCTTTTATCGTGTAGAAGAATCTCGGTCACAAGCAACTGGAGGAACTGGGCTTGGTTTAGCAATCGCTCAAAGTATTGTGGCTTTACATGGTGGCTACATTTATGCAAAATCAGATAAGCAATGGACTTCTTTCATCATGCACCTTCCAATCAAGAAAAATGAAAAATTACCTATTGATGCACAGGAAGTTATTGACGAAAGCTGAAATATTCGCTATTCTTATTACAATTATTAGAATAAATGAAAAACACAGAACCCAGTACACTTTATTCTTTTTCAGAGAGCTGATGGCAGGTGCAAATCAGCAAAGGGTAATTTGGAAGTTCCAGTTCGTTTACGTGCCCTTTCGAAATAAGAAAGGTCGGTTCAACAGCCGTTATGTGTTCAACAAGTGCAGCTTATGCTGAACTTGGGTGGTACCGCGAATTTCAGACTGATTCGTCCCAAGAATAAGGGGATGGATCAGTCTTTTTTTATTTTCAAAAAGGAGGAAATCATATGTTAGATGTAAAAATGATGCGACAAAATATCGAAGAAGTACAAGAAAAATTGATGACTCGGGGCGTTAAAAAAGAAACATTAGCTGAATTCATGGAACTAGATGAAAACCGCCGCAAATTACTAGTCAAAAGTGAAGAATTGAAAAAATATCGAAATGACGTTTCTGCTGAGATCGCTCAATTGAAGCGTGCAAAAGAAGATGCTTCTGCTAAAATCGCTGAAATGAAAGAAGTTGGTGGCAACATCAAAGCATTGGATACTGAAATTGCTGAAGTAGATGAAAAATTGAAACAAATTGCCACTACTTTGCCAAACCTTCCCCATGATTCTGTGCCAGTTGGATCAGACGAAGAGGACAATGTAGAAATCCGTCGTTGGAGCGAACCACGTACATTTGCTTTTGAGCCAAAACCACACTGGGAAATTGCAGAAAATCTGGATATTTTAGACTTTGAACGTGGCGCAAAAGTAGCCGGTAGCCGTTTTGTTTATTATAAAGGGTTGGGCGCTCGATTAGAACGTGCAGTCTACAACTTCATGCTTGATCAGCATATTTACGAACACGGCTATACTGAAATGATCACTCCTTATATCGTCAACAGTAAAGCGATGTTTGGTACAGGACAATTTCCAAAATTCAAAGAAGATGTTTTCCAATTGGAGAATACTGATTTAACATTGATTCCGACAGCTGAAGTCCCATTGACTAACTATTATAATGATGAAATTTTAGATGGTGCGGATTTACCTGTTTATTTCACTGCACTAAGTCCTGCTTTTCGTTCTGAAGCTGGAAGTGCCGGTCGGGATACTCGAGGACTGATCCGTCTTCACCAATTCAATAAAGTAGAAATGGTCAAATTCTCGGATGCAGAACATTCTTACGAAGAATTGGAAAAAATGACAGCTGATGCAGAAGATATATTGAAAAAACTGCATTTGCCTTATCGTGTAATGGCCTTATCAACTGGAGACATGGGCTTTTCTGCAGCTAAAACTTATGATTTAGAAGTATGGATTCCTGCACAAGATACTTATCGTGAAATCAGTTCTTGTTCTAACTGTGAAGATTTCCAAGCACGCCGCGCCATGATTCGTTATCGCGATAATGATGGAAAAATCCACTACGCTCATACTTTGAATGGTTCAGGACTTGCGGTTGGCCGTACAGTAGCTGCCGTTTTGGAGAACTACCAAAATGAAGATGGTTCTGTCACAGTTCCAGAAGCGCTCGTTCCTTATATGGGTAATCTGAAAGTTATTAAATAAAGAGGTTGTGAAAAAGCTGTCCTGCATCAAGTAATAAGAACTGCCAAACAAAAATAGCTCCTCTGATTTTTCGTTTGGTTGGGCTTATTACCGCAGATGCAAGCTTTTGAACACCGTTTATCGAAAGGTTGTGAAATCAGCGTCCTGGCCTGAGTATTAGAGAAAAAAATGGAAAAATAGCTCCTCATATTTTGCCGTTTTTTGAGCTAATACCGAGGGCCAGCTGATTGAACACCGTTTAAAAAGGAACATTGTTTACTTAAAAAAAGAGTGGTGACACAACATGTGTCACCACTCTTT
Source organism: Enterococcus sp. DA9 (assembly GCF_008000875.1). Classification (NCBI taxonomy): domain Bacteria; kingdom Bacillati; phylum Bacillota; class Bacilli; order Lactobacillales; family Enterococcaceae; genus Enterococcus; species Enterococcus sp. DA9. Next base: position 752,435 of record NZ_CP042839.1, read on the forward strand.
TTTTAGTATTTTTAAGATTCAACTGAATAGTTTGGTGCTTCTTTCGTGATTTGTACATCATGAGGGTGTGATTCTTTTAATCCACTGCCGCTCATTTGGATGAATTGCGCTTCATCACGTAATTGCTGTAAATTGGCTGCCCCAACATAACCCATCCCTGAACGCAAACCGCCGATCATTTGGAAAATAATGTCTGCAACACTTCCTTTGTAAGCAACCCGACCTTCGATTCCTTCTGGTACTAATTTATTTGCTTCATTGACACTACCTTGGAAGTAACGGTCTTTTGAACCTTTTTCCATCGCGCCTAATGAACCCATACCTCGGTATGTTTTGAATCGACGGCCTTGGAAGATTTCGAATTCACCTGGTGATTCATCTGTCCCCGCCAACATGCTGCCTAACATAACTGCATGTCCGCCGGCAGCTAATGCTTTGACGATGTCACCAGAGTACTTGATTCCTCCGTCTGCAATAATCGCTTTGCCATATTGACGAGCAACTGATGCTGCATCATAGATAGCTGTGAGCTGAGGTACACCTACACCGGCTACCACACGTGTCGTACAAATCGATCCTGGTCCGATACCGACTTTTACGACATCCACCCCTGCATCATATAAAGCTTTTGTCGCTTCAGCCGTCGCAACGTTCCCAGCAATCAATGTTGCATCTGCAAAAGTTGAACGGATTTCTTGGATTTTTCGGATTACACCTGCACTATGTCCATGAGCTGTATCGATGATGATTGCATCTACCCCTGCTTCTAATAAAGCATTCGCACGCTCGAATGTATCGCTTGTTACACCAACGGCTGCTGCTACAAGTAATCGACCATGTTCATCTTTTGCTGCATTTGGAAATTCGATCACTTTCTCGATATCTTTGATTGTGATCAATCCGCTTAAACGACCTTCGTTATCAACGATTGGTAATTTTTCGATTTTATGTTTTTGCAAAATCTTTTCTGCATCTTTTAGAGAGGTACCTACTGGGGCAGTCACTAAGTTGTCTTTTGTCATCACATCAGCAATGGGCATGTGGTAATCTGTTACAAAACGCATGTCGCGGTTTGTAATGATCCCTACCAATTTTCTGTTTTCAAGTGTTTCAACGATTGGCACACCGCTGATACGGTATTTGCTCATCAATTCTTCTGCATCTGCTACAAGATGCTGTGGTGTTAAGAAGAACGGATCAATGATGACACCACTTTCAGAACGTTTGACTTTTCTTACTTCATCCGCTTGCTGGCTGATCGTCATGTTTTTATGGATCACACCTAATCCGCCTTGTCTTGCCATAGCGATGGCCATCTTGCTGTCGGTAACGGTATCCATACTTGCACTGATGATTGGAATATTCAACTTAATATTTTTAGCTAATTGTACGCTCATATCCACTTCGTTTGGTAACACGTGACTTTCTGCTGGTATCAATAAGACATCATCAAAAGTAAATCCTTTTTTCGTGAACTTTGTTTCCCAGTTGGACATTTTTAGTACCACTCCTCTAATTTAGTTTATCTATTAAAATAATTGATTTTTTCATTTAAGTCAATGATCTACATGGAATCAAATTAGCTTTCTCATAGAATACCAATATAAACCGCTTACATATGTGTGTATGCTAAATGAGGTTGTGAAAAAGCTACTTAGTTTCGAGTATTAATAAAAATTTTGTGAAAATGACTTTCCATATTTTTGCATAGATTTGGCTTAATACCGATAAACTGGCTTTTGAAGACCGTTTATTTACAAATAAGGACTGTGACAAGAATTTTGTCACAGTCCCTTGCTATTATTTAACTATGGATAAACGGAATAAGGTCCTTTACTACCTCTTAATATTTAGTAAAGCTACTGCTCTGCTTTCTGGTTTATCTTCTTGGAACGGATAAACTTCCAATGATCCCATACTTTTTCTTCAAGTAGTAACGGACGGCTAAAGCTGCTGCTCCGATGATGATAACTACTATCGGATCTAATACTGGGTTGATAACTGGTGGCAATAGCGTTGTCGCAGAAAACAGCACGACCCAAAGAAGTGTCGTTCCACCTAGGATAAGCAATGTTTTACCCATTCCTGGTTTCTTGCTTCGATCTGCTCCTGGGTATTCATACTGATAGATGTACTTGTACATCATATAAAAGACCCAGCCACCGATTGCAGAACCTAGAACGAGTGTAGAGAATCCATAAGCTGGCGTTGTTCCACGTGAAAACAATCCGGTAATCGCGATCATGATACTTAATAGACCAAGCAGTAATAACGTATTATCCAACCACATCAATAAAGGGGTCGATGTATTTTGTACTTCTGCTGGTTTATTGATGATTGCTTCCGTTCTTTCAGAGACTGTCCCGAACAATTGGCGAGCTGTTTTTCCGCCTTTTTGTTCTGCAACTAAAGTAGGCAGAATGTCATGAAGGGCTTTTACTTTTTCTTCTTCAGACAAATTCGCTGCTTCTAAAGATTTTTTCAAATCAAAAATGTACTGTTGATTTCTTTTGGTTAATTTTGTTTCTAAACTATTGTTTTCTTTTACGATTTCTCGTAATTGTTCTGGTTCCATTATCTAATAGTCCTCCTTAGCCGTTCCTTTTCTCAACGGTCGTCACAAAAGACATTCTACCATATTCTACAGCTAGTTTGATAGCCCTTTTACACATTAAAGCGGAATAACATTACATCGCCGTCTTGTACGACATAATCTTTTCCTTCTAATCGAACACGTCCAGCTTCTTTTGCTGCATGCATGTTTCCATAATGATCCAAGTCTTCAAAAGAGACAGTTTCCGCACGAATAAATCCACGTTCGAAATCTGAATGGATGATTCCTGCTGCTTGTGGCGCTTTGATTCCTTTTTTGAATGTCCACGCACGTACTTCTTGTTCCCCAGCAGTAAAGTAAGTAGCTAAGCCTAACAAATCGTAAGCGGCACGGATCAACTGATCCAAACCTGATTCTTCGATTCCTAAAGCTTCTAGAAATTCCGCTTTGTCTTCTTCATCTAATTCTGCGATTTCTTCTTCTGCACGAGCGCTGACCACGATCACTTCTGCATTTTCTTCTGCAGCAAAGTTGCGCACTTCTTGTACATAATGATTCGCGTCTGCATCTGCCACATCATCTTCTGACACATTTGCTACGTAAAGAATCGGTTTTGTCGTCAATAAGAATAGTGATTTAACGATTTTTTGTTCTTCTTCTGTGAATTCGATCGTTCGAGCAGATTTTCCTTCTTCCAGTACAGGTTTGATTTTGTCCAATACAGCTAGCTCTGCCACTGCATCTTTATCTTTGGTTTTAGCAACTTTTGCTACACGAGTATAGCGTTTGTTGATAGATTCCAAGTCTGCTAACACTAGTTCCAAGTTGATTGTATCAATATCTTCTAGTGGATCGACGCGACCTTCTACGTGAGTGATATTATCATCATCAAAACAGCGTACAACGTGACAAATAGCATCTACTTGGCGGATATGGCTTAAGAATTGATTCCCCAAACCTTCTCCTTTACTTGCGCCTTTTACGATCCCAGCAATATCTGTAAATTCAAAAGTCGTCGGAACAGTTTTTTTCGGATGTACAAGTTCTGTTAAGCGTTGCAGACGCCAGTCAGGTACTTCTACCATCCCTACGTTAGGGTCGATCGTCGCAAAGGGATAGTTTGCTGCTTCTGCTCCTGCTTTTGTGATCGCATTAAACAAAGTTGATTTTCCTACGTTGGGCAACCCAACAATTCCAGCAGTCAATGCCATAAATTTATTCACTCTTTCTCTGCATTTTTTTCAATTACTTTTTTTAATTTCTTTTCAAAATCTCGACGGGTCATCATGACGATATGTCCGCAATTCATACATCTGATTTTGATATCTGCGCCCATTCGAATGACTTCCCAGCGGTTCGTCTGGCAAGCGTGAGGTTTTTTCATTTCAACGATATCGTGCAAGTCGTACATAAAAATAGCCTCCTTTTTGTTTATTCTTCATCAAATTGAATATTCAAGATATCAAGAATTCGTGTCAAATCTTTTTGAGAAAGGTATTCGATCTCGATCTTACCTTTCCCGTTTTTTTCTTGGATAGCTACGCTCGTACCGAATTTATCCATCAAACGATCTTCGCTTTCTCGGATATAATATGGTTTTTCCTTTGCTAGCCTTGGGATTTTTTTCTTTTCTTTTCCATCGTTTTGATTTAACTCAGAAACGATCTGTTCCAGTTGGCGGACAGTTAAATTTTCAGTTACTGCACGATTGGCTAATTTCAAGATCAATGATTTGTTTTTCAAGCCTAACAACGTACGAGCTTGTCCCATAGATAAACGTTGATCTTGCACCATTTCCTTAACAAGATCTGGTAAAGAAAGCAAGCGCAAATAATTGGCGATATAAGGTCTGCTCTTTCCTAAACGACTAGCCACTTCTGCTTGTGTCAGTTTCAGATTTTTCATCAGCATTTCATACGCTTCTGCTTCTTCTAATGGATTCAGATCTTCCCGTTGCAAGTTTTCCAACACGGCTACTTGCATCATTGCTTCTTCGTCAAAGTCTCTGACGATAGCAGGGATCGTTTCTTTTTCAGCTAGTTTGGACGCTCGAAAACGTCTTTCCCCTGCGATGATCTCATATCCTTTTACTGCAGAACGGCGTACGATGATTGGTTGGAAGACGCCTGATTGTTCAATAGAATTAGCTAGTTCTTGCAAAGATACTTCTTCAAATGTCTTACGCGGCTGATACGGATTTGGTCGCAGCTCATTCAATGGCAACTGGACCACAGTATCATCTTTTACATCCACCGTCTCTAAGTTTTCTAAATCTTGGAACAATGCATCGATTCCTCGGCCTAATCCTTTACTTTTCTTCACGACTTACCACTTCCTTTGCCAATGCTTGGTAGACTTCAGCTCCCCGAGAACGTGGGTCGTAGTCGATGATCGGTTTTCCATGACTAGGTGCTTCTGATAAACGAATATTTCTTGGGATGATTGTTTCATAGACTTTTTCGCGGAAGTATTTGCGTACTTCTTCTACGACTTCATTTCCCAGATTTGTTCGTGCATCATACATGGTCAGCAAGACACCTTCTATTTCTAATTCTGGATTGAAGTGCTTTTGAACTAAACGAACCGTATTCAGTAATTGGCTTAATCCTTCCAATGCGTAATATTCACACTGAACAGGTATCAAAATCGAATCACTTGCTGTAAATGAATTGATTGTCAAATGGCCAAGAGAAGGCGGACAGTCGATCAAGATATAATCATACTGGCTGCTGACTTCTGCTAAAGATCCTTTTAATCTTGATTCTCTTGCCATCATTGATGTCAATTCGATCTCTGCTCCTGCTAATTGGAGAGTCGCAGGCACAATACTCAAATTTTCGTGTTCAGTGATCAAAGTCGCCTCATCAATTGGCAATTCATTGACTAGAACGTCATAGATGTCTTTTGTCACATCGGGTTTTCTGATCCCGACACCACTGGTAGCATTTCCTTGGGCATCCATATCCACTAGCAATACTTTTTTGCCAAGGCTGGCAAGACAAGCACCTAGATTTACCGTCGTCGTTGTTTTGCCGACGCCACCTTTTTGGTTCGCAACAGATATTATTTGTGCCATCTCTTCTCCTCCTATTTGATTGGCTGCTTATTAGGCAGACCGGGCTTTCTTGGGTATTTCTTTGGGGTTATTTTCTTTTTTGAATGACGATAATATGCCGTTGGTCAGAGACATTCGGCAAGGTAACTGCCTCTTCTTTGAGGAATTTACCACCTAATAAAGCAATCGCTTGTTTTGCTTCTGTCAGTTCCTCTTCACTTTTTGCTGCTTTCAATGCATAAAAATAGCCTTCTTGTTTAGCCAAGGGCAAACATAATTCTGCTAACACATTCAAACGAGCAACTGCACGAGCAGTGACAAGGTCAAATGATGCACGAAATTGAGGATTTTGTCCAAATGTTTCTGCCCGGTCATGATATAAGGAAGCATCGATTCCTAATAATCGAGTTAGTTCAGACAAGAAGGTTATTCGTTTATTCAGAGAATCAACAATCGTTATCTGCAATTCAGGAAAGGCAATTTTTAAAGGTATGCTAGGAAACCCTGCTCCTGAACCGACATCGCATAAAGATAAAGGTTGCGTAAAGTCTACTTCAAATGCTAATGTAAGCGAATCGTAAAAATGCTTCAGGTATACGTCTTTTTCATCCGTAATAGCTGTAAGATTCATTTTTTCGTTCCATTCGACTAATGTCCGATAATAGATAGCAAATTGATCCATTTGATGATCGGTAAGCTCTATCCCTTTTTCTGCCAAAGATTGGCGAAATTCTTCTGGTATCATAATTATTCCTTTCATTGTGAAACAGCAATTGTTTCACAGATTCTCTCCCTACTTTAACGCAAAATCCCAAGACATGCAATCCTTCCATATGGATTCTTAAAAATTTGAAAAGTAAGAAAAGTCGATAGATTTTTTCTTTCTATTATGGCACTTATAAAATACACATAGAAGAGAGAACTAGCTTTGAGCAATTTCTGCAAAAACTGGTTCTCTCTTCTATTTATTATTACGTATTACGCTGGTTCACTGACTTTCGCAATCTTCCCTTGTTCAATGTAGACCATTAAGATGCTTAGATCTGCAGGATTTACCCCGCTGATCCGGCTAGCTTGGGCAATCGTTTCTGGTTGGATTTTCTGCAATTTTTGTTTTGCTTCTGTTGCTAATCCGTTGATTGCTGCGTAGTCGATGTTTTCTGGAATCTTTTTCGCTTCCATGCGTTTTAATTTTTCTACTTTTTCCATGGCTTTTTTGATGTAGCCTTCATATTTGATTTGGATTTCTACTTGTTCGATTTCTTTTCGTGTCAATTCTTCATTCTCTGGGATAAACCGTAGAAGATCTGCATAAGTAATCTCAGGGCGTCTTAAAAAGTCGCTTGCTAGTACGCCATCTTTTAGAGGTGCCGCATTAATCGTCGCTAAAAAGGCTTGAACTTCTTCTGTTGGTTTGATCCGTACATTCATCAAACGTTTGATTTCTTGTTCAACTGCTTCTTTTTTCTTCAAATAAGCCTTGTATTGGTCTTCTTTTACTAAGCCCACACGGTGGCCCATTTCTGTCAATCGCAAATCTGCATTATCATGACGTAAAAGCAGACGGTATTCAGCACGTGAAGTCAGCAAACGGTAAGGTTCGTTCGTTCCTTTTGTCACCAAATCATCGATCATAACACCGATGTAACCGTCACTTCGTTTGATTACTAAAGGTTCTTTTCCTTGAACTTTCAAAGCTGCATTGATACCAGCAATCAGCCCTTGTCCAGCCGCTTCTTCATACCCGCTTGTACCATTTGTTTGTCCAGCTGTATAAAGATTTTCAACGACTTTAGTTTCTAATGTCGGACGGAGCTGGTGTGGTTCTACTACGTCATATTCGATAGCATATCCTGTACGCATCATTTCTACTTTTTCCAAACCGGCGATGGAATGAAGCATGTCGACTTGGACATCTTCTGGTAAAGAAGTAGATAACCCTTGAACATAGACTTCTTCTGTGTTCAAGCCTTCTGGTTCTAAAAATAGTTGGTGACGTGGTTTGTCTGCAAAACGCACGATCTTATCTTCGATGGATGGACAATAGCGAGCACCTACCCCTTCAACGATCCCTGTAAACATTGGGGCACGATGTAAGTTGTCTCGAATGATTTGGTGAGTCGTCTCACCTGTATAGGTTAGCCAGCAAGATTCCTGATCTAGTTTATAGGCACTATCTGGTGTGCTGAAACTAAAATGATTCGGCTCTTTGTCACCAGGTTGTTCTTCTGTAACAGAATAATCGATCGTACTTGATTTTACTCGAGGCGGCGTTCCTGTTTTGAACCGTTCGATAGCAAAGCCAAGTTCTTTTAGATGATTCGCTAGTCCAATAGAAGGTTGAGAGTTATTCGGACCTGATGAATATTTCAATTCACCGATAATGATTTCTCCGCGAAGTGCTGTTCCGGCTGTAATAACAACTGCTTTTGCCCGGTAGCTCGCTCCTGTGGAAGTCACTACACCATGACAAATACCATCTTCGACGATCAGTTCTTCGACGATTCCTTGTCTTAGCGTCAAATTTGGTTCTTTTTCGATCGTATGTTTCATTTGTGTTGAATAAGCATGTTTGTCTGCTTGTGCTCGCAATGCTCGGACAGCTGGGCCTTTTCCTGTGTTCAACATACGCATTTGGATATAGGTTTTATCGATATTCTTACCCATTTCTCCACCTAGCGCATCGATTTCTCGAACAACAACGCCTTTAGCTGGTCCGCCTACAGAAGGATTACATGGCATGAATGCTACCATATCCAAATTTATTGTCAGTAATAACGTTTTCGAGCCCATACGTGCAGCAGCAAGTGCAGCTTCTGAACCAGCATGTCCTGCGCCGACAACGATCACGTCATACGCATCTGCTTCATAATGTTTCAATCGTTTGTTCCTCCTTTTATTTTCCTAAACAAAATTGACTGAATAATTGAGTGATCAATTCATCTTGTACACTGTCGCCAACTACTTCTCCTAGATAATCCCAACAACGCGTCATATCGATTTGAACGAGATCCACAGGCATTCCTGCATCAATACCTGCAATGACTTCTTCAAGTGACAGAGAAGCTTTTTCTAACAATGCGATATGGCGGGTATTGGAAACATAGGTAGCGTCTCTTTCTCCTGTTTCTCCGCTGAAGAATAAATCAGAAATAGCTGATTCCAAATGATCTAGTCCGTCGTTTTTAGCTACGGAAATTGAAAAAACTGGTTCATTTTCGATCAATTTGTTCAATTTTTCTTGTTCCAACTGTGCTGGCAAATCTGTTTTATTTAGAAGAATGATCCGTTTCAATCCCTTTGTCGCTTCCAGTAATTGTTCATCTTCTGCTGTCAGTGGTTCGCTTTGGTTTAGAACAAGTAAGATCAAGTCTGCTTCTGCTAATGCTTTACGGCTTCTTTCGACCCCAATACGTTCCACCACATCTTCTGTTTCCCGAATTCCAGCTGTATCGATTAACTTGAGCGGTACCCCCCGAACATTGACATACTCTTCGATTACATCTCTAGTCGTTCCTGCAATGTCCGTAACGATTGCTTTTTCTTCTCTTAACAAATGGTTCAACAAACTTGATTTACCGACATTTGGCCGGCCGATAATCGCCGTACTTAACCCTTCCCGCAGAACCTTTCCTTGCTTGGATGTAGCAAGTAGTGCTTGGATTCTTTGTTGGATCATCTGTGCTTTTTCAAGCAATAACTTCGTAGTCAATTCTTCGACGTCGTCATATTCCGGATAATCAATATTTACTTCTACTTGGGCTAATGTCTCTAAAATCTCTTGTCTCAATGAACGGATCAAGGCAGACAGATTGCCGTCTAACTGATTGAGGGCTAACCCCATTGCTTTATCTGTTTTTGCTCGAATCAAATCCATCACAGCTTCTGCCTGTGAAAGGTCAACACGACCATTCAAGAATGCTCGTTTTGTGAATTCGCCTGGCTCAGCTAATCTTGCCCCTTCTCTTAACAGTAACTGCAAAATTTGATTGACTACGACGATCCCGCCGTGACAATTGATTTCTACTACATCTTCCCGCGTAAATGTCTTTGGTGCTCTCATCACGGAGACCATGACTTCATCGACTAGCTGATCGCTCTTAGGATCAACGATATGTCCATAATGGATCGTATGGCTTGGTACTTCTGATAGTCGTTTATTCCCAGAATGATAAACTTTATCTGCTAGTTGCACAGCTTGATCGCCACTTAAACGAACGATACTGATTGCTCCTTCTCCAGGCGGGGTAGAAATTGCCGCAATCGTATCAAATTCTAAAGTAATTTCAGCCATTTTTTCACTTCCTTTTTCATTTTGCGCACAAAAAAAGTGCCCACTCCACCCTTTATGCATAATAAATGGTGAACTTCGCACTTTGACTGCTTGTTCTTGATTAAATTCTGGTCATAGGTTATCACACTTGTCATAAGGAATCAAGTGTTTAAAACAAGTTATATGAAGTTGTACCTCACTTGATTCCATTACCTTACATTTAATTGCCTTTGGCTGTCTCTTTGTGTTCTTTGATTCTTTTTTGACTTGGAATCAATAATGATTTTACGCAGTGTTTCTACTTTTTTCTGATCAAATTGATCACACCTATTTCTTATCGCTTTGATTTCCGCTCCTGTTATGTGACGGGATTCAGGAACTACTTCTTTCCGAGGAACAAATGGGATTGTCCAAATTGCATTGTTATATTTATCACCCCAAAATACTTTATGGATTTTTTTATTCTCCAGTGGAAGCTGTTCTCGCTCTTTTTTTCTATCCAAATAATGATCATAGGCTTTTGAAATAAAATTTCTCACTTCTTCTTTACCATATCCCGATTTTTCCAAGTGCATGATCATTAGTTCATTCATTACATAGTTGAATTTTTCTGTCGATAATGTTTTGTATTTCGTTTGCCAAAAGTTTCTGTCGTGGATAGTGACTTGTTTTCTGGTTCCCAAAATATATTTTAAAGAAGCATTCATATTATTTATTTCACAGTTTCCTTGAACATACTGAGTAGTAGCAATATGATTCGCAACATATTCTTTTTCTGTGCAGTTACTTAGCTTGTTTAAAATGTGATAAGTTCTTTTAGCTGTAGCAAATGGATTAATTCTTTCTTCAAAGGTAAGATGCTGCCTTCCTATCCGAAGCACTTCTTCCAATCCTTTCTTCTCTACTCCTTCATAGACATAAACTGGGGTGATTTTTAGGGTCTCTTGATCGAACCACAGCTTTTCTTGAATCTTTTTTTTCAATGCTCTTTTATCAGGGCAGTGCATTCTCATGTGTGCTTTATCATAAACTTCTACGTTCAGACGATCTTGCTCTTTTTTTATGATGAAAGTGACGCCATGACCATTTTTGAACCATGAATACCACTTTTCTTTATAAAACATCGAAACTGGTACAACTAAAAAACTATCTTTATGATTATTCTCTAGCTCATTGATGTAATTTTTAAATAATTTTGTATGGATTGAACCATAAATACTTTTTTGAATGGATTCTTTGATTTTGTTGATGTCCCGACCTTCGAATTCATCTGGATAAACATTGAGGATTTGTTGGTAAACGGTCATAAATTCAAGCGTCGGGCTTGTACTGGGTTTCGTCTTAAAAAAAATATCATTTCCAATCATGTTCCAATTTTGTAAAAGAACACTGCACATTTCTGGCACATATTTTTCGCTATTTACGTACTTTTCTCTTTTTTTATCCGCTGATTGAATCAGCATTTCTACTTGTGCTGCATCTAAAAGATCCATCTTTAAACGCTCCTTTCTTCTCTCTAACAAATGAATAATACTGTATGAGCAAGGATTTATCTTTCTTCAAAAAAGGGAGACTAAATAAATAGGATAACGCTATCTTAACGTTTCTTTTAAAAAGAAAAATGACCTATTTATCAAACTTCTCTTATAACACCTTGTTCTTGTTGTCTTCTTCGTCGTTCAACCATCGTACTAAACGAAGGAACTGATATTCTTCGGATAATATTGTGTAGTTGTTGTTGCCTAGATTCCGTACACTTTATTTTGACAGAGAGAATTTCAATAGGCGTTAAATGATAACAACTTTTCTGTTTATTTTCGCTAGAAGGCAGTCCATAAGAAAAACAAAGCGTATGGTCGATGGATTTTCTAATTTCAGTCGGGATAATCCAATGATTATTTTTGTTGATTCCTCCCCATTCTGATTTATGTGCTATTTTGTCAATCATATCAAGAGCTGATCGCTGACTTTTGGCTTCTTTATAGACTTCATAAGCATTTCTAATGAAATTTTCTGTCGCTTGTCCATAGCCTATTTTTTTCAAATGCGTGAACATCAGCTCATTTATTGTGTGATTTAATTGTTCCGTAGATAACGTTTTGTATTTCGTTTGAAAGAATTTCTTGCCATCAATAATAATTTCTGACTTTGTTCCTAGTATGTATTTTAATGCTGCATTCATGTTTTTGATTTCGCTGTTATCTCTTACATATTGAATTGTCCCTACATGAGAGGAATATCCTTCTATTGTTGCGTACTTACTTAATTTATTGTAAATATAATAACTCTTCTTATATTTGGGAAAAGGAACTGCTTTTTCATGCCAATTGTAATGATTTCTTCCTATGCGTAAAACGTCAACCAGTGATTGAACATCGCTCAGTTCATATGTGTATATAGGAGTTAGTTTTGCTATTTCTTCCTTTGTCCATGAATTTTTATGAACATTTTTTTTCTTCGCATATTCATCTGGACGAACTGCTCTGATTTGAACTTTGTCATAAATCTGGACATTTATCTGATTATTTTGTTTTTGGATAATCACTGCAACATCAGATCTTTTTGTGAAATCAGCAGATCTATAACTTAGATAATAAAATGAAACAGGTACTACTAAAAAGCTGTCTTGATCATTGTTTTTCAATTCATTGATATAGTTACTGAACAACTCGGTATGGATCGAACCATAAATACTTTTTTGAATCGATTCTTTGATTTTTTTGATGTCACGTCCTTCGAATTCCTCAGGATGAATATCGAGAAGCTGCTGATAAATTGCCATAAATTCAATCGTGGGAGTTGTACTAGGCTTTTCTATTAGAAAAGTATCATTGTCGCGCATATTCCAATTTTGTAGAAGAAGACTGCACATATCCCGCGCATAGATATCACTTTTTAAATAACGATTTCGCTTTCGATTTGCTGATTTGATCAAATCTGTTACTTGTTTTTCAGTCAATATATTCATTCTATATGCCTTTCCTTCCTTCATTGAGTAAAACAACTTTTAAGACTACGAAATACCCAATTAATTATAACATCTGTGGTTTCTGTATATTTTCTAGCTTTTTCAAAATAAAGAAATAATTGTTTCTCTTCTATTCATGCTTTTTCTTTCTTCATAAAAACGGTAAACTAGAATGGGAGCGCTATCTAAAATATTTGTTTTTGAAAGGAGAAAAGGAATGAGCCAGTTCAACTCTGATGCATTGAAAGAAGAAAGTGATCCTCGGATCAATGATGTTGTTTTATCTACAGGAAATATCAATCAAAAATATATCGTCCGCGATATCGTTTTTGTTGTAGAATGCTTAGAAGCTGATTTGTTTGACCCAGCTTTTCCCAATGAGGATCTTTTCTTGACAACGAAGAGGAAATTAAAGTTGAAGGTTCTTGAATATGGTGCGAATGCGGTGATCAACTGTCATTTTGAGTATCAGCAAAGAAATCGGGATGGAAAGTATTTTCTGGAACTTTTTGCTTATGGAACAGTGATCCAATTTATCCAAACGACGATTGGTTAAATGAAATAGACAAAAAAAAGCGGAGCAAAACTGAAAACAGTTTCGTTCCGCTTTTTTCTATCAAAGTTAGTGACTACTTCATCGTATACTCTGATAAGAATGATTTCTAGTAAAATATACTTGGTTTGAAAAACTTTGTCAACGTGATTTATTCAAAAAGTAATGGAATCAATAATATTTTTTAGCAGGTTCAACTACTAAGTAACGATAAGGTTCCTCACCTTCCGAATGTGTTTTTACATGTTCATCTTTGCTTAATGCCGCATGGATTTGTTTACGTTCAAAGGCAGGCATTGGTTCTAAGAAAACAGGCTGTCCTGTCCGTTTTACTTTTTCAGCCGTGCGATCAGCTAAACGCTGAATAATCTCTTGGCGCTTTTCGCGGTAATTGCCTACATTGACCACTACAGATAGCTTATTTCTTGCTAAACGATGGATAAAGACTTGTGCCAGATATTGCAGTGCATTCAACGTTTTTCCATGTTTCCCAATCAGTAACCCTTGTTTTTGTGTTTCTAAATGAAAAACGACCATATTATTTGATTCTCTTTCCATTTTAACAAGTGCTGGAGCATCAAGTTGTTTTGAAATTTCAGTAAGATAGACTGCCAATTCCGTTAAAGCTGCTTCATCACCTAGCTCACTTACTTCTTCTGTTTTTTCTTCAAGAATCGTTTCGTTGACTACCTCGATCTCAGCTGTTGGTTCTTCTTCTAAAATCTCTTCTACCGTCTGTTCTACTGTTTCAGAAATTTTTTCGCTGATACTTGGCTGGATCGAAAGCCGTGCATTCTTTCGGCCCATTCCTAGGAAACCTTTTTTTCCTTCTTCCAATATTTCGATTTCAACTTGGTCTTTGGTCAAACCCAAATCAGCTAGACCTAGTTGAACAGCTTCATCTATTGTTGCAGCTTCATAAATCGGCATTAGCATTCCCTCCCCTATTATTTCCGTTTTTTCTTAGGATTCATTGCTTTCTTCAACGCACGTTCTCTTTCGCGGATTTTCCGTGCTTCTTCTTCCCGTTCTTTTCGAATTTTGAAAGGATTGTTGATCAGCAATGTTTGTACAACTTGGAAGGCATTGGAAACCACCCAGTATAATGAAAGACCGCTGGCTAAATTGACACCCATCACTAAAATCATTACAGGCATCACGAAATTCATGATCTTCATTGATGCATTCGATTCAATTTGACTCATACTAGATAAATACGTACTTGCAAAAGTAAAGATTGCTGCTAGAATCGGCAAGATAAATGTTGGATCCGCGTTCCCTAAGTTCAACCATAAGAAATGACCTTGTTTCAACTCAGGTACACGGGAAATAGATTGCCATAACGCCATCAAGATTGGCATTTGTACCAATAAAGGAAGACAACCAGCATATGGATTGACTCCATTTTCCGCATATAAACGCTGTTGCTCTTCTCTTAATTTACTTTGTGTTTCTGGGTCTCTTGAACTATATTGTTGCTGCAGTGCTTTTAATTTCGGTTGTAATTCTTGTGTCTTACGCATGCTCTTTGTTTGGAAATGCATCAGGGGCAACAAGATTACACGGATGATCAATGTAAATAAAATGATCCCTATTCCTGCATTACCAAATGACAACGCCTTGATCGCCTCAGCAAAGTAATAAACAATATAACGATCCCAAATTCCTGTACTTTGTGCGCTGACTTCCCCAGTTCCGCAACCGGATAAGACGATGACCAAACTAACGATACCGGCCATCAAAAGTAAACGTTTGTATTTCTTCACTTACTCTTTTCCTCTCTGTCGATTATTTTTGCAAGTTTTAAGACGTGGACTAAATTGGAGCGAACCTCATCATAAGTTAGCCCCTTCACACTTGGTCTAGCAATCACAATAAAATCCAACTCCGGATCAATCTCTTCTTTTATAGAATAAACTGCTGCTCGGATTTTTCGTTTGACTTCATTGCGGCTTACCGCGTTGCCGACCTTTTTTCCTACAGATAAACCAACTCGAAAATGAGGCTGTCCCGGTTTTTTCAAACGGTAAACGACGAATTTGCGGTTAGCAAAAGAATCTCCCGTATGAAACACGGCTTGAAACTCTCGTTCTTTTTTTACTCGATACGCTTTTCTCATTAGTTTTCTTTCCTTTTCTATCTCTCACTTACGCTCATAATCATACCATAATTACGATTGTCCTTTCATCATTTCCCTAAAAAAGAGTATAAAAAAAACCACTGAAACCCCAGTGGCCTAAGCTGAAAGAACTTTTCTTCCTTTACGACGACGGCTAGCTAACACACGACGTCCATTTTTAGTACTCATACGTTTACGGAATCCGTGAACTTTTTGACGTTTACGTTTATTTGGTTGGTATGTTCTTTTCATATATTCCACCTCCAAAATGTTCTTATCTATTTTATAAACACAGACATACTTTGATAGTATAACGACAAAGTAGTGATTTTGTCAATATAAAATAGAAGATCGATTGTCAAAACTTATCCACAAGATTATTTTTTTCTATGGGAATCTCATGTGGAAAAAGTTATGCACAGGAATTATCCACAAATAATAACGAGGTACTTTTACACAGAAAACACACGTGTAAAAAAAGTAATCCACAACCAGACGTTTCCCTGTGCATTTCGTCCCTAAACCATTGATAAATATACATTTGTTATCCACAGGTACAGGAGGAAATCTAGTGATTTTTACAAGTTGTCCACCTGTGCATTAGTGGTGTGGAAAACTTTTTTTGACAGCTGTGTTTTTCTCTTTTTTTATTTGTCGATTGTGTGGATAATTGTAATTAAAAAATTTTTTTCTTCGGTTTCTGTGGAAAACTATTAAAAAAAATGCTAAATTAGTACTAGTTATTCACTTTTTAATGAAGGAGGAGGCCTTATATGGTATCCCTCGATGCTTTATGGAATGAATTAAAAGCAACATACCAAAAGGATTTATCGCCTGCTAGCTATAATACATGGATTGAAACAGCGAACCCTCGAACTCTTGATCAAAACCAGCTCGTTGTTGAGGTTCCTAGCAAGATTCATAAAGAATATTGGGAAAAAAACCTGGCAACAAAAATCGTTGAAGTCGGTTATATGTTATCAGGAAATGAGATTATCCCTCGCTTTATTACTGGCGAAGAAGCAGAGCAAGAAGAAGTTGTAGAAGAAAAAAATCCAAAAGTTGCGGCACCTAGCCCGCTAAAAAAAGCCATGCTGAATCCTAAATATACCTTTGATACGTTTGTCATTGGTAAAGGAAACCAGATGGCTCATGCAGCAGCGCTCGTTGTAGCAGAAGATCCAGGTTCTATTTATAACCCGCTCTTCTTTTATGGAGGCGTAGGACTTGGTAAGACTCACTTGATGCATGCCATCGGTCATCAAATGCTGCAAAGTCAGCCTAATGCCAAAGTAAAATATGTAAGCAGTGAAACTTTTGCTAATGATTTCATCAATTCGATCCAAAACAAAACAGCAGAAGAATTCCGTCAAGAATATCGAAATGTTGATTTACTATTAGTAGATGATATTCAATTTTTCGCAGAAAAAGAAGCTACGCAAGAGGAGTTTTTCCATACTTTCAATGCCTTGTACAATGAGGGTAAACAAATCGTTCTAACCAGTGATCGGTTGCCAAACGAGATTCCGAAACTACAAGAACGCCTTGTTTCTCGCTTTGCATGGGGGCTCTCTGTTGATATTACGCCACCGGATCTTGAAACAAGAACAGCGATTTTGCGTAAAAAAGCGGCAGCTGAACGTCTAGAGATCCCAGATGACACGCTGAGCTATATCGCAGGACAAATTGATTCTAATATTCGTGAATTAGAAGGGGCACTTGTTCGAGTACAGGCTTTTGCTGCAATGAATAGTGAAGATATTTCGACTAGTCTAGCTGCAGATGCGCTGAAAACGTTAAAGTCAGGAAAAGGACATCCTCAATTGTCGATTTTGCAGATCCAAGAAGAAGTGGCAAAGTATTATCACATCCAATTGAAAGATCTCAAAGGAAAGAAACGCGTCAAATCTATTGTTGTTCCTAGACAAATCGCTATGTACTTGGCACGTGAGCTCACAGATAATTCTTTACCGAAAATTGGTGCTGAATTCGGTGGCAAGGACCATACAACGGTTATCCATGCCCATGAGAAAATCCAGCAGCTGATGGATTCTAGTGTCAGCATGCAAAATGAAGTATCAGAAATCAAAAACTTTTTACTAAATTAATTTGTCGATTCTACCAACTGAAAATAGCATGTGGATAAAAGAAAAAAACAAGCAAAAGTTATACACACTTTTTCCACAGCTGTTTTTTCGTTTCTCTCTTGCGTTTTTTGAGTTTTCCACAGAATCAACATGCCCTATTACTTTTATTATTCTTTTTAACTAATAATAAATAAACAAACATTCAAAGGAGATACATCATGAAAGTTACTTTAAACCGAGCTAGCTTTATGCAGGAATTGCAAACTGTTCAACGAGCTATTTCAAGCAAAACCACTATCCCTATTTTGACAGGTGTAAAAATCACACTGACACAAGAAGGTTTGACTTTGACAGGGAGCAACGCTGATATATCAATTGAAACTTTTTTGTCTGTTGAAAACGAAAAAGCAAATATGCAAATCGAATCTACCGGATCAATTGTTTTACAAGCTCGTTTCTTTAGCGAAATCATTCGAAGACTTCCTGAAGAAACATTTACTTTAGAAGTATTAGAAAATAAACAAGTAGCGATCACTTCTGGAAAAGCGAATTTTATCGTGAATGGATTAGATGCAGATAATTATCCTCATCTTCCTGTTGTCGAAAGTCATAACCAGATGAAATTACCAGTACACGTATTGACTAAACTAATCAACGAAACAGTTTTTGCTGTTTCACAGCATGAGAGCCGTCCAATCTTGACGGGTGTGCATTTTATTTTATCTGATCATTCTTTATTGGCTGTAGCTACCGACTCTCACCGTCTAAGTCAACGGGTGATCCCAGTAGAACAAACGGCTGATCATTTTGATATTGTTATTCCCGGGAAAAGTTTGATCGAATTGTCTCGCTCATTGACAAATGAAGAAGAAATCGTCGAAATCAGCATTATGGAAAACCAAGTCTTGTTTAAAACGGAAACAATGTATTTCTATTCCCGCTTGCTAGAAGGAAACTATCCTGATACCAATCGTTTGATCCCATCAAGCTTTAATACAGAGGTCGAATTTTCTGTTCCTAGCTTTCTAGCAGCAATCGAACGTGCTTCTTTACTTTCTCATGAAGGCCGCAACAATATCGTTCGTTTATCCATTCGTCCAGATGCGGTTGTTTTATACGGAAATTCTCCAGAAATCGGGAAAGTAGAAGAAAGCTTGAGCTATACAGCAAGCAGTGGCGATCCATTGGAGATTTCTTTCAACCCGGATTATATGAAAGCAGCGTTGCGTGCATTTGGAGATATGAGTATCAAAGTAAAATTTATTTCCGCTATTCGACCATTCACGTTGGAACCAACGGAAGATGGCGTTCAATTTATCCAATTGATTACTCCTGTACGTACAAATTAACAAAGATTTTCAAAGATATTGAAAATTTAATTGAAAAGAATTAGAAAAAATAAAATTTAAACAGAAGGCCCTAAAATCTCTTTTAAGGCTTTCTGTTTATTTTTGTCTAAATCACCTTTTTTAGATTAAATCGTCTTATATGGAAAAATATATGGATAAATTTGTTTTATTGCGGAAAAAAAGGTATAATAGAGTATACTTTTAATAATGAAAATGAGGGATGGACATTGAAACAACAAGTCATTCTAAATACGGAATTCATGACGTTGGGTCAAATGCTGAAAGAAGCCACCGTTATCGGTAGTGGCGGACAAGCAAAATGGTATTTGGCAGAAAACACTGTGTTAGTCGATGGCGAGCCGGAAAATCGTCGTGGACGCAAGCTTTATCCCGGTATGATGGTTGAAGTTCCAGAAGTAGGAACTTTTTTTATGGTAAAAAAAGGAAACGACGATAATGAGGCTGAATAAGCTGTATTTAAAAAATTATCGAAATTACGAAGAGCTGAACATCGAATTTTCCAAGAATCTGGTCATTTTTTTAGGTGAAAATGCGCAGGGAAAAACAAATCTTTTGGAAAGTATCTATGTATTGGCTATGACGCGAAGCCATCGGACAAGTAGTGAGCAGGAATTGATTGGTTGGAATGACGATCAGGCAATGATCCAAGGAGAGATCGCAAAAGGTTCATCCACTCTCCCATTAGAAATCTTATTATCTAAAAAAGGCCGAAAAACCAAGATCAACCATATCGAACAAAAAAAGTTAAGTACTTACGTGGGACAAATGAATGTCATTTTATTTGCACCAGAGGATCTTTCGTTAGTAAAAGGCAGCCCGCAGATCAGGCGGAAATTTTTAGATATGGAATTAGGTCAGATCAATCCAATTTATCTTTATGATCTTGTCCAATACCAAGCGATTTTGAAGCAAAGAAACCAGTATTTGAAGCAATTGAATGAAAAAAAACAAACTGATTTGCTTTATTTGGATATTTTGTCCGAACAACTAGCAGCGTTTGGTAGCAAAGTATTGAAAGCAAGAGCACAGTTCATCAAGCGATTGGAGTTTTGGGCTAATTCTTTACATCAGCAAATCACACATCATAAAGAGCAGCTGGAAATCGAGTATCTCACCGCAGTCGATTCTTTAGAAACACATACGCAAGAACAAATCCAAGAACAATTTCTCGCACTTTTGAATCAAAACAAAAAGAAAGACCTTTTTCGGGGAACGACGACAGTTGGTCCTCACCGTGACGATCTTTCCTTTTTTATTAATCAAAAAAACGTGCAGACTTATGGATCGCAAGGACAGCAAAGAACGACTGCTCTAAGTGTCAAATTAGCAGAAATTGATTTGATCAAAGAAGAGACAGGGGAATATCCAATCCTATTATTAGATGATGTGATGAGCGAGCTGGATGATAATCGTCAGCTCCATCTGCTGGAAACAATCGAAGGAAAAGTTCAAACGTTCTTAACAACGACGACACTTGACCATGTAAAAAATAAAATGACTGTTGAACCTGAGATTTTTTATGTTCGACAAGGGAAACTAAAAGGAGAAGAAACTGAATGACAGAAGAAAGAAGTTTAGTAGAACGCGCTAAAGAATATGATGCCAGTCAGATTCAAGTACTTGAAGGACTTGAAGCCGTTCGTAAACGACCTGGCATGTATATCGGTTCGACTAGTTCTGAAGGTCTGCATCACCTTGTTTGGGAAATCGTCGATAATTCGATCGATGAAGTATTAGCAGGTTTTGCAACGAAAATCCATGTGATTATAGAAAAAGACAACAGTATCACTGTTATTGACGATGGACGGGGGATACCAGTAGATATCCAAGCAAAAACCGGACGTCCTGCAGTTGAAACGGTCTTTACTGTTTTACATGCTGGAGGAAAATTTGGCGGTGGCGGATACAAAGTTTCCGGTGGTCTTCATGGAGTGGGATCTTCCGTCGTAAACGCACTTTCTACGCAACTTGATGTCAAAGTATACAAAGAAGGAAATGTGTACTATCAAGAGTATCGTCGTGGAGCTGTAGTGGACGACTTAAAGATCATTGAACAAACGGATCGCCATGGAACAACGGTTCACTTTACGCCAGATCCTGAAATTTTTACAGAGACAACTGAGTTTGATTTTTCAAAATTGGCTACCCGAATCCGTGAACTAGCTTTCTTGAACCGCGGGATGCGTATCTCGATTGAGGACAAACGAGAAGAAGAACCAGTCATCAATGAATACCATTATGATGGCGGGATCAAAAGTTATGTCGAATACTTGAATGCAAACAAAACCGTGATTTTCCCAGAACCTGTATATTTGGAAGGTGAGCAGCAAGATATCGCAGTTGAAGTCTCTATGCAATATACAGACGGCTACCATTCCAATATCATGAGTTTTGCCAACAATATCCATACGTATGAAGGCGGAACACATGAATCAGGATTCAAGACTGCATTAACTCGGGTAATCAATGATTATGCTCGAAAACAAAAGCTGATGAAAGAAAATGATGACAACTTGACTGGTGAAGACGTGCGAGAAGGATTGACAGCTGTTATTTCTATCAAGCATCCTGACCCTCAATTCGAAGGACAAACAAAAACAAAATTGGGCAATTCCGAAGTACGGACAGTCACTGATCGGTTATTTAGCGAGCATTTCATGAAATTCTTGCTAGAAAACCCAAGTGTGGGCCGTCAAATCGTTGAAAAAGGATTATTAGCTTCCAGAGCTCGTCTAGCAGCGAAACGTGCGCGTGAAGTAACGAGACGTAAAGGTGCTTTAGAGATCAGTAATCTGCCAGGAAAATTAGCAGACTGCTCTAGCAACGATCCTGAAAAATGCGAATTGTTCATCGTCGAAGGAGATTCGGCCGGCGGATCAGCTAAGCAAGGTCGTAATCGAGAATTTCAAGCTATCTTGCCTATTCGTGGGAAAATCTTGAATGTTGAAAAAGCAAGTATGGACAAGATCTTGGCAAATGAAGAGATCCGGTCTTTATTTACCGCTATGGGTACAGGGTTTGGAGAAGATTTCGATGTATCGAAAGCTCGTTATCATAAATTAGTGATCATGACTGATGCCGATGTTGATGGTGCGCATATCCGTACATTGCTGCTGACTCTTTTTTACCGTTACATGCGTCCAATTGTTGAAGCTGGTTATGTCTATATTGCTCAGCCGCCTTTATACGGGGTAAAACAAGGGAAGAATATCACGTATGTACAACCAGGAAAGAATGCAGAAGAAGAGTTGAAACAAGTCGTTGCTTCACTTCCTGCTTCACCAAAACCAAGTGTTCAGCGGTATAAAGGGCTTGGAGAAATGGATGATCATCAACTATGGGAAACAACTATGGACCCAAGTAATCGAATGATGGCCCGCGTCAGCGTGGACGATGCTATTGCGGCAGACCAGATATTTGAAATGTTGATGGGGGATCGAGTAGAGCCTCGTCGTGCATTCATCGAGGAAAATGCACATTACGTGAAGAACTTAGATATTTAATCATGAAGGAGGAAAAAGAATGAGTGAAGAAATCAGAGAAAACATCCATGATGTCAATCTAACCAGCGAAATGAAAGACTCCTTCATCGATTATGCGATGAGTGTTATTGTCGCACGTGCACTGCCTGATGTCAGAGATGGTCTGAAACCCGTTCATCGCCGTATTTTATACGGCATGAACGAATTAGGTGTGACACCGGATAAAGCCCATAAAAAATCTGCCAGAATCGTCGGAGATGTCATGGGTAAATACCATCCTCATGGGGATAGTGCGATCTATGAGTCAATGGTACGGATGGCGCAGCCATTTAGCTACCGTTATATGCTAGTGGATGGCCATGGAAACTTTGGTTCTGTTGACGGTGACGGTGCCGCTGCTATGCGTTATACCGAAGCACGGATGAGTAAAATCGCTACAGAAATGCTGCGTGATATCAATAAGAACACTGTTGATTTCCAAAGCAACTATGATGACACAGAAAAAGAACCCGTTGTATTACCTGCTCGCTTCCCCAATCTTTTGGTGAACGGAACGACGGGGATAGCCGTGGGTATGGCAACGAATATCCCACCTCATAATTTATCTGAGGTAGTAGCGGCTATCGATTTGCTGATGGATAATCCTGATGTGACGACCAATGAATTGATGGAAGTATTACCTGGACCAGATTTTCCAACAGGTGGTTTGGTCATGGGAAAATCAGGAATCCGAAGAGCGTATGAAACAGGTAAAGGTTCTATTACCGTACGTGCAAAAGTTGAGATCACTGAGATGCCAAATGGCAAAGAACGGATCCTCGTGACGGAATTACCTTATATGGTCAATAAAGCCAAATTGATTGAACGGATTTCTGAGTTGCACAGAGACAAGCGTATCGAAGGAATCACGGATTTGCGGGATGAATCTTCCCGTGAAGGCATGCGAATTGTCATTGACGTTCGTCGTGACGCCAGCGCATCAGTTATTTTGAATAACTTATACAAATTGACATCCTTGCAGAATTCATTCGGATTCAATATGTTGGCCATCGAAAAAGGCGTGCCGAAAGTTTTAAGTTTGAAACAAATCCTTGAAAACTATATCGAACATCAACGCGAAGTCATCACACGACGGACGGTCTTTGAAAAAGAAAAAGCAGAAGCAAGAGCACACATCTTAGAAGGTTTGCGTATTGCTTTGGATCATATCGATGAAATCATTGCGATTATCCGCGGGTCTAAATCAGATGACGAAGCAAAAGCAACAATGATCGAACGGTTCGATTTATCCGATCGCCAATCACAAGCTATCTTAGATATGCGTTTGCGTCGATTGACCGGTTTGGAACGGGAAAAAATCGAAAATGAATACCAAGAACTATTGAAACTGATTGAAGATTTGACTGACATTCTGGCAAGACCCGAACGTGTCACAGAAATCATCAAGAATGAATTAGCAGACTTGAATCAACGATTTGGTGATAAACGACGCACAGAATTACTAGTCGGTGAGGTCTTAAGTCTAGAAGATGAAGATTTGATTGAAGAAGAAGAAATCGTTATTACACTGACAAACAATGGTTATATCAAACGTTTGGCAAATAATGAATTCAGAGCTCAACGAAGAGGCGGGCGTGGTGTCCAAGGAATGGGTATCCACAATGACGACTTCGTCAAGAATCTAGTTTCTTGTTCTACCCATGATACATTGTTATTCTTTACGAATAACGGAAAAGTGTATCGGGCAAAAGGATACGAAATTCCAGAATACGGACGTACAGCCAAAGGTATCCCAATCATCAATTTGCTGGGTATCGACTCGAGTGAAAGCATCCAAGCAATTATTGCGGTGACGGGAGAAGCAGAAGAAGGCCACTACCTCTTCTTTACGACGCGTCAAGGTACAGTTAAACGTACGTCTGTCACTGCTTTCGCTAACATCCGAAGCAATGGTCTGATTGCAATTGGTTTGAAAGAAGATGACGAATTAGTCAATGTTCTATTGACAGATGGACAGTCAAATATCATCATTGGCACACATAACGGCTACTCTGTGACCTTCAAAGAGGAAGCAGTCCGCGATATGGGACGTACAGCTTCCGGCGTCAGAGGGATACGTTTGCGTGAGGAAGACTACGTTGTTGGGGCAGCCCTGATGAAGGAAGACCAAGAAGTACTAGTGATTACAGAAAAAGGTTACGGAAAACGGACCAAAGTATCGGAATATCCAGTGAAAGGCCGCGGAGGTAAAGGAATCAAAACGGCGAATATCACTGAAAAAAATGGTCCACTAGCCGGATTGACCACTGTTTCTGGAGATGAAGACATCATGCTG
Source organism: Enterococcus sp. DA9 (assembly GCF_008000875.1). Taxonomy (NCBI): domain Bacteria; kingdom Bacillati; phylum Bacillota; class Bacilli; order Lactobacillales; family Enterococcaceae; genus Enterococcus; species Enterococcus sp. DA9. Next base: position 777,231 of record NZ_CP042839.1, read on the forward strand.
ATTACAGATAAAGGTGTGATTATCCGTTTCAACGTATCGACTGTTTCTCAAACTGGACGTTCAACATTGGGTGTACGTTTGATGAAGATGGAAGCTGATACGAAAGTCGTCACAATGGCAGCAGTCGAGCCAGAAGCGGTAGAACAAACAGTTGAAGAGCAAGCAACAGAAGAATAATCATAAAGATGAAGTGTTTAAGTTAGCAAAGAGGTTGTGACAGAAGTTACTTCTGGAACACCGTGTAGGAGGTTGTGAAAAAGCTGCTCTGCATCAAGCAGTAAGAACAATCAGACAAAAATAGCATTCCATATTTTTCATCTGATTGGGCTTAGTGCCATAGATGCAAGCTTTTGAACACCGTTTAAGGAAGAGGTCGTGAGTCTGCCGTTTCACTCTGAGTCACAAGGAGCAATTTCAAAAAAATAGCTTCTCATGTTTGTTGAATATTGTGACTTGTGACCGAGGAGTTGGCAGGAGAACACCGTTTATTCGAAAAAAGGGAACTGCGACAAGACTTTTGTCACAGTTCCCTTGCTTGCTTTTTTGATTAATTGAATTTCTCTTAAAATATTTGAAACTGTTTATTCTGTATTGCTTTTGACCAAAATAGAGTGTATAATCAAAGCTTGTGAGTAGTCTAATTAATTAGATAACTCTCCTTGCTCTTAGGAACCTAAGAGCCGAAAGTCCACAGGGAGGTGAATATCAATGGAAAACACGAAATATGAAATCATGTACATTATTCGTCCAAACATTGATGAAGAAGCAAAAACTGCTTTAATCGAACGTTTCGATGCAATCTTGAAAGATAACGGAGCAGAAGTTATCGAATCAAAAGATTGGGAAAAACGCCGTTTCGCTTATGAAATGAACGGTTACCGTGAAGGTATCTATCACATCGTTAAAGTATCTTCTCCATCATCAGCAAATGCTGTCAATGAATTTGACCGTCTTGCTAAAATCAACGACGACATCATTCGTCACATGATTGTTAAAGAAGAAGCTTAATTGTTGTTTCATGTGAAACAATAGAAAAACGATGAGAGGAGATGACTATTTTGATTAATAATGTTGTATTAGTTGGACGTCTGACGAAAGATCCAGATTTGCGTTACACAGCAAGTGGTACGGCAGTCGCAACATTTACTTTGGCTGTGAATCGTAATTTTACAAACCAAAGCGGCAATCGCGAGGCTGATTTTATCAACTGTGTGATTTGGCGCAAATCAGCAGAAACTTTAGCAAACTATGCTCGTAAAGGAACACTTTTAGGTGTTACTGGACGTATCCAAACTCGTTCTTATGATAATCAGCAAGGACAACGTGTATACGTGACAGAAGTAGTAGCTGACAACTTCCAATTGCTGGAAAGTCGTTCTGCATCTGAAAATCGCCAACAAAGCGGCGGATTCCAAAGTTCTGGTCAATCAGCTGGCGGATTTGGCGGAAACAATAACTCTAATCAAACATCTCAATCATCCAACGGTATGCCTGATTTCGACCGTGATACTTCTGACCCATTCGGCTCAAGTTCAACGATCGACATTTCAGATGATGATTTACCATTCTAAACGAATTTGATAGGAGGGAAATAGAATGGCACAACAAAGAAGAGGCGGACGTAAACGTCGTAAAGTAGATTACATTGCTGCTAACCATATTGAATATATCGATTATAAAGATATCGAATTACTAAAAAGATTTATTTCAGAACGCGGTAAAATCTTGCCACGTCGTGTAACTGGTACAGGCGCTAAAAACCAACGTAAAATTACTGTTGCAATCAAACGCGCACGTATCATGGGCTTGCTACCTTTCGTTAGCGAAGACTAATAAATCCGAGGAATTGAATGACTGATCCTTTTGATCAGCTATTCAATTCTTTTTTTCTGTAAAAATAACCGATATTCGTTTAGTCGCTTGAATGACGAAAGTTATGGTAAAATCAAGTTAGTCATATATGGGAGGAAAATTATGGAAAATAAAAACAATCATTTATCCCCAAAACCTCTCTTCCTTATCCTGTTTATACTAATCGAAGTATTGGTAGTCTTAATTTTACCATTTCGTTTTGTTAGCGCTTTGGTCATTCTTTTGATGAATTTATGGGGCGTTCGCTATTGGTTGAAAATGAAACGCTGGCTTATTTTAAATAAACGTGAAAAAATCCAGCAGGCTTCGACCGTAGCCGAAACAAATCTGGCTTATGTCTCAGAAGTCATGCCTGTAGGAGTGATTGCTTATCAGCCATCAAGCCAAAAAATCGAATGGCTCAATCCTTTAGCATTGAAAGTCAAAGATCAAAGTGGATTAACAGAGGAAGAATTGTTAGATACTTTTTTTACTGCAAAAGAAAAAAAGAAAAACCAAGTCTATCTAGCAGATAAAACATTTCAGTTTGATATGGATACAGTAAAGGGTGTCGTTTATTTTAATGATATCACCCAAAACCAGTTGTTGAAACTTCATCAGGCGAACAGTCAGCCAGTAATCGGTATTTTATCTATTGATAACTATGCAGATGCTATTGATAAATTGGATGATAAAGAGATTTCTTATTTGAACTCTTTCGTCACTACACTAGTTTCTGACTGGATGAATGAATACCATGTCTTTTTCAAAAGAATCAACGCAGAACGGTTTTTCTTCGTCGCGCAGATGATCGATTTGAAAAAGATGATGGATAAAAAATTTGATTTGTTGGACCGCTTTCGAGCAGAAGCTGAAAAACAGAGCTCGCCTGTCACCTTGAGTATGGGGATTGCTTATGGCGCAAGATCCCTCGATGAAATCGGTGGAGAAGCTCAGAACAATTTAGATGTTGCTCTAGTCCGCGGAGGCGACCAAGTTGTCGTGAAAGAGGTAAAAGAAGGTGCGAAACCTGTTTATTATGGCGGTAAATCAGCTAAGAATGTCAAACGCACGCGTGTCCGTTCTCGAGCGATGAGTACTGCTTTGCGCCGGATTTTTGATGAAACAGGCGATGTGTTCATCATGGGACATAAATTTCCGGATATGGATGCTTTAGGCTCTGCTTTTGGTGTCAGTTGTCTTGCACGCTTCAACCAGAAAAAGGCTTATATCGTTATCAACGAGAACGAAATCATTCCAGATGTAGAACGTTGTCTCGAAGAAATCCATAAACATCCAGAATTAGAAATGCAATTGATCTCTCCAGAACGCGCCATAGAGCTGAAAAAAGATGAAGACCTCCTCGTGATGGTGGATTATCATAAACCTTCTCTATCGATCTCTCAGAGCCTATATGAGCAATTTGATAAGATCGTGATCATTGATCATCACCGCCGAGGGGAAGAGTTTCCAAGCAAGCCTTTGCTGACTTATATCGAATCTTCAGCCTCTTCCGCTTCAGAGCTAGTTTCTGAGCTGATCCAATACCAAAGCAGCAAAACGAATCGCTTAGATCGCTTTGAGGCCACACTATTACTTGCAGGGATGGTTGTAGATACGAATAGTTTCAATGTTCGTACAACTGCACGAACTTTTGATGTTGCCAGCTATTTAAGGTCTTGTGGAGCAGACGCATCCTTAGTACAATATTTATTGAGCTCGGACTTAGCGACATACTTGGAAATCAGTCATTTGATTGCTGGAAGCGAGTATGTGACTTCTGATATTGTTGTGGCGGCAGGAACAGATGAAAAAGAGTATAATAGTGTCATAGCGGCAAAAACAGCAGATACACTGCTTTCGATGATCAATATCAACGCAGCTTTCGTCATTACGAAGCGGACAGACGGATTGATTGGGATCAGTGCCCGAAGTACCGGTACGATCAATGTCCAAATCATCATGGAATCCTTAGGTGGTGGAGGACACTTCACAAATGCAGCTACTCAACTGGAGAATACGACAGTTGAAGAAACAAAACAGAAGCTTTTTGCTGCAATCAAAGAAAATATGAATCAAATATATGATAAGGAGTAATCCAAATGAAAGTAATTTTTTTACAAGACGTAAAAGGAAAAGGTAAAAAAGGGGACATCAAAGAAGTTCCAGCAGGTTATGCACAAAATTATCTAATCAAAAATAACTTGGCAAAAGAAGCAACGAAAAGTAGTATCAGTCAGTTAGCTGGACAGAAGAAAGCCCAAGAAAAACACGAAGCTGAAATCTTGGAAGAAGCTAAAAAATTAAAAGAATTCTTGGAAAAAGAAGATACGGTAGTCGAGTTAAAAGCAAAAGCAGGGGAAGACAGCCGTTTGTTTGGATCGATTCCTTCAAAACAAATTGCTGAAGGGCTAAACAAACAATACAAAATCAAATTAGATAAACGAAAAATCGAACTAGAAAACCCAATCCGTTCACTAGGCTACACAAACGTACCTGTGAAGTTGCATCATGAGGTGACGGCTACGATCAAAGTTCATGTCGTACAAGAATAACAAGTTTTGATAGTGATGTTCAGCTGGTAAGAAGAACCAGAAGGAGAAAAGACAAACCGAAATTTATCTGAGAAAAGCAGCTGTAGCAACAAAAGCACAAGCTGCATATCGATTTCAGATTGATTTCGGTTTCTTTTTTGAGAATAGTAAAATAGCATGAAGAAAACGAGTATAATAAAAGAGAGCTATTTTTTTAGGATACTTTCGATGCGAATGATGACTTTTCCATCATTTTCTTGTAAAATGAAGCAATTGAAGACAAGGAGCGATACGTATGAATGAAGTGTGGCAGGATCGAATCCCACCGCAAAATATTGAAGCTGAACAAGCGGTTCTAGGCTCTGTTTTTCTTGATGCAGAAACGATCATTGATGCCATGGAGTACATAGAGCCAAAAGACTTTTATCGTCGCGGCCATCAAATTATTTTTGAGACAATGATCGAGTTGAATGATCGTAATGAAGCGATTGACGTTGTTACTGTTAAAGACCGACTAGAACAAGCAAATTTGTTAGAAGATGCCGGTGGTTTAAGTTACCTATCAGATTTGGCTTTAGCAGTTCCGACAGCAGCAAATATCGTCTACTATGCAAAAATCGTTGAAGAAAAATCATTATTGCGTACATTGATCCAGACAGCAACGGGTATCGTTACAAAAGGATTCGAGCAAGGAGAAGAAGTTCAGACGATCTTAGATGATGCAGAACGCAGTATCTTGGAGGTTTCGGAAAAAAGAAATCGAAGCGGCTTTTTATCCATTGCTGAAGTACTGAACTCAACGATTGAAAATATCGATCGACTAGCTCAAAATAATGAAGAAATCACAGGCCTACCAACTGGCTATCAAGGTCTGGACAAAATGACAGCAGGTTTCCAGCCCGAAGAACTAATCATTCTGGCTGCTCGTCCGGCGGTAGGTAAAACTGCGTTCGCATTGAATATTGCTCAAAATGTAGGAACCAAAACAGATCGTTCTGTTGCGATATTCAGTCTGGAAATGGGGGCGGAATCTCTTGTAAATCGGATGCTTTGTGCAGAAGGTTCGATTGAAGCCAGCCATTTGCGTACAGGTCAGCTTTCGGAAGAAGAATGGTCGAATCTAATCGTTGCGATGGGAAGTCTTTCTCGAGCAAATATTTTCATCGACGATACACCAGGGATCAAGATCTCTGAGATCCGCGCGAAATGTCGGAAACTAGCGCAAGAAAAAGGCAACCTAGGCTTGATATTAATCGATTATTTGCAGTTGATTGAAGGTAACGGTAAAGAAAACCGTCAACAAGAAGTATCAGATATCTCTCGCCAACTGAAAAAACTGGCAAAAGAACTGAAAGTACCTGTCATTGCTCTGTCGCAGTTGTCTCGTGGAGTAGAACAGCGACAAGACAAACGTCCAGTACTAAGTGATATTCGTGAATCCGGATCAATCGAACAAGATGCGGACATCGTAGCCTTCTTGTATCGGGATGATTATTATGAAAGAGAAGGCGGAGATGACGATGATGGAAATGAGCCAAAAAATGACAACGTCATCGAAGTCATCATCGAGAAGAACCGAAGCGGTGCGCGAGGAACAGTTGAACTGCTGTTTATCAAAGAATACAATAAATTTTCGTCGCTTTCGCCAAGAGAAGAATTTTAAAGAAGAGGTTGTGGAAGCAGCGTTCAGCCTTGCGCAATGACCAAGAGCACTCGTATAAGATGCGACGAGTAACTGCAAAAGTGACTAGAGCACTTAATTAAAACAGATTTCCAAAGGGATTGTGACAAAAGTCTTGTCACAGTCCCTTTTTCCGAATAAACGGTGTTCCAGAAGTAACTTCTTCGGAAATAAGCCGAAATGCCACAAAAATTTGAGAAGCAATTTTCGTACATTCCTTCTTATTTCTTGAAGTTGACCACTTCTGTTACAACCTCTTTTTTAACAATCATTCTAAAACGATAAAAGTTCGTTTTTTAAGCGTTTTTATAAAATAAAAATAAAAATCATTCGATTTTATTTGAATTATGTATCTATTATTGATACAATGGTTCAGGATTAAATAATATAGAACGAGGTGTTCACATGTCATCTGTAGTAGTAGTAGGTACGCAATGGGGCGATGAAGGGAAAGGAAAAATCACAGACTTTCTCAGTGAAAATGCTGAAGTGATTGCACGGTACCAAGGTGGCGACAATGCAGGGCACACAATCAAATTCAACGGTGTGACTTATAAACTGCATTTGATTCCTTCTGGGATTTTTTATAAAGACAAGATCAGTGTGATTGGAAATGGCGTCGTAGTCAATCCTAAATCATTGGTCAAAGAATTAGCTTATTTACATGAAAAAGGTGTAGAAACAAGTAATCTGCGTATTTCTGACCGCGCACACGTAATCTTGCCTTATCATATCAAATTGGACCAATTACAAGAAGATGCGAAAGGTGAAAACAAAATCGGTACAACGATCAAAGGAATCGGACCAGCTTATATGGATAAAGCCGCTCGTGTAGGTATCCGTATCGCAGACTTATTGGATAAAGAAATTTTTGAAGAACGACTTCGTTTGAATCTAGATGACAAAAACCGTCAATTTGTAAAAATGTTCGATTCAGAACCACTTGATTTTGACGATATTTTTGAAGAATATTATGAATATGGTCAACAAATCAAACAATACGTCACAGATACTTCGGTTATCTTGAATGACGCCTTAGATGCAGGTAAACGAGTGTTGTTTGAAGGGGCACAAGGAGTCATGTTGGATATCGACCAAGGAACCTATCCTTTTGTTACTTCTTCTAATCCAGTAGCCGGTGGTGTTACAATCGGAAGCGGTGTAGGACCTTCAAAAATCAATAAAGTCGTCGGCGTCTGCAAAGCCTATACGTCACGTGTCGGTGATGGACCATTTCCAACTGAACTATTTGATGAAACAGGAGAACAAATCCGCAAAGTAGGACGAGAATACGGTACGACAACTGGACGTCCTCGTCGTGTCGGTTGGTTTGATTCTGTAGTTATGCGCCATTCTAAACGGGTTTCAGGTATTACCAACCTATCTTTAAACTCAATCGATGTATTAAGTGGATTGGAAACCGTAAAAATTTGCACGGCTTATGAATTAGATGGCGAACTAATCTACCACTATCCAGCAAGCTTGAAAGAGTTGAACCGTTGCAAACCAATCTATGAAGAATTGCCAGGCTGGTCAGAAGATATTACAGGATGCAAAACACTTGCAGAACTGCCAGAAAACGCACGTAACTATGTACGTCGTATCTCAGAGCTTGTTGGTGTACGTATCTCAACATTTTCTGTCGGACCTGATAGAACACAAACAAACATCTTAGAAAGCGTCTGGGCGCAAATCTAAGGATAAAAACGACGACTGAATCAGGACGTTCTTACCAGAGCGAGTCGAAGTGTTTATCTATACGATAATAATAAATGGTGTTCAAAGGCTTGCATCTACGGCACTAAGCCCAATCAGATGAAAAATATGGAGTGCTATTTTTATCTGATTGTTCTTACTGCTTGATGCAGAGCAGCTTTTTCACAACCTCTTCCTTAAACGGTGTTCAATCAGCTGACCCTCGGTATTCGCTCAACAAACGGCAAAATATGAGGAACTATTTTTCCGTTTTTTTCTCTAATACTCAGGTCAAAACGCTGATTTCACAACCTCTTATTCACGGTGGTCCAGAAGTAGCTTCTACGGAAATAAGCCGAAATTCCACAAAAATTTAAGAAGCAATTTTCGTAAATTCCTTCTTATTTCTTGAAGCTGACCACTTCTGTCACAACCTCTTATTTTGATTAGAACTTGCGAAAATAAACCGGTTAAAGTGTGTCTAGCGCAAGAGATTTGCTATAATAGACGATAAGGGTAAAATGTAACGAGAAGGGGTTGAAAAATGTGTATCAAATTGTAACAGATTCTTGTTGTGATCTGCCATACCATGTATTAGCAGAAGAAAAAATTGATTTTTTATCAATGAATCTCCAATTGAATGATCAAGAGTTAGTAGATGATCTCGGAAAGACATTCAATTATGACCGCTACATGAATCAGCTGAAAAATGGTGCGATGCCTACGACATCACAAATCAATGTTGGCCGATATTTAGAATTTTTCCGTTCTTATGCGGAAAAACAGATTCCTGTCTTATATGTGGCTTTTTCCAGTGGATTAAGCGGCTCTTACAGCAGTGCGCTTCAAGCTGTTGAATTACTGAAGGAAGAATATGAAGACCCTGAGATCTATGTTTTTGATACAAAAGCTGCAAGTATCGGGGAAGGGCTTTTAGTATTGGAAGCTGCAAGATTGAAAAAAGAAGGGAAAAGTATCGAAGAAACCTTAGAGTGGCTGGAAAAAAATTATTTGAAAGTCCATTCATGGGTAACTGTAGACGATTTGAAGTATCTAGAACGAGGCGGTAGGATTTCCAAAGCAAGTGCTACTCTGGGCAGTCTATTGAGTGTAAAGCCTATTATTACGGTAGATAAAGAAGGAAGGCTGACGAATGTTGACAAAGTTCGCGGAAGGAACAAGTCGATCCAGACAATCGTCAATGAGACAGTAAAAACAATCGTTGCGCCACTTGATCAAATCGTTTATGTGGCTTACGCTGGGGATCTAGAGAGCGCGGAGAAGGCAAAACGGCTTTTGGAAGAGCAGATAAAGATGAAAGATGTCAAGCTTTATCCCTTAGGACCAACGATCGCCAGTCACACAGGCTATGGCTGTATCGCGATTTTTTCGATGGGAATCAGTCGATAAAAGCAGTAACTCATTCTGTAAAAATGCCTAGGATTTGAATGTAACAAAAATAGCGACTCTTAAAAGATAGATGAGCATTCTATCTCTTAGAGGTCGCTGTTTTTTTGTTTTTTAAGCTAAATAGGTCGTTACGCCCATAACTCGTTCAATTGTTTTTGAATATCTGTGTTTTCCAAGAATTCATCATATGTCGTATCAGCCCGATCAATCACACCTTTATCTGAAACAGCAATGATACGGTTTGCCAATGTTTGGATAAATTGATGGTCATGAGAGGCAAACAGGATCGAGCCAGTAAATGCCATCAAGCCATCATTCAATGCGGTGATTGATTCTAAGTCTAAATGGTTCGTTGGATCGTCTAATACAAGTATGTTAGCTTTCGAAAGCATCATTTTTGAGAGCATACAACGGACTTTCTCTCCACCAGATAAAACATTTACTGGTTTCAATACTTCTTCACCAGAAAACAGCATTCTTCCTAAGAAACTTCTTAAGAAGGTGTTGTCATCTTCTTCTTTACTTGCATATTGGCGCAACCAGTCTAAAATCGTTAGATCCGTGTCGAATTCTTTCGTTGTATCCTTTGGTAAATAAGAATGACTGGTTGTTACTCCCCAACGTACTGTTCCAGTATCTGGTGTAATTTCACCCATTATAACTTTGAATAGCGTTGTTGTTGTTATATCATTTTCTGCGACAAAAGCAACCTTGTCTTCTTTGCTTAAATTAAAAGATATATCATCTAAGATTTTCTTTCCATCAATCGTTACACTTACATTTTCTACCTGCAATAAGTCGTTTCCGATCTCACGTTCAGGTTTGAATCCAACGAATGGGTAACGTCTAGAAGAAGGCTGGATATCGTCCAAAGTAATTTTTTCAAGCATTTTTTTACGTGAAGTTGCTTGTTTTGATTTTGATGCATTCGCACTAAAGCGAGCAATGAATTCTTGGAGCTCTTTGATTTGTTCTTCTTTTTTGGCATTTGCATTCGCTTGGAGTTTAGCCGCTAATTGACTAGATTCCAACCAAAAATCATAATTTCCTACATAAAGTTTGATTTTACCAAAATCCAGATCCGCCATATGTGTACATACTTTGTTCAAAAAGTGACGGTCATGGGAGACAACGATCACAGTATTTTCAAAATTAATCAAAAATTCTTCCAACCAATTGATCGATTGGATATCCAGACCGTTTGTTGGTTCGTCTAGTAAAAGAACATCAGGTTTACCAAATAGTGTTTGTGCTAACAACACTTTTACCTTTTGTCCGCCAGTCAATTCACTCATTTGCTGATGGTGCAATTCTTCAGGGATGTTCAGTCCTTGCAGTAAAACAGCTGCTTCTGGTTCTGCTTCCCATCCATTAAGCTCAGCAAATTCTCCTTCTAATTCAGCTGCTCGAATACCATCTTCGTCAGTGAAATCTTCTTTCATGTAAATTGCATCTTTTTCTTTCATCACTTCATACAGACGCTTGTGTCCCATGATGACTGTTTCAAGTACAGTATAGTCTTCATAGTCGTAATGGTTCTGTTTCAATACGGCCATCCGTTCATCTGGTCCCATAGTAACGGAACCTGTGGAAGGCTGCAGATCCCCTGATAACACTTTAAGGAACGTTGATTTACCTGCACCATTTGCACCAATCAAGCCATAGCAGTTTCCGGGGGTAAATTTAATATTCACATCATCAAATAGTTTGCGGTCTGAAAAGTGCAAACTCACATCATTTACAGTAATCAATTTTTTTCCTCACTTTTATCATTATTAGTTTTTGACAAGTCTTATAGAATTATATAGGGGAAAGGTAAAAGATTCAAGGCAATCGAACATTCTTTGTGTTTCACGTGAAACAGAATGAAGAAAATAAACATAAAAGAGGAGTAGAAATAGCTGCTATAGGATTTTTTAGTTTGAAACAGCATAATTTTTGACGTTATTTATAAGAAGGAGTACTATAAAACTGTAAAAGAAATGAAAGAAGGATAGAAAATGGATGAAAAAAGAACCATCGACTGGGGCTCATTGATTTTGGGAATTTTATTTGTACTTGTCTCATTGTTATCATTTCAAGACCCTGTCGGAAATTTAGTTGCAATTGTAGTAGTCTTTGCGATTTTTGCATTTATTAAAGGGATATTTGAACTGTTTGTACGTAACAGATTAAAAGAGCTAACAGGATATAAAGGAAAAATGCCCTTAATAATCGGGATCATCGATATTCTAGTTGGCGTCTTTTTCTTATTCAATATTGGTGCAGGAGTCGCAGCATTACCTTTTGTTTTTGCAGTATGGTTTATTGCTGATTCCGTTTTAGCGTTATTTACTGCTGACTTGGCAAGAGGAGTAAGTGAAGGTTATTATTGGTTTACGATCATCGTCAATATTTTAGGAATTTTATTAGGAATTTTCTTATTGTTTAATCCAATTTCTTCTGCGTTGACATTAAGCTTTTTAGTTGGGTTCTATTTTATGTTATTCGGCATCACACATATCGTCTATGCGTTTAGATAAGTGAAATCAAACAAATAAAAAAGCCAGCTTCCGGTAACAGTTTGACTGTTGCAATTGGTAGCTGGCTTTTTTATCATGGACAAATATGCACGAGGTAATCTTTAGGTGTCGAGAAAAATTTATGCAAAAATGTGAAAAGCAATATGCATAAATTTTATCTTAATACTTGAAACATACCGCAGTTATCACAACCTCTTGATATACGGTGTTCAAAAGTTTGCATCTGCGGTAATAAGCCCAACCAAACGAAAAAATATGACGAGCTATTTTTGTTTGGCTGTTCCTATTACTTGATGCAGGGCAGCTTTTTCACAACCTCTTGATACACGGTGCTCCACCTGCTGCTTCTCGGTAATAAGATCGCCGTCCTAGAAAATATGAGGAACTATTTTCTGTCCATCGTTCTTATTACTCGAAGCATAGCGCAGTTTTTACAACCTCTTTTCATATAATTCATTCAATACTGGCAAATCATGGACTTCATATTTTTCTTTGAATGCTTGGATTTCTTCTTCAGAATATTTTCTTGGATCTAAATGCAGATCTTCTACTGGCAATGGGCGCTTGTTATTGATTTTCACATCGATCACTACAGGACGATCTGATTTTGCGGCTGCATCAAAGGCAAACCGAAGTTGCGAGTATTCTGTGACTGTAAAGCTTTTTGCTCCGAGTGCTTCTCCAACTTTACCGAAATCTGCATCTTCTAAAAATACACCGAATTTCTTTTGTTCCGTATCTTCTTGTTCTGCTTCGATGAAACCATAAGAATCATTAGAAAAAACAACATTGATAATTGGAAGCTGATATTTAACTTGTGTAATGATATCTTGCATGACCATAGCAAATCCGCCATCACCACTTAAGGTAAATACTTGTTTTTCTGGGTAGCTTAGTTGTGCGGCAATTCCTCCAGGCACACCATTACCCATAGTGGCGAACCATCCAGAGGTTGTATGTTTTTGTTTACCGTTCATATTTAATAAGCGAATAGAATGGATAGTCGTGTTACCGACATCTGTGACGAAAATCGCATCGTCTTCAGCAATCCGATTGATTTCTTTATAGACAGCCTCTGGTCGAATCGGTTCTTCCTCACGATCTTCAAAAGATTTCAACCAATTTACCCATTTTACTTTATTTTCCTGATTTGCTAGGTACCAGCTATCAGCAGGACGAGTATCACCTAATTCGACCAGTCTTTGCAAAGCTGTGTTTGCATCACCGAGAATCGACAGAGATGTTTCATGGCGCCGTCCGAATTTTGACGCATCAATATCGATTTGGATAAATTCAGCAGTTGGATTAAAAAATGCACGTCCAAACGGGAAGTCGCTGCCGACAAATAAGATTAGATCGGCTTCTGCCAATGCTTCATTTCCGGGTTTAGTAGCGACACGTCCAGCAAAACCAAGAAAGTTTTCATAATCATCAGGAATAATTCCTTTTGCTAGAACGGAAGCGACAATAGGAACTGAAAAATGTTCTGAGAATTCTTTGATTTGCGGAAATCCGTTTCGCGTTCCTTGACCAACATAAAGAACTGGTTTTTTTGCTTTTTCAAGATAAGGCAAAGCAGCCAGCAAATCTTTTTCTTCTGGTAATATCACACTTGTTTTATGAGTGTGAGCAGTAGAGAAAGGTTGTTCATCAATTTCTTCAAACCCAAGATCAACAGGAATAGTTACGATAGCCACACCTTTATGCTCATAGGCGGCTTTAATGGCTTCATCTACGACATGTGGAAGACTTTGGGGCGTCATGACTGTACGATTGTATACGCTGACATCTGCGAAAATAGGATTTTCATTTAATTCTTGGAAAGAGTTATAGTTCATGGATGTAGAAGCAACTTGTCCTAAGAACGCTACTAGAGGTACATGGTCCATCTGTGCATCATACAAACCATTGATCAAATGTGTCGCACCAGGTCCTGCAGAGCCGAAGACAGCGCCAACTTTCCCGGTTAATTTTGCATCTGCGGCGGCTGCTAGTGCACCGACTTCTTCATGACGGACTTGAATATATTTGATTTCGTTTTTTTCGTGATATAGCGCATCCATAATCGAATTGAAAGATCCTCCGGGAATGCCATAAATATGGTCGATGCCCCAGCTTTCAAGAACTTTTACCATTGCGACTCCTGCATTGATTTTTGACATGGTGTTTCACTCCTTTAGCAATGATGATTCATAAATTTTTGGTATCTAGAGTATAGAACTTTTTATCGAAAATCCCAACTAATTCGTCTTTTCACAAAAATGTAGTCATGTTTTTGGGAATATGCTAGAGTAGTACATAAATAGATTCAAGAGAGGGGAATGGCATGGTTGAATGGCTATTGAGGCTTGATCCTTGGCAGCAAGCACTTGCTGGGACAGCTTTTACTTATTTTATGACAGCTCTTGGTGCCGGATTGGTTTTTTTCTTTAAAGAAATCAAAAAAGAAGTGCTAAATTTGATGTTAGGATTTGCTTCTGGTGTCATGATTGCTGCAAGTTTTTGGTCCTTGCTCGATCCAGCAATTACAAAAGCAGAAGAAAATGGAGATATTGCTTGGCTAGTTGTAAGTATTGGATTTGGTTTAGGTGGGGTGTTTTTATATATGGCAGATAAAACACTGCCCCATATGCATTTTGGACCGCAACATGAAGCAGAAGGATTGCCTACCCATTTAAAGCGGACAATCTTGCTTGTTTTTTCTATTACATTGCATAATGTTCCTGAAGGTTTAGCCGTGGGGGTAGCATTCGGTGCAGCAGCAACTGCGAATAATCCGACAGCCGCTATACTAGCCGCTGTTTCGGTGGCGCTAGGTATTGGTATCCAAAACTTCCCAGAAGGAGCAGCTGTATCAATCCCATTGCGACAAGAAGGTCTGAGCCGTAAAAAGGCCTTTGTTTACGGACAAGCTTCTGGAATCGTTGAACCAATCGCTGGGGTGATTGGCGCACTACTAGTAACGAAAGTGGAGCTGCTGCTTCCTTATGCACTTGCTTTTGCTGCAGGAGCGATGATTTATGTCGTGGTGGAAGAATTGATTCCCGAAGCACAGCAGACACTGTCCAGCAAACGTCATTTTGCAGTTTTTGGTGTTATGAGCGGATTTATCATTATGATGATCTTGGATGTAGCATTAGGATAATTGGGAAAATTCATATATGATATATCAAATAGGGTCGCGAACTTATGTCGCGACCCTATTTTTAAGTAAGTTATATCATAACGGAGTGATCATGTGATTCATTAATAATAGTTTTTTCGATGTGTATTGCCTTTGATCCAACGAACGAGCCAGATGATAAGTGCGATTGGAATCAAAACTTTGACCGCAAACCATAAAAGGCCACTTACGACACTAACAAAAAGACTGATGACAAAGCTAGCGGCAATCAACACTAAAAGAACCATGAAGATATTTAAGAACATATTTTTTTGACGCATACAAAACCCTCCTCTTGTTCATTCTTTACTATAGAAAAAGTATAACAGGGATTCTCTAAAAACACCTCCAACTGCAGACTGATTTTTACTTCATCTGCTTAAATGATCAAACAATTGCTTTTTCCCTTGTTTATCATCTAAAATAGAGCGGAAAAGGAGGAGAATATCATGCCTAAAAATCGTCTTGAAGCATTTACAGATGCTGTAATCGCCATTATCATGACTATTTTAGTTTTAGAACTTCATGAACCTAACGGAGATACGTGGGAGGCGCTCGCAGCATTAGGCTACCGATTTTTTATCTATATTGTCAGTTTCATCATCTTAGCGATTTATTGGAACAATCATCATCATTTATTTCAAGTTGTACATAAGATAAATGGACGGGTCTTATGGGCGAATAGTTTCTTTATTTTTGCGCTTTCACTTTTTCCATTTGCCACTTCATGGATCAGTGAGTACATCAATAGTCTGGCTCCAGAAATGACTTATGGTTTTGTTACCTTGATCGCTAACATTGCGTATTATATCTTGGCAAAAGAACTTGTCAAAGCAAATAAGGGTCACGAGAAAGCATTGAAGGCGATGCTGAATGATTACAAGAAATCGTACTTATCGATTGGCTTGAATGTCTTAGGAATTGTCTTAGGCTATTTAGTAGCGCCAGTAGCCGTGCTGATCGCAAACATCGTGATTCTGGCTTCTTGGATCATCCCCAGCCGTACCATCGAATCACAATATCGGTAAAATGATCTTTGTTTAAAATTTAAGAGAAAAATATAGAAAAAATAATCAAACGATCAAATATCCGAGTGATACTAGTATTCAAAGAGGGATGCAGATGGATCAAAAAAGACTTCATGTAGGACTGATTACTAGTTTTGTCACGATGCTTATTTATTTGGATCAAGGTCATTTGACTTGGACAGTAGTTAGTGTCACGGTATTTTTGACATTATTCGCAGCAATAAAAAAATAAACATCTTTATGTAAGCTAACATTCTATCTATTTAATAAAAACAGGTTTACAGCAGTATGATTCTGTTGTAAACCTGTTTTTATTTGTGGAAAATTTTTATTTTTAGGAAAGTGTATTGAAATATAAATCGTTAGTTTTTCCACAGTGGATAACTTTATGATAGCTAAAAAAGCAATAGATTAGTTAAAGGAGGCATATAGCTTTCTTTTGTCAGGGGATATACAATAGAAATGAATAAATATTAACGAGAATTCAGATGGGGTTAAAAAAGTAAATTCAGAGGAGTGAAAAATAACTAAACGACTATATTTAACTTGTTATTTAATAGTTAAAAAATAACGATGCACTTGTTTTGATTTCTCTGCTACTTCTAAAAAACTGCTGCTTTTTCCTTTGAAATGTCTTCAAAAAGTAGGATCAGGTAAAATCTACTGGCAGAAATCAAGGAAAAAGATACCTTCATAAGAGAGAAAAATGATAGAAAAGAAGAAAAATTATTTATAGAACAAGCTTTTTGTAACAAATTAATATACCTATACGGGGTATAAAGAAGAGCGAAGATTTCTCAATCGATTTAAGTGTCGAATAGGAAAATGCTAAGATTTAAAGCATGTAAGCTAAAAAAATAATCATTTTTGATTAAAATGCGTACTTAAATTATGAACGGCTTATGGTAATACTTGTTTTTCAAGTAAAAAGAGCAAACCTAACCAATTTAACGAATAAAAAGGGAAAGTAAACAAAATATATATTTCTGTACTTTTTGTGATAGCGCTTTAATGATACACTTGAAAGGAGGAATAAGCCTATCTAAGAGTTTCTTTATAAACTATCAGACAATGTTTCCTTTAAACATATGGAAAACTGGAGCAGGTATTCTACTCCAGTCATATGAGTGTGTTGATACTATTTTTTTGAATAGGGATTGCTAAATGGAAAATCGTACCCTCTTTGTTGCTTTTAACTCGAAGAAGCCAATCATTTTTTCGAACGAGGGAGGCAACAATAAATAGTCCGAGCCCAGTTCCTCCAGCTGTAGTTTTCGTTGTAAAAAACGGAGTGAATATCTTATCTCGTATTTCTTCTGGAATACCAGGTCCATTATCTGCTATTTTGATAAAGACCCAATTTTTTCCTTGTTGCGAAACAGGGATATCCGTCATGCATTTAGAAAGTTCCGCGCATTTTTTTGATGTGATGTGTATATGGGCATCGTTTTTTGCTTGATAAGCGTTCATTATCAAATTATAGAGGACGATTTGCAGATCTTCTTTTTCAAATCTGCTACTTCCATTAGCGGAAAGTTCAGTATCTAGAATGATTGTCTTAGGAAGTAAAATACGAATCGTTTGTATCGCTTCTTGAACCGTTTCTGATACTTGATGGACTGACTGTTCCCCTGAATGTACTTTTGAAAAGCGCAAGACATTGGTAGAAAGTTGCAGTCCTTTTTCTGCAGATTGATAGATTTCTTTTAAATCTTCAGTTAATTGTTCATCTTCTTGGCGTTCTTCTATCAAAAGCTGTAAGTTACCGATCATGGGTGTCAAGAAGTTGTTCATGTCATGAACGATCGTAGTAGTCAATAAACCGATTGTCTCTAATTTGGATTCTTGAAGGATACTTTTTTCCAGCTCATATTTTTCTTGTAAAAGCAGTTGTCGTTCTTGTAGACGAATATTCTCTAAGTAAGTTTCATTTCGTTTTACATAATAGCGGATGGAAACAGTTAACAAAAAAATAATGACTAGCAAGAACATTAACAATCCTAGTGTAATCAGGTTATCCTGTAGGAGCAGCCCATTTCTTTCGTAATAATCTTCATTGCTAGCAGCGATAAGTCGAGCGTTACCAACTGTAAACCACTCATAGGAAGAAATCTTTATCACTTGTTTAGGATGTTTTTTTGTCCACCAGTATGAATAGTAGGTCAGGCTGCCTTTTTTATGTTTCAGTTGTTCTTTTTCTAGCTGCTCCAAACTAGCAAAATCAAAAGTTGGGAATTTTTCTTTTCGATCATCTACCACTGTTAAGCCAATCTGTTCCTGAGAAGGATGCATGATGATCTTCATTTCTGCATTTTTGACCATTGTATAGCCGATGACTGCAGAATCTTTTGAAATATTGGTCTGATAAATCTGTTGTAAATCAAGCGGCATGACGAGTAGAACTTGTTTTTTAGAGGCGAGAGAAACTTGCTGGTATAAATTTATGTAAGCGTGATGTTGATGGAAATACACATCACCATTTTCAATAGTATTCTCTGACAAAGCTGTTGAAAACAAAGGATCAGCTGTTAGGGTTTTTGGTATATCAGTAAAGGCACTCTGAAATTTATATTGGTGAATAAGTTGACCATTAGAAGAGAAAAGGAAAATACCGATTGCAGCTTTTTGATTTTTAGATATAGAGACATCAGATAAATCAGAAGCAAGTTCCTCGTTTTTTATTTGTCCGCTGTACTTGTCCAGTAAGCATTGATAAGAAAAAATCTTTTCTTTGATCAATTCAATAGCAGAATGATTGATTTGAGCTAATTGCACTTCTGCAGATTTTACAGCTTTTTCTTGTGAAGTATGAAAACTGGCAAGTGTAAAAATAATTCCGCTGATCGTCAGCAGCAGGATCAGTGCGATGGGAGCATAGAGACCTTTGTTTGTAGGTTTTTTCATTGTTCGTTCCTTTCTGTTGCTAATCTATCAAATAAAAATAGAGGAGGAGTTTTTGTGCGAAATGAAAAAATTTTAGTTGTAGACGATGAGCCGGCGATTCGGAGACTGATTTGGAAGTCTCTACAATCTACAGGCATTTTAGTTTATCAAAGCGACTCAGTAGAAAAGACGATTGAAATCATGTCACGTGTGACATTTGATCTTTTTTTACTTGATATCAGCCTTGATTATGAAAACGACGGATATCATTTAGCGCAATTGATCCGAGAAGAAGATCCAGCCGTTCCATTACTTTTTCTAAGTGGTAAGAAAAGCGAAGAGGCGATGATTACCGGTTTAGAAGTAGGAGCAGATCAATATTTGACTAAGCCTTTTTCTTTAGATCTTTTACGCGCACAAGTGACAGCAGCTTTAGATCGTAATAAAGCGATTCGCAACCAGTCTGCCCATCCTATAAAAGGAGAGATCAAAGCCGGAGATTTTCGATTTGACCCAATACGTTATCAATTGTTTAAAAAAGATTGTCTGATCAAATTATCATCTAAAGAACTTCAGTTGATCCGTTTTTTCATGGAAAATCCAGATCAGGTCTTTTCCAAAGAACAAATTTATCGCAGTGTTTGGAATGATGAGCATTTTGATGCCAATACGATCATGGTTTTTATCAATCATTTAAGAAATAAAATCGAAGCCGACCCCAAAAACGCAAAGTATTTAAAAACGATTTGGGGGATCGGCTATACATTCTTGCCTGATGGAGACAAGGAATGTTCTAAAAATGAAAAATAAATACTTAAAGCAAGTAGATCAGCAGAACCGCCGGGGCTTAAATGCCGTTTGGTCAAATGGAGGTCATAAATTGTCAGTTCATGGATAAATGCTTGCGCTGATAAATTTTTTTTGAACAGATAGCTGCTTTCAGCTTGTACTTGCTTTAAAGCTTCAAAGCCGCCACGATGGAGCAAATTGCTGTCTTGTGTCTCACTCATCAAAAAAATCAATGCATATAAGTATTTTATCTCTTGGTTGTTCTGCGTATGCTGCCGTAAAAAATCTAACAGCTTATTTAGTGTAGGGTAGCCGCTTGCTGCTTCGCCTCGGATTCCGGTACTGCCGTGTTCGAGATAAAGTTTTTCTCCATAAGTCAATGATTCTTTATCTTTACATGAGAGGTGCTGAAAATCTTTTTCTACTATTCCGGAGACGATCTGCTTTGCTATTTGAAGGACAGACTCAGTATCTTTCTTTGTAAAGGGAAGGGTAGCACCTTTTTTGATATATAGCCCTGTAGCACCTAGAAGAATCGCAAAAGAGAAATTAGCACCCTTATGTGTATTTATACCATTTGTTGCGTGTAGCATTGCTTTTTCTGCTTTTTTTCCAATCTTTCGTAACTGTTCAAAAAGTAAAGGAGCATCTCCTTTATGATTATAACCAGCCTCTGCATATTGATAAAAAAAGGGGGCTAAACTGACGATACTGTCGAGAAAAGTATAAAAATCCATATCGTGATGAGCACCATTCGAGTAGCGATCGACCAGTCCGGGTTTTGGAGTAAGTGAGACTTCGTATAGCAAAGCCTTTTCTGCATAACTACTGATGGTCTTTAATAAAGGATTAGTCAATTTTTTGCCGCTCCATTTCTTCTAGAATGAATTTTAGCGAGTGATCTAAATGTTCATGGATCAATAAAGTGAGTTGCTCTTTGTTTTTTGTTTTCATTCCTCGATAGATAAGCCAATGTTCCTCCAGGGCTGTATTTCTACGTTTAGAGGAACGAATGGCAATATCACGAAAGTAGATAAGGTAAGATTGCAATTCTAATACAATTCCTTTTAGCCGAAGCATTTGGCTCTTTTCATAAATAAATGCATTGAAATCGGAGAAATTTTGTAGTAATTCATCTACTCGATCTTCTCTATTTAATTTCTCCCCATATATCAACAGCGCTTTCATTTTTTTAAAATCGTCAGTTGTCATTTGATCCATAGCTTTAATTGCGGCGAGTGTATCAAGCGATTTTCGAATATCGTAGATTTCATGAGCATCTTTCGTACTTATTCCTTTTACTACGACACCGATTTTAGGAACATATGTGACTAATTTTTCTGTAGTTAATTGCTTTAGCGCATAACGGATCGGGGTACGGCTGATATTCAAGATCTCAGAAAATTCTTTTTCGTTGATTCGCGTACCAGCAGGAATTTCTCCTAAAATAATCGTTTTTCGAAACGCTTCGTAAAGTAAGATTTTCAAGGTCTTATTTTGTGAAAAATCAAGATTTTTTTTGACTGCATCAATAATCGAGCTCATTTGCCAACTCCTTTCTGACTATCTGAATTGGATTCTAAAAATCAAATAATCAAGCAACTAAAGGAATCATAACGAAAAAAATAACAAAAAACAATTATATATAAAAACAAATTTTCGAATTAATTTTTTTATGGTTATTTATTGAGGAATGTAAAGCGGCATATGTCCTAAAAGAATGATCGTAACGACGAAAATGATGAAGATCCCTAATGCATACTTTGCCGCTTCTTTTTGCCATTGTCCCATATCTAAACCTGTCAGGCGCAAAAGTAGATAAATAAATGCGACTAGCGGACTCAGTAAATGAAAAGCCTGTCCTAATAAGGAGGCAAGAGCCATCTGCATATTAGTAAATCCATAAGCACGACCTGCTTCTGCTAAGACTGGTAAAACACCAAAATAGAAACCATCATTTGAAATAAAAAATGTTCCTGGTGCAGAGATCAAAGCAATGACCAATCCCCAAAACCCAGCAAGCTGCTGAGGAATAAGGTGCGTGAAACTATTAGCTAAAGCGGTGGCCATACCGGAACCTTGGAATAAGCCCATGAAGATTCCTGCGGCAAAAACAAGGATGACTACTTGAACAGCATCGCCACCATTTGCGCCGATTCGTTCTGATTGCTCTTTCAATACTGGGTAATTGACCATCAAAGCAATACATGTTCCTACTAAAAACAAAAGGATAGGTGGAAGAGCAATACTTGAGATGAAAGAACTGGCAACTAACCAGCCGATGAGAAGAATCGTCAATGCAGCATTGAATAAAAAATTTTGTGGACAACGAATCTTTAGCATATCTGGATCAGAAACAGTTGTCATTTCTTTGATTTCTGCATCTGTCAACTCAGTGATTCCAAGCCTCGCCCGCTCTTGTTTTCCCATACGACGAGCAACAAATAAGATGACATAAAGCAATGAGAGAAACATTCCTGGGAGCAAATAAGTCAAGATATCCGCATCAACTTCTAGAACTGCCATTGCACGAGCAGTTGGTCCACCCCAAGGAAGCAGATTCATGATAGTGTTTTGAAGGATGATCAGCACACCAAGATTCATCATTTTCATCTTTAGTTTTTTATAGATTGGGATGAACGCAGAGCAACAAATCAATGTAGTTGTCGTTCCATCCCCGTTTAGTGATACTGCTGCTGCAACGACTGCAGTCGCCACTAGGACTTTCATTGGATCTCCCTTAGCAAAATAGATCATTTTCCTTGTAATCGGGTCAAATAAACCTGCGTCTAACATAATTGAAAAGTATAAAATAGCAAAAAGTAGCATAATCCCTGTATTTGCTGTAGTAGCTACACCTTCTAAGACAAAATCGCCGATATTTCCTTTATCGGCTACACCAGCTAGCATCGCGATAATTGTAAAACAAAGTGGGATAATAACTAACGCTGTAAATGGTGACATTTTCTTTTTCATAATGACAAACATAAACACGATAATCATTGCATAAGATAAAATTGTAAGTATCATGATAGTTCTTCCTCTCTAATTCTAAAATAAATGTAAGCGTTGACATGTTGCTGTAAAAAAATAAATACATTTGGCTCTTGAGCCACCTCACGCCTCCTTTTTGTTTTTTATCAATTCATTGCTTAACGTGGTTAAGAATAATCAATATGAAATACAGTGAAAAGATGAATGATGAAAAAGAACAGAGAAAAAACAATTCCTAAACTTATTTCTTAGCTTTAGCTTAATAAGTTCTTAACGAAATATTAATTCGAATAAAATACTTATATACCAACGTTTTAAAGAGTTTTATTTATTTTTTGAAAAAAAGGAACAGCGAAAAAACAATTCAAACATAAAATAATGCTAGCTGATTTTTTAGTTATTTTTATAATGGAAATGAGTCGAATAACGGAGAAAGGAGAAAGGGCTTGAACTTTTTGAAAAACTTGTTCAAAAAAGAAAAGCAGCAAAAAGAAGAATTTCACACAAAACATCCATCAAACGAAGCTTTATTTTCAGATGAATGGGAAGCGGTTCCAGAATATATTCCCACAAGTTCCGAAAATAACGAGATAGTGAGTGTAATCTCTGCTGCTATTGTTGCCAACGATCAGCCAAAAAGCCGATTCGTAGTCAGAAGTATCCAAGAACGCAATCCTGAAGCTGTACTTGTCTCCATGATTGCGACAAGTATCGTAGCAGGAGAAAAAGAAAAATCGCAATTCATTGTAAGAAAAATTATGAGAAAAAAAGAGAAATAATTATTGGAGGTCGAAAAAATGCTACGTAAATTCAAATTAACGATTGATGGAAAAGAGTATTTAGTAGAAATGGAAGAGATTGGCGGCACTCCTCAACAACTGTCTATGCCTAGCCAATCTGTTGTTCAGAAGCCAATAAGTCAAGAAGAGGAAACACCGTTAAAAAGAGAGACAGCACCCCTTACGCCGATAGCTCAAGGAACAGATGATGCCATCACTGCTCCGATGCCTGGCACGATCTTAAGAATACTTGTTGACAATGGGGAAGCTGTTCAGGAGAATCAGCCATTGATGATTTTAGAAGCCATGAAAATGGAGAATGAAATTGTAGCTGGAAAAGCTGGAACAGTAGCTGCTATCCATGTTACTGCGGGGGATATGGTCAATCCTGGTGATGCATTGATTACGGTTTCGTGATCGTTAATTTAAAAAGAGGAAGTGAAGTTTATGGAGACATTGATTGAAGGTGTAACTGGGATCGCAACGGAACCTGGACGCTTAGTTATGATGATCATCGGTGGCATACTGATGTATCTAGGAATAAAAAAGGAATATGAACCAACCTTACTTGTGCCTATGGGGCTAGGTACGATTTTGGTCAATTTTCCCAATTCAGGGGTACTTAGTGCGGGCGGAGAAGCGGGGCCGTTTCAAGTTTTATTTGAAATGGGGATCAGCACAGAATTATTTCCTTTACTTTTATTTATTGGGATTGGCGCGATGATCGATTTTGGGCCGTTATTGCAAAATCCGTTTTTGCTGTTGTTTGGGGCAGCAGCTCAATTCGGGATTTTCTTTACGGTAATCGCGGCCGTCTTATTAGGATTTGATTTAAATGACGCAGCCTCGATTGGGATTATCGGAGCCGCAGACGGGCCAACATCTATTTTTGTAGCGAATACGCTGAATTCAAAATATATGGGAGCGATTATGGTTGCTGCTTATTCGTATATGGCACTAGTTCCAATCATCCAACCAGTCGCCATCAAAGCAGTAACGACCAAAAAAGAACGTCAAATCCGTATGAGCTACCGTGCAGGCGAAGTTTCTCAAACAGCTAAGATATTGTTTCCTGTAGTGATTTCGGTCGTAGCTGGGCTTATTGCACCTGTGTCTTTACCTCTTGTGGGTTTCTTGATGTTTGGGAATTTGTTGAGAGAATGTGGCGTGTTGGATCGATTATCTATTACAGCACAAAACGAATTAGTGAATATCATCAGTATTTTGTTAGGTCTGTCGATTTCTGTCAAGATGCAGTACGAAGAATTTTTGAAAGTCGATACATTGATAGTGATCGGTCTAGGGCTAGTAGCCTTTATCATGGATTCTGTCGGTGGAGTGCTATTCGCAAAACTGCTGAATCTATTCCGCAAAGAAAAAGTGAATCCAATGATTGGTGCAGCTGGGATCTCTGCTTTTCCAATGTCTAGTCGAGTCATACAGAAGATGGCAACAGATGAAGATCCGCAGAATTTTATTTTGATGCATGCAGCTGGAGCGAATGTTTCAGGTCAGATTGCTTCCGTTATCGCAGGTGGACTGCTTTTGGCACTGCTCACATAAAAAGGAGGAATAAAAATGACAGAAGATTTATATAAGGCATTCGAATTACTATTGTTTGGCTGGGGCGGCGTATTCGTAGTGATTTTGATTATTTATTTAGCTTCTTTACTGCTGACCAAGACATTTCCGATAAAAAAATAAAGAAGGGCTTTTATGTACGTACTTAAACAGCTTTGGCTATCTAAAGAACATCAAACAATGATTAAGTGGCAGGAATTGTTGCATACTGTAGGGTTGAGTGGAAACGAGTGTCCAGATTATACAGTTGGTATTTATGATGGTGATCAGTTGATTGCCTCAGGGTCTTATGAAGGGCAGGTCATTAAATACATTGCTGTCTGTAAAAAATATCAGTCGGAAAAACTTCTGATTCGGATCATCAACCATTTAATCGAGAAGCTTAGAGAAGAAGGCAAGTTGCATTATTTTATTTATACTAAATTGGAAAATCAAAGAGTGTTCCGATCGTTAGGTTTTAAAGAAGTCTTTTCAACGAGAGAAGTCGCTTTTATGGAGTTAGGAGCACCGAATTTCAATGAATACAAAGCACTACTGAAACAGTCTAAGAAGGCAGAAAGTGCTAGCGGGATCGTCATAAATGCAAACCCATTTACGAAAGGACACCAATATTTAGTCGAATCTGCTGCAAAAGAAAGTGAATATGTGTATCTCTTTGTTTTATCCGCAGAAGAATCAATGTTTTCAGCGGCTGATCGTTTTGAAATGGTCAAAAGAGGTGTAGCCCATCTTAAAAACGTCAGTGTACTGCCAACAAATGATTATCTTATATCTGCTGCGGTGTTTCCTGCATATTTTTTAAAGGAAAAAGCACCAATCGAACAAGCTCGTATACAAGCAACTTTTGATTCACAGCTTTTCAAAGAAAAAATAGCACCAATTTTACACATCAATAAACGCTTTGTAGGGGAAGAACCTTTTTCAGAGGTCACGAATCTTTATAATCAAACCATGAAAGAAGTTTTTGATTCGGACATTTCTCTTATTATTCTTCCTCGTTTGAGCTGTAACGGCGAAACCATCAGTGCGACTAAAGCACGGCAAGCAATAAAAGAACGAAATGAACAAAAACTAATGAAATTCCTACCTGAGACTACGCTTGAATACTTACATCAAAAAGGAGTGATGACATGTGGAAATAAAACAAGTTGCAGCTGCTGGTACCGTTGAATCCAGCGATATTTTGATAACGATCGAACCAAATGAAAAAGAGACACTTAGCATTTCTTTAGACAGTAGTGTAGAGAAACAGTTTGGCAAGCAGATTCGACAAGTAATAACAGAAACACTGACTCATTTAAAGGTAACTTCAGCAAAAGTAACAGCAATCGACAAAGGAGCATTAGATTGTACGATTATTGCTCGACTGATTACTGCCGTTTATCGGGCTGCCGAGAAAGACGCTTATGATTGGGGTGAAATCGACAAATGGAAAAATTGAGAAGAACGATGATGTTTGTTCCTGGTGCAAATGCTGCTATGTTGAGGGATGCCCCATTATATGGTGCTGATTCCATCATGTTTGATTTGGAAGATGCTGTATCGCTGAAAGAAAAAGATGCTGCTCGTACCCTTGTGCATTTTGCTTTAAAAACTATAGATTACGGTAATGTAGAAACAGTTGTCAGAATCAATGCTTCGGAACAAAGTGGTGAAGAAGATATCAAAGCTGTTGTCTCAGCCGGTGTGGATGTTATTAGGTTGCCTAAAACAGAAACAGCTCAAGAGATCATTGCAGTGGATAAAGTGATTACCAAAGCAGAGGAAATATTCGGCTGTACAGTCGGCACGACTAAAATGATGGCTGCTATTGAATCAGCAGAAGGTGTGCTGAATTCACGGGAAATCGCACAAGCATCTCCACGAATAGTTGGTATTGCTTTAGGAGCCGAAGACTATGTGACGAATATGAAAACAAAACGTTACCCTGATGGACAAGAATTGTTCTTTGCTCGGAGCATGATTTTGCACGCTGCACGTACTGCTGGTATAGCCGCTATCGATACGGTTTATTCAGATGTAGAAAACATGGCTGGATTTCAAGCGGAGACGGCGCTTATCAAACAACTAGGCTTTGATGGTAAATCAGTGATCAATCCTCGCCAAATCCCTGTCGTACACGAAATCTATGCACCAACTAAAGCAGATATCCAACATGCAAAAGAAGTTATTTGGGCAATTGAAGAGGCAGATTCCAGAGGTTCTGGCGTTATTTCTTTGAATGGAAAAATGATCGATAAACCAATCGTGGAGCGTGCTGAGCGGGTGATTGCACTTGCAAAAGCTACCAATCTACTAAGTGAAGAGGAGTGATGAAAATGGTTTTGAATCAAGCAGGTAGAGAGATACCAAAAGAATATGCTGAACATTACGGTATTTTCGAAGGTGAACTTGCGCACATCAATTCGTATAAAGAAGCCAGTCGCAACATTAAACCAAAAACACCACGTGAAACAAAATTGTTAAGCAATTTACGCGAAGCAATTGAGCGAACAGGCTTGAAAGACGGTATGACGATTTCATTCCACCATCATTTTCGCGAAGGAGATCAAGTCATGAACAAGGTTTTGGCAGAAATTTCAGCGATGGGTATCAAAGATTTAACGATTGCGCCTAGCTCGATTGCCAATATTCATGAACCTTTGATCGATTATATCAAAAATGGAGTCGTCACCCATATTACAACTAGTGGATTACGAGACGAGGTTGGGGCAGCAATTTCTTCTGGAATAATGGATGCTCCTGTGATTATACGGTCTCATGGTGGAAGGGCAAGGGCGATAACGGCAGGAGACCTATCTATCGATGTTGCGTTTTTAGGTGCGCCTAGTTCAGATGTTTATGGAAATGCAAATGGAACAGTTGGTAAAGCAACATGTGGTTCTTTAGGCTATGCAATGGTTGACGCAAAATACGCAGATCAAGTAGTAATTGTGACGGACACGCTTGTACCTTTTCCTAATACACCTATTAGCATCCCACAAACAGATGTTGATTTCGTTGTTGAAATAGATTCGATTGGAGACCCAGAAGGTATTGCTAAAGGGGCTACACGATTCACTAAAAATCCAAAAGAGTTACTAATCGCAGAATATGCGGCTAAAGTAATCACTCAGTCTCCTTATTATCATGAAGGTTTTTCTTTTCAGACAGGTACAGGTGGAGCAGCATTATCGGTGACACGCTTTTTACGTGAATCGATGCTTCAAGACGGGATTAAAGCAAGCTTTGCTCTTGGCGGTATCACGAAAGCGATGGTCGATCTATTGCAAGAAGGATTAGTAGAAAAAATCATTGATGTCCAAGATTTTGATCATCCTTCTGCTTGTTCACTGGGAGAAAACAGACATCATTATGAGATTGATGCCAATATGTACGCGTCTCCTTTGAGCAAAGGATCATTTATCAATCAGCTAGACACAGCTATCCTTTCTGCTTTAGAAATTGATACGGATTATCATGTCAATGTCATTACTGGATCAGATGGGGTGATTCGAGGCGCAGCAGGAGGACATCCTGATACTAGTATGGCTTGCCAAATGAGTTTAGTAATTGCGCCACTTGTACGAGGACGGATTCCGACAATTGTAGATAAAGTCAATACTGTAGTAACACCTGGTTCGAGTATTGATGTGGTTGTTACGGAATTTGGGATTGCTATCAATCCTAAGCGGAAAGATCTGATCCAACACTTTAAACAAATAGATATCCCACAATTTACGATTACTGAACTGAAAGAAAAAGCATATGGGATCGTAGGGACACCAGAACCGATCAATTATGGCGAAAAGATTGTTGCTTTGGTCGAATATAGAGATGGGACGATTATCGATGTGGTAAAAAATGTGTAATCAATTATTCCAAGGAACAACTGTTGGTTTGGAGCAAATGCTTACAGCACGTACGAAACGAGCAGAAATCCAAAAAGAAATGTTATCGATGAAAGAAAATACTGTTTTGCTTTGTGCAACGTTGAATATACCTGGGCCTGTCAAATACTCTGTAGGATTAGCAGAACTATTTGAACAGATCATTGAAGTTGTAGAAGATGCGATAGCTTTACATGCCATCCTTCGTTTATATCGAAAAGAAGTCACTGGACCAGAATATTATTTGCTACTTTCAATGCCTGAAAAGGAAGCGAAGGAGACCATGTTAGAAATCGAAGAAAGACATCCGTTTGGGCGTCTGGTTGATCTAGATATTTTGTGTTTAGTTGACGGGCAGCCGAACCCAATCAGCAGAAGCAGTTTAGGTCATCCCCCAAGAACTTGTTATCTCTGTCAGGAGCAAGCAAAAGTATGTGGACGTTCACGAAAACATAGTATGAAAGAAATGCAGGAAGCGATTCTGCTAATTACAGCAAAGGGGAGGGGAAAAAATAATGGCAAAAAAAATCCGATTGATGGAAACAGTCTTACGTGATGGACAGCAAAGTTTGATTGCTACACGTATGCCAACAAAAGATATGCTACCAATCTTGCATACAATGGATCAAGCCGGTTATTCTGCCTTGGAAGTATGGGGAGGAGCAACATTTGATTCTTGTATACGGTTTTTGAATGAAGATCCTTGGGAAAGATTGAGAAGTATCCGAAAAGAAGTAAAAAACACAAAATTGCAGATGCTTTTGCGCGGACAAAATTTATTAGGCTATAAAAATTATGCAGATGACGTGGTACGATCTTTTGTCGAAAAGTCAATCCAAAACGGGATTGATATCATAAGAGTGTTTGATGCATTAAATGATACGAGAAACCTGCAAACGGCGATTAGTGCTACAAAAGAAGCTGGTGGTCATTGCCAAACAGCAATCTCATATACCACAAGTGATGTTCATACGGTGGAATATTTTACTGAATTAGCAAAAGAAATGGTTCAAATCGGTGCAGATTCTATTTGTATCAAAGACATGGCGGGCGTATTGACCCCCAATACCGGATACGAATTAGTTAGGCGTATCAAAGATGCTGTAGATGTTCCTTTGGAGATCCACACGCATGCAACTAGTGGAATTTCAGAGATGACTTATTTGAAAACAGCTGAAGCAGGAGCAGATATTATCGATACAGCAATTTCTTCATTTGCTGGCGGAACGAGCCAACCGGCAACGGAGTCTATAGCGATGGCTTTGGAGGATATGGGCTTCGATACAGGATTGGATCTACAAAAAACAGAAGAAATCGCAGAATATTTCAATCCTATCCGAGATCGATTTAGAGAAGAAGGACAATTGAATCCAAAAGTAAAAGATACAGAACCTAAAGCATTAATTTACCAAGTTCCTGGAGGAATGCTTTCCAATCTGTTAAGTCAATTGACTGAACAAGGACTGCAGGACAAATATGAAGATGTATTGAAAGAGGTACCGAGAGTACGGGCAGATCTAGGATTCCCGCCGCTTGTTACGCCTCTTTCCCAGATGGTAGGAACTCAAGCATTAATGAATGTGATTACCGGCGAACGCTACAAGCTTGTCCCAAGTGAAATCAAAGATTATGTACGAGGCTTATATGGGCATCCACCAGTTCCTATACAGAAAGAAATAAAAAAATTGATCATTGGTGAGGAGAATGTAATCACCGTTCGTCCAGCAGATTTCATTGAGCCCCAACTTCCAGCTTTTCGTCAAGAAATTTCAAATTATGCAAAATCTGAGGAAGATGTCTTGATGTATGCTTTGTTTCCAATACAGGCAAAAGATTTTCTAGGAAGAAGAGAAGATCGATTTTACGATGTCCCACTCCAAATGGTAGAGGTGAAAATCGATTTTTTTGAAAATCAATAATTGAATAAAAAAGGACTGTCATAGGTACACACTGGAATGTATCTGTGACGGTCCTCTTTTATGAACGATTTTATCGAAGACGGATAGTACGTGTCAAAAATAAAAAAGCTACGATTAGAAATAACAATAAAATGTACCCCAAAATAACGGCTAGGCGATCCAACTTATTTGTCGATATGTGTTTGTTTAAAAGCTGATAGAACCATAATCCAATCAGACCTCCTGTTGTATTAGTAATTACATCAGTGATATCCGCTACGCCAATAACGAATAGGAATTGAATAAACTCTGCGAAGAAGCTTACAAGGAAAATGATCCCTAATTTTTTAGAAAAGGAAAGCCCTTTGAAATTGACATCCAAAAGCACCCCAAAAGGAAAAAAGACAATCAAGTTATAAGTGGTCTCGCGCAAAACCGTCGTATTTTCAAAAGAAAAAGTAGAAAAAGGGACGAGATTGACATTGCTATAAGAATAAGTGAGAAATTGTGGAAGATTAAATGACAGCTTGAATAAAATCAACCATAATAGAAAGAATAAATAAATCCCTAATAAAAATTTTGATACATACCGCATAGACATCTCCTCCATTTAAAAAGTATACCATCGAAAACCGCTGAAAAATCATAAAAAAGTATGAAGTTTAAGGGCCAATGTAGTTATCGTACGAAAATTAGAAGCTTTTTTTGTTGGGAATCCGGTTTCTTTTAAATGAGTTTAAAATGAGAAAATATTCAAATGTATAACTTAAGTAATTTTTATTCATCCACATTTTCCTCTCAAAGATTATTTTTAATAATTATATAAACTAAATGCATATATATATTATTTTTTGTATAAAAATGGAATATGCTATACATGAAAAAATTATGGAAAGATAAGTCTTTCAACACTTTTTTCTTCGGATTCATTCGTTTTACGCTCATTTCGTTAATGATATTTACTTTTTTATTTTCTTGATGATAAAAAGAAAAAGTTAGATAATTGCATATATAGTTATATATATAAATTTCAGATAATTCGAATTATTTTGCTGAATCACCTTGACATTGCCTAATACCAATTGTATTATTTCAATAACTTTCATTATCTTTTAATTATTTCAGGTGATTTATTAATTAAACATGTTGCGCAATTATCTGGTTAATAGGGGTTGAAAAGGGTGAAAGCAGTATAAATAAGAGGGGGATATACATTATATGAAAAAAGTTTTAGCTTTGCTTCTAGTAAGTGCCGTTATGCTGGGAGCATGCGGGAGTAATGCAAAAGGGTCTAGCTCTTCAAAGAAAAGTGACCTTGTATCAGAATATAGTTCTGTATATGTAACAGATCTTGAAACGCTAGATTACACATTCTCATCCCGTAAAACGAATAGTGACCACTATACTAACTTTGTGGAAGGTCTTTTGGAAAATGACCAATACGGGAACCTGAAAGGCGATATGGCTAAGTCATGGGAAGTTAGTGATGACGGGTTGACTTATACGTATCATCTTCGCAAAGGTGTTCCTTGGGTGGATAGTGAAGGAAATGAGTATGGGGCTGATGTGACAGCAAATGACTTTGTTACTGGGTTGAAACACGCGGTAGATGTACAATCACAAACGTTATATATCGTGGCAGATAGTATCAAAGGCTTATCTGATTATATAGATGGTAAAACGAATGATTTTTCTACTGTTGGGGTAAAAGCAGTAGATGACTATACGTTGCAATACACATTGAATAAACCTGAACCATTCTGGAACTCAAAAACGACTTACGGTATCTTATATCCAATCAATGAAGAGTTCCTAAAATCAAAAGGGAAAGATTTCGGTAAACCAACACCAGACTCCATCCTTTATAATGGACCCTTCATCCTTGCAAACAATACAGCTAAATCAGTTATCGAATATACGAAGAATGAATCTTATTGGGATCCTAAAAATGTCCATTTAGACACAGTAAAATGGACCTACAATGATGGAAGTGATCCCGATGGGTTATTTAAATCTTACGAAAATGGAGAATTATCTCTTGCTCGTGTTTATCCAAACTCACCAGGATATAAAGACGTAACAAAAGCTTATCCAGATGGTGTGACTTGGTCTCAAACAGGTGGATCCACATACAATTTAACATTTAACTTTAACCGAGGTACATTTGATGCAACTTCAAAAACAACAGATAAAGAAAAAGAAGATACACAGAAAGCTATTTTAGATCGCAATTTCCGTTTAGCTATTCTATTCGGATTTGATAAGAAAAGCTATAACGCACAAAGTGTAGGAGAAGAAGGAGCCAATAAAGCATTACGTAATACACTTGTTCCTACCGATTTTGTAGAAATTGGCGGAAAACCTTACGGTGATACAGTGGCAAGTAAATTAAAAGCACTGGATTCCGATGCTTTTGGCGATGTAAATTTATCTGATGGACAAGATGGGTATTATAACGCAGACAAAGCCAAAGAATATATGGAAAAAGCAAAAACAGAACTAGAAGCAAAAGGTGTGCAATTCCCTATTCATTTAGATATGCCAGTTGAGGAAACTTCTGAGATTAGTGTCAACATGGTCAAATCTTTGAAAAAATCAGTGGAAACTTCTTTAGGATCAGATAACGTAGTGGTTGATGTTCAACTATTGAATGAAGATAAATATTTAGCTGCTACTTATCAAGCAACGACCGGACAAGCTGGCGACTTTGACATTACAAATGCCTCTGGTTGGGGTCCAGACTACACTGATCCATCTTCTTACTTGAATATCTATGATTCACGCAAAGGGGATATGATCCATACACTTGGACTGGAAGCTTCTGCCGTAGTACAAGGAACGGATCCATCAACTGCTGCGAAAAAAGCAATCAACTTACCTGAATACGACGCATTATTGGATAAAGCCGCTGCTATCACTGATGATTTAGATGCTCGTTACACTGCTTATGCAGATGCAGAAGCTTGGTTGTTAGATAATGCTTTGCAAGTACCAATTTATGCGGATGGTGGGACGCCGCGTGTCACAAATGTAGTGCCATTTAGTGGACCATATGGTTGGGCAGGAATTGCTGCAAACAAACTGAAATATGTAGAAGTACAAAGCGATATCGTCACAACAGATCAATACGACAAAGCGAAGAAAGCTTGGGAAACGAAAAAAGAAGAAACTGCGAAAGAAGCAGAAACAACAAGTTCTAAGTAATTTAGCTGAATGAATAGTAAAAAAGGCTTTCAATTTCTATTGTAGCCTTTTTTACTTATATGATGAAAGAGAGGGAAAATTGTGAAAAGATACCTTTTATTTAGAGTCCTGCGCTCTATACTTAGTATTTTTCTTGTAACTACCTTAACCTATGCGGTGATCTATTCACTTGTTCCGAGAAAAACGATATTTCAAAATGATGTGAATTACGGAAAATTAAAGGCAAAACCAGATGAACTGGCAGATTATGAAAACACAGCTTTCAGCAAGATGGGTTATATCGAATACCACACGACGAAAGAACTGAAAAAAGAAGTAGGAAGTAGTTCATCAGAAAAAGCCTCTTCTGAGCAGTTAGAAGAAAAATACCAAGATTGGGCGAAGAAAAATGGTTGGACGCTCAAACAATTTCCAATCAGCAAAGAATATTATGCGACAAAAGATATCCCATTAGTAAAACGCGTAGTGAATTTCTATGCGAATATGATCCAAATCGATCACCCTTGGAAAGTAAAAGATGCCAGCAATCCTAACTTAAAACATTCTCTGCGTATCGAAAACGATGAGTTGGTCGGTTGGGCACTTGTCGGTTCAGGAACACAATATAAATACCAGATCTATTTCAATGGACAATTTCCTTATATCCATCAAAATATCGTTCATTTGAATCTAGGCACTTCATATCCGACATTTGCTGGACAAGCGGTAACAAGCATCCTTTCAGGAGGACAAGGGAAAACAGAAAGTACAGAGACAACATTTAATGATGATTTTACAGCGCGCTCTTCTGCTAACATCTATCTCCGTCAATATCAGAAAACAAAAAACATCTCTTCACGAGACAAAAAATATTTTTCTGATAATTATGTCATCACAGATACGAATTACCAAGACCCATCGATGATCGGCACATCATTTCGTATGGGAGCCATCGCTGTTGTTATTGCTTATGCGATCGGCATACCTGCTGCGATGTTGATGGCTCGTTACAAAGGAAAGATACCAGATAAAGCAGGGATCGCTATCGTAACGGTGCTGATTTCCGTGCCAAGTCTAGCCTTTATCTATTTCTTCCGATTTATTGGAAGCAGCTGGTTTTCTTTGCCAGATTCCTTCCCAGCATTGGGCGCACAAGATATTCGCTCCTATATATTACCGACAGTGATTCTAGGACTATTGTCTGTTTCTGGAATCGTTATTTGGCTGAGACGTTACATGATCGACCAACAGTCTTCCGATTATGTTAAATTTGCGAAAGCAAAAGGTTTGAATGCGAAAGAAATTGCTAGAAAACACATTTTCAAAAATGCAGCTATCCCAATCGTCAATGGGATTCCAGGAAGTATCATCGGAGCGATTGCTGGGGCGACGATCACAGAAACAGTGTTTGCTGCACCAGGTATGGGGAAAATGCTACCTGATGCGATCATTACCCATAACAATCCATTAGTTATCGCAATCGTTTTTGTCTTTACCACAGTATCCGTATTTTCAATCTTAGCCGGGGATATTGCAATGGCATTAGTCGATCCGCGAATCAAACTATCGTCAGGAGGAAAATAGCTTGGAAAATGTGAAAACAGAACAAATGAATGAATTCATTTTTGTAGAAACGAATTCGTTAGCTTCAGAAAAGATTGATACGCCGAAGTATTCGTATTGGCGTTCGGTCATGCGTAAATTCTTTTCAAATAAAGTTGCGATTTTTATGCTGATACTGATGCTGGCTGTCTTATTGATGAGCTTTATCCAGCCATTATTCAGCGGATATAAATTTATGGATGTAAAAGATATCAATGACTTTACGAAACGCTATAATCCACCAAGTGCAAAATTTTGGTTTGGTACAGATGCTAACGGCATGTCCTTATTCGATGCAGTTTGGGCAGGGGCAAAAACATCAATTTCCATCAGTGTCATTGCTACATTGATCACTACAGTTATTGGTGTAGTAGTAGGGGCGATTTGGGGAACATCTAAAGCAATTGACCGTTTCATGTTGGAAATTTACAACATCATCTCGAATGTGCCAACTTTACTGATCGTTATCGTTCTCTCTTATACGTTTGGTTCCGGATTTTGGAATTTGATTTTTGCGATGTGTGTGACGAGCTGGCTGAGCGTAGCTTACTTTATTCGGGTACAAGTCATGATCATCCGCGACCGCGAGTATAATCTAGCCTCAAAAACACTAGGAACACCGACCTTGCGGATGATTTTTCGTAATATCCTGCCTTATCTGATTTCTATCATCGTGACAGATATATCTAGAGCGCTACCTTCGTTTATTTCATATGAAACATTTCTTTCATTCTTAGGCGTTGGGTTAAGCAGTGATGTTCCTTCCCTCGGACGATTGATCGCAAAATATACGAATAACATGAGCAATTACCCTTATCTTTTCTGGATTCCTGTGACTGTACTGGCGTTAGTTTCTGTTTCTTTATACATCGTAGGACAAACTCTTGCAGATGCGGCAGATCCAAGAACACATATTTAGGAGGCAAACAATGGAGAATCAAACAATTTTATCAGTAGAAAACATCTCGGTCAGCTTCCATGTTCGTCACCGTGAATTAAAAGCGATCAGAAATGTCTCATTAGAGCTAAAAGAAAAAGAAACATTAGCCATCGTTGGTGAATCAGGATCAGGAAAATCAGTTCTGACAAAAACATTCACCGGGATGCTGGAACAAAACGGCAATATCACTTCAGGAACGATCCGTTATAAAGACAAGATATTAAGCGAATTGAAAAAGGATGAAGAATGGGAAGATATTCGGGGAAAAGAAATCGCGACGATCTTCCAAGATCCTATGACTTCACTGAATCCTATCAAAACAATTGGCTCACAAATCTCAGAAGTCATCATCAAACACCAGAAGAAATCAGCGAAAGAAGCGAAACGCTTAGCTGTCGAATTGATGGAAAAAACAGGAATTCCTAATGCGGCAAAAAGATATGATGAATATCCTTTCCAATACTCTGGTGGGATGAGACAACGGATCGTCATTGCTATTGCATTGGCTTGCCGACCTAAAATCTTGATTTGTGATGAACCGACAACCGCTTTGGATGTAACGATCCAGGCACAAATCTTGGAACTAATCAAAGAGCTTCAGGAAGAATATCAATTCACAACGATTTTTATCACCCATGATTTGGGCGTTGTCGCGGCTATAGCAGACAAAGTAGCTGTTATGTATGCTGGACAGATCATCGAAAGCGGAACAGTTGAAGAAATTTTTTATGATCCAAAACATCCCTATACATGGAGCTTGCTTTCTTCTTTACCACAATTAGCACAAAAAGGAGATGTGCTTTACTCTGTACCAGGAACACCACCTTCTTTATATAAAGATATCCAAGGAGATGCTTTTGCGCCTCGCAGCGCCTATGCGATGAAGGTCGATTTTACTAGTGAACCGCCTATGTTCCAAGTATCCGAAACCCATTTTGCGAAGACTTGGCTGTTGGATCCTCGTGCACCGAAAGTACTTAAACCAAAACAAATCGAAAATCTTCATGAAAAAATGATTGCTTTGGCTGCAGAATTGGATAGTGAAGAACAAGACGGGGGGAAGCAAGTTGTCAGCTGATAAAAAAACTTTGTTAACTGTAAAAGATTTAGAAATCACTTTTGGAGAAGGAAAAAGAAAGTTCGTAGCTGTCCAAGACGCCAACTTTGATATTTATAAAGGAGAAACGTTCTCTCTCGTAGGAGAATCTGGTTCAGGCAAAACGACGATTGGCAGAGCAATCATTGGGTTAAATCCGACAAGCAAAGGGGATATTCTCTTTGAAGGGAAAAAGATCAATGGTCCCTTGTCGAAAAAAGAACAAGCAGAAAAAATCCGTAAGATCCAAATGATATTCCAAGACCCATCCGCATCGTTGAACGAACGGGCAACAGTAGAATATATTATCTCAGAAGGCCTCTATAATTTTAACCTGTTCCACTCGGAAGAAGAACGTTTGGAAAAGGTGGCAAAAATCATCAAAGAAGTCGGACTACTTCCAGAGCATATGTACCGCTATCCTCACGAATTTTCCGGCGGTCAAAGACAACGGATCGGAATCGCTCGTGCATTAGTGATGGAACCTGAATTAGTCGTAGCAGACGAACCAATCTCTGCTTTAGATGTTTCGATCCGTGCGCAAGTGTTGAACTTACTGAAAGATGCACAAAAAAAACGAGAAGTGACATATCTTTTTGTCGCTCATGATCTATCAGTCGTACGTTTTATTTCAGATAGAATCGCTGTGATCAGACAAGGACATATTTTAGAACTAGCTGAAACGGAAGAGTTATTCAACCATCCGATTCATCCATATACAAAGGCATTGCTTTCAGCTGTGCCTATACCAGATCCTATTTTAGCAAGGAAAAGAAAATTACATGTGTATGATCCTAGCATACACGATTATACAAAACACGGTCCGGTTTTCGAGGAAGTACGCCCCGGACATTTTGTATACGGGAATCAAAAGGAATTAGAAGCGTATCGAAAATTGTGAGATCTGCAGTTTGACTGAGCACCGAAAATCAGGTGATCAAACATAATAGTTAATCGATATTTTGGTAAAAGCAAGGGGAAGACAGAGGAGTCTTACCCCTTCTTAGTCCACAAAGGGGTGGATGAATTGGAGGATTGTTTATTTTGTAAAATAGTGAATGGAAGATTGCACCGAAGAAAAATAGTTGAGAGTGAAAATATTCTTGTATTTTTAGATAACGCAAGAGATGTCGATGGTCATATAATCGCTCTAGTCAAAAAACATCGGGTCAATTTAATTGATTGCGAGCAAGAACTATTTATCGAATTGATGAACGTCATTCGAGCGGTTTCTCTTCATTGTGTCGAAAATTGCGGTTTTGATGGCGTCAATTTGATCAAAGCAGAAGATGAGACAGTAGAAGAACATGTCTCTCATCTTCATTTCCATATTATTCCTAGAAAAAAACAAGATGGGGTGGATGCTTGGCCCTTATTTACCGGCGCGATGAATGATTTAGAGACTATGCACCAGCTTCTTGATATGAGACAAAGGACAGGAGAAAAATCCAGTGCATAAAAGAGAAGAATGTACGCTCTTAGATACGATTCATTCGGTTTTTAATAAAAAAAGATAAGGTAGCGAGTTGCTTAGAAAACTTGCTATCTTTTTTTGTTAAAACGACTCGGAATGTTTGTTCTTTGTTCTGACTTTTCCAAGCCTTTTTCTTCTTGATACTAATTTTATGAAAAATCAAGAAACAATTGTTATACTAGGTAATGCTGACAAACGGGATTGGCATTTCATTTTGATTCAGCTTCTTTTCAAATCACTAGGAAGGAGGGATAGATTGTTCAAGACTTATTTTCGTTTCAATAAAATACAAGATAATCCTTTTCGTATCATGAACCTGATGCTACTTATCTTTATCGTATTGTGGTTAGGTTACATAAATCATGACTTTTTGATTTCAAGTTTTTCATCCTTAGGGATCTTTACTTTTTTCTATTATCAAAACATACCGATGAAATCTTTGTTGAAACGTATGTTTTTGATTGGTTGTGGTCTTTTGTTTGCTTTCGTTCTAGGGATTTTGTCAACTTATGTTTTATGGCTTGAACCATTTGCTGTAGCTTTGGTTGCTTTTTCCAGCAGATTTGTGTTGCGATTATTCCATATCTCTAAACCAGGTGGCTTGTTTTTTGCGATGCTTTCTGCCATGGGAACGAGCATGCAGCTGCCAATCGCTCAATTACCGATCGTCTCGCTTTATTTTTTTATGGGTGTCGTTTTTGCCCTGATTGCGGCAGTGATTACAAAATTACTGGATTCACGGCCTGAGCAGACAATTGAAAAAGCGACTCTAAAAGAAAGGTTTTATGAAGAGCCTTTGGTGATCATTGATTCTGTTTTCTACAGTGCCGCCTTGTTTCTGTCCGTTTATGTCAGTCATGGCTTGAATCTGCATAATCCTTATTGGTTGACCTTGTCATGTGCATCGATTTTGCTGGCGGAAAATTTGGATGCGATGAAGCATCGACAAGTCCAATATCTGATTGGATCGATGGGTGGGTTATGTGTGTCAGCAGTCTTGTCATTTGTGCCGTTCACGCAACTGCAGACGATTTTTCTGATTACGTTTCTTTATGGAATCGCACAATTTCTAGTTGCTAGAAATTACGCGGTTGCTAATATTTTTCTTAATCCCATGGCGTTGATGCTATCTACACTTATTCGCGGGGCCTATCTGATGTCTTTGATCGAATATCGTTTTTTAGGAATCATCATAGGAAGTTTCATCGGTTTAGGTGTTGCGTGGGTAATGAATGTCGGACTGCAACATTATTTAAATGTCGTTCGAAAGAAATTAGAATAGAAGGACAAATAGAAGTATATGTGCTAAAAAAGGTTGTGAAAAAGTCATTTTCACAACCTTTTTCTTAATACTCAAAACTGAGCGGCTTTTTCACAACCTCATCTAATCGAATGATACCTCAAAGCGGACAGAAGAGGGGAATTCCGCAATGTTTTCGTTTAACATAGTTGGTTTCATGTTTTTTACCTCTTTTCTGTGTTTCCAAACTGGTCGCACTTTTTCTTCTGATGCAACGATTTTATGTCTATCCGAGTGAGCTACACGTTTCAAAAGATAGACGAAATTGATTTGCTGATAGGCTTTATCTGTGTTTCCTTCAATTGAAAAAAGGTAGTTTCAATAAGGGCAAGCAAACGGACGATTTCTGTTTCATAACCAGTTTCCTCCAGCATTTCGCGAACAACGGCTTGTCGACTTGTCTCCAAACGTTTGACCGCTCCGCCAAGCAACACTTGGATGACCTGTTTATCGTTTTCCCTGCTCAAAAGAATATCATCTGTTTCCTCATTCCATAAAATTCCAGATGCCCGTATATCAAATTGAAAATTCTCTTCTACCATACGCAAATCATTTGTTTCCATTCCAACGCCCACCAATCTTTTTCGCAAAAAATTTTTATTTATGTTGGCGGATGGATAAACTTTTTTGAGATAATCAACGTTTTACTTGAAAGTCGTACAGATATTCTTGCTTTCTCCATAGTGAAGGTTCTACACGTCGCTTTTCCGTAAGAGACAAGCTAATTAGGTCGAGTTCCCAAATGATTAGATTATTATCATGATCATGGGTAGCAATCGCTACGTGTTCATCATCAATCACGGAGACAATAAATACCCCACTAAGATCCATGTTTGTCGGGAGTTTTTTAGTAGTTTCTGCAGTCTCAAGATCAATAAAGTAGATCGTGCCGTTACTTGAAAAGTAAACAAGCTGATCTTTATAAATAAAACTTCCTTTTGAAAAACTGAATCCTATATCTTCCAGTATTATTTCTCGGTCTGTTTCTTTAAATGTATACGATGAATCTTTCAGCGAATAGCTAAATAATCCAGCTCGCCGATTATTAGCAAAATCAAAAGCCACTCCGTATAAGTGGTTTTCATGAACATTTAGCCGATAACCTATCAGATATTCACTCCCTTCTATATTGGGGAACGAACCAAGGTTCTCACTGATAAGCGTATCTTCAGAAAGATAGAGTCTATCAACAAATAATTTTCCTATTTCTTCGTCACGTAAAATATAGAGAGACTGCTCATCGTTTCCAGTCGAAAAAATATGCCCGTTGATAATCGTATAGTCATTATTAAAATAAAGATTGTTTTGATAAAGGATGTCATTGGTATCTGGATAGCCATGATTGAACAAAGTAACCAGCTTCCCGTCCAATATGACGCTGTCTATTCCTGTATGTTCTTTTGTTTGGCGCTTTTCCTTTTCGATTTTTCCTGAATGAGGTGTATAAACGAAGTCATGCGTTCGATCAGATAAAAAGACTTTTTGATCATGTTGTACGAAAGTGCCTAGTTCCAGTCCTTCTGTTTTTAAAATCACTTGATCCTTCTTTCCGATACCAACGAATCTGCCAGATGTTACAAACTTGTCCATTGTATTCGAAAAATAGAGATAATAATCATAATCACCTGTCAGTTTCTTTTCCTACACCAGTACATCCCGATATCCCTAACAATAAAAGGAACCCCAAGCTAAGAAATAGGTATTTATATTTCATGACATCTCCTTGTTAACGGTCATATTCTAAAAAACATTCCCATATTATTCCACCTATTACCGATTTTTTCATTCTCTAACACTCCTTTTATTTTTTTATATTTCAACAATTACAGTGTATTCTAACTAGCAATCAAATGTAAGACACAAATCATTGCGCCATATATTCAATTCCTAAATTTTCCGTTATAGTTAATATGGGAGAGAATACTTAAATGAAAGGAGCGAGGGATGGAGATCCATCAGTGGTTGCGTGAGAAGAGAAGGAAAAAAGGGTATACTCAAAAATGGGTGTCACTTCAGTTACATATTACAAGACAAGGTTTGTCCAATTGGGAAAATGGCCGGTCATATCCAAGTTATGAGATGCTCTATAAATTGATTTGTTTGTATGGATGCTCAGCTAAAGAGATTTCAGAACTGTTTACAAGAGAAAGAGAAACAAAGAACTAGGATACACCATTTCTTTTTTAAGATCCCAATCGTTATAGACTCTTTTCAATTACAAATGTTTCTAATATAGTTGATATTGAGGGAAATGGATGCGGTTTAACAACGAGGAGGATGCTTGGATGGTATTTGCTCGATGGCTGACAAAAAAAAGAAAAGACCGAAGTTATACACAAGATTTCGTTGCACGACAATTAGGTATCACAAGACAAACACTTTCCAAATGGGAAACAGGTCTATCGCGTCCCAGTTACGAGATGTTACAAAAAATTTTTCGTTTTTACGACTGTTCGCAAAAAGAAGTAGCTGAATTGTTTAAGACAATCGGAAACGGTAAGATGTGAATGTGGGAAGAATAATTGGTAGATCATATGTAATAATAAAACTTATTTCCGAAGAAGCACCTTTTGGAACACTATTCATTCGGAAAAAGTGATTGTGACACGACTTTTGCCATAGCCTCGTTTTAGCAGGTTGACTTTCTTTTTGACATTTGATACCATTCAGAATACAAATCGTAATTATTTCGATTTGCATTCTTTAACATGACTACAATCAAAGAAGAAAGTGGGTCGTCTATATGGAAAAAACAGATATCTCAAGTGCGTATCGCCGTTTGAAAAGCCCAAATATCAAAACACGAAAACGTGCGTTGAAAATCATCAAAGATGTGAAACGAAATAGTGGAAAAAGGTAAGAAGAAGGAAACTTAATAAAAAAATGAGGTTGTGACAGAAGTGGTCAGCTTCAAGAAATAAGAAGGAATTGACGAAATTTACTTCTCACATTTTTGTGTAATTTCGGCTTATTTCCGAAGAAGCTACTTCTGGAACACCGGTTATTCGAAAAAAGGAACTGCGACACGATTTTTGTCACAGTTCTATTTTCAATTATTTTTGTTTATTCCCACTCGAAAATAAAAAGATAGCGTATAGAATTATTTCGCTAATCTAAAGGTTTGCAACATATTATAATATGTTTAGAATACGATGGATTTTATAGAGTATTATCATTTTATTTACTTATTTCTACGTATTAATGTGTTAAAATTTTTTCTTGCTTATCTAGGACAGTTAAATCTAACGTATTTTTAGTAAAGTTTATAAACTTTTTGTCATGAGTCACAAAAACAACGGTAGCATGATGTTCGACATTAAATTTTTTTATGATGCGAAAGACTAATTCAGCATTTTTTTCATCAAGATTACCTGTAGGTTCATCTGCAAAAATATAAGAAGGTTGTTTTAAAATTAATCTAGCTAACGCAATACGCTGCTGTTCTCCGCCGCTTAATTCATAAATCTTTTTCTCTAAAACATTGGATAGACCTACTTCGAATAAACTGTGTAACATCATTTCTTTTTTCACTTTTTTATTCATTTTTTGGTTTTTTAATGCTATAAGTAGATTACTTTCGACACTTTCATCGTTTATTAAACCGAAATTTTGAAAGATATAGCCAATCTTATCTTTTTGTAGTAAATGAACTTCTTTAGCACTAGGATTTTCTATACCTTCAAATATGATTTTTCCACTATCAGGTTTTTCCAGCAAGCCTAACAAGTTTAATAAAGTTGTTTTGCCACTCCCGCTTTTTCCATAAATACATAAAAAGTCACCATCTTTAATCGTTAAGGAGAATTGTTCAAAAATTTTATTTTTTCCATATGAAATACCAACGTTTTTTATCTCTATCATCTCTAAACTCCTTTTTTTTCTATGCTTGGCTTGTTAATAGAAGTGCTTAAGTAATACATGGTTAATAAAGTGATAAGTAA
Organism: Enterococcus sp. DA9; assembly: GCF_008000875.1. Classification (NCBI taxonomy): domain Bacteria; kingdom Bacillati; phylum Bacillota; class Bacilli; order Lactobacillales; family Enterococcaceae; genus Enterococcus; species Enterococcus sp. DA9. The sequence continues at coordinate 821,444 of NZ_CP042839.1, forward strand.
TTCTAAAATGCTCCAGCAAGTAATTATAAAAATAATATATTGGTTTCTATAAAGGATGAATAATACTGATACAAGAATGATATCTAATAAGATAATTGGCATGACTATTGGAGTAAAGAGTTTTATAAAAGAGTATCCAAAAAGTCTCTTAATATGCAAGCTATATCTATATTTTTCTACGATTAATTGGTAGGATGAAAAAACATTAAAAATTTGGATTACAGTTAAACAAATCAATAGAATTCTTATAGTGTAAATCAATGTTTTCTTTGTATTCAATTCTTCAGCTCGGAAATTGTAAATTGAAATAGTATTCTGGATGCTTGGTAAAGTATTTGTTTTGATAATGGTCGGTAATAAATAATTAAATCCATCCTTTTTTTCTGTTTGAACAAAAGAAGATGTCGTCAACCAGGCTGCATAAAAACTAGCATCTAGATTTCCTGTATCTACTATAGAGATTGGATCAACTATAGTAAAGTCTTTTTTATCAATGTGAGGATTATACGTAAAATATTTTTGATGACTTTTCACATATATGATGTTTATTTTTGCATTTATCGGTTCTGAAGACGCGCTCGTAGCTCGCCTCAAAAAAGAAAAATATTCCAGATATTGCGATTCAATTTCTTTTTCAAATTTATTCAAGAAGTCAGGCACTAATAGATTCAAATGGTTAGGTGAATAGATTATTTTATCTATAGGAGATTTTCCTTGAGTATCTATGATCGGGTTGTGCGCGAAATAGTTTTTATTGATAATGATCGATTTTCCAGCAGGAGAAGTCAATTGTTCAATATCACTATGAGTATTCATTTCATAGAGCGGTTTTCCATTTGATAGTTTTTCATAATTGGATGAGTTTATTAGGAATAATCCTTTTTTATTTGTTGCCTCGTTAAAAAAATTTTTCAAATTTTTCTCGTAAGGACGATATTCATCTGGATCATTCGTGATAAATCTTAATTGTGTGGCATAGATATTCTTTGTTTTCTCCCAATAGACATTTTGATTTTGGTGCTGAACCAATACCTGTTGATCTTTTAATAATGAAGTACCTAAAATAATAATGGTTGTTGCAACTGCTAATTTACAGAATAGATTAAAGGCTATCCCAAAGCTGCTGTAATTGTTGCCTTTTAAATTATTGGGATGATTCGAGCGATAAATGAGTTTAATAGATAGATAAATACAGATAGAATACAGCGTAATGAGTAAAAGAGTGGTCAATAATGACAAAGAGAAAAAGGAAATTATAAACGGCATTCCTTTATAACGGATAAAAAAGTATGGGACAATAATAAGGCTGACGGTAGATAAACTCAATAAAAGTACACGTATGATAGGAATTGTAAAAGAACTTAAAGTATCTTGGATACTCCAGCCAAATAGTTTAAATAGAGTGATTTTTTTAGTTTGTTTAATAAGAAGTTGGATCAATATTGCTAAATTAACTACCAATAATAGAAACCATACTAAAATCAATAAATATTTGTCGAAAAACTCTTTGCGGACATTTAGGTTGTAACTATCATTGTTATCGGTTTGTATAGTTCCTAGTTTATTGATATCTCTGAGAAACGCGTGGATCTGTTTTTGAGTGTTTCCCTGAATATAATAGACGCCTGAAATCCCTGTTTCAGGAATGTCGGCGAACTTTTTTAGCTCTAGGTCAATTTTTGAATTTGTCCAAACGAAATCTTTTCTAGATTTTAAAGTATCTGTACTGCTTTCATTTGGATTCCCTAGAGTAGTAAATTCATTCTTCATTGTTTGATTTGTATATATTTTTAAATCGGAGTCACTAGAAAATATATATTTAAAGATTTCAATTTGATTGTTGTTTGCTGTTTCAATAATAAAATCAGCTTGTTGCTGAGGTTCTCTTAACATTGAATTAGATTCGACTAGAATAGTAATCTTTTCTTTATCTTTATAAAGTAATTTATTTAACTCTAATTGGTCAATAACTGAAAGGAAAATAAAAACAGTTAATATTAATTGGGCAATTATTCCTATGTAAACATATTTTTTCATAATATCTCCTTTAATAATTACTTAAACAGATAGCTTCATACTGTGATTTTTTGTGTTTTAATTAACGAAAGTTATAATATGCTTTATTTCCACCAAAAAGAGTCCAGCCAACACTTGCGTTACTCCATTGATATGGCGCTTTCCAACCACCACTATTAAACGTTCCGTTTCCGTTCTCGCATGAGGCATGGCCCTCTTTTGTATAGTGTTGGTATTCAGAAATATTACGGTTGCCATTCTGGCCTCTACGCCACCAGCCACCACCAACGGCACTTGAAGCATATCTTGATGAACTATCGTTTTTATTATCTTTTGTTTCAATTACAGTAGTATATGCATCTACATTTTCTTGCCCACCAGAGTATAAAGAGTCCTGTGTAGCATTAGCAATAGGTACTACTATTCCAATGGCTGTTCCGGAAATTAACAAAGTACTAATAATTATTTTTTTCATTTATATCTCCTTTTAGTATAAAGCTATCTCAATTAAAGATAGCGCTTACAACGATGGTTGTCAATAGTTGAAAATAAAATGTCAAGCAATTAGCTCAGAATATTTTTTCTATCGGAAAATGTTTGTATTGATTAAGGTAATACTAGAGTTATCGAATATATTTTTATTATGGTTTACCTTATTTAAAATTATTATTGTTATTTAGTATTAACTATAAAAGTTTCATTTTTTATTATTTGAGAACACATATTGAATCATGTCCAGAACTGTTAAATAATTAGCAAGAAATATTTGGTAAGGAACAAAGAAGACTAAAGGAGCGGACATATAAAAAACGCTTATGAAGTACTATTGAAGGAATTTTCATGTTTTGTCAAAAGTAAATCAATTAAAATTACGTATAAAGTAATTGATGAAATCTTTTAAAAACTTTGTAACTGTGATAAAAGTGTGATAATGAAAAAACAAACAGCCAACAAACATTGACATATCAAAATTTGTTGGCTATTTTTGATCATTCCCACTCCACTGTTGCTGGTGGTTTAGAAGTGATGTCATACACGATACGGTTGACATGGGCTACTTCGTTTACGATACGTACAGAGATTCTTTGCAAGACTTCCCATGGGATACGGGCAAAGTCAGCTGTCATTCCGTCGATTGAAGTCACCGCACGGATACCGACTGTGTAGTCGTAAGTACGTCCGTCACCCATAACACCGACAGAGCGGATTCCTGGAAGAACAGTGAAATATTGCCAGATATCACGGTCAAGTCCAGCAGCTGCGATTTCTTCACGCAAGATAGCATCAGATTCGCGTACGATTTCTAGCTTGTCTTCAGTGATTTCGCCAAGAACACGAATACCAAGACCAGGGCCAGGGAATGGCTGACGCCAAACGATTGAATCAGGCATGCCTAATTGAGTACCTAATTCACGGACTTCGTCTTTGAATAGTGTGTTTAATGGTTCGATCAATTCAAATTGCATATCTTCTGGCAGTCCACCTACATTATGGTGAGATTTGATCGTTTGTGCTGTTTCTGTACCAGATTCGATAACGTCAGTATACAACGTTCCTTGTGCTAAGAAAGAGACGCCTTCTTCACCAGCAAGTTTTGTTGCTTCGTCATCAAAAACATATACGAATTCATTCCCAATGATTTTACGTTTTTGTTCTGGGTCAGATACACCTTTCAACTTGTCTAAGAAGCGATCTCTTGCATCGACTTTGATGATGTTCAAGCCGAATTTTCCGCCTAGACTTTCCATTACTTGTTCCGCTTCGCCTTTGCGTAGCAGACCATGGTCAACGAAGATAGATGTCAATTGGTCACCAATCGCTTTTTGTAAAAGAACCCCAACGACACTAGAATCAACGCCGCCTGAAAGCCCAAGCAAGACTTTTTTGTCACCAACTTGTTCACGGATTTTTTCTACTTGCATATCGATAAAGTTATCCATTGTCCAGTTACCTTCACAGTGACAAACATCAAAGGCAAAGTGGCGCAGCAATTCGATTCCGTATTCGGAATGACGTACTTCTGCATGGAATTGGATACCGTAAAAATTACGTGTGGTGTCTTGGATAGAAGCAATCGGACAATCTTTGCTTGTTCCGACTGTTTCAAAGCCTTCAGGAACTTTGGTTACCAAGTCGCCATGGCTCATCCATACTGTTTGTTGTTTTGGTGTTTCTTTAAACAAGACAGCTTGATCGCTTGTTACTTCTAACAAGGCTTTCCCATATTCGCGGTTTTTAGCAGGCTCTACGGAACCGCCAAGTTTGTATGTGATCAATTGCATACCATAGCAAATCCCTAATACAGGAATACCTAAATTGAAGATCTCAGGATCGATCCCAAATGCATTCTCATCATATACACTGTTTGGTCCGCCAGAAAGAATAATTCCCTTTGGATTCATCGCTTTTACTTCTTCTGCAGTAATGCGGTGGCTCAATAATTCGGAAAAGACTCCAAGATCACGAATACGTCTTGTGATCAATTGGTTATACTGACTACCGTAGTCTAATACGATAATCTTTTCAACGTTCGTCATATCGGCAACGTTTGTCAAATTTATTACCCCTATCCCTTTAAATTTTATCTCAAAATAGTCAAACTATTTTAAAATGCTAATATTTTCGCATGAAAATCGAATCGATGATATGATTTTCAGTTTTATGGAGAATTATATCGGCTCTTCCTCGTGTAGGCAAGATATATTCCTGTAAATTTTTCAAATTCACATTTTTCCATACATCTTTTGCCATTTTAAAGGCTTCTTCACGATCTCCGATAGCAAAACGATAATAATAATTCTCTGGATTTTGGAAAGCCGTATCCAGTAACGCGCCAAAACGATCCAAATACCATTTTTCGATCAGCACGGGATCGGCATCGACATAGACAGAAAAATCAAAAAAGTCGCTGACGTAGATTTGCTGATTCGCAGGTAATTGAAGCGTATTGATCCCCTCAACGATCAAGATATCAGGTTGCTGGATCAGCTCGTACTTATCTGGAATGATATCATACACATCATGTGAGTAAACAGGTACTTTTATCTCTTCCTGACCAGATTTTACACGATTCAAGAAGTCGATCAGCATCTCCATATCATAACTTTCAGGAAATCCTTTGCGATCCATAATTCCACGCTCTTTTAATATACGATTTGGATAAAGAAATCCATCAGTCGTGATCAGCTGAACATTTCTTCGTTTGAAGGTACGAGACAAAATCGTCTGCAGCAGTCTGGCTGTGGTACTTTTTCCAACGGCTACGCTTCCGGCGATCCCGATAATAAAAGGCGGTACTTCTACGTATTTATGAAGAAATAAACCTTTACTCAAGAACAAAGATTCGAATTCTTTCATATATAGATATATCAGATGAGCAAGAGGTACGTAGATATCTCGAACATCCTGCATGGAAATGCGGTCATTCAAACTTTTGATATTATCTAGTTCATCTTGTGTCAAAGGTGCTTGCCCATTACGATAAAATTCTCGCCATTCTTCTCTTGCCACACGGTAGTAGTTCATTGGATCATTCATATTAGCCTCCTGCGTTCTCCCATCAATGGAACTATTTTAACACAAAATAAACACAAACCCCACCACTTAAGAGAGATTGCCAATCTTTTTGTACAATCTTTATAATAGAAAGAAAAGGAGTTTTATTCTTGACTTGCGCACGGATACATAAAAGGATAGACTGTTGACATGAAAGAAATGAGAAGGATGGAAGACATGACAAATCATTACTATTCTGAACGCCCAGATACGGCGCACGATTTTGAACAATGGGCTTTTGAGTTAAAAGGCAGAACCTTTCAATTTGTAACTGATTCTGGTGTATTTTCACGTGAAACAGTGGATTATGGTTCACGTGTCCTGATTGATGCTTTTGATTGGGAAGAGTTACCTGACGAAGGAAAGATCTTAGATGTGGGATGCGGGTATGGACCGATTGGGCTAGCTTTGGCATTTGCGACACAACGGTTTGTTGAAATGGTCGACATTAATGAGCGAGCAGTGAGTCTAGCGCAAGGAAACGCAAAGCGTAACCAAATCGAACAAGTGGACATCCACCAATCAAATATCTATGAAGTACTTCATGAAGAAACCTATGCAGCTATCGTCAGCAATCCGCCAATCCGTGCTGGAAAAAAAGTCGTACATGAAATCTTGACAGGCGCATATCCTCGATTGAAGCAGGGCGGTACACTGACAATTGTGATCCAGAAGAAACAAGGAGCGCCGAGTGCGCAAAAGAAGATGGAAGAAACATTTGGCAATGCAGAAATCGTTACAAAAGATAAAGGATATTATATCATCAAAAGTGTGAAAGAATAACTAGCTGAAAAATAATAGAGCGACGAAAAAGTGGAACTGGGCGTGCATGTAAGGGTACGTATCAGTTCTTTTTTTGCTGAGAAATTTTTAAAAAACAAAGAACTATTTTTTCTTCAAAAATAAATAGTAGGAACAGAGTCGTTGTTTTTTACGATAAAATAAACAAGATACAGAACTTGTATAGAAGGCTGCCAAGTTGGTAGATAAAGGAGATTTTTATCAAAAAACATACTTTCTTTTTTTCTCTATTCTTTTCTTGGGGGTTTTGGTACACTGATAGGGAATTTAGATAGAAGGGAGCCACTAGGGTGAAGCTGACCATCAGAGATATTGCAGAAATGGCAGGGGTATCAGTAACAACTGTCTCACAGATTTTGAATAACAAAGGAAGCCGATTTAGTGATAAGACAAGAAAAAAAGTGTTGTCGATCGTGAATGAACATCATTATAAACCCGATTATTTCGCTTCAAATGTGATCAATCGACATTCAAAGACCATCGGAATGATCGTTCCTGATGTCACCGATTTCTTCTTCTCCAAACTGATCGAAGGTGTAGAGAGCTATTTGAATCCTTTGGGCTATGTGATCATGTTATGCAATTCTCGTCATAGCCAAGAAAATGAGATCAAGTATTTACAAGAGCTTTCCCACCGCTCAGTGGACGGGATCTTGCTGGCAACACCAAATATTTTACCTGAGAAATACGCATTAGACAGCGGATTTTATCAAAAAATGCCGATTATTTTAATCGATCGCGGATTGAATCGTCGGGATAACGGACGGCTTATCGTAAAGGAATATGAGGGAGCCTATCAAGCTGTTTCACTATTTATTGAAAGTGGCCATACGAAGATCGGCATGCTGAAGGAAACCACTGGATACTATCAATTAGAAGAACGTTTCAACGGATATCGTCATGCGCTGAAAGATCATGGCCTGCCTTTTAATGGGAAATTTGTTGAACATGGAGAGTTGACTGTCCAAGGTGGATATACTGCATCAAAAAAATTACTCAAACATAAAGATATCACGGCTATTTTTTGCGGGAATGATGCCATGGCGATTGGCTGTTATCAGGCGATAGATGAATTGGGCAAAAAAATCCCAGAAGATATCTCAGTCATAGGATTCGATGGATTAAAGCTGTCAGAATACATGATTCCGCAATTGACGACAGTGCAGCAACCAAGTTTTGATATTGGATTTTATGCTGCGCGTTTCCTGATCGATACGATCGAATTTCCTCAAAGAAAAGTTCCGAACAAAGTGTTCGAAACAAAATTAATTATTCGTGAGAGCGTAAAAGTATTGACAAAGGGCTAACTCGGCGGTATATTGCTTATGTAAGCATTTACAAAGGCGAGTTAGTGCTTTTTTTATTTTTAGTAAACCAGTTTACTAAAGTGGTTTACCTTTTCTAAAAATAATGTATAATACCGAATGAAGACAAGGAGGATCAGGCAATGCGAATGGTGGATCTGATTGAAAAAAAGAGGGATGGAAACGAGCTGTCGAAAGAGGAAATCGAGTACATCGTCACGAACTATACGAATGGAAAGATTCCAGATTATCAAGTCAGTGCATTATTGATGGCAATTTTTTATCAAGACATGACAAATGAAGAAATCACGAACTTAACATTGGCGATTGCTAATTCTGGTGATGTCATCGATTTGAGTTCTCTTGAAGGAATAAAGGTAGATAAGCATTCGACAGGTGGCGTTGGTGACACGACCACATTGATTTTAGCCCCCCTAGTAGCTAGTGTCGGAGTGACAGTGGCTAAAATGTCTGGACGCGGTCTAGGTTACACAGGTGGCACATTAGATAAGCTAGAAGCAATTCCCGGATTTCAGATCGAGCTTTCGGATGAAGCATTCGTGCGCATTGTCAATGAAAGCAAAGTAGCAGTAATCGGTCAATCAGGAAACTTGGCACCGGCGGACAAAAAATTGTACGCTTTGCGTGACGTCACAGCGACCGTTGATTCTCTTCCGCTGATTGCCAGTTCGATCATGAGTAAAAAGATCGCGGCAGGAGCAGATGCAATCGTTTTGGATGTGACCACTGGAGACGGTGCTTTCATGAAGAATATCGAAGATGCAAGACGTCTGGCAAAGACCATGACAAGCATTGGCAAACTAGCGAACCGAGAAACAGTGGCGGTAATCTCGGATATGTCAGAACCTCTTGGCGAAGCAATCGGAAATAGTCTAGAAGTTGTCGAGGCAATCGAAACATTACAAGGAAATGGTCCAGAAGATCTAGTAGAAATGTGCTACGCCTTAGGAAGCCAAATGGTTGTCCTTGCTGGCAAAGCTAAAACAATCGATGAAGCAAGAACGTTGCTTCAAGAAGCTCTGGAATCAGGTAAAGCGTTAGCAAAATTCAAAGAAATGATTCAAAATCAAGTGGGAGACCCAACCATCGTGGAAAAACCAGAACGAATTTTGACTGCACGTTACACAATGGAACTTCCTGCTAAACAAAGCGGAGTCGTGTCAAAAATCGTGGCAAACGAATTAGGAATTGCTGCAATGATGCTAGGTGCTGGGCGTAAAACCAAAGAAGACGATATTGATCACGCCGTTGGATTGAAACTGCATAAAAAAATCGGGGACACTGTGACAAAGGGCGAGTCATTATTGACAATCTATAGTAATGATGAAGAAATCTCTTCGGTTATTGAATTATTATATAAAAATATTGAAATTGGCGAATCAGCAATGAAGCCAACATTGATTCATGACATTATCACAGAATAAAAGGAAAAAAGCGGATTTACCGTTTGAAAGAAAAGGGGAAAAGAAATGGAACTAAACCGAATGATCGACCATACTATTTTGAAAGCAGACGCATCTAAAGAAGCTGTGATGCAAATTATCGAAGAAGCGAAAAAATATCATTTTTACTCTGTCTGCATCAATCCAGCATGGGTTGCGCTAGCAAAAGAACAATTACAAGGCGAACCAGTAGCCGTATGTACAGTGATCGGGTTTCCTTTAGGAGCAAACACATCCGAGACAAAAGCATTTGAAACGACAGATGCCATCAATAACGGTGCTGATGAAGTCGATATGGTCATCAATATCGGTGCGTTGAAATCAAAAGATGATCAAAAAGTTCAAAAAGATATCGAAGCAGTTGTTGAAGCAGCAAAAGATCGTGCACTTGTCAAAGTGATCATCGAAACATCTTTATTAGATAGAGAAGAAATCATCCGAGCATGCGAATTAGCAAAAGCTGCAGGCGCTGATTTTGTCAAAACATCAACTGGTTTCTCAACGGGTGGTGCAAAGGTAGAGGATGTCCGCTTGATGCGTGAAACGGTAGGACCTGAAATGGGCGTTAAAGCTTCTGGCGGTATCCATAACGAAGAAGAAGCAATGGCAATGATCGAAGCGGGTGCTACAAGAATCGGAACAAGCGCAGGAGTAGCAATCGTATCTGGTTCAACTGGCGAAGGCTATTAATTTTCAAAGGAGAAACTCATGGCAGAACTCAAACAAGAATGGATCAACATAGCTATTGAAGCGTTAGATAAAGCATACGTTCCTTATTCCCATTTTCCGGTAGGTGCTTGTCTCGTAACAGAATCAGGCAAGATTTATCAAGGTATCAACATCGAGAATGCATCATTTGGATTAACGAATTGTGCCGAGCGCACAGCTTTCTTCAAAGCCGTATCAGAAGGAGAAAGATCGTTTACCCATTTAGTCGTAGCAGGGCACACCCCGGATCCTATTTCTCCATGTGGTGCATGTCGGCAAGTAATGGCAGAGTTCTGTGCTCCTGATATGCCGGTTACGCTAGTGGGAGACAATGGTGTGACGAAGGCAACGACCGTTCGAGAACTACTGCCTTATGCATTTACTGAAAAAGATCTATAACTCATGTTCATTCAGTCAGCTGACTGTTGAAAAATAAAACAATTATTTTAGGAGGCTTTACAGAAATGAAAAAAGCAAAATTATTTGGTTTAGGTGCTGTCGCACTAGCAGCAGGGTTATTTTTAGGTGCATGCGGCAACAACGGCTCTACTGATTCATCCGGTGGCAAAAGCTCATCAGACACAACAACTGCAGCATTGATCACAGATACAGGTGGTGTAGACGACCGTTCATTCAACCAGTCAGCTTGGGAAGGATTACAAAAATGGGGGAAAGATCAAGGTCTTTCACGAGGCAATGATGGCTTCCAATACTTCCAATCTTCAAACGAATCAGATTATATCCCAAATATCGACCAAGCATTGAATGCTGGATTCAAAACGATTTTTGGTATTGGTTATAAACTAAAACCAGCGATCCAAGAACAAGCAACAAACAATACAGGTACGAACTTTGTTATCATCGATGATGTGATTGACGGATTAGATAACGTTGTATCTGCTACATTCAAAGACAACGAAGCTTCTTATCTTGCAGGGATTGCAGCAGCTTACACGACTGAAACGAACGTAGTCGGCTTTATCGGCGGCGTAAAAGGTGAAGTAATCGATCGTTTTGATGCTGGATTCAAAGCCGGTGTTGATGCAGGTGCGAAAGAACTAGGAAAAGAAATCAAAGTATTGAACCAATATGCTGGTGACTTCTCTGCTCCAGATAAAGGACGTTCAATTGCTCAAGGCATGTATGCACAAAATGCAGATATCATCTTCCATGCTTCAGGTGGTACAGGTAATGGTGTATTCCAAGAAGCAAAATCATTGAACGAATCAGGCGACAAAAAAGTTTGGGTTATCGGTGTTGACCGCGACCAATCAGACGAAGGCGAATACACATTGAACGGCGAAAAGAAAAACTTCACATTGACATCTACACTGAAAGCAGTAGGAACAGTAGTAGAAGATTTGGCACAAAAATCAGCTGACGGTAAATTCCCTGGTGGTGAACACACTGTTTATGGATTGAAAGAAGCCGGTGTTGGTCTAACAGAAGGACAACTTTCTGACGAAGCGAAAAAAGCAGTGGATGAAGCAAAAGAAAAAATCATTTCAGGTGACGTAAAAGTTCCAGAAACTCCTGAAGAAAATTAAAACCATTTCTATAGCCTTGTTAGACACATGTTTGACAAGGCTATGGTTTGATTAGAACAAGAATTGTTCATTTATCCAAGCTGCCTTGAGACAGTTTGGATAAGGGAACAATTCCCTGAAGTAATGTTTGTTTCAAAAGAAGAACGCTCGCTAAGCGTGAATCTTAGTCAATCGTTGCCCTAGATAGAAATCGTTAGGATGTGAAAAAAAGGTGGTTCAAGAAAATATTGTCATAGAAATGCAGAATATTACCAAAGAATTTGGAACATTCAAGGCAAATGACAACATCAATTTACAAGTAAAGGCAGGAGAGATTCATGCGTTGCTTGGAGAAAACGGTGCTGGCAAATCTACATTGATGAACGTGCTTTCCGGATTATTAGAGCCGACATCAGGAAAAATTTTGATGCGTGGGAAAGAAGTACAAATCACAAGCCCGACAAAAGCCAATCAATTAGGGATTGGGATGGTCCATCAGCACTTTATGCTTGTTGATGCCTTTACTGTAACAGAAAACATCGTGTTGGGAAGCGAACCTAGTCGTGCAGGGATGCTTGACCATAAAAAAGCGCGAAAAGAGATTCAAAAAGTTTCTGAACAATATGGATTATCAGTCAACCCAGATGCTTATGTTCGTGATATTTCAGTTGGGATGGAACAACGGGTAGAAATTTTAAAAACACTTTACCGAGGAGCAGATGTACTGATTTTTGATGAGCCGACAGCTGTATTGACCCCTCAGGAAATTGATGAATTAATCGTGATCATGAAGGAATTAGTCAAAGAAGGCAAGTCAATCATTTTGATTACGCATAAGTTAGATGAAATCAAAGCAGTAGCTGACCGTTGTACAGTTATCCGCCGTGGAAAAGGAATCGGTACAGTCAACGTTAAAGACGTTACCTCACAGCAATTAGCTGATATGATGGTCGGAAGAACGGTTTCATTCAAAACGATGAAAAAAGAAGCGAAGCCTCAAGAAGTCGTTTTGTCTATTGAAAATCTAGTGGTGAAAGAAAATCGTGGATTAGAAGCCGTGAAAAACTTGAACTTAGAAGTTCGTGCTGGCGAAGTACTTGGTATCGCTGGAATCGATGGAAACGGGCAGTCGGAGTTGATCCAAGCTTTAACTGGTTTGCGAAAGGCAGAAAGCGGACATATCAAGCTAAAAGGGGAAGACATCACCAATAAAAAACCTCGAAAGATCACTGAACATGGTGTAGGACATGTGCCAGAAGACCGTCATAAATATGGGTTAGTCTTAGATATGACATTGTCTGAAAACATTGCCCTACAAACGTACCATCAAAAACCTTACAGTAAAAACGGTATGCTGAATTATTCAGTGATAAATGAACATGCCAGAGAATTGATCGAAGAATATGATGTTCGAACAACGAATGAACTTGTTCCTGCAAAAGCTTTATCAGGCGGAAATCAGCAAAAAGCAATCATCGCTCGGGAAGTCGACCGAGATCCTGATCTGTTGATCGTTGCAAATCCAACTCGTGGACTGGATGTAGGTGCGATCGAATTTATTCATAAACGTCTGATCGAACAAAGGGACAAATACAAAGCAGTGTTATTGATTAGTTTCGAATTAGAAGAAATTTTAAATGTTTCGGATCGTATTGCTGTTATCCATGAAGGAGAAATCGTCGGGATCGTTGATCCGAAAGAAACATCTGAAAATGAATTAGGTCTATTGATGGCGGGCTATACCTTAGAAGAAGCACGAAAAGAGTTAGAAAAGGGGGCTGGCGCACATGAATGATCGCAGCGAGAAATTCCGTAATTTATTAGTGCCTGTACTTTCAGTTGTTTTAGGATTAATCTTAGGCGCGATATTGATGGCTGCTTTTGGTTTTCAGCCCATCCAAGGTTATTCTTCTATGTTAGATGCAGCTCTTGGTTCGCAAAGAGGAATCGGTGAAACATTAAGGCAAGCAACGCCGTTGATTTTTACAGCATTAGGGTTTTCTGTAGCTAACTCAGCTGGGTTCTTCAATATCGGGCTTTCTGGACAAGCACTTTGCGGATGGATCGTCAGTGTCTGGGTGGCACTTGCTTTTCCAGATCTTCCAAAAGTCGTTTTGCTTCCATTGTGTGTGATCCTAGGTGCCTTAGCAGGTGCGATGGCAGCGGCTGTTCCTGGGTTGCTACGAGCATTTTTTGGAACAAGTGAAGTGATCGTAACGATCATGATGAACTATATCTTGTTATACGTAAGCACATTTGCTTTACATGAAGTGATGCCTGAAAGCTACCGATCAAGTTTGGACTCTTCCAATATGATCAGTCAAAATGCATCGTTGCGGTTACCTTGGTTAACACAAGCTTTTGGCGGCTCTCGCGTAAACTCAGGTTTGTTTTTAGCCATCATCGCGCTTATTTTTGTTTGGCTATTGATGAAGAAAACGACTTTAGGATTTGAGATCCGTTCCGTTGGTTTGAATCCTTTTGCTTCTGAGTATGCAGGGATGAGTAGTAAACGTACGATCGTTTTGTCGATGGTCATTTCTGGCGCTTTGGCAGGGCTTGGCGGTGTGGTTGAAGGATTAGGAACGTATCAAAACTTCTTCGTTCAAACGACTTCACTATCTATTGGATTTGATGGGATGGCTGTTTCCTTACTTGGATCTGGATCAGCAATCGGTATTCTTTTATCAGCGATTTTGTTCAGTATTTTGAAGATCGGCGGACTTGGCATGCAGACAGGAGCTGGTGTTCCGTTTGAGATCGTCAATGTATCGATTGCTCTGATTATCTTCTTTGTTGGGATCAATTTCTTGATTCGTTTCGTCATGGCTAAGTTCTTCCAAGGAAAAAAACAAGAAGAAATCGTTGCGACAATCGAAGCGAAGCCAACGAATCAAAACCATGAAGGAGGCGAACTATAATGTCGACTATCGAATTAATTGCCTTGATTCTTACTTCAACACTGGTTTATTCAACACCGTTAATTCTAACATCACTAGGCGGAACGTTTTCTGAACGCAGCGGGATTGTAAATGTAGGGTTAGAAGGAATCATGGTCATGGGTGCTTTTAGTTCCATCGTTTTCAACTTGACGATGAGCCCCTCACTTGGTTCCATGACGCCATGGATCGCTATTTTAGTGGGTGGCGTCGTAGGTATCCTATTTTCTTTGATCCACGCAGTAGCAACAGTCAGCTTGCGTGCTGACCATATTATCAGCGGTACAGTGATCAATCTGATGGCACCAGCTTTAGGTGTTTTCTTGATCAAAGCATGGTATGGGAAAGGTCAAACAGATAACATCACGCAGAATCTGGGATATTTCTCTTTCCCAGGTTTAGCAGATATTCCGGTCATTGGACCAATTTTCTTCAAAAATACATTCTTGCCTGCTTATTGTGCAATTTTGATTGCTGTCATTGCTTGGGTGATCATCTTTAAGACGAAATTCGGCTTACGCCTCCGTTCAGTTGGTGAAAACCCTCAAGCTGCCGATACATTAGGTATCAATGTATATGCTATGCGTTATTCAGGCGTGCTGATTTCAGGCTTGTTAGGCGGTATGGGCGGTGCTGTTTTTGCTCAGTCGATTTCCGGTAACTTTTCAGCTGGTACGATCGTTGGACAAGGGTTCATCTCCATGGCTGCTATGATCTTTGGTAAATGGAATCCTTTAGGCGCAATGGGTGCCTCACTGTTCTTTGGTTTTGCACAAAGCTTGAGTATCATCGGTGCACAATTACCAGTTATTTCTTCGATTCCACCAGTATTGCTGCAAATTGCTCCATATCTGCTGACAATCATTGTGTTGGTTGTTTTCTTAGGGAAAGCTTCTGGACCAAAAGCAAACGGGAAGAACTATATCAAATCAAAATAATCTTTTAGCGAATAAAAAGGGTGGGTTACGGGAAGTGTTTTTCGTCTCGCCCTTTTTGTTTTAAAGGTAATAAAAAGAAAAAGAAAGAAGGAATAATCATGTTTAAACGCGTACATCTGATCGTCATGGATTCAGTAGGAATTGGAGAAGCACCAGATGCCGAGAAGTTCGGTGACGTTGGTTCTGATACATTAGGACACATTGCAAAAGAAGCAGGATTGAATATTCCGCATTTAGAGCAGCTTGGTTTGGGAACGATTCGGCCTCTTGAAGGTGTGGAATCAGTGAAAGATCATCAAGGCTATGCGACGAAATTAGAAGAAGTTTCTGTAGGGAAAGATACGATGACAGGCCATTGGGAAATCATGGGATTGAATATCAAGACGCCGTTTCGTGTGTTTCCGAACGGATTCCCTGATGATCTGATCAAACAAATCGAAGAGTTTTCTGGCCGTAAAGTCGTATGCAACAAACCATATAGCGGAACGGCTGTTATTGACGATTACGGTGAACACCAAATGAAGACAGGTGATTTAATCGTATATACTTCTGCCGATCCTGTCCTTCAGATCGCGGCACATGAAGAAATCATTCCTTTAGAAGAACTATACCGGATTTGCCAATTCGTTCGTGATATAACAAAAGATGACCCGTACATGATTGGTCGAATCATTGCACGTCCATATGTGGGAGAACCAGGAGACTTCACACGAACAAGCAATCGTCATGATTATGCGTTGAATCCATTCGGACACACCGTCCTTGATTCTTTGAAAGAAGCAGGAAAAGATGTGATTGCTGTAGGAAAGATCAACGATATTTTCAATGGACAAGGAATCACTGAATCTGTCCGCACGAAAAGTAATATGGATGGCGTCGACCAGTTGCTGAACGTTATGAAAAAAGAGTTTACAGGTATCAGCTTTACCAATTTAGTAGATTTTGATGCATTATACGGTCATCGCCGGGATGTAGTCGGTTATGCGCATGCGATTGAAGAATTTGACTTGCGGATCCCAGAATTGCTTGAAGCGATGGAAGAAGACGACTTGCTAATGATTACAGCCGATCACGGAAACGATCCGACATTTACTGGTACCGATCATACACGAGAATATGTACCGTTATTGGCTTACAGTAAAAAAATGAAAGAACAAGGGGCGTTGCCTCAAGGATATTATTCCGATATCTCCGCAACGATTGCTGAGAACTTTAGTGTTTCTTCGACTGAAAATGGCGAAAGCTTCTTAAAATTATTAAAATAATCTTTTTAAAATAGGAGAAAGCAAATGACCAAGTTAAGCGAGATGTTACAAGAAACGACCCAGTTTATCCTTGACAAAGGAGTAAAAGAAATTGATTTTGGTTTGATCCTAGGTTCAGGATTAGGTGAATTAGCAGATGAAATCGAAGATGCTGTAATGATTTCTTATGATGAGATCCCGTTCTTTCCTGTTTCGACAGTAGTTGGACATGCAGGACAGCTGGTTTACGGATCTCTAGCAGGTAAGAAAGTGTTAGCCATGCAAGGAAGATTCCACTACTATGAAGGTCATTCCATGCAAACAGTGACCTATCCAGTACGTGTGATGGCCGGACTAGGTGCCCATTCAGTCATTGTGACCAACGCATGTGGCGGTGTCAACGAATCCTTTGTACCAGGAGATTTGATGCTGATTACCGATCACATCAATTTTACTGGTGAAAATCCTTTGATCGGTCCGAATGAAGATGAAATGGGCCCTAGATTTCCAGATATGAGTCAAGCATATACGCCTGAATATCAAGCCACAGCAAAAGCAGCAGCAGAAAAACTAGGTTTGGATCTTAAAGAAGGCGTATATATGGGCTACTCTGGACCAACTTATGAAACGCCTGCTGAGATTCGGATGTCTCGAACAATAGGGGCCGATGCAGTAGGGATGTCGACTGTTCCAGAAGTCATCGTAGCAGCTCACAGCGGATTAAAAGTGTTAGGAATTTCTTGCATTACCAACTTAGCAGCAGGTATGCAAGCGAATCTGAGCCATGAAGAAGTTGTAGAAACAACTCAGAGAGTCAAACAATCTTTTAAAGCATTGGTTAAAGAAACATTGACATTATTGTAATAGGAGGAGCAACAAAATGAGTGTGCATATCGAAGCGAAAGAAGGCGAGATTGCCGATAAGATTTTACTTCCAGGCGATCCTTTACGAGCTAAATATATTGCGGAGACTTTTTTTGAAGAACCAGTTTGCTACAATCAGGTCCGTGGTATGCTAGGCTTTACCGGCAAATATAAAGGAGAACGTATTTCTGTTCAAGGAACAGGGATGGGGATGCCATCAGCCACCATCTATGCCCATGAATTGATCCAGTCATATGGCGTAAAGAAATTGATCCGAGTAGGTACATGCGGGGCATTGTCAAAAGATGTCCATGTTCGTGATTTGGTACTAGCGCAAGGCGCAGCAACCAGCTCTTCGATGATCGAAAAAAATTTCCAAGCCTTTCACTTTCCACCAATCAGTGATTTCAATCTATTACTGAAAGCATATGAGATAGCGAAAGAAAAGGGCTATACGGTTCATGTAGGAAATGTCCTTTCGGAAGATTCTTTCTACAAAGATGATCTGACAGAGACATTCCAATTAGCTGAACTTGGCGTCTTAGGAGTGGAAATGGAAGCAGCGGCTCTTTATTACTTAGGCGCGAAATACCATGTGCAGACATTAAGTTTGATGACCGTTAGCGACCATTTGATTACTGGGGAAGAAACAACAGCTGCAGAACGTCAATCGACGTTCAATGAAATGATCGAAGTAGGATTGGAAACGGCGATTCAAGGGTAAAGTAATAGCTAAATAGCAAGAAAGTGTGACTGCCTAAACTTCTATTAATAGAAATTAGGCAGTCACATTTTTTGCAGAAACTGTCTCACATAACCTGAAAACAATGACAACCGTTGCTTCAGTTACTTCGAGAGTCCTCCTAAAGTCAACCATTTGAATGTCTAAAATGTGAATCGACATTCCTTTTAAATTGCAGACGAATGGCACAATCTTAATCAAATAAAAAAGAACAGAAAGAAGCGAGTTACGCTCTTTCTGTTCCGAACTAGGCCACCAACAGGAGATGACAAATGGGTCATCTCCTGTTGGTGGCTTCGTCTAAATGAATACCTTAATCATTCAATTGCTCATGTGATGATGCTTGAAGAATGAAAAATTCAACTTAAATCAAGTCTGCATCAATAATAAGTGTTTCGAATAATACAGCGTGCTCAAGTGAGGTGATTGATCCAGGACGTCCTGGTAGGCGATATACTTCTACTCGCTGTCCTGCTTTTCCAGGAAATGCTCGACGTATTTGAATGTTACCATCAACTATTCTTGTAAAGCTATAGAATGTTCTGCCGTCAAATGTTTCAAAATGATATCTTCCATCAATGTAAACGACCAATCTTTCTTGACTGTAAAAACGTTCAGGTGTCAATGTTAAATAAGCAAATGCTCGAGAGCCTTCTCGCCCTGCAGACAACAAGTTTGTTTCTGTTACGCCTGTTTCCACTTGGATATTGTCATATTTCGCCCAACCATTCCATGTAGAAGCAAATCGTATAAGGTATGTATTTTCATCGTCTGGAGTCGTAAAAGTAAGTTTACCACGTTCCCAGTTCTCATTATTATGTTCACTGCGCTCTAATACATCAAAACCGACATCATGATTCATGATCCCTAATTCAACACGTCCTGGTGCTGATTCGCTTGCTGCAACATCATAACTAAATGTATACGTGGTACTTGGTTTTAATGTCACGTATTGATGAACATTTTCACCATCTCTTGCTAAAGCAAAGTTATTTCCATTAACGGTTTGCAGTGTGGGATTATTTGGCTCTTGGCCACTAGTGATCCAATGATCAAACCCGTCATTAAAGTCACCATTATGGATATACAATTGTTGCTCAATGGCCTGCTTACTTGTACTAACGAAGTCAGTTGTTGATAGACTTGTTGCGAATGTCGAAACGGATCCTCCTAAACTTAAAAATACCATACCTGCTGCCATCACTGTTTTTAAATTATTTTTGATCATCTTGTATCTCCTCGCTCTCTATTTTTATTTTTTGATTTTGTTTGTAAGATGCAGCCGTGTAATCTGTCTGTATCTCACAAATTAATCATAACCGAGAAAATAACGGTCGTGTAAACGCTTTTTTCTATGTAACATTTATTATTAGAAAAAAATGATAAAAAAATAGTTTTATGAGGTTGACTTCTATCTAAATTTCATTTATTAGCAACATAAAAAAAGATGGAGAGTTGTGGTGATAGCTCATACAAATGAAACTTCCTCTTAGAAACAGGATAAAAGAATGAAATTTAAATAAGTTTCTACAAAAAATGTTCGCTCCACATCTGAATGTTTGTCAGACATTCTTTTTTCTCTCAATGCTACGCCTTCTCTCTTAATTTTTTATTTATTCAAACAGTACTTACTATTATAATCATATAGTTATTATGTAAATTGATGTCATTCGTATTAGATAGCCAAGACTACCGTCTTCCAATATCTAAAAAAACAGCCCCTTCATCTCTTACAATAATAGGAGGTGAGAGGGCTGTCTTACTTACAATAGAGTATCTATTATAGGTAGTATTTTTTAGCTACTGTTAAGTCATCATTTAATTCATAAACAAGTGGTTGACCTGTTGGGATTTCAAGATCCATGATGTCTTCGTCAGAGATACCTTCGATATGTTTAGCTAGAGCGCGTAATGAGTTACCGTGTGCAGCTACTAAAACAGTTTTGTTGTCTAGTAATGCTGGAGCAATTTCATCTTGCCAGAATGGCAAAGCACGTTCTAATGTTACTTTCAAGTTTTCGCCACCAGGAA
The DNA here is from genome assembly GCF_008000875.1 of Enterococcus sp. DA9. Classification (NCBI taxonomy): domain Bacteria; kingdom Bacillati; phylum Bacillota; class Bacilli; order Lactobacillales; family Enterococcaceae; genus Enterococcus; species Enterococcus sp. DA9. The sequence continues at coordinate 841,575 of NZ_CP042839.1, forward strand.
TATCGCGTTTGTCTAACATTGCGTAACGACGGTCGTTTGCTGCAGAACCTTCGTCAGTTTCTTCCATTAATGGAGGAAGAGTATCGTAAGAACGACGCCAGATGTGTACTTGTTCGTCGCCGTATTTTTCAGCTGTTTCTTTTTTGTTCAAACCTTGTAATTTACCATAGTGACGTTCGTTCAAGCGCCATGATTTGATTTGTGGTACCCAAAGTTGATCTGAATATTCTAAAATCAAGTTACATGTTTTGATTGCACGAGTTAAAACAGAAGTATAGGCAACATCAAATTCGATTCCAGCTTCTTTGATTTTGCGTCCGCCTTCTTTTGCTTCTTCGATTCCTTCTGGTGCTAGATTTACATCAGCCCAACCAGTAAATTGGTTCAATGCATTCCATTCACTAAGACCGTGACGAGAAAAAACTAATTTTGGCATGTTTAGCTCTCCTTTAAGATAGGTTTATATTTCTGAAAATTTCAGTTCTGTTTTATTGTACAATTTTTTGGAAGAGATTTCCATCGAAAAATTGGATAAGATTCTATGAGAAAACGAGTAGAGAAGATAAAAAAACGAACAGCTGCGAAAGCACTGTTCGTTTTTAGGCATTAGATGCATAATTGCTCGATTTCTTTTTCAGGCAAATTGATATATTTATAACATGTTCCAACTGAAACACCGCATTTTGAAGAAATAAATTGGATTGTTTCTTTTTTTTCATAATAGAGACGCCGGATTTTTTTGATCGTTTTTGCATCAATTTTTGGTCTTCCGCCGATTTTTCCTTTTTTACGAGCTTCATCTAATCCAACTAATGTACGTTCTTTGATCAATGCGCACTCCATGTTTGCTAGGTTTTCCATCAATTGGAAATAGATTTTTCCCATTTCGCGCGTATCGATTCCTTCATCAATGCTAATCAAGTGCAGCCCGCGGTCTTTGAATAATTGCGTAAGTTCTGTTAATTGCCGTGTAGATTTGCCCAATCGATGAAGTTGGCAGACGACTAGTGCATCGCCTTGCTGCATGTCAGCAATCACTGACTCCAAATGAATAGCAGTAGCATCGTTTTGTTCCACTTCATATGTCTCATGGAAAATTTCTTGACAACCAAAGTCAGATAATTGTTCAACCTGAGTTGTTAAATCAACATCATTTATGGTTGTGCGTGCATAACCAATAATTTTCATGGTGATTCCTTTCTAGCAGTGATTTTCTAACTGGATATAACAGTAAAAATGTAGCATAAAGTACGTCAAAAAGATAGTTTTTTCGCAAATTTTCCGCTGTCTTTTTTTATTGGATGATCAAGCAGTTTTTCTTTATTTATGGCGGATGGCATCAAGAATCTCAACACCTTTTTCTGAGCCAACAACAACTTTTGAAACCATATTTAGGAAAAGTCCATGTTCGACTACCCCAACAAGTTCATCTAAATAGGTAGCTAAGCTTTCTGGTTGTTCAATAACTTCTAGATGCAGATCAATGATATGATGACCACCATCTGTGGTTAGGACTTCGCCGTTTTCGTCTGTACGCAAAACAGGTTGGAATCCTTTTTCGTCAAAAATATGAAGTAGCTGTTGGGAGCCATAAGGGATGACTTCAACTGGGAGTGGGAACTTCCCGAGTTTATGGACTAATTTAGAAGAATCAACGATCCAAATCGTTTCTTTTGAGTACGTAGCGACTATTTTCTCGAAAAGCAAAGCAGCACCGCCGCCTTTTATTCCTTGAAAATCAGCACTGATTTCATCAGCACCATCTATCGTCAGATCGACTACTGGAACTTCGTCGATACTCTTTAGCGGTATTCCTAATTTTTCCGCTTGTTCTTTTGTCGCATTTGAAGTAGTGACTCCTGTGATACGTAATCCTTCTTCACGCATGCGGCGACCAATCTCTTCTACCATATAATAGGCAGTTGAACCGGTCCCGAGACCAACGATCATCCCGTCCTTTACGAATTTCGCGGCTTCAATGCCAGCTAATTGTTTTAAATTCATCTTTGCATCCACCTTTTTTTAGTTTGAGCTTCGTGCTTTCCTCACTATTTTAGCGTGATTTACGGCAAAAAGATACCATTCTTTTTTATTCCAATAAAGCTTTTTCAAAAAAATTTCCGTCTCTTGTTGACATGCTTTTTCATTCATGATATTCTAACAAAGGTGCTTTATCTACAGGTTTCTGTGAAGAAACGTGCTGACTGTTTATCAAAGCATATTTGATAAGGATGCAGACATTGCATTTATTTTTTATCGCAAAAAAAGAACCACCTGGATGTGTGGAACTAGACGCAAATCGTGGGAAGGAGGAAACAAGGAATGCCTACAATTAACCAATTAGTACGTAAACCTCGTAAATCAAAGGTGGAAAAATCTAATTCACCTGCTTTGAACAAAGGATATAACAGCTTTAAGAAAACTCAAACTAACGTAAACTCACCTCAAAAACGTGGGGTAGCAACTCGTGTGGGTACAATGACACCTAAAAAACCGAACTCAGCTTTACGTAAATATGCACGTGTTCGTTTGTCAAACTTAATTGAAGTTACTGCTTATATCCCAGGGATTGGTCATAACTTACAAGAACACAGTGTTGTATTATTACGCGGTGGTCGGGTAAAAGACTTACCAGGGGTACGTTACCATATCGTTCGCGGTGCTTTAGATACTGCTGGTGTTAACGACCGTAAACAAAGCCGTTCTAAATACGGAACTAAAAAACCTAAAGCTTAATTTTAATTATTAAACAAATGAAACTTGCTTCTATTATATAGAAGTAATTACTATGAACAATATTTCGGAAGGAGGAGTTACGGATGCCACGTAAAGGTCCTGTTGCAAAACGTGATGTTTTACCAGATCCTATTTATAACTCAAAATTAGTAACTCGCTTGATCAACCGTGTAATGGTTGACGGAAAACGCGGGATTGCAGCTAACATTATCTATAATGCCTTTGATTTGATCAAAGAATCTACAGGTAACGATCCATTAGAAGTGTTTGAACAAGCAATGAAAAACGTTCAACCTGTTCTTGAAGTTAAAGCACGTCGTGTTGGGGGTTCAAACTACCAAGTACCAGTTGAAGTTCGCCCTGAACGCCGCGTTACTCTAGGTCTTCGTTGGGTAGTAAACTACGCTCGCTTGCGCGGTGAACACACAATGGAAGAACGCTTAGCAAAAGAAATCATGGATGCTGCAAACAACACAGGTGCTTCTGTTAAAAAACGTGAAGACACTCATAAAATGGCTGATGCCAACCGCGCGTTTGCTCACTATCGCTGGTAAGATTCTCTCTGTTTGGTCGGCTTTTATAAGTCGACCTCAGATAGTGTCCTTATTTTTAGCAACTAGATAGTAAAGAGAGGAGAAACAAGGAGAATGACCAGAGAATTTTCTTTACAAAACACTCGTAATATCGGTATCATGGCCCACATTGATGCTGGTAAAACGACTGCTACTGAACGTATCTTGTACTATACTGGTAAAATCCATAAAATTGGTGAAACTCATGAAGGAGCTTCACAAATGGACTGGATGGAACAAGAACAAGAACGTGGTATTACGATCACTTCTGCTGCTACTACAGCACAATGGAAGGGTCATCGAATCAACATCATCGACACACCAGGACACGTAGACTTCACAGTTGAAGTTGAACGTTCATTGCGTGTACTTGATGGTGCTGTAACTGTTCTTGATGCACAATCAGGTGTTGAACCTCAAACTGAAACAGTTTGGCGTCAAGCAACAACTTACGGTGTACCTCGTATCGTATTTGCAAACAAAATGGACAAGATTGGTGCTGACTTCTTATATTCAGTATCAACTTTACATGACCGTTTGCAAGCAAACGCTCACCCAATCCAATTACCAATTGGTGCGGAAGACGACTTCACAGGAATTATCGACCTTGTAACAATGAAGGCTGAAATGTATACAAACGATCTTGGAACAGAGATTGAAGAAACAGAAATTCCTGAAGAATACCGCGAATTAGCTGAAGAATGGCGCGAAAAATTGGTTGAAGCTGTAGCTGAAACTGATGAAGAACTTACTTTGAAATACTTAGAAGGTGAAGAAATCACTGAAGCTGAGTTAAAAGAAGGTATCCGCCGCGCAACAGTTAACGTAGAATTCTACCCAGTACTATGTGGCTCAGCATTTAAGAACAAAGGGGTTCAATTACTATTGGACGCTGTTCTTGATTACTTGCCATCACCGTTAGATATCCCAGCAATCAAAGGGATTGACCCTAAAACTGATGAAGAAGTAGAACGTCCTGCAGACGACAGCGCTCCTTTCTCAGCTTTAGCATTTAAAGTTATGACTGACCCATTCGTAGGTCGTTTAACTTTCTTCCGTGTGTACTCTGGTGTTTTAAAATCAGGTTCATACGTACAAAACGCAACAAAAGGCAAACGCGAACGTGTTGGTCGTATCCTACAGATGCATGCCAACTCTCGTTCAGAAATCTCTGAAGTTTACGCTGGAGATATCGCTGCTGCTGTTGGTTTGAAAGACACAACTACTGGGGACACACTGTGTGATGAAAAGAATCTAGTTATTCTTGAATCAATGGAATTCCCAGAACCAGTTATCCAAGTCGCTATTGAACCTAAATCAAAAGCTGACCAAGATAAAATGGGTGTGGCTTTACAAAAACTATCTGAAGAAGATCCTACTTTCCGTGCTGAAACAAACGTGGAAACAGGCGAAACAATCATCGCTGGTATGGGTGAACTTCACTTAGATATCATCGTTGACCGTATGCGTCGTGAATTCAAAGTTGAAGCTAACGTAGGTGCGCCTCAAGTATCTTACCGTGAAACTTTCCGTGCCGGCACTCAAGCCGAAGGTAAGTTTGTACGTCAGTCTGGTGGTAAAGGTCAATACGGTCACGTATGGATCGAATTTACACCAAACGAAGAAGGTGCTGGTTTCGAATTTGAAAATGCGATCGTCGGTGGGGTTGTTCCTCGTGAATACATTCCAGCTGTTGAAACTGGTTTGAAAGATGCTATGGAAAATGGTGTCTTAGCTGGCTATCCATTAGTAGATATCAAAGCTAAACTTTACGATGGTTCATACCATGATGTCGATTCAAATGAAACTGCCTTCCGTGTTGCTGCTTCTATGGCATTACGTGCAGCAGCTAAGAAAGCTAATCCAGTAATCCTTGAACCAATCATGGCTGTAGAAGTTGTTATCCCTGAAGATTACTTAGGTGATGTTATGGGTCACGTAACTGCTCGTCGTGGACGTGTTGAAGGTATGGAAGCTCGCGCTGGCGGCCAACAAGTTGTTCGTGCGATGGTTCCACTTGCTGAAATGTTTGGTTATGCTACAACTCTTCGTTCTGCTACTCAAGGTCGTGGTACATTTACAATGACATTTGACCACTACGAAGATGTACCAAAATCAGTACAAGAAGAAATCATTAAGAAAAACGGCGGAAAAGCTGAATAATTTCTTAAAACCGGATAGTCCTGCAAAGAGATTATCCAAAGAGACTATATTTTTAATATAGTTTCGTGTAAAATAATTATCGATGATATGGGCATGTGATGTACCTAGTGTACATCATATACCTATCAGACAAATAAAAAATATATTGTATTTTTAGGAGGACATTTTAAAATGGCAAAAGAAAAATTTGACCGTTCTAAACCACACGTTAACATTGGTACTATCGGACACGTTGACCATGGTAAAACTACATTAACAGCTGCAATCACAACTGTACTATCTAAGAAAAACGGCGGCCAAGCTATGGCTTACGATCAAATCGATGGTGCTCCAGAAGAACGCGAACGCGGAATCACAATCTCAACAGCTCACGTTGAGTATGAAACAGATACACGCCACTACGCTCACGTTGACTGCCCAGGACACGCGGACTACGTTAAAAACATGATCACTGGTGCTGCTCAAATGGACGGAGCTATCTTGGTAGTTTCTGCTGCTGACGGCCCAATGCCTCAAACTCGTGAACACATCCTATTGTCTCGTCAAGTTGGTGTTCCTTACATCGTTGTATTCTTGAACAAAGTAGACATGGTTGATGACGAAGAATTACTAGAATTAGTTGAAATGGAAGTTCGTGACCTATTAACAGAATACGAATTCCCTGGTGACGATGTTCCTGTAGTTGCTGGTTCAGCTTTGAAAGCTCTAGAAGGCGACGCTTCATACGAAGAAAAAATTCTTGAATTGATGGCTGCAGTTGACGAATACATCCCAACTCCAGAACGTGACAACGACAAACCATTCATGATGCCAGTTGAAGACGTGTTCTCAATCACTGGACGTGGTACTGTTGCTACAGGTCGTGTGGAACGTGGACAAGTTCGCGTTGGTGACGAAGTTGAAGTTGTCGGTATTGCTGAAGAAACTTCAAAAACAACAGTTACTGGTGTTGAAATGTTCCGTAAATTGTTAGACTACGCTGAAGCTGGAGACAACATTGGTGCTTTACTACGTGGTGTTGCACGTGAAGACATCCAACGTGGACAAGTTTTAGCTAAACCAGGTACAATCACACCTCATACAAAATTCTCTGCAGAAGTATACGTGTTGACAAAAGAAGAAGGTGGACGTCACACTCCATTCTTCACTAACTACCGTCCACAATTCTACTTCCGTACAACTGACGTAACAGGTGTTGTTGAATTACCAGAAGGAACTGAAATGGTTATGCCTGGCGACAACGTAACAATGGAAGTTGAATTAATCCACCCAATCGCTATCGAAAACGGTACTAAATTCTCAATCCGTGAAGGCGGACGTACAGTTGGTGCCGGTGTCGTTACAGAAATCAAAGCTTAATTGATTTAAGCAAAACTAAGCAACATTTATTCGGACGTAATCGCTTGGAATGAAGATCTCAGGATCTTTGTTCCGAGCTTTTTTATTTATTGTAGGATCAGGGAAAAAGACAGGAGCATTATAATAGAAGAAACACGAAATAAAAGAGTCAGTATTTTCTAAATGAAACTTTATGAAAACAAAATGTTTTTTACAAGAAAAAGCCTTGCGTTGTGAGTTTATATATATTATAATGACAAAGGTGCGTTTACTTTAGTGAATTGCACAGACGTAATCAGATTGATTTCGTCGGCTAAGAAACGAGAGGTTGCGACACGCCCGGACGCTTTGCCACGAACGAGCGTGACGGAAATTTTCGTGGAGCTATGTCTACTTTTCAAAATAGGCGAAGGAGGGAACAAGATGGCAAAACAAAAAATTCGTATCCGTTTAAAAGCGTATGAACACCGTATTTTAGATCAATCAGCGGATAAAATCGTGGAAACTGCAAAAAGAACTGGAGCTAGCGTGTCTGGTCCAATTCCATTACCAACTGAACGCAGTCTTTACACAATCATTCGTGCGACTCATAAATACAAAGATTCACGCGAACAATTCGAAATGCGTACACACAAACGTCTTATCGACATTGTGAACCCAACACCAAAAACTGTTGATGCTTTGATGAAGCTAGACTTACCATCTGGTGTAAACATCGAAATCAAATTATAAAACTAAAACAAAAATAATGGAGGTGTACTCATGACCAAAGGAATCTTAGGGAAAAAAGTGGGAATGACACAAATCTTCACTGAATCTGGTGAATTAATTCCAGTTACTGTTGTAGAAGCTACGCCAAACGTAGTACTACAAGTGAAAACAATGGAAACGGATGGCTACGAAGCTATTCAAGTTGGTTACCAAGATATGCGTGAAGTTTTATCAAACAAACCTGCGAAAGGTCATGTTGCAAAAGCAAACACGGCTCCTAAGCGCTTCATTCGTGAATTCAAAAATGTTGAGCTAGGAGAATATGAAGTAGGAAAAGAAATTACAGTAGATGTTTTCCAAGCAGGAGACATTATTGATGTAACAGGTACTACGAAAGGTAAAGGATTCCAAGGGGTTATCAAACGCCATGGACAAAGCCGCGGACCAATGGCTCACGGTTCTCGTTACCATCGTCGTCCTGGGTCAATGGGTCCAGTTGCACCTAACCGTGTATTCAAAAACAAACGTCTTGCTGGCCGTATGGGTGGCAACCGCGTAACTATCCAAAACTTGGAAGTTGTACGTGTAGATGCAGAAAGAAATGTTATCTTGATCAAAGGTAATGTTCCTGGAGCGAAAAAATCTTTAATCACTATCAAATCAGCTGTGAAAGCTAAATAATTGTAGGAAGAAAGGAGGAACTAAGGAATGCCGAATGTAGCATTATTCAAACAAGATGGAAGCCAAAACGATGAAATCACACTTAACGAAGAAATCTTCGGAATTGAACCTAATGAAAGTGTTGTTTACGATGCAATCGTAATGCAACGTGCGTCATTAAGACAAGGAACACACGCGGTTAAAAACCGTAGCGCTGTTCGTGGCGGTGGACGTAAACCATGGCGTCAAAAAGGAACAGGTCGTGCACGTCAAGGATCTATCCGCTCACCACAATGGCGTGGAGGTGGCGTAGTCTTTGGACCAACACCACGTTCTTACAGCTACAAACTTCCTAAAAAAGTTCGTCGTTTAGCAATGAAATCTGTATTGTCAGAAAAAGTTGCTGAAAACAACTTGGTAGCAATCGAAGGCTTGAACTTCGACGCACCAAAAACAAAAGAATTCAAACAAGTTCTTGCTAACTTATCTATCGACTCTAAAGTATTGGTTGTTCTAGAAAAAGGTAACGACTTTGCTGCTTTATCAGCACGTAACTTACCAAACGTTTCTGTAGTAACTTCTGATAATGTGAGTGTGCTAGACGTTGTATCAAATACAAAAGTGTTAGCAACACAAACTGCTCTTACTCAAATTGAGGAGGTGCTTGCATAATGAACTTACTAGACGTAATCAAACGCCCAGTGATCACTGAAAAATCAATGCTTGCCATGGACGACAAGAAATACACTTTTGAAGTGGACACTCGCGCAAACAAAACTTTAGTAAAACAAGCGGTAGAAGCTGCTTTTGACGTTAAAGTCAAAAACGTGAACATCGTGAACGTACGTGCGAAATTCAAACGTATGGGCAAATATGCAGGATATACAAAAAAACGTCGCAAAGCGATCGTTACATTGACTGAAGATTCAAAAGAAATCCAATTATTCGAAGCTGCTGAATAAGCGCTAATAGATAACTCATTAAATTAGGAGGGAAAAACGTGGCGATTAAAAAGTACAAACCTACCTCAAATGGTCGTCGTAACATGACAGGTTCTGATTTTGCTGAAATCACAACATCAACACCTGAAAAATCATTGTTACAACCATTGAAAAACCATGCTGGACGTAACAACAACGGCCGCATCACTGTACGTCATCAAGGTGGCGGACACAAACGCCAATATCGCGTGATCGACTTCAAACGTAACAAAGACAACGTTGTTGCAACTGTTCAAACGATCGAATATGATCCAAACCGTTCAGCTAACATCGCGTTAGTACACTATGAAGATGGAGTGAAAGCTTACATCTTAGCACCTAAAGGACTAGAAGTGGGTATGAAACTTGTTTCAGGTCCAGAAGCAGATATCAAAGTCGGAAATGCTCTTCCATTAGAAAACATTCCAGTTGGTACTGTTATCCACAACATTGAAATGAAACCTGGTAAAGGTGGACAATTGATCCGTTCTGCTGGTACAAGTGCTCAAGTACTTGGTAAAGAAGGCAAATACGTATTGATCCGCTTGAACTCTGGTGAAGTTCGTATGATCTTAGCTGCATGCCGCGCAACAATCGGTTCTGTAGGTAACGAACAACACGAATTAATCAACATCGGTAAAGCTGGACGCTCTCGTTGGATGCGTAAACGCCCAACTGTACGTGGTAGCGTAATGAACCCTAATGATCACCCACACGGTGGTGGTGAAGGTAAAGCTCCTATTGGACGTAAAGCACCAGTTTCTCCTTGGGGTCAACCAGCTCTTGGTTACAAAACTCGTAACAAAAAAGCTAAATCAGACAAACTTATTGTTCGTCGTCGCAAAAATAAATAATTACTTTGACCATGTGTCGCACATTTTGAGAGGAGGTTCACCATGGGTCGTAGTTTAAAGAAAGGACCTTTTGTCGATGAGCATTTAATGAAAAAAGTTGAAGCTCAAGCAGGGGTTGAAAAGAAAAAAGTTATCAAAACTTGGTCACGCCGTTCAACAGTTTTCCCAAGTTTTGTTGGATATACCATCGCAGTTTATGATGGACGTAAACATGTACCAGTTTACATCCAAGAAGACATGGTAGGACACAAATTAGGTGAATTTGCACCTACAAGAACTTATCGTGGACATGCTGCTGACGATAAGAAAACGAAACGCTAATTTGAGGGGAGGATAAATCCAAATGGCAGAACAAATCACATCAGCTAAAGCAACTGCAAAAACAGTTCGCACTTCACCTCGAAAAGCCCGTTTAGTAATTGACCTTATCAGAGGTAAAAGTGTCGCAGATGCAATTTCAATCTTGAAATTCACACCAAACAAATCTGCTGGAATCATTGAAAAAGTATTGATGTCAGCAGTTGCGAATGCAGAAAATAACTTTGACTTAGATGTTGAAAACTTGGTAGTAACCGAAGCTTTTGTTAACGAAGGACCTACAATGAAACGTTTCCGTCCTCGTGCAAAAGGATCAGCTTCTCCAATCAACAAACGTACAAGTCATATCACGGTAGTCGTATCAGAAAAATAAGGAGGGATAATCAGTGGGTCAAAAAGTACATCCAATTGGAATGCGTGTAGGCATCATCCGCGACTGGGATGCTAAATGGTATGCTGAAAAAGAGTATGCTGAGTTCTTACACGAAGATTTAAGAATCCGTAAATTTATTTCAACTAAACTTGCTGATGCTGCTGTATCAACAGTTGAAATCGAACGTGCAACAGGTCGCGTAAACATTTCAATTCACACAGCTAAACCAGGTATGGTTATTGGTAAAGGCGGTTCTGAAGTCGAAAGCCTAAGAAAAGAATTAAACAAATTAACTGGTAAAAGAATCCACATCAACATCGTGGAAATCAAAAAACCAGATCTAGATGCAAAATTAGTAGGTGAAGGAATCGCACGTCAATTAGAAAACCGTGTTGCTTTCCGTCGCGCTCAAAAACAAGCGATCCAACGCTCAATGCGTGCTGGCGCTCAAGGTATCAAAACTCAAGTATCTGGTCGTCTAAACGGAGCAGATATCGCTCGTTCAGAAGGATACTCAGAGGGAACTGTTCCTCTTCATACTTTACGTGCGGACATTGATTACGCATGGGAAGAAGCAGATACAACATACGGAAAACTAGGAGTTAAAGTGTGGATCTATCGTGGAGAAATTCTTCCAACTAAAAAAAACACTGAGAAAGGAGGGAAATAATCATGTTAGTACCTAAACGTGTAAAACACCGTCGTGAATTCCGCGGAAAAATGCGCGGGGAAGCTAAAGGCGGAAAAGAAGTAGCATTCGGTGAATACGGTTTGCAAGCTGTTGATTCACATTGGATCACAAACCGCCAAATCGAAGCTGCTCGTATCGCAATGACTCGTTACATGAAACGTGGTGGGAAAGTATGGATTAAAATTTTCCCTCACAAATCTTATACTGCCAAAGCAATTGGGGTACGTATGGGTTCTGGTAAAGGGGCACCTGAAGGATGGGTTGCACCAGTAAAACGTGGTAAAATCATGTTTGAAATCGCAGGCGTTCCTGAAGAAGTAGCTCGTGAAGCGTTACGTCTAGCTTCTCACAAATTACCAATGAAAACTAAGATCGTAAAACGTGAGGAAATGGGTGGTGAATCGAATGAAGGTTAAAGAAATCAGAGAATTAACCACTGCCGAAATGCTTGATCAAGAAAAACAATTAAAAGAAGAATTGTTTAATCTTAGATTCCAATTAGCAACAGGTCAATTAGAAAACACTGCACGTATTAAAGAAGTACGTAAATCGATTGCACGCATCAAAACTGTGTTGCGTGAACAAGCTAAGTAATTATGGAAGGAGGCCATTAAGCGTATGACTGAAGGAAGAAATCAACGCAAAGTTTATCAAGGTCGCGTGGTTTCAGACAAAATGGATAAAACAATTACCGTTGCTGTCGAAACAAAGAAAAACCACCCTATCTATGGCAAACGCATGAACTATTCTAAGAAATACAAAGTGCATGATGAAAACAACACAGCAAAAGTTGGCGACATCGTGAGAATTATGGAAACTCGTCCATTATCAGCTACAAAACGTTTCCGTTTGTTGGAAGTAGTCGAAGAAGCAGTTATTATCTAATAACACGAGATTTTCCTATATAGATTGAATGCAAAATCTGAAAGGAGGATACACAACGTGATCCAAGCAGAAAGTCGTTTAAAAGTCGCTGATAACTCAGGCGCACGTGAAATTTTGACGATCAAAGTCCTTGGTGGATCTGGTCGTAAAACTGCTAACATCGGTGATGTGATCGTTGCTACGGTTAAACAAGCAACGCCAGGTGGGGTTGTCAAAAAAGGTGACGTCGTTAAAGCCGTTATCGTTCGAACAAAATCAGGAGCTCGTCGTACAGACGGTTCATATATTAAATTTGATGAAAATGCTGCAGTGATTATTCGTGATGATAAAAGCCCTCGTGGAACACGTATCTTTGGGCCAGTTGCACGTGAACTACGTGAAAACAACTTCATGAAGATCGTTTCACTAGCACCAGAAGTTTTATAATCTTGAGACACTTATCAAAGGAGGTGCGAAACAGTTATGTTTGTTAAAAAAGGCGATAAAGTTAAAGTTATCACTGGAAAAGACAAAAACAAAGAAGGCGTTGTACTAGCAGCGTTCCCGAAAAAAGATAAAGTTATTGTCGAAGGTGTAAATGTCGTTAAAAAACACCAAAAACCTTCTCAAGCTGCTCCTCAAGGTGGAATTGTTGAGATGGAAGCGCCAATTCATGTTTCTAACGTGATGGTGGTTGACTCTACTGGTGTAGCTGGCCGAGTTGGCTACAAAGAAGTAGACGGCAAAAAAGTCCGTGTTTCTAAAAAAACCGGTGAAGTTTTAGATAAATAAAAGTTTAAGGAAGGAGGGTCTTACTGAATGAACCGCCTAAAAGAAAAATATCTTAAAGAAGTAACTCCATCATTGATGGAAAAATTTAACTATAGCTCTGTTATGCAAACACCTAAAGTTGAAAAAATCGTCATCAACATGGGTGTTGGTGATGCGGTATCAAACGCTAAAAACTTAGATAAAGCAGTTGAAGAATTAACTTTGATCACTGGTCAAAAACCAATGATTACAAAAGCTAAAAAATCAATCGCTGGATTCCGTTTACGTGAAGGAATGCCAATTGGTGCAAAAGTTACATTGCGCGGAGAAAGAATGTACGAATTCTTAGACAAATTGGTTTCAGTTTCACTACCACGTGTACGTGACTTCCATGGTGTAAGTAAAAAAGCCTTTGACGGTCGTGGAAACTATACTTTAGGTATTAAAGAACAATTGATCTTCCCAGAAGTAGATTATGATTTAGTAGATAAAGTACGTGGTATGGACATCGTTATTGTAACAACAGCAAACTCTGATGAAGAATCTCGTGAGTTGTTGACACAATTAGGCATGCCATTCCAAAAATAATTAAAGGAGGCGAACTACGTGGCTAAAAAATCAATGATTGCTAAAAACAAACGTCCTGCAAAATTTTCAACACAAGCTTATACTCGTTGCGAACGTTGCGGACGTCCACATTCAGTTTATCGTAAGTTCCATCTTTGCCGTATTTGCTTCCGCGAACTTGCCTATAAAGGTCAAATTCCCGGCGTGAAGAAAGCTAGCTGGTAAAAAGTAAATTCGCATAAGAAGGAGGTAAAAGATCAATGGTCATGACAGATCCAATTGCAGATTTTCTAACTCGTATCCGTAACGCAAACATGGTTAAACATGAGTCTTTAGAAGTACCTGCATCAAAAATTAAACGTGACATCGCTGAAATCTTGAAACGTGAAGGTTTCGTTCGTGATGTTGAATACATCGAAGATGACAAACAAGGCGTGATCCGTGTTTTCCTAAAATTTGGTAAAAACGGCGAACGTGTTATCACAAACTTAAAACGTATCTCTAAACCAGGTTTGCGTGCTTATGTCAAAGCTGACGAAGTACCAAAAGTATTGAACGGTTTAGGTATCGCAATCATTTCGACTTCTGAAGGTGTTGTCACTGATAAAGAAGCTCGTGAAAAAAATATCGGCGGCGAAGTTATCGCTTACGTATGGTAATCAAGTAGAATCTACAAGGAGGTGTCTTTAAGTGAGCCGTATCGGAAATAAAGTCGTTGTTATCCCTGAAGGAGTAACAGTTACTCAAGAAGGAAACAACGTTACAGTTAAAGGACCAAAAGGTGAATTGACTCGTACTTTCTCAGCAGATATCAAAATGAATATCGAAGGAAACGAAGTGACTTTCACTCGTCCAAACGACAGTAAAGAAATGAAAACAATTCATGGAACAACTCGTGCGAACTTCAACAACATGGTTGTAGGTGTCAGCGAAGGTTTCCAAAAAGCGTTAGAACTAATCGGGGTTGGGTACCGTGCACAATTACAAGGATCAAAACTTGTATTGAACGTTGGTTACTCACATCCAGTAGAAATCACACCACCAGCTGGAGTAACTGTTGAAGTACCAGCTAACACACAAGTAATTGTTAAAGGTGCGAACAAAGAAGAAGTTGGCGAATTAGCTGCAAATATTCGTGGAACTCGTCCTCCAGAACCTTATAAAGGTAAAGGTATTCGTTATGTTGGCGAATATGTACGCCGTAAAGAAGGTAAAACTGGTAAATAATCGTTTAGAAAAATTGCATAGAAGCCAGCAGCAGGAAAAAGGCATTTGGCTGAAGTTTACCTTCAAAAAAATAAATTTTTACTTGTGCCGCAGCTTCTATTTTTCGAAACGTATTTACTGCTTGAAATAGTAGTACAATAAAAATAAAGAGGTGACAATTGTGATTACAAAACCAGATAAGAACAAAACACGTCAAAAGAGACATCGTCGTGTACGTAACAATATCTCTGGTACTGCTGAGCGCCCACGCTTGAACGTTTTTCGTTCTAACAAAAACATCTACGCTCAAATTATTGATGACGTAGCGGGTGTAACGCTAGCAAGTGCCTCTACCTTGGATAAAGAAATTTCAGGTGGAACAAAAACAGAAGCAGCACAAGCTGTCGGTAAACTAGTTGCTGAACGTGCAGCTGAAAAAGGCATTAAAGTAGTAGTCTTTGACCGTGGTGGATACCTTTACCATGGCCGTGTGCAAGCTTTAGCTGAAGCTGCTCGCGAAAATGGACTAGAATTTTAGAAGAAGGAGGAATACCATTCATGGTTTATATCGATCCAAAACATTTGGAATTAGAAGACCGCGTTGTTGCAATTAACCGTGTGACAAAAGTTGTTAAAGGTGGACGTCGTCTACGTTTTGCTGCTTTAGTTGTTGTCGGTGACAAAAACGGACACGTAGGATTTGGTACAGGTAAAGCTCAAGAAGTTCCTGAAGCAATCCGTAAAGCAATTGAAGATGCGAAGAAAAACTTAGTTGAAGTACCTATGGTTGGTTCAACAATCCCACACGAAGTAATCGGTGCTTTTAGTGGTGGTAGAATCCTAATGAAACCTGCTGTAGAAGGTTCTGGGGTTGCTGCTGGCGGACCAGTTCGTGCCGTATTAGAATTAGCTGGGGTAGCAGATATCACTTCTAAATCTTTAGGCTCAAATACACCAATCAACGTTGTTCGCGCAACAGTTGAAGGTTTGAAACAATTGAAACGTGCAGAAGAAGTTGCAGAACTTCGCGGCAAATCAGTTGAAGAATTAATCGGATAAGGAGGACAACAATAATGGCTGAATTAAAAGTTACTTTAAAACGCAGTATTATCGGACGTCCTCAAAACCAACGCGATACAGTTAAAGCGTTAGGTCTTACAAAGATTAACAGTTCAGTGGTTAAGCCTTCTAATGAAGCAATTAAAGGCATGATCAATACTGTTTCTCACCTAGTGGACGTTGAAGAAGTTTAATTAAAAAAATCAGAACTAGAATATTAAGGAGGTGCCAAACCTATGAAACTTCATGAATTAAAACCTGCTGAAGGTTCACGCCAAGTACGTAACCGTGTTGGTCGTGGTACTTCATCTGGTAACGGAAAAACTGCCGGACGCGGACAAAAAGGACAAAAAGCCCGTTCAGGCGGTGGTGTGCGTTTAGGATTTGAAGGGGGACAAACACCATTGTTCCGTCGTTTACCAAAACGAGGATTCACAAACGTGAACCGTAAAGACTATGCAGTCATCAATCTTGATGTATTGAACCGCTTTGAAGACGGAGCTGAAGTAACTCCTGTTGCTTTAGTTGAAGCTGGAATCGTGAAAAACGAAAAAGCTGGAATCAAAGTATTAGCTAACGGGGAACTAAACAAGAAATTAACTGTGAAAGCAGCAAAATTCTCTAAAGCAGCTCAAGAAGCAATTGAAGCGGCTGGTGGATCAATCGAGGTGATCTAATGTTTAGACTATTAAAAGATGCTTTTAAAGTAAAAGACATTAGATCGAAAATCCTATTTACTGTATTTGTGTTGTTTGTATTTCGCCTAGGTGCACATATCACTGTACCAGGCGTAAATGCTGCTTCATTGCAAAACCTTTCTTCTTTGCCATTTTTCAACATGTTGAACTTGGTAAGTGGTAGTGCGATGCAAAACTTCTCCATTTTCTCAATGGGGGTTTCACCATACATTACTGCTTCTATCGTCATTCAGCTTCTTCAAATGGACATCGTGCCTCGATTTGTTGAATGGTCGAAACAAGGGGAAGTTGGTCGTAAAAAATTGAATCAAGCCACTCGATATCTGACATTAGTATTGGCATTTATCCAATCTGTCGGTATCACTGCTGGATTCAATCAATACGCTCAATTAGGTTTCGTGAATAATCCTAACGTAGCAACTTACGTAACGATCGGTTTGATTCTAACAGCCGGTACGATGTTTGTTACTTGGCTAGGAGAACAGATCACAGAAAAAGGTATCGGAAATGGCGTATCAATGATCATTTTTGCAGGGATCATTTCTAGATTGCCTGAAAGTATCAGAGAAATTTATGAAGATTACTTTATAAATATCGATCCTTCAGACATATGGAAATCTGCTATTTTTGTGGCCATTTTATTAGTAGCGGTCTTATTGATCGTGACATTCGTAACATTTTTCCAACAAGCTGAACGCAAGATCCCGATTCAATATACGAAACGCGTCGCTGGCGCGCCTACAAGCAGCTATCTGCCGTTGAAAGTAAATGCAGCTGGAGTTATTCCAGTTATCTTTGCTAGTTCGTTTATTGCTACGCCAAATGCTGTTTTACAAGCATTGAGTGGTAGATTCGGTTCTGAAAACTGGTATAAAGTGATGATGGAGATCTTTAACTATAATACAGCACCTGGTGCTACGATTTATACGATTCTGATCGTTGCCTTCACTTTCTTCTACGCCTTTGTACAAGTAAACCCTGAGAAATTAGCGGAAAACTTGCAAAAGCAAGGAAGTTATATACCAAGCGTACGCCCTGGTAAGGGGACTGAAGAGTATGTCTCAAGATTACTGATGCGCTTAAGTACAGTTGGTGCAGTCTTCCTTGGTTTAGTGGCATTGCTTCCAATCATTGCTCAAATGGTTTGGGATCTTCCACAATCAATCGGATTAGGCGGTACAAGCTTACTGATCGTTATCGGTGTAGCTTTAGAAACTGCGAAACAGTTAGAAGGCTTAATGCTGAAACGTAAATATGTTGGATTCATTGAGTAAGAAAGCGTGTTGAGGTTCTTCCTCAACACACGTTCTCACACATTTATTAGGAGGGAAAACAATGAACCTCATTTTAATGGGGCTGCCAGGCGCAGGTAAAGGAACACAAGCTGAAAAAATCATTGACGCTTATGGTATTCCGCACATCTCAACAGGAGATATGTTCCGCGCAGCGATGCAAAACGAAACAGCTCTTGGCCTGGAAGCAAAGTCTTATATGGATAAAGGTGCATTAGTTCCTGATGAAGTAACAAATGGAATCGTGAAAGAGCGACTAGCTGAATCAGATACAGAGAAAGGCTTCTTATTAGACGGCTTTCCACGTACACTAGATCAAGCAAAAGCTCTGGACGCAATGCTAAAAGATTTGAATAAAAAAATTGATGCTGTCATCGATATCCATGTTGGTGAAGAAATCTTGGTCGAACGTCTAGCCGGCCGATTTATCTGCAGCAATTGTGGAGCAACTTACCATAAAATTTTCAACCCTACAAAAGTTGAAGACACATGTGATCGTTGCGGTGGGCATGAATTCTATCAAAGAGAAGATGATAAACCTGAGACGGTTAAAAATCGTCTGGCTATCAACATCAAAAATAGTGAACCAATCTTGGCTTATTATAAAGAACAAGGTTTGCTAAACACTATTGATGGTGCTCGTGAAATCGATGCTGTATTTGCAGATGTACAAAAAATCATTGAAAAATAGCACGATTGCCCGTAGCCGACTTGCATTATGCAGTTACTCTTGTCAAGTTCAATAAATTATGATAGAATATGTCAGTCCGACTTCTAGAGAATCCTCTAGATGATCCATTTTGAGAATTTTGAGGTGGGAACTGCAGTTTCCGCCATTTTATCGTGTGAAAATGCGAAACAAGTACAAGGAGGTACTGTGCGTGGCAAAAGAAGATATGATTGAAGTCGAAGGTACAGTCGTCGAAACTTTGCCGAATGCAATGTTTAAAGTTGAACTAGAAAACGGACACCAAGTTCTTGCTACTGTTTCAGGTAAAATTCGTATGCATTACATCCGTATCTTACCTGGTGACAAAGTAACGGTTGAATTGTCTCCATACGATCTTAACCGTGGCCGTATTACTTATCGCTTTAAATAATTGTACTCCGTAAAACTACAGGAGGTATTATCATGAAAGTAAGACCATCAGTAAAACCAATGTGCGAACATTGTAAAGTAATTCGTCGTAAAGGACGCGTTATGGTGATTTGCCCAGCAAATCCAAAACATAAACAACGTCAAGGATAATTGGAGGTGCTATAAATATGGCTCGTATTGCAGGAGTAGATATTCCTCGTGATAAACGTGTGGTAGTTTCACTTACTTATATCTATGGTATTGGTAACACTACTGCTAAAAAGATCTTAGCTGATGCTGGTGTATCTGAAGATGTTCGCGTTCGTGAATTAACGAATGAACAAACAGATGCTATCCGTGCGGAAGTAGATAAATTAAAAGTTGAAGGGGATCTTCGTCGTGAAGTGAACTTGAACATCAAACGTTTGATGGAAATCGGTTCTTACCGTGGAATCCGTCATCGCCGTGGATTGCCTGTTCGTGGACAAAACACGAAAAACAATGCACGTACTCGTAAAGGCCCAGCTCGCGCTATCGCTGGCAAGAAAAAATAATTCTTAAGTGAAGGAGGTTAAAACTTCATGGCAGCAAAAAAAGTGAATCGTAAACGCCGTGTGAAGAAGAATATAGAAGCAGGTATTGCACATATCCATTCTACATTCAATAACACTATCATCATGATCACTGATACTCACGGAAATGCATTAGCGTGGTCATCAGCTGGTTCATTAGGTTTCAAAGGAAGCAAAAAATCAACTCCTTTTGCCGCTCAAATGGCAGCAGAAACTGCTACAAAAGCAGCAATGGAACACGGATTAAAGACTGTTGAAGTAACAGTTAAAGGACCTGGTTCTGGACGTGAAGCAGCAATTCGTTCATTACAAGCTACAGGTTTAGAAGTGACTGCAATTCGTGACGTGACTCCAGTTCCTCATAATGGTGCCCGCCCTCCAAAACGCCGTCGTGTTTAATGAGTGCCGCTCATTTTGAGTTTTATCAGTAACGTCATTGAACAAGACACTTTTCGTTTTGAAAGGGGTAAAGATAAGAATGATTGAGTTCGAAAAACCAAGAATCGCAAAAATTGATGAAGAAAAAGATTATGGCAAGTTCATCGTTGAACCTCTTGAAAGAGGGTATGGGACTACTTTAGGGAATTCCCTACGTCGTATTTTATTATCTTCTTTGCCAGGTGCTGCCATCACTAATATTCAAATCGATGGTGTACTGCATGAATTCTCTACCATCAAAGGTGTTAGAGAAGACGTCACTCAAATCATCTTGAACATTAAAGGCTTAGCGCTGAAAATGTATGGCCAAGAAGAAAAAACCCTTGAAATCGATATTACCGGACCTGCTACAGTAACTGCTGGCGATATTATCGTTGATAGTGATGTAGAAATTCTTAACAAAGATATGTACATCTGTAGTGTCTCTGAAGGAGCTACGTTCCATGCTCGCTTAACAGTGAAACCTGGACGTGGTTATGTTCAAGCAGATGAAAATAAAAAAGAAGATATGCCAATTGGCGTTCTTCCAGTCGATTCAATCTACACACCTGTTCGTCGTGTGAACTATCAAGTTGAGAACACACGTGTTGGACACCGTGAAGATTTTGATAAATTGACGATGGAGATTTGGACAGATGGTTCAATCGAACCGTTGGAAGCAATGAGTTTATCTGCGAAAATCATGACTGAACATTTGGATATTTTTGTGAACTTAACTGATGAAGCAAAAAATGCTGAAATCATGGTCGAAAAAGAAGAAACACAAAAAGAAAAAATGTTGGAAATGACAATCGAAGAGTTAGACTTGTCTGTTCGCTCTTACAATTGTTTGAAACGTGCAGGAATCAATACTGTACAAGAACTTACAAATAAATCTGAGCCTGAAATGATCAAAGTCCGTAATTTAGGACGTAAGTCATTAGAAGAAGTTAAAGCAAAATTGCACGACTTAGGTTTAGGTTTACGTAAAGAAGATTAAAACCTTTTACGAAGGAGGGAAACCAACGTGAGTTATCGTAAACTAGGACGCACATCTAGCCAACGTAAAGCGATGTTGCGTGATTTAACAACTGATTTATTAATCAACGAACGTATTGTGACTACTGAAGCTCGTGCGAAAGAAGTTCGCTCAACTGCAGAAAAAATGATCACTTTAGGTAAACGCGGAGATTTGCATGCACGTCGTCAAGCTGCGGCTTTCGTACGTAATGAAGTTGCCAGCGTGCGTGAAGAAAATGAGGACATCGTCATTGAATCAGCTTTACAAAAACTATTCAACGATATTGCACCTCGTTACGCAGAACGTCAAGGCGGATACACACGCATTTTGAAGACAGAACCAAGACGCGGTGATGGTGCACCAATGGTTGTCTTAGAACTTGTCTAAAATCACACTAATAACATCACTTTATAGATGATTCTTTTAGAGTGTTATGATGTTGGAAGATATTTTTCCGAGTCTAGCTCAGCGCTGCTCCTCAAGCGAATATCGCTTGGGGAGTAAGCACTCATCATAAAGTGTTTTTTTATACCTTCAATTAACTGTCATGACATCTCTGCTTGAAGGCATAAAAAAACATTTTAAGCGAGAAATAATTGAAAATTTTGTCTTTTTTTGATAGTGTTAGTAGGAACTTTAGGATGAAGAAGGAGTAATCATGGAGCCAATTATTGAATTAGAGAAAATAAATTATAAATACCAGCCAGATGATCTTCGCCCCGCATTGAAAGATGTCTCCTTTACAATTGATAAAGGTGAGTGGATCGCTATTATTGGACACAATGGTTCAGGAAAATCGACACTTGCCAAAACAATCAATGGGCTACTTCTGCCAGAATCAGGGGTCGTGAAAGTCGGAAATCAAGTATTGGATGAAGAAAACATTTGGACGATCCGGCAAATGGTTGGAATGGTTTTTCAAAATCCAGACAATCAGTTCGTTGGTTCGACAGTAGAAGATGACGTTGCGTTTGGTCTTGAAAATCAAGGGATTCCCAGAGAAGAAATGCTGATACGTGTGAAAGATGCACTTGAGAAAGTTAGAATGGCTGAGTTTGCTACACGCGAGCCTGCACGTTTATCAGGAGGACAAAAACAACGTGTTGCTATTGCCGGCGTGGTTGCCTTACGACCTGATATCATTATTTTAGATGAAGCAACAAGTATGCTAGATCCAGAAGGTCGTGAAGAAGTGATTTCTACGATCAAGAAGATCAAAGAAGAAAGTCAATTGACCGTTATATCTATCACTCACGATATTGATGAAGCAGCTAATGCCAATCGGATATTAGTGATGAGGCAAGGAGAACTTGTCCGTGAAGGTACACCAAAAGAAATCTTTTCTGCGGGACCCGAACTGATTGATTTAGGTCTAGATCTACCATTTCCTGAAAAACTGAAGCGTGCACTGAAAGAACGCGGGATAGATGTGCCAAGTGAATATATGACAGAAGAAAGGATGGTGGATTGGTTATGGACATCCGTTTTGAACAAGTAGACTTCACTTATCAGCCGAATACACCATTTGAACAGCGAGCCTTATTTGACATCAATATGACGATCAAAGAAAACAGTTATACAGCATTAGTAGGGCATACCGGAAGCGGGAAATCAACTTTACTCCAACATTTGAATGCGCTTGTTAAGCCAACAAGCGGTACCGTCCATATTGGAGAACGCGACATTCAGCCAGATACGGATAATAAAAATCTAAAGCCGATCCGAAAAAAAGTCGGCATCGTCTTTCAGTTTCCAGAAGCACAGCTATTCGAAGAAACGGTGGCAAAAGATATTGCCTTCGGTCCTAAAAACTTTGGTGTCAGTGAAGAAGAAGCGCTGATACTAGCAAAAGAAACGTTAGAACAAGTTGGACTGGATGAAAGCTATTTGGACCGTTCACCATTTGAACTATCAGGAGGGCAAATGCGTAGAGTAGCAATCGCTGGTGTGCTTGCCATGAAGCCTGAAGTACTTGTATTGGACGAACCAACGGCAGGGCTTGATCCTCAGGGCAGAAAAGAAATGATGGAGATGTTTTGGCGTCTTCATAAGGAACAACAGATTACTATTGTTTTAGTGACGCATTTAATGGATGATGTAGCCAATTTTGCAGACTATGTCTATGTACTGGAGAAGGGGCGAATCGTTAATAGCGGGCAGCCTCAAGAGGTTTTTCAAAACATCAAATGGCTAAAAGAAAAACAGTTAGGCGTACCTACTGCCACAGAATTTGCAGAAGAATTAATGGCTAAAGGGATGGACTTCACTACCTTACCTTTGACAGCTGAAGAATTAGCAGACGCCATCGTCCATTCTGCTGGAGGAAATGCCCATGATGAATAAATTGATATTTGGTCGTTATATGCCAGGAAATTCCTTGATCCATCGATTGGATCCCCGAGCCAAATTATTAGCCAGTTTTTATTTTATTGGTATCATTTTTTTAGCAAATAATTGGGAAACATATCTTGTATTGGCAGTTTTCACATTATTTTCTGTCTTCTTATCAAAAGTAGACTTGAAATTTTTTATCCGAGGTATTCGCCCATTGATTTGGCTGATCCTCTTTACTGTAGCTTTGCAAATCTTGTTCACCAGCGGAGGAGAAACTTATTGGAGTTGGGGTGTTTTCCATATCACTGAATTTGGTGTGATGAACGGTCTCTTTATTTTCTGCCGATTCGTGTTGATTATTTTTATGTCGACGCTACTCACGCTTACTACACCGCCTTTGGAATTATCTGATGCGATTGAGTACTTGCTTCGTCCATTGAAAGCCGTACAGTTCCCAGTCCACGAAATTTCTTTGATGCTGTCGATTGCTCTTCGTTTTGTGCCTACATTGATGGATGAAACAGAAAAGATCATGAACGCTCAGCGCGCGCGTGGTGTTGACTTTGGTGAAGGCAATCTAGTTCAGAAAATGAAAGCAGTCATTCCTTTGCTGATTCCTTTATTTGTCAGCAGTTTCAACCGAGCGGAAGATCTTGCGACCGCTATGGAAGCAAGGGGCTACAAGGGCGGGGAAGGAAGAACGAAATATCGTGTCTTGCATTGGCATAATAGAGACACGATGGTTATCATTGCTTTTATATTATTAACCGTGCTGCTGATCTTTTTAAGAGGATAAACGTTCAGTGGACCGCTATCTATCCTTTTCTTGCTAATCTATTTGCAAGAAAGTATGCGAGCAGTGTATGACAAGAAACATTAGGGTCTGTGGCAGACTAATGTCACAGGCCTCTTTCTTTTATTTGAAAAAAAGAACAAACAACATTATCTGGAAAAACCACTATTTCTAGACAACTTTTTAGAAACAAAGGAGAGAAAACCATGGTACGTTACAAAGCAATCATTGCATACGACGGAACAAATTTCAATGGGTTCCAGAAACAGCCAAATGGACGTACTGTTCAAGAAGAAGTAGAAAAAACATTACAAAAAATGGCAAATGGGAAAGAAATCACGGTCTTTGGTTCGGGAAGGACAGATGCCGGAGTACATGCAATCGGGCAAGTGATCCATTTTGATTATCCAGAAGAACGCCCGTTAGAACGAATGCGTTTTGCGTTAGATACCCAGTCACCAGAGGATATCGCTGTAAGACAAGTAGAAATCGTTTCAGAAGAATTCCATGCAAGATATTTGGTCAAAGAAAAAACTTATCAATTTCGAGTGGATATAGGGAAACCACGCAGTCCTTTTCGACGCCATTATGCAAGTTATTTTCCTTACCCCCTTGATTTGGAAAAAATTCAGCGGGCACTTCCTGATTTATTAGGGACCCACGATTTCACCTCTTTTTGTGCATCAGGAAGCTCGATAGAGGATAAAGTACGTACGATCTACGAGGCTAAGATGGAGGTTAATGAAACAAAAGACGAATTGTTGTTTACTTTTAGGGGAAATGGCTTCTTGTATAAGATGATACGGATCTTAGTAGGAACGCTTTTGAAAATTGGCAATGGCCGATTGCCTGAAGATAGTATCCCAGATATTATTGCGAAAAAGATCGTAATGCAGCAGGACCTACAGCACACCCTGAAGGACTTTATTTGTATGAAGTGAAATATGAATAAGAGGTTGTGAAAAAGCGGTTCTGCATCAAGTAATAAGAACAGCCAAAACAAAATTGTTTCTCATATTTTGCCATTTGTTGAGCTAATACCGAAGGACAGCTGATTGAACACTGTTTAAGGAAGAGGTTGTGAGCCTGCCATTTAGCTCTGAGTCA
Source organism: Enterococcus sp. DA9 (assembly GCF_008000875.1). Classification (NCBI taxonomy): domain Bacteria; kingdom Bacillati; phylum Bacillota; class Bacilli; order Lactobacillales; family Enterococcaceae; genus Enterococcus; species Enterococcus sp. DA9. The sequence continues at coordinate 866,750 of NZ_CP042839.1, forward strand.
CAAGAAACAATTTCAAAAAACAGCTTCTCACGTTTGATGAATATCACAACTTGTGAACGAAGCATGGATAAGTGAACCTTCTTTTTGCCACACTACTTTTTTGTAACTAAAAACGATGGAACGTTGTTTTGATTGCCCTTGGCAGACAGTCTGAACAGGTTCCATCGTTTCTTTATTTTCTTCGTCTTCTTCTGTGTGTATTTCGCGGTTTTTCTTCTATTGTTGGATCAATCGTGCCATAGAAGGGTTGATTGCGGTCAAGGTACCAGACATAGAGAATAAACAATGCAATGCATAGTACAAAAAGGATTGCACCTATTATAAATCCTTCAGGCAAGTAGCTGAAAGTAACCGTGTGTTTACCTGCTGGAACTTTTAGCATCAAGAATGCGTTTTTGAAGTTGCTGACTTTGACTGGCTTCCCATCGATCTCGGCTTTCCATCCTTTGTCGTAAGGAATAGTCGTCACCAACATAGAATCTTCTGCGGTATCTACAGTTCCAGAAGCTTTTCTGCCAGAGGCTTCCATTTCGACACCTTTTTCTTTGATCTGATTCATTGCGGCTTGATAGGCTACAACATCTAGACCAACGACTTTCGGCTCCATGAAACTTACTTCTTTCGTCCCATAAAAACTTGCAGTAAATGTCACCGTTGTCTCTTGGGGATAATAGCCAAGATCATAGTATTGTCCAGAAATATTGATTTGCGTTTTCCTCGATGTACCATTGACAGTAATCGTTGCACTAGAACTTTCTAATTGTGCAAAATTGGTTGGGAACAAACTTAAGTAAGCTTGTGTATTTGCAGGTACATGGACTTCCCATGTGAGCTCTTTCGGTTGATTGTCTGCCGTCTCTGAATAAGTCACACCAGTCGTTGTTTTTGTGATTGTCGTATTTAACTGATTCTTCAAAGTAGGCGTATAGAATGTAAAATACTGTTCATTTAGACCAGATAATGTATTGATCAAGTTTGTCTGACTAGTTAAATTATCTGTTACGGGCTGCTCAATATCATTAACGGATAACGGTGCGGTAAATGCCAGTGGCAATGCATTGACATTCTGATACAGTGTATAGTCGCCGCTTTGACCAGCTTGGCGGAAGCCATATTTGCTGAACGTGCTTTCGTTCTTAGAAATGTTGTATTTGATTCCTGTAAAGCCATCCATCAGCAAAGTATTATTATTGTAACGGATATTCAAATTTGTCCCTCTTGAACGGAACCCTAATGTATCCAGATAAGAGGAAGAATTACGATTTCTTATAGAAGAAAACAAGCTGATGCCACTGTAACCGTAGTTGATCGAATCGTTTGGCGATACCGGATCCAGATTTTCTAAGCGGTAAAACGAGTCAGAATCTTCTTTTGTTTCATTTACAAGAGCTTTCAAGTCAGGAGAAGGATCCGTATACAAACTGCGGGAAGCATAATTCCAATCATCAAGGATACCATGGATCATGCTGTTCGTATTGACTAGAGCCTCAGCAGACATGATCAATACCAACAATATACTTAGATGATTGAAAGAAAGTTTTTTATGCTGATAAAATCCCACAGCAAAAGCATAGATCCCTAAGAAAACAACTGTCAATACAAAGGAGGTCATCGTCACATAGGTGTAGCTTCCTTCAGGTTTGATGCCCCATGCCACCGCAAAGAGAGCAGCTACGACCAAAATGATTCCTAACAACAGCCCACGATCGTCTTGTTCTATCTTTTCCCATCCTTTTCCTGCAAGCAGGAGAACTAAGAAAGAGAACAGATAGGCATAACGGAATAAAAACATATTCGGTGCATGCATACCATGCCAGAACAAATTCAATGGGACAAGATAAAAACTTGCGATAAGTATGGCGAAAAGACCACCGTACAAAAACTTATTTTTCAACGGTACTTTCCGACTGGCAAAATAAAACAAGCAAAGGACCAACGGAAGTAGACCTGCGTAAATGAACGGAATCGAACCGTATTTTGTGGTGTCATAAACACCAATCATGTTTTTCATGATCAGATCCAGATAAGAAGTCGCTTCTGTTTTCAACGTAGTGATTTGACTCAATGCTTCGCCATTTGAGCGAAGATCCAGTACTGCTGGCAATACAATGATCATTGAAGCGCCGCCTGCCAGTAAAGAAGTGATCCCATAAGGAACAATCGATTTTTTGTATTCTGACCAGTTTGTCAATAGACGGGCAATAAAATATAAGAAAGAAAAGACACCAATCATGAAGCCCATATAAAAACTGGATAGAAACAAGAGCAAATAGCTGATGAATAAAAGTTTCGGCCGTTTCAGATCCATGACACGATGAATCCCCAAAATCACTAATGGAAGATAAACAAATGCATCCAGCCACATGATGATCTCCGAATGTGCAGTAATGAATGAGATCAATGCGTAACTGACGCTAAGTGCAACATGCCCCCAGCGAGGAATCTTGAACGTGCGTGCAAGAAACCAAAAAGCTAATCCGGCACAGCCGACTTTAAGCAAAGTCAGAACATAAAGTGCATCTGGCATCATCTGGTTTGGAAAGAAGAAAACCAGTGGCGTGAAGATCCCGCCGAGATAATAAGAAATCAAAGATAGATAATTCAAGCCCAGAGAAGCATTCCATGTATAGAAAATACTTTGCTTTCCAAGAAGGACATTTCGGAAGCTTGCATGAAAATTAGAAAATTGTGAAAAGGCATCACTTGCCAAAATACTTCTGCTGCTCCCGGGATAGATCCCGATACTTAAATAAACAAGTGCTAAAATCAAAAACGGAATCAGGAAACTAGCTGCTGCGTAGCGTCCGTTTTCTCTAAAGAATGACTTTAAGTTTTTTTTCATATTTATTTTCCACCAAATTTCTATGAAGTTGTATTTAGTTTATCATATCCTTGTTTTTCTCTGCTTAAAAAGAGTCTAGTTTTCATAAAAAAATAAAATTTGGGAATAAATAACTTCACAATTTGTTCGTATAACAAAAATAAACACAAAAAAAGGGGAGGAATCAAAAATTCCACCCGCCAAAATTTTTATTAAATAAAAAACCGTTCACTATCTGAACGGTCCAAGTATCATTCAATTAAACGCGTTCAACTTTTCCTGATTTCAAAGCACGAGTTGACACCCAAACTTTTTTAGGTTTTCCGTCGACCATAACGCGAACTTTTTGTAAGTTAGGTTTAACAGTACGTTTTGTTGAGTTCATAGCGTGTGAACGGTTGTTTCCACTTTTTGTCTTGCGACCTGTAAAGTAACAAACTTTTGCCATGGTAATTTCCTCCTTTGCCTTGATTTGGAGCAATAGAATAATTCAGCTCATACCAGACTAACATATCATATAGATTGGAAATTTGCAAGTACATTTTCATGGATACAATTGACATTTGTGAAGAATAATTGTAAATTAAACAGGGTTATACCTGAAATTTTGCAAGGTTTTTGAGTACTTTGGGTAACTGCCTTTTATTTCAAGTTGCGCTATGATAAAATATGATAGAAGAAAAATGGGAGTATTTTACCCGTTAAGGAGGCTCATTCATGGCTGTAAAAATTCAAACGTCAGCTGGAACCATTGAAATTACCAATGATGTAATTGCAACAGTTGTTGGTGGCGCCGCGACAGATGTGTTCGGTGTTGTAGGAATGGCCAGCAAAAATCAAATTAAAGATAATATTACTGAGATTTTGCGTAAAGAAAATTACTCAAGAGGAGTAGTTGTCCGCCAAGAAGATAATGGTATTGCTGTAGATGTTTATACGATTATCAGCTATGGTACGAAAATCTCTGAAGTTTCTCGCAACGTCCAAGAAAAAGTGAAATACAATCTAGAGGCATTATTAGGTGTAGCTGCCAATTCGGTTAATGTCTTTGTACAAGGTGTTCGTGTACTGCCAGACTAGGCAGGAGACTGGCTGATAACTCAGCAGTCGATCTGAAGGAGGATTATCTAGGTGAGTGTAACAGAAATAAGTGCAAGCCAGTTCCAGGAAATGGTGCAGGCTGGTGCGAATCGTCTGCAAGTAAATGCAGAATACGTCAATTCATTAAATGTATTCCCTGTGCCAGATGGTGATACGGGAACAAATATGAATCTATCTATGACTAGTGGAGCGAAGGCAGTAGTAGATTCAACCTCAGAAAAAGTAGGAGAATTAGCAGCAATGCTTTCAAAAGGATTGTTGATGGGTGCGCGCGGAAATTCCGGCGTTATTTTGTCTCAATTGTTCCGAGGATTTTCTAAGCAAATTCCAGATGTTGTCTCATTAAATGCTTCTGATCTTGCTGCAGCATTCACTCATGGTGTTGAAACTGCGTATAAAGCAGTAATGAAACCAGTAGAAGGAACGATTTTGACAGTAGCTAGAGAAGCAGCAAAAGCTGGAGAAAAGAAAGCTATGAGTACAGACGATGTCGTTGAAGTGATGACAGCTGTTGTAAAAGGAGCAAAGCGTGCTTTAGCTAAAACCCCAGACTTGCTTCCAGTCCTAAAAGAAGTCGGTGTTGTAGACAGTGGAGGACAAGGATTGCTGTTTGTTTATGAGGGCTTTTTAAGCGCATTGAATGGAGAATTCCAAGCGGATGAAACATATGAACCTTCTCCAGCAGAAATGGATGATATGGTCAATGCAGAGCACCATCGCAGTGTCCAAGGACAAATGGCGACAGAAGATATCCATTTTGGTTATTGTACAGAAATCATGGTGAAAATCGGTGAAGGACCTACTGTTGATAGCACGTTCGACTACGAAGAATTCCGTAACTATTTAGATGGTATTGGAGATTCTTTACTTGTGGTCAATGATGACGAGATCATCAAAGTTCACGTGCATACAGAAAACCCAGGAGAAGTCTTGAACTATGGACAAAAATTCGGTTCATTAGTCAAAATCAAAGTCGACAACATGCGCTTGCAGCATGAGACGATTTTGGAACATGATGAAGAAGTGAACGAGTTTGCGAAAAAAGAAACACCACGTATCCCGTATGGTATCGTAGCAATCGCTGCTGGTAAAGGCGTCCAAGAGCTGTTTGAAAGTTTAGGCGCTAATTATGTTATCAGTGGTGGGCAAACAATGAACCCAAGTACGGAAGACATCGTTAAAGCGATCCAAGAAGTGAACGCAGATAAAGTGATTGTCTTACCGAACAACAAAAACATCTTCATGGCAGCTGATCAAGCGGCAGAAGTAGCAGATATCCCAGTAGCAGTCGTTCCTTCAAGAACGATTTCTCAAGGATTGACGGCTATGCTTTCATTCAATGATCAAGCTTCTTTAGAAGAAAACAAAGAAACGATGACAGAAATGTTGTCTAGCGTCGTAAGTGGTCAAGTCACTCACGCAATCAGAGATACCTCAATCGACGGTGTAGAGATCAAAGAAGGCGACTTTTTAGGCATGATTGATGGAAAAATCATGATCTCTAACCCAGATATCACAGCAACAGCGTTAAGTACACTAGAACAAATGATCAATGAGGACACAGAGATCGTAACGATCTTAGCAGGTGATGAAGGAACAGTTGAACAAGCAAATGAATTTGCTGAGAAACTAACAGAAAAACATCCTGATTTGGAAATCGAGATCCACCAAGGAGATCAGCCTGTCTATCCTTATCTATTTTCTGCTGAATAATTCCTGTGACAGAATATCTTTCTAACACAGTATTCATTCATAAAAGGCCTTCGGTTAGTGATCAGGTATGATCACTGACCAAGTCCTTTTTTTGTTAAAGGAGGGAGGAAAAAATATATGCGTTCTTTAGATGATCCAATCACTATGCTGGCAGGAGTCGGAGAAAAAAGAGCAGCTAGTCTTGCCAGCTTGGGTATCCAAACGATTGAAGACTTACTGACTTATTATCCTTTTCGCTACGAAGATATTCAGGAAAGAAATCTAAACGAGATCCAAGATCAAGAAAAGGTTACTTTGAAAGGAATCGTAGTCTCTCCTCCTGTGATGAATCGATTTGGTTATAAAAAAAGCCGATTGCAATTTCGTATGATGCAAGAACATGATGTGTTCAACGTTTCTTTTTTTAATCAACCTTATCTAAAAGAAAAAGTCATTTTATCGGAGGAAATCGCCGTATACGGTAAATGGGATGCAAAGCGTAAAGCCTTGAACGGGATGAAGATTTTAGGTTCTCAAACAATGGATGACTTTTCGCCGATATATCACGTCAATAAATCGATTCGTCAAACGACATTAGTTGACCTAATCAAAAAAGGGTTCCAAGAATACGGCACATTGATCGAAGAAAACCTGCCGAACAACCTTGTGGAGAAATATCGACTACTTGACCGAGCTTCCGCTGTAAGAAGTATGCACTTTCCGAAAAACCACGAAGAAAATCACCAAGCCAAACGACGTGTCGTTTTTGAAGAATTCTTTTTATTTCAAATGCGTCTTCAAGGATTGAAAAAAGCAGAAAAAGCAGAAACAAATGGCTTGGAGATCCTTTATGATGTCCAAAAATTAAAAGAATTTACTCAAAAGCTACCTTTTGAACTGACAAATGCCCAAAAACGAGTAACGAATGAAATCTGTCGGGATCTTCGCAGTCCTCAACATATGCAGCGACTTTTGCAGGGAGATGTAGGTAGCGGAAAAACAGTGGTTGCCGCAATTGCATTATATGCCACCGTTACAGCGGGTTTCCAAGGTGCGTTGATGGTGCCTACCGAAATCTTGGCACAACAGCACATGGAAAGTTTGCAACAGCTGTTTGATCCCAATGAAGTAACGGTCGCATTGCTTACAGGGTCAACGAAAACAAAAGAACGACGTGAACTCCTTGAAAAACTAGAACGAGGAGAAATCAACGTCGTGATCGGTACACATGCATTGATCCAAGATGGAGTTGAATTTCAGAATTTAGGTCTAGTTATTACGGATGAACAGCACCGTTTTGGTGTGAATCAGCGGAAAGTCCTTCGTGAAAAAGGCTGGCGACCTGATGTCTTGTTTATGACAGCCACTCCGATCCCTAGAACGCTAGCTATCACAGCGTACGGTGAAATGGATGTATCGATCATTGATGAACTTCCAGCTGGGCGTATCCCTATTGAAACACGCTGGGTAAGAACGCCTCAATTAGACAGTGTACTGGATTGGACAAGGAAAGAACTGGCAAGAGGACATCAAATGTATGTCATCTGTCCACTGATCGAAGAATCAGAAGCATTAGACGTAAAAAACGCAGTGGAAATCTATGAAAAACTTCGTGAACTATTTGCGCCAAAATATGAAGTTGGCTTGTTACATGGTAAAATGAAGAATCAGGAAAAAGAAGTGATCATGGAAGCTTTCAAAGATAACCAGATGCAGATATTAGTTTCTACTACGGTAATAGAAGTAGGGGTAAACGTGCCAAACGCAACCGTCATGCTGATTATGGATGCGGATCGATTTGGTTTGGCACAGCTGCATCAGCTTCGTGGACGTGTTGGACGCGGAAGTGATGCTTCCTACTGTATCTTAGTTGCTAATCCCAAAAATGAACTAGGCGTGGAACGGATGAAAATCATGACAGAGACCACCAATGGTTTTGTACTAAGTGAAAAAGATCTGGAATTACGCGGTCCCGGTGAAGTATTCGGCTTCCGACAATCTGGTTTACCTCAATTTGCGATTGCTGACTTGGTGACGGATGGAAATGTTTTGGAGGTAGCCAGAGAAGAGGCTGCAGCTCTTTGGCAGATAAAGAATTGGCAGATGCTGCCTGAGTATCAGCCTCTAGCACAAAGCCTCCAGATAGAAAATCAGGATAATCGTTATTTCGATTAGCAGACTATGCTATACTTTATAATGATGATGGAAAAAGGAGTGGGAACAATGAAAATTGCCGTAGATGCAATGGGCGGAGATCACGCACCTCAAGCAATTGTAGAAGGCGTGGCTTTAGCTCAGCAAGATTTTCCAGAAGTAGAATTCTTACTTTACGGAAAAGAAGCAGAAATCAAGAAATACTTAACAAATGAAAAAAACATCACGATTATCCATACAGACGAAAAAATCAATAGTGATGATGAGCCAGTAAAAGCGATCCGACGGAAAAAGACTGCTTCAATGGTCCTTGCTGCACAAGCAGTGAAAAACGGCGAAGCGGATGCTATATTTTCAGCAGGGAATACAGGTGCGCTGCTAGCAGCGGGTTTGTTCATCGTAGGACGTATCAAAAATATCGAACGCCCTGGCTTGATGTCTACCTTGCCAGTAGTAGGAAAAGAAGGTGCCGGTTTCGATATGCTGGATCTTGGCGCTAACGCAGAAAATAAACCAGAACATTTGTTGCAATACGGTATTTTAGGTTCTTTCTATGCACGTAAAGTCCGAGGGATCGGACGTCCCCGCGTTGCTCTTTTAAACAACGGAACAGAAGCCACAAAAGGTAGTGAAGTGACGAAAAAAGCCTATGAACTTCTTCAGAATGAAACCAGTTTGAATTTCATTGGAAATGTAGAAGCGCGCGAGTTGCTCAATGGGGTGGCTGACGTAGTAGTCACAGATGGATTTACAGGCAATGCTGTTTTGAAATCCATTGAAGGAACGGCAATGAATATGATGGATCTATTAAAATCCGCTATTCTAAACGAAGGGATCAAAGGGAAAATGGGCGCCATGCTTTTAAAAGACGGCTTGCGTTCTTTAAAATCTGAAATGGATTATTCCAAACATGGCGGAGCTGTTTTGTTTGGCTTGAAAGCACCAGTCATTAAAACCCACGGAGCAACAGGTCCTGATGCTGTCCGCTATACGATCCGCCAAATCCACACGATGCTTGAAACAAATGTAGTAGGGCAGTTAGTCGAACAATTTGAAAAAAGCGAAGAATAATATTCAGATAGCTGAGGCAATCCGGTTCGTTAAAAAAAGGTGGACAATCCTGAAAAATGTCAGTAAAATTAGCCATGGTGTAGGTAATTGACAAGTGTATGATTCTTGGAGGTGAAAAAGTTGACTCGCGAAGAAGTATTTAACAAAGTAGCGAAAATTATTTCAAATCATTTTGAGATAGATACCGATAAAGTGTCGGATGAATTGAACATCAAAGATGATTTAAAAGCTGATTCAATTAGTATTATGGAGTTCGTTTTAGAACTTGAAGATGAATTCGGTACAGAAATTTCAGATGAAGACGCTGAACAAATTGAAACAGTTGGCGGTGCAGTAGATTATATCAGCAGCCATCTCAAATAATTTCAATAAAAGCAAAGAAGGATAAAAAGTTATATGCAACTTTTTATCCTTCTTTTTTTAATCTTTCTGACACGGAAAAGACATTTTTCTGATAATTCTGGCGATAATTAGAAATTATGTTGCAAAGTAAAGCGGTTTTCTATATAATTATTAATAATTCATTACACAAAGATAAGAATAACCTTTGTTATAAAACGCTTTATTATGTGTAATGTTCTTTCTTTACTAAGAAAAACTTCCGTTTAGGAAGCAGAGAGGGGTATTCGATTGTCAGATAATCAATTATTAGAAGTTCAGAACCTACATACAGGCTTCCGACTCAAAGATGACTATTATGATGCAGTAGATGATGTTTCATTTACTTTAGACAAAAACGAGATCTTAGCAATCGTTGGGGAATCTGGGTGCGGGAAAAGTACATTAGCTACTACGATTATGGGATTACTTGATCCTAATAACACAAAAATTACAGGTGAAATTTTATATAACGATCTGAATTTAATCGAACTGAACGAAACGCTTTATAATAAAATCCGCGGAAATGATATCGGAATGATTTTCCAAGATCCGTTGTCTGCATTAAATCCTCTCATGAGAATCGAAGACCAGATCAAAGAAGGACTTTCCTATCACACAAAGATGAATGCAGAACAGCGTCAAGCTCGCGCACTGGAATTACTAGAACAAGTAGGGATTCCTAATCCAGCAAGAGTTGGACGTCAATATCCCCATGAATTATCAGGCGGTATGAGACAACGTGTCATCATCGCGATCGCAATCGCCTGCAAACCTCCAATCGTCATTGCAGATGAACCGACAACAGCCCTAGATGTAACCATCCAAGCACAGATTCTTGATTTACTGAAAGATCTTCAGGAAGAAACAAAAACAGGAATCATCCTGATCACTCATGATTTAGGAGTCGTAGCAGAAATGGCTGATCGAGTGGCAGTGATGTATGGCGGACAGTTTGTTGAAGTAGCGGGTGTAAAAGAACTGTTTGATCATCCGAAACATCCTTATACGCGCTCTTTATTGAACTCTATACCTCAAGAAGGAAATCATGATGCAGAACTCCATGTGATCGAAGGTGTGGTTCCTTCTCTGAAAAACATGCCTCGTAAAGGGTGCCGATTTGCTCCACGTATTCCGTGGATACCAGCAAGTGACCACGAAGAAGATCCTATCCTTCATGAAGTCGCTCCGAACCATTTGGTACGTTGCTCTTGCTACAAGCATTTCCACTTTAGAGACGAAAAAGGAGAGGTGTAGATGACAGAATTAATCACGATCAAAGACCTGAAAGTTCATTACCCTATTCGCAGTGGATTCTTCAATCGAGTAACGGATCATGTATATGCTGTAGATGGTGTGGATTTTATTATCGAAAAAGGAAAGACGTATGGTTTGGTGGGAGAGTCCGGTTCCGGAAAATCCACTACAGGAAAAGCAGTCGTTGGTTTAGAAAAGACGACAGCTGGACAAATCATGTATGAAGGAAAAGATGTAACGAAGCGAAGCAACCGAAAAAAAATGGGTTATAACAAAGACGTACAAATGATTTTCCAAGATTCAATGTCTAGTTTGAATCCTAAAAAACGAGTATTGGATATCATTGCAGAACCTATCCGAAATTTTGAACGGTTAAGCGATCAAGAAGAAAAGAAGAAGGTAAAAGGATTGCTAGATATCGTTGGGATGCCGGAAGATGCACTTTACAAATATCCTCATGAATTTTCAGGGGGACAACGCCAACGTCTAGGAGTAGCCCGCGCTGTTGCTACTAATCCAAAATTAATCGTGGCCGATGAACCGGTATCTGCTCTAGATCTATCTGTTCAAGCACAAGTATTGAATTTCATGAAACGGATCCAGCAAGAATACGGTCTCAGCTATTTATTTATTTCTCATGATTTAGGTGTAGTAAAACATATGTGCGACAATATCGCAATTATGTACAAAGGTCGATTTGTAGAAATCGGTACAAGAGAGGACATTTATAATGACCCGCGCCACATCTATACGAAACGTCTGCTTTCAGCAATTCCGCAAATCGATGTAGAAAATCGGGAAAGCCACAAAGAAAATCGCCGAAAAGTAGAACAAGAGTATATCCAAAACCAAAGAGAATACTATGATGCGACTGGCCGAGTCTACGATTTGCGTACGATCACAACTACACATAAAGTGGCGTTGAAAGATGGAGGTGCGAGCTAATGTGGAAAACGATTCTGCGACGTGTTTTATTGATGATCCCGCAAGTTATTATTTTAAGTGTTCTGATCTTCTTATTAGCCCAAGCGATGCCAGGGGATCCATTTACTGGTTTGATCAACCCAAACCAAGATCCGGCAGTGATCGAACAAATGCGACAATCAGCTGGATTGAATGACCCATGGTATGTCCAGTACTTCCGTTGGATCGGAAATGCTTTGCAAGGCGATTTTGGTCAAAGTTTCTTATACAAACGCTCTGTTGCTGACCTAATCGGTGAACGGATCATCAACACGTTATATCTATCGATCTTGACAGTTGTCCTTACTTATTTGATTGCTGTGCCTCTAGGGATGCTAGCAGGCCGGTATCAAAATTCGATCTTGGATAAGATCGTCGTGATTTATAACTTCTTTAGTTTTGCTGTTCCGTTATTCATCTTCGGCTTGATCATGCTGTTTGTTTTTGGTTATCGTTTAGGCTGGTTCCCAACAAGCGGTTCTCAAACACTAGGTTTGCAAGGGGGATTTATCACTCAGTGGATAGATCGCTTGAAATATATTCTGCTACCATCGATTACCCAAGCATTTCTGGCGACTGCCGTTACGATCCAATATCTGCGAAGCGAAGTAATCGATTCGAAGTCGCTTGATTTTGTCAGAACAGCCCGTTCCAAAGGGGTACCGACGAATAAAGTATTCAGTAGACATATCTTCCGGAATGCAGCGTTGCCGATGGCTTCGCAAATGGGGTATGAAATCACTTCGTTGATTGCTGGTTCTGTAGTTATCGAAAAGATTTTTGGCTATCCAGGAGTCGGGAAACTATTTATTGACTCTATTGGTCAACGAGACTACACCGTGATCACATCCTTAGTATTGATTTTAGGAATCGCGACGCTAGTGGGGACGTTACTGTCAGATATTATTATGAGTATCGTTGACCCGCGTATTCGGATTCAATAAAACCAATCAGAAAGGAGAATGGATCGATGAGTGAAAAAAACAATACAGCAGTTCAAGAAAGTATCCCTCCTATGGGGATACGAATGATTGCTCGAGAATTTAAAAAAGATAAAATCGCTATTTTTTCATTAGGTTTGCTAGTGGTTTTATTATTAGTGATTTTTATCGGTGCGATGCTGACCGATCAAGATAAAGTGATGTATGTTAGTATTTTTGACAAATATGCTGCCCCAGGAGCAGTTTCGACACAAGGACAAAAGTTCATTCTGGGAGCAGATGAAGGCGGACGTGATGTATTAGGTCAATTGATCATAGGTGCTAGAAACTCTGTCACGATCGGATTTGCGATCACGATCCTTACTTCGATCATCGGGGTTGGATTAGGGATCATCTCTGGCTACTACGGAGGGATCATTGACAACATCTTGATGCGAATTGTTGATTTTATCATGATTCTACCGATTATGTTGATCATCATCGTCTTCGTTTCGATTATTTCCAGATACAATGTCTGGTCCTTTATTTTCATCATGAGTGCATTTTATTGGGTAGCTAAAGCCCGATTATTCCGAAGCAAGACATTATCTGAAGCAAGAAGAGATTATGTCAGTGCCTCAAAAACAATGGGAACAAGTGATTTTAAAATCATGTTCCGCGAAATTATGCCGAATCTAAGTTCATTGATCATTACGAACTTGACAATGAACTTTGCGGCAAACATCGGTATCGAGACAACTTTGACTTTCTTAGGTTTCGGTTTGCCGGCAAATGTACCTAGTTTAGGTACACTGATCGGTTATGCAAGTAATGGAGAAGTCTTAGTGAATCGGCAATGGATCTGGTTACCCGCATCAATCCTCATTTTAGTTTTGATGTTGAGTATCAATTATGTTGGACAGGCATTCAAGCGTTCTGCAGATGCACGCCAACGGTTAGGCTAGTTATAGAAGCGAAGGGGGAAATAGGAATGAAGAAAACGATTTTTGGATTTGCAACGCTGATGTCTGCTGTTGTTCTTGCAGCATGCGGGGGCGGAGGTACAGATACTTCTGGAAATAACTCTGGAGGCAACAGCAATAACAAAGAGGAATTAACTTTTCCAATCGCAACAAAAAACAATGATGATGCAATCGAAGACGGTGAATTAGAAGCTGCGGTCGCAACGGACAGTCAGTTCAAAGGATTGTTCCAGTGGGAGTTTTATCAAGATTCTTTTGATGCAGCTTTCATGGCTCCTTCTCATGAAGCGTTATTTGCAAGTAACGATGATTTCCGAATCACCGATGATGGAGCAGCTACGCTTGACCTAGATCAAGATACGAAGAAAGCAACAATCAAAATAAAAGACAATGTCAAATGGTCAGATGGTGAAGACGTAACAGCTGATGACGTGATTTTCCCATATGAGATCATCGGTCATAAAGATTACACTGGTATCCGATACGACGATACGTTCCGTAATATCGTAGGGATGGAAGAGTATCATGATGGAAGTGCCGATACGATCTCTGGTATCAAAAAAGTGGATGACAAAACAGTTGAGATCGAATATAAAGATGTAAACCCAAGCATGCTGCAAGCTGGTGGCGGGATTTGGTCTTATGCAGCACCGAAACATACATTGGAAGGTATAGCAATCAAAGATATGGAATCTAGCGATCAAGTACGTAAAAACCCAGTAACTTTCGGACCGTACTACATGAGCAACATCGTAGCTGGAGAATCTGTGGAATACTTGCCAAATGAGCATTACTGGAATGGTACGCCTAAACTGAAAAAAATCACGATGAAATCTGTACCAACAGCCAGTGCAACTGAAGCATTGAACTCTAAATTATACGATATGATTTTCCAAATGCCAACAGACACATATGATACGTATAAAGAAATTTCCGGCTATACAAATTTAGGTCGTGAACAAACATCTTATACTTATCTAGGATTTAAACTAGGTAAATGGAACGCGGAAACAAAGAGTGTAGAATACAACCCGGATTCAAAAATGGCAGATAAATCATTACGTCAAGCAATGGGCTATGCTTTAGACAATGATGCAGTAGGCGAACGTTTCTATGCAGGATTAAGAAGCAATGCCACTTCATTGATCCCTCCAGTATTCCAATCTTATCATGATGATGAGTTGAAAGGATTCACGCAAGATTTAGACAAAGCGAAAAAACTATTGGATGATGCCGGCTACAAAGATGTGGACGACGATGGGTTAAGAGAAGACAAAGATGGAAACAAATTAACCATCAACTTTGCTTCGATGTCTGGTGGAGAAACAGCGCAACCATTGGCAGATTACTATATCCAACAATGGAAAGAAATCGGTTTGGATGTCCAATACACAACAGGTCGTCTGATTGAATTCAACTCTTTCTACGATAAATTAGAAAACGATGATCCTGAAATCGATGTTTACCAAGCTGCTTGGAATACAGGAACTGATCCAAATCCAAGTGGACTATGGGGACCGAATGCAGCATTCAACTACACTCGTTATGAATCAGAAGAAAATACAAAATTGATCAACGATATCAGTTCAAGCCAAGCATTTGATGAAGACTATTTGAAAGAAGCCTATCAAAAATGGCAACAGTATGCGTTTGAAGAAGCATTTGCGATTCCAACGTTGTTCCGTAACGAAGTATTGCCAGTGAACGACCGCGTCAAAGACTGGGATTGGTCTTATGATGTACCAAACCCATGGGCAAATGTTTCTGTTACAGCAGATTCACGTTCATAATCAATAAAAATGACCGAAAAAGGGCGATGTCCTTTTTCGGTTTTTTTAATTATCGTTATTTTTGATAGCAAATAAAAATAAATGTAGTTTTTTAAAACTTTATTTTAAAAACACGTTGAACATAAATGTGTTATTATATATAATTTAAATAGATTTTAAAGAAGGAAAATGTATAAAATGTGTGTTATTTAATTTAAATTGAATAAAAATTATTGTTATTTTAAATTGATGGGAATTTTTCGCGTAGTTAATAAAAGAGAAGGTTCACACTTATCTCTTTTTAAAATAAAAAAAGGGGGACCGAACGACTGTCGCCTTTGCTTGTTCAAGTATGTTTCAATAGTCACTCGTGAGACACTTTAGGCACTCAAAAAAGGGAGCGGATACAAATGAAGAGAAATGTGAAAAAGATGATAGCAAGTTCATGTACACTTATTGCCTTGAGCAGCTGGATCGCACCAATCAATGCCGTTAGTGCGGCTGATCCAACCGCTTCTTTCTTCTAAACGATGAAAAAAATCTATCGCTTCTTTTTTCTATTCACAGTCACCAGTTTTTTATATGCTATTTCTTTTGTTGGAACCGAAATGATCAAATCAGCGATTCCAGAAATCCATTCATCGATCATCATCGAAGCAGCGAGTGGTGAAGAAAATCAGCAGGAAATGTACCAGACGATTACTTGACCTTGGTCTCAAAAGAGGAGCAGAAAATCAAAGAATCCCTCGAAAAATTTCAGGTAGACCATTTGATAGACAAAAAAATATTTCTCTTAAGCGGAGGAGAACAGCAGCGAGTTGCTCTTGCTCGTTTATTTTTGAAAGAACCAAAGATCATCTTTGCAGATGAGCCAACAGCCTCTCTTGATCAAAAGAACAAAGGAATCGTCCTTCAAGCATTACAAGAACTGAATGCAAAAGGAGCTACGGTCCTTGTGGTCACCCATGATCCAACATTGGCAGCAGAATTCGATCATGTGTTGGACATGAATGAATGGAAGAAATCAATCCAATAAACCTTATTTATGTGTTCATTCTGTTGGTTTTGTCTGATAGTTTACCAGTGATTGGACTGTTTTTTTCAATCGTTTTATTGAAAAGTCATCAGCCAAAGATTCACCCACGATGGATAAAATGGTGTGTGTTCATTTCGCTCCTTTTTCAAGTGTTACTAACGGTGTTTCTTCTATTGAGCATTCATGTTTCAGAGGTTCAGCTAGGACCCGTCCAAGAAGTCATTTAAAACATACGAGAATAAGGGATTGTACAAAAAAGGAATGTGACAATAGTCGTGTCACATCCTTTTTTTGTATGAACAGTGTTCAATCAGCTATTCCACGGTATTCGTTCAAGAAACGGCAAAATATGAGAAGCTGTCTTTTTGTTTATTTCTCTAATACTCCGAACTAAACGGCTTTTTCACAACCTCTCGTCAATCACTAGGATTATTAAAGCTTTACTTACCTTTTACCCGAACCATTTCAAATTTAACAAAAAACCAGTATAATAAGGAAGTATCGAAAAAATATCCATAAAAGGAATGTGGAAAATGGACAACCAGCTGACAAAAGAACTAAAAGAAAATTATAACATCGTTTTTCACGATCTAAATTTGCTTGAACAAGCTTTTACCCATTCATCCTATGTGAATGAGCATCGCAATCTGCAATTATCGGATAATGAACGACTTGAATTTTTGGGAGATGCCGTTTTAGAATTGATGGTTTCTCAGTATTTATTCCGTTTATATCCTCATTTGCCAGAAGGAAAATTGACAAAAACACGAGCAGCGATCGTTCGCGAAGACAGCTTATCGAAATTTGCCAAAGAATGTCACTTTGATCAATATGTTCTGTTGGGCAAGGGAGAGGAGAATTCAGGAGGACGTACGCGACCAGCATTGCTTTGCGACCTATTCGAAGCTTTTTTAGGCGCGTTATATCTTGACCAAGGATTCGACACGACCCATGCGTTCATCGAAAAAGTGATTTTTCCTAAAGTCAAAGCAGGTGCTTTTTCACATGAGATGGATCATAAAACAAAATTGCAAGAAGTCTTACAAAAATCAGGTGATGTATCGATCGAATACCGATTGATCAATGAAGAAGGTCCAGCTCATGAACGAGTATTTTGGATCGAAGTTTATGTAGATGATCAATTGATTGGCACTGGACAAGGAAAATCGAAAAAATTAGCAGAACAAGCTGCGGCGGAAAATGCATTAGCAGCACTGTAAAAGTAAGTGAGGGAAAGCTTTGTATTTGAAACGAATTGAAATAGCCGGTTTTAAATCATTTGCAGACAAGACAGTCATTGATTTTGAAAACAGCGTCACAGCAGTGGTTGGACCAAATGGCAGCGGAAAAAGCAATATTACAGAAGCTATCCGCTGGGTATTAGGAGAACAATCTGCTAAAAGTTTGCGAGGCGGAAAAATGCCGGATATCATCTTTGCCGGTTCCGATACCCGAAAGCAGCTGAATATTGCAGAAGTCACAGTGATTTTAGACAATAGTGATCATTATCTGCCATTGGAGTACAATGAGATCAGTGTAACCCGCCGTTATCGACGGACTGGGGAAAGCGAGTTTTTCATCAATAAACAAAGCTGCAGATTAAAAGATATCCAAGAATTGTTCTTAGATTCTGGATTAGGAAAAGAATCATTCTCAATCATTTCTCAAGGAAAAGTAGAAGCGATTTTCAGTAGTAAACCGGAAGACCGTCGTGGGATCTTTGAAGAAGCAGCTGGTGTGTTGAAATACAAGCAGCGGAAAAAGAAAGCAGAACAAAAGCTTTTTGAAACAGAAGACAACCTCAGCCGCGTCCAAGACATCATCCATGAATTGGAAGAACAGTTAACTCCTTTGGCCGCCCAGAGTGAGGCAGCAAAGGAGTTTTTACAGCTAAAAGAAACACTGACTCAAACCGATGTTTCTTTGATGGTTGCTGAAATCAAGACAGCAAAAAAAGATTGGGACAACAAACAAGCACAGCTTGCGAAATTCAATCTAGAATTAGGTAAACTATCTGAGTCGATCCAAGAACAAGAATCCATTTTGGCGAAGCAGCGTAAAGAAAATGCGCAAGCCGACCGTCTGATCGAAAAAAATCAGCAAGTATTATTAGATCTTTCGGAAAAACTGAAGCAGACAGAAGGACAAAAAGATGTTTTGCAGGAGCGGACAAAGCATACACAAAAAAGCTCGCAAGAATATCAAACTTCATTAGCAGAAGCACAAAAAAAGGTTAAACATTTTGAAAAGCTTCAAGAAAGCTTGATGAAAGAAGCAGCAGAAAAAGAAACAGAGATCCAAAAAGCTGAAGCAAATCTCATAAAAACACAGCAAGAATTAGAAAAATACCAAAAATCAACGAAAGAATTATTGGCAGAATTAAGAGATCAATATGTTGATTTAATGCAAGAACAAGCAGCTGTAGGAAACGAACTGAAGTATCTGGAACGTCAATATGTACAAGAAACAGCAAAAAGCAAGCAGACGTTAGCCAAGCAATCGGAAGTAGAAGCATCAGTAGACCGATTGATCTTACAGAAAGAAGAATTTATACAAAAGCAGGCGCAGCTAAAATCATCTTTAACTGAAACAAAAGAGAAGTTAGAAATGATCCAACGAAACGGGAAAAAGTTCCAAGAAGCATTAGCAAAAGAACAGCCTAAAATGTATCAATTGATGAATCAAGTCCAGCAGCTGCGTGCTCGTCAGAAAAGCCTTCAAGAGATCCAAGAAAACTATTTTGGTTTTTACCAAGGCGTTCGATTGGTCTTGCAGCATAAACAGCAGCTTTCCGGTATTGTCGGAGCAGTAGCTGAACTGATCGACGTCCCTGCAGATTTCACGTTAGCCATCGAAACAGCTTTAGGTGGAGCAGCTCAACATGTTATCGTTGAAAATGAAAAAGATGCTCGGCAAGCCATCACGTATTTGAAACAGCAAAGAGGAGGAAGAGCAACATTCCTTCCGCTGACGACAATCAAACCAAGACAGTTACCAGCTCATATATTGACACAAGCGGCAGCTATAGAAGGGTTTATAGGGATTGCCAGTGAACAAGTTGCTTATCCTGATCAAATCCAAACAGTGGTTCAAAACCTGTTAGGAACGATCCTTTTAGCAAAAGACTTAACTAGTGCCAATGCGATCGCACAAACGATCCGCTATCAATACCGAGTGGTTTCCTTAGAAGGTGACGTGATGAATGCCGGAGGATCCATGACAGGTGGAGCGAACAAACGAGGAAACCAAGGCAGTTTGTTTGTACAAAACCAAGAATTGAAACAGTTGACTAGTGAATTCGAAGAAGCAGATAAACAACTTCAAGTGCAAGAAAAGAAAGTTCAGGAGCTGCAACAAGAAACAGCTCGTTTAGCCGAAGAACAAGAAGTTTTGCGTACACGAGGCGAACAATTACGTTTTGAAGAACAAGAAGCGACAAATCAGCTGCAAAACATCATAAACGAACTTGAACGTTTTGAAAAAGAAAAGCAAATCTCAACTTTTGAGACACGTGAGCTACAGCAGTTTATCGAAGATTACGAAAAACAAACGAACGAGTTGAAAGACAAACAAACAGATCTTGAAACGCAACGTCAACAAATCGACGAAGAAATCAAATCTTTAAGTCAAGAAAGTGACCAGATGGAAGCCAGAAGAGCACAAGTGCAAAGTCAAAAAGCACAAGAACAAGCAGATCTTGCTGTCTTGAAAGAGCAGTTTAATCATCTGCAGATCCAGCTCCGCGGTGCCCGAGTCCAAAAAGCAGAGGCAATCGAACGCCAAGAAGCGATAGAAAAACAGTTGGCGACATTGACAGCAGACTTTTCTGATCATGAAGTCACAGAAGAAAGTTTGGAAAAACAAATTAACGAATTATCTGCTCAGCGAGAAACATTAAAAGCCGAGTTGGCAAAAGCCAAAGAGCAGCGAGATAGAAGGCAAAGGGAGATCGATGAGCTTGAAGCAGTCTTGGCAGAGCGTAATCGTGAGCAAAAAGCACGACTGTCGGAACAATCCAAATTAGAAGTCCAAAAAGACCGAGCTGAAATGATTTTAGATAATCATTTGACCTATCTGCAGTCAGAATATCAGCTGACATTTGAGAAAGCTTCCCACGACTATCAAGAAACAACCAATATTGAAGACAGCAGAATAAAGGTTGCCTCCTTAAAAGAACAAATTGAAAAACTGGGGCCAGTAAACTTAAATTCAATCGAACAATACGAACAAGTCAGTGAAAGACATACCTTCTTAGCGACACAGCGAGATGATCTGTTAGCAGCGAAAAACCAGTTGTTTGAAACGATGGATGAGATGGATGATGAAGTGCGGACAAGATTCAAAGAAGTATTTGAAGCTATCCGTCAAGAATTCAAAATTGTCTTTCCCAATATGTTTGGCGGCGGTAAAGCTGAATTAGTACTGACAGAACCAACTGATCTGCTGAAAACAGGTATTGAGATTGAAGTACAACCTCCTGGCAAGAAACTGCAAAGTTTAAGTTTGCTTTCCGGAGGAGAACGAGCACTTACAGCCATTGCGCTGCTCTTTTCTATTATCCGTGTCTGTCCTGTTCCGTTTTGTATCTTAGATGAGGTAGAAGCAGCGTTAGATGAAGCAAATGTAAAACGTTTTGGTCGTTACTTAAGCGACTTCCAAGATGACATACAATTTATCGTAGTCACACACCGCAAAGGAACGATGGTCGCAGCAGATGTACTGTACGGAGTGACGATGCAAGAATCCGGTGTATCAAAAATCGTTTCTGTACGGATGGAAGATATCAATGAAGAGGCGAAAATCAACGAAACGAAAGTGTAGGAACGAAAATGATCAAATTAGTAGCAATCGATTTGGATGGTACATTATTAAATGAACAAAAGCTGATTTCAGATGAGAATAAACAAGCATTAGCACAAGCAAAACAGCAAGGGGTCAAGATCGTTCTATGTACAGGACGCCCCTTAGCGGCGATGGCGCATTATCTGCAAGAATTAGGGCTGGTAGATGAGGGTGATTACAGCATCACTTTCAACGGCGGTTTAGTACAAAAAAACGATACTGGTGAAATCATGGAAAAGAAAGTGATGGAAGTATCAGATATCCAACGCTTATACAAATTGGCTCAGCAATTGGATCTGCCACTAGATGTTTTGTCTGACAATGTGGTTTTACAGCTGCCTAGTGCCCCAAGAAAGCAATCCTTGTACAATGTGTTGAATAAGCTGCTGCAATTCCAACCAGCGGATATAAGCGATATTACAGATGAATTTGTGCTTAATAAGGCAGTAATCGCTTATGACCAAGAAGAATTAGATCCTAAAATCAAAGAAATACCAGTAGAATTCCATGAAATGTATGAGATCATCAAAACGAGAAGTATGCTTTTGGAATTTATGCCAAAAGGTGTCACAAAAGCTTATGGTATTTCTTTATTGGCAAAAGATCTTGGTTTGAAACAAGAAGAAATCATGGCAATCGGTGATGAAGAAAATGATTTACCGATGATCCAATACGCTGGTCTAGGCGTAGCGATGGAGAATGCTGTGCCTTTCGTCAAAGAAGCAGCAGATTTTGTGACAGTCAGCAATGAAGAAAATGGCGTAGCCAAAGTGATCCAAAAATTTGTATTAGATTAGGGGGGAGTCAAATGGGATTTTTTGATAAAATCAAGCGTGCTTTTACTGGCGAAGAGAAAACGGAAGAAGTTGAAGTACAGGAGAAGTATGACAAGGGTTTAGAAAAGACGCGTAAAACATTTGGTGAACGGATGAATGAGCTGTTTGCCAATTTTCGAACAGTCGATGAAGACTTTTTTGAAGAATTAGAAGAAACACTTATCGGGGCAGATGTAGGTTTTGAAACAGCGATACGAATCACCGAAGCGTTACGTCAAGAAGTGAAACTCAGAAATGCGAAAAAATCGGCAGAAGTTCAAAATGCGATCATCGAGAAACTTGTGGATCTCTATGAAGCGGAAGGAATCAATGAAGTAAATGAACTAAATATCCAAGAAGACGGACTAACAGTTATTTTGTTTGTCGGCGTCAATGGTGTAGGGAAAACAACAAGTATTGGTAAACTTGCTCATCAGTTCAAAAACGAAGGTAAAAAAGTATTGATGGCAGCAGCAGATACCTTCCGTGCTGGAGCAATCGACCAATTAGTTGTCTGGGGCGAACGCGCTGGTGTTGAAGTTGTTCGTGGCAATGCAGGCGGCGATCCAGCAGCTGTCGTATTCGATGCTTTGGAAAGAGCAAAGACAGAGCAGGCAGATGTTTTATTAGTTGATACTGCAGGCCGACTGCAAAATAAAGTGAACTTGATGAACGAATTAGAAAAAATAAAACGAGTAATCCAGCGGGAATTACCAGAAGCACCCCAAGAAACACTACTTGTATTAGATGCAACAACTGGTCAAAACGCGATGGTTCAAGCAAAACAATTCAAAGAAACAACAGATGTGACCGGTCTTGTTTTGACAAAATTAGATGGTACAGCAAAGGGCGGTATCGTACTTGCTATCCGTAATGAACTGCATTTACCAGTGAAATTGGTCGGGTTGGGTGAAGGCATCGATGACTTGGAGCCGTTTGATCCAAACGATTTTGTCGTTGGATTATTCAAAGGATTACTAAAAGAAGAATAACCCATGTCTAAAAAGCAGGAGCTGTAACAAAAGTTGCAGCTCCTTGTTTGAATGATTGTTTTTAACATAGCTGTGTTTTTGATGCCTTCATTTTTATACTTATTTGTAAGCGGTTCTCAAACAATTTCGTTCTTTTTCTTAGACTTTTTGATTATAATTAGATTCATATGAATTGGAGGTCACTTAATGATGAATTTTAAGCAATTATTATTGCATGTCAATGCGCGCCCTTTTATCGACCAAGCTCGATTTGGTATAGAACGGGAAGGACAGCGGGTTGATCTTGCAGGAAATCTAGCAAAAACCGATCATCCAGCAATCTTTGGCGATCGATCCTATCACCCCTATATCCAAACAGATTTTAGCGAAACACAAACAGAAATGATCACCCCTGTTACCGATTCTATTCCCGAATTATTTCAGTATCTGGCTGCTGTTTATGATGTGACTGCTCGTTCTATACCGAAAGAAGAGATGATCTGGCCATTAAGTATGCCACCTGCCTTACCGGAAAAAGACGAAGAAATCATTATTGCAAAATTAAAAAATTTCGAAGATGTTTTGTATCGACGTTACTTAGCAAAAGAATACGGGAAGCGAAAACAAATGGTGAGCGGTATCCATTTCAATTTTGAATTTGGCGATGAGTTGCTAAGAACATTGTTCAGCCATCAGGAAGAATTTCAAGATTTTTCTGAATTCAAAACAGAACTTTATTTGAAAACAGCGAGAAACTTTATGCGCTATCGCTGGATGATCACTTATTTATTCGGTGCTTCACCGATGAGTGAGAAGAACTATTTTATAAATGAATCACATCCGCAAGAACCTGTTCGCAGTATTCGCAACAGTGCGCTGGGGTATACGAATCATCCAAATGTGAAAGTTTCCTATGCTTCTATGAAACAGTATTTAGCAGATATTGAGCGAATGATCGAAGAAGGGAAACTTTCAGAGGAGAAAGAATTTTATACACCGCTTCGTTTCCGAGGTGGAAAGAAAGTCGCAGATTTAGCAACAACAGGCGTTCGTTATATTGAATTGCGGAATATCGATCTGAATCCTTATGCAAGGCTGGGAATCAATCCAGAACAAGTTCGTTTCTTACAATTATTCCTGATGTATATGCTATGGACAGAAGAAAAAGAAGACAGTGACCAATGGGTGGCAGAAGGTACGACTCGAAATAACAAAGTAGCACTAGAACAACCATCAGATCAAACAGAATTTCATCAAGAAGGTAGAGAAATTCTTGAAGGGATGAAGCAAATGCTGGTTGAATTGGATTGGTTGGATTCTCTTTATTTAGTAGAGGAAGCATTGACTCAAATGGATTATCCTGAACAAACGTTAGCAGCGAAACTCTATCAAGAAGCACAGTTATCGAGTCAGCAAGAAGTTGCTGTGGCATTGGGGCATCAATATTATAAAGAAAGTCATGAACGTCCCTATCAGTTGGCCGGTTTTCGCGAAATGGAACTTTCTACTCAGATATTTATGTTCGATGCCATCCAAAAAGGCGTCCAAGTCAAAGTATTAGATGAGTCGGATCAATTTTTGCGTCTGCAATTCCAAGACCATGTAGAATATGTGAAAAATGCAAACATGACAAGTAAGGACAGCTATATCGTTCCACTTATCATGGAAAACAAAACAGTAACGAAAAAAGTTTTAAAAGAAGCTGGGTTCCGAGTACCAGGAGGCGCAGAATTTTCATCCATGGAAGAAGCCGTAAAAGCTTATCCAAGATTTGCCGATCAGGCATTTGTGATCAAACCTAAGTCCACAAATTACGGATTAGGTATCACGATTTTCAAGGAAGGGGCTGATCTGGAGGATTATCAAGCAGGATTGGCGATTGCTTTTCGTGAAGACAGCTCGGTTTTAGTAGAAGAATTTATGCCGGGAACGGAATATCGTTTCTTTGTAATCGGTGGAGAAGTCCAAGCCATCATGTTGCGAGTCCCTGCTAATGTTATTGGTGACGGTATCCGAACAGTGAAAGAACTTGTTGAAGAAAAAAATAGTGACCCTTTGCGTGGAACGAATCATCGTGCACCGTTGGAATTGATCCAATTAGGCGAATTAGAACAATTGATGTTGAAAGAACAAGGGTTAACGATCGAATCAGTTCCCCAAGCCAATCAAATTGTTTATCTAAGGGAGAACTCAAATATCAGTACGGGCGGTGATTCGATCGATATGACTGATGAATTTTCTGAAGCTTACAAAAAAATCGCCGTTTCTGCGGTAGAAGCACTAGGAGCTAAAATCAGTGGTATTGATTTGATCATACCAGATAAAGAAATCGATCCTACAACCGATAAAAAAGCATACGGGATCATCGAAGCAAATTTCAATCCAGCGATGCATATGCATGTTTATCCTTTTGCAGGAAAAGGCAGAAGATTGACGATGAATGTATTGAAATTGTTATATCCTGAAATATTTTAAACGAAAAAGCTTTTGACAGATTGTCCTATTTGATGTCAATCTGTTCAAAAGCTTTTTTGCATGTAAAAATTTATGTGTTTTTTCGTTTTAAAATAAACGATCCCAGAAGCTTTTTTTCTTTTTTGGTTTTTCTTTTTCAGATGGCGAAGAGTTTTCTTCTGGGTATTTTTTTTCGATATCGATCACAGGTTCATTTACTGCTTCTTTTGCTGTTAAGAGCAATCCGAATTCCTCAGGATTTGCAGTGACGTAATCGTTGACTACAGTAAATCGGCTATTGTTTTTCGTTGCTATCTGGATATATTGGTTTTGGACAGAAAGGGGTAGAGCCCCATTCAAGAGTATGGAAGCATCTGGATGTTTTTTGAGTTCTTTTAAAAAGTTTTCTTTGTTTTTCGGTTGGATCATTTCAGCAACAGTCATACTAAGATAGCAACGTTCCCTGAATGTCCCTAAATATTTATGCTGTTCTTCAGGGTTCACTAAAGGTGTACCATAAAGTCCCTTATCCAAATGGCTTTTTACATCATCTTGTGCCATAAAAAATACCCTCCTTCTTCTCTTTGTCTTTCTTACGATTATAGCATATTCCCAATAATACCTAAAACATATGAAAAAGCGGTTGCTTTTGTTCAACGATTCACTTAAAATAAGAATGAAAATCATTCTCAATTAGAAAGGTGGATTGGATGCGCTACGGACGACTAGTAGCATTATTAGTTATTTTAAGTAGTATTTCATTGTTCATTGGAGTATCAAATGTACAATTGTCAGAATTGCTCCAGTTAAATGGGCAAAGTTTACAAATTTTGCTAGCGACTCGTTTGCCGCGAACGATTTGTTTGATCCTTGTGGGAGCGACTAGTAGTATTTGTGGGTTGATTATGCAACATTTGACCCAAAATAAATTTGTTTCACCAACGACTGCGGGCACGATGGATAGTGCGCGTTTAGGTATTTTAGTGGCCATGATTTTCCTACCTGGTGCATCCTTGATCGTCCGATCCTTGACTGCATTTTGCTTTGCTTTTGCAGGAACATTGCTTTTTTTATCCCTTACGCGATTGTTCCCCCAGAAAAATCAATTGATGCTTCCGTTGAT
The DNA here is from genome assembly GCF_008000875.1 of Enterococcus sp. DA9. Taxonomy (NCBI): domain Bacteria; kingdom Bacillati; phylum Bacillota; class Bacilli; order Lactobacillales; family Enterococcaceae; genus Enterococcus; species Enterococcus sp. DA9. The sequence continues at coordinate 893,100 of NZ_CP042839.1, forward strand.
TGGGGTCATGTTAGGGAATATCATTGGTTCAGTTGCTACTTTTTTTGCTTATCAATTCCAGTTGGTACAAAATATGACTTCGTGGCTTCAAGGGAATTTTGCGACTGTGATACGAGGAAATTATGAGTTACTGTATGCTGTTGTTCCATTGCTGCTCTTGGTTTGGCTATTTGCTTACCAATTTACGATTATTGGTCTGGGCGAATCGTTTGCAGTAAATTTGGGAATAGATTACCAGAAGATGCAGTTTTTAGGCATTGGCTTGGTTTCATTGGCTAGTGCAGTCATGTTGATCATGGTGGGAAGCATTCCTTTTATCGGAGTGATTATTCCGAATCTTGTCTCTAGAATATATGGAGATCAAGTGCACAAAACCATTGGCGTAACTGCTTTAGCAGGTAGTTTGTTCTTAGTATTTTGCGATCTTGTCGCTCGTGTGTTGATTTTTCCTTATGAAATACCAGTCAGTGTGATCGTTGGAATCATCGGTGGGGCTATCTTCCTTTGTCTTCTGATAAGGGGGCGACGATATGCTTAAAAAAAAGCCGTCTATTTTTATTGGTATGCTTGTTCTTGTTCTATTTGTTACAGGAGTGTACTTGATGATCCATACATATGGAAACTGGCATTTTGCGTGGGTATTGAGGAGCAAGAAAATTTTTGCATTTATCCTTGTCTCGCTAGCTGTCAGCAGTGCTACGATCAGCTTTCAGACAATTACGCATAACCAGTTTTTGACTCCTTCCGTATTGGGACTTGAGTCGTTATACGTCCTTGTCCAAACGGTCCTTTTCTTCTTTATCGGAGGAGTGACGATGCTTCAGCAGACAGGTACAGGTTTTTTCTTATTGAACGTTGGGCTGATGGTCGGGTTGAGTCTGTTGTTATTTTTCTTTCTTTTGAAAAAAATGAAAGCAAATCTTTTTTTGTTACTGATGTCAGGGATGATTTTAGGCACGCTTTTTGGTAGTGTCAGTACCTTTTTACAAGTCATCATGGATCCAAATGAATATGATTTGCTTCAAGGGAGATTATTTGCAAGTTTTGGCAATATCCAAAGCCAGTATCTTTTGCCTGCTTCTTTGATCATTATCGGCTGCTGGTTCCTGTTATTTCGATATCGACATGTGCTAGACGTTTTCCATCTTGGGAATGAACAAGCTGTAAACCTTGGGATAGACACAGATCGATTTGAATTTTTTATTTTATGTTGTGTCAGTCTTTTGACAGGAACAGCAACGGCTCTTGTAGGTCCAGTTACTTTTTTAGGGTTTATTGTCGCAAATGTCAGTTACCGTATATTTTCTACTTATCGTCATGGTCTGCTATTTATCGGAAGCTTTCTAATAGCTATGCTGTTTCTGACAGGCGGACAGCTCGCAGTAGAGCAGATTTTCGGCTGGAATACAACAGTGAGTGTCGTTGTTGAATTTGTCGGAGGAATTTATTTTGTCACAAAATTGATTCGCGAAAGGAAGAGTATCCTATGATCGATTTACAAAAGGTCAATAAACTGTACCATGGAAAATCAGTGGTCAAAGATGTACAGTTAACGATTCCTGAAAAGAAGTTGACTGCTTTTATCGGTCCAAATGGTGCTGGAAAGTCAACAGTGTTGTCGATGATCAGTCGTTTGATACCAAAAGATACAGGTGAAATCTATTTAGACCATAACGAAGTAAAGGCTTGGAGATCCAATGAATTAGCCAAAAAATTGTCGATCCTGCGACAATCGAATGAAATAAATGTCCAAATCACCGTGAAAGAATTAGTAGAATTTGGACGATTTCCTTATACGAAAGGAAAATTGACGACAAAAGATCAGAAAATCGTTCAGGAATCACTGGAACACCTCGGGCTAGAAGAAATAGCAGATCAATCGATTGACACTCTTTCAGGAGGTCAACTCCAACGTGCGTATATTGCAATGGTGCTAGCGCAAGACACGGATTATATTTTACTGGATGAACCTTTGAACAATCTAGATATGAATTTTGCGGTTCAAATCATGCAGATTTTAAAAATTTAGTACAAAAAATCGGAAAAACGATTGTTATTGTTCTTCATGATATCAACTTTGCTGCAAGTTATGCAGACGAAATTATTGCAATGAAAGATGGGAAGTTATTCACGCAAGGAACGACCCAAGAAATGATAAAAAAAGATGTATTGGATGAATTGTACGAAATGGACATACGGATTTGTGAGATTGAAGGCCGCAGATTCTGTCTTTATTTCTAAAACTAACATTAGGAGAGAAGAGATGAAAAAATTAGTAGTAGGTATCTTGATTCTAGCATCATTTGGTTTAGCAGCATGTGGAAATAGTAACAACACCAGTCAGGCAGACACAAAGAAAAGCAGTACGCAAGCTGAAACGGCATTAACGATAAAAGACAGTAATGGTGATCAAATCGAGGTGCCAAAGAATTCTGAAAAAGTCGTCGTATTCGATAATGGTTCTTTAGATACGATGGATGCTCTTGGTGTTGGAGATAAGGTAGTTGGAGCAGCTACGAGCAGCCTTCCTGAGTATCTTTCCTCCTATAAAAAAGTGGAATCAGCAGGTGGGATCAAAGAACCAGACTTAGAAAAAATCAATCAACTTCAGCCAGATCTGATCATCATTTCTGGTCGGCAAAGAGATTTTCAAAAAGATCTAAGTCAAATCGCTCCGACCATTTTCCTTTCTTTAGATGCGAAAAAGCCATGGGAATCTTTCCAGCAAAATGTCACTACTTTAGGGGAGATCTTTGGCAAGCAAGAAGAAGCCAAAACTCAATTAGAGGAATTATCCAATGCAATCGATCAGACGAAAAAGAAAGCAGAAGCGTCTGACAAAAAAGCACTAGTCACACTTGTGAATGAAGGGCAATTATCAGCCTATGGATCAGGTTCTAGATTTGGTTTCATCCATGATTTATTTGGCTTTGAACAAGCAGATGATCAAATCGAAGCATCCACTCACGGTCAAAGTGTTTCTTATGAATATGTGCTAGAAAAAAATCCGGATATCTTATTTGTGGTAGACCGAACAAAAGCTATCGGTGGAGACGATAGCAAAGATGATATTTCTGCCAATGAACTGGTAGCACAAACGAATGCTGGTAAAAATCAGCAGATCATCTCCCTTGAACCAGATGTCTGGTATTTAAGCGGGGGCGGTTTAGAATCAATGAAACTGATGATTGAAGATGTGGATCAAGCATTTAAGTAGAATCAATAATAATCGAAAAAATTGAACCGACCTCTAAAAGTTAGATTTTCCAGCTAATTTTTAGAGGTCGATTTTTATGTGTTTGGGCAATCTTTTTTCTTTAATACTAAGGTCAGAGCGCTGATTTCATAACCTCTATTCACGCATGTGTCTCAGCAAGCGGTTGATAGTTGATGATCTGCATTTTTCGATAAAAATCGGCGGGAAGCTTACTCCAACGTTTTAATAATTGATAGAAATAACTTTCTTCTGCTTTGATCTTATACTCGCTTAATATCAATCCAAAACTATTCGTTTGTTTTGCAGCTAATTTTTTATAGATATCCAATGCTTTTGTTTTATCTTCATTGACAAAAAGTGTTTTTACTTCAATATAAGAACCCTCGATGTTTTGTGTTTCTTCGATAAAATAGATACTTTTTATATATTCTTTCATAGTGATTCCTCCAAAGAAGTCTTTTTATTTGATAAGTTTACTTTACCGAAGAGTTGCTAATAATCCGTGAACAAAAAGTTATTCTTTTTCCAATAGTTATTAAGGGATGTTTATTTTTTAGAATATATTTTGTTATTTAAGGAATGGATAAGGTTGGACAAATAACAGGTTGCTTTTTGGGGCCTGCTTCGCTATAGTAGAGAAAAAATAACGAAAGAAGCGGATTTAGATGGGAGAAGAAATTAAAACAGACCTTGTACTGGCAGAAAATCAATGGATAGAAACAGAACGACTTATTTTACGACCCGTCACTTTAGCAGATACAGAGGATGTATATGAATATGCAAGTGATGAGGTAACGACACGGTTCCTCTTTCCCGCAAACCAATCATTAGCTGAAACAAGAGCAAATATTGCTACATCCTTTATAAAGGACCCTTTAGGAAAATATGGTATAGAACTAAAAAAATCAGGTAAACTGATCGGAACGACAGATATCCGTGTGAATGACCATAACGGGACTGCCGAAATTGGTTATGCGCTAAATTCTGCCTATTGGGGTAATGGCTATATGCCTGAAGCTACCGCTGCTTTGCTGAAACTAGGTTTCGAACAATTAGATCTTGTAAGGATCTTTGCTACCCATGACGTGAGAAATTCCAATTCGGGACGGGTAATGGAGAAGTTACATATGAAAAAAGAAGGATTGATCTCAGATGCTGAGCGAAGAAATGGTGAAGTGGTTTCTTTAGTGATAAGAGGAATCACAAGATCCGAATGGTTGGCTCTCCAACAAACAGAAAACAGCTAAAACCAGACAAATTAGTTGCATCTGATGAATAAAGTGATTATTCTATGACGTGAGGTGATACAGATGAAATTAGAAGTGACAAAAGAAGCACAAGAAGTATTGAAAAATAAATTAGAAGCAGATGATCAACTGTTATTAGATATCGAAAACGGCGACGGTCCATTTGCAGAAAGCCAAGTCAGTTGCCAATTAGACACGGCATTTCGATTGATCATTGTCAAAAAAGATACACAAACAGATCTAAGTCTTTATTCTGTAGTGGCTGATACACCAGTTGGACCAATCAAAATCAAAGACAGTGCAATACTTTACATGGATGATCCATCAACACTTGCTTTAGAACCAACTTATAATAGTTTACAATTAAAAGGACCCAGCGGCTTGAGAAAAGGCAACTTGCAAGTTGTTCGAAAAGACTAGAGGGATAAAATGGGAAAATTGGCGATCATCAGCGACTTACATGTGGACATCAATAAATTCCGCGAATCAGAGCTGAGGCAGCTTTGGCAAGTTTTGCAAAAGCACAAGATCACTCGGCTTCATCTAGCCGGAGATACGGCCAATAAAGTAGATCGTTGCCTAGCTGTTGTCGAATTTTTCGTCAATAAAGGATTATCTACGACCTTTCATTTCGGCAATCACGAGTTGGCAGATGTGCCCAATGAACAGATGATGGACCATTTTCCAGACCCACATTTTTTAAATGAACGGTATATTGCTTTAAATGAGCAGACCGTTCTTTTAGGGATGAATGGCTGGTACGACTATCAGTTTTCTGAATTGAAAGATTACGATGCAATCGTACGAATGAAACGTTTGTATTGGTATGATCGATTCATCCAGCGTGGGAAAACAGATCTCGAGGTCAATGCAGAAATGCTTGCAGCTGCAAAAAATTTGCTAGACCAGTTGGAAGCAAAAAAACTTGAGGTCATTCTATCCACTCATTTCGTTCCTAAACGAGCATTTATCGTGTATCAATCTGCTCCTTATGAGCGTTGGAACAAATTAAATGCGTTTTTAGGATCAGAATCATTCGGAAAATTACTAGACCATTACTCAAATATCAAACAAGTAGTTTTTGGTCATACGCATCGGCGGTTCGAAGATCAGTTGATCCATGGAGCAATTTATAGTTGTCGACCATTCGGTTATTATTATGAATGGCAACTGACTCGTGATTTTGTTTTGAAAGAACAGTTGTTAGACAGCTATGATCCTATGAAATTACGTGTACTCTTGCGTGCCCATCACCCAGCTTTTCATGCCTATCAAACACAACATTTGCAAGAAGAATTTGAACAAGCGATGACGATCATTTCGTATTGAAAGAAACAGTTACACCTGTGTATGATTGATCGATAAACCATTCTAGAAAAACAAAAAAACTTGGTACACGAATGTTGTACCAAGTTTTTTTGTTTTTCTATATCTATGGCATCATGAGAGAAAGCAATAGTGGAAAACTCATTCTATTCAAGATAAATCAAGTCGTACCTTAGAAGATAATATAGGGATCTTCTTTCCAAATATTTCTTGATCTTCCGCAGTAATCATTGAGTCAGTGATTAGGTAGTCAGCGTCTTTTAAAGAATAAAAACTGTAAAAATCTTTTTTATTTATTTTGTGGTGATCAGCAACAATAAATCTCTGTTCAGCAATATTCAACGCACATTTTTGAGTTAATCCTTCGTCTTCATTTGAAGTATAGATAGCAGATGTATCTAATCCATTTACTCCGATAAAGCTTTTCATCACATGGATTCCTGAAATAAAATCATTTGCAATCGTTCCCACAAATGCACCAGTTTTACTCCGATAAGAACCGCCAATCAAAATCAATTCAAATCTTGAATCATGTTTGAATTTGTCGAATACATGTATGGAATTCGTGATAATCTTGGCATGGTTCACGGTTAAAAACTCATAGACCAGTTCGATGGTTGTACCTGCACCCAAAAAAACAGTCTCGTCTTCGAATATATTCTCAGCAATGATCTTTGCAATCTCCAATTTTTCATTGAGATGGATATGTTGTTTTTCTCGATGGCTTAGCTCAGTAAGTATATCGTTCTTATTGTCTTCAATAATTCTTGCACCGCCATGTACACGAATGATCAGTCCTTTATCTTCTAATTCTTGAAAGTCTCTGCGAACAGTCATGTCAGTTATTTTAAGTTCATTGACGATGTCTCTTACTTTTAAGAATTTATATTGGCTCAATAAATCCATCAAATACTTTTGACGTTCTTCTTTTATCATTTTTTTCTTGCCCCTCGTTCAAGTCCTTCTTTTATGTCCGAATTAAACATATTATATTTTGAAAATAAAGTCAATTTTAAACAGTAAATCTGCTATTGACAGGAATGGATTCTTCTTTTATGATATGTTTGGAAGAAACAAAAACAAACAAAAATAAACAAAAAGGAGAAGTCGATGAATAAAGAAGAAGCAGCAATGATTGGATTTGAAGTAGTTGCATTTGCAGGAGAAGCACGATCCAAATTAATGGAAGCGCTTGAAGAAGCGGAAAAGAAAAATTTTGAGCAAGCAGAGCGGCTAGTAGAAGAAGCTCATACCAGTTTGATGCAGGCACATAAATCTCAAACACAAATGTTAGCAGCTGAAGCAAACGGTGAATCAGTCGAAATCGGTTTTATCATGGTCCATGCACAAGATCACTTGATGACGACGATGTTGTTGAAAGATACGATCAGACATTTATTCAATATCTACAAAAAAGCGTAAGGGGCAGAAGCAGTATGAAACAGCTGATACAAACAATCGAAAAGATGAAACCTCATTTTGAAAAGATTTCGAATAATCCTTACTTGAGAGCGATTAGAGATGGCTTTATCAGCCTTATACCAGTGATTCTTTTTTCAAGTTTCTTTTTGTTAGCTGCTTATGTTCCAAATGCTTTCGGTTTCCATTGGGATACATCAATCGAAACGATTCTAATGAAGGCTTACAACGGATCAATGGGTATTCTAGGTTTGCTTATGGCAGCTACTGTGACAAAAAGTTTGACGGAGACTTTTAATAATAAACTACCTAAAACCAATCAAATCAATCCTACTTCAACGATGATCGCAGCATTTATTGGATTTGTGATTATTGGCGTGGATGCGATTGAAGGCGGTTTCTCTTCTGATTTTATGGGAACAAAAGGATTGTTGACAGCTTTTGTAGTCGGATTTATTGTCCCAAACATCTATCGTTTCTGTGTCAAAAACAATATCACTGTAAAAATGCCTGAAGAAGTTCCAGGGAATATTTCGCAGACATTCAAAGATCTTATCCCAATCACGTTAGCAACTGTCTTTTTTTGGTTATTCGACTTAGGGTTCAGGCATTTAGCAGGAACAGGATTCTCAGAAAAGATTATTGAATTGTTCCAGCCAATTTTTAGTGCTGCAGATGGATATTTAGGACTGGCATTGATTTTTGGGGCAATGGCTTTTTTCTGGTTTGTCGGTATCCACGGACCTTCTATCGTAGAACCTGCAGTTGCGGCAATCTATATTACAAATGTTGAAGCGAATCTTCAGCTCTATCAAAGTGGTGAACATGCACCACGGATTCTTTCTCAAGGGATCCAATATTTTGTCGCTACTTTAGGTGGTACAGGGGCTACGCTTATCCTAACATTCATGTTTGCTTTTTTGGCAAAGTCGAAGCAAATGAAAACGATTGGTCGTGCTTCTGCTATCCCTGTGTTATTTGGTGTGAATGAACCGATCCTGTTTGGTGCACCAGTTGTTTTGAACCCGATTTTCTTTATTCCTTTTGTGACTGCGCCAATCTTAAATGTGTGGATTTTTAAGTTTTTCGTTGATACTTTAGGGATGGATGGATTTATTTATAATTTGCCATGGACAACGCCTGGACCAATTGGTTTGATTTTAGGAACAGGATTTGCTGGATTAGCAGTTTTATTAGTCATACTATTACTGATCGTTGATTTCTTAATATATTTTCCATTTTTCAAAGCATATGACAATGAATTAGTGGCAAAAGAAACCCTTGAGGAAGTAAAGGCTGAACCGATTTTTACAGAAGAACCTCCTATAGCTGAACAAGTGACTACAGGGTTAATGGAAGAAGGTGGTCAAAAAAATGTATTGGTTCTATGTGCAAATGGTGCAACAAGTTCTATGTTGGCTAATGCAATCAAAAAAGGTGCTAAAGCTCGAGCTATCGATATTGAATCTACAGCAATGGCTTATGGGCAACACAAAGATTTAATCAATGAATTTGATTTGATCGTTTTAGCTCCACAAATGGCTTCAATGTTTAAAGAATTGGAAGAAGATGTAAAAAATTACAAAACAAAAGCTGTTTCTACTAGTGGAGCGGAGTATGTGGCTTTAGCGAAAGCGCCGAATCAAGCAGTAGATTTTGTTTTTAAGAATTTAATTTAAGGAGGTAAAGAATGAATAAGTTTCCGGAGCATTTTGTTTTTGGTGCTGCGACAGCTGCTTTTCAAGCAGAAGGTGCACTATTAGAAGGAAATCGAGGGAAGAATTATTGGGATGATTATTTAAAAGAGCAAGGTATGTTTGATCCAAGTCTAGCAAGTGATTTTTATCATAAATACCCAGAAGATCTAGAATTATGCCGTACATTCGGTATCAATGGTCTTCGTATTTCTATTGCTTGGTCACGGATATTTCCTTCAGGTGTCGGAAAATTTGATCCATCCGGTGTCCAGTTTTATCACAAATTGATTGATGAATGTATAGCTAATGGAGTGGAACCCTTTGTTACCTTGCATCACTTTGACACCCCTTTATCTTTGTTCGAAAAGGGCGATTGGCTTTCTCAAAAAACGATTATTGCTTATGTTGATTTTGCGGAGTTTTGTTTCAAAGAATATGGGAACAAAGTAAATTATTGGATCACGTTCAATGAGCCTTGGTCTGTAGTAGCTGGTCAATACATTATTGGTCATTTTCCACCGAATATAAAATACGATCTTCCAAAAGCAATCCAAGCTATGCATAACATGATGGTTGCTCATGCAAAAGTAGTTGAAAAGTATAAAAAGGCGGAGTACCTAGGAGAAATCGGTATTGTCCACATCTTGGAATCAAAATATGGTATCACTAATCATCTTGAAGATACACGTTCTGCAAGAAAAGAACATATTTTAGCAAATCAATTTTTATTAGATGCTACTTATAGGGGACATTACGCTGAAGATACTTTGGAGAACATTGAAGAAATTCTTCGCGAAAATAAAGGAGTGTTGAAGACTACATGTGAAGAATTTGAGATATTAGCTTATGCAGCTGATCAAATTGATTTTATTGGAGTCAATTATTATGCTAGCCATTTCGTAAAAGCTTATATTGGTGAATCTACTATCCATCACAACGGTACGGGAGAAAAAGGAAGTAGTCGTTTTGCATTGAAAGGGGTTGGAGAAAGAGTCAATAACCCTGAAGTTCCAACAACAGACTGGGATTGGCCAATTTATCCGCAAGGGCTAGAGGATATGTTGGTCTTTATCAAGGAACGGTATCCAAACTATAAAAAAATCTATGTAACAGAAAATGGAATGGGCGAAAAAGATGTGTTATGTGACAAGCAAGTGCAAGATGATTCTCGAATCGCTTATATTTTCGTACACTTGAAAGCCATTTTAAAAGCTATTGAGCGCGGGGTAAATGTAGAAGGTTACTTTGTATGGTCATTGATGGACGTGTTTTCATGGACAAATGGCTATAAGAAACGCTATGGTTTATTTTATGTCGATTTTAAAAATCAAAATCGATATGCGAAAAAAAGTGCCTATTGGTATAAGAAAATCAGCAACAGCAAATTGCTTGAATAAGGAAGAGAGGTAAGAAGATGCGTATAGTAATCGGTTCGGATAAAGATGGAATGCAACTGAAAGAAGTGATCAAGAAAGATCTAATCGAAAAAGGATTTATGATAGCAGATAAAAGTGAGACACCTTCTGAAGATTTTGTAGCATCTGCTTTAGCCGTCGCGAATGATCTAATGAATAATGAAGGAAGTTTAGGTATTACAGTAGACAGTTACGGAGTAGGAAGCTTCATCTCAGCAACAAAAGTCAAAGGGATGATTGCAGCAGTAGTTTCAGACGAACGTAGCGCTTATATGACTAGAGAGCACAATAATTCTCGCATGATTGCTCTTGGGTCGAAGATCGTAGGAGAAGAGTTAGCGTTATCAATCGTAAAGGAATTTTTACAAGCAACTTACGCAGGTGGTAGACATCAAGTTCGTGTAGATATGTTGAATAAAATGGCATAAAAAAGGAGAAAGTATGAAAATCGCAATTGGTTGTGACCACATCGTCACAGATACTAAAATGGCTCTATCAGATTTTTTGAAAGCAAAAGGACATGAAGTATTAGACATGGGAACCTATGATTTCACACGGACTCATTATCCTATTTATGGAAAAAAGTAGGAGAAGCAGTAGTGATGGGAAAAGCAGATCTAGGGGTCTGTTTATGTGGGACCGGGGTAGGAATCAATAATGCAGTAAACAAAGTTCCAGGTATTCGGAGCGCATTAGTGCGTGATATGACAACAGCTATCTATGCAAAAGAACAATTGGATGCAAATGTGATCGGGTTTGGCGCTCGGATTACTGGAGAATTTTTGATTTGTGATATTCTTGATGCTTTCATTCAGGCAAAATATCAAGAAACGGATGAGAACCAGCAACTGATTGCTAAAATCAAACAAATCGAAAAAGCTAATGAGTATCAAATTGATCCGAATTTTTTTGATGAATTTATCGAAAAATGGAATCGCGATGAATACCAAGATTGTGAGGCTAATCAATGATTCTAACGATTACGATGAATCCTTCAATCGATGTTTCTTATCCATTAACAGAATTTAGTTTAGATGCAGTCAATCGTGTGAAAAATGTGAAAAAAACAGTCGGTGGGAAAGGATTGAATGTCACACGCATTTTGAAACAATTAGATGCAGAAGTGATGGCGAGTGGATTAATTGGTGGGGTTTTAGGGGAAGAAATCAAAGAGAGGTTAACACAAGATAATATCCTTCATGAATTTTTGTCCATCAAAAGCGAAACACGAAATTGCATCGCTATTTTACATGAAGGTCAGCAGACGGAAATCTTAGAAAGTGGACCAATTGTTTCTACACAAGAGGCTTCTGACTTTCTCAATCATTTAGGAAAATTGGCAGTAAAAGCTGATGTTATTTGTTTTTCTGGTAGTTTGCCTCAAGGACTTCCGATAGATTTTTACCAGCAAATGATACAAGTCTGCAGACCCAAGCCGGTCATGTTAGATTGTTCTGGCGAAGCATTGATGACAGTACTTAAAGGAGAGTCTAAACCGTATTTGATTAAGCCAAACATACAAGAACTAGCGGAGTTATTAGATCAGCCTATCACTACAGATGTGAAGAAACTGAAAGTAGCTTCATCGGATCCGTTATTTGCTGGTATTGACTGGGTTGTAGTCTCGATGGGTAGAAAAGGTGCATTTGCTAAAAATTCGAATCGATTCTATCATGTGATGATTCCTTCAATCAAAGCCGTAAACCCTGTAGGTTCTGGTGATGCAATGTTAGCTGGTTTAGCGGTTGCTATTGAAAAAGAAAAATCAGTTGATGTGGTGCTGAAGCAAGGAAATGCTCTGGGAATACTAAATGCACAAGAAGAAACCACGGGTTATATTGAGTTAGGAAATTATCATACATTAATTAAGCAGATACAAATAAAAGAAGTCTAGGAGGATATCAATTTGAATGAAGAAAAACGACGATTTATCAATCGCTTATGTAGTAGCGAGGGGATAATTGGTGCTTTAGCAATCGACCAACGTGGTGCATTGAAGAAAATGATTGCTCAATTCAAGGGAAGTGAAGCAGAAGACACAGAGATTGTAGAATTTAAGAAAATCGTTGCCTCTGAATTAACGGAATATGCATCATCTATTTTATTAGATCCAGACTACGGGCTACCTGCTGCTGATGTAAAGAACGAAAATTCAGGATTATTGTTAGCTTATGAGAAAACCGGCTATGATACCTCCACTCCTGGACGCCTCCCAGATTTGTTAGCTTCTTGGTCAGTCAAGCGCTTGAAAGAAGCTGGTGCGGATGCATGTAAAACACTGCTATATTATGATATTGATGAATCTGAAGAAATCAATCATCAAAAGCACGCCTTTATTGAACGAATTGGTTTGGAGTGCCAAGCAGAGAAGTTACCATTCTTTCTAGAATTGCTGTCTTACGATGCAACCATTCCTGATTCAACATCGAAAAAATATGCACGCGAAAAACCCCATAAAGTGATTGAAATGATGAAAGAATTCTCTAAAACACGTTACGGGGTGGATGCACTAAAAGTAGAAGTGCCAGTCAATATGAAATATGTCGAAGGGTATGGGATAGATGAAGCTATTTATACAAAATCAGAAGCAGCAGCTTTTTTCAAAGAACAAGCTGAATCTACTCCTCTGCCTTACGTTTTTTTGAGTGCTGGTGTAACCTCTGGATTGTTCCAAGAAACCTTACATTTTGCAAAACATGCCGGTTCTACTTTCAACGGTGTTCTTTGTGGTCGTGCCACTTGGGCTGATGGAATCAAACATTATGTCCTTGATGGAAAAGAGGCAGCAATTGAATGGATGAATACACAAGGACGAGCAAATATCGAAAGCTTAAATACCGTATTGAAGGAAACCGCGACACCTATTGATTTTAATAGGTTCTAATATTTTTTCTGTTATTATTACGGGAGTGATGGAATATCATCAACGACAAAGAAAATCCCTGTTAATTATAAGGATAAGTAAGAGCAGTAGATCCATTTATTGTGGATATGCTGCTTTTTTGCTGTGAAGAATAGTCAGCGAATGTTTATTTGATCAATCGATTCATAACATAGGGAGTACTAGATGCAAGCGTTTATTCTTTTTTTATCTGATACTGTCAAAAAATAATATAATATGTATTTTTTATTTACTTATAATAACTATTGATTGCAGTCTTGACAGTCAAGTCATATTTGATGGATGGGGGTGTGAGATGTACAAATGATTTTAAAGACTATGACAGCTATAGTTTTAATTTTAATTGCATCAAGCGGCAATAGAAAAATAAGAATCAAAACGGACTGATAATCATCTAACAACTAATCGACATATATGAGCAGATACGGAACGATATTCTTCTCTCTCATAAGTTCCGTAAAGCAAACATGTGCTATGGATCGATTGTATATTTATTAAAAAAGAAAGAGGAATGGCAATGATGAAAAAAGAAACTATATTAGTGGCAACGATGTTATTCAGTATGGCAGTAAGTACGACTTTCGTCTCTGCAGCTGAAGTATACCCAAAGGAATATAACACAGACGGAACAATCACATTTGAAGCAGGAGATGAGGGAATAACTCCTCCAGTTGATCCGGAAGATCCTGATCCCAACGTCCCTGTCGATCCAGTAGACCCTCCAAGTCCTGGAACAGGAGGAGCATTATCGATTGACTATGGATCAAAATTCAAATTTGGGACTCAAAAAATTTCTACTGCAGATAAAACGTATTATGCATCTGCTGATGAAATGACTGATGGTTCTAAAAAACCGACATATGTCCAAGTGACAGATAAAAGAGGAACACTATCTGGGTGGAAATTAAGTGTAGCCCAACCAGAACAATTTAAAACTGCCAGTGGGGACGAACTAGTTGGAGCACAGCTGAAGTTTACGAAAGGACAAGCTGTTTCTTTGGTTGACCCAACATATACACCTGAAACGGTCAATTCTGAATTAACGCTGACACCAGGAGGAAATAATACGTTAGCAATCAATGCTAAATCAGGAACAGGTGTGGGGACTTGGGTCTATCGATTTGGTGCGAATGAAAATGAAAATAAAGATGCGGTACAGCTTTCGGTACCTGGTACATCTGTCAAGTTAGCGCAACAATATTCTACTAAATTAATTTGGACATTAGAAGATACACCCAATAACTAGTTTACTTACAAGAACAGTTGAAAATAAGCATGTAGTCAAACGGTTTTGTGAAGACAATCTAAACAAAGGTTGGTAAAGGCCAAGCTATATTAGTTTGGACAGGAACAGTTCATCTGGGAATTCAACGATCAGGAGGAAAAGATATAGTGAAAAAGAGAAGGATCGTGCTCATTTTAAGCAGTCTATTAGCGACTAATATCTTTCCGATTATAGGGTATTCTTTGGAATCGAATCAGTTGGTCAGTGATAATAGAAGAGTCGAAGAAAGCAAAGAGGCTTCGACACTCGATCGTTTAACAGAATCCAGCCAGATCCAAGAAAGCAGTGAGAATTTAAGTACTACTGACAGTAAAGAGACCACTGACAAAGAAGAATCTGAAGAGTTAATCAAACAGCCATTGGAGAATGCCCCGACTTATCGAGTGGGGCTGCCTAATGATCCCAATATTATTTCTATTGATAAGATTTTTCAACAACCTATCGGTACCAGCACGTCCATATTGGAAAACGGGAAGCTATTGCAACTGAATCCAGCAGAGAGGTCTCAAAGAGGAGCTATTTGGTCAAACAATAAAATCGATTTACGCTCAGATTTTACATTTAAATGTTATTTATATTTAGGAAATCAACGAGATAAAGCAGGAGATGGTATGACTTTTACATTGACTGGTGATTCTAGAATGGCTAATGATCCCAGTCAAGTTATCGGTTCCCCAGGTATGGGAATTGGTTCTTATTCGACTCGATCAGGACAGCCTTATGTCGCAAATGCACTCTCGATTGAGTTCGACACATATAAAAATAGTGGTTCTTCTGATCGAATGGATCGTGAAATAACTGCCGATAATAAGGGACATGGGCATGTCGCCTTTGTCACTCCTAAACCAAATAACAACAATTATTCCGGAGAGCATACTGGCGTAACAGTAGCACCTACCTTTCTCTCTGATGGTACATGGCGTACATTAATCATTCAATGGGACGCGTCTCAAAGAAGTCTCACCTATGATCTGGAAGGTGTCGGACGCTCTTCTCACATTGTACCTGATCTCATCAGTCAATTCGGTTCTACACAAGTAAATTGGGGATTTACTTCTTCAACAGGTACATTTTTTCAAGAAAACGCTATTGCTATGACGCAACTTCCATCTAATGTGTCATCAACAGCTGATGTAAAAGTCAATGATAGTGATTATGGGGCCATCGCTGAAGTTGAAAGAAACGATAAGATAACTATCAGAAATACATTGAAAGTTACTGGGAATTTTCTTGAAGATAAGAAATTGGAGACTAGTATAGACCTAGCACAAGAATTAAATATTCCTGAGCGTATCTTGATCAACGGAAATCAAGTTGATACCAAAGATATCCTGATAACAGGAAACCGAGTCACACTCAATCTAGGAGATTATTTTGTTCTTGGAGATACATTGATTATTGAGTTGGAAACAGATTTGCGAGAAGTCATTCCCGAAAAGGTACTCACTATGCACTTTGAATATCTTGAGGATGCAAAGTTAATTGAGCAGTCAAATGATATAAGTCTGACGATTGCGAAGCTGAAGGAAATAGATGTCCATGTTTACTATAAAGAGAAAGAGAGTCAAAATGATCTCGCAGAAATGAAAACAATCACTGGAAAAATCGGAGAGAATTATAAAGAATTTCCTATTGATATTGAGGGATATGTTTTTGACTCTGATTCAGCGAATACAGAAGGTGTCTTTTCCGAAAATACAGCGGATATCTATTTTTATTACAGAAAAGGAAAGCTTTATCTTTCAGCGGCTCCTCAGTATGTTGATTTTGGGCAACACAAAATATCCAATAAACCATTAAGTGTATTTGGGCAGTTCTCAGGTGGATTGAAAATCATGGATGAACGGGCTTCTGGAGGTTGGACATTACAACTGAAACAAGAAAAAGTTCTTACAAATGGAACGTTTGAACTCCCGGAAGCTCTTTCGTTTGTTACTTCTGAAGAGACAACGGTTATAGGGTCATCTGCTGTTACGATTTTTGAAAGTGACCAAAAAGGCGAAAGTGATTTGTCTGCTATTTTAGATTCTACATCTCAACATGGAATCAGAATAGATATTCCTGTAGAAAATCAAAGGATTGGAACATTTGAGGGGAAACTATCCTGGATTCTTGCAGATGTTCCAGAAAATTAATAAAAAGAGAAGATGAGGACAAAAGCATGGTGCACCAAGGACAACAGGAACCATAAATACTTATTTCCTGCACAGCTTAAAATGGCAGAGACACGCTTTTGTTCCCATCTTTTCTTACATATGATGAAAGGAGCGATTTACTTGAAACCAAAACAGCAATTATTTGTAACACTCCTAGTTATTATAGGGACACTTTTTAACCATTTACCAGTGACAGCTAGTGCATTCAATTTTTCGGTGACGCCAATAACTTCGGAGAATCAAATCGATAAAAGAAAAACTTATTTCGATCTCCAACTTGTTCCAGATCAGGAAGTAGAATTAAAAGCAGAATTGAGAAATGATACGGAAAAAGAAGTGAAAATCGACATTTCTGTGAATAGCGCAACGACTAATTCAAACGTGATGGTTGAATATGGAAAAAATGAGATTGAAAAAGACGAAAGTCTAATCTTTGATCTGATCGACTATGTGAGTTATCCAGAGACAGTGACACTGGAACCTAAAAGCGTTCAAACCGTGGTTTTTCATGCTAAGATGCCAAAAGATCGATTCGATGGTGTATTGGCCGGTGGGATCACATTCAAAGAAATTGTGACGGAAAAGGATCAAACAGAAAACAAGGATCAAAGCTTATCGATTGAGAATGAATACGCCTATACTGTTGCCTTGTTAATGCGACAGACACTGAATGAAGTTGCTCCTAACTTAGTTCTCCATGAAGTTAAACCTGATCAAATCAATGCAAGAAATGTCATTTTAGCAAACGTTCAAAATGATCAAAAAACCTATATCAATCAGGTAGTTATTGAAACAAAAATTACAAAAAAAGGGCATTCTGAAGTTTTATATCAGGAGGAAAAAGAAGGATTGCAGATTGCGCCGAATACAAACTTTTCTTTTCCAACAGCTTTGAATGGTCAGCCACTAACTCCAGGCGAATATCATCTCACAATGACCATTCTAGGAAATGAAAATGAAAACGGAAAATTCTCAAGAAAAAAGAAAATACCATCATCAACTATACCGACCAATGGATATTTGAAAAAGCGTTTATGATAGACGAGAAAGAAGCCAAGGAATTGAATACGAAGGATGTGACGATTAAAAAGGCCAATAATTGGATCTACATCTTAGAAGCGCTGATTTTCTTGTTGTTCGTTTTAATACTTATCCTTTGGTTTATTTTGAGAAAGAAAGAAGAGAAAGAAAAGTAAGATCAAAATAATAAATATTTTCCTTATTGCGTGATATTTACGTTCTTTTTCGATAGTATAAAACGCTTTTGTATTAGCGTAGATGCCTATAAGTAAATGATATAATCATTATAATAGGTCTAACAGCAAGAATGGTCAATAAACGGATCCTCCAGTTTGTGTAGCGTACAGTTGGGACGATGTAGGAAATACGAATAAGAAGGGATAGTAGCAGTGAAGGAATGGAAACAGCAATATACGTAGAAAGAGCTGATCGCTAATGAATTATGAGTTTTTTTTAAGCAAGGAAGATTATAGAAGTTATTCATTACTTAAATATTTAGAAGCAAGCTCAAATTTATCAGAATCAATCTCGGATATTCAAGAGAAACTATCGTTATCGACATTTCTCTTGAAAAAAACTATCGATAAGCTAAAACATGATTTACAAATGTTCGATTTAGAGAAAAACTTTCGTCTAACTGTTAGTGAATTGGTGATATGTTTGGAAATCAATGGTAAAAGTTCTAGTAATGCCCTATTATCTCGCTATATAACAGATTCTTTATCCATGAAAATGGTATTGGCTTTCTTTCAGGAAAAATATATCTCAATAGAAAATTTTGCTGAACAGCATCATGTGAGTTATTCTGTGGCTTATAAAGTATTGCAAGGGCTGAAAAGAAATCTAAAAAAGTATCAAATTTTTTTTGAGAAGAGAAAGTTGACAGGAAATCCTAAAAACATCCGCCTTTTTTTATATAATCTTTTTAACTCAACAGAAATAAGTGTTGAAAAGTTGTATTCGCTACCTATAATTATAAAAACAGAAAAAATGGTAAAAAATTTAAATCGGTATTATCCTCTTTCCGCTTATGAAAAAAAGAAATTATTCCACTTTTTAGCAATCAATCTATTGTCTGAACAAGAAGATTCTTTAGATATTGCCAACAATCAGCCGCTGTTTTTCTCAGATATAGGATTTTTCTATCTAAAAGGAGTACTGGAGACAGAATCAGTTGTTTTTATCTGTAAGACACTCTCGTGGCTTTATCTCCATGATAAGTTAGATCAAAAGTATTTGAGGAAAAAAGAAGATGAAACAATCGAATGGTTGAATGAGCGGTTCATTGAAAGTTTTGAAAAACGGTTCAAACGGTTACCGAAAGAAACGAGAAAATCGATCCAAAATGAGTTAACCAAAATACATTTTAAACTTTTGCATTATACCCTTAATAAATCGGATGAATTTCCACTAGATATTTCTTTTTTTAATCAAAACTATCCTACATTTTATTGCTATCTGTTAGAGTATATGAATGATCTAATGTCAAAACACAAAGAGTTGCTTCAAGATAAATTTTTTCTTTTTTTCAGTTATTTATTGTTATTGATCAATCACATACCCGTTCAACTGGTTTCTGAGCCAGTAAAAATCATTATCGATTTTTCTTATGGTGCTGCCTATAATCGATTTATCAAGAAAAATTTAAGTTTGTATATTAATCTGAATACGGAAGTGATAGAGGCTGGAAAGTCTGATTTTCCGGATGTTATAATCACGAATAGAAACAATTTATATGAAGAAAGTGTGTCTCAAGTAGTAGTTTGGCTTGATCCGCCAAGAGCAGTAGACTGGGGGAACCTTACAAAGATTTTGTTGACTATCCAAGAAGAGAAATACAAAGACAGCAAAATTGACAAGCAAATAGACGATTTTCCTGAAGAAATCATCGACAGGATCGAATAGAGAATTTCTTTTAGAAAGTCCGTCTGCTTTTTCTAAAAATAAAAAAACTTGGTACGCAATCGCTGTACCAAGTTTTTTTATTTAGCTTTTAATTAAGCCATAAATAATAATTTATATAAGAATACTGCTACGACACCAGCACAGATAGGTGCAACAACGGGTACCCATGCATATCCCCATTGAGAAGAACCTTTATGTTTCAATGGAAGTAGTGCGTGTACAAGACGTGGTGCAAAGTCACGAGCTGGGTTCAGGCCAGGACCTGTAGGACCACCAAGTGAAGCAACTAATGTCCATACAAGGAAACCAAGTGCTAAGTGAGCTGTACCAAGGTTATCTTGGAAGAATGGTGCTTTTGTAATACCTAAAGCTCCAAAGAATAAAACGAATGAACCAAAGAATTCATTGACGAAACCATTGAATTTAGAACCAACACTGTTGATTGTTGAGAATGTACCTAACACATGGTTTACATCTTCTGTTTGGTCGTAGTAAGGTTTGTAACAAGCCACTACGATCAATTGTCCGATCGCTGCACCAATCAATTGTGCAATGATATAAGGAACAACTTCAGCCCAAGGGAACAATCCGTTAGACGCTAAGGCGATCGTAAATGCTGGGTTGATGTGGTTACCGCTGATTCCGCCAAAGATCATTGCCGGCATCATAACCCCAAATCCATATCCGACAGCAATCAGCATCCAGTCGCTGCCATATCCTTTTGTACCTTTTAAATCTACGTTTGCTACAGCACCGTTACCTAGCACGATTAGTAATGCTGTACCAATCATTTCCGCCGCAAGACGGGTCATTAGTGAGTAATCCATAAATACCTCCAAATGTTATAAAAATGCAAAAAAAAAGAAACATCAACACGAAAAGCCTCGGTGCAGTGTTTCGTGTCGGAAGGATTTCTGCAGTCTTAACAAATGTGAATAAAAAAATGATTTCCATTACGTATAAGAAACCAGACCAACAGCAAAACTCCAACTCTTTTTAAAAGTTCTCCACAAATCACCAAGCTTAACTATAAATATACCAAAAAAAAAACGTTTTTTTTCTCAAAAATTGTATCTTAGAAACAGCATGTTTTGAAACTTTCAGAAAAGGTTTGTTAGTAAAATGAAAGCTATACGTAAGGAGTGTTGTTTGATGAAATTTTTCAAGAGTTTTTCATTATTATTTTCTTTTCTGTATTAGGAGAAGGTATCCGAATTTTTGCTCATTTACCTATTCCTGGGAGTATCTTAGGTATTCTTTTTTTATTTTTAGCATTTGAAATGCATCTTGTTGATCCTGAAAAAATCGGAGCAACTGGTGATTTTTTATTGAATAATCTAGCTATTTTATTTGTTCCAGCTGGTGTAGGTTTATTGGAATATTTCGATGATATCGCTTCGATATGGCCTATTTTACTGGGGGCAGTCGTCGTGTGTTCCATCGTCACGATGGTCGCAGCGGGAAAAACGGCAGAAGGGGTAGAAGCTTTGCTAGGCTATGTCCGTAAGAAAAAAGCAAGCAGGGTATCTGTAAACGAAATGGAGGAGAATCAAATTGACTGAGTTTTTTGTGAATCCATTATTTGGCTTAAGTTTGACTTTAGGAGTGTACGTATTATCTGACAAATTTTTGCGGAAATATAAACTGCCTGTTTTGAATCCTCTCGTATTATCGATTGTTGTTATTATCTTATTTTTGCATTTTTCTGGCGTCAGCTATAAAGAGTATAATATCGGCGGCAATTTTTTGACTATGCTGATTACTCCTGCGACAGTGGCACTTGCCATTCCGCTTTATAAAAACTTCCGTTTGCTGAAAGAAAATTTTTATCCTGTAATGGCTGCGATTTTAGCAGGAATAGTCGCAAATTGCTTGGTTAGTGTAGGGATCGGTTATTTTTTCTCTCTTCATAAAGAGATGGTCATCTCTTTACTACCGAAATCTGTAACGACGGCTATTTCTGTCGATTTGTCTCATACGATGGGCGGGGTGAATGCCGTGACTCTTGCAATTGTTGTCTCTACAGGTATTTTTGGCTCGCTGATCGCTACTCATATTTTCCGCTTATTCAAGATTGAAAGTCCCGTTGCTCGCGGTGTGGCGTTAGGAAGTACTTCTCATGCTATCGGTACAGCAAAAGCAATCGAGATTGGCGAAGTAGAAGGGATCATTTCAGGGCTTGCGATATGCGTAAATGGAATATTGACCGTTTTGTTGCTACCGTTATTCTTTCAGCCTTTTGCTGGCTTGTTTTGATGCGAAAACCACTATTTTATGCTACAATAACCAAAACGTTCTAGCATAAAAAAGGAGGGAAAGACGTGTATTTGTCTTCCGAGTATCTTAAACAATTTGATAAAGATCTATATTATAAGATTCTCCTCCTAGAAAGTTTTGAGGATCAAGCTTGGCATACTGCTGCACAATTAGCGCAAGTTGTTCAGCTGGATGCCCGCAGTGTGTCGAAATACCTAAACGAGCTGTCTAAAAACTATCAGCAGTTTAGCGGTAAGACGCACCCTTTGTTTACAAAAAATCACCGTTCTGGTTATAACTTTTATGATGCGCTCGATTCGATTGAACATGAGCGTTTTTTGATCTATCTCGTGCAAAGTACGCTGAAATTCCAGCTGCTGCACGACATTTTTTTGAAGAATTCCACACGATGTACCAATTTGCGCAAAAGCATTACATTAGTGAATCCACTGCTCATCGAAAAATCAATGAATGGAAACAGCAACTGCAAACTTATGGCATTCGTCTGCAACGAGGTACATATATCGCGCAAGGCGAAGAAGAAATCATTCGACTTTACTTGCATATGACATTCTGGCAGTTGTTTCGAGGGAAAATCTGGCCGTTTGAAACGATTTCTCAAATGGACGTAAAGAATATGGCAGAACATATCATGGCTTTTTTCAATGTTCGTTTGAATGAAATCAAAAAAAGACGTTTGGAATACATGCTAGGTGCCTTTTTTTTAAGAAAATCACAGAAGCATTATGTGGTATTGAATGAGAAAAAAGACGGCTGATCGCAGACAATCTGTTGTTCCAACGATTCTGCCAAGTCATGGAGCCGGTATTTCCTAATTATTTTCAAGTAGAAGACGAATTAGGCGCATTATTTCTTGTTCTGATGACGCGTGAAGAATATTATAGTGATCCTAAGATACGGAAGAAAATTTTTGATTTCCATCAACAAGCAGAAACACCGCCTTTTGCAGCTCTTTCTGAAGCAAAAGCAGCTCTTTCTCTTTATCAAGAAGAGCAGGAGCTACCAGCGGAAGATCTGACCTTTGAGGCAGAAAACTATTTGTTCAGTAGTCATTTTTTCGCCTATCTTTTTCCTAACGCAAAAGAAACGATTGATGGAAACAGTAGTGACTTCATTAATCATTTAGTCATTGAAAACAAGGAATTAAAACAATGGTTAGTACGCTTTTTTGAAAGCAGACACAAACAGCCTAATCATCTGGCGTTTAAAAATCATGCGTTTTTGATGGGACGGTATCTGACTGTGTTTAAAACATTAGGAGCCTTTACTCCACAGCTTCCAAAGATCACGATCCTCTTGATGACAGATTTTCCATTATTTGAAGAGCAACTGTTAGAGGAGGGGTTACGGACGTTTTTCCGTAATGATTATCAGCTGATTTTTCTACCAACGGATTATCGGGGAAGAGAAGTAGATCTTCTGATTTCAACAAGTAAAGTTCATCGAAAACCGTGGGCGGATCTTGACTATTTTATTGTGACCGAAGAATTAAAATTGATAGATTACATTCAGCTATCTCAAAAATTTGAAATGATTCAAAAACAATCAAAACAATAACAAAAAAAGGAGAATAAAGATGACATTTGAAGAAATTTTACCAGAATTGAAAAAAGGTGCAAAGATTATTCGTAAAGGATGGAGTGGATTTGAGCTGTATGTTGTTCTCGTATCCGATGATGAATTTGATGGCTGTCCGGTGACGCCTTACTTATTGATCAAAACAAGTGATGAAGGTTTTTCTAGCTTTGCTCCTACAGTTTGCGATATTTTAGCAGATGATTGGGCAATCGTAGAATGAAAAACCGTTATCCAGATTTAGCTAAACAGGTCGTATTTATTACAGGAGCTGCTTCTGGTATTGGCGCCGCGCAAGCCCAAGCTTTTCTGGAACAAGATGCCTTTGTTTTTGGATTAGATCAAAAATTTGGAAAAATGGAAGAACTTTCTTTTCGATTTCCTGAAACTTTTGCCTACGCACTAGGGGATGTCCGACAGAGGAAGGAACTCCAACAAGCGGTATCGAAATGCCAGGATCATTTTGGTGAAGTTACAATTTTATTGAATACTGCGGGGATACTAGATGCATACAAATCCTTGATGGAAACTGACGAATCGCTGTGGGATCTGATTTATGAAACGAATGTGAAAAGCATGTATCATCTAACAAACATCATCCTTCCTGATATGATCCGCCGAAAAAGCGGAACAATCATCAACATGGCTTCAATTGCGGGTTTGGTTGCTGGCGGAGGTGGGATCGCTTATACAAGTGCGAAACATGCAATCGTCGGTTTTACCAAACAACTCGCTCTGGATTACGCAGAGCAGGGGATCCGAGTAAAAGGAATTGCTCCAGGAGCCATCCAAACGCCGATGAATGCGGCTGATTTTGAAGGGAAAGGTGAGATGGCAGAGTGGGTGGCAAATGAAACACCAGTCAAGCGATGGGCACAGCCGGAAGAAGTAGCGGAGCTGACATTATTTCTTGCCTCTCCTCAAGCAAGCTATATACAAGGAACGATTATTCCAATCGATGGTGGCTGGTTGCTAAAATAACCTTGTGTTTTTTTCAAGCTTCTGTATGATAAGAAATAAAGAGAGAACCAAATGGTTGATGATAAAAGAAAGTTGATGATTGTTCCCGGCATTTGATGTCAGACAGCTTTTTCACAACCTTCTAATATAAACAGTGTTTAAAAGCTTGCAACTGCGGTAATAAGTCCAACCAAATGAAAAATAGGAGGAGCTATTTTTATTTGACTGTTCTTATTACTTGTTGCAGGGCAGCTTTTTCACAACCTTCTGCGGCACTTCAGTTGGAATTTTCTTCCCATCCTTTGGTCGCAGTCATTACCAAGATAAAATTATCTTGCAAAGGAGAAATAGAACATGGAAAAAAATAATACCCGTTCAGCCAAACGCTGGACAACGACAGATGTGACTCGGATGGCGCTAGTCACTGGTTTATATGTGGCAGTGACGCTGGTTTTGTCTGTTTTTAGCTTTGGAGTGATTCAGATTCGTCTCTCGGAGATGTTCAACTATCTGTCCTTGTATAACAAAAGATACATCGTTGCGGTAACAGCAGGAGTAGCTTTGGCTAATATTGCTTCTCCTCTTGGACTGATAGATGTTGTAGTAGGAAGCGTCAGCACGCTGATTGTATTGCTTATCAACTATAAAATCACTAGTCGCATCAAAAACATGAAAATCAAAATGGCTGTGACAGCATGCGTATTCGCTTTTTCCATGTTTACAGTAGCTGGTCAGCTAACGATTTTATATCAACTACCTTTTTTCTTGAATTGGTGGGTGATTGCTTTAGGAGAATTGGCATCAATGATTGTCGGTGGGATAATTATTTATTGGATCAGTAAAAAAGTAGATTTGACAAAATAAAGATCTGTTTAAATTAAAATATGGCAGCGTGGAAGAGACCGGATGTTGAGTCTTCTTCCATGCTGCTTTTTTGTTCAATTCGTTCGAAGAAATCGATTTAGCCGTTTCTTCAACAAGACACCGATATAGGCTGCTCCAGTTGCTTTGATTGCTTCCGGCAGTAAAAAAGGCAGCAGCCCACTGGCAAATGCAGTTGTAAAAGTAAGGTCGCCACTTATCTTCAGCCAGATCATCCCACAGACTAATGCGGCAAGAGAACCCATTAGATTGGCAAAGATTGCGTACAAGTAATGAGCGTCTGTTTTTTCGATCATCCAGCCAGTTAGCCATGTTTGAAAGAGAAATCCAATCAAATATCCGCCAGTTGGACCAAATAAAACAGCTATGCCGCCAGTCATCCCTGAAAATACAGGAAGACCGATCAAACCCAGTAAAAGATAAACCGTAACAGATATCAATCCCAGTTTTCTTCCGAGAAAAGTGGCTGTCAGTCCAATAGCAAATGTTTGCCCTGTCAAAGGAACCAAACCAAAAGGAATGGTCATCTGAGAAAGGACAGAAATAATCGCGGCAAATTCCGCAGCAAGTATCAATTCTTTCAATGTTCGGTTCATAATGCCCTCTTTTCGTTAACTTAATATTTTTTCTTGGTTAACGAAATTGTAAAACAAAGTGATTGCTTTGTAAATAGAAAATAAAAAAAAGACCAGCTATCCAATAGATAGCGGCCTTTTTCAAGAAAGCTTTTGAAATTATAAGCTTTGGTTGTAGTATTCAACGACAAGAGCTTCGTCGATTTCTGGATATAGTTCGTCACGTTCTGGTAAACGAGTTAATGAACCTTCCAATTTTTCAGCGTCAAAGCTTACGAATGCTGGACGTCCAACAGTTGCTTCTACAGCTTCTTTTACTGTTACGATGTTTTGTGATTTTTCACGAACTGAGATCACTTGACCCACTTCTACGTGGTATGAAGGGATATCAACGCGTTTGCCATCAACTAAAATGTGACCATGGTTAACTAATTGACGTGCTTGACGACGAGTCGTTGCAAGTCCTAAACGGTAAACAACATTGTCTAAACGTTGTTCTAGTAAGATCATGAAGTTAACACCGTGTTTACCTTCTTTGATTTTGCTAGCTTTTACGAACAAGTTACGGAATTGACGTTCGTTCATTCCGTACATGTGACGAAGTTTTTGTTTTTCAGTTAATTGCATGCCGTATTCTGATTGTTTGCCACGGCTGTTAGGTCCGTGTTGACCTGGTGCGTAAGGGCGACGTGCTAATTCTTTTCCTGTGCCTGACAATGAGATGCCTAAGCGACGAGAAATTTTCCATGATGGTCCTGTATAACGAGACATTAAAATTTCCTCCAATGAATATAAGTTTTTGGAGTAAAATAATCCGTTGAAAAATTCATAATCATATAGTTTGTTCTTCAATCTTCACCTTTGCAGCCGCGGTTACACAATCGAACCCGAGACGGGGCAACAAACTAGGGATGAGTTATTATTTTTCTGCTGCATTATTTTACACAAACTACAGTATATGATAGATCATCCATGAATGTCAAGATAATTAGTATGTAAAAACGCTTTACAAACCTAGGCTCTCTTTATAAAATGAGAAGGTATGTGCAAATGGAAAAAAGTGAAGGAAGTTTAAGGAGAAAATCAATGAATCCGGTATCACCATTATTTGAGAAAATCGATGCTTCAATTGAAAAGAAGGCGAACCTTTTTGAAAACAGCTTTTCACGTTACGCTGTTCGAGCGGTTCTTGCCTGTTTGTTTTTGACTTTAGGAACGGCTGTGGCATTTGCGATTGCGATGAAGGGGGAAGATATCGCGCACGGTCTAGGAAAGATTTTATACGCATTTATGTTCAGCTGGGGGCTGGTCATGATTCTATACATGAACGCCGAATTAGGAACATCGAATATGCTTTATATGACCGTGGGTGTTTTTCGGCAGAGACTTGCTTTAAGTAAGGCAGCCAAGATTCTATTTGCCTGTATTTTTTTCAATATGATTGGCGGTATGTTATGTGGATTTCTTATTTCTATGACTACGCCATTTCAAGATTTAACGTTGGACAACTTTATGTTAGAATCAATAGCAGTAAAACTAGCAAAACCTGCAACAACGATTTTGGTGGAAGGGATGTTTGCGAATATCGTTGTCAATACCGCTGTACTGATTAGCATGCGGATGAAAGAGGATGCTGGGAAAGTAATCACGGTCGTATTCATTATTTTCATTTTTGCTTTTTTAGGATATGAACACGTGATAGCGAATTTTCCTGCCTTTACGCTTGCTTACTTTGCTTCTCATGGTCAGATGGATGGAATGACAGCCAGTAATGTGTTACATAATTTGTTTTTTGCTTTGGCAGGGAATTATATTGGTGGCGGTTTAGTGATGGGACTGGGTTATGCTTGGCTGAATCAATCAAAATCATCCTATGTGGACTAAAAAGTCGTTCATTAAGGGAGGAAATACTATGGAAGTGTTAGTTTTTCCAAAAAATGAAGAAAAAGCGTTACAAATGGAAAAGTACATGAAAAATCTCTTTCCTTTTGCTGGAGTACCTAAGCCGGAACGCGCTCTTTTGCAACAGCCGTTATTGGATGAAAGCAAACATTTATCTGTTTCTGAAGTTTTAGCTTTTGTTCATTACTATTATGAACAAATCGAAAGAGAATATCAGTATGTGGCGATCGATTTAGTCCAAAAAAACATCAAACGGTTTACCTTTGAAGAGCTAGTTACATTGTTACCACTAGTCCAGAAAAAAGAATGGTGGGACAGCATCGATTCTTGGAGAAAAGTATACAGTACATGGTGTAAAGTCCATCCAGAGCAACGTAAAGAAGTCTTTCAGTTGTTCGAAAAAAAGGAAGATTTCTGGTTGCGTCGAATAGCAATCACGTTGCAATTAGGTTATAAACAGCAAACAGACACAGCACTATTGATTCGAGCAATAGACGAAGACCGTCAAACAAAGGAATTCTTTATCCAAAAAGCAATCGGTTGGGCATTGCGTGATTATAGTAAGACCGATGCTGCTTGGGTAAAAAGTCAGCTGACAACAGATTTGAGCAAGTTAGCTGTTCGAGAGGCAAGCAAGTATTTATAAGAAAGCGAGACGACAAGAGATGAGACGCAAATTATTTGCTTTTGATATTGATGGAACGTTGTTAGATTCAAATAAACAAGCTTTAGATAGCACGAGAGAAGCATTGGAAAAATTACGCAAAGCCGGTCATCTGGTCACGATTGCTACAGGGCGGAGTCGATTCCATGCGCAAGAAGTCATTCGAGATCTGGATTTTACGAACTACATTTTATGTAATGGAGCGGCCGGTTTTTTAGACCATGAACAAGTATATAAGAATTTACTAGATCGCGAACAGTTAGATGCATTCGTCCAGGAAGCGCATCATGAACAGATCGACACAGCTTTTGTCAGCTTAGACAATATCAAACGTTCTTCTTCCAATGATGTAACGGTGATGGAAGAGGCGATGCATTCTTTCGGCGCTGTCTTGCCTGAACTAGATCAGTTTTTTGCAGAGGAACAAGAAATCTATCAAGCGTTAGCATTTTTCGATCAAACCTATGATGGAAAATTCTCTTCATATGATAAGATCCGATTTGTCCGTTGGCATGAGAACAGTGTAGATGTCGTTCCCCAAAACGGTTCTAAAGCGGCGACGATCCTACACTTAGCAGAACAAGTAGGTATCCCGCATGAAGATATTATCAGCTTTGGTGACGGACAAAATGACCGTGAAATGTTGCGTATGTCAGGAATCGGAATAGCTATGGGGAATGCTGTGCCAGAAGTACAAGCAGAAGCCAAGATGGTCACTGATACAAATGATCAAGATGGCATCTGGAAGGCATTGAAAGAGTTAAGTGTGATTTAAAAGAGGTTGTGAAAAAGCTGTCCTGCATCAAGTAATAAGAACAGATTTATGAAAATTGTTTCTCAAATTTTTGAAAAATTTCGGCTTATTTCTGAAGAAGCAGCAGATGGAACAACGTTTATTCGGGAAATGGGACTGTGACAAGATTTTTGCCACAGTCCCATTTATTTATTTTATTTTTCAAATCTAAGAAATATCAGGAAAGTGTTCCTTTTGTTTGACCTTTTCTTTCTTATTGAAAACAACTATAATATAGAGTGATGTTAAAAGAGAAGAGGAATTTAGTGTGCGGGTATTGTTTATTGGTGATGTAGTAGGTTCAATGGGACGAGAGATGATTACTGAATATCTTCCTAGGTTGAAGAAGAAGTATCGTCCGCAAGTAACGATCGTAAATGGTGAGAATGCCGCTTCTGGACGTGGAATCACAGAAAAAATCTATAAAAAATTTTTGCAAGACGGTGTAGATGTCGTGACGATGGGAAATCATACGTGGGACAACCGCGGGATTTTTGAGTTTGTAAATGAAGCCAAAAAGATGGTTCGGCCGGCAAATTTTCCGGAAGGGACGCCTGGACAAGGGATGGTCTTTGTCAAAGTGAATCAGATCGAATTGGCAGTAATCAACATGCAAGCTCGTTCTTTCATGGTGGACTTGGATGATCCTTTTCGTAAAATGAAGGAACTAGTAGAAGAAGCTAGGAAACGTACGCCAATCATTTTTGTAGATTTTCATGGAGAAACAACAAGTGAAAAACAAGCGATGGGCTGGTTTTTAGATGGGAAAGTTTCAGCAGTGGTCGGTACACATACACATGTCCAGACAAATGATGCGCGAATTTTGCCAAAAGGTACAGCGTATCTGACAGACGTTGGGATGACAGGACCCTACGATGGTATTTTGGGTATGCGCAGAGAACCTGTGATCGAAAAGTTTCTGACCGCATTACCAAAACGTTTTGAAGTTGTCGAACAAGGCCGATCGATTTTAAGCGGCTGTATCTTAGAATTGGATGATACGACAGGTCATGCAAAAGAAATCCAGCTGATTCAAATCAATGAGGATCGACCGTTCATGGAGTAGAAAGAGAGGCAGTTTTTTGCAGCAGGAGCCGGAAATTCAAAAAGAAGTAAGGAAACTGACAAAACTTTTAAGAGAAAATGAAACGATCATTCGCTACAAAGCACTTGAAGAAAAGATCCAGCAAAACCAGTATTTAGCTGAGTTGAGAGAGAAAATCAAACAAGCGCAAAAAGAAGCTGTTCATTTTGCCCACTATGACAAACCAGCAGCAGAACAAGAAGCAATCAAGCGAGCGGATCAATTCATGAAAGAATTTGATCAGCATCCGCTTGTTATAGCTTATAGAAAACAGCTGTTGGAAGCAGATGATCTGCTTCATCATTTAACAACGATGATACAAGAAGACATCAATGGACAAATAGAGGAGGAAAAACATGCCTCAAAAAACTAAAAACACTCCTATGATGGAACAATATCTAAGCATCAAGGCACAATACCAAGATGCTTTTTTGTTCTATCGTTTAGGAGACTTTTATGAATTATTTTATGAAGATGCGATCAAGGCATCACAGCTTTTGGAATTAACGTTGACGAGCAGAAATCGAAATGCAGAAGAACCTATTCCTATGTGCGGTGTACCTCACCATGCAGCACAAGGATATATCGATACCTTGATTGAAAAAGGCTATAAAGTAGCAATTTGCGAGCAGGTAGAAGATCCAAAGACGACTAAAGGGATGGTCAAGCGCGAAGTGATTCAGCTAGTCACTCCTGGTACAGTCATGGACAGCAAAGGATTGTCGGCAAAAGACAACAATTTTTTAACAGCTGTAGTTAGTCAAGGAAATGAATTTGGCTTTGCTTATGCCGATCTAAGTACGGGAGAATTGAAGACGGCTCGGTTGCATGATGAAGAAGCTGTTTTAAATGAAGCCTCTGCATTGCAGACAAAAGAACTCGTATTAGGTAGTGAGATCACTGATACCCTTCGTGAACAGCTAAGCGGGCGTTTAGGGCTAGTCTTTTCTCAACAAAATGAAATGGAAGAAAATGCCGAATTTAGCTTTTTGACAAGTGAACTAGTCGATCCGCTGGAAAAAGAAGCAACTGGTAAACTATTGACTTATTTAGCGGTGACACAAAAGCGGAGTTTAGCTCATATCCAAAAAGCAGTAGAATACCAACCAGATCATTTTTTGAAAATGGATTATTATTCAAAATTCAACCTAGAATTAAGCCAATCTATTCGGACTGGGAAAAAGCACGGCACCCTTCTATGGTTATTAGATGAAACAAAAACAGCAATGGGTGGCCGCTTACTAAAACAATGGCTAGACCGTCCGCTTATCCAGGCAAAACAAATTAAAGCAAGACAAGAAATGGTCGCTTCTTTGCTAGACAGTTATTTTGAACGTATCGATTTGCAGTCAGCATTAACGAAAGTCTATGATCTGGAACGCCTAGCAGGTCGAGTAGCTTTCGGTAATGTCAATGGGCGAGACTTGATCCAGTTGAAAACTTCTTTAGAACAAGTGCCAATGATCAGAGGGTTGATTGAAGGAATTGATCAAGGTCAATGGCAAAGTCTGCTTTCAGAAATGCAACCGATGGACCATCTCGTCCAATTGATTGACCAAGCTATCCAAGATGATCCGCCGTTACAAATAACGGAAGGAAACATCATCAAAGATGGATTCAATGAGCAGCTCGATACGTACCGTTCTGCTATGAGAAACGGAAAGAAGTGGCTAGCAGAACTTGAAGCAAAAGAGCGTCAAGAAACAGGAATCAAGAACTTAAAAATCGGATTTAACCGCGTTTTCGGTTATTATATAGAAATCACAAAAGCAAATCTTGGGAATGCAGAACTGGAGAAGTATGAACGAAAACAAACCTTAGCAAATGCAGAGCGTTTCATCACACCAGAACTAAAAGAATTGGAGACACAAATCCTCGAAGCAGAAGAAAAATCTGTTGATTTAGAATATCAGTTGTTTTTAGCTGTGAGAGAAGAAGTCAAAAAGGCTATCCAACCGCTACAAGTACTTGCAAAAGCAATCAGCGCAGTAGATGTGCTACAAAGTTTTGCAACAATCAGCGAACGCTATCAGTATGTTCGGCCAGAACTTGTCAGTGACAAGCATCAGCTTCTGATCAAAGACGGACGACATCCTGTAGTAGAAAAAGTATTAGGACATCAGGAATATATCCCTAACAGCGTAGAAATGGCAGAAGACGAAATGATTTTGCTGATCACAGGACCGAATATGTCTGGTAAAAGTACGTATATGCGCCAGTTGGCATTAACTGTTCTGATGGCGCAAATGGGCTGTTTCGTTCCGGCAAAACAAGCAATTTTACCTATTTTTGATCGGATTTTTACCCGAATTGGTGCAAGTGACGACTTAATTGCTGGACAAAGTACTTTTATGGTAGAGATGATGGAAGCCAATCAAGCCCTACGTTATGCGACGCCAAACAGTTTAATTTTGTTTGACGAACTCGGGCGAGGAACAGCAACCTATGACGGAATGGCGTTGGCCCAAGCAATCATCGAATATATCCATCGTCATGTACAAGCAAAAACACTCTTTTCTACCCATTATCATGAACTGACGGTACTTGAAAAAGAACTTCCGCAGCTTAAAAATGTCCATGTTGGAGCTGTTGAAAAAGACGGAGAAGTTGTCTTCTTGCATAAAATGATGGATGGACCTGCGGATAGAAGCTATGGTATACATGTGGCAAAAATCGCAGGATTGCCTGCCAATCTACTTGAGCGAGCAGCAGATATCCTGCATACGCTAGAAAATGGCGATAACGGACACCATACTGTTCCAGCTGAAATAGGAGAGAAGACTAAAACAGCCAAACAGGAGCAAATAAAACCACCTGCAGAAAAAGTAAACCAAGACCCTATACAAGACAGTGTCAAAGAAGAAACCCAACAACTTTCTTTATTCGGTGAATTATCCGAAAATGAAACAGAAGTCATTGAATCACTGAAGCAAATAAATTTACTAGAAATGACGCCAATGGATGCACTAAACACATTATATGAATTACAAAAACAACTGTAGGAAGAAGGCGGATATCGATGGCCAAAATCCAAGAATTATCTGAACGTTTAGCTAATCAGATCGCTGCGGGAGAAGTAGTGGAACGACCAGCTTCTGTCGTGAAAGAATTAGTGGAAAATGCAATTGACGCCGGTAGTACTCAGATTGATATCTTAGTTGAAGAAGCGGGACTGCGGACGATCCAAGTGATTGATAACGGAGAAGGCATTTTGGCAGACGACGTAGAGAATGCCTTCAAGCGGCACGCGACAAGTAAGATCCATAATCGTGACGATCTTTTTCGCATACGAACGCTGGGCTTTCGAGGGGAAGCTTTGCCAAGTATTGCCTCTGTTTCTGAGATGATTCTGGAAACGGCGAATCAGGAAGAAAAACAAGGTACTTATCTTTTGCTCAAAGGTGGCGAGGTCATGGAGCATCGGCCAGCACCTCTGCGTCAAGGAACGAAGATTACCGTCAGCAACCTGTTCTTCAATACGCCAGCCCGCTTGAAATACGTGAAAACACTGCATACAGAATTAGCGAACATCGGGGACATCGTCAATCGTCTGGCATTAAGTCATCCAACAATTGCTTTTCGTTTAGTACATGATGGAAACAAAATGTTGGCAACTGCTGGAAATGGCGATCTGAAACAAACGATTGCGGGAATCTACGGATTATCTACCGCTAAAAAAATGTTGAAAATCGAAGGAAAAGATCTAGATTTTGAGTTATTTGGTTATGTTTCATTGCCAGAGGTGACTCGTGCCAGTCGGAATTACTTATCGACGATCATCAATGGACGTTTTATCAAGAATTTTTCCTTAAATAAAGCAATCGTTGCAGGTTATGGATCAAAATTAATGGTTGGCCGTTTTCCTATTGCTATATTGGAAATCAAGATGGACCCGCTTTTAGTCGATGTAAATGTCCATCCGACGAAGCAGGAAGTCCGGTTGTCGAAGGAAAAAGAACTAACAGAGCTAATTAGTAACGCTATTCAAAAAGCATTGTCACAAGAAAACCTGATTCCAAGTGCCGCGGATAATCTACGGTTCAAGAAAAAAGTACCAGATCAGCCTAAAACGGAACAAATCGAAATCGATTTGTCCTATGCTTTTGAAGAAGAAAAACCTAAAAAGCCAAGTAGTTTGAATTTTGACCGAGAGACAGGAACCTTTTTTGTAGAAGAACCAAAGAGCACATTTGTTGACAGATCTGTTGATAAGTCTGTGGAAAATGTTGAAAACTTTTCTGGCTTTTCTGAAGGAAACACTAGTTATCCAGAAAAAACAGCGAAAACGGTGGATAAGTTTGGTGAAAATGTTGATAACTTTGTAGAAAAAACAGTGGAAAAATCTGAAAAGAAAGAAATTCCTACTGTGGATAACACGAAAGAAACAAATAAAGAACAGATAGATATATCCTTAGAAGAGAATGAACAGATTTACGAGGAAGAATTGACACTGCATCCTGAATTTGATTTCACTCACGGAAACGACAAAACATTAGAACAAGCGATCAAGAAACTAGAAACGGAAACACCAGTTCAACGTTTTCCTCAATTGGAATATTTTGGACAGATGCACGGAACGTATCTTTTTGCCCAAAGTAGCGACGGATTGTACATCATCGATCAGCATGCTGCTCAAGAGCGTATCAAATATGAATATTTCCGGGAAAAAATTGGGGAAGTATCTGATGATCTACAAGAATTACTTGTTCCATTTGTGTTGGACTATCCAAACAGTGATGCTTTGAAACTAAAAGAGCAAAAGCATTTGCTAGAAGATGCAGGGATTTATTTAGAAGAATTTGGTCAAAACAGCTTTATTGTACGGGCCCATCCTACTTGGTATCCCAATGGTGAAGAAGAATCGATTATTCGCGAGATGATCGACATGCTATTGACGACAGGAAGTGTGAGCGTAAAAAAATTCCGTGAAGCAACAGCAATCATGATGAGCTGTAAACGATCGATCAAAGCCAACCATTATTTGAATGAAGCACAAGCACGTGTGCTGCTGAAAGATTTAGCACAATGCGAAAATCCATTCAATTGCCCCCATGGCCGCCCAGTATTGATTCACTTTACCAACTCGGATATGGAAAGAATGTTCAAACGGATCCAAGATCCGCATTAAGTCAGAGAGAAGAGGGAAACATGAAGATTATACTAGCGTCCCAATCACCAAGAAGAAAAGAGTTATTGGCTCACATCGTTTCAGAATTCGAGATCGAACCTGCTGATATTGATGAAACGCCATTTCCAGACGAACTGCCAGTCGATTATGTACGCAGAATGGCTGAAGAAAAAGCACGAACTGTTTGGGAACAAAAAGAAAAGAAAGACAGCTTAGTGATTGCTAGCGACACGACTGTTGTTCTCAACCAGGAGATCATGGGTAAACCAGAAGATATGGCTGAGGCTGAAGTCATGTTGAAAAAATTAAGCGGGGAAACACATACTGTATACACAGCAGTTGTTTTAAAAACAAAGGAGCGAGAAGAACGAATACTAGCAGAAGCACATGTCACTTTTTATCCACTGACAGATGAAGAAATCAATCGTTACTTGGAGACGGGAGACTATGCGGATAAAGCAGGGGCATACGGCATCCAAAATGCTGCAAGTGTATTCGTCAAAGAAATTTCTGGAGATTACTACAGTATCGTAGGGTTTCCGATTGGTGCTGTCAATCAGGCACTGAAAACATTCAATTAAACAAAAAAAGCGGACTATCTGATTTTCGATTGAAATCCATGATAGCCCGTCTTTTTTATTGAAAAGATTACTTATCTACTCTGACTAAGATTTTACTTCAGCGTTACCGACTGCTTCGCCTGGGCGAACAAGTCCTGATTGGTCAAGGGATAGACCAGCAACTTTTTCGTTATTAGTTAAAGCAACAATAATGTCAGTTTTCTTACCAGCTTGTTCTATTTCTGGCAATTCCATTTCAGCAATCAGAGTTTCTGGTGTGACAAGATCTCCTTCTTTCACGAGTACAGTGAAAGGAACGCCTTTTAGTTCAACGGTATCTAATCCCATGTGAACGAGTACTTCCAGCCCCTCATCAGAAAGAATACCAATGGCATGTTTTGTTTCAAAAACACTCGTCACTTTACCATTTACTGGTGCATAGACTTTGCCGTTTGACGGTTCGACAGCATAACCGTCACCCATCATTTTTTGTGAGAAAACTGGGTCATTTACTTCAGTAATTTCCTTGATGTTCCCAGCAGCCACTGCGAATAATGTTTCTTTTGTTGCAACTGCCGTACCAGTTGCTGAAACAGGTTCGAAAGACTGTGGCATTGCTGTTGCACCATTCGCTGTTTGAAGCTGTACATCAGCAGCATTTTCAGGAACAGCAGGATCAATCTTATTCAAGATTCCCTGACGTCTAAAGACGATCGTCAAGCCAAATGGAATGATGATAGCGATAATCATTGCGATGATGAAAGGTACCCATGTTTCTGCTTGGATAGCTAGTATTCCTGGTAACCCACCTACTCCGATCGCGTTTGCTCGAACATCCATCAAGTTGGCAAACATGCCAGCTAATCCAGAACCGACCATTGCTGCGACGAAAGGATAGACGTATTTCAAATTGATCCCGAACATAGCAGGTTCAGTTACGCCTAAGTAACAAGAAATCATTGCTGGAATCGAGATTTGTTCTTCTTTTTTGTTTCCACGATGCAAGAAGACGATGGCTAAGACTGCAGAGCCTTGGGCGATATTTGATAAAGCAATCATCGGCCATAAATTCGTTGATCCGAAATCTGCAATCAGCTGCATATCAATCGCATTGGTCATATGGTGGAGACCAGTAATTACTAAAGGTGCATACAGGAACCCGAATACAGCACTAAACAACCAGCTGATAGAAGACGTCAACCCGGTATTTACGATAGTTGAAATCCAGCTTCCGACTGTCCAACCGATAGGACCTAAAATAACGTGAGCAGCTAAAACAGTTGGTAACAATGAAAACAATGGAACAAAGATCATTGAAATCGACTGAGGGATATATTTGCGGAAGAAGATCTCTAGATACGCTAACATAAACCCTGCCAGCATAGCTGGAATAACTTGTGCTTGATAACCGATCATTTGGACTTGAGCAAAACCAAAATCCCAAAATGGAATATCTGCTGTAGCTGTGGAAGCTACACTATAAGCATTTAATAATTGCGGAGAAACTAATGTAATTCCTAAAACGATTCCTAATATTTGTGTAGTACCCATCTTTTTCGCAATACTCCAAGTGATACCTACTGGAAGAAAATGGAAAATTGCTTCACCTGGCAGCCATAAAAAGGCATTGACGCCATTCCAAAATTGCGAGTGTTCAACGATCGTTCCACCAAGACTTTCAAACTGGATACCTTCAAGTACATTTCTGAAACCAAGGATCAATCCGCCGACGATAATTGCAGGAATCAGTGGTGTAAAGATTTCTGCCAAGACGGCAATGGCGCGTTGTACGGGATGAAGGTTTTGTTTTGCTGCTGCTTTTCCTTGTTCTTTAGAAACCCCTTCAACTCCGGATACTGCAACGAAGTCGTTATAAAAAGTAGAAACATCATTTCCTATGATGACTTGGAACTGCCCAGCATTCGTGAACATCCCTTTCACACTAGGAATATCTTCGATTGCTTTTTGATCTGCTTTTCCAAGATCATTTAGGACAAAACGCATACGAGTTGCACAATGACTAACTGCAGCAATATTTTCTTTTCCGCCGATATCATGTAGCAGTTTCTCGGCATCTGCTTGATACTTTGCCATATCAATAAACCCCTTTCTTTTAACTTGTCTATGCAAGTTGCTTCTTTGTTTACTATACTTTTTTTCGGGAAGAATTGCAAGCGTTTTATTCAGAAACGTCCAGAAAAATGATATCGTTTTAAAAAGCATAAAATAAGCTTTTCTTAAAAAGAGGAACATTGAAATACAAAAAGAGCTGTAGTATAGTGAAGAAATGATGGAAGAACGAGTGAGGGAAAAAACATGAACAAGTTCAATGAAATTTTTTTAGATTTGGAACAGAAAATTTTAGCGAAAGAATATCCTCCGCATTCGCTTTTGCCTAGTGAGAACCAATTGATCAAAATCTACGGTGTTTCACGAGAAACAATTAGAAAAGCACTGAATCTTTTGACGACGGAAGGATATATTCAAAAAAAACAAGGAAAAGGGTCGATCGTACTAGATCGAAACCGCTTTGATTTTCCTATTTCTGGGCTGACAAGCTATAAAGAGCTACAGGAAACCCAACGTATTCCAAGTGAAACGATCGTTCATACGTTAGAAGAAACAGAAGTAACAAAATCACTGAATGAGATTACTGGCTGGGAGATTGGTGCACCTGTCTGGCATTTGATACGCGAAAGAAAAATCGATGGTGAAGTGGTTATATTAGATACTGATTATCTATTAAAGGAGATCGTTCCTCATTTAACCCCAGTACAAGCACAAGGGTCGATCTATGAATATTTTGAAAATGAGCTTTCTTTAACGATTGCTTACGCACAAAAGGAAATCACAGTAGAAGAAGTAACAGATATCATGAAAACAACGATGGATCTTCACGATGACACTTACGCAGTAGTCGTCAGAAGTCTTGTTCATTTGGAAGATACCCGCTGTTTTGAGTATTCTGAGTCGGTACACCGATTAGATAAATTCCGTTTTGTTGAGTTTGCCCGGCGCCGAAAAGTGTAAATGATTCGAAAGAAAGCAAATTGTTGGCATCTGTCTGCTTTGGCGCTATGATAGGAACACAAAGGGGGCATTTTTAATGGATAAACCAACAAGACCAGAAAAAGAAGAACTGAAAGAAAAATTATCACCGATGGCTTATGCAGTCACACAAGAAAATGCAACAGAACGTCCATTTACCGGAAAATACGATGATTTTTACGAAAAAGGGATCTACGTCGATATCGTCAGCGGCGAACCGTTATTTAGCTCTGCGGAAAAATATGACGCTGGTTGTGGCTGGCCATCATTCAGCAAACCAATAGCGAAAAGACAAGTACGTGAAAAAGCCGATTTTTCTCATGGCATGCATCGAATAGAAGTCCGAAGCAAAGAAGCAAACTCTCATCTCGGACATGTATTTACCGATGGCCCAGTAGATAAAGGCGGTCTGCGTTACTGCATCAATTCTGCCTCACTAAAATTCATTCCCTATGAAAAGATGGATGAACTCGGTTATGGCGAATACAAATCACTGGTAGAATAATGAAAATACAAAAAGAGCGGTACAATACGGGGATTCACTCGATCGTCCGCTCTTTTTTATTCAAGCGATTGCTATTTGAAAGAAACGCTCCCCAGACTCCTTTTTTCACAAGGTGAAATGTGCTACAATAAAGGGAACGTATGTGTGCAAAAGAAAGAGG
The DNA here is from genome assembly GCF_008000875.1 of Enterococcus sp. DA9. NCBI lineage: Bacteria > Bacillati > Bacillota > Bacilli > Lactobacillales > Enterococcaceae > Enterococcus > Enterococcus sp. DA9. The sequence goes on from NZ_CP042839.1 coordinate 932,802, forward strand.
ACTAGAATATGTATGAATATCTGACAGGTGTGGTTACCTTTATCAACCCCTATTACATAGTAGTAGAAACCAATGGTATCGGCTACCAGATCGCACTAGGAAATCCTTACCGCTACAGCAGCAAACTAAATCAAAAAATAAAAATTTATGTCCATCAGGTGATCCGCGAAGATGCACATCTTTTGTATGGATTTGATTCTTTAGAAGAAAAACAACTGTTTTTGCGATTAGTCAGTGTTTCAGGAATCGGTCCAAAAAGTGCTCTTGCGATCATGGCAAGTGAAGACCACTCCGGTTTGATCCAAGCAGTGGAATCCAGTGATGTCACTTATTTGACAAAATTTCCAGGGGTAGGGAAGAAGACGGCGCAACAAATGATCTTGGATCTAAAAGGAAAATTTGGTGAGCTGAGTATCGATACGCCCTTCAGTCTATTCGATGAAGCAACTACAAAAGACGCTACCGCTCTATCTGAAGCAATGGAGGCTCTCTCAGCTCTTGGTTACAGTGATAGAGAAATCAAACGTGTAGAAAAACAATTAAAAGAAGTCGATAATCAGACAACGGATGAGTATTTACGCCAAGCACTCAAGCTGATGATGAAAAAATAAGGAGGAGACCAAATGACAGATGAATACTTGTTATCACCAGAAACTGGCGAAAATGAACTGAGTTTGGAAAAATCTCTTCGTCCGCAGTTGCTTTCTCAGTATATCGGGCAGAGAAAAGTCAAACAAGAGCTTCAGATCTACATCGAAGCTGCCAGAAATCGGGAAGAACCATTAGATCATGTTCTGTTGTATGGGCCTCCTGGATTAGGGAAAACGACGATGGCTATGGTCATTGCTAATGAGATGAACGTGAACATTCGTACGACAAGCGGCCCCGCTATCGAACGTCCGGGTGATTTAGTAGCGATCTTAAATGAACTGGAAGCAGGGGATGTCCTATTTATCGATGAGATCCATCGATTGCCTAGAGTAGTAGAAGAGATGCTTTATTCGGCCATGGAAGATTTTTATGTAGACATCATGGTAGGACAAGGACCAACCGCACATCCGGTCCATTTTCCTCTTCCTCCCTTTACTTTGATTGGGGCGACGACGCGAGCAGGTATGCTTTCTGCACCTTTACGCGATCGATTTGGCATCATTTCACATATGGAATATTATGACGAACAGGATCTGCAGGAGATCGTTTTACGTTCTTCGGATATTTTTCAAACAGAGATCATTCAAGAAGGGGCATTGGAAATTGCTCGCCGATCGCGAGGAACGCCTAGAATCGCGAATCGCTTACTCAAACGGGTTCGTGATTTTGCGCAAGTTCAAGGAGACGGGAAAATCGATCGTCCTATAGCAGATCAGGCTCTTACTTTGCTACAAGTCGATCAAGCTGGTTTGGATTATGTTGACCAGAAATTGTTACGGACGATGATCGAATTATATGGCGGCGGACCCGTAGGATTAAGCACGCTTTCCGTAAATATAGGAGAAGAACGAGAAACAGTCGAAGATATGTATGAACCGTACTTGATCCAAAAAGGATTTTTAAAGCGTACACCTAGAGGGCGAATGGCTACGGCTTATGCTTATGAACATTTCGGATACGACTATCATATGTGATTTTTGCTTTTAGATTGGAGGAAAATGAATGAGTGATACAACACGTACGAAACAATTGATCAAAAACGTATTGATTGATTTGTGCCAAACACAATCTTTTCGAAAAATCAGCGTCCAAAAAATCGCAAATGAAGCAAAAATCAATCGTCAAACATTTTATTATCATTTTACAGATAAATACGATTTGCTTCGTTGGGTCTATTGTGAGGATGCCTTGCATTATTTAGACCCGCAATGTCTTACTCTTGATAATTGGGAAGAGCAAGCATTGAAAATGCTGAAAGCAATTGCTGAAAAGAAAGAGTTTTACGCAAATACTGTGCTTTCTGACCAAGAAATTTTACAAAAAGAATTCTCTCAACTAATCCAAAAATCTTTTATCAAGATTTTTGAGCAAATGGATGAAGAAAGACAGCTTTCTGCAAAAGATAAACTATTTTATGCTCGTTTTTTTTCTTACGGTTGCAGCGGCGTGTTAGTCAATTGGATCACGAATGAATATGAAGAAACACCGATGGAAATCGCTATGCAGCTTTTCCGTTTAGCTAAGGATACGGAGTTATACTCTTATCGTCTTTATGCAAAAGAAGAGTTGGAAGAACAGTAATAGAAATAATCTTTCGTTGAAAAAGCCATGATCGTTAAAAGGAGATGGGAAAATGACAAAAATTTTATTTGTTTGTTTGGGAAATATTTGCCGTTCACCAATGGCAGAAGGCTTGTTGAAGAAACGAGTAGCATCAGAAGGAAAGGAAGCAGAGTTTTTTGTGGATTCTGCTGCTACAAGTACGTATGAAGTTGGAAAGACACCGCACCCTGGAACGAAAAAAATATTAAACCAAGAAAATGTAGATATGACGAATATGGTTGCTCGTCAAATCACACCCCACGATTTTGAAACTTTTGATTGGATCATTGGCATGGATCAAGAAAATGTAGAAGAACTGAAAAGAAGAGCACCACGCTCAGCACAGGAAAAAATCCATTTGTTTTTAAGTAGCATCCCTGGAAAAGAAAAAGAAAATGTTCCCGATCCATACTATACCAATAACTTTGATGAGACATATCAATTGATCACAGAAGGGTTAGATCATTGGTGGAACATTTGGATGGATGAAAATAAAATAACAAACAGTTTATAAGATTAGCGCTTTCTTTTTTTAGAGACGTTAGAGCATTTCCTTGTTTTTTTGTAAAATGTTAGGTAAAATAAGATTAATTAAGTAACACTTTCTTAGCTAAAGGAGGAGTGCATTCGATGAACGAAGAGACAGTATCACCAATGAAGAAGCTTACGAAGTTAGTTACTCATACCTCGTATCAACTTTTTGATTCTTTTGTAAATGACACTGAAGAACATGCTAAGAATGTACGATTGCAAGGAAAGTTTATTCTTGAGCTGCAAAAAGCTGCGACTGAACATAGTTTAGTTATCTTACAAGTAAGAGCGAATCGTTTGAGTAGCAAGTATGAAACGATCTCAGGTTGGGTGGCGACAAAAACGGTCGAAAAAAACCGAGTAATGATCCGCCTACAAAACGAAGAGCAGCAGATCCGCATGGTTCCCGTAGAACAAATGGAAAAAATAACAATTCTTTCGCCAGCAGGAGAACAGGAACGGTTATCAAAATAATTTATACCAGATAGAAAAGCACGTATGAGCTTGTACCATCAATCATTACTAATCAAAAATAACCGAATGCTTTAAGCGGATATCGATAAAACGAAACGTTTTACGATGAGTATCACAGCATGACAGCATTCGGTTGATTAGTTGAATCGATTGTATGGGACAAGTTTTTTTGATAAAAAAAGGTCCTGCTAGCCGGGGAGCTAGCAGGATAAGGAGTTAAAAATGAAAAAGTGTTGTTAGGGTTGTTTGTTGGTATGCTTATATAATAGTCATTAGTTGTGAATATTTTGTGACGAAAGTTTTCGAAAGTTGTTAAGTTTTTTTGCGAAATTTATTTTTATATCATGTATTTGTCTAAAATTTTATACTATAAAAAGATACGTTGTGCAATCAGCTACCCTTTGGTATTAGTGCAAAAAACGGTAAAATAGCTCCTTATATTTTGCTGTTTTGCTTTTCTAATACTTAAGCCAAGGCGCTGATTTCACAACCTTTTTTTACAAATCAAGCGATTCCCATGAGTCAAGAACTATCTTTTCTTCAAAAAGAAATAATAGGAATAGAAGCCTTGATAGTTGCGATAAAATAAAAATGGATAGATAAAATTCGAGAGAAACATGTATTGACGTAGCAGATGAAAGGGTCAGATTTGTTAGTGTATCAGGAGTGCCGTTAGAAGAACAAAAGGAGAGAAAAGATGGAATTATTAGAAAAAGAAAGTATTGATTTTTATTTGGAGCGTGATTGGACCGTGTTACGGTATGCTTTTTTCAAAGAAGAAGAGTATGACGGGCTAAATAGTCATCAGGAGGCAGTTTTAGAATTTCTCAATTACTCAAATAGATTGTGTGTTGCCAGGTCATGGCGGATTAGCGAAAGGCTTCTCGTAGTTTCTAAAAAAATATATGCACAAAAACTTTACGAATTCAGAGAAGAAAAAATCAACTATACGGATATCCGATTTTTTAACAAGATGAAAGAGTATCCTATTTATGTGAATAAAGAAATGATGAAGGCGGAAAGAATCACGCCTGAATCATTCTGGGCTGAGGATAGTATCTATCGGACTTCTTTTCTTGATGCGCCTCAAGGAGCGGCAGGAACGGAAGAAGAATTTAACCAGTTGAATGATCGTCTTTTCCCAGATAAAGATCATCTGCATATTTACCTTTGGAATAATGAATTTACGAATTATTATAATAATGGTCGTTATTGGGATGGCGCTTATGTGTGGTCAGTGTATGACGAAAAAAGAAAGCGATTTACTGTTTTTGATGCTATATTGGTATTGGATTGAATTACTTCATAATAGTGAGATAGCGAGAATCTACATCTTTAAAATCCTCATGTAATGAAACGAGAGGTAGTAAAAATCGGAGGAGGACAAAATGAAACTTTTGAAGGAGGTAACAGATCAATTATACAAGAAGTATATTCTAGATTTAGATTATGTTATTTTATCTGTATCAGATTATCAAGGATTAGATAGCCATCAAGAAGCTGCAATCATATTACTGAAATATGTAAATAATGAATGGTATAAAGGTGTTAGAGGGACAAAAACTATACGTAAACCTACGCCGTTTGTAGAGTTCATATTCCAAAAATGGTTACAGCAAAAAATGAAAGGTAAACCATCGGGTATGACTTTTCGTGAATATTTTCGTGAGCGTCGGAGTTTAAAAAGAACTGTAGATAACTATTGGCGAACGGAGAAGCCGATAAAAATGAGATTAGTACATACCGACTGGATATCTTTTGATCATGTGGCTGGTTACCCAATTTATTTGAATAAAGAGCGAATGATTCCATTGCCCATCGATTTTGAAGAAATGCTTCAGCCAGAAAGTCTTTATGAAAAGGTTTTTTTTGAAACGCCTTATGGACTTTATGTAACAAAAGAAGAATATTTAGAGCTGAATAATTATTTGTTCCCTAATAAAAAGAACTTAGTAGCCTATAGCTGGAATGACAGTTGGTCTAGTTATTTCACACCTGGGAGAGGATGCCGTGGAGCGCATATGTGGACGATTTATGACTCTTTAGAAAAGAGGATGGTTGCCATTGGTACTTCAACGACGGATTAGTTTATATTTGTAAGAGTTAGCTAATATTACTGAATATAAAATGTATCAAAATAAAAAACCCGCGTTGCGGGTTTTTTGTAGACTGTAGACAAAGAAAAAAATTTCTTTGTTCTACAGTTTTTTTGTTACAATTAAAGAAAACGTTTGCTTTTAGAGGAGGAATGTATAATGATGTCCAAACAAACAATGGATAGTCGGATGGAAGAAGCCAAAATTTCGCTAGATGCACTTGTTCCTAAAAATCATTTGGTCCGTAAAATTGATAAATCATTGTCATTTGATTTTATTTATCCAGCTGTCTTCTTTTTATTGGCTTACTTTTTGAAATACTGTTATAACTTTCACAAATAACTTCTCAACCAAACTCTCATGCACTCTTTCCAAAAAAATATACGCTCTGACTTTCATAATCAATTGTCGTTAGTTGATCTAACAGTAATTTTCCTGTTTGTTCATGTCCAAATTGAGGAACTGTATTCAATAATAGATTATCACCTTGTCTAGGTTTTCTCACCATTTTTCATTACCTATAGCTTCACCTAAATTTTTGAATTACCATGTGATTTCTTTCGTCAGTGTAATTTTCAAATAACTGTTCAATCGTTAGCTCATTTTCTAAATTTACTACGAGTATTGTGCCCTGTTTAATTTGATTTATTAATAAAATTTAGTTAATAGAGTGATAGAAAAAAGCTTCTTACAAACCGATTTCTCCCTTAAATCCTCATTATACAATGATTCTTTCTAATCGACTTGAGGAACTATATCCATTGGAATAGAATAAACTACATCAAATATACTGATAAATTTTCTTGATAGAAATATATTAGTGATGTTAGTATCATATCTTAAACATCTTTTCGTAAAGACAGAAATAAATTAAACTTATCTACGAGAAGATGTTGTAAACGGCCAAGTTAAAATGTAGAAAAGGGGGTGCGGACGTTTTCTTGCACCTTTATTCTATAAAATACCTAACTGTTTACGATAATCTATCGAGCTAAGTCCAACCAGCGAGCATTTGATTTGTTTCTGATTGTACCAAAGAATATACTCGTCTAACTCAGCGATGAATTGATCAATAGAGACCAATTTCCAATCATGACCATAAAAAAATTCATTTTTAAGACGACCCAAAAATCCTTCACAGGCTGAATTGTCTGGAGAATATTCTTTCTTTGACATTGAACGAATTAAATTGCCTTGTTTCATTCGTTCAATCCATCCTGGCCAGCGATAATGTGCCCCACGATCAGAATGAACAATAGGAGAGTTCCCTGGACTCAAAGTAGCCACGGCGTTGTCTAACATAGAATTGACCATTTCAGCATTCGGTTTTGTACTTATAGTCCAACTGATAACCGCACCGTCAAAACAGTCGATTATAGGTGACAGATACACTTTTCCTGAAGGAATGTATTGTTTATTTTTCTCTGTAGATAATTTATTTCTAGCTAAGTAATATAATGAATAAAAAATAGAGATCAAAAACTTAAAAGTTTTTGACCCAATAAATTTTTCAAGCGACTCTATCTTGCACAGTCTAGTTGACCTTTAATACAGTCTATATTTGTAGAGAATCAAAAAGCCCAACAAGGCATGCTCCGTTGACCTTTAAAAAAGTAACTTTCTGACCTAATTAATTGTGCTACTAAAAGAGCTATGAAATGAGAAATAAAAAAGGGGGCAAAAACTTTTAAGTTTCTGACCCTTTTGATTTATTTCTTTTACTTACTTCTTAAAACTATCTAAAATCATTTTTTTTACTTAGATGTCGCTCATTTAATGTGAACCCAATAACAGCAACTAATAGCGCTATAATTGAAAGTATAACATCGTAAGAAGTTATATCATGAAATCTAAGTATAGGTGAAACTAATGTAACAAGACTGCACAAAAATATTCGTTCGCTCCTATGAGATTGCGGATCATACGTCATACTTTTCCATGTTACATTTACGATATTTTTGCGTAGCAAATATGTCCACAAAACAATCACTAATAGGATAGTTATGACAATTAGAATCCACGCAATCAAACCATAATACTTAATTTGCTGTATTAGAGAAGATGCTATTACCAAAAGTACATATAGTCCAATCAACCCTATATATCTCTTTTTCTTATTATTAGCCATCGCTAAACACCCTCTCTTTAAATGCACCGATTAATTAGGAAGCTTTCCAAGTTACATGATCTAAATACATATAAATTGCACCACCTGAAGGATGCGCCTGAACAGCTGTAATGGATTCTTTACAACGACTTCTAAAGCCATTGAAGCCAAGTCCTACAAAACCGCCAACAATACTACCAGGTATTCAACCTAGAGCGCTTGAAAAGATTGCTATTGCATCTCCAATTGCTCCCATTCCATAAGTTTTATTAAACATTGCAATTAAATTTTTACCATCTGCTGTTGATGTATATCTTATTTTAACACCAATATAGATAATTGACGAAGTATATCGAAGATTAGGACTGTTTGGATCAAGAATATGTTCATTTCCATTCTCGTCAATTCCTATAATTTCAAAATTTTGAAAATCATTTTGATCTAAAATAGAAGATGCTCCCAATGTTTGGTTCAATGTTACCGGTAATGTAGTTGAATTTGTAGTCGTAGCAGTGGATGTTGGAACCTCTGCCGCTGAAGCAGTTACAGTTGGAACAACTGTCGATCCAATAATAGAAACACCCAGTGTAGCAACAACAATTTTCGACACAGTTTTTAACATAAGTACACCTCTTCATTATATAATTTTTAACTAAATCTCAGGACTAGAAATTTCTTTTTCATTCCTCTTTTCACCTCAGTATTATCCTAAAAAATAGTATTTGATAAAGAATAAATATTTAATAAAATAGAACACAAGCTCAGAAAACAACCTAGTTTTTTAACAGATTATCTTTGCTTCTGATAAATTGTCGTTTAACCTATGTCTATTTAACTATCTCTTTTAACTCGTCAGGCATATCAGGTTCATAAGTCGCTAAAAAACAGCAATTTTGAATTGAATGACTGAAAATACTTAGTGCTAGAGTTGCTAAACATCCTAAAAGAACTCTATTCAACTTTAAAACTTTTACCAACACGATACCTCCTCTTTAATTCATTAAGTAATACCAATAAGTTACTGATAAAAACTCCCCAAACCATGAATACCGTTAGGTCTGTAAAAGGTGATAAAACACAAAGAATTAGAATATTGATAGTTGTTAAGAGAGGTTTTATGCGACTGTGATTTCCTACATCCTTACCAACGTATTTAGTATATGAAGGAGCAAACCGCCATGTCACAGCGATGAAAGTAATCGACACAATAACCAACCCCAATAAAGAGAACCTAAAATTCATCCAGTTTAAAAGAACAGCTGAGATAGGGAAACTAAAAATCCCAAAGAGAGTACATATCAAGCTGTTTTCAAAATGAAATCCATAGTTATTATGTCTCAAAATGCAAAAAGTAACATTAGATAAAAGCGTTTCCAAAAACACCCCGAAAATAATAGCACTTAGATATATGGCGAGCGCTTTAGATAAATTAACAATTAGAATTGTCAATCCATAATTAATTTTGAGAGAATCTTCTCTAGAGAATTCAAAATAGTTTACCATTTTTTTTAAAAGCAAATCAGATAATCTCTCTTCGATACTATTTCCCATTGGATTGCTCCTCTCTTACAAAAACAATGATAATACAGAAATTGAATCGACAACGAAACTTTCAAAAGAAACGGTTTTCATTTCATAAGTGTTAAGATAATGTTTTTTGCTTCTCTTTTAATTTAAATAGTAACCCTTTTAGATAACGTACTGATACATTACATTTTTGTCCATCAATCATTTGAATTAATTTTGTTTTAGTATTGACTACTTCAATATTGTTAATATTAACCACAGTAGACTGGTGACAACGATAAAATGCACTGTTGTAAGCAGAAATGTCCTTGATATTTGCATAAAATTCTAATTGCCGATTAAGCAAATGAACACTCAATTTATGAGCTACAGGTGTTGTTTCAAAAAATAAAATGTCATCTATTACAAGCTTGATGTCTGTGTAATTACTGCGTATCAGGATAAATTCTCGTTTATCAGGAGAAAACTTACTAATCCGATCAACGGTAGTATTTATTACTTCGATTATCTTTGGTTTAAGTTCCTCTTCACTCTTTTTCTGAATGAAGTCTAAAGCTTCAACTTTATGCAAAAAAGAAAGAAACGCCATCTCAGTATGGCTGGTGATGAAAACAATTTTTGCATGCGGATAACTTTCTCTTAACTGAGATGCTAAGATTATCCCATTCATTTCATGATTTAGTTCAATATCTAGTAAAAATAAATAATCATGTTGTTCCTGCGTTCTCCACTTTAGAATATCGTTTGGAAGATCAGTAGAAAGTTCTAATCGAGCATCTAAATCTACCATCATCAAATAATTCTTTACAATACGTTCAATTGATTGCCGTTGATCCTTATTATCCTCGCAAATAAATATCTTTAGCATTTGTATTCTCCTTCTTAATTAACAGTTAAAATTTGACAAAACTTATTGTCCTGAATAGATGTTTCTAGGGATAAATGGGCTTCGTGTGCAACAATAGAATCAAGGTTAGATAAACCCAAACCTCTATTCGATCCTTTTGTTGAATACCCTGAAACCTTCAACTGGTGAAGAGGTGGTAAATTTTCAGATACCGAGTTTGAGATAATAAAACTTACACTTCCCATATCTTTTAAAATGGCACATTCAATAAACCCTTCAGATTTCGCCATTCGGGTTGCTTCTACAGCATTATCTAAAATAATGCCAAGAGAGCGAACTAAAACTAATTCATCAACAGCAACAGAATCGACTTCATTAAAAACAAAAATTGATACCTTAGTTCTTTTTGTATCCACTGAATTGAGTTTAGATAAAAAAATGCTCTTTAAAGAAACTACCTTTAGATTTCCTAACTCCGATAGTTCTAATGAATTATCAAAAATTGTTTTTGATGTTTCCAAAATATTCTGTTTAAAGTATTTCGTAAGTTCTTCAAGATTACCTCGCTCGATATAATTTCCCATTGAAATTAACATATTCTTATAATTGTGTTTAAATGCTCGAAGGTCACTATACTTTTTTCAATGTCAGTCGCATATTGTTTAAGATAGTGTAAATAATTCTCAATTTCCTTATTTTTATAATACTTTCTTGCACTGAAAACAAAAATTGAAGCAGAAAAAAGAGATAAAAGAGAATACACGATGACGAAGTAACTATTGATCATTTCCATTTCTCGTTGATTTGTAACATGGCGCTCCATCGTAATTACGATAAAGTGTATGAGAAACGTTCCTGTTGCAATTAATGAAATCATCGGCATGTACAAATCATTCTCAAACAAAGAAGTCGTATTTACAAGCTTTCTAAAAGCAAAAGAAAGTAATAAAGCTACAATAACCGTATAAAAAAATCGGGTATATTCTCCTACATTTACATTGAACATAGGATTGATAAATAAAGTTAGATAGTCAGAAAATATAACAATGAGAATTGCAGAACTACTTGAAATCAAAGATTTATGTACCGTTGATTTGGCAACAAAAAAGTTCATTGCAATTAAATAGACCCACAAAAGACCAGTTGCAAATAATTCGAACTGTAAGTACACAAGTGAAAAAATTACAGCACTAATCACACTTAAAACAATAAATTTTCTATTTTTTTCTCGAAGTATTCTAAAACTTAAACTACACATCAAAAAATATTGGACAGATAATAAGATAATAGTTATCAACACGATCCACCTTCCCTAACATAAAATATGCACCCATTTATTACTACCACTTTAAACAGTCAAAAAATAATAATGTTATTTAACTCTATTGCATTTCTTTTCTTCACTTTTTCTATAAATATTCGTTTTCATTACAAATAATACAGTATATTTAATTATATTGCGACATAAATTAAATACACTGTAGTTTTTTTTAGGGATTATATTGTTATCTAATAGGCTTACCATTTGGTCCTGTATAAGAGTACCAACCGATACCTTCATACTTCCATCCGTATTTCGTGATATTGTCACGTTCAGCGGCATTCAGCGTGTAGAAATGTTCGCCGTTGTAACGATTGTATAGACGATAAACTGGATCGTCACTTGTTGGAGCTTGCCAACCAATACCTTCGTAATTCCAACCAATTCTTCTTAGATTATCTCGTTCTCCAGTATCTTGAGTGTAGAAGTGTTCTCCGCTATTTGGATTATACATGCGATACATAGGTATTGTTCTTACTGCACTACGAGCAAACCGACTCATTTGATCTTGTTGTAACTCTTCTTTTGGTGCTTGAGTCGCTTCAGCTTCAGACTGTCCTTCTTTCACTGGCGCTTCTAATTTTACTTCTTCTCCATTTACAATTGCTGTTTGCTCTTCGCTAGAACTATTGCTAGTTACTGTTTGTTGCGTAGTGTCATAAGTTGCATTATTCCCTGCTTCTTCCGCGAGGGCATTTTGTGTAGGAATCGTCCAAGTTGATAAAATAGTTGCACAAATCAACACTGTCCATTTATTTTTCATTTGATTTAATCCTCCGTCTTTTCATTAAAAAATTATATGATCAGAACCTTAAAAAATAAAACCGCATTATCGCTTGCTTTTTTTAGTATATCTTCTATAACTGACTAAAAAGGCATGCATAACATGCCATCAGACTGTAGACAAACCTTGACACGAACCATTTCCAGTAAGAAGAATTGATCTTCGATGAACATTCGATCAGCTACCGAGGCATCACGTCCGATTACGCCAGTTCGAGCGCTTTCAGTAAAAAGAGAACCATAAGAGATCAGTTTACGAAAAGCCGGATGGTCATTGATCGAAAAGCGATAAGCACCATGATCCGTTGTTCCTGTCAAATATTCCCGCATCAATGCATGACTGGTCACGTCTTGCGCGTATCTTTTTTGCAGACCTTGCGAGAAATTATAGGTACTAGTAGTAGAATCAATTCCCGAAGTGGCAAAAGCGGCCAATTCTTGTTGCAGGGCAGGATTATTGGAAGATAATTCATACAAGCTCGCATTCGTTTTGAGTAAGTCTGCAGTGGCGACGCCTAAGGAGGAACCTAATTGGTAAAAACTATAACCAAGTCCTGCTCCTAGGATAGCAGAAACTACTGCAGCAGAAGCAGGGAGGGAAACCAATGCAGAACTTAATGTAGCACCAACAGCAGAAAAAGGAGAGAGAAAAGAGGAGAAACTGACGCCACCGGTTAAAGGAACCAATGCTGCATTGTGCGGATCTGGTTCTTGGGTAGTGACAGGGATACGAGAGATAGACGGGAGTTCAGGAACAACTTCGGTCGTCGCATGTTGTTCTGCTTTAATCGTATACGTTTCTTGGGCGTGCGTTTGGACAGGCGTGGCAGCAAATGGCAGAAGTGTCAACACAACAAAAAACAAATGAGTGAGTTTTTTCATGTTTTCTCCTTTCAAGAACACGTGCGGCTGATCGACAAGGGGGTCTTTTGCACCTCCGTTCATTCGTATTCGCTTACACATTTAATTATTCTTGAAAAAACAAAAGAATACAAGGCGTAATAGAAAAATCAATTTAAAAAAATGTTTTTATATTATTGGTATTTCCTTCGTGTATTCTCATGGAAGACAGTAGTTATGTCAAATAATCATTTGTTTTGGACGCATAATCGTTCACGTAACTGATAAAGAAAAAGAAGGGAGAAATTTATTTGTTTTGGAATTAAAGTTATTTAATGTTTGCTTTTTTATTATGTAAAAATAACTTTATTTGTAAAAAAGAGGTTGTGACTGAAGTGGTCAGCTTCAAGAAATAAGAAGGAATTGACGAAAATTGCTTCTCAAATTTTTGTAAAATATCGGCTTATTTTTCGAAGAAGCTACTTCTGGAACACCGTTTATTCGGAAAAAAGGTCTGTGACAAGACTTTTGTCACAGACCTTTTGCTTTTTATTGATCCTGCGATTACTCGTCGCAATTTTTGTGAGAGCTTTTTCGCAAACTCTTTCTTAAAAAGTGTTCAAGAGACAATCTCTTTTATCAATCCGCTACTTCTTCTTTCTTAGCGAAACTCCAAATCAGTCCGATAACAAAACCGATAACTGCTGGTACGATCCACCCCATCCCCAATTTGAAAAACGGCAAGTAGCTTTCCGCAGCATGTAAAAGATTTTGAACGATAGGGGTTTGCTTAATAGATTCGGGGCAGGCATTCAACCCATCAAAAATCGAAGCAATCAACGTAAAATAGGTAGTCATCCGATAAACAGCTGTACGCTGCTTAAACAAAGGACCAACCAACACTAACAGAATCAATGTCATTGCTAATGGATAGATGAACATCAAAACAGGCAATGAAAATTGAATGATATTCGTCAAGCCAACATTTGCCGCTAAACAGGGAAGGATACTGGCAAGTGCAACAAAAAAGGCGTAATTTCTTTGTGGGAACAAATCTGTGAATGTTTCTGCAAAAGCTGTAATCAAACCAATACCAGTCTTCAAACAAGCTAATATAACGATGAATGCTAATAAGATACTACCATAAGTGCCTAAATAATGATCAGCAATCTGAGCCAGCGTGATTCCGCCATTTTCACTTAGAGCAAAGCTACCTAAGCTCATAGCACCTAAATAAGCGAGCAAAGTATAAATGATTCCCATCAATATAATGCTGATCGCACCAGATTTGATCGTGTCTTTAGCAATTTCAGCAGGTTTTGTTACACCCATGTTTTGGATCGTCGTAACGATGATGATTCCAAATGCTAAAGCAGCAAGCGCATCTAATGTGTTATATCCTTGAGTAAATCCTGTGAAAAAAGCATGGTCTTGGTAATTTGGCTGAATAGGCGCTTGATTGACAGAGCCTAGTGGATTCAAAAAAGCAAGGAGAAGCAATGCCCCTAATAAAGCCAAAAATGCAGGATTCAGGAATTTTCCAACATAATCTAATATCTTTGTCGGTTTTCTTGAAAACCACCAAGCCAGCACAAAAAATACAATACTGAAAATTGCTAGATATAGCGTCTGTCTGCTAGGATCGATAAATGGTGCTAAACCAATCTCGAAAGATGTGGTTGCAAGGCGAGGTAAAGCAAAAAACGGTCCGATAACTAAGTAAAGCAAGATGGTAAAAACCATCGCATATGTTTGATTTATCCGTTTTGCTAATTCATATACACCTGAGCTTTTCGATACACCAATGGCAATCACTCCTAAGAAGGGAAGACCGATACCGGTAACCAAGAAACCTAGATTCGCCCAAAAGGTAGCAGCACCTGCTTCTTGACCCAAATGAACGGGAAAGATAAGATTTCCAGCACCAAAAAATAGACCGAAAAGCATGGAGCCTATAAAAAGATAGTCTTTAAATGATAATTTTTTTGTCATACATAACTCCTTTACGGTTTTTTTAAAAGTAACAAAATTTCGAAAAATATGCAACAATTTTCAGAAAATTTCCTATATAAAACGATGGTTATTTAATAACACAAGTGATAAAATAAAAGCGCTGAATCATCTGAGGAGGAAACATCGTGACAAAGTCGAGATTAGAAGCATTTACTGATGGAGTAGTGGCCATCGTTTTGACAGTTCTTGTATTAGACATCAAGATTCCTGATCCATCTGGTATCCATTCTTTATGGGCCATCCGAAATACATTATTAGCTTATGCAATCAGTTTTATATTTGTTGCGGTAATCTGGGTGAACCATCATCGTATATTCCAGATGGCAGAACGCATCAATTACCGAGTGGTCTGGTCGAATATCTTTTGGCTCTTCTGGCTGACTTTATGTCCTTCCGTTACTAGTTGGGTCGGGCGTAACCCTGAAGCTTTTTGGCCTGAGATGGCTTATGTCTTAGTATACACGATGTGGAGTTTTTCTTTTGGTATATTGATGAGGCAAATCATGAAAGCAAATAAACCAGATTCCCATGTCGTGAGAGTTTTGTCAAAGGACCATCGAAGTTTTATCTCTATGTTTATTAACTTATGTTTGATTGCCGGTATCTTTTTTGTACCGATGATTGGGTTATTCGGACGTTTTTTCGTATCTGGTATTTGGATTTTTTCCTATAAAAAAGCAGATGCCTATTATCAGCGGTTGTTTCCGGGGAAATAAAAAGAGCTGTGACAAAAATATTGTCACAGCCCTTTTTCCGAATAAACGGTGTTCTCCTGCCAACTCCTCGGTCACAAGTCACAATATTCAACAAACATGAGAAGCTGTTTTTTTGAAATTGATCCTTGTGACTCAGAGTGAAACGGCAGGCTCACAACCTCTTTCTTACTTCTTACGTTCATATTTCATATGATAGATCAGTAAGAGAAGCAAGAACCACACAGGTGTCAGTAATAAAGCGATTCTCGTATCTTTTCCTAGGAACAAGACGACACACACAAAGGCCATATAAAGAAAGACCAAATAATTACTCAATGGGTACAGCGGCATTTTAAATGAATGAGCTTTTTTGCCGATGATACTTTTACGATATTTCATATGCGTGTAGACAAGCATACTCCAAATAAACAAGAAACAAGTAGTGGCAATACTGCTTACGAGTGTGAATACTTCACTAGGCATCACGTAATTCAAGATAACCGAAATGAAAATGACGATCGTAGAAAATGTCAAAGCATTCCCTGGAACATGATGTGTTGTTAACTTTTTGAATTTTTTAGGAGCACTTCCTTCTTGTGCTAAAGAACGAAGCATACGTCCTGTACTGTATATGGCGCTGTTGCAGGCAGAAGCTGCTGCACTTAATACGACTAGATTGATCAAGGATGCAGCAATCGTGATCCCAATTTCCGAAAATACCTCTACAAATGGACTATTATCTGGATTCAAGCTATTCCATGGATAGATGGCCATAATGACAAAAAGAGAGCCTAAGTAAAATAAGATGATCCGGATAGGAATATTATTGATAGCTTCCGGCAATACTTTTTCAGGATTTTCTGTTTCCCCAGCGACTAATCCAACTAATTCGATCCCAGCAAAAGCAAAGGTCACCATTTGGAAAGCCAAGATGAATCCTTTAGCACCAGTCGGAAAGAATCCGCCATGAGACCATAGATTCGTGATGCTGGCTGTGCCAATATCTGTCGTATAGTGGGTGAGGATCATATAAGCACCTACGAGGATAAAGGCAATGATCGCTACAACCTTGATCAAGGCAAACCAAAACTCTAACTCACCAAACAATGATACAGCCACCATATTCAAGCAAAGAAGAAGACCTAATGCAATCAGTTCAGGAAGCCACTGAGGAACACCAGGTGCCCAGTAGCGTACATACATCCCAATGGCTGTTAAATCTGCCATTGCAATCGATACCCAGCAGAACCAATACGTCCAACCAGTGATGAAAGCCGCTTTTTTGCCAAGATATTCTGCAACAAAATCCAGAAAAGAATGGTTATTAGTGTTTGATAACAGAAGTTCGCCTAACGCACGCATAATGAAAAAACAGATACATCCAGTGATGAGATAGGCGAGCAATATCGAAGGGCCAGCTAGCTGGATAGACTTTCCGGAGCCTAAAAACAGCCCCGTTCCAATCGCTCCGCCAATAGAAATCAGTTGGACATGTCTATTTTTCAGTCCACGCTGCAGTTCTTGCTCTTCATTCATTTTTAAATCATCCTAACTAAAAAAGTTTATATTACTTCCATATTAAGAGAGTTTTCTGAAAAACACAACTAAGATTCCAAAATTTTCAGAAATTTACTATTTATGAGTAGGCGCAAAAAAAGAACTGCGGTAAACACCGCAGCTCTCTGTCCCAATCAGCGATTGATCCTAAGCATTTAAAATACGTGAAAGGAATTCTTTTGTACGTTCTTCTTTCGGATGGACAAAGATATCTTCTGGTGTACCTTCTTCTGCAATCACACCTTTATCCATAAAAATGACACGGTCAGATACATCTTTTGCAAATTCCATCTCATGCGTCACGATAAGCATCGTCAAGCCAGTATGTGCTAAGTCTTTGATCGTATTAAGCACTTCACCAACCATTTCAGGGTCTAACGCCGAAGTAGGTTCATCGAATAACAATACATCTGGATTCATCGATAATGCCCGAGCAATTGCGACACGCTGCTTCTGCCCGCCAGACAATTGTGCTGGTTTAGCTTCGACATAACGATCCATACCAACTTTTTCCAGATTTTCGATTGCTACTTTTTTGGCAGTTTCTTTATCTCGTTTCAGGACAGTTGTTTGTCCAGACATACAGTTTTCCAAGACGTTCATATTATTGAAGAGATTGAAGGATTGGAAAACCATACCTAGATTTGTTCGATATTTAGGTAAATTATATTTAGGAGCTAATACATTTTCTCCATTATAAATGATCTCGCCGCCTGTTGGTTTTTCTAGCAAATTGATACAGCGCAAGAAAGTAGATTTACCAGAACCAGAAGAACCGATGATCGTCACAACTTCACCTTTGTTGACTGTCACGCTGATATCTTTCAATACTTCATTTTCACCGAAGCTTTTTCTTAGATGGTTGATTTCAATAATTTTTTCACTCATGATTCTTCCTCCTTATTCCTGCAAATTTGAATTGTCGATTTCTTCAAGCTTTGTGTAAGCAGAAGGTCCATCGATTTTCTTTTCTACCGCACGCAGGATTCTGGTGATCGTAAAGGTCATGACTAAGTAGATGATCCCGACGATCGTAAATGTTTGGAAGAATTGGAAATTCGCACCGGAAGCAGAGTTCCCCTGGAAGAACAAGTCAGCTACGCCGATTACACTTAAAACGGCTGTATCTTTGATATTGATAACAAATTCATTCCCCGTTGCCGGCAAAATATTCCGTAAAACTTGTGGAATAACAACTTTTCTCATCGTTTGGCCATGGGTCATACCAATGGCTTGCGCAGCTTCGAACTGTCCTTCATCTACTGCAAAAATTCCCCCACGGACGATTTCTGTCATGTAAGCTCCAGTATTGAGAGAGACGATAAACAAAGCGGCAATCGTTCGATTCAACGAAATACCAAAAGCGAGTGCCAGGCCGTAGAAGATGACCATTGCTTGTACCATCATCGGTGTTCCGCGGAATATTTCGACATAGATAGATAGAAGTGCATTTCCGATTTTTTGGAAGAAGCGAGTCAGTGCATTTCCTGATTCAGGTACCGAACGGAAGACACCAATCAGTAATCCAAGTGTGGTACCGACAACTGTCCCGATCAATGCGATGAACAAGGTAAGTCCAGCACCTCGTAAGAACATATTGCCGTATTGTTTCCAAATCGTAGTGAAGTCAGAAATGATGCCGGGTTTTTCTTCACTATCAGTTGCAGCAGGCTGATCTTTGACTGCTTGGTCCATGATTTTTGTTCGTTCATCGTTAGAGATGCCAGAAAGAATCTGGTTTACTTTTTGGATATCTGGGTCGCCTTTACGCATACCAACAGAAATCTGAACATCTTCCGGGTTTGTCTGGAAGCCATCTGCACCACTGAATTCGAGCATTTCCAAGTCTTTGTTCACACTAGTTGCCGTTACACCTTCCGGACGTTCGCTGACATAACCATCGATCATTCCAGAAGCTAACGCTGTTCTCATGGCTGAGAAATTATCCATTGCTTGTTGTTTCTGCACATCCGGTATCTGATCGATCACAGTATAATGGAAGGTATTTAACTGAGCAGTAATCTTTGCTCCAGAAAGATCTGCTAAACTTTTTGCTTTTGCGTATTTGCCATCTTTCTGGACTACTACTACTAATTGTGATTCATAATATGGATCGGTAAAATCAATTTCTTTTCGTCGTTCAGCAGTAGGGCTCATTCCGGCGATGATCGCATCGATCTTGCCTGATTGAAGGGCAGGAGCCAGACCATCCCATTTTGTTTGGACGATGACTAATTTTTTCCCTAAACCATCTGCTACTTTTTTAGCGATTTGAACATCATAACCGCCGGCGTAACTATTTTGGCCTTGGATTGGCAAGGCGTTATTCTCGTCTGTTTGTTGAGACCAGTTGAAGGGTGCATACCCAGCCTCCATACCTACGCGAAACTCATCGCTCGGTGTTTTTTCATCTGCATTTGCCAGAGATCCCACACTGAATAGTGAGAAGACAAAAGCAAATAGTACGGCAACTGAAACCATATTTTTTTTCATTTTTTTCTCCCTTTCTGATTATATGATACACGAGCGGTCTAGATGAAATGCGGTAAAGCTTTATCTGAAAAAATAAAAAGCGACCGATTTATAGATATAAAAAGGCCGCTAAAATTCCATAAGGTGATAAACCTCTCACAAAACATAGCGCAACTTAGCATCACTGCTAAGACAGTCCGCAAGCTCTTAACTTGCGTCCCAACATACACTTCAAGCAAAAAAGTGTACATTTCGGCGATCCTCCCTATTCCTGCTTCTCCATGTTTGCTTCACTCCACAGGGTTAATGATTCTCGCGACCTCTACCTCATTGATTGAGGCATCTCGTATTCAGTTATTTATACAAAAAAAGTTTACGATACTCGAGAGGCTTTGTCAATCTATAACTGCTGTTTTTTGAAAATATACTGATAAATATAGAAATCTTTACTTTTACCGAAAAAACAATCAAAATGTGTATCATCTATCCATTGCAAACGATAGTATAATTATACACAAAAATGTATGTAACACAATAAAAAAAGAACTGAAACAGAAAATTTCCTGCATCCAGTTCCACCTCGATTATTTAAGCAGCCGCTTTCTTTGGCTCACGTCCTAGGATCGCTTGCAAAAGAACAACGACACCGTAAATGGCTAATATTAGATAAATCAAACTTGAGTATTGGGTGATTCCCCAGCCCCATGTTCGATAAACGGCTAATGTAATGGCTAAAACAATTGCGGCAATCACGTTGAATAAAGCAAAAGCCCAAAGATTTCCGTTTTCTTTGCGTACAAGGTAAAAAACAGAGAAATAAACACTTAACGCTAACCAGGCGATGCAAGCCAGAATAACGCCCCAGTAAATAAAGAATGGTAACATATCGATTCACCTCACTTTTATACAGCAGTATTGTAACACGTTTTCATTCTTTTGTCAGTGAGGATTGTGATAAATTGTTCAAATGTCCCTCACACTTTTTTATTCCTATTTTTCACACTTTTCAACAATAAATTTGTTTGAGTATGGGCTATAATGGAAAGTGAGGTGACAAAACATGAAACAAGGAACAGTAGACGAAGCAGCAAAAGAGATATTGACTCATCAGAAAATCACGTTTTTGACCGGTGCTGGGGTATCCACACCTTCTGGAGTGCCAGATTATCGATCACTGACAGGAATCTACCACGGAATGGAACAGCCGGAATACTTGCTGAGTCATCAAGCAATGGTGAATGAACCGGATAAATTCTATCAATTTGTCAAAAAGATCTATCATCCTGAAGCAAAACCAAATATTATTCATTTAGAAATGGCACATCTAGCGAAAGAAAAAAATATCTGGGTCGTTTCGCAAAATATCGACGGGTTGCACGCAAAAGCTAAGAGCCCGCAACTCGTCAATTTTCATGGAAGTTTGTATCAATGTCATTGTCGAAAATGTAAACAAACAGTAGACTGGAAAGAATATCTTCACAGCGACAAACATCAAGCATGCGGCGGACAAATACGCCCAAACATTGTGTTATATGGTGAAGGATTTCAAGATGAAGTCATTGAGCAGGCGGCTTACGCCGTCAGCCAAGCAGAGCTGGTCGTCATTGTTGGAACGAGTTTTCAAGTTCATCCATTTTGTGATCTGGTACAATTTCGCCAACCGTCAGCCAAAATTTTAGTAATCAATCAAACGCCTGTTTATTTAGCGGAACCTTATACGTTTATTCAGGAAGACGGAGCGGTTGTTTTCAAAAAAATACAAGAATTAGGAGTAGACTATGACTGAATTCAAAACAGAAAAAGAAAAGATGATTGCAGGCGAGCTTTATTTTGCCAATGACCCTGAGTTGGTTTCCGACCGTATGTTTGCAAGAAGTCAAAGCCAAATTATCAACCAAGCCGAATCAGCGGAATTGCGATCCCAATTGTTGAAAGAAACATTTGGTCGTACAGGGAAAAAAATCTATATGGAGCCAGTTATCAATTTTGATTACGGATATAATATATTTGTCGGTGAGAATTTTTATGCAAATTTCAACTGTACATTTTTAGATGTCAGCACGATCGAAATCGGTGATAACTGCATGTTTGCTCCCAATGTCCAGCTGTATACGGCAACACATCCATTACATCCAGTGAAACGTAACAGTGGTTTGGAGTACGCAAAACCCATAAAAATCGGTGATAATGTTTGGTTAGGCGGAGGCGTGATCGTCACGCCGGGTGTCACGCTAGGAAACAATGTAGTGGTCGGCGCAGGTTCGGTTGTGACCAAATCTTTCCCCGACAATGTAGTGATTGCAGGAAATCCTGCTCGTATCATCAAGACAGTAGAGGAAGAACCGTTAGAAGAGTCTCTTGAAACATTACGTCAAAAGATTGATACGATCGATCGAGAATTAGTTGCTTTATTAGAAAAAAGAATGGATACAGTAACTAAAATAGGACAAGTAAAAAAAGAAGGAAACCAAGCAGTTTATGATGAAAAAAGAGAGCAGCAAGTATTGGATAAAGTTGCTAAACTGCTGAAAAATAAGGGATACAAGGAAACAATAACAAACACATATGTTGATTTGATGAAACACTCGCGCGAATACCAAAACAAAATGAAGGAGGAATAAGTGTGATCGAAGGAGAGGCACGACGAAAACAAATCATGCAAACCTTGGCAAATACAGAAAAACCAGTGAGTGCTAGCAAGTTTGCGAAAACTTTTGGAGTCAGCCGTCAGATTATTGTCGGTGATATTGCTTTACTACGAGCGGCAGGTAAAAGTATCGTGGCAACAGCAAGAGGTTATATCCTTGAAACAGAAGAAACCAATACTGGACATATCAGTAAAATCGCGGTCCAGCACGGAAAAGATCAAACAGACGAAGAGTTGAGACTCATCGTTGAAAATGGCGGAGAAATCATTGATGTAATCGTAGAACATCCGCTTTACGGTGAATTAACAGGTACGTTGCACATTAAAACGCCACAAGACATCGATTCATTTATGAGACGTTATCAAAAGAGCAATGCTTCTTTATTATCCGAACTCACAGGAGGAATCCATCTGCATACGATCCGATACCCAGAAAAGCATATGCTGAAAACAATCAAGCAAAAACTAGCTGAAGCAGGTATCTTGTACGAAGGATGACTAGCTCCATAAAAAACAGTACCGAAGAACTGGCGAAATTTAAACGCCAGTTTTTTTATTTTCAAGAAAAAGGTGTTCGCTTTGTCTGCACAAAGTATTGTACGCTTTTTTTGTAACATAACTAGCAAGATAATGGGGGCAGATATGAGATGGATCCAAATAAGCAAGATCAAGGAGCGTTGGAAGCACAAAAAATCAAGCTGTATTATAACGAGGTTGGTGAGGAAAAGTTAGATCAATACATAGAGACGCTCGCTTACAGCCTAATTAAATTCATCCGAAACTTTGAGGACTCTGAATACGTATCTGAAAGATTGAAAAAATTTTCTGAAAATTTTTCTGAGAATATTTACACTTACAATCGAAAGTGGCCATTATGGAATGACCTTTACAAAGCAACTCGCTCTTCTGAAGCACTCCATCTAGAAACAATTTTTAGAGATGCAGGATTTAACAAACTTTCCTTCGGTTCGCAAGACTTATCAGTAATATATAAGCAAGCAGAAGAGCTTTTAAACGAAAAAAAAGAAGAGCTGATAGTAGAGATACTAAAGGGAAATCCAAACGTTGAACTGTATATCTCTTATGATCCTAAGGCTGAACAAGGAAAGCTATTAAATAAGAAGCTGAAAAATGGCGAGTATAAAACAAAAGAAGAACGGATAGAAGCTTTAGCAGATGGGTATGAACATCGAGATGAAAAAGCGAAAGATATTGAGAAGGATATCATTCAAGGAGTAGATGAAACGGAAATAGGGGCTATGATACGGCTGATATATCCTCTTGAAAAAACAGTGAGAGATAGAGTGAATTTTTATAAAAACGACCACATAATTTTAGCACCATGGGCTAAAAACAAGGAACTTACTGATCTATGGAGCGGTGTGATTTCACCAAATGAAGAAAAATTCGTGGGATTAAAAGAAAGCCAGATCCATAAGAGTGAACAAGAAAAAATTTTATTGACTTATGGAAACGGAAAAGAATTCAACGCTACTTTTCATGATTTAGAAGAGAAGAATTACAAATGGGAAAGCTGTGAGAAGTATATAGAAATAATTGCAGAAATGTTAGAGGAGAAAAATGGGATACAAGGAAAGCTAAACCAAGATGTTTTTGAAAATTTCGACCAGTATATCCCTTCTACAAAAAGACAAGGACAACTATGGGGAGAATTTCAACGAGTCAGTCGTAAGTTTGAAGAATTCCATTTAGAGAATATAGTAGGATGGGATGAGTTCATGAAAAAAGCGTATCCTGAACAAGGGTTTAAGCATTCCTTGAATCAATGGTTTGGGAAAATGTCAGTAGAACTAGCAAAAGAAAACCCGAAAATAGAACTCGGTGTTTTTTATGATCCAGCTTGGGAAAGCGTAAAAAATTTAGAATTTTATACGCCAATTTCAAAAACAAAATGGAAAAAGCGTGTAGAATCGACAGAGAATGCTATTGCTAAAAAATTGCATCTGGCTGAAACTTCAGATACGTTACACCATTTATATCATAATGAGAGCTCATTAGGTGGTCGGATTTATTATTATGACAGAAAAAATGTGTTGACTAATGTAGCTCCTTGGGCCAAGTCAAAAGAGCTTGGTACAGTCTGGTCAAGAAGTAGTAGAGAAGAGACTTTGACATTTCTACTTCCACAGATGGATGGACAAAGTGATTTATCTGCTTCAATTAAACCGCAAGAGCACCGGAAAATCAGTTTATTTGTGTCAGAAACTGGAAAATATGCAGATGAGGATAATTTTCGACAGAAAAACCCTACAAAAGCAGAGCATACGATAGAGTCTATTGATGGCTATATTTCTGCTACGATAGGTGCAATCTTCAAAAACCAAAGGAAATTTTATGATCCAGATTTCAGACAACATTTTTATGAGAATTTTACAAAATATATCCCATCAGATAAAAAACATTGGGAGCTATGGGACGATTTCCAAAAAGTCAGTAGAAGCTTTGAGGAATTCAAATTAGAAAACATATATAAAAAATTAGATATCAATTTTGAAATACCAATGACGTGGTCTAAGGAAACCCTCATATCCTACTTGTATAAGATTAAAGGGGAGATAGCGGTAGAAATAGTAAAAAGAAATCCCATGACTGAATTGACACTTTTTTATGATCCGATACAAATTTATGCAGCATACGATGTTGTCGGTTGGACTAATTCTGATTATTCTGATTATTATGATAGTGATACTAGCAATTCTAGTGATAGTAGCAGGCGTAGCATAGATATCGATCAATATGCTGATAAGATAGAACGGCGTGGTACTGATAGAGCTGGTATATTAGATATTGAAGAAGAATTTGCAAAAGGAACGGAAAGTGAGAATGAAAAATGTCTTGGTAGGATACTCAGATATGCATTTCACAATAAATCAGAGTTAGAAGGAAGAATTGTTCTGTTTGATCGTCATAAACAAATTGCCGATAGATTACCATGGGAAAAAGAAGAGATTGCAGAAGCGTGGAGAAATGCATGCAAAAGTGTCGTTCTTACACCTAGCATTAATAATGAAAATAAACTTCATGAAAAGAAGGAAAGCGAAACAAGTTTACACCAATCAATAGACACTCAGGTAAAACATCGAAAGAGTCCAGAACAGTTGATAAAAAAACAGCCACAGCAGTTATCGAGTCTTTTAAAAACAGTGGGTATAAGGAATGAACAGCCATCAACAAGCACCGATCAACTAATAAGTGCTTCCACATCCCAAGTTGGACAACAAAGAATGGCACAAATCAGACAGCAAGAAGAGAGAGAAACTTCGGCTAATAAAAAGCCATGTGTACGAGAAATAATAAGATTCTATGAACGTTAAAAAGAGATAGACTTGAAAAAAATGCTAAAAACAATCAAGTAAAAACTAGCTGAAGCAGTTATCTTGTACGAAGAATGACAAGCACCATAAAAAAACACCGAAGAACTGGCGAAATTTAAACGCCAGTTTTTTTGTTTTCAAGAAAAAGGTGTTCGCTTTGTCTGTATGAAAGTAATGTATACTTTTTTATAACAAAATAATGGGGGCGGATATGAAATGAATCCTGAAAAACAAGAAGAACAAAGAATTGGCTTACGTATTGATAAGGAATCTGGGCGTAAGAGATTTGAAGGAGTATACTGTACTGATTATCTAACTGCTATAACAAATACTATGTTCGACCATGCGAAACAGCTTTCTGATAAGAAGTTCCAGCAGCACTTTTTTCAAAACTTCACGGAGTATCTTTCCCCTGAGATCAAAGGATGGGTTTTATGGGACGATTTCCAGAAGGTCAGCAGGAAGTTTGAAGAACTAAAACTAGAGAATATCTATAATAATCTAAATCTAACTGTTGATGGTACATCACAGCTTTCTGAGGAGGAAAGAGTCGAAAGAGTCGACGATTATTTGTACGACTTGAGAGGACAGATAGCCGTAGAAGTAGCAAAAACGAATCCAAGAATCAATTTATACCTTTACTATGATCCTGAACATACACATGCATTTGATGTGCGGACTTCAGATTCTATTTTTGTTAATCACTTAATGACTATAGTAGCAGAATGGAGCGATGGAGTAGCATTTGAAGAAAGACAAGTTGCTAATGGAGGTGAAGAGAGTTATCCCAGTCACACGCTCCGTTATGTTTATCATAACAAAGAAGAACTGGCAGGGAGGGTGTATTTATATGGAGAAGGGTATGATAACAGTATTGTTATGTACGATTTAAAAGGTAAGCTGACTAATATAATGCCTTGGGAAAGAGATAAGGATCTTGCTGTGACATGGAAAGAAGAATGTAGGATTACGAATCTTACGTTGGATCCAGCCTATGCAGCCAATCATTTACAGCAAAGCAGTACAGTAAGGCAAAACAGTGGAGAAGAAAAAGATATAAAAGAATTTGCTGATAAAAATCCAGTGTTTGAAAATGAACTTAGAGAAGGAGAGGAAAAGAATATTCCTTCCACTCCTGACGCTTCTGCTTCTGATCTTAAGATTGTAAACGAACAAGCCAAAAATTTAGAGAGTACTACCCCAAGCAGTACAGTAAGGCAAAACAGTGGAGAAGAAAAAGACATAAAAGAATTTGCCGATAAGAATCCAGTGTTTGAAAATGAACTTAGAGAAGGAGAGGGAAAAAATATTCCTTTCATTTCTTACTCTTATAGTTTTGGTCTTAAGTCTCTAGCTGAACAAGAACATTACAAAAGAATTGCCAGAATTGCCCCAAGCAGTACAGTAAGGCAAAGTGATAATCAAAGGATGTATATGATTTATGGAGAAGAAAAAGATATAAAAAAATTTCTCGATAAGCACCCGATGTTTGAAAAAGAACTTAGAGAAGGAGAGAAAAAAATATTCCTTTCACTCCTTACGCCTATGCTTCTGAATTTAAGTCTAAAAACAAAAAGCTTATTTTGTGGAACGAAATCAATTCAATTATAAATTCTCGTAGGGAATTTCAACCAGAAAACCTTACAATAAGAAAAAATATAGATGCCTGTTTTGAAAAGATAATGTTAGAAGTCGCAAAAGAACGATCTGATATAACGATCGTGATGTGTAACGATTACAGCATTGATAAAGATGTGAGAATTGTCAATGGAAGCCGGATAGACTCACGTGCTGCAGCTCTCCGTTATATTTATCATACGCCAGAGCTTAGGGAGAAAGTAGTTTTCTACAATGGAGCACAAAACAGAATGGCACCATGGGAGGCAAATCCCGAATTATGGAAAGCATGTGTCAAAGACTTTGGCATGGATCTAAGACCAAATGAACAGTTGACTCAGCCAAAAAGTACGGCAAAACAAGACAATAGTACGAGGACAGAGACGCTAGTAGAAATAAATCCTTTGGAAAATAGAGAGGAATCAAAGCAAAAGACAGATCAAACGATTCAGCCAAAAAATACACATCAAGACAAGCCGTCACAACTAAAGGATTTAGCTTCTCGACATAACCATCAATCCTTATCAGATATCATGCAAGCAGCTGATATACAGCATAAAGAAAATAATCAATCAAACAACTGGAAACAAGATAGTCCAACAAAGCAAAATGTAAGTACAAATACACAAAAAGAAATATCGTTGATAAAAGCAGAATCTTGGGCAGACAGCAATGAATCGAAGCGAGTGGGACAGTTAATAAAGACGTGGGAAACTCCCTCCCAAACGACGAGTGCAACCACATTAGATTCAAGAAAACAGGGGTTAGGGCAACTTCTAGAAGACGTAACGACACGTAAAAGTTATCCTTCTGGAGAGAAAAAACAGGTAATTCCCAATAAAGCTTTATCTCTATCCAAGACACAGCCACATCTTGAATTTTGATTTCAGGAAATTTCATTTTAAATTTAGTAGCGAAACATAAAAAAGGGGCTGTGACAAACGACGTGTCACAGCCCCTTTATTCCGAATATGTTCAAAAACTTGCATCTGAGGTAATAAGCCTAACTAAACGAAAAATAGGAAGAGCTATTTTTGTTTGGCTGTTCTTATTACTTGATGCAGGACAGCTTTTTCACAACCTCTTTATAAAGCTTTCTTATGCCATTAGAATCGAAGGATCAATCCAAATCTCTATTCGATCACCAATACGCCTTCTTTTAATGCAAATGGATTTTGATCGTTGATGTGGTCATAGAACATCACACCGTTGATATGGTCGATTTCATGTTGAACGACGATCGATTCATAATTCTTCAAACGAATCTTGTGTTTTTCACCATTCATATCATAATAAGACACAGTGATTTTGGCGTGGCGAACGACATATCCTGGTACTTCTCGGTCAACAGATAAACAGCCTTCGCCTTCCCCTAAACAAGCATCTTGAACAGAATGGCTCAAAATTTTAGGATTATACATAACAGTACTTAGAGAAGGTTCATCTACCTCTGGGTCTGCACTTGGTACGTGAACAGCAATGATTCTTTTAGAAATATCTAATTGAGGCGCAGCTAAGCCAACACCGCCTCGTAAGTGCAATTCTTCAGCTTTGATTGGATCTTGGCTGTTTTTTAAGAACTCAAGCATCTCTTTTCCTAAAGAGAGATCTTCTTCGCTTAATGGAAGAGAAACTTCTTCTGCAACTTCGCGTAAGGTCGGATTTCCTTCACGAATGATATCATCCATTGTAATCATGGAATATGTACCCCTTTCTTAGAAGACTATATTCAAGTCTATTTTCGCATTATAGTTTACCACAAAAATGGAAAAGTAGTAGTAAGATTGTTTGAAAACTACTTTTTCTTAATGATTAACCACTTGATTTCCAGCCCGGTTTCAGGTAAAGTATAGCTGTGTGCTCTAGGCGCACGGCCTGCCACTTGGTTAAGCGAATCACCAACGTTTTACTCAGTCGCAGGGGAATAATCGAAAGAGGTGAAAGAAATGGCAATTTCAAAAGAACGCAAGAATGAAATCATCAACGAATATGCTCGCCATGAAGGGGATACTGGTTCTCCAGAAGTACAAATCGCTGTATTAACTGAAGAAATCAACCACTTGAATGAACATGCACGCGTGCACAAAAAAGACCATCATTCATACCGCGGCCTAATGAAAAAAGTTGGTCACCGTCGTAACTTGTTAGCTTACTTACGTAAAACTGACGTTCAACGTTACCGCGAATTGATCAAACGTTTAGGCTTGCGTCGTTAATTTTAGTCAAAAAGAGTGGGATTCACATGAATCTCACTTTTTTTACTCGTATATCAATTAAGCAAAATTCCGTGATCAAGCTAGATGGACTCCTACTAACCAAATGAAAGCTGCTCAAAAAACGGCTTTCGGCAGTTTTCATTTGTTTAGTAGCGTCTTGCTTTCACGAGAAGGAAAAGGAGAAGTTATGTCAGAAAAACAAGTATTCAAAACGACATGGGGCGGCCGTCCCTTACAAATCGAAGTCGGTCAGCTAGCAAAACAAGCAAACGGAGCCGTTTTAGTCCGTTATGGAGATACAGTGGTCTTAAGTGCAGCTGTGGCCTCTAAAGAAGCAAAAGATACAGACTTTTTCCCATTAACGATCAATTATGAAGAAAAAATGTATGCAGCAGGGAAAATCCCTGGAGGTTTCATCAAACGAGAGGGTCGTCCAAGTACAGAAGCAACATTGACTGCCCGTTTGATCGACCGTCCGATCCGCCCGATGTTTGCGGAAGGCTTCCGTAATGAAGTCCAAGTAACGAACATCGTGATGAGTGTAGAAACTGACTGTTCACCAGCTATGGCAGCGATGTTAGGTTCTTCTTTAGCACTATCAATCTCAGATATCCCATTTGATGGTCCAATCGCGGGTGTAGAAGTTGGTCGTGTAAATGGTGAGTATGTCTTGAATCCAACGGTAGAGCAAGCAGAACAAACAGATATCGAATTAACTGTTGCTGGTACGAAACAAGCGATCAACATGGTTGAAAGTGGCGCGAAAGAAGTTTCAGAAGAAGACATGCTTGGTGCATTGCTGTTTGGTTTTGACGCTATCAAAGAATTAGTTGCTTTCCAAGAAGAAATCGTTCAAGCAGTAGGAAAAGAAAAAATGGAAGTCACTTTACTGCAAGTTGATGAAGTATTGAAAAAAGAAATTTTTGATGCTTCTTACGCTACAATGAAAGCAGCAGTAATGACCGAAGAAAAACTTGCTCGCGAAGAGAACATTGAGCAAGTGAAACTCGATATTCGTGAAGCTTACGCTGAGAAATTTGCAGGTCACGAAGATGAAGATCACTTATTGAAAGAAGTCAAACAAATCACGGAAGATTTAGAAAAAGATGTCGTACGTGAATTGATTACCATCGATAAAATCCGTCCTGACGGGCGTAAATTGGATGAAATCCGTCCATTGTCATCAGAAGTCAGCTTATTGCCACGTGTACATGGATCAGGATTGTTCACACGAGGACAAACACAAGCTTTATCTGCTTGTACACTCGCACCTTTAGGAGAGCACCAAATCATTGACGGTTTAGGGGTTGAAGTCAGCAAACGATTCATCCACCACTACAATTTCCCTCAGTTTTCTGTTGGTTCTACAGGACGTGCAGGATCTCCAGGACGTCGGGAAATCGGACATGGCGCATTAGGAGAACGAGCATTGGCACAAGTAATCCCTTCAGAAGAAGAATTTCCTTATACGATCCGCTTGGTAGCAGAAGTATTGGAATCAAATGGTTCTTCTTCCCAAGCAAGTATCTGTGCTGGCACGTTAGCATTGATGGACGCAGGGGTACCAATCAAAGCACCTGTTGCCGGTATTGCGATGGGACTTGTTTCTGATGGTGAGAACTATACGATCTTAACAGATATCCAAGGGCTGGAAGATCATCTTGGCGATATGGACTTTAAGGTTGCCGGTACAAAAGATGGTATCACTGCTTTGCAGATGGATATCAAGATCCAAGGAATCACAGAACAAATCCTAACTGAAGCATTGACTCAAGCAAAACAAGCACGTATGGAAATCTTAGAAGAATTGACTTCAACGATTGCTGCTCCACGTGAAGAATTAAGCCAATATGCACCAAAAATCGAAATGATCCAGATCGAACCTGCTAAAATCAAAGATGTCATCGGTAAAGGCGGAGACACGATCAATGGAATCATCGATGAAACGGGTGTAAAAATCGATATCGATCAAGATGGAAAAGTAAGTATTGCTTCTGCTGATGCAGAAATGATCAAAAAAGCCATCAAGATCATCGAAGATCTGACAAAAGAAGTCAAAGTCGGTGAAGTTTATCTAGGGAAAGTTGTCCGTATCGAAAAATTCGGTGCATTCATCAACTTGATCAAAGGAAAAGATGGACTTGTCCATATTTCTCAATTGGCAAACGATCGTGTCAATAAAGTCGAAGATGTTGTTAAACTAGGTGATGAGATCCTTGTGAAAGTAACGGAAATCGATAAACAAGGACGCGTAAATCTGTCAAGAAAAGCAATGTTGAATGAAGATGGTTCAACGAAAAACGAAGCAAAATAATTTTAATTCTTATGAATATTGTGTTTTGTGATCAAGAAGTT
Organism: Enterococcus sp. DA9; assembly: GCF_008000875.1. Taxonomy (NCBI): domain Bacteria; kingdom Bacillati; phylum Bacillota; class Bacilli; order Lactobacillales; family Enterococcaceae; genus Enterococcus; species Enterococcus sp. DA9. The sequence goes on from NZ_CP042839.1 coordinate 964,488, forward strand.
GACAGGAGAACAACAATTATTCGAAAAAAAGGGAGGTGACGATTTTTGTCATCTCTCTTTTTTTACTGAAGTTTCTTGGTGCATATTTTTGGAGTCCTTCTAAATAAAGCGTAAAATAAAAGTGAGATAAAAGGACGAAGGAGGGGAAGGCTATGCTGAACTTTTTATGGTCGTTGTTTATCGGCGGTGTGTTAGGTTTGATAGCTGGTGCCATTTTGGGAAAGGAGGTCCCAGGTGGTGTATCTGGAAATATCATTATCGGCTTTTTAGGCAGCTGGCTTGGCGAATTTTTACTAGGACCGCTAGGACCGGAACTTGGCGGTTTTTATTTGATCCCAGCACTATTGGGTGCAATTTTTTGCCTTGCGCTTTATTCATTTGTGGCAAGACGTATCAGGGAACGACCAAAGAAAGAATAATTTTATTCAAATAAGTTGACACTTCAGTGTGTTACTTGGATAATTAGAAGCAATTTAGGAAAGCGGGTGTCATGGATAAGAATATCGTCTATCATTCAAGCTTACCTAAAGGATATCCATATAACAAGAAATGAGGGGAAAACGTGGCAACAACGCACAATACCAAAAAATATCAATGGCTGGCCTGCTTGTAGCGATGGGAGTCGTCTACGGTGACATCGGGACAAGTCCGCTTTACGTGATGAAATCGATTGTTGAAGATAATGGCGGATTGACAGGAATTAATCCTGATTTTGTTATCGGATCAGTCTCATTGATTTTTTGGACATTGACTCTACTGACAACGATCAAATATGTCGTGATTGCACTAAATGCAGATAACCATGGGGAAGGTGGAATTTTCTCACTCTACACACTTGTCCGAAAAGGTGGGAAATATTTGATTATTCCTGCAATGATCGGAGGAGCTGCCTTACTAGCAGATGGGGTATTGACCCCTGCTGTGACGGTAACGACTGCGATTGAAGGATTGCGGGGAATTCCGCAGTTTTTTGACCGGTTCGGTAATAACCAGAACGTGATCGTCATTATCACTTTAGTTATTATTTTTGTCTTATTCATGGTCCAACGCTTTGGTACAGATATTGTCGGAAAAGCATTCGGACCAATCATGTTCGCTTGGTTTACTTTTTTAGGAGTAATGGGGTTGCTGAATTTTAGCCAGGATTGGACAGTTATCCGTGCATTGAACCCTTATTACGCAATCCAGCTGCTTTTTAGTGCAGATAACAAATTAGGCTTGTTCATTCTTGGAAATATTTTCTTGGCTACGACAGGTGCAGAGGCGCTTTATTCCGATCTTGGACATGTCGGCAAACGAAATATTCGTTTGAGCTGGCCTTACGTCAAAATTTGTTTGGTCATCAATTATTTTGGGCAGGCTGCATGGTTATTGAATGTTTATCAAAACCCTGAAGCACAGCAAATCAAGAACTTGAATCCATTCTTCCAAATGATGCCTCAAAGTTGGATCGTGATTGGCGTTGCTTTTGCAACAGTTGCTGCGGTGATTGCTTCGCAAGCATTGATTACAGGCTCGTTTACGCTGGTTTCGGAAGCCATCAAGTTGAAACTGCTGCCTCGATTAAAGATCATGTATCCTGGGAACAGTATCGGGCAAATGTATATCCCAGCAGTCAATCTGATTCTATGGATCGCCTGTTCTCTAGTGGTCGTCACATTCCGAACTTCCCATCATATGGAAGCTGCTTATGGTCTGTCGATCACGGTGACCATGTTGATGACGACGGCATTGCTTTACTTTTATCTTATCCAAAATGGGCATTCTCGTTGGTTTGCATATTTAGTTACCTTTTTCTTTGGTGCAATAGAAGTCGTTTTCTTTATCTCAAGTGTCGTCAAATTCTTCCGTGGCGGTTTTGTAGCCGTTCTGATTGGTTTGATCATCTTAGTCGTGATGTTCATTTGGGAACAAGGGAACATTATCCGCGAATCGTCAACAGAGGATGTGTCTTTGAGGGATTATATCCCACAGCTTAAAGAATTACGTGATGATGCTTCTTTACCAATCTATCAGACGAATGTTGTCTTCCTAGTTCCTGATATGGCTGAAGATAAAGTGGGACGACAGTTCATCTATTCGATTTTAGATAAGCGACCTAAAAGAGCAAGAGTCTATTGGTTTGTTCATGTGGAAGTGACGGATGAGCCATATACGAAAGAATATCAAGTAGATATGATGGGCACCGACTTTATTGTCCAAGTGAATCTGTTCTTAGGTTTCAGGGTCCAACAGGAAATTAACGTATATGTTCGCCAAGTCATCCATGATTTGATGAAACAAGGTCGTTTGCCAAAACAGCCACAAAGATACTCTTTGACACCAGGACGGGAAGTTGGCGATTTCCAATTTGTTCTGATTGATGAAGTAGTCTCAAATGTGACAACTCTAGGAAAATGGCAACGTCAAATCATGCAGGCAAAACTGGCAATCAAAAAAATCGCTACCTCGCCAGAAACATGGTTTGGGCTAGAGTACAGCGAAGTAAAACATGAAACTGTTCCGCTTATCATTGGAAATACTCGGAAAACATGGTTGAAAGAGCGGTTGTGAAAGTAGCGCTTTGATCTAAATTCAGCTTTTGAATACCGTTTTTATCAGAGATCATGAAAAAGCTGTTTAGCAACAAGTAACGCAATGCTTTTAATAGGAAGGAGATGTGGCATTTTTCAGCCACATCTCTTTTTTTACTCCTAATATAAATACGCATTATTTTCAATTTTTTTGTAGAAAAAGGGTACAATAGAAAAAGAGAAAGGCGGGAGAATATGGTTATCAATTTCATTATTTTATTTTTGATGATCGCAATTACTTCATTTTTTGTAGCAAGTGAATTTGCTTTAGTGAAAATCAGACGATCAAAATTGGAACAATTAGAAAAGGAAAACGTGAAGAACGCCAAGCTAGCTCTTCATGTTACACACCATTTAGATAATTATTTATCAGCTAGTCAATTAGGAATTACGCTAACCGGGTTGATCATCGGGTGGGTCGGTGAAGGCTCTGTCGCGGCTCTACTGGAACCAGTGATCGGTAAACTACCTTTCAGTTCGGCTATCAGCAGTACAATCTCTGTGGCGCTAGGATTTATTTTAGTGACGTATATCGATGTGGTTATTGGCGAACTGCTTCCTAAGAGCTATAGTATCGTCAATACGGAGAAGGTCGTCTTGTTCGTAGTCAAACCGCTTCATTATTTTTATAAAGTAATGTTTCCTTTTATTTGGGTATTGAATCATTCAGCAGCGGGTCTAGGAAAGCTTTTAGGTGTGCGCCTCGTATCTGAAGGAGAAGAAACCTTGTCTCAAGAAGAGCTGACACTAGTCGCATTGAATTCTTATGAAAAAGGTGAGTTAACCAAAGAAGAATATCATTATTTGGAAAACGTGTTTGAATTTGATGATACCTTGGCAAAAGATATACAAGTAGATCGTACGTCTATGCAAGTATTCGAAGCTTCGGAAACAGTAAAAGAAGCGATAAAAGCTTCGATTGAGCAAGGACATACTCGCTATCCGGTGATTTTAGAATCCAAAGACAATGTTCTAGGTTATGTTACCTTACCAGATTTGATCAAGCAATCTTATAAAGATGACCAACTGACAGTAGAACATTTGATTGAAGAGCCAATCGTAACAACTGAAACAATCCCTATAAAAAAATTATTGACGATCATGCGAAAAAAAGGAAAACATATTGCTATCTTAAAAGATGAATATGGAGGGACAAGCGGCTTAGTAACGATTGAAGATATTTTAGAAGAAATCGTCGGGGAAATCCGGGATGAGACAGATTTGGACGAAGCGTTGATAGCGGAACAGTCAGATGGCTCTTATATCATCTCCGGCAAACTAACATTAGATGATTTTCAACGTTATTTTCATGTAGAGATTCCAGAGTTTGAAGAAACGAATTTTACTACACTTGCGGGATTTGCTTCTAGCCGATATAAAGAAATAAAAGCAGGAACGATCATTGAGATTGCCTCATTCCGTTTCACGGTATTAGAATACCAGCATGCGCATATCGATTATTTCAAAGTAGAGACCATGGAAAGAGATGCAGAATAAAAGAAAAAATGCTGTGACAAAAAATGTCACAGCATTTTGTTATCTAAAAAAACTGTTTTCGGTAAACGAAGAAGATATTTTCAATAAAAGTTTTCATTTTTAGCCGCACCGATTTCTTTTAATCAAGGTTACCTTGCTTCGGCATGTTCTAACGTGAAATGTTCCTCTTCACCCATATGTTTCAATTGTTTCATCGAACGCATGTAAGAGTAAAGCAACACTGCAACAGAGCCGATCCAAGCTAGAGGAGAAGCTGCTGCGGCTCCTGGATACCCCCACATTCCTGTAAGAACGATAGCTGCAAAAGAACGCATAAGCAATTCCATCATACCGGCGATCGTAGGAATCTTGCTTTGTCCAAGACCTTGAAGCGTGTAGCGTAAAATGAACAGGACTGCTAAGATCCAGTAAAGAGACCCATTGATATTGAAGTAGGTTTGTGCTAATTCAAATACATGTGTTTCTGATGGGCTAACAAACAGTTGAACAAAGAAATGTCCAAAGAAAATGACGATAGCACCTGCTAAAAGACTAAATCCGACACTCATCAATAAAGTTTGTCGTACACCTTGCAAGATTCGACCATATTCTTTTGCACCATAGTTTTGTGCAGTGAAAGTCGCCATTGCGATACCAAATGACATCATCGGTTGATTGGCAAATTGATCAATACGACCAGCAGCGGCTTGAGCAGCCACAACATCTGTCCCTAAGCTATTTAGTGCCGCTTGTAATACGATAGCACCGACAGCGATGATTGAAGACTGGAACGCCATTGGCAAAGCTGCATTTAGATGTACACGAAACTCTTCTTTATCAAAATTGAAATCTTTTTTGCGTAACTGTAACAAAGGCATTTTTTTCTTGATATACACAAGACACAGTACGCTAGAAGAAACTTGTGCGATTACGGTAGCAATAGCTGCACCTTCCACACCCATACCAAAATAGATAATAAAAATCAAATCAAGTACGACATTGATGATAACCGCAATGATCAGAAAGAATAATGGTGTGCGGCTGTCACCAAGTGCGCGAATGACATTAGAAAGCAAATTGAAACTGACGGATGCAAAGATTCCTAACAAAATAATTGAAATAAACGTTTGTGCTTGATCAATTATTTCAGGAGGAGTTTGCATCAACTGAAGCATCGGACGAATAAACAGGAGACTCAGGACGGTTAAAATCACAGTGACGACAAGACTAATAACAACACTAGCAGCAAAACTTTTCTTCAGACCCCGATAATCTTTTGCACCGTAACGTTGTGCAGTAATAATGGCTAAACCAGCTGTTAACCCTTGGGCAAAACCAATGATCAAAAATGTCAGGCTTCCAGTTGCACCAACCGCTGCTAGCGCATTTTTACCTAGTGTCTGACCCACGATGATCATATCAATCATATTATAAAACTGCTGAAAAACGTTTCCGATCAGTAAAGGAACAGTGAACAGCAAAATCAGTTTAGCGGGGCTTCCTTTTGTTAAATCGCGCATCTTTTAAACTCCTTATATCTTTAAAATTTAGTTAGTAGTATATAGCGTTTATCCTGAGAATACCAATTAGAAATCAATGATAATTGATGAAATTCCATAAAAAGAAGCCAAGAATTGAGTCAAAGAATCAACAACTTGGCCTGGTCTGTAAAATAAGGGACATCCACGTTTATCTATCACCTTAATATTGTCTGATCTCACTTGGTAAAAGGATCGTTTCTCTCGTACCGTCATCATAGGCGTATACTTGAGCAGGAAATTGGTTCGAATAGGCAAACGGCAAATCAATATCCATTTCCACATTGCTTCCTGCTTGAGAAAAATGCATCGTCACTTTTCCACGATTTTCGATCAAATCAAAGGTTAATATATTTTCTAATGGAATGACTCCCTTAAGATCTAGGTCAATAATAAACCATATACTGTCAATCAATTCATCTGGCAAACTTGATACTACACCAACTGAAGCGTAACGGTTGCGGCTGCTATCAAAACTTTCAAACATCTGGTTAACCTCCTTCGAATCAACGAATGTTTTTATTTTTATAATCAATCATAGGATAAACTAGAAATACTTACTTTAACGAGGGTTCATTCTAATAAAGAATCAGGAAAAATGCAACAATAATTGAATACTTTTTTTCAAAGTATAAATTTTTATAAAGGTACGATAAAAATATGCGAGGGAAAGCTTGGTAAATCAGGATTTTTCGTTTGCAAAGCTATTTACAAAAGTGGAAGCCCCATATGAAAATAAACGATTAGAAATAAAAAAGGCGTGTTAAAAGCTGCTGACCCGCCACTTCTAACACCACCTGATTGTTTCAGTATTATTCTTCTTTTGAACCGATTACTTCTGGTTCGCCGCCTTCACCTGTGCTTTCTTCTTCTTCACTTTGAGCGACTACAGCAGCAATTTGTTCTTCACTGTCGGTCACGAACTTGTAATCGTCGTTTTTTGGAAGATCGGCTACTGTAATAGAATCGCCTAATTCCAAGTTTGTCACGTCGACTTCAATTCGTTCAGGCAATTTGTCTGGTGTAGCAGATACGACTACTGTATACAAGTTTTGAGCTAACACTCCGCCCGATTTAACACCAATTGATTCGCCAACAAGAACGACTTCTGTTTCGACTTCTGTTTCTTCCGACATGTTGACAGATAGAAATTCTGCATGTTCGAAATGATTAGTAAAAGTGTTCGTTTGAATCTTATGAACCAATGTATTGACTTTTTGTCCGTCAATGTCCATCGTGATAACTGTGTTTGCTCCATGTTCACGCAACAATTTGCTTAGTGTCAAACCATCGAATGAGATAGGGGTACTTTCTATTTTATACCCATAAACAACAGCTGGAACTTTCCCTTCGTGACGAAGTTTATTTCTTAATGAACGGGGACGTACTTCTCTTTTACTTACTTCTAATGATACTGACATAACCAAAATTCCTCCTTAAAATGTGACTGTCTGCTTTGGTAACGGACAGATTTTATTTAAGTGAATTCTAAAGGCTAATCTCGTGCACATCATCGAAGGCAGGGCGCTTAAAAAAACGCAAAAGGAGAGATGTGCGCATCTCCCCTTAGAAAGTCAGGATTCAACTTTTCTCCACCAGGTCATTACGCTGTGTATGAGAAATCCAATTCACTTTACTCTTTAACCGTAACGCGAACTACTGGTTAAGTCAAGGAATAACGCTGCTGATTTATTTGCAAGCAAACATATTCAAGGTATAATTCTTATTAGTAATAAGAAAGGAAACGGTATGCGCTTAGATAAATTAATAGAAGAAAAATTAGAAACGACACGTAAGGAAATGAAGCGGCTGTTTGCTTTGAAGCAAGTGATGGTCGATGGCACAGTCGAATTTCGACAAAATCGAAATGTAGACAGTTTGCTGCATCGGATTGAAGTAGCAGGTGAACATTTAGAAACAAATGAGTCCTATTATCTTCTCAACAAGCCTAAAAAAGCTGTGACTGCCGTGTCAGATCCAGAAAAGACGACGGTAATCGATCTGATTGCAAGTGCCGATCGTTTTCAGCCGCTCTATCCGGTGGGAAGACTGGATAGAGATACAACAGGACTATTGCTGATTACTTCGAATGGCCAATTGGGATATGAAATGCTCCTTCCTGAAAAAAAGGTCTCAAAGACTTATCAAGCAGTGGTGAACGAAAGGGTGACATCAGCAGACGTAGCAGCATTTGAAAAAGGAATCGTATTCGCTGATGGGTACCAGTGCCAGCCGGCTAATCTAAAAATACTCAAAGCAGACAAGCACCAAAGTACTGTTTTATTGACGATCCAAGAAGGAAAATTCCATCAAGTCAAAAAGATGTTTTTAGCCCAAGGAAAGAAAGTGATCGCATTGAAGCGGTTAAGCATGGGACCATTGGAATTAGATGAACGGTTGGCAGTAGGCGAGTACCGATCGTTGACGCTAGCAGAGATGAAAAAGTTAAGTATTTATTTTAAATAGGAGATCAAAAAGATGAGATATAACACTTTATTGTTTGATGTTGATGATACATTACTAGACTTTCAACAAACTGAAGCAAATGCTTTAAGTACTTTGTTCGCAGAGCAAGGAATCACGTTGACACCAGAAATCAAAACGAGCTATAAGGCTTTGAATCATCATTTATGGCAGGAATTTGAAAAGGGCAGACTATCACGAGAAGAAGTAACAGGCAGTCGTTTTGGATTACTCTTCCAGCAATTTGGGAAAACAGTAGATAGTCGCCAAATGGAGAAACGCTATCGTCACTACTTGAACCAAGGACATGACCTTGTTCCAGGGAGTCTAGAACTTCTGAAAAAGGTCCACCCTCACGCCGAACTTTATATTGTAACGAACGGTGTGTCGCATACTCAATATCAGCGTTTAACAGATGCAGGAATGCTTGATTATTTTAAGGATATATTTGTCTCAGAAGCTGTCGGAGCGCAAAAGCCGATGAAAGAATTTTTTGATCATGTATTTTCCCGCATTCCTGATCTTGATAAAAAGCAGACGGTGATCATTGGCGATTCACTGACTTCTGATATCAAAGGAGGGAACATGGCAGGGATCGATACGATTTGGTTCAATAAAAACAAATTGCCGGAAATCGAAGAGATCCAACCCACTTATCGAATCGATTCTTTAGAAGAACTTTACTCATTATTGGAAATTGAAAAGGATTAATTTTCAGAAAAATATAGCATTTTCGTGTTTTTTCGCTATAATAGATTAGAATGAAAAAACGGATACGAAAGAGGTTTTAGTCAATGACAAAAAGCAAGCCAATTATCATTGGTGTGACGGGTGGGTCAGGAAGCGGAAAGACAAGTGTCAGCCGTGCGATTTTCAACAACTTCCCGGACCATTCCATCATGATGCTTGAACAAGATTCTTATTATAAGGATCAGAGCCATTTGAGTTTTGAAGAACGATTGAACACAAATTACGATCACCCTTTTGCCTTTGATAATGATCTGCTGATTCAGCATGTAGGCGACTTACTGAACTATAAAGCCATTGAAAAACCCGTGTATGACTATGTAGCGCATACAAGAAGTCAGGCAACGATCATTCAGGAACCAAAAGAAGTGATCATTCTAGAAGGAATCCTGATCTTAGAAGATGAACGTCTGCGTGACTTGATGGATATCAAGGTATACGTAGATACAGACGATGATATTCGTATTATTCGTCGTATCAAACGGGATATGGAAGAACGGGGACGCACATTGGACTCCGTGATCGAGCAATATTTGACAGTTGTTAAACCGATGTATCATCAATTTATCGAACCAACGAAGCGCTATGCGGATATCATTGTTCCAGAAGGCGGAGAAAACCACGTTGCTATTGATTTGATTACAACAAAAGTGGCTAGTTTCTTAAACCATAAATAGTGCGCAGTGAAACAGTTGAACGGACTGCGACCGTTTGAAAAGCAAGGATCCTGCTTTTTGAACAGTCACCAGTCAACTGTTTTTTTATTTATAACAAGAGGTTGTGAAATCAGCGTCTTGACTTGAGTATTAGAGAGAAAAAACGGAAAAATAGCTACTTATATTTTACCGTTTTTTGAGCTAATACCGAAGGTCAGCTGATTGAGCACCGTGAATCAGAGGTTGTGACAGAAGTAGTCAGCTTCAATAAATAAGAAGGAATTTTCCGAAGAAGCTACTTTTGCATCACCCCCTAAGGAGGCAGTTTTAGCAAATGAAAAAAGATATGAGGAAGAAAGATGTCTAAAAAAGCATCAGTTTTACAAAAATGTCTTCAGATCATGCCAATCATCGGTCTGTTGTTTTTCTTTGTGTTGATTCTCTATGCTTATCATCATGGGATTTTTCGTTCAAGCACCTCTTTGCAAGCGTTTATCCAGGAATTCGGCAAGTATGCAGTGATAGTATTTGTTCTGCTGCAAGTGATCCAAGTGATCATTCCTATTTTGCCGGGAGGGATCTCTTCGGTAGCTGGCATGCTGATGTTTGGCAATGGATTTGGGCTTTTATATAGTTGTATTGGTCTAGTGATTGGGGAAGCAATCGGATTTTTGCTTGTCCGTTACTATGGTGTAGCCTTTGTCCAGCTTATTTTATCGCCAAAAAAGTATCAAAAATTTGATGAATTGCTGACAAGAAAAACGAAAGATATCAAAAAAGTATTAGTCGTTACCTTGCTGCTTCCCTTTGCGCCAGACGACTTGATCTGTCTAGTAGCTGGTTTGACGAAATTATCTTTTAGAGAGTTTATGCAGATCGTGATTTTCTTGAAGCCGTGGTCGGTAGGTGTATACAGTATGATCATGCTCTTTTTATTCCATCAAGCGCAAGGTCATTTATAATGTAAAAAAGGACGTGGGTGTATGGAAAAAATAAAAGTAACAGAAAATGAACTGGATGAGCTGATGGCAGTCATTCAAGAAGTATGGCCGGAAGCTTTTGTACCAATTATTGGTCAAAAACAAGTCGATTATATGCTGAAAACTTATCAGTCAAAAAAGCAGATCCAAAAAGAACTGGCAGAAGGCGTTTCTTATTTTTTATTAAAAAGTGAAGGAAAGACTGTCGGTTACACTGCTTATGAAGAGATAAAAGGTAAAATCTATTTAAGTAAATTATATTTGCTGAATAAAGCCCGTGGCCAAGGATGGACTTCTTCGGTTTTTCGCTGGTATGAAGAACTTGCTGCGCAAACAAAGGAAAAAGAGATTTTTTTACGAGTGAACCAGGGAAATCACCAAGCAATCGAGGTTTATAAGCATGAAGGGTTTGAGATTACAGAAGAACTTGTTTCAGATATCGGTCAAGGATTTCAAATGGTCGATTATAAAATGAAAAAAGCTCTCGCATAATCTTAGGAACTGTGTTAAAGTAACTTCATGCGACGGGTCGAGAAGGACTCTGGTTTACAGAGCTCCTAATTGATTTTGGAGGCACAGGATAATTGATTTCTATCTTTATCACCTGCCGGATGCAGGGGTGTCGGGCAAGACTTTTGTGGAGAAGGGCTTGTCTGCTTGAGTAATCAAGTACCGTAAAAATGCGGAAAGAAGCTTATGCTTCTTTCTGCATTTTTTTTTTTTTACAAGAATATATTCTGTAAAATTGGTTTATTTCCCCTTTAATGCTAAAATCGAAGAGCAGATTAGTTATAAGACTGTTTAAGGGAGCCATTGTCATGTTCGAAAAACTCAAACGATTTGGGCGCAATTTTACGCAAACAACGCCCTTTATTTTAAGCAATACGGTTATTTTGATTCCTTATCTTTTATTTTTGGGAATAACAGATTCGCATAATTGGCTGACGATTTTGCCATTTACGCTGTTTTATGCCTTTCGGATGACTGGGCTGTTTTTAGTCAATAGTCTACGATTTGGTCTAGATAGTTACACGTTGCTGATGATCGCTCTGCTGATGGGTGGTACTGGTTCATTACTTGGAATACTAGGCGTATTTTATTTTCCTTTGTTTTATTTTTCAAGTGTTCTTCTAGGGCTAAGTGCAGCATGGCTTGTACCTGCTAATATCACGGTCAATTTCCATGAGAAGACGCAAGGCTTTATCAATATGGATGGGAAAAAGTACTTATTTGCAGCTATCTGGCTATTCCTCCTGTATCAAGCAATCGGACTGCCTGCACCGACTCAGATTGCAGCAAGCTTTACGATTTATACACTTTTTTACGTCATGGCCTACCACACGGTCAGTCATTATCCGCGTTACGAACTGGATTTCAAAGATATGAAAAGAAATCTAGTGGCTACGCGGGAGCTTGTTTTATTTTTGGTGTTCTTTGGCTTATTGTTTCTTTTGAGAAATGCCCGATTGTTATTCGATGAAAGGCTTTTTGATCTTGCTGTTTATGGTTTCTTGGTGTTGTTCATTGTGTTCGTGTTCGTCTTAGGCCACCAGAAGAAGGAATGGAAGTTGCCAAGTTGGCTGAATCTGTTTACTTTTCTAAATGGAATGTTAGGGAATTTTCTTTTTTTGTTTAGCAGTTTTTATGTTGGCATACTGTACGGATTAGAGAAACTTCCGTTTTATATGTATTTTCCTTATGCTGCCGGTTTGATTGCAGCAAAAATAGTCGGACCATTGATTTTGAAACGTTTATCATGGTCTCCATTGGCTACGCAATTGCTTGGACTGAGTTCTTCTTTGTTGGTCCTCTTGATTCCAAATGGTTTTGCGATAGGTGTCTTTTTGCTTAGTTTCTGGCACGTAGTAACAGGCAGTTGGCTAAATAAGGAATACTATCAAACCGATGTAGCTATTCCAATGGATCATCGGATTATTGCCAAGTACACTACTCAAAATAAAGGAAGTGTGATCCACCAGTTTTTATTGATGACGCTTTTGTTTATTTTATCAAAAGAAATGGGAGAGCCAATCCATCTACTACTGATCATGCTGAACCATGGAGCAGTGCCGATAGCAAGTGCGCAACTGCTTATTTTAGCCAAATGGATCAATGTCGGTCTCTTAATGAGCGGATTGGTGACTGTATATCATTTATGGAAGAAGGCGAAAAAGAATGAGGCTATTCATTGATGGGGATGGTTCTCCAGTAAAAGACGATGTCATAAAGTTAGGAGAATCCTATGGTCTCGACGTGATTATCGTAACCAGTGTAGATCATTATACGACCAAAGAATACGCTAATCATGTCCAAATCGTCTACGTAGACCGTGGAGCTGATAGTGCAGATTATAAAATCGTCGGTATGGTTAAGAAGAATGACTTTTTGATCACGCAAGATTATGGTTTAGCTTCACTTGTATTGCCGAAGGGTGTGCGAGTGTTCCATCACTCTGGAAAAGAATTTGATGAAGCGAATATCGGCACGCTTCTCGAACAACGTTACCATAGTGGGAAGTTAAGAAAAGCTGGCATAAGGACAAAGGGTCCAAAACCCTTTACAGATAAAGATCATACGGCTTTTCGTCAAGCGTTGAAAAAGGCAATTGACCAAGGTTTACCAAGTACAGAAGATAGTAGGTAACGAAGGTAGTTTACTTGTGCGCGAATACACCAAAAAAGGAACAGGGAAACAGGATAAATGGATTCCTTGTTCCTTTTTTTGTTGTTCGGTACTAGCTCAAAAAACGGTAAAATAGGAGGAGTTATTTTTATTTGGTCATTCTTATTGCTTGAGACAGAACAGCTTTCTCCCAACTTTTTTTCTACTTTTTCCTCTTCTTATACATTTGGATCAATGCATCGATTGCTAAAAAAATAATGACAAATGCTGCAATAGCATACGTAAATATCCCTAATAAGGAAACGACCTCTGCGTTTTCTACAGGTGCAGCTTGGACAAGCAGGGAAGATCCTACGATCAATGCAGCTAAAATCATACCGAAAACAAGTCGATTGATCATACTTTCGATCCTGTTCAATAATTTGTCTTGCTTTTTTAATTCCAAATTGACTTTTCCTTGTCCCGAAGTCCACATTTCTAATAGATGATGAAGTTGTTGTGGAATCTTAGGCACAGCCTTCATTCCTTCTAATAGGTCTAATCCACTTTGTTTCAATGTATCTTCTACATCCAAATGGGTGAGAAAGTAATGTTGGGCAAAAGGCGAAGCAATTTCCATGAGGGAAACTTCAGGGTCAAGGACACGGATCACCCCTTCTAATGTCCCGAATGCTTTCAGCAAAAGCGTGATATCACGGTCGAACTGCAGATTATTTTGATGACAGATCATCACGACTTGTGCGAATACTTCTTGCAAGTTGATTTCATCAATAGGGGAATCATAATATTGTTCAAGAAAACTTGTCAGTTCTTGGTGAAACCGACTTTCATCAAATAAGCCTTCTTGCTGACAAAGTCGAAGGACCGCTTTTTCGATTCGATAAGCATCTTTCGTATACAGCGCTAAAACGGCTTGTGTGAGCTTTTGCCTAAGACCTGCAGAAAGATGCCCCATCATGCCAAAATCAATGTAGTTGACTGTATATGGCGCAACAGGGTCTTCTATAGAAGTAGAGGCTCGAAAAGCAAAGGGACCGAACTCTTTTTCATGAACTGTTTCAGTTGTTCGGCGAGCTCGTGTCTGTTCTTCTTTTGTTAGCACATGGAACAGCAAATTCCCCGGATGAGGATCAGCATGGAAAAAACCATCATCAAACACCTGCTTCATAAAGTTCTCAACTAAAAGCTTTGCAACTTCTTGTTTCAGCTGCTTGTTTTGAATACCGGTGATAAAAGTTTCTGTTCTGTTTTCGGCATTCATCAAATGATTCAAGTTTTTACCAGACATTTCTTCCATCACGATCACTTTTTTCGAACAAAAAGCGTCATAAATTTTGGGGCTGCGGATCTCTTTCCAGCCATTGTTCTTTTGATAGAATTGTTCGCCATTTTGACTTTCTTTTAAGAAGTTCATTTCATTGATCAAGGAACGTTTTACTTCTTGGAGTACCCCTTTTAGATCAACTACGCTAGTTTCAGGAATGTATTTGATCAAAGGGATTGCACGTTCAAATAGTTGAAGATCAAGGCGAATCTCTTCGGCAATGTTAGGGTGTTGGATCTTAACAACTACCGCGTCACCGCTTTTCAGCTTGGCACGGTGAGCCTGTCCCATAGAAGCGGAGGCAAAAGGCGATTTGGAAAAATCATCGAATATATCTGATACCGAAAGAGAAAGTTCCGTTTCGATCGTCTTTTTGACCGTTGAAAATGTGTCGCTAGGTACACTGTCTTGTAATGTTTTAAATGTCTGAGTGAAGGCAGAGGAAAGCAAGTCCTCTCGAACAGAAAGCATCTGTCCTATCTTGATGAAGGTGGGGCCTAATTCTTCAAAGGCTTTTTTTACCTGTTCGGGATTTTTTTGCTGTACAAAGTTTGGCACTACATTGTAGTTGATGAACACTCGAATGATTTCTGCCAAGCGGCTGCGTGGATTTGTTTGCGCCATCATCATCCCTCCTTTTCTTTATCATAACTTTTTCTTTATCATAACTTTTTATAAAAAATGGGACAAATAATCTAGCTGGCAAAAAATAAATGACGTTTGTTCTTTTAGAAACCAACTCGTTTTTTTATAAATAAGTTATTCGTTTATTTTTGTTTTGTGCTAAAATATGAGAGTAAATCACTGAACGATTTAGAATACAGGAGGACAATCTTTTGAAGATTACTTTACTATATGGCGGACGCAGCGCAGAGCATGAAGTGTCCATTCTTTCCGCATTTTCAGTTTTAAATGCCATTTATTATAATTATTACCAAGTTCAACTCGTATTTATTACAAAAGAAGGACAATGGGTCAAAGGTCCATTACTAACAGAAAAACCTGCAAGCAAAGATGTCTTGCACCTTTCATGGGACCCAAGTGGACAGACAGAGGAAGGCTTTACAGGAAAAGTGATCAATCCGGGCGAAATCAAAGAAGAAGGAGCCATCGTTTTTCCAGTTTTACATGGGCCAAACGGGGAAGATGGAACGATCCAAGGCTTCTTAGAGACATTGAATATGCCTTATGTCGGCGCAGGCGTATTGACCAGTGCATGTGCCATGGATAAAATCATGACCAAATATATTTTACAAGCTGCTGGTGTGCCACAAGTTCCTTATGTACCAGTACTTAAGAATCAATGGAAAGAAAATCCTAAAAAAGTATTTGATCAATGTGAAGGTTCTTTGCTTTATCCGATGTTTGTCAAACCGGCGAATATGGGTTCTAGTGTCGGCATTACAAAAGCAGAAAACCGAGAAGAATTGCAAAATGCTTTAGCAACAGCCTATCAGTATGATTCTCGAGCAATCGTTGAACAAGGAATTGAAGCTCGCGAAATCGAAGTTGCTGTATTAGGAAATGAAGATGTTCGGACGACTTTGCCTGGCGAAGTCGTAAAAGACGTAGCATTCTATGACTATGAAGCCAAATATATCAATAATAAAATCGAAATGCAGATTCCAGCCGAAGTGCCGGAAGAAGTTTATCAAAAAGCGCAAGAGTACGCGAAGTTAGCTTACACGATGTTAGGCGGAAGCGGATTGAGCCGGTGTGATTTCTTTTTGACAAATAAAAATGAATTATTCCTGAATGAATTAAACTCTATGCCAGGATTTACGGAGTTCAGTATGTACCCGCTCTTATGGGAAAACATGGGCTTGAAATACGGTGATTTGATTGAAGAACTGATTCAATTAGGAATGAATCGATACCGTCAGCGTCAATCTTTTTTTGAAAAAATGAATAAAGAGAAATAAAGAAGAAGCTGGAGTGATTGCGTAACCGCGTTCATTCTAGCTTCTAAATACGAATAGAGAAATTTACTTGGAAGTGAGAGTCATGCGAACCCGCCGTTTAGGCCAAACGCTTTTTTCACAACCTTTTTTAGGAGAGATCTCAATGAATCTAACAATACAAGAAATTGCACAAGCCGTGGGCAGCGAATGCTCTGAACTGACAAAGATTACCAATGTCGAATTTGACAGCCGGAAGATAACCGAAGGAAGTTTATTCGTTCCTCTTGCTGGTACGCGAGATGGACATGAATTTATCCAGCAAGCAATCACAAATGGCGCATCTGCTTCATTTTGGAGCTTGCCTGTTGAACAAGCACCAAAAGATTTTCCAGTTATCCCTGTAGCAGATCCTTTGAAAGCCATGCAGCAATTGGCAACCTATTACTTGGAAAAAGTAGGTGCAGAAGTCGTTGCAATTACAGGAAGCAATGGTAAAACCACCACGAAAGATCTAACCGCGTCTGTCTTGTCTGAAAAATACAAAACATATAAGACGCAAGGAAATTACAACAATAATATTGGTCTTCCTTACACGATTTTGCACATGCCGCAAGATACAGAAAAGATCGTCTTGGAAATGGGCATGGATCACGCCAATGAAATCACGGAACTTTCACTTATGGCTCAACCAAAAGCTGCAGCAATCACAATGATCGGTGAAGCACACATAGAAAATCTTGGGTCGCGAGAAGGAATCGCTAAAGCCAAAATGGAAATCACTGACGGACTTGTACCAGACGGATTACTCGTTGTGCCCGCAGATGAACCGTTGTTGACACCTTTAACGGCAACATTAGTACAAACAGTCACAACATTCGGTATTGGAAATGGCGATGTTCATGCGGAAGTGACAGCAGAAGGAAAAGCACAAACCGATTTTGTAGTAGAAGGAGAAACATTTACGATCCCGCTGCCTGGAAGTTATAATGTAACGAATGCTTTGATTGCGTATACGATTGGGCGCTTCTTTGGACTGTCTATACCTGAGATACGCCAAGGGCTCGCTCATGTTTCTATCACACAAAACAGAACTGAATGGCTAACGGCAGGAAATGGTGCAGCTATTTTGAGCGATGTCTACAATGCAAATCCAACAGCCATGGGACTGGTATTAGATACTTTTAAAAATCTGCCAACAAAAGGGCGTAGAATCGCTGTGTTAGCAGATATGCTGGAATTAGGGAAAGATTCTTTAAACATGCATGCGCAAATGAGTGAACATATCGATCCTGAGAAATTTGCCATGATTTTCTTGTACGGGGAACAAATGCATGCATTAAAAGAAGACTTGAATCAAAAATATCCGCAACTACCTGTGTTCTATTTTGAAAAAGAAAAGAATAAATTGATTGAGGCTGTCAAACAAAATCTTGAATCAACAGATAGTATTATGCTGAAAGGCAGCAACAGCATGGGCTTATTCGAAGTAGTAGAACAGCTTCAGCAAATGAAATGAAAATCTGTAAACTTGCAGAAAATGAAAAGCTATGTTAGAATAACCTATTGCCGAAAGATGAAGAGAAATTGGACTGGTTTTGCCATGGAAGCAACTTGTCGAAACCAGATGTCATAATCATGATAAAGCTGAACGCGACCCGTTTGGCTTTTCTAATGCCTAAACTTCGCAAAGTGATTTTTCGGTGGTGCCACAGGGGCTAAGAATGGGTAAAAACGTGCGTGGCCACTGTCAAAAAGAAACAATACACTTTGACCGAACAAATCGACGGGGTAGCAAAAAAGCTACATCCTCAGTTAACAACCATATAGGAGGATTCATTTGAAATTTAAAGAACTAGAATTATCACCAGAATTGTTGAAATCAGTCGAACGCGCTGGTTTTGAAGAAGCAACACCTATCCAAGCAGAAACGATTCCGCTAGCATTAGTTGGAAAAGACGTTATTGGACAAGCACAGACAGGTACAGGGAAAACAGCTGCATTTGGATTACCAATGTTAGAAAAAATCGATCCAGATCGTCACGAATTACAAGGTCTGGTTATCGCACCAACACGTGAATTAGCTATCCAAACACAAGAAGAACTATATCGTTTAGGGCGCGACAAAAAAGTGCGTGTACAAGCTGTCTACGGTGGAGCAGATATTGGCCGTCAGATCCGTGGCTTGAAAGATCGTCCACATATCGTTGTGGGTACACCAGGACGTATGCTTGACCACATCAACCGCCATACATTGAAACTTGGAACTGTTCAAACATTAGTCTTGGATGAAGCAGATGAAATGTTGAATATGGGCTTCTTGGAAGATATCGAAAAAATTATTTCCCAAGTTCCTGATCAAAGACAAACATTACTTTTCTCAGCAACAATGCCGCCAGCCATCAAGAACATCGGCGTTAAATTCATGAAAAGTCCACATCATGTGAAGATCAAAGCGAAAGAAATGACAGCTGACTTGATCGATCAATACTATGTCCGCGCAAAAGAATACGAAAAATTTGATATCATGACTCGCTTGTTTGATGTTCAAACACCGGAACTAACAATCGTCTTCGGACGTACAAAACGCCGTGTAGATGAATTAGCACGCGGATTAGAAGCACGTGGTTATCGTGCAGAAGGAATCCATGGCGATTTGTCTCAACAAAAACGGATGAGCGTATTGCGTTCATTCAAGAGCGGTCACTTAGATATCCTTGTAGCGACAGACGTTGCCGCACGTGGATTAGATATCTCAGGTGTCACTCATGTGTACAACTATGATATCCCTCAAGATCCAGAAAGCTACGTTCACCGTATCGGACGTACAGGCCGTGCCGGAAAAGGCGGTATGTCTGTGACTTTCGTTACACCAAATGAAATGGACTACTTGCATGTGATCGAAAACTTGACGAAAAAACGGATGACGACTTTACGTCCGCCAACCGAAAAAGAAGCATTCAAAGGTCAATTAGGTGCTGCAGTTGAACAAATCGAAACAAAACTTGCAGAAAACGGTCTAGATAAATATCTGCAAACAGCAGATAAATTATTAGAAGAATATTCTGCACAAGATTTGGTTGCATTACTGCTGAAAACGACAGCAAAAGATCCAGCTGATGCAGTACCAGTGAAGATCACACCAGAACGCCCATTGCCAATGCAGAAAAAAGGATACAACAAAAATGGCAAACGTGGCGGCGGAAACAACCGTAATCGTCGTGACGGCGGGAATTATCGTGGAAACAAATCAAAAGGCGGTTATAGCAAAAACAATAACAGCCAAAAAGATGGCGGTAAACGTCACAATGATAAAAAACGCGGATTTGTGATCCGTTCAAATAACGATTAAACCTAAAATGAAAGTTTCTCTGTTTTAAGAGAAACTTTCATTTTTGTTATTTGTGGACTTATTTGTGGCAAAATGGTTATAATTTGGTAGAATGAGAGTGTTCTAAATTTATTGAAAAGAGAAAAGCATATGATAAAAGGAATTGGGATCGATGCAGTCGAATTGTCTAGGATCACTCGGCTGATCGAAGAAAAACCAAAATTCATTGCACGAATCTTGACCTCTGAAGAAACGAAACTGTTCCAATCCTTGCCTTTTCATCGCCAAGTAGAATTTTTAGGCGGACGTTACGCTTGTAAAGAAGCTTTCTCTAAAGCTTGGGGAACGGGAATCGGGAAAGTTACCTTTCAAGATATCGAGATTTTAAAAAATGAAAACGGTCAGCCCGTTGTTACGCGCTCACCCCATGAAGGCAATGTATGGGTCAGTATTACTCACACAAATGAAACAGCTATTGCACAAATTATTTTGGAAGACTAGAAAGAAGGAAAAATGATGGTTGTCGCTTGGCACCGCCCAACGAAAGCAGTGATACATAAAAAAGCTATAACTGAAAATGTAGCAAATGAAGTGGCAAGACTTCCGCAAGGGAAAGAATTGTTTGCAGTAGTAAAAGCAAACGGATACGGTCATGGAGCTGTAGAGACAGCTGAAGCAGCAGTTGCTGGTGGAGCTTCGGGCTTTTGTGTTTCAAATTTAGATGAAGGAGTCGAGTTGAGAGAAGCTGGATTTACTCAGCCTATCCTTATCTTGAACATGGTTCCTTACGACGCACTGGCTTTAGCTGTTGCTCATGATTTGTCAGTAACTGCAGGTACACGGGAATGGTTGCAGGTAGCAGCTGCTATTTTAGAGGAAGGTAAGCTAGAAATGCCTCTTTCGATCCATTTAAAAGCAGATACTGGGATGGGACGTATCGGTTTTTGTACACCTGAAGAAGTAAAAGAGGCAGCTGCATTCATCAGAGAAAGTCGTGTATTAGAATGGGAAGGATTATTTACCCATTTTTCTACAGCAGATCAACCAGATGATACGTATTGGAACCTGCAAAAAGAACGCTTTATGGAAGTGCTAAAAAAACTTCCTGAACTTCCTCGATATGTACATGTCAGTAACAGTGCAACGGCTTTATGGCATGATGAAACAATCGGCAATATGATTCGTTATGGTGTAGCAATGTATGGACTGAACCCATCTGGACATGCACTTCCGGAAGTTTATCCGTTACAGCCAGCACTTGAACTGGTTTCTGAATTGATCCAAGTCAAAAAACTCCCAGCAGGTGAAGGAATCGGCTATGGGGAAACATATATCACTCCTGAAGCAGAATGGATCGGAACGATACCGATCGGTTATGCAGATGGCTGGTTACGAAAGATGCAAGGTTTTTCTTTATTGGTAGAAGGAAACTATTGTGAAACGATTGGACGTGTATGTATGGATCAACTGATGATCCGATTGCCTCAAGAATTTCCGGTCGGAACAAAAGTGACGCTTATCGGCAAAAATGCAGACAAAGAAATCACTATGCAAGACGTAGCAGATCAATTAGGTACGATCCACTATGAAGTGGCATGCGGATTAGGACAGCGGATACCAAGAGAATATCAAGAATAAGGAGGATCCTATGGTAAAAAGAGGAGATATTTATTTTGCTGATCTTTCTCCAGTCGTGGGATCGGAGCAAGGCGGAACACGCCCAGTTTTGGTTATTCAAAATAATCTAGGTAACCATTTCAGCCCGACGATCATTGTTGCGGCCATAACGGCAAAAATGGCTAAGCCTAAGCTTCCGACTCACATTGGGATCAAAGCTACTGGAACAGGAATAGAAAGAGACTCCGTTATCCTGTTGGAGCAGATCAGAACGATCGATAAATCAAGATTGAAAGAAAAAGTCTGTCATTTGGATCGACCAATTATGGCAGAAGTTGACCGAGCATTAAAAATTAGTGTGGGCATTGAGGCACTGACTCCTGTTACTAAATAAGTATAGCGAAGTAACCATGCAGCCTTTACATATAAAAAAAGGACCAACTGTGCGTAAAAAAAGATACGTCCGCTTCTAGTACCAGCATTTCTGCTAGAAGAAGCGAACGTATCTTTTTTGATGATCCAAGGAGTGGTCCATGCGCCCTCCTCCTTTACAGCCAGACTTGGACTACCAGCTGGCTTTTTTTACTCCTGGAATCAAACCTTTATGTGCTAACTCACGGAATTTTATACGGGACATCCCGAATTTACGCATGTATCCGCGAGGTCGTCCATCGATTAGATCGCGATTTTTCAACCGTTCTGGACGAGCATCTAAAGGAAGTTTACGCAAGCCTTCATAATCTTTTTGCGCTTTTAATTCCTGACGTAAAGCAGCATAGCGTTCAATCGTTTCTTGCTGTTTTTTTGCTTTGGCAATCTTTGATTTTTTAGCCATCAACAAATTCCTCCAATTTTTTTATTAGCGTAAATCGTAATCTTTACGCTTTTAGATGAATAATTTAACACGATACGCGAAAAAAAACAACTATTTTGTTTTGGATTATGTTCCAAATTGAAAAGACATTTTTTTTGTCAAAATAAAGGCATAAACGTAAACTTAAAGAAAAAGGGAGATGGTAACTATGCGAAGATTTGCAATTAATGGTTACGGAAAAGCGCAAGATGTTTTTGAAGAAATCAATGCTCATCCCAGAGAAGTCGATTCTGGACATATTCGTGTAGAAATAAAAACATTCAGCGTGAATCCGTATGATGTTGCCTTGCGTTCAGGAGAGATGAAAGAGATACGAACATTGAAATTCCCTTATGTACTAGGTAATGATGGCGCTGGTATCGTGACAGAGATTGGTTCAGATGTCACAACTGTTCATGTAGGTGATCGAGTAGCTGTCCATGCAGTCGGCGGGACTTACGGAGAAGAAGTCGTACTGCCATCAACAAAAGCAGCAAAAATTCCAGATGAAATGAGTTGGGAAGAAGCAGCCGGAATGGTCACACCAGGGATTACGGCGTATAATCTAATCAATCATTTGACGGAAATCCAGCCGACAGATACAGTGATGATTCTAGGTGCATCAGG
The DNA here is from genome assembly GCF_008000875.1 of Enterococcus sp. DA9. Taxonomy (NCBI): domain Bacteria; kingdom Bacillati; phylum Bacillota; class Bacilli; order Lactobacillales; family Enterococcaceae; genus Enterococcus; species Enterococcus sp. DA9. The sequence continues at coordinate 987,193 of NZ_CP042839.1, forward strand.
TGCGGTCGGGTCTAGTCTGATCCAGCTTCTCCACGAAAAGGGTATCCGAGTCTTAACCAGTGCCTCTAGTAAAAACGAAGAAAAAGTAAGGAAACTAGGAGTTTCAGCATTTGCTGCTTATGATAAAACAGACCCAGGTATGCAATTTGCTGATCAAGCAGACCTTGTGATTGATGCCACGAAAGGAAGCATCAAAGGAGAAACCGGCATCCAGATCCTGAAACCAGGTGGGAGATATGTTGCATTAAATGACCTCCCAGACCTAAATTTGCGGCAAAAAAAGGAAGGCTTTTATGAATCATTTGTTTCAAGAAAGGAATATCAAGATGCAGAAGCCTTTGCTGGCATAATCAAATCCTATCAAAAAGGTGCCTTTCATATTTTTATTTCAATGAATCTGTCTGCTTCACTTGCACATGTTATCCAAGCACATCAGCAAGTTGAAGGGCATCCTCCTGCCGGGAAAATCATTTTGTCATTCGAAAAGTAAGAAACATAGGAATAAAAAATGAAAAAAGCTGAAACATTTTTGTAGGGGCAAAGACCAAAAAAGTGTTTTAGCTTTTTTGCGTATACGTATAATAGATAAAAACTTTGGCATAAAATTATCTTTCCCTTTTATTTCATGATAAAGTAAAGGCTGTAATCCTTAATTATTTCTCAATATATAAGAGATTACAATGAGACAATTGCCGTGATATGTCCAAAAATTCGACTTTTTTGAAAAAAGCCGATTGAAAAAAGTATGAAATACATGGTAAAGTAATTCAGCTGAAAAAAGAAGAAGGGGGAGAACTATGCAGTCAATCAAAAATACACTTCGTTTATATTTGCTTGACTGGAAACGGATTTTCAAAAACCCGATTGCTACACTTTTGATCATTGCGATCATGATCATCCCTTCGCTATATGCGTGGTTTAACATTAAAGCACTATGGGATCCATATGGAAATACTGGAGAGCTGCCAATTGCTGTTTACAGTGCAGACAAGCCAGCAGAGTTTCAAGGTAAAGAAGTGGCCATTGGGAAGCAAGTCATCGAATCGCTTCATAAAAATAAACAATTAGGATGGCAATTCGTTGATTCAAAAGAGCAATTAGAAGACGGAGTCCGTTCCGGAAAGTATTACGCAGGTATTTACCTGCCAAAGGATTTCTCAGAAGATCTGCTGAGTTTTACTAGTGGTGACATCAAGAAACCGAAAATCGAATATACGGTAAATGAAAAAATCAATGCGATTGCACCGAAAATCACCGATAAAGGAGCAAGTTCGATCCAATCGCAAATCACAAATGAATTTATCAAAACAGCCAGTTCGACTTTATTGAAAGTATTCAATGAAATAGGTTACGACATCGATACGAACCTAGTAAGTATCAATAAAGTCAAAGAGATGATTTTATCAACAGATGAAAATCTGGACACGATCGACGGCTACACAAAGCAAGTCCTCGAATTACAAAGTCAATTACCTGACATCAAGGAAAAATTGAATAAAGCAAATGAATTCGTGGATTACATCCCTAAAGTAGATGAGATGGGCGAAAAAGTCGTTGCATTGAATGACAAAATGCCTGAATTGAAAGACCAAGCAAAAATCATCCTTGATTTGCAAGAAAAAATCCCAGAGATCCAAAATGCTGGTAAACAACTAGCAGAGATCGACGGCGATTTTGCTTCGATCCAAGAGACAATGAATCAAGGAATCGATGAAGCAAAACAAGGCTTGACGATCATCCAACAAGTACAAGATATCTTGCCAGATGTGAAAAATTTAGAAAACCAGGCAAGTGATCTAGCAAACCAAACAAAATCAGGTGCCTCTCAGCTGAAAGATGCGATACCAAGCATCACAAACAGTGTAGATGTTACATTGAAGTCAATTGGACAAGTGGCAACAACGACTAGTTCGTTAATAGATACTGTAAGAATAGCTATTGAAGATGGTAAGCTGACTGATGATGAAAAGAAAAACATCAGCAATGTATTGAACGGCTTTATTGACGGAATATCTCAACAACAAAATGCAATCGATAAACTGGTCGAGTTCCTGACTAAATTGCAAACAAGTGCTGGAAATACGAAATTGCAGCCAATCATTGATCAGCTAAATCAATTAAAACCCTTGCTAAGCAATCTGCAAAACCGCCTATCTGCTTTGAACACAGCTGTTCAAAATGAAGACACGAAGGCTATTGATGAATTGCTAGATCAAATTGATGCCGTTGCTAATAATATCAATGGCATCATTGCTGGTATCAATACAGGTCAAATCAGCTCAACCGTCACTTCTCTACTAGACCAAGTCATCGATACGATTGGGACTGCACAAGGCGCACTGAGCAAAGCGGACCAGATCGACTTTGATTCGCTTCTCAGCTCAACGAAAGCAACTGTAACAAATGCAGTGGCAATCTTAGAAAAATATCAAAAAGAAATGCCTGCAATTGGACAAGAAATCCACGATGCCAATACAATGTTGAATGGCAATATGGAGACCATCGTCAATGGCATCAATGAAGGGGCAGACCTATACAACAATGAATTACCGATCCTTCAGCAAAAATTAGGGTTGGCCGCTGATTTTATCCAAAATGATTGGCCCACACTAAAAAATGAAATCACCGGTACATTGACAACAGTAAATGAAAAAATGCCAGAAGTCGAAACAGCTGTGAACGCTGCTGCGGACTTGATCAACAATGACTGGCCAAATATCAAAGCTGGTATCCAAAAAGCAGCAGATGCGATCCGAAAAGGCGAACAGGAAGTCGATCTAGGAGAAGTCATCAAATTATTGAAACTAGATGCAACAAAAGAAAGTGACTTCTTTACACAACCTGTTGAGCTGCAAACCAATGCGCTTTATCCAATCGCAAATAACGGTTCAGCTAGCACTCCATTTTATACTGCACTATGTCTGTGGGTCGGCGCTGTTCTTCTTTCAAGTGTTGCTACGACAGAATACTATTTAGGAAAGAAAGACCGAAACAATTTTACGAAACGAGAACAATTCGTTGCTCGTATGCTGACATTCTTGACAATGGCAATCGCGCAAAGCTTGATTGTTACATTAGGGAATATTTTCTTACTAGGAGTAGATGTCCAAAATCCAGTCTACAGCGTGTCATTTGCTGTCTTGATTGCCTTAGCATTTATGATGATCGTTTACGTCCTGGCTGCATTATTCGATAATGTCGGTAAAGGGATCGCTATCATCATTTTAGTACTGTCAATCTCTGGTGGAGGCGGGAACTATCCGATCCAAGTCTCAGGGAAATTCTTCCAAATGATCAATCCGTTCTTGCCATTTACTCATGCGGTAAACTTGTTACGGGAATCTGCAGGAGGAATTTATTGGCCAAATGCTACGAAAGCAATCTGGATCATGATCGGTTTGTTTGTTGTCTTTGGAGTCGTAGGAACGGCAGTCTATCCGTTCATCGAAGAAAAAATGACGAAATTCAAAGAAGCGGCGCATGAGAGCCATATTTTTCATTAAAGAAAAGAGGTTGTGAAAAAGCTGTTCTGCAGTAATAAGAATGACCAAACAAAAAAACAGCTTCACATTTCTCTTTTAAAAGTTAAGATATAAAAAAGGATAGAACCTGATTTTCTAAGTCAAGTTCTATCCTTTTATTATAGAATTCAAAGAAAAAGCCCATAAAAAAATGTTAGATTTTTGCTGTATTAAAGCGTTTGAAAAAGTGCTTGATATTTTTCTGTTTTTTTCCAATTATTTTCTTAAAGTTTATTGACTTTTAAGGTCAGTGAGCGTACTATAACATCTTGTTTACTATAAATTTTCGACTATCATACTTGAAGTAAAATTGCGTGTAAAGGAGTTTAAAAATTGGATTACTTAAAAAGGTTGTTAGTAGGTAAGCCTTTAAAATCTGCTGAAAATGATGAGCACAAATTAACTCGTTTTGCTGCTTTGGCATTATTGTCGTCTGATGCGTTATCATCTATTGCATATGGTACGGAACAAATCGTTGTTGTTTTAGTCGCTTTGTCTGCTGCAGCTATCTGGTATTCGCTGCCCATTGCCGCTTTTGTTATTATTTTATTGATTTCCTTAACGCTATCATATCGTCAAATCATCCATGCTTATCCTCATGGCGGTGGAGCATATGTCGTCAGCAGTGAGAATCTTGGGAAGAATGCGGGCTTGATTTCCGGTGGCTCTTTATTGATCGACTACATGTTGACGGTAGCAGTATCTGTCTCAGCAGGTGCTGAAGCAATCACATCAGCGGTCCCAGCATTATACGGGCATCAAGTTGCTATTTCTGTGACAATCGTTTTACTACTGATGATGCTGAATCTTCGTGGTCTGAGAGAATCTGCATCGTTCCTGTTATTTCCGGTGTACACATTTATCCTTGTAATCTCGTTGCTAATCGTTGTTGGGTTATATAATATCGTGACAGGTGCTGTGCCATTGCAAGCTACTGCGTTGCCAGGGGCGGTTGTTCCAGGGGTTTCTATCGCCTTGATTTTACGAGCATTTTCTTCTGGTTCCTCCTCTTTGACTGGGGTTGAGGCTATCAGTAATGCCGTACCATTCTTCAAAAAGCCAAGAGCCAAAAATGCCGCTGCTACATTGACGATGATGGCCTTGATCTTAGGTTTCTTCTTCGTTGGAATCACATTTATCAATTATTGGTATGGAATCGTTCCAGAAAAAGAAGTCACTGTTTTGTCTCAAATCGGTAAAGCTGTCTTTGGACATGGTATTTTGTATTACGTCCTTCAATTTGCTACAGCGCTGATTTTAGCCGTTGCTGCCAATACCGGTTTTTCTGCTTTTCCAGTTCTTGCATACAATTTGGCAAAAGATAAATTCATGCCCCACATGTATCAAGATCGTGGGGATCGACTAGGCTATTCCAATGGGATTATCACACTAGCGCTAGGTTCAATCGTGTTGCTGTTTATTTTCCATGGCTCAACAGAACGCTTGATTCCGTTATACTCTATCGGCGTGTTCATTCCATTTGCTTTATCTCAAACAGGGATGGTCGTCAAATGGAAAAAAGAAGGAAAAAGATGGTTAAGCAAATCGATTGCCAATATTACAGGTGCGTTCATCTCATATGCAATCATTGCGATTTTGTTCGTCTATCGGTTAGGGGACATTTGGCCTTTCTTCATCATCATGCCAATCGTTATGTTCATTTTTTATAAGATCCATGATCATTATAAAAAAGTGGCAGAACAGCTTCGTTTAGAAAATGATGCAAAACTACATGACTATGACGGAAATACCGTTCTTGTATTAGTTGGGAATGTGACACGGGTGAATATCGGTGCGTTGAATTACGCACGTTCGATCGGTGATTATGTCGTTGCAATGCATGTTTCGCTAGACGAAGATGTCGAAAAAGAAAAAGAAATCGAAGCAGAATTTAAAAAGCATTTCCCAGATGTCCGTTTCTCAATCGTCCATTCTTCTTATCGCTCGATTGAAAATCCGATTATCCGGTATGTAGATATCGTAAGTAAAAATGCAGCGAAACAAAACTATACAACTACTGTGCTGATTCCTCAATTTGTACCAAACAGACGTTGGCAGAATATTCTCCATAACCAAACAAGTTTGCGGTTAAGATTGCGGTTGTCTTGGCGTGAAAATATCGTTATCAGCACCTATAGTTACCATTTGAAGAAATAAGTCCATCAAGAATCTGGGACACAAAGTAGTTTATTGAATATCATTTAAATAAAAAAGGTCGTAGCGCTCAAGCGCTACGACCTTTTTTTGTCTTGATTCATTCTGTCTGCGATTTTTTTGAAGCAGGATCTAGCCGTTTTTCCAAAATACCTAAAAGCCAGTCTGTGATGATCGCCATTAATGCAGTTGGCAATGCACCGGCTAAAATAATCGATGTGCCATCTGTTGCATTGGTTCCTCGGATAATGATATCTCCAAGACCACCAGCACCGACGAATGCACCAATCGCGGTTATCCCGATGGCAACAACTAGCGCGTTTCTTATGCCTGCCATGATAACAGAAACAGAGAGTGGTAACTCTACCATGAACAGCCGTTGTCTAGCAGTCATCCCCATGCCTTTGCCGACATCCAGGATATTTTTGTCTACTTGGATCATCCCGGTGTACGTATTCTTGATAATGGGTAATAGGGAATATAAAAATACAGTAACAATCACGACATTGACTCCTAGACCTAATCCAATAATCAGAATGGAGATCATGGCTAAGGAAGGAATCGTCTGGATGATATTCGCCAAACGAATCACCCAGTTTGCTAATTTACGTCTCCTAGAAATCATGATCCCGACCGGAATCCCGACAACTGCTGCAAAGAGGACACCATAGATAGAAATCAGGAAGTGACGGATAAATTGTGCAAAGATATAGGAGCCATTTTCCTGGAAATAATAGAAAAATTGTTGAAAGACATTCATTTTATCCAATTGCTTCACTTCCCTTCAAAATAGTGGTTTTCTTGTAAGAAACGTTGTGCTACTACTGATGGTTCCACTAGATTATTATCTGCTTCGTAGTTCAATTCCTGCATTTTTTCCGTACTGATGGTATGACCTAACTTATTTAAGGCTTCTTTTAAATGAGGCGTATCAGCTAATACCTTGTTGTCTACAACTGGAGCAGCATCATATGGTGGGAAGAATTGACGATCATCTTCCAACATGACTAGATCATAACTGGCGATCCGTCCATCCGTAGAGTAGCCAAGAACAATATCCATTTTACCTGCTTCGACTGCATCGTAAACAAGTCCAATCTGCATAGGTAAGATCGAATTAAAAGAGAAACCATAAGTTTCCTGGAAGCCGTCGTAACCGTCTCCTTTACGATTGATCCAAGAAGTATCTACACCAGCTACTAATTCATCCGCTACATTTTTCAGATCGCTGACTTTAGATAGATGGTATTTTTGTGCGGTGTCTTTTCGAACAAGAAAGACATACGTATTTTCAAAACCATAGGATGGGAACCACGTTTGGTTATATCTTTTCTCAAATTCATCTTTCACGATTTCAAAAGCTTTTTTCGGATCTTTTTCAGGAGGAAGATTCAATGTAGTGGTTAAATCTGTTCCTGTGTAGCGAGCTGCTGAAATCGAAGCATCTCCGTTCATCATCGCTTGGTGGTTGATAGTTGTAGTAGCGAGATTGTTGATGATCGCTGTGTTTTTATCTGTATAGTGTTCAACCATCCCGGCAACTAGGCTTGCTAAGATCTGAGCTTCAGAAGTGATTCCACCTGTGATCGAGATGGTGTCTTCATCTGTATTGCTGGCAAGTCCAGGGAAGGAACAACTTGCAAGTATAAGAAGAGAGAAAAGAACCATAGTCATTTTTAGTATACGTTTCATTCGTCATTCTCCTCTCTAAGTGCGATCGGTGTTAGCCGGTGTTCCAAGAGACCTAGAAGCCAATCAGCCAACAGAGCTAAAATCGTTACAGGGATCGTACCTGCCAAAATGAGATCTGGTTGGTAATTATTCAGTCCACTAAAAATCAAATCACCTAAACCACCAGCCCCGATATAAGAGGCAAGGGTAGCCCATGCAATCACGTAAACAGCAGCTAAACGAATGCCGGCCATGATTGTTGGCATAGCAATAGGCAGTTCGACGGAAAAAATGGATTGGAACTCAGTCATTCCCATCCCTTTTGCCACATCCCGATAATTCCAATCGACATTTTTCATCCCGATATACGTATTTCGTAGAATTGGCAATAATGAATAAATAAAGAGAGCGATGATTGCAGGTAATTTACCTACGCCAAATAGCGGGATCATCAATGCCAATAAAGCAAGAGAAGGGATTGTTTGCAAGGCGCTGGTTAAACCAATCACAATCGTAGCAGCTTTCGGAAAACGTGTCAGTAAGACACCAAGCGGTACAGCAATGATGATACCAATGATCAAAGCAAGTCCTGAAATATAAAGATGTTCAAAACCTTTTGAGAGAATTTCTGAACCGTGCTGATGAAAAAACTGCTGCATAGGTCAGACCTCCTTAGATTCTTCAGGAGTAGCTGACTCTGCAACATCAGTAGTTGCGGGGTCTTCTCCCCAAATCACATCGTAGACGATATCCACTAATGATGCGCGAGTCAAGATACCTACGACTTTGTTCTGTTCATCAACGACCGGCACGTATTTCAGCCCGCGTTTTAAAATGCGTTGCAAGGTATCACGAAGATAAGCGGATTTTTTTACGTAAAAAACATGTTTATTCAAAATGTCGCCTACACTGGATACTTTTCCTCGTTTTTTATTCAACGTTTCTACATCGATAAATCCTTTTAATACATTCGAATTATCGGTAATTAACAACGTATCTACACGTGTTTTTCCCTCATCAGTTTGATTGCTTCTTGTAATGATTTTTCCGGTGTAATCGTGATTGCTGTATTTAGCATAACTTCTCCGACTCTTGTCGCATTTGGTTTTGCTTGTAGTAAGCGATCTTCTCCAATCAACTCTTCTACAAAATCGTTTGCAGGATGACGTAAAATATTTTCTGGTGTATCGAATTGGATCACACGACCTTCACTCATGATGGCGATACGGCTTGCTAGTTTAATCGCTTCGTCCATGTCATGGGTTACAAATACGATCGTTTTTCCCAAGCGCTCTTGTAAATCTTTGACAAGGTCTTGCAAAGAATCGCGAGTGATGGGGTCAAGCGCACCGAATGGTTCGTCCATCAAGATGATATCTTGATTCGCTGCAAGGGCACGAACGACTCCAATACGCTGCTGCTGACCACCAGATAATTCATGTGGGTAGCGATCTAACATCTCACGGGGCAATTCCACAAGATCAATCATTTTTTCAGCTGTTTTATTTCGTTCTTCTTGACTGACTTTCAACAATTTTTGGACAAGAGTGATATTTTCACGGATCGTCATGTGAGGCATCAATCCAATACTTTGGATAACATAGCCTATCTGACGTCGCAATTCCACTGGATCAATTTCTTGGATGGATTTTCCATCAATCAAAATTTTCCCTTGTGTTGGATCAGTCATTCGGTTGATCATCCGCATTGTCGTCGTTTTTCCGCTCCCGCTCGTACCGATAAAACAAATGAACTCACCCTTTTCAAATGAAAGATTGACGTCCTCTACAGCAACTTTCCCACCTTTATAAATCTTTGACACATTTTGAAATTCAATCATGGTGCCACCTCTTTTTCTATTTTCAATGAAGAACTATCTATTACTAGTATGCCTAAAACAATAAAAAAATACAAATAGGGTAGTTTTTTTATTTAGGGAAATAAAAAGCTAGGATAAAAATGTGCTGATTTTGCCAACAGAACGAAAAACATGATAGAATGATGAAGCACATGATAGAAAGTGAGTGACGATATGTTAACAACAGAAGATTTTGATTTTGACTTGCCGGAAGAGTTGATCGCACAAACACCATTAAAAGACCGCGATCATTCTCGTTTACTTGTTTTGGATCGGAAAACTGGAGAAATGAAAGACAAGCATTTCCATGAAATCATTGAAGAATTACATCCTGGTGATGCGCTAGTCATGAATAATACACGAGTTCTGCCTGCTCGTTTATATGGAGAAAAACCAGATACTGGTGCTCATTTAGAAGTCCTTCTTCTAACGAATACAGAAGGAGATACGTGGGAGACATTGATCAAACCTGCGAAACGTGCCAAAGTTGGGACAAGAATCTCTTTTGGTGATGGCAGATTGCAAGCAGTAGTGAAAGAAGAATTGGAACACGGCGGACGGATCATTGACTTTGAGTATGAAGGAATTTTTCTAGAGATTCTTGAATCGTTGGGAGAAATGCCATTGCCTCCATATATCAAAGAACGTCTGGAAGACCCAGATCGCTATCAAACTGTCTATGCGAAAGAAAATGGTTCTGCTGCAGCACCAACAGCGGGTTTGCATTTTACGAAAGAACTGCTTGATGAGATCGAAGCAAAGGGTGTTGAATTAGTCTATCTGACACTACACGTAGGGTTAGGCACATTCCGTCCTGTCAGCGTAGATAAGATCGAAGAACACCATATGCATAGTGAATTCTACCGTTTGACGGAAGAAGCAGCTGAGCGATTGAACCAAGTACGTAAAAACGGCGGGAAAATCGTGGCTGTCGGAACGACTTCGATTCGAACATTAGAAACGATTGGAACGAAATTCAATGGAGAAATCAAAGCAGACAGTGGATGGACCGATATTTTCATCACACCTGGCTATGAATTCAAAGTGGTGGAAGCTTTTTCAACCAATTTTCATTTGCCAAAATCAACTTTAGTCATGTTAGTAAGTGCTTTTGCCGGAAGAGAATTGACATTATCTGCTTATCAGCACGCGATTGACGAGCGCTATCGTTTCTTTAGTTTCGGAGATGCGATGTTCGTGAAATAAGACTGGTTAGAACGATCGTACTCTGAGTATGAAAAAGTCAAGAATATCTCCGTAAAAACAAAAAAAAGCTGCCGATTTTTTAACTGGCAGCTTTTTTCGATGCTTCTATTCGCAGATAATTATACAGTTGCGTTTCTGCTTTGAAACACGTGTTATTACTAGAAACTTCATTAACGAGTAATAACATTGAAGAAGTTAAGAACTATCTTTATGATACACCAACTTTTCAGCGACAATCGATCAATTTTTGTATGAAAAATGTAGTAAGATGCAAGTTAAAAGATAAGAAAAATGCGTACAAATAAGAAAAAGCCGAGCTCTCGATAAGCTCGGCTTTCTTGTATCTCGGAAGGATTCAAATAAACAGAAATGATTGTAACTTTCCATCATACATGCAAAGCACGGTGTTGAATTTCTTCATGTTAAACAAAAATTTTGTTTTCGTTACATCTTCAACATTTGAAACATCTCTTGTTCCTATTCAATTTTCAGACGTTTACGTTATTCAATTGTTACGTATCGCATTACTTCTTGTTTCGGATACTTCGTGATCCAAACATCCATACGCATTCACTATTTATAGGTTTGTACTCTACACGCATGTCTGGGTGAAACCTGTACTTCTAACAACTTTGTTTGCTTACACTGTTCTATCGATAAATTCTTCTGTTTATTTGATGGTATCCTCCTTCCTTACATCTATATAATAGCATCTTTTGACAGCGCTTGCAGATGTAAGTGCTTTGGATTTTATGCTTTCTTAACAAATAATCAATAGGTCCTTTGTTTGAAGTAATTAATAAAAGAATGTTATAGTAAAATTAGTACCTTTTTTTGTACGAAGATTTTAAAGGAGGAAATAGGATGGAAGAATACAAGCAGACAATAGAAGAAGTAAGGAAGGTAACGGAAGCAGATCCAGATACTGGGTTGTCTTCACAAGAAGTGGATGAACGACGAAAAAAGCAGGGATTGAATAAATTCGATGAGGCACCAAAAGAATCAATGATCAAAAAATTCTTTCGAAGCTTGTCCGATTTTACAACGATCATCCTTCTTGTAGCAGCGGTGATTTCCTTTTATACCGCATTTGCTACAGAACATGGGGATTTATTTGAAGGACTGCTGATCATCGCTATCGTTGTGATCAACTCGGTATTGGCGATTGTCCAAGAAGGAAACGCAGAAAAAGCACTGGAATCCTTGCAAGATATGAATAAACAAACGGCAACTGTCATACGAGACGGCAAAGTGACCACTGTTGAGTCAGAGCAACTGGTAGTGGGTGATATTCTTGTTTTAGAGTCCGGTGATGCTATTTCTGCCGATGCCCGTTTGATCGAATCATCCCAATTACGTGTAGAAGAATCGGTGCTGACTGGAGAAAGTGAAGCAGTCGAAAAAGATGCAGCATTCGTCGCAAAAGAAGATGAGTCATTAGGTGACCAACTTAATATGGTATTTAAAGGGTGTACGGTTGTTGCAGGTCGTGGGAAAGCCATCGTCACGGCTATTGGTATGGCTACTGAAATGGGTAAGATCGCGGATCTTTTGAACGAAAACACCATGCAAAAGACACCTTTACAGGTCCGGTTGAATCAGCTAGGCAAACGAATCAGTATGATTGCTTTAGCGGCTGCGGCTTTAGTATTTGTGATTGGCGAACTGCAAGGAGAACCACTCCTTGAGATGTTCATGACTTCGATTTCCTTGGCTGTTGCAGCTGTACCGGAAACCTTGACTGTTATTGTTACGTTGACACTTGCATACGGTGTGCAGAAGATGGCGAGGAAACATGCGATTATCCGGCAGCTACCAGCAGTAGAGACGCTAGGAACCGCTAATGTTATCTGCTCAGACAAAACAGGAACGCTGACACAAAATGAAATGCGCGTCCGCCAAGTCTGGAGCAAAGACGATGAAGTAACGAATATCGAAGACTCAATGACGAACAGCGCGATGGAAATATTGAAAATGGCTGCATTATGTACAGATGTGACGGTCGAACAAGAAGACGATGATCTTGTTATCAAAGGTGATCCAACAGAGGTAGCCATCGTTAGGGCTGTTGAAGAGAATTATCATACAAAAACAGAATTAGAAGAAAAATATCCACGAGTAAACGAGCTTCCTTTTGATTCTGAACGAAAAATGATGACAACGGTTCATCAAATGGGTGAAAAATACATCTCAATCACCAAAGGAGCATTCGATGTTCTTGCTCCGCGCTTTAGTTCAGGCGATGTAGAACAAGCAGCAATCGTTAATGATCGTTTCGGTAAACGGGCACTGAGAGTGATTGCTGTTGGTTATGCTACTTATGACGAAGAACCGCAAGATATTTCTTCTGAAGCGTTGGAAAAAGACTTACATTTGATTGGTCTGATCGGAATGATCGATCCGCCGCGTCCAGAAAGTAAAGGAGCAATCAAGCGAGCGAAAAAGGCCGGCATCAAAACAGTCATGATCACTGGAGATCATGTGGTAACTGCCAGTGCCATAGCGAAAGAATTAGGTATCTTGAATGATCCGTCAGAAGCACTCTCAGGATCAGAACTGCATCAATTATCAGACGAGGAATTAGATGCGCGTGTCAAATCTCTCTCTGTCTATGCTCGGGTAACGCCAGAAGACAAGATCCGGATCGTCAAATCTTGGCAACGTACGGGTGCAGTCGTAGCGATGACTGGTGATGGCGTGAATGATGCACCAGCGTTGAAAGCAAGTAATGTCGGATGTGCCATGGGGATCACAGGTACAGATGTGGCGAAAAGTGCCGCAGATATTATTCTGACGGATGACAACTTTGCGACGATCGTCGATGCTGTCAGTCAAGGACGCTCAGTTTATCAGAATATTCGTAAAGCAATCAACTTTTTGCTAAGTTGCAATATTTCGGAGATCTTTATTGTTTTGATTGCGATGCTGTTAGGCTGGGGAGCGCCAGTCACAGCTGTACAACTACTGTTTGTCAATGTAGTTGCCGATGGACTTCCAGGATTTGCATTAGGAAGAGAACCAGCAGAACACGGCATCATGGATCAGCCGCCTATTCCGAAAAACGAAGGAATCTTTGCTCGAGGTTTATTGCAAAAAATCGCCATAAACGCAGGAGTCTTCACCATCGTAACGCTGTTTGGTTACTATTTAGGTAGTTATGTCGATACTATTAGCCCATGGGTAGATGCAAGTCAGCATGTCGGTCAAACTGTTGCATTCTTGATCTTAGCTTATTCATCGATTTTGCATGTGTTCAATGTACGCAGCAGCCAATCGATCTTCAAAGTCAATTTAGCAACCAATAAAGCTTTGGTAGAAATGGCGTTACTGGCATTAGCTATTACAACGGCTGTTGCTTTGCTGCCGTTTACGCAAGAACTATTCGGCCTAGTACACATCAGTTTGAATCACTGGTTCTTGGTAGGGATTTTGTCTATCGTACCAATCGCGGTCAATGAACTGATCAAGTTCCATCGATTACCGGAAGCAGAAGAAGAGGAATGATTAACTGTTTCTAAGTTGATTTTCTTTTTACTGGAACTATACAAAAAGGAGGTGTGACATGAATGTTGTCACACCTCCTTTTTGCTAATGGGCTGAATGTTTCTTTTACTGCCTCTCGATAAACGGTGTTTTCCTGCCAACCCCTCGGTCACAAGTCACGATATTCATCAAACATGAGAAACTGTTTTTTGTGACTCGGAATTAAACGGCAGGCTCACACTCTCTTTTAAATATCTTTCGGCAATTGTTCATAAAATGCTGCTTTTGTTGCGGAAATATAAGGGCTGAGCCATAGATAACCGATACCAGCAGTTGCTAATGCTAAGATATGCCAGCCAATAAATGAAAGATCTAACCAGAAAAGTTTTCCTTTGTAACCATCCATCAATTTTCGACTTGCGGTGATCGTATCCAGTACTTTAGGCGTTTGACCTGTTTCTTGGACGATATCATAATAGATAAAATAGCTTTGAGAATAAGAATAGCTTTTAATGATTCCAGGAATAACTAATAACAAACCCCATAATGTTGTAAAGATTGAAATCAACACAGCTAAACCGATCACTCCGCCGATAAACAAACCTTTGAATCCACGAAATGCATCTTTGAATGGTTCAATCTGATCTTTTTGACCACGTAAAACATCAAGATAAGTCCAAGAAATACCACTCATGAACAAAGCGCTGATAATGCTAGAAATAATTCCACCACCACCTCCTGAACTACCGCTTCCTGATGCCATCGCATCTGAGACGTTCGCTGATCCATCATATGTGGCAATAGCAAACAAGATAATAGGAATCATAATAAGAAGAATAGCAACAATACCAATCAATGTAGGGATTAGATTTAATAAAACAGCTTGACCCCACCGACCTTTTAAACTCTCTTTTGCTTGGCGTTTTAATTCTGCAGAAGATTGCATGATTTTCCCCTCCTTTCTTTCATAAAACCAATATACCATGTATCAAAAAATATTTCTGTCATAATGTTTTTTTCTTTTTTGTTATTCATGAAAAAAAGATAAAAAAAAGAATATTAAATAAAGTAGAAGGAAGCCGAGGGAACTTGCAAAAAGCACTTGAAACGATTATGATGGTGGGAGTTGTCAAGATATTTTATATAGAAAGTAGGGAAATGAATGACGCAACCTGCCATTCGCTATCGTTTAATCAAGAAAGAAAAACACACTGGCGCGCGTTTAGGGGAATTGATCACGCCACACGGAACTTTTCCCACACCAATGTTCATGCCAGTAGGAACATTAGCTACAGTAAAAACAATGTCCCCAGAAGAGTTGAAAGAAATGGGTGCTGGCGTTATTTTAAGTAATACATATCATTTATGGCTACGCCCTGGTGAAGACTTAGTAGAAGAAGCTGGCGGACTGCATAAATTTATGAACTGGGATCAACCGATTTTAACAGATTCAGGCGGCTTTCAAGTTTTTTCATTAAGTGATATGCGGAATATCGAAGAAGAAGGCGTGCATTTCAAAAACCACTTGAACGGTTCGCGTATGTTTTTATCACCAGAAAAAGCAATCAACATACAAAATAAATTGGGCTCTGATATCATGATGAGTTTTGACGAATGTCCACCATTCGATGAAAGTTACGACTACGTGAAAAAATCAGTAGAACGTACGTCTCGATGGGCAGAACGAGGATTGAAAGCTCATGCTAACCCAGACCGTCAAGGATTATTTGGAATCATCCAAGGCGCAGGATTTGAAGATCTTCGTCGTCAAAGCGCGAAAGATCTAGTCGGCATGGATTTCCCTGGTTACTCAATCGGCGGATTATCTGTCGGGGAACCTAAATCAGAAATGAATCGTGTATTAGAATTCACTACACCGTTGATTCCCGAAAACAAACCACGTTACTTGATGGGTGTCGGTGCTGCTGATTCATTGATTGATGGTGTTATCCGTGGAGTAGACATGTTTGACTGTGTCTTGCCTACTCGAATCGCTCGAAATGGCACATGCATGACTTCTCAAGGCCGTCTAGTAGTGAAAAATGCGAAATATGCCCATGATTTCCGTCCAATTGATGAGAAATGTGATTGTTACACATGTAAAAACTATACACGTGCATATATCCGCCATTTGATCAAATGTGATGAAACATTTGGTATTCGTTTGACTTCTTACCATAATTTATACTTCTTGTTGAATTTAATGAAACAAGTACGTCAAGCGATCATGGATGATAATTTGCTTGAATTTAGAGAAGCCTTTTTTGAAGAATACGGGTTCAATAAAGAAAACGCAAAAAGTTTCTAAAGGAAAATCTTTTAAAAATTAAGTAAAAAACTAGTGTTAGCAGCATTTTTCTGCTAAAGTGTTTTTTGTAGATACAGAATTAGTGAGGTGAAAAAAATGGGATCATTACCAATGCTTGTGATGTTTATCGCGCTATTAGCAATGTGGTTTTTTATGTCACGTTCGCAAAAGAAACAACAGCAAGAACGTCAAAACTTGTTAGATAGCATGAAACCAGGTGATTCAGTCGTAACGATTGGCGGATTACACGGAGTTGTTTCAGAAATCGACAATGATAAACGGACAGTCGTTTTAGACTGCGAAGGGATCTTCCTTGAGTACGATCGTGCAGCAATCAAAACGGTCAAACCAGGGACTGTCGTAACAAATGATGCAACAACGACTGTTGAAACAACAGAAGAACCAGCTGATACAGTTGAAGTAAAAACTGAAACAACAGAAACGCTGGAAGAGACAGAAGAGAAGAAAGAAAAATAAGTATCAAAGCTTATTTAAAGACGAGGTAGGGCAGAAAGATGTCCTACCTCGTTTTTTGTTCAAAAAGAAAGAGATAAGAGCATGGGATACATTGCTCAATATTGAATAATCGGGTGTGTCATATAAATAATAATAAATAACTTTATATATTTTTCTGTACAAATACTTGTAAATAAAGCAATTTTGTATTTAAAAATAACTGTGAAAAAAATCACAAAAAAGTGTTTACATAGAAAAACAAATATTGTATGATATACATGTGAATGATTTAACAAATAACCATGACCCATTAGGAGGATAATGATGGCTAAAGTAATGGAAAAAGAAAAAACGAAGACAATTGACGTACAAGCAATGATTGATGGTTTGGCAGAAAAAGCAAATGTAGCATTGAAAGAAATGGAAAGCTTTGATCAAGAAAAAGTAGACCATATCGTGCATGAAATGGCAATGGCAGCTTTAGATCAACATATGCCATTAGCAAAGATGGCTGTGGAAGAAACAGGTCGCGGTGTTTACGAAGATAAAGCAATCAAAAATATGTATGCGTCCGAATATATTTGGCATAATATCAAACATGATAAAACAGTTGGTGTAATCAACGAAGATGTCCAAAAAGGATTGATTGAAATTGCTGAACCAGTCGGTGTGGTTTGCGGAGTAACTCCAACAACGAATCCGACTTCCACAACGATTTTCAAATCAATGATCGCGTTGAAAACAAGAAATCCAATCGTTTTTGCTTTCCATCCAAGTGCCCAAAAATCTTCTGCAGAAGCAGCACGAGTGGTACGTGATGCTGCTATCGCTGCCGGAGCTCCTGAAAATTGTATCCAATGGATCGAACATCCTTCGATCGAAGCGACTTCTATGCTAATGAACCATCCAGGTATCGCGATCGTCCTAGCGACAGGTGGAGCTGGAATGGTCAAGTCTGCTTACTCTACAGGAAAACCAGCTTTAGGTGTAGGTCCAGGTAACGTACCAGCTTATATTGAAAAAACAGCAAAAATCAAACGTGCAGTGAACGATTTGATCGTTTCGAAAACATTTGATAATGGGATGATCTGTGCTTCTGAACAAGCTGTGATCGTGGACAAAGAAATCTATGCAGCAGTAAAAGCGGAATTCCAAGCACACCAAGTTTATATCGTAAAACAAGATGAATTGCAAAAATTGGAAGATGCAGTGATGAACGAAGGAAAATATGCGGTCAATCCATCGATCGTTGGACATTCTGCGATGGAAATCGCCAAATTAGCAGGAATCAGTGTACCAAAAGGAACGAAAATGCTGATTGCTGAATTGGAAGGCGTAGGACCAGATTATCCGCTATCAAGAGAAAAACTTTCTCCAGTTCTTGCCATGATCAAAGCTAACAACACGGACCATGCGTTTGATTTGTGTGAAGGTATGTTGAATCTTGGAGGATTAGGACATACAGCAGTTATCCATTCAGAAAACGAAGAGTTGCATGTCAAATTCGGTCTTCGAATGAAAGCTTGTCGTATTTTAGTGAATACACCATCTGCAGAAGGCGGTATCGGTGATATCTATAACGAAATGATTCCGTCATTGACTTTGGGATGCGGTTCTTATGGTAAGAACTCTGTTTCTCGTAACGTCTCTGCTGTAAACTTAATCAATGTCAAAACTGTAGCGAAACGGAGAAATAACATGCAATGGTTCAAATTACCGCCAAAAATCTTCTTTGAAAAGAATTCTCTATTGTACTTAGAGAAAATGGAAAATGTTGAACGTGTCATGATCGTTTGTGACCCAGGTATGGTCCAATTTGGTTACTGCGATACAGTTCGTGAAGTATTGTCACGACGCAAAAATGGTGTGAAAATCGAAGTCTTCTCAGAGGTTGAACCGAATCCATCGACAAATACCGTATACGCAGGAACGAAATTGATGGCAGACTTCAAGCCGGATACAGTAATTGCTCTGGGAGGCGGTTCTGCAATGGACGCAGCTAAGGGAATGTGGATGTTCTATGAACACCCAGACACATCTTTCTTCGGTGCAAAACAAAAATTCTTGGATATCCGTAAACGGACATACAAGATCGATAAACCAGAAAAGACACAATTCGTGTGTATCCCGACAACATCAGGAACTGGTTCTGAAGTAACACCATTTGCGGTCATCACTGACAGTGAAACACATGTGAAATATCCGTTGGCAGATTATGCATTGACACCGGATGTCGCAATCGTCGATCCTCAATTCGTCATGTCAGTTCCAGCATCTGTCACAGCAGATACAGGAATGGATGTGTTGACACATGCAATTGAATCTTATGTTTCAGTCATGGCTTCAGACTATACACGCGGATTGAGTCTGCAAGCAATCAAATTAGTCTTTGACTATTTAGAAAAATCAGTGAAAACACCTGATATGGAATCACGTGAAAAAATGCACAACGCTTCTACAATGGCTGGTATGGCGTTTGCTAACGCATTCCTAGGTATTTGTCACTCAGTCGCACATAAAATCGGTGGGGAATACGGGATCCCTCATGGACGGACAAATGCGATTCTTTTACCGCATATTATCCGCTACAATGCAAAAGATCCACAAAAACATGCGATGTTCCCTAAATATGACTATTTCCGTGCAGATACAGATTACGCAGATATTGCAAAATTCTTAGGTCTGAAAGGCGAAACAACAGAGGAATTAGTCGAAGCTTTAGCAACTGCTGTTTATGAATTAGGAAAATCTGTCGGCATCAACATGAGTCTAAAAGCTCAAGGAGTCACACAAGAAACACTAGATACAACCGTAGACCGTATGGCTGAATTAGCTTACGAAGACCAATGTACGACAGCTAATCCGAAAGAACCATTGATCTCTGAATTGAAACAGATCATCATTGATGCTTACAATGGATAAGCAAAAGAAAGCATAGAAAAGAGATAAAAAAATAGATGAAAAAGAACTTGGAAAACGTTGTTTCTCCAAGTTCTTTTTTTGTTTTCTAAGTATTTGAAAGTTACTTTTGTTATTTAACGTTTAGGTCAATTTTAGACAGTTTTTGTTCAAAAAGCGATATTTATAGTGAACGGTATTACTGCTATATTAAGGATATAAAATGAAAGCGTTTAAAAAGGTGGCATAAAGATGATTATTAAAGAAGAGATTTTTGTACCTAAAGAATTAGTGAAAGAAAAAATTGACCTGCTCGTTGAAAACCTGACAACGATCAAAGACGATAACGGTGAATTTTTATTGGACTTTGATGGATTGAAAGTAGATGACAAAAGCTGGACAGTATGGAATTGGCCACAAGGTGTCGGATTATACGGTATTTATAAAAATTACCAGATGACAAAAAATCCTCGCGCTTATCAAGTAGTCAATGAATGGTTTGAAGATCGGATGGAAGAAGGCGCTCCGCCAAAAAACGTCAATACAATGGCCCCATTGTTGACGATGGCTTACTTGTATGAAGACACGAAAGATTCACGCTATTTGCCTTATTTAGAACAATGGGCAGAATGGGTCATGAATGACATGCCTCGGACAAATGAAGAGGGGTTGCAACATGCCACATATGGACCGGAAAATAAGAATCAGTTGTGGGACGATACATTGATGATGACAGTGCTTCCTTTGGCAAAAATCGGGAAACTGTTGAATCGCCCAGAATATTTAGAAGAAGCTCGTTACCAGTTTATGATCCATATCAAATACTTGATGGATAAACGAACAGGGTTGTGGTATCACGGCTGGACGTTTGAAGGAAATCATAACTATGCCGAAGCATTTTGGGCTCGTGGAAACTGCTGGTTGACGATTGCTATTCCAGAGATCATTGAAATCTTAGAACTATCGAAAGAAGATGCATTGCGCAAGTTGTTGATTGAAACACTTGAAGCACAAGTGCGCGCATTAAAAACTTATCAATCTGAAAGCGGTTTATGGCATACGTTGTTGGATGATCCTTCTTCTTACGTAGAATCTTCTGCAACTGCAGGATTTGCTTACGGTATTTTGAAAGCGGTACATAAACGTTATTTGCCGCAAGAATATAAAGAAGTCGCTTATCGTGCTATCCAAGGATTGCTTGAACAAATCGATGAAAAAGGAGAAGTCCAAAACGTTTCAATCGGGACAGGAATGGGGGATAGTTTAGATTTTTATCGGAATATCGGAATCACAGCAATGCCTTATGGACAGTCGTTAACGGTGCTTTGTTTGACAGAATTGCTCGTCTCTTATTGTTAAAAGAAAGGAAACCCATATGAAAAAAACATCACTGCTGTTTGCAGCAAGTTCGCTTAGCCTAGGTCTGCTAGGTCTAAGCGGCTGCGGAAATAATTCTAGTGTGGCAACTGTCGCAGATGCAGACGTAAATGAGACAGTTACCTTGCGCTTTGCTTATGCAAGCAACAGCCAGCCGGTAATTGATGCAATGAATGAATTTGGGCGTTTAGTAAAAGAAAAAACAGATGGTTCCGTACAGATCCAGTATTTCCCAGATGGACAACTGGGTGGAGAACGTGAACTAATCGAATTGACACAGTCAGGAGCAGTAGATTTCACAAAAGTAAGTGCCTCAGCGTTGGAAAGTTTCTCTAAAGATTATTCGATTTTTTCAGTTCCTTATCTATTCAATGATGAAGAACATTTCTTTAAGGTGATGGATAATGAAGAAATAATGGAACCAATCTACCAATCGACCAAAAATTTAGGGTTTACCGGATTGACCTATTATGATTCTGGTCAGCGCAGCTTTTATATGGTAGACGGTCCGATCCATACGCCGGAAGATTTGAAGGGAAAGAAGATCCGTGTGATGCAAAGTGAAACAGCTATTAAAATGGTCGAGCTTTTAGGTGGTTCGCCAGTCCCTATGGGAAGTGATGAAGTGTACACGTCTCTTCAATCCAATTTGATCAACGGATCAGAAAACAATGAATTTGTCTTGTATACAGCTGGACATGGCGGGGTAGCTAAATACTATTCTTATGATGAGCATACACGTGTGCCCGATATCATCATCATGAATGATGCTATCAAAGAACAGCTAACTGCTGAACAGGAAAAAGCGATTGAAGAAGCAGCAAAAGAATCGACGGTTTTTGAAATCGAAGCTTTTGCCAGAGCAATTGAAGAAGAGAAAGCTTTAGCACAAGAAGAACATGGAGTTCAATTCAATGATGTAGATAATACACCGTTTCGAGAGGCAGTCGCACCGCTTCATGATACATTCAAAAACGATCCTGCCTACAAAGACCTTTATCAAAAGATCCAAGAGCAAGGAGCGTAGCTGTAATGAAAATGATTTTAAATAAGGTGTTAGAGATCCTAGGAGCTGTTTTGCTTGTTGGGATGGTCGCTGTCGTTTTATGGCAAGTATTTTCCAGAACGGTTTTAGGAAATCCGAATACGGTGACAGAAGAGCTTGTCCGATTCGGACTTGTCTGGTTTGCTATGTTGTCTTCCGCGTATGTTGTGGGACAAAAAGCACATCTAGCCGTAACGGTTTTAAGTGAAAAATTATCTGGTAAAAAAAGTAAAATTTTAGAAGTCGTTGTTCAAAGTTTATTTCTGGTATTTGCTACGATGATCATGGTGTATGGCGGATGGAATGCTGTCACGTTGACAATGGGGCAGATCTCGCCTTCTTTAAGCATTCCGATGGGGTACGTCTATTTGTCAGTACCTGTCTCAGGGATACTCATCATTATCTATAGTCTGATCAATCTAATCGATACATTAAGCAACAAGCCAGCAATTCAAGAAAAAATATAAAAATGGAGGAATAAAATGGCAATAGAAGCCGGATTAGTGTTATTTTTTGTATTTGTCGTGTTGCTTGTATTAGGGATGCCGATTGCTATAAGTATTGCGTTCTCATCAATGATGACTTTATTGTTAGTTATACCGTTTGATGTTTCTGCTTTTAGTTCAGCTCAAAAAATGGTGGGAAGTATCAACAGTTTTTCGCTCATCGCTATTCCGTTTTTCGTTCTTTCAGGTATTATCATGAATAATGGAGGGATAGCCAAGAAACTAGTGGATTTTGCGATGTTGTTCGTCGGACGTGTACCGGGGGCTTTGGCTCATACGAATGTGTTAGGGAATGCTTTATTTGGTTCCATCTCTAGCTCAGCCATTGCCGCTTCTACCGCGATTGGCGGAGTCTTGATCCCTCAGCAAGTGGAAGAAGGATATGACCGGAAGTTTGCGACAGCAGTCAACATCGCGTCAGCTCCGACAGGTATGGTCATTCCTCCAAGTACTGCTTTTATCATGTATTCACTTGTTGCTGGTGGTACTTCGATTTCTGCTTTGTTTATGGGAGGGTATCTCGTAGGTATTTTTTGGTCATTAGGGATCATGCTAGTAGCATTCATCGTTGCTAAAAAGAATAAATACCCTGTTGTTGAAAAAGGGCAGATGGCTCATGCTGGAAAAATAATAAAAGAGGCGATTCCTAGTCTTCTATTGATTGTCATCATTATCGGTGGTATCTTGACCGGGATATTTACAGCAGTAGAAGCTTCAGCGATAGCTGTCATTTACTCCCTGTTGATTGCTATGTTCTACTATAAGACGGTAAAACTCAAAGATATACCTAATATGTTGTTTCAATCGGTAGCGATGTCAGGGACAATCATGTTCTTATTAGCTACTTCTTCCATGATGTCTTTTGCCATGGCATTTACTGGTATTCCTCAGGCAATCAGTTCGTTGATTATGGGGGTAACGGATAATAAACTAGTTATTCTGCTGTTAGTCAATCTCGTTTTGTTACTTGTGGGGATGTTTATGGATGTAGCGCCTGCTATCTTAATTTTTACACCAATATTTTTACCAATCGTCACAAGTGCAGGGGTTGATCCTGTACATTACGGGTTGTTTTCAATCATGAATCTGTGTGTAGGCTCAATTACACCTCCTGTGGGTACAGGGCTATATGTCGGTGCAAGTGTAGGAGGCGTAAAAGCAGAGGCAATGCTGAAACCACTTCTTCCGTTTTATGGGATTATCCTAGTCGTCTTGTTTTTGATTACCTATTTCCCGCAAATCGTCATGTGGCTACCCAATATGCTGAGTTAGGAGAATAATTATGTTGAACATTACAATTAGAGGACATGATCTTTCCCAAGTCCAAACGATAGAAGATCTTGCAGAAAAAACAAAAGAACAAGGAATCCATACACTGCAGCTCGCCTTAGGTCTTTCGTTTCCTGAAATGTCTTCTGGCGCAAACGAAATCAATTCTGGGATGGGAAATTATGTCAAACGAGTCTTAGAAAAGCAAGAAGTGTCCGTAGGAATTTTAAGCTGCTATATCAATATGATTCATCCAGATTTAACGATACGAGAAGAGTTGCTGACAAAGTTCGAGCAGTATCTTCACTATGCTTCTTCCTTTGGTGCGTCGATGGTTGCTTCGGAAACGGGATGTGTCTTGCCGGAAATTCAATATACGGAAGAAAATTTCACAGATGAAGCATTTGCTGAAGCAGTGTCCGTTATCCGTCGCTTGGTAAAAGCTGGAGAAAAATACCAAATGATGGTGGGGATAGAACCAGGTTTGAATCATCCGGTGTATTCTTTAGCAAGAGTAGAGCAGCTGATCCAAGCAGTGGATTCGGACTATCTAGGAATCATTTTAGATCCGACAAATTTGATTACAAGCACTAATTATCAAGAACAAGTCCAATTGGTAGAAGAAGCTTTTGAGCGTTTTGGTGAAAAGATATGTGCGGTTCATTTGAAAGATTTTCGTGTCGAACAGGAAAAAATCGTGCCGGTAAATTTGGGAGACGGTGTGATCGAGTACACAAAAATCAAAGAAATCATCAAGAAGAACCGTCCGTATCTGTATGTGGTTCTTGAAGAAACAAAAAATGATGGGATTCGTTATGGAAGAAGTCTTCTTGAATAATGTAAAGAAGACATTGATTAACTAATATTTAGAATGGAGGGGGCGGGGCTAGAAGATGCCACGTCTCTTCTTTTTTATAAGAGTATATAAAAGCAGCTCTTTTTGATTACAAAAAACGTGATATAATATAATTGTGCAAAACTGAACAAAGGAGGTGCAGCACATGCTCCAAAAGAAAATAAGCGGTGAGCAAGTCAATACGATGGTTTCTGATCAGTATGAAATCTATCATGTCAAAGATGTCGTCAGCCAAAATAAAACAATCTACCATCACCATGATTTTTATGAAATCCATGCTACATTAAAGGGTGAAGCGACTTTTTATTTGAATGGACGGCAATTTACGATCAAAGCAGGAAGTGTGCTGCTCATCCATTCCAACGATTTGCATCGTATCGTCCGCCAGTCTTCAGATGTATTCGAGCGTGTCTATATCTTTGTTACCCCTTCTTTTCTGGAAAGTCGTTCCACGCCATGGTCTAATCTATCGGCTTGTTTTCAACCAATGGGAGAGAAAAGGAGTCGTGTATTGCAAGTCGAACAGGAAGTATTGAAGCAAAAATTATCATTTATCGACCACCCTCCTGATAAAAAAATTTACGGTGAAGACATAAAATATGAACAAGCTCTAGTAGAATACTTGATTTTTCTCAATCAAGTAGTACAAAAAGAAGAGAGTGCGCAAGAACAGAATGCTGTAGTTCCAAATGAGCGTGTGGAACAAATGTTACAATATATCTCAAAAAATTTATCTCATCCGCTTTCTTTAGAGGAAATGGAGAAGCAATTTTTTGTCAGCAAATACCATATCACCCGAGAATTCAAAAAGTACACTGGATTTACGTTTCATCAGTATGTAATGAAGAAAAAGCTGATCTATGCCAAGCACTTGTTGCGAGAGTACCGTAGTTCTAGTGCTGTATATAGTAAAAGTGGTTTTTCGTCTTATCCACATTTTCTGAAAGCATTCAAGAGAGAGTTTGGTATAACGCCTAAAGAATTTTTGAAACGCGATACGCAAAACCAGCTTATTCATTATGAACATTTTGAAGATGAAAAATGAGAATAACCACTCCCGAATAACCGAAGTAGCTGCTGTTGTTTATATAGAAGCAGAAACTGCGGTTATTTTATTATTCTACTATATCTTTTAAAAAAGTGCGTACATATTATATGAATCAGCTAAATTTACGAAAATCTCTCGGTGATAATCCAGTTTTTGCTTTGAACAAGCGACTAAAGTAAGCAAAATTCTCGATTCCGATTTCTTCGGAAATCATTCGAATAGTAAATTCTGTATACCGAAGAAGGTCTTTAGCGTAAGAGAGTTTTTTGCTGATTAAATAATCAATTGGCGGAGAACCGATGAATTTGGAAAAATCTTTGCTCAGCTGATATTTATTCAGTAAAAATTGCTGTTCTAATTGATCAAGTGTGATCGTTTCTTTGAAGTGTTCGTCCAAGTATTGCTTAAGCTTATAAACGTAAGGGGGAATATCTTCTTCTTCGAAATCCAGTTGATACTTCTGCAAAATCAGTTCATTCAACAGCTCGTGGATAGCTACAGAGGACTGGAAATCGGTACGGGCATTCGCACCTTGCTGCATGTGGATCAATTCTGTGATCAGATGATGGATCTTGTTTTCTGATGGATCGCCTGTCGAATGGAAGGTGTTATGCCCGTCTTTTGTGAACTCTTGATAAAATGATTGGACGCTCTGACCATTCAAATGAATCCAATCCATTTCCCATGGTTCTTCGCTAATTGTTTGATAACGCTGATATTCTTGGCAGTCAATAAAAAAGAGGTCTCCAGCTTTTAGCTGGTGCTGATTATCTTTATATGTAAGCAAACCTTCGCCAGACAAAGTAAATTTTATCAAATAAGAAGGTAAATATGCTCGTTCAGTATAGTAAGGGACCGGCGCTTTAAAGTAACCGATTTCTTGGATATAAAAAAATAAATTCCTACTTCTTTGCGTAGGTGTCAAGATCACTCTTTTTGAGTCTTCCGACCATGAGTGATTGGCTTTTTCCCAGTAATCCATGTAAACACTCCCAACTTGTCAAGATAATGCAATTATATACCAAAATAGTGTGAAGCAAAATATAAGTTTATGTAATATGATAGCATTGTTAATAAATGATAACGCTTTATTAATGGAGTGTTAATCAACAATAAAGTAAAAGAGGTGGAGAAATGAATCCGACATTTGTTGCCATCGATATCGGTGCGTCAAGCGGACGACTAATGAAAAGTACGAGGAATGATGAAGGTTCTTTAGTCTTGGAAGAAGTACACCGATTCAAGAACGGCTTTCGGAAAAAAGACGGTCATGACCGCTGGAAGATCGATTATCTTATCGAAGAGATTTTGATTGGATTTGAAAAATTAAAGAAAACAGGAATCGAGTGTTGTTTTGCAGGGATCGATACATGGGCAGTCGATTACTGTTTGATTGACGAACAAGGGGAACGGATGAATGATCCGATCGCTTATCGGGACGATCGTACCGATGAAGCAGTAAAACAGTTTTCTGAAATCTATTCTCTAGATAAGTTGTATGAGCAAACAGGGATTCAGATCCAGCCTTTCAATACCTTATTTCAATTGTTTGTCGAAGAAAAAGACCATTTGGCAAAAGCACATAAATTATTATTGATTCCTGATTATTTAGGCTACGTCTTTACTGGCAATATGGTGACGGAGAAAACCAATGCGTCTACTATGCAGCTGCTGAATGCAGGAACAAAAGAGTGGGAAACAGAACTTCTTGAAAAAGTTGGTGTCGCGAAAGAATTATTTCCTCCATTGACAGAGCCGGGAACGATACTAGGAGATTTGCAAAAAGAAAAATTCTCAAAATATGATTTGCCAGATGTGACCTTTATCACAGTAGCAAGTCATGATACGGCGTCAGCTGTATTAGGCACACCAGGGCAAGGAGAACAGTGGGGCTATATCAGCAGCGGGACATGGTCGCTTTTAGGGATGGAAACAAAGATCGCCAATGTTTCTCGCGCCGCTTTTTCTGAGAATTACACGAATGAATGGGGCGCTCATAATACGGTGCGTTTCTTGAAAAACATCATGGGGATGTGGTTGATCCAGGAAGTTGCTCGAATGCAGGAGTACGAATACAGTTACGCGGAATTGGCAGAACTTGCTGCAAAAGAAAAGCCGCTGCAACAAGTGATGGAAATCAATGACCCTCGATTTTTGAATCCTAAAAATATGATAGAAGAGATTCAGCAATACTGTTTTGAAACAGAGCAACCAGTCCCTGTCTCACCGGGAGCTATCGCTCGTTGTGTGTATGATAATCTTGCTCTTTGTTACGCACAAGAGCTAATCAAAGTAGAACACTTGACTGGAACGAAATTGGAAAAACTGCACATCGTAGGGGGCGGATCGAATAATCGCTTACTGAATCAATTGACAGCAGATTATGCCGGAATCATTGTAGAAGCAGGTCCTAGTGAAGCCACAGCAATCGGGAATATTGCCATGCAAATGCTCAGTACAGGTCAGTTTTCGAATATAGAACAAGCAAGAAATGTAATCAAACAGTCGTTTCCATGTGAAACTTTTTACCCAGATGAAAATAAGCAAAACACGATGGAATGGTACGTGAATAAAATCAAAGGAGTAATCGTATGAACACGATTGAAAGAAATTACGAACAAGCAAAAGAAAAATATGCAACTATCGGTGTAGATACAGATGCTGTACTAGAAAAGATGCAGAACATCAAAATTTCTATGCATTGTTGGCAAGGAGACGATGTCAAAGGTTTCTTGACACCGGATGGCGAATTGACTGGTGGAATCATGGCAACAGGAAATTTCCCAGGAGCTGCACGGACACCCGAAGAGCTTAGACAAGATTTGGAGAAGGCATATTCGTTGATACCGGGCAAACATAAATTGAATCTTCATGCTATCTATTTGGACACAGAAGAAGCGGTCGATCTCAATGAAATTGAGCCGAAACATTTTGAAAAATGGGCAGAGTGGGCAAAAAAAGAAGAAATCGGTCTTGATTTCAACCCGACTTTCTTTTCGCATCCAATGATGAAAGACGGCTTTACATTGGCTCATCCAGATAAAGAAGTTCGTGAATACTGGATCGAACACGGGAAAAGAAGCCGTAAAATCGCAGAATACTTTGGAAAAGAAACTGGACAAACATGTATCAATAACTTTTGGGTACCTGATGGGATGAAAGACAATCCAATCGACCGTTTTACCCCACGGAAACGTTTGATGGAATCGCTCGATGAAATTTTTACAGAAGAGCTAGATGAACGGTATGTACAAGATGCAGTAGAAAGCAAACTATTTGGTTTAGGCGCTGAAGCTTATACAGTCGGTTCCCATGAATTTTATATGGGTTATGGGTTGACTCGTGACAAACTTGTTTGTCTAGATGCTGGACATTTTCATCCAACAGAAGTGATTTCCAATAAATTGTCTTCCTTAGCTTTATTTAGCAAAGGAATCATGTTGCACGTTTCTCGTCCAGTTCGTTGGGATTCAGATCATGTCGTTTTGATGGATGATGAATTGCAGGAAATTGCTAAAGAATTAGTCCGTAACGAATTATTGGAAAAAACGAATATCGGTCTGGATTTCTTTGATGCAACGATCAATCGTATCGCTGCTTGGGTCATTGGTACGAGAAATACACAAAAAGCATTGATGAAAGCTATGCTGGAACCAGTTGAGCGATTGAAAGAAATGGAGCTGGCTTTTGACTTTACTTCAAGAATGGCTTACACGGAAGAATTGAAAGATTTCCCGTATGCCGATGTATGGAATTATTTCTGTTACAAAAATCAAGTTCCAGTTGGTTTGGATTGGCTGGAAGAAGTCCAAGAATATCAAAAAGACGTGTTGGGATTAAGAAAATAGGAGTGTGGCTATATTGAAAAAAATAGATATTTTACAAGCGCCTTATGTGAAAGAAATGATTGAAACGACATCGAATCTTTATCGCTTGGGTTGGGATGAACGAAATGGCGGGAATATTTCTTATTTACTCAAAGAAGAAGAAATCACACCGTTCTTGGATCCTGAAAAAGTGACCCGTCGCATCTCGATGATTTTTGATGCCAGCCGTTTAGCAGGATGTTATTTTATTGTAACTGGTTCAGGAAGATATTTTAAAAATGTAGCGAGCGAACCTGCCGAAAACCTTGGAATCGTTCGAGTTGCCGAAGATGGCAAAACATTAGAGCTTTTGTGGGGGTTAGAAAATGGCTGCCTTCCTACAAGCGAGTTGCCAAGTCATTTTATGAGTCATATCGCCCGTTTAGAAGTAGACCCAGATAATCGGATCGTTATGCATTGCCATGCTAGCCATTTATTAGCGATGAGCTTTACGCATGAATTAGACGAACGTTCCTTTAGTCGTACGCTGTGGCAAATGTGTACGGAATGTTTAGTTGTTTTTCCAGAAGGGATTTCCATCATTCCGTGGATGGTTCCGGGAACAAATGAGATTGGAGAAGCAACAGCTGAAAAAATGAAAGAAACTCGATTGGTTTTATGGCCGCAACATGGAATCTACGGGTCAGGAAAAGACATGGATGAAGTCTTTGGTTTGATCGAGACAGCAGAAAAGGCAGCAGAAGTTTATACGTACGTCAAAGCGCAAGGACCAATCTTGCAAACAATCACAGATGAGAATTTGTGGCGTTTAGCAGATGCGTTTGGTGTTACTCCGAAAGCAGGTTATTTGGAGGAAGTTCATACGAAAGTAGGGGTCTGACATGGTGAAAAAAGCCTTTTGCATGAAAGTTTACCCAGAAAAACAAGAAGAATACAAAAAAAGACATGATGAACTTTGGCCAGAGATGCGCACAGCACTTCGTGAACATGGGGTCATCGACTATTCGATCTATCTTGATCCGAGTACAAGTTTATTATTTGGTTACTTAGTGGTCGAGGATGAAGAGTTATGGGGAAAAATGGCAAATACACCGATCAATCAAAAATGGTGGAAATACATGGAAGATATCATGGAAACAAATCCAGATGCCTCCCCAGTCAGCCGTGAATTGACACCAGTCTTTGAACTGTAGAAACAAGCAACTGGGCAACCGGTTGCTTGAGATTCTTTCGTTTTCATTGTGAAAAATAACACAAATTAGGAGGAATAGAAAATGAGTAATCGAATGATTTTAAATGAAACATCGTATTTTGGAAAAGGAGCGATTGAGTCAATCGTTCCCGAATTTCAGCAGCGAGGATTCAGCAAAGCAGCTGTCATTACTGATAAAGGATTGATCGAACATGGCATAGCGACAAAAGTAACAAAGCTTTTGGATAATGCAGCAATCGATTATGCTTTATACGACGGGATCGTACCTAACCCAACAATCCAAAATGTAAAAGACGGAGTGGCTTTTGTTAAAGAGGCAGAGGCAGACTGTTTGATCGCAATCGGTGGAGGTTCGCCAATCGATACGGCAAAAGCCATTGGGATTATTTTGACGAATCCAGAGTTTTCAGATGTTATCAGCTTAGAAGGTGTTGCTGATACAAAAAATCCATGTTTACCTATCTTAGCTGTACCAACGACTTCTGGGACAGCAGCAGAGGTAACGATCAACTACGTCATCACAGATGAAGCAAATCACCGAAAATTCGTCTGTGTCGATCCTCATGATATCCCAATCGTTGCGTTCATCGACAGTGACATGATGATGGGAATGCCAAAAAAATTGGCTGCGTCAACAGGGATGGATGCTATGACGCATGCTATCGAAGGGTTGATCACAAAAGGCGCTTGGGAAATGACTGATATGCTGCATTTGAAAGCAATTGAAATCATTGGTCATTCTTTGGAAGCTTCTGTAGAGGGTGATCAAAATGGACGAGAAAAAATGGCATTAGGACAATATATTGCAGGAATGGGCTTCTCAAATGTAGGTTTAGGACTGGTACATGGGATGGCTCATCCGTTAAGTGCATGGTACAACATCCCGCATGGTGTAGCGTGTGCAGCGCTCTTGCCAACGGTCATGAAATATAACAAAGAATATACTGGAGAAAAATACCGTGAAATCGCTCTTGTGCTAGGGATCAAAGGAGCAGCTGAAATGTCTTTAGAAGATGTAAGAGATGCAGCTTGCGGTGAGATCGATCGATTGAGCAAAGCGGTTGGAATCCCAGCGACCATTTCTGAGTTAGGTGTAAAAGAAACGGATATCCCAGCAATTGCAGAAGATGCTTTGCGAGATGTATGTACACCAGGAAATCCAAGAGAAACGACAGTAGAAGAAATCATTGCCTTATATCAAAGCTTGATGTAAAAACGAAGCGGATCTTTAACTTTGAGTTGCCTATAAAGAGAAATAGCAGTTTGTATCCGGTTCTCTCTTTTAAATTGATGATATTTCCGCTATAATTTTTCTTATAAAGAAATAGGAGAATATTATATGGAAAATAAAAAACCTTATGGAACTGTATTGATCAAAGCTTCTAAAATACTAGACTATTTAGCAGAAAATCCAGACATCTCTTTGCAGACAATCGCAAAGGGTGTGGGAATGACTTCTTCTACAGTCTTGAAAATACTAGATACTTTACTGATGATCGGCTATGTAAATAAAAATTCAGAGAAAAATTATCGTTTAGGTGCAAAGCTTATTCGCTACGCGAATAAAAACATTGAACAAATCGATTTGGTAGAACTGACTTTACCATTTTTAGAACAGTTGCAGCAAAAGATCGATGAGACTATCCACTTAGGGGTATTGGACAACAATGAGATTTTGTACGTGAACAAACTAGATCCAAAACATCAAACGATCCGTATGTCTTCAAAAATCGGAATCACCCGACCATTATACAATTCTGCGATGGGTAAAGCCGTATTAGCAGAATTCAGTGAAGAGCAGTACACTGATTATCTTGAAAAACATCCGTTGATTCCTTACACGGAGTACACGATTACCAATGCCTTGCGTTTGAAAAAGGAAATCCAAACGGTAAAAGAAACCCACGTCGCATTTGACGATGAAGAAATCGAACGTGATATTTTTTGTATAGGAGCTTCAATCGTGAAAAACGAACAAATCATTGGTGCATTTAGTGTAAGTATGCCGAAATATCGTTTAACAGATGAGACAAAAGAACAAATAATCAGTGCCCTCAAGCAAACAAAAAGCGAAATCGAGCAAAGAATTCAAAAATAACGAAAAAAGCGTTTGCATTTTTTCTTTTCTGCCGTATAATATGGGTATAGATTTCCAAGTTATAAAATAAAATTTCTAAATAGGAAATAGGTGGAGAAGATGAAAAAAATTGATATTTTATCTCGATTGAAAAACGCCGGAGTGATTGCGGTGGTACGCGGAAAAAGTAAAGAAGAAGCTTTGAATGCTTGCCACGCAATCATCAAAGGTGGTCTAACTGGTATTGAGTTGACTTTTACAGTCCCTCAAGCGGATCAAGTAATCAAAGAACTTTTGTCATTCTACAAAAATCAACCAGAAATAGTGATTGGCGCAGGTACAGTATTAGACGCTGTCACAGCTCGCTTGGCTATCTTAGCTGGCGCAGAGTATATTGTTAGCCCTTCCTTTGATCAAGAAACAGCAGAGATGTGCAATCTGTATCAAATCCCTTACTTACCAGGATGTATGACGATTACCGAAATCAAAACAGCGCTGAAAAGCGGGGTAGATATCGTCAAACTATTTCCTGGAAGCGCTTATGGACCAAGTATCATTTCTGCCTTCAAGGCACCGATGCCTCAAGTCAATATCATGCCAACTGGTGGTGTGAGTCTGGACAATATGAAAGAGTGGTTCGATGCGGGTGTCGTAACAGTCGGAGTAGGTGGGAACCTTTTAGCACCTGCAGCTACAGGAGATTTTGACAAAGTAACGGAAGTCGCGCAACAGTATGCAGCAAAAATGAAAGAAATCAAGAGGTAGCTGCTTATGGGAAAAGTAGTGACACTCGGAGAAATCATGTTGCGATTGTCCACAGAACAGGGAACCCGCATCGATTCAAGTGAACGATTCGCTGCCCATTATGGCGGAGGGGAAGCAAACGTAGCAATTTCTTTAGCTAATTACGGACATGACGCGGTTTTTGCTACCAAAGTACCTGATAACGCATTGGGAAAAGCAGTCAAAAAGCACTTGCAATGCTATGGAGTAGATACGAAACAAGTATTATCTGGCGGGCCAAGACTAGGTACTTATTATATGGAAACTGGTAGTGGCGAACGCGCCGCCTCAGTGATCTATGATCGTGCCGGATCAAGCTTTGCTGAAATGGATCATTTGGAATGGTCGCTAGAGGAGTTATTCCAAGGAATAGATATATTTCATGTTTCAGGGATCACCCCAGCTTTGTCTAAAAAATGGCAAAAAATGACGAAACAAGTGATAGAAGTTGCAAAAAAAGCTGGCTGCCTGATCAGCTTCGATATCAATTATCGCGGGAAATTATGGACACAGAAAGAAGCCAGAGAAGTAATCCATCAGCTTTTACCTTTAGTAGATATCTGTTCAGCTGGAAAAATGGATGCTCTTTATTTGTTAGGTATCGAGAAAGCACCAGAAGCAGAAGAACAACCGCTGATTTATTATTATCAAAAAATGCAGGAAAAGTTCCCGAATATTCAGGTGTTTTATTCGACCAAACGTACCGTTCATTCAGCAAGTGAAAATGAATTGAAGGGGACATTGTGGATGAACCATGAATATGTGGAATCCCAAGTCCATAGAATCACCCCAATCGTGGATCGAGTAGGTGGCGGAGATGCTTTTGCAGGTGGCGTGCTCCATGGGATTTTATCCAATATGCCCCCGCAAGAAATCATTGATTTTGCTACGGCAGCTTCTGCCTTGAAGCATACGATCCATGGGGACTGCAACCAATTCAGTCAAGAAGAAGTCGCACAATTTTTAGCATGCGGCTCTGGAAAAATCATTCGATAGAAGGAGTAGAAGAAAATGCAAGAAATGGAAACACGTTATACACACAGTCCAGAAGATATCCGTCATTATTCAACGGAACAATTGAGAAAAGAGTTTTTAGTAGAAAAGGTATTCGAACCAGGAAAAATCAGTTTGACTTATACACACAACGATCGAATGATCTTTGGTGGCGTGACACCTACTGAAAAAGAATTAGAAATCACATTAGACAAAGAACTAGGTGTCGATTACTTCTTAGAACGTCGCGAACTAGGTGTGATCAATATCGGTGGACCAGGATTCATCGAAATCGATGGGCAAAAAGAAGAAATGAAAAAACAAGACGGCTATTATATCGGAAAAGAAACACGACATGTCGTATTTTCTTCTCAAGATGCTGAAAACCCAGCTAAATTCTATATTAGTTCTGTTCCAGCACATCATAAATATCCAAATGTAAAAATCAGTATTGACCAAGTAAAACCAATGGAAACTGGTGAAGGTCTGACATTGAATGAACGTAAAATCTATCAATACATCCATCCAAATGTATGCGAAAGCTGTCAATTACAAATGGGTTATACGATTTTAGAACCAGGAAGTGCTTGGAATACGATGCCTTGTCATACACATGAACGTCGTATGGAAGCTTATGTCTACTTTGATTATGCCAATGAAGATACACGTGTGTTCCACATGATGGGCAAACCAGATGAAACAAAACATTTAGTCGTAGACAATGAACAAGCTATTATTTCACCAAGCTGGTCGATCCATTCAGGTGTAGGTACAAGCAATTACTCATTCATCTGGGCAATGTGCGGAGAAAACATCACCTATACAGACATGGATATGGTGCAAATGGATCAATTAAAATAAGCATAAGGGAGAGAAAATGATGGAATTTAATATGGATATGTTTCGTTTAGATGGAAAAGTAGCATTAGTCACCGGTGCCGTCTATGGTATTGGATTTGAGATTGCACGCTCTTTAGCTACAGCAGGGGCAAAAATCGTATTTAATAACTTGAATCAAGAATCAGTTGATGAAGGTATAGCGCATTATAAAGAAGCAGGCATCGATGCAAAAGGTTATGTCTGCGATGTAACTGATGAAGAAGCGGTTCAAGCGATGGTTCAGCAAATCAAAGAAGATGTAGGTTCAGTTGATATTTTAGTCAATAATGCAGGGATCATCAAACGGACACCGATGATCGAAATGGATGCGGCTGACTTCCGTCAAGTGATCGACGTGGATTTAAATGCTCCATTTATCGTTTCAAAAGCAGTTATTCCAGATATGATCGAAAAAGGCGGCGGTAAAATCATCAATATCTGTTCTATGATGAGTGAATTAGGACGCGAAACGGTCAGTGCTTATGCTGCGGCAAAAGGCGGATTAAAAATGCTAACGAAAAACATCGCTTCTGAATACGGTCAATACAATATCCAATGTAATGGAATTGGACCAGGTTATATTGCTACACCACAAACTGCCCCATTACGCGAAACACAAGAAAACGGTGAACGTCATCCATTCGATCAATTTATCGTTGGACGTACGCCAGCAGCACGTTGGGGCGAGCCAATCGATTTGGCTGGACCATCTGTCTTCTTGGCTTCTAGCGCATCGGATTTCGTTAACGGTCATGTCTTGTATGTAGACGGCGGCATACTTGCCTATATCGGAAAACAACCTTAAACGAGGTTTAGTACACTATTTAGTGGAGAGGTTATGAAATCAGCAGCTTGAACGAATACCGAAGGACAGCTGATTAAATATCATTTATCCAAAAAAAGGAGTATGACGTAAATCAGTCATACTCCTTTTTCTGTGCGTCTTCCATACTTCACTAAGTGGATCCCTCTTGCTTCACACCAATCCTTCACTGGACCGGAAAAGATGAGAGATTGTTGGTGGAGGGACGCGGTATTCGTTGCGCCGACCATGGTATAAAGCAGACGAAGTTCCTCTTGCCATTGTTTCATCAGCATAATGGTTTCTTCCACGCCATGATTCATCAGATGAGTCAATACAGTTCCTGAAGTGCCCACTGCTTTTGCGCCGAGACAAAGGGCTTTAAATATATCATAGGCATTGCGGATACCTCCGGAGGCTAGGATTTCCATAGAAGTGTCTGCTTCATTTGCTTCAAGCAATGAGGCGACTGTCGATTGCCCCCAATCAGCTAGATAATTCAGTTCTCGCTTGGAGCGACGGGCGTTTTCAATCTGGGTGAAACTTGTCCCACTTCGACCGCTGATATCAACTGTATGAACCCCTAAAGAAGCTAAATCATTGATTGTTTCTCTTGTCATGCCAAACCCGACTTCTTTTACGATAAGGGGAACGTCAATGGCTGTTTGAATCTCTTGGATAAGTGCTTTCCAGTTAGTAAAATCACGGTCTCCCTCAGGCATGACCAACTCTTGAGGTGCATTCAAATGAATCTGTAAGGCATCTGCGTGAAACAATCGGATAGCTTCTTGGGCTCTTTCGACAGAAGTTCCTGCACCGATGTTGGCAATGATTTTCCCGTGAGGATATTCTTGTCGCATAATTGTATAAGTATCGGCTAAAGAAGGGTCCTTCAAGGCAGCGCTGACTGAACCAGTGGCAATCATCAAATCTGCTTCTCTTGCGATGATTGCAAGGTCTTGATTGATTTTTTTTGTTTTTTCGCTTCCGCCAGTCATCGCATTGATATAAAACGGGCTGCTTAGTGTAAACCCAGCTGCTTGTGTACTTAGATCGACATCAGCAACTGCTGTTTGCGGCAAAGGGTTATGAATGACCCGTACGAAATCAAATTCATTTTTTTGCTTATCATGAAAGGCTTTAGCTAGTGAAACATGTTCATCTTTTCGATTCATCGGTTTTCCTTTCTTTGATCGCTATAGACATGTAACGGTAGGGGGGTGATTTCTGCTTTTTCCCATGCACTCATTAAAGGAAGGATGCCAGATTTCTGATCAACGATCACGATGCCGCAATCCCCACCACCTGCACCGGAAGACTTTGCAGCCCCTTCATACTGTTCAGCTAAATTACATAATTTATTCAAAGCAGGCGTTTCGATAACAACCCCGGTGATAGCCGATAAATCATGCAGTAATTGTCGGTTTTTTCGAATCATCTGTTGGATCAACGTAACATTATCTTCTTTAAACCCTTTGATCATTTCGTTGACGCATTCTGTACTGTTTTTTAAGAAAAGCTGATAAGCCACCATTTTATCTTCTCTCGAACGGTGAACTTGATCGACCAAATCAGAGGTAGAGGCAGGGCTACCCGTCCAACCAATCAATAAACGTAGATCTTCAGGAGCAATCAATGGCTCAATTGAGAGACCTGGCCAATCCATGGCAAGTAACTGACTGATGGAATGCTGAGTTTCTTGTTCTTGGAGCCAAGGATGGTCGAAGGTCGAGAAGGCAATCCAGCCACCATAACAGCTAGCAGCGATATCGCCGCAAGAACCATTATCTTGAACTGCTAAATTAGCGAGTGCTGCGATCTTGAAAATCTCTAGCTGAGATAAATTCAATGCGTAAAAAACATTCAAGGCTTTGACCGTTGCAACAGTAACAGCGCCGCTAGAACCTAATCCGTATTTCCGACCATTTGAACTGTCTAGCTCGCTTGTTACTTTCAGATCATAAAAGGATAAAAGAATGTTTTTTTCTTGTGCATACTTTTCAGTCAATCGAATAGCAGCAAGGATATAATGAAAAGGATTTTCCCGAATATCTAAAACTAATTCCCCGTTACGTCTTGTCCAACGTACAGGCATCCCGCTATATTGTGCAGATTGGATACTTCCGACTTTTCGTGCGGACTCTACAGTGACTGTCACGAATTGATCGACTGCAGCGATAACTGCCGGATGACCTGTTTCAACAACTGCATATTCTCCGGCAATATAGAGTTTGCCTGGTGCAGATACTTCAATCATAAAAATCTCCCTTTATTCAATAATCGCAATTCCTGGACCAGCGTGGGCAGTAATTACTTGTTCTTTGCTAAATAATTTAGTAAATGTTTCTTGTACCTCAGATAAATGGCTGTTTTCCACTAAAACTTTGACATTAGGGCCAGCATCCATCGTAAAGTAGCATGGAATGCCTTGCTTTCTCAATTGCCGCACCGCATCCATCGCTTTTAAGCTGTCAGGAGACCAGTAAGTGAAAGGTGGTTGGGCAGCTAAAGTCGTTCCGTGCATTTTTAGTCCGTTTCTTTCCATCGTTTCTCCGAGAAGTTGGAAATCTTTTGTTTTGATTGCTTGTTTCAATTGATATAGATCCCCTTCAACGGAATCTAACCAGCCTTGATAAAAACTGGATGTTTCGACTGTCCGACGCATCCCATTTCTGCTAGACACTTCTTTTTTCTGATCGTTGATCAAAATGAAAACCATTGCTAGATCGTCTTCGAAAGAATCAGAAGGGACTGGTTTGGCATAAGAGCTTAAGTCATCATGACCTTTTTCCCATTCGACGAAACCACCAAAAATACTTCGGCAAGCTGAACCAGACCCGCGTCGAGCAAATCTTGAAAGAGAAAGATCGTCTAATCCAAGCTTAAGGGCAGTATTACAAGCGCCTGCTAAAGCAGCTAGCCCGCTAGCAGAGGATGCTAATCCGGCTGCGGTAGGAACGAAATTCTGACTGATTACTGAAGCTTTTAGTGAGATGCCGGCTTCTTTACGAAAAAGGTCAAGAAACTGACTAACTTTTTTTGTTGCTTTTTCGTCTTGCAAGGTGTCATCTAGATAGAATTCATCTGCTATATAGCTATCAGAAAAGATAACTTCTGTTTCGGTATAAAATGCATCCAATGTCAACGAAAGACTGTTGTTCATCGGAAGGATGAGTGCTTCATTTTTCTTACCCCAATATTTGATTAGGGCAATGTTGGTATATGCGCGTGCTTTGCCTTTAAACATAGGTATGTACTCCTAATCCTTGTATCCAAGTTTCAGCCGCACCCACATCTTCAAGTGCTTGACTGATTTCTTGGGCTTTTGTTTTTGTTTGTGCTAATGCAATCATGCAGCCACCGCGTCCGCCGCCAGTTAATTTAGCCCCTAATGCACCGGTATCTTTAGCTGTTTGGATCAGTAAATCAAGGAAATCGTTGCTGATCGTCAGTTTTTCCAGAAGTGATTGTGATTCATCCATTGTTTGAGCTAACATTCCTGGTGAATTTTCAATGATTGCTTGCTTCGCTTGCTTTGTCAAGTATCCTAATTTTTGAATCATTTGTCCAGTTTCATGTGGTTGTCTTTCAAACAGGTGAGCGACATCTTTGACGGCTTCTCTTGTTTGTCCTTTGATTCCTGTATCAGCGACAATCAAAAAAGCATCAATATTCAAAGAAAAATAATCAAAAGGATGCCCTTTTGTAAAATAAATTGGCTGCAAGCTGCTAGTAGCGGCTGCATCGATCCCACTAGGATTACCATGTGCGATTTTTTCCGAAAGTTGTACATTCTCTAATAGTATTTCACGAGACAAAGGGAGTGCTAAGTAATCATAAAAAGCACGAGTGACTGCTGTGGCGACCGCAGCACTTGATCCCATTCCACGTTCAGCAGGAATCGTGCTTTCGATGGTTAGTTGCAAGTTTTTATGGATATCATGCTCTTTTTTTAAATGGATGAATAATTTTTTGATATTTTTTAATGTATGAGGAGCTTCGGCTAAATTTCCTGAATAGTAGGAAGAAACCAATTGATCGTCCATTGCATCCAGCTCTTCAAGGAATGCGGTGACTTTTGTTGCATAAAAAGGAAAGGCAATCGCCGGTTCTCCATAAACAACCGCGTGCTCGCCCATCAAGATAATCTTTCCGCTTGATTCTCCTTGGCCATAGTTTGCCATAATC
The DNA here is from genome assembly GCF_008000875.1 of Enterococcus sp. DA9. Classification (NCBI taxonomy): domain Bacteria; kingdom Bacillati; phylum Bacillota; class Bacilli; order Lactobacillales; family Enterococcaceae; genus Enterococcus; species Enterococcus sp. DA9. The sequence goes on from NZ_CP042839.1 coordinate 1,027,611, forward strand.
TAACTCCTTCTCACGTAAAAGTGATTTTTAAGCAAAAAATAAAGCGCCCAAAACGAGTTGCGCTGCTTCACGAAATTTTTTGTCCGCTAAGGGTCTCAAAAAACATTCCTTCTTTATTTTACTAAAATCATCCCAGAAGTAAAACTAAGAATACGTTTTCTAAAGGAAAAAACCTTTTTTCTTAAGAATTTTTTGACCTTTTTACTTTTTTGACTAGAAAAAAATACGATTGACACTACTAGATATTGGGGGTATATTTAAAAAGGTTGGAGTTAAACACAATATTTAGTGATGAAGTGAGCTGGAGGTAAATGAGCGTGATCGTTTTAGCAGGTACAATTGGTGCCGGAAAATCAAGTTTGACAGAAATGATGGCTGAACACTTTGATAGTCAGGCATTTTATGAATCAATTGATGATAATGAAGTCTTGCCCTTATTTTATGCAAACCCTGAACAGTATGCTTTTTTGCTGCAAATTTATTTTTTGAATAAACGTTTTGCAAGCATCAAACAAGCAATGAAAGATGACAATAATGTATTGGACCGTTCGATTTATGAAGATTCGCTGCTTTTCCATCTAAATGCAGATCTAGGAAGAGCGACGGAAACGGAAGTTCGTGTGTATGATGAACTTCTGGAAAACATGATGGAAGAGCTGCCCTATGCTGCCCATAAAAAACACCCGGATTTATTAGTTCATATTCGTGTATCATTTGATACGATGCTAGAACGGATCGAGAAACGTGGTCGTTCATATGAACAATTGTCCTTTGACCCAAGTCTGTACGATTATTACAAAGAATTGAACAGACGGTATGATCAATGGTATGAAGAATACAAAGAAAGTCCAAAAATCCAAATCGATGGAGATCGCTATAATTTTGTGGAAGATTCTCAAGCAAAAGAAGAAGTCTTGAAAATGATCGAAGAAAAATTAGCAGAAATCCGCCAAACTGAATTAGCCATTTGATATAAAGCTACTCAAAAAAAGGATGCTCCTTTATTTGAGTAGCTTTTTTCTTTATACTAGAAACAAATATCAGGAGGATGGAGTATGCGGGAAAAACACTATTTTAATCAAGAACGTAATTTTTGGATCAATATACAGCAAGATGATGTGCTAGCTGTTAAAAATTTAAAAGAAGAATATGGCATCAGCGATGAGATGCTGACTTATTCTCTAGATAAAAATGAGCGGGCGCGCGTAGAATATGACTCTTTTGATGAAGCGTTACTACTTGTATCAAATGTCCCACACCAACAAAAAGTCGATAATCATTACGAAACTAGCCCTATCGCTTTTATTTTAAAAGAAGATGGTTTGTTTACATTTACCACGCCGAATACCGAGTATGTGATTCGACTGATTCGATCACTTTTGGAGCGAATGCCAGACATGAGTGTATACAGTTTATTGTTTCGTACATTATTTTTAATTTCTGATTCCTTTTTTCCTTTAATCGAGGAAGTAAATAGCGAACGTCAACGGCTCAACCTAAAGTTAAGGGAAAAAACAACAAACAAGAATCTACTGCAACTTTCAGATTTAGAGATTGGTTTGGTTTACTTAGTTACAGGAACAAAACAAAATGTAGTACTTTTGGAACAAATCAAGGCATTGGCCATTTATCGCAAGTTGTCAGAAAAGGAAAAGGAAGAGTTGGACGATGCACTGATCGAAGCACGACAAGCAGTTGAAATGACGAACTTAGCTTCGCAGATTTTAGATCAGCTTTCTGGCACTTATAATAATTTGCTGAATAATAATTTGAATGACACGATGAAGTTTTTGACTGTCTGGTCGCTGATCTTGACTGTACCGACTATTGTGACAGGATTTTTCGGGATGAATCTTAAGCTACCATTTACCCATTCCGTTTTCGGATGGGGAATCGCCTTGATCATCAGTCTGGTTTTATCTGTTTGGATGCTCATTGCACTATGGAGGCGGATTCGTTGATCTAGTCTTTGATCTGCAAACCAAGAGCTTGAGCAATCACAAGTGCTTGCTCCTGGTTGACAATCAGTCCTGCCAAATAATCTTGAGATAAAGCAATGGTAGTGAAGAAATTAGTCGTAAAGTCTAATCCCTTCAGAGAAGTTCGGAACCAATTCGAACCAGTTAACTGATTGTCAGACAAAAAAAGATTTTTCCAAGTGACCTCATAAAATTCGCTGTCTTCTAACTGGCAATGATCGAAGGATACGGCTTTCAAGTTTGTGCTGCTAAAGGAAGACATCGAAGCAATGCAGTCAGTGAAAGTGCAGTCTCTAAGATAACTTTCGGCAAAATTCGTACCTGTTAATTTACATTGATGAAACACGACTTGGTGGAAACTGCCACCAATCCACTCCAGATTAGAAAAATCACACTTTTCAAAAATGACATTACTGCATTCAAAATGACGTAAAACTGTTTTTTGCATGGTCAGTTTTTGGACATGACTCTCTCTTAATACCATATTTTTAGCATCAAGATAGCTTTGATCACCTCCATTGATCAGAAGACCAGAGAGGATTTCTTCATCTTCTAAATAAAAATCTCCTTTTGTCAGAGGAGGAAGAGAAGGTGGGATAGGTTCGATTTTTTTCATATGGGTTCACCTCGTTTTTCTTTAGTATAGCAAAGAAGTGGGAGTCACTGCTAGAAAGTCTGCTAGACCAATTATTTTCAGAAAAGGAAGAAAAACTGTATGAAAAACATTGACAGAAGGATTGGTTTTTGCTATACTATGATGGTTGAGAAATAAAAGCAGAAGCACCCGCTTCTCGCCTTAGTTGATAATGTCACTGGGCTAGATAGTTTTCACTGGTTCTATTAGGTGAAGTACGCGCGGGTTCTGTAAGAGAACTCGTTTTTTTATTGCCGTTTATTCGGTAAGCTTTTCTTTCTCTCATAATATTTGGAGGTGAATGACCATAGCAAAGGATATGATGGTTAACGACGGCATTCGTGCACGAGAGTTACGATTGATCGGTTCAGATGGTGAGCAATTAGGAGTTAAGACAAAAGCAGAAGCATTGAATATTGCAGAACAAGCAAACTTGGATCTTGTGTTAGTTGCCCCTGGTGCGAAACCACCAGTTGCGCGAATCATGGACTACGGTAAATACCGTTTCGAACAACAAAAGAAAGACCGCGAAGCGCGTAAAAAACAAAAAGTGATCAATGTAAAAGAAGTTCGCTTAAGTCCTACGATCGACTTGAATGACTTCAATACAAAACTTCGTAATGCACGTAAGTTCTTGGAAAAGGGCGATAAAGTGAAAGCTTCTATCCGTTTCAAAGGCCGTGCCATTACCCATAAAGAAATTGGTCAAAAAGTCTTGAATCGCTTAGCTGAAGAAACTGCTGATATTGCAACAGTGGAACAAAAAGCGAAAATGGACGGACGCAGCATGTTCTTGACGCTGGCACCGAAAAACGACAGTAAGTAATTTGAATGACTAACTGGCTGTTGGACAGCCGATAGTCGGATAACGAAAGATTTTGAGGAGGAAATATAGTCATGCCAAAACAAAAAACACACCGCGGATCAGCAAAACGTTTCAAACGTACTGGTAAAGGCGGATTGAAACGCTTCCGCGCGTTTACAAGTCACCGTTTCCACGGCAAAACAAAAAAACAACGCCGTCAATTGCGTAAAGCAAGCATGGTTTCTAGTGGCGACTTCAAGCGTATTCGCCAACAACTAGCAAAAATGAAATAAGAAGTACAAATAACAGAATCTGAAGATTTATTTTTATTAGGAGGAATTATACATGGCACGTGTTAAAGGTGGAACAGTAACTCGTAAACGTCGTAAAAGAGTGCTAAAATTAGCAAAAGGTTACTACGGTTCAAAACACACTTTATTTAAAACAGCAAAAGAACAAGTAATGAATTCATACAACTACGCATATCGTGATCGTCGTCAAAAGAAACGCGACTTCCGTAAATTGTGGATTGCTCGTATCAACGCAGCAGCTCGTATGAATGGCTTGAGCTACTCAAAATTAATGCACGGTTTGAAAGTTGCTGAAATCGACATCAACCGTAAAATGTTAGCTGACTTGGCTGTAAACGATGCAGCAGCATTTACTGCATTGGCTGACCAAGCAAAAGACGCTTTGGCTAAATAAGCTAAACAATTATAAAGAGGAAAGAAGATAACGAAAAGTTATGTTCTTTCCTCTTTTTTTGTTTCCAATTCTTCACCATAGAAAACGGGATAACAACGTATAAGTCTAAAATAGCATAATTAAGGTTTTTTAATTGAAATCCGAACATTTATGGTCATCCTCTAATGAAATCGCTAACTACATAAGCTAGAATGAACTTAACTGATATATTAGTTTGTTTATCAGAAAAATAAAATGGACGGAGGAATAACATGAGTGATATTATTATTGGTATTTTGTTAGTTATCTCATTCTTTTTCATGGTCTGGTACTGTGTAAAGGGCTACAACTTGATGGTCGGTTTTGCCATCATGGCGACTGTATGGATGGGATTAGCACTAGTGGGAAACACGTTTTCGCCGAACCCGGCGATGGAAGGGCAAGGAGTAATCGATGTATTGACGCATATCTATACGACTGGACCTGCTGAGTACGCGAAATCGATCTTGGTAAATGTCTTCTTTGGTGCCTTTTTCGGTCGTGTTCTAGTAGATAGCGGAATCGCAGCCACATTGATTCGTAAAGTAGTCGAACTTGGAGGGGACAAACCAAGAATCACGATGAGTTTGCTGTGTGTTGTAACCGCTGTTATATTCATGTCGATGACAGGAATTGGACCAGTGATTTCTATCGCAGTCATCGTTTTGCCGATCTTGATGTCTTTAGGAATCTCAGTACCAGTTGCGTTGTTCTCATTTATGGGCTCGATCATGGCTGGAATCTTTGCTAATATCGTCAACTTCAAACAGTATCAAACGATTTATGCTGGTTTCAACCCAGCAGCTGAAAGTTACACTTATAACGACTATTTCCAAATCGGTATGATTGGGATGGTTGTAAGTTTAGTTGTTGTACTAACGGTGGCTAATATATCAATGAATAAAAAGAAACGCTATGCAATGGCAGCAAACGTACCGGCTGAAGGTGGCGACGCACCAATGATCTCATGGTTAGCCGTATTATTACCAGTTTTAGGGGTCGTTTTGTTAGATCTTCCAATCATCTTAGGTTTTATTCTAGCAGGTATTTGGGCATTGTTGTTTACTGGAAAATTGCGCGGAGGTTATAAAGAAATCTGTCGTCAATTTGCGAAATTATTTACAGATGGTGCAGTCGACGTCGCACCAATGGTCGGTTTCTTGATGACCTTAGCGATGTTCAATAACTCAGCTGCGTACGCTTCTCCTTATTTTTCAGCTATTTTCGGAGACTTGATACCGCAATCACCATTAGTCTTGGCAATCGTATTTGCTATATTGACACCACTAGGATTTTTCCGCGGTCCAATGAATCTAGTCGGTTCAGGATCAGCTATTTTAGCTGTTGTATTAGCTGTAAACCCAACAATGTCGCCAGCCTTTTTGTTCCCATTGTTTGCAATCACAACGATTGCCCCTCAGCATTTAGATATTACACAATCTTGGGTCGCTTGGGGATTAGGGTATACAAAAGTAACGTCTCGAGAGTACATGAAGAAATCCATCCCAACTGGTTGGATCGTCGGTGCGATCTTATGTTTGATTACATTCTTCTTGTACGGGAACGCCTAGTAAACAAAACGTCGATAGAAATGATTAGATGAATGGAGGAAAAGAAAATGAAACGTTTTGTGCGAATGGGAATTGATGTCGGTGGTACGCATACGAAAGCAGTGGCAATTGATAATGCGACACATGAAATCATCGGAAAGTCTCCAGTGAAAACGACCCACGATGATGTTCGTGGGGTAGCTGCAGGAGTCGTTCAATCTTTTCAAAATTGTTTGCGGGAAAATAATATTAGTCCAGAAGACGTTGTTTTTGTTGCACATTCTACTACGCAAGCGACGAATGCGCTGATTGAAGGGGACGTAGCAAAAGTCGGTGTAATCGGTATGGCAAAAGGGGGATTAGAAGGCTTTTTAGCAAAACGACAAACTAGATTGAACGATATCGATTTAGGGAATAAGAAAAAAATAGAGATCGTCAATGCATTCTTACCTGTCAAACACTTAAATGTAGACCGTGTTTCAGAAACGATTTCTTCTCTAGAAAGAGAAAGAGCGGAAGTTTTGGTTTCTTCTATGGCATTTGGAGTAGATAATGGGGAGCCAGAACGGGTCGTTTATGAAGCAGCATCGGTAAAATCGATTCCTACAACGATGGCTTCTGATATCACAAAATTATATGGATTGACAAGAAGAACTCGGACAGCAGCGATCAATGCGTCTATTTTACCCAAAATGCTAGATACGGCAACATCGACAGAAGACTCCGTACGAGAAGCAGGAGTCAATGTCTCTTTGATGATCATGCGCGGAGACGGCGGGGTAATGGAAATCAATGAAATGAAAAAACGACCTGTTTTAACCATGCTTTCCGGTCCAGCAGCATCAGTCATGGGCTCTTTGATGTACTTGAGAGCGTCTAATGGGGTTTATTTTGAAGTAGGCGGAACAACAACCAATATCGGGGTCATTAAAAATGGACGTCCAGCAATCGATTATTCAATTGTAGGTGGCCACCCAACATATATCTCTTCATTAGATGTTCGGGTTCTAGGTGTGGCAGGCGGTTCGATGGTACGGGCCAATCAGTCAGGAATCATCGATGTCGGTCCACGTTCTGCACATATTGCCGGTTTAGATTATGCAGTATTTACGGAGACAGAAAAAATCAAAGGTCCTAAGGTTGAATTTTTCTCTCCTAAAGAAGGAGACCCTGCTGATTACGTCAAGGTAGTGATGGAAGACGGAGAAGAAGTGACTATTACAAATACATGTGCAGCCAATGTCCTTGGATTAGTGCAAGAAGAACATTTTTCTTATGGAAATGTCCCATCTGCACGAAAAGCCATACAGGCATTAGCAGACTATTGTCATACGACGGTTGAAGACATCGCAGAGCAGATCATGGAAAAATCCTATGCTAAGATTGAACCAGTGATTTTAGAATTGGCAGACAAGTATCATTTGGAGAAAGATCAGATTTCTCTTGTAGGTGTAGGGGGCGGCGCTGCCTCTTTGATTACTTACTTCAGCAATAAAATGGGTGTGAAATATTCCATCCCTGAAAATGCTGAAGTGATCTCTTCTATTGGTGTGGCACTTGCAATGGTCCGAGATGTTGTAGAACGTATCATTCCTTCACCAAGTAAAGAAGATATCCGATCATTGAAAAATGAAGCGATGAATAAGGCGATTGAATCAGGTGCTACGCCAGAATCGATCGAAGTCCACGTAGAAATCGATCCACAGACTTCAAAAGTAACGGCTATCGCTACTGGTTCTACGGAAGTGAAAGCAACCGATCTAACCAAGGAGATCACAACAGAAGAAGCACTAGAGCTTGCTGCAGAGGATATGCGATTAAATAAAAATGAAGTTTGCTTATTGGAAAATACACCTTTCTTTTATGTATGCGGCGAACAGCATCGTTCAAAAAATGCTGGAAGTCTTCGGATCATCGACCAAAAAGGATTTATCAAGGTCCAACGTGGACATGCTTCTTGTCTGAAAACAACTGCAGCCAATTATATGGCAGCAGTCGAACAACTTTGGGAAGATATGGCAGTTTATCAAACGGAGTTGATCGCCCGACCAGAATTTTATCTCTGTTTAGGAGCAAGAGTCTCTGATTTTACAGCGACGGATCTGGAACAACTACAGCTTTTGATGGATCTGGAAGTATCTACTATGGAACCAGAGGAAGAAGTGATCGTCGTTGCCGGAAATATCAAACAAACATAAGTTAGAAGAGTTACTAAACAAATTACAACAGATCCCCGAAGAAATTTGGGGATTCTATCAGTTTCAGCGAGATTTGTTTTGGAAAAAGATTCCTTTGTCCAAGCAGAAAATCCTCATACAACAATCAATCGATTGTGGTATCGAAACGGCATGTAGCATCCAAAAAAAGTACCCTTTTGCCGATGTAGGAGAAATTTGTGAACAAATGGCTATTCCAATCGTTCCTTGTGAATCAGAGCAAATAAACGAACGAATCACTTTTGCAACTTATGCAGAAGATGAAGGGATCCGATTGATGACGGAGCCGTTAGAAAAATTAAAATGTTCAGGACTTACTTCGATCTCTAAAGAAACAGCGCAAGCTTTGATTATTGGACATGAACTATTTCACCACATTGAAGCTTCTGTTAAGGGAATTTATACGCAAAACGAAAAAATTGTGCTATGGCGGCTGCCTTTTTATACACACCAATCAACCATTCGTGCATTGAGCGAGATAGCAGCGATGAGTTTTTCAAAAGAGATGAATCAAAGCCGTTTTTCGCCTTATGTATTAGAGGCAGTCTTGCTTTGGCCATATAATGAAACGCGTAGCCAAGGGATTTTAGAAGAAATAAAAGAAATAGAAAAAAGATGTGCGGAGTATGATTTCGCTCACAAATAAAGAGGTTGTGACAGAAGTGGTCAGCTTCAAGAAATAAGAAGGAATTTACGAAAATTGCTTCTTAAATTTTTGTGACATTTCGGCTTATTTCAAAGAAGCTACTTCTGGAACACCGTGTATAAGAGGTTGTGAAATCAGCGTTTGAGCTAATACCGAGGGTCAGCTGATTGAACACTGTTTAAGAAAGAGGTCGTGAGCCTGCCGTTTGACTATGAGTCACAAGTCACAATATTCAATAAACATGAGAATCTGTTTTTGGAAATTGCTCCTTGTGACTGAGGAGTTGGCAGGAGAACACTGAAAGGGACTGTGACACGATTTTTGTCACAGTCCCTTTATTTGATGGGTCTTTCCTGAATATCTTCAAAATAATCGGGGTAATTATGAATCACGTATTCTTGCTCCTCGATAATCATATGTAAATGCATCGTGCAAAGAAATCCGACTTCATCAAAGTTATGATCAATCATTGATTGAAGCATTGTCTGATGTTCATCTAATACTCGACCCCAGTCTAATTCTGAAATCGTCAAACGTAACCATCTGAAACGGTTCAAGTGCGTACTATAACTTTCTAGCCAATCCCAAATTTCTCGTTTTCCAGCAATTTCATAACAAGTTCGGTGAAAATCAGTATCCAAATCAAAAAAAGCTTTTTTATTTTGAGCGATCACTGCCTGATCGGTTTGTTCTAGTATTTTTTCTAGTTTAGCTTGATCTTGCTTGGTCATTTTCGCACTGCATTCTTGCAGGATCGGTTTTTCCAACTTTTCCCGCGTATAACGGGCTAATGAAGCAGATCGGATATCGATTTTTGAAACATAAGTGCCGGACTGTGGAATGGTTTTTACAAGCTCTTGATTGCGCAGTTGGATCAGTGCTTCTCGAATCGGTGTACGCCCGATAGCTAGTTGTTCTTCTAACACTTTATCGGAGATTTTACTTCCAGGTGCTAACTCGGAATAAATGATTTGTTTACGTATAGATTCATAAGCTTGCTGTTGCAAATTATTGATAACCATTTAACCTTCCTTTCTATGCAGATATAATCTATTATAACATAAATCGCTTACAAATCGTGTGGGCATAAAAACACAGTCTGCAAAAAAAGCCCTGATAGGCATGCCTATTAGAGCCTCGAAAAGAAATACTGAATCAATCTGGTCGTACCTCTTGGATCGGTTTGACACGACCGCCAATTCTTTTAGCAAAAGCTTCGGATTCTTTTTTGTCTTTGAAAATGAGCAGATTGTCTAAGTTTTTTTCCCGAGTGCGACAGCCAGTTTTATCGATGTAACCGTGCATTACTTTAACGACATACATGGGGATCACCTGCTTTTTTCCTTTCATTATACGAACTACTCGACACAATACAAGAAAAATGCTTAGACGGTCTTTATTAAGAATTTACATCATCCAAAGAAGCGTATGCTTGGAATAACTGATCTAACTCCGGATTGACTTTGCTCAGCTTCACTAATCGCTGCGAATCAGAAAGTAAAAAACAGTGTTTACTACTGCCAGTAGTTTTTAATTTTTTGTCTTCAGTTCCCACAATTTCGTAGCTAAAATCCAACCGTGTCCCCGTATACTTTTGGATAGTTGGATGGATGCTCACTTTTTCTCCGTAATGGATCATTTCTTTATAGCTGCAATTTACTTCCAGAACGGGGATGATGATCCCAGATTCTTCGATTTTTTTATAGGGAAACCCTAGATATACCAATAAGGCTACCCGAGCCTCTTCAAACCAGCGGATATAATTGCTGTGATGAATAATCCCCATTTGATCTGTTTCATAATAAAAAGGTTCTCGCACATAACCTGTAAATTTCTCCATGACTCATGCCTCGTTTTCCATTGATTTTTTACAAAAATAATTCATCCATTTCGGAAGTGCTTCGCTGATTTGTGTCGGCAAAACAATATATTGTTCTTTTGCCAGCTGGTCTCCAATGAAACTATGAAGATAAACAGCTGCTGCAATCGTTTGGTCATTTTGAGGAAACTGGGCTAAAAATCCTGTGATCATCCCAGCTAAAGTGTCACCCATGCCGCCTGTTGCCATAGCAGCAGAACCTAAAGGATTGGTGTAGAAGTGCTGGTGACCATAAATTTTTGTCTCATGACTTTTCAAAACGAGCACAGCACCGATTTCCTGTTGCTTCTTTTTGTTTTCTTTATCCCGTTGTTCTTGTATCGGTAGAGAACTCAACCGTTGCCACTCCATTTGATGAGGTGTAAGTACAGTTTGTTCGGGATAGGGTAGCAAAAGATGATTAGCAGCAAGTAAACTTAAAGCAGAGCCATCAATCACCAGCCATTGTTCTTTTGATTGGTTTTCTAGTACTTGTTTGAAACGTTCCAAACTCTTAGAAGAAGTACCCAATCCGGGACCAATCAAGAGTACATCTGCTTGCTTTATTACGGAAAGAAACTGGTCAGTATCCGTCCAATCTACAATCATTGCTTCTGGCAGATGACTGTGAAGAGCACTCCGATTTTTTTCATCAGTTACTACAGTCGTGAGACCCGCTCCACTGTGTACGGCAGCTAAAGCACTCATAATGATTGCTCCGCCATATTGTTCATTGCCGCCAATCAAAACGATACGTCCAAATGTTCCTTTATGTGAAATTTTTGGACGAGGTGTGATGACTCTTTTCACTAGTTGTTCGTTTATCAGCATCGAAAAACCTCCTTTTACTCATTATAGCGTATATTTTTTTTAGAGAAAAACAGATAAGAAAAGGAATTGTCAGATTTTTTGAACTATTTTTTTCTGTAATTTGTGGTATCATGAACACGAAGACTTAAATAAGTGGAGGATTAACTTTATGACAATTGATTGGCAAAAAGAAGTAGAAGCACGTAAAGAAGACTTGCTTGAAGACTTGAAAAATCTTTTACGTGTCAACAGCGAGCGCGATGACTCAAAAGTAACACCAGATGCACCATTTGGACCTGGACCTCGCGACGCATTGAAACATATGTTAGCTTATGGCGAACGTGATGGATTTAAAGTAAAAAATGTCGATAACTATGCAGGGCATATTGATCTTGGCGAAGGAGACGAAACGCTAGGGATATTTGGACACATGGATGTCGTTCCTGCAGGAGATGGCTGGGACACAGATCCTTATGAACCAGTAATCAAGGATGGAAAGATCTTTGCACGCGGATCAAGCGATGACAAAGGTCCAAGTATGGCAGCTTACTATGCGATGAAGATCATTAAAGAACTTGACTTGAAACTATCAAAAAAAGTTCGCTTCGTAGTCGGCAGCGATGAAGAAAGCGGCTGGGGCGATATGGCTTATTATTTCGAACATGAAGAAGAACCAGATTTTGGTTTCTCACCAGATGCTGAATTCCCAATCATCAATGGTGAAAAAGGAAATGTTTCTTTAGCTTTACGCTTCAAAGGCGACAATGCAGGAGATTATGTCTTGAAATCTTTTGTTTCCGGACTTCGCGAAAATATGGTGCCAGGAACAGCAACTGCAGCACTTCAAGTACCAAGTGCAGATGCAGCTATCGCGATGGAAGAAGCATTTTACCAATTCATCGAAGCAAATCCAGTAAGCGGAACGATTGAAGCGGACAATACGTATGTAAAAATCGAATTAGTTGGTAAAGGCGCACATGGTGCAAGCCCACAATCTGGTATCAATGCAGGTTCTTTCTTGGCATTGTTCTTAGATAACTATGAATTCCTAGGATCTGCTAAACAATTTATCCATGTAGCAGCTGCTTATGTCCATGAAGATTTTTATGGAGAAAAACTAGGAGTCGCTTATGAAGATGAAAAAATGGGCAAATTGACAATGAATGCTGGACTATTTGCTTTTGAAGAAAATGGTACAGAGGAAGCGAACTTCATCAATATGAATTTCCGTTTTCCAAAAGGTGTAACAGTAGACGGATTGCAAAGTGACATCGAACAAACAGTGGGGCAAGAAGGCGCAACAGTTACTCGAGGTGCTCGCGTAATGGAACCACATTACGTACCAATGGATGATCCATTGGTGGCTACATTATTGCAAGTCTATGAAGACCACACTGGAGAAAAAGGCTACGAACAAATCATCGGTGGCGGAACTTACGGACGTTTGTTGAAACGTGGCGTTGCTTATGGAGCGATGTTCCCAGGATATACTGATACAATGCACCAAGCAAACGAATTTATGAGTCTTGATGACTTGTTCAGAGCAACAGCAATCTATGCAGATGCCATCTATCGTTTGGCAAAATAATTAATTAAAAAGAGGATCAAGAATTGCAAATTATTTTTGCAGTCTTGATCCTTTTTTTACTTTCTACTGTGGTATTCATGATAAACATGATATAGATTCAATTCATATTCTTTCTTAGCGTTCGTGACGACTGTATCCAAAATCAACCCTGTTACTAATGAAAGAAGTGCTAAAGTCATCAATCCAGTACTTAAAATCGCAGAAGGGATGCGTGTAATAAAGCTTGTCAGCATATATTCGCGAATCACAGGAATCCCCGTGACCAATCCAAATAAAAAGAAGAAGATGGTCCAAATCCCAAAGAAAAGCAAAGGCTTATAATCTTTAAACATTTTAATAATCATCATGATCACTTTGAATCCGTCAGAGAATGTATTCAATTTTGATTCGCTGCCTTCAGGACGATCACGATAATCGATTGGGATCTCAACGAACTTGAATTTTTTATCTAAAGCATGGATCGTCAATTCCGTTTCGATTTGAAAACCAGAACTCATAATAGGAAAACTTTTGACAAAGATACGATTGAATCCTCGATAGCCGGTCATGACATCAAGAATTTTTGTTTTATACATTCTAGTAATTGTATTTCTAACAAGGTTATTTCCAAAATCGTGGAAAGGTCTCTTATTCTCATCAAAGTAGGTTCCATTTGATAGGCGATCACCAATGACCATATCTGCTTCACCAGAACGTAATTTCTCGAGCAAACCATGTACAGCTTCTGCAGGATAAGTATCATCGCCATCTACCATTAAATAATAGTCGGCATCGATATCAAAGAACATTTGGCGGATCACATTTCCTTTTCCTTGACGAGGTTCTTTTTTTACGATTGCTCCACCTTGAACGGCCAATTCGTATGTTCGATCGGTCGAATTATTATCATAGACATAAATATCTGCTTCTGGTAATTCTCGTTTAAAGTCTGCAATGACTGTTGAAATTGTTGCTTCCTCATTGTAACAAGGAATCAGAACAGCAATTTTTTCTTGTTGTTCCATTTTTCACTCTCCTTAACTATAGAAAACAAAAGCTAAATTAAAAATACCTCATAATCAAAGGAAATGCTAGTTTTTCCCGCTAAATATCATTTATTTAAAAAGAAAATACTGGAATATATGTTTGGAAAGCTCTATCTAAAAAACCACCCACTACAAAAGAAGGACATGATACCTCTCTTTTAGATAGTGGGTGCGTATTCGTTATTTCATTTTTTTGACGTATTAATCTATTGCGCCCTTTTTTCTTGAAATGTCTAATACGGTTCCTGTATGAGCATCTGCTAAAAATTCATAATAAACAGTTTCGCCATCTTCTATCCGGGAAAGCCCACCCCGATAAGCACTCGACCGAACGGCGAATTTCCGAATAGGTTCTTTTTCAAAAGAGATCCAAGCACCTTCGATTGCGCCTTCTTTTAAAAAAGATGTTTTGATATTTTCAAGCACTTGGTCTGCTGATAACACTTTTTTGCGATGATACCAAATCGTTGAAGCTACCCCACTCAATAATCCTAGACCGATCCCAACGGCTAACCCGCCTTTAAAATAGCTTAATTCGCTTTCTTCATACATGTGGATATACCTCCTTCTTCTCACTTGCTACTCCTTGTGCTTATTTTACCACACTCTCATAATTTCTTTGAAATAAATAACCGCTACCAGGAAAAATAAGCTATAATAAATACGATCGGTCTGCAGAAAAAATCATATTTTATCCGCAGATCAATATAAGTCTGAGAGGAGTTTAGTCTGAAATTTAGACGAATAGCATATGGAAGAAAAAACATTTCAACGAATCAAAGAGTTAACAGAATTACAAGGAACAAGCGGTTTTGAACAAGACGTTCGCGCTTATATGGAAAGTCATATGGAACCGTTGGTAGATGAGTTACAGTTAGATGGTTTGGGCGGCATTTTTGGGCTGCGCCACCATGAAGAAGCGGATGCACCTCGTGTAATGGTCGCAGCACATATGGATGAAGTCGGCTTCATGCTGACACAAATCCAAGAAAACGGGCTTTTTAAAGTCGTACCTCTAGGCGGATGGAACCCTTACGTTGTTTCTGCTCAACGTTTTACACTTAAAACCTCTACTGGTAAGAATTATCCATGTATTTCTTCTTCCGTTCCCCCACATTTATTACGAGGAACAAGCGGACAAAAATCAGTAGAAGTAACAGATATTTTGTTCGATGCTGGGTTTGAATCAAGAGAAGAGGCAATGAGTTACGGTGTTCTTCCAGGAGACACAATCGTTCCTTACGCTGAAACGATCAAAACAGCCAACGGGAAGAATATCATCAGCAAATCGTGGGACAACCGCTATGGCTGTACAATGGTATTAGAAGCTTTAGAAGCGTTACAAAATGAAACATTAGGTCATACATTGATTGCAGGCGCGAATGTCCAAGAAGAAGTAGGCTTGCGTGGTTCTAAAGCTTCTGTCAATAAATTCAAGCCAGATCTGTTCTTTGCAGTAGACTGCTCTGCAGCAGATGACACAGTGACGAAAAATGGCACATTCGGACATTTAGGAGAAGGTACATTGATGCGTATCCAAGATCCAGGTTTGATCATGCTTCCTCGTTTGCGTGAGTACTTGCTAGATATCGCTGAAACAAACAACATCCCTTATCAATACTTTGTTTCAAAAGGCGGTACAGATGCAGGTGCTGCTCATACACAAAATGAAGGAATCCCAAGTACAGTGATTGGCGTAGTGGGACGTTATATCCATACGCATCAAACGATGTTCAGTATTCGCGATTTTGAAGCTGCACGAGAAATGTTGATTCAAACATTGAAAGGTTTAGATAAATCAACAGTGAACACAATCGTATACGGGAAATAACGCGATAGTGAAACTATAAAATCTGGCAAAAGCAACCTTTTGTCAGATTTTTTTTATAAAAAGAGGATCAATGTTTGTTAGTTCGAAAGAAAGGTGTATAATTTAATTGAAAAATACATAAACAGAAAGTAGAGGAAAAAGAATGATTATCCCAAATAGTTTAGAAGAATTAGCAGGCTACGTAGAAACTGGAAAAAGTGTATTTTTCTTTACTGCCGGCTGGTGCGGAGACTGCCGTTTTATCAAACCGCAAATGCCTGAAATCGAAAATGACTTTTCTGATTGGCAATTTATTGAAGTAGACCGTGACAAGTACATAGATGTAGCCGCTGAATGGAACATTTTTGGTATCCCAAGTTTTGTCGTGATCCAAGACGGAAAAGAATTAGGTCGTCTAGTGAATAAAGATCGTAAAACAAAACAGGAAATCGAATCGTTCCTAGAAAGTGTAATAAAAGGCTGACATCTGTTAGGAGGGGTCAAGATGAATCAAGAATATAAGAACATTTTAGTAGGTATTGACGGTAGTGAACAAGCACTTGCTGCTTTCAAAAAAGCGGTAGAAGTGGCTCGCCGTAATAATGGGAAAGTATATGTAGCAAACGTAATCGATCAGCAATTTTATAATTTTATGGGCTATGCTCCTATTGATCAAAATCTAGTCGATCAGCAAACTGAAACAGCCAAGCAAATGATCGAAGAATGTAAAGAATATGGAAAATCTGTTGATTACACAAATATAGAAGGAATTATTGCATACGGCTCTGTTCGTGAATCCATGGCAGTCAAATTGCCAAAAAAATATGCAATCGATCTAATCATGGTTGGGCAGTCTGGACTAAATGCAGTCGAACGCTTTATGACAGGAAGTGTAGCCAGCTACGTCATACGTCATTCACCTTGTGATGTCTTGATCGTTTCTGACGAAGAAGAACAGCCAAGTAATTAAGCAAGTGGAACTTGTATAACCTTTTTAATCAAACAGTAAAGGGACTGTGACAAAAGTCTTGTCACAGTCCCTTGTTACGAATAAATGGTGTTCCAGAAGAAGCTTCTTCGGAAATAAAGCATGAAAAAAATCTCATGCAGTGAATGCAATTTTTTGTTAAGATAAATCTCAGCAAAGGATAATGGAGGAAAGAACATGATTTTTGCTTATAACAAAGCACACGTCGGAGACACTTTGATGGTTATCATAGCCGACGATAAAGGAACAGAAAACACTGTCGAACGTAAATGGAATGTTGCTCGGATCAAAGATGAACAAGGTCAAGTTGTTGCTTGGAACTTTTTCCATATCTCCGATCATCTAACAATTGAAGGGAACGGCCAAGTAAGCTTAACAGATGAAGAATTAGCGAAATTGAATCGATTGATTAAAGAAGCAGGATTCGAAGAACAGCTTGAAGCTGATCATGAACCGAAGATCGTTGTCGGGTATGTAAAAACATGCGTCCCGCATCCTGACTCTGACCATTTATCGATTACTGAGACAGAAGTGGACAATGGGACAGTATTGCAAATTGTTTGCGGTGCACCAAATATCGAAGCTGGACAAAAAGTTGTCGTTGCAAAACCAGGAGCCATGATGCCAGATGGAATGATGATCTGGCCAGGAACTTTGCGAGGGGTAGCCAGCTATGGAATGATTTGTTCTGCTCGTGAATTGCATTTGCCAAATGCTCCAGAAAAAAAAGGAATCTTAGTATTGCCTGAGGATGCCGTAGTCGGAGAAGTATTTCCAAAATAAAGAGGTTGTGACAAGTCTTTGTCACAACCTCTTTTTTATTAATTTTCACTATTTTGATTTTGTTTTAATGCCGATTGATCGATCGTCAATTCAACAGTAGTTGTTTTTTCTTTCGAGCCTTCATAGTAAGTGATTTTGACAGAATCTCCCACTTTTTTCTTATACAAAGCAGATTGAAGTTCTACACCAGAAGAAACTTCTTTGTCATCGATCTTAGTAATGACGTCGTATTGTTTCAACCCAGCTTTTTCTGCCGGTGTAGCTGTTTGGACATTTGTCACGATGACACCGTTAGTTACAGATGAAGGAATCTTCAAGATTTGTTCTTGTTGCTGAGTAGAAACGGCAGATAAGTCGACCATTGTGATACCTAGAGCTGGACGTGTCACTTTTCCGTCTTTTTCCAGTTGGTTGATGATATTCACTACATCGTTACTTGGGATGGCAAATCCCATTCCTTCTACGCTTACATTAGAAGTCGATTCAGAAGTACTTGCGATCTTACTTGAGTTGATACCGATAACTTGTCCTTCGATATTCACTAAAGGACCACCAGAATTTCCCGGGTTGATCGCTGCATCTGTTTGGATCGCATTGATATTGACTGTTTCGTTCGATTCATTCGTACTTGTTACTTGTCGGTTCAAGGAAGAAATGATTCCTGAAGTGACAGAATTCGCATATTCAGATCCTAATGGGGAACCAATCGCAATCGCAGGTTCACCAACCTTCAAAGCACTTGAGTCCCCAAAAGAGGCAACCGTTTCGACTTTGTCTGAATTGATCTTCAACACCGCTAAATCTGAATAGGCATCTGTTCCAACTAATTCAGCTTTTACCTTCGTACCGTCTTTCATCATGACTTCCAAACCTTGCTGTCCATCTACTACGTGATTGTTTGTGACTACATAAGCAGTATTCCCGTCTTTTTTGTAGATTACGCCGCTTCCTTCACTATAAGCTTCCAAATTACTATCATCTGAGCTGCTACTTTCTTCTTGCTGCCCGAATAATCCGCCAAAACCGCTTGATTGGTTTTGACTTTGTAAGTTGATAACAGAAACGACAGCGTCTTGAACTTTATCTACCGCTTTGGTGATATCAGAATCTACATTGACTTTGACATTTTCCACAACTGTTTCACCGGCAGAATTTTGATTGCCGCTTGTAGCAGTAGAACTATTGTTGCCAGTGCCCATCGCTGCATAAAAAATGCCAGCTGTCAGTAGTCCTCCAACGATCCCTCCAACAAGCCCCAGACCCAACTTACGCCAGAGGCTATTATTTTTATTTTTTTTCATCTTTGGTGTCACATTTTTTCTATCCATGTGTTCCTCCTCCAATTACATTCATTTATCTACTGTTAGTATAGTCTTATTTGTTGACTTTAGTCTACTTTGAGACTTTGAACTTTTTATGAAAAACTTTAGGAAAAATCATTGTTTTCAGATGAAAATATTTGATTTTCTTTTTCCACAGATATTGTGTAAAACTACGCGGATAGGATTGGAAAAATAAGGGATAAAACATATCCACAGCCTGTGTATAAAGTGGATAAATTCTTATAAAACGTATGTTTGCCTAATGAATGTGATGAAATAAGGTAAAACAACGCTGTTTTCTGTGGATAAACCTGTGGATGTTGTGCATAACTGTTGGGGAAATCTTTTTAACAAAAATAGTAAAAATAAACATATAGACGAAAAAATTGATTATAATAAACAAAGTGAGCGTGAAGATCAAAGGAGAGAAAACATGAATATCAAAATTATTTCAGTAGGAAAATTAAAAGAAAAATACTTGATCCAAGGTATCAATGAGTATGTCAAACGGCTGAATGCCTATGCGAAAATCGAATTGATCGAAGTTCCTGACGAAAAAGCCCCGGAGAATTTAAGCGAAGCGCAAATGAGACAAGTAAAAGAAAAAGAAGGAGAACGGATCTTAGCGAAAATCAAAGAACAAGAATACGTCTATGCCTTAGCAATTGAAGGGAAAAATCCCACAAGCGAATCTTTTGCTAAACAAATCGACCAATTAGGTATCCAAGGAAAAAGCCACCTTGTTTTTGTTATCGGCGGTTCTTTAGGACTCAGCGAAGCCGTCATGAAAAGAAGCAATGCTCAGATCTCTTTTGGCAAAATGACGTATCCACATCAATTGATGCGCCTGATCCTCGTCGAGCAAATCTACCGTGCCTTCCGGATCAACGCGGGGGCTCCGTATCATAAGTGATGCGGTTTTTATCATTGATCCTAAAAATCTTAGCAAGACAAAAAGTACGTAAGAAAGTAAAGACTAAATACTTCGGAGGAACAAATGAATAACAATGATAGGTTATTGCGATTGCGTTATGCGATTGATTTGAAAGATACGGATTTGATTAAAGCTTTTGAGCTAGGCGGTGTACCACTGACTAAAGAAGAAGCTCAGGCGGTACTGACCAAAGTACAGGATAAGAACAAAGATAATGCAGAAAATAATGTGTATGAAAAAACCATCAACAACCAAGTTTTTGACGCATTCCTAAATGGCCTGATTCTCTTGGCGCGTGGTCCGCAAAAAGATAAGCCGATAGTAGACACGCCGCAAAAAAGCAAGGAAATCAAATATATCAACAATGTGTTGCTAAAAAAATTAAAAATCGCCTTGTCTATGACCACTGATGATATTTTAGAAGTTTTTGCTGAGGCAGAAATCTATCCATCAAAAGGCGAAATCGGGGCATTTTTGAGAAAAGAAGGCCAACGAAATTTTAAGCCTTGCGGAGATAAATATATGCGTAATTTTCTCAAGGGGTTAGGAATTTATAATCGGAGAAAAGTATAAAGAAATTTCATGAGAAATCAAAACAATGGTTGTTTTGATGAGAGCTAGTTTTTGTATGAGATTAAAATATTATCTTAATCGAGGAGCTGGATTGGTTTTATGAATGATGAATATAAGAATGATGAAGATAAGATGCTTTTTGAAGAGATAGAGAATCGATGTAGGCTCAATTTTGAGCTTTGGGGAAAGATGTCTTTAATACAACAAAAAAAGTATTTAGCGAATAAATCAGAGTTTACTCTGGGACATGTTGAAAAATTAATCTCGGATTGGATTAGTAGTAGAAGCGAATTTACAAAAATAAAACAGCCGATTAAATTTGACATGAAAAAACTTTTGTTAAATAAGAGTGAGATAGGTAATAGAGATCAATATATTAGAGCTAAAGGGCAAGAAATAATTGATTCATTAGGTGAAATGAGGTCATACAATTATTTGTATGTAACACATAGAGCTGATGGAATGGTCATTACTGTGGGTAAATCTTCTTCTAATGATATTTTTTTAGATGGAGATCTTTTTTATCAACTCAATACAAATCACTTGTCTGGCACTGAAAATATAATTTTAAGGACGGAATATGGCAATGAAATATTTGCAAAATATGATGAGATTTTAAAAAATTATTTGGACTGGGCTTGGATAATTCCGGTTGAGTCAGGAGATGCTAAGAAACTGGAGAGATTATTGGGCGATGAACTAATTAATAAAAAAGTACCAATTTTAAATTATTATTCCCATAGACAATAAAAGGCTATTTTTCATGATAATACTAGTTATAACTGTAAAAATGGAAGAAAATCTGGGAAAGAAGTTTTTAAATAAGTGTATTGTTCGATTTTAATAAATAATAAGCAATACCATCCGTCTGTGTTGCGCAACATCGTACTACAATGAATATTTTTTCACAAAAAGAAAATCATCCATCGAATGAATGGAAGGTTTTAGTATACACGAGGTTAATGCCCCCTCTTTTATAATCAGAGGAGTGAGGTTTTTTCTATGAATGTTTCTATTTTCTTATTGCTAGTCTAGTTTCTCTTACGATGAAATTGGGATTCTATTCCAGTTTTTATTGATTTGCTGATAAAATAACTTGAATGGTGCATATAAACATGATAAATAAGAGAAGAATAACAAAACAAGGTTGTGAAATGATTCTCAAATGAATATAATAGAAAGAAAAAGGAGGAAGAATCAATGAAAATAGCAATTGCAGGCGCTGGCGCAATGGGAAGTCGCTTTGGGTTAATGCTTCACCAAAGTGGGAACGAAGTATTATTAATCGATGGCTGGGCAGAACATGTCCAACAAATCAAAGAACATGGATTACAAGCAAATTTTAATGGTAAAGAGGTAGAAGCAAAACTACCAATCGTTCTTCAATCCGAAGTAGAAAAAGAAGATCAAGTTGATCTGATTATTCTATTTACCAAAGCGATGCAGCTGGAAAAAATGCTGCAGGATATCCAATCATTAATCAAAAAAGATACAGAGGTCTTATGTCTATTAAATGGTATCGGGCATGAAGATATTATTGAGAAATTTGTACCAATGGAAAATATCTATATTGGAAATACCATGTGGACGGCAGGTCTTGAAGGTCCTGGTCAGGTCAAATTATTTGGAAGTGGTTCAGTAGAATTACAAAATTTAGGTGATGGAAAAGAAGCAGCTGCAAAAAAATTAGCAGACAAATTGTCTGAATCAGGATTAAATGCTCATTTTTCTGACAATATTCACTATTCTATTTATCGCAAAGCATGTGTGAACGGAACAATGAACGGACTATGCACAATCTTAGACGTTAATATGGCTGAGCTAGGAAAAACATCGACTGCTCATAAAATGGTGGCGACGATTGTCAATGAGTTTGCCAAAGTAGCAGCAGTAGAGAAGATTGAACTAGATGTCCCAGAAGTCATTGCACATTGTGAATCTTGTTTTGACCCGGAAACAATTGGGTTACATTATCCTTCAATGTATCAAGACTTGATTAAGAACCATCGATTAACAGAAATCGATTATATCAATGGCGCAATTTCTAGAAAAGGGAAGAAATATGGTGTTGCGACGCCTTATTGTGATTTCTTGACTGAGCTTGTCCATGCAAAAGAAGATAGTTTGAACGTAAAATAAAGGAGAGATTGAATGGAAACTTCACAAAAAATATCACCGAAAATTTTTCTGAATAAAGTCCTCGCTGGTACAGCAACAGGAATCATTATTGGATTGATTCCTAATGCAGTATTAGGTGCCATTTTAAAATATTTTAGTGCGTATCCCTTTGCGGTAACGATCGCACAGTTAGCAGTTATTTTTCAACTAGCAACACCTTTGATCATTGGTGGTTTGATTGCCTTACAATTTGGATTTGATCCGATGAGAATGATGGTTGTAGCCGGAGCTTCTTTTGTTGGTTCTGGTGTAGTCAAATTCACACCTGATTTGGGTGAAACGGGTGTTTACGTTGGTGCTGGTACAGGCGATATTATTAATACGATGCTGACAGCATCGATTGCTGTCGGGCTGATTTTACTGATTGGAAATAGTTTTGGGTCAGTGTCGATTGTGTTAACACCGATTGTTGTAGGTGTAGGTGCAGGTTTACTTGGTTTTTATTTATTCCCTTTTGTAACAGCAATTACTTCTGCAATTGGATCATTGATTAATAACTTCACTACCTTACAACCGCTGTTAATGTCTATCTTGATTGGTTGTTCCTTTGCCTTTTTGATTATCTCTCCTATTTCAACAGTAGCAATCGGAATGGCAATCCAACTAGATGGTGTTTCTGCTGGTGCGGCTGCGATGGGCGTAGCTGCAACCACTTTTGTTTTAGTAGTGAACTCTTGGAAGGTTAATAAGTCAGGTGTGACAATTGCGATTGCTTTAGGCGCTATGAAGATGATGATGCCTAATCTATTTAGAAAACCTGTGATTCTTATTCCTTGTTTAGTTAGTGCAGTGATTACAGCTATTCCTGTCGCTCTATTTTCTATTTCAGGTACGCCTGCTTCTGCTGGTTTCGGCGTGGTCGGACTTGTTGGTCCGTTGGCTTCTTTAGATGCAGGGCTAAATGGCTTTCTTGTTGTTCTTTGTTGGTTAGTCATCCCTGTTTTTGCGGCACTAATTACTCAATTTTTATGCGAGAAAGTATTTAAACTGTATGATCGAGAAGAAGTCTTCAAATTTTTAGGCTAGTAGATTTTACTAAGAAATTTTCAATCAATGGATGCGTAAGTGAGATGTCAACAACATCTGACTTACGTTTTTTTGCCTTTTTGAGTAGGAGATTGATGCTGACAACTGAACTCTTCAGTGCCATTCGATTTTTTAAAATGTAGAAGAAACTCACCTTTATGTTATTGATTGTTCAAAAGGCAACTAGAATAAAAATATGTGTTAAAATGAGAAAAAATTTGATTGTTGGATGTATCGAATAATCACTAAAAAGTAGGGGAAGAAAATGATTTTTTTTGCAAAAATATGGTTTTTATTTTTTATTATTAGGTGAGATTAGTGATTTATCGACACCGTATATCCTTGGCCTTTTTTATCCCAAACTGAATCAAATGACTACCGTAATTAGTGTGTTTGGTGACGTAGATAGTCCAGTCAGACGTGCTTTCTTGGTCTGGTCAGTTGTATCTGGACTTTTTTTTGTTCTTTCGTTGCCTGCGTTGTATCACCTATTTATTGGAACATCAAAAACACTTGCAATACTTGCTGTTGCAACAGTTGGTTTATATGGGATAGGTGATTGTATTTTTACTGGGTTATTCAGTATCAATACGAATGAAAGCTCTTGGAATCTATCGACTTGGATCCATAATATAGGTTCTGGGCTAGGCTATGCAGGCTTTCTACTTTTCCCATTGTTACTTGTTCTGCTTTATCGTCAAAGTGGTCAAGGTACGCTTAGCCATTTTTATCTTGTTTTAACAGTTATTAGTTTACTAATTGCAGGTCTTTACGGATTAGCACGGATTCCGTCGATTAGTCAGTTTGCCTTCTTTAAGCAATTGGGCTTCTTTCAACGCTTAAGTTTTTTCTTTAACTATTTGCCGATGATTTGTTTAAGTTTTTTTCAACTACGAAAGTAGAAAAAGCAGTGTGAAGCTGATTAAGTAAAAGAATTTCTCTATGGGTAACCATTCGTGTGGATGTGTTCGACTAAGAATAGAGATGAGGAGAGCGAAAAGCAAGTTAGTCTTAACTTGTTATGCGTTGTGCTAAATTTCAGGTAGTCATTTTTTGAATGAATAAGAAGAAAACTTGAAAGAGGGTGACTTCATGTTAGATGTGGAGCAGATGGAAATAGACCTTTATAATATTATTTTAAATCGAAATACAAGAGAATGGGAAAGAACACAATTTGAAGAGGCAAAAGAAGACCTAGCAAAAATGTCGATAAAGCAGGTGATAGAAAAACTAGAGGTCAACTTGCGTCCGCTAGCACTACGAGATAATTTGACACCAGATGCGATGGATTTTTATTTAAGAATCACAGGGGAGTCAGCGAGTGCAAAGGCTTATGATTATGCCAAACATAAGATAACTTCACCCTTATACCAAGAACGGGCGATTTTTGCCGGTGGCTGTTTCTGGTGTATGGTTGAGCCTTTTGAAACAAAACCAGGTGTAATCTCAGTGTTATCTGGTTATACAGGTGGAGAGACCAAAAAACCAAATTACGATCAAGTCAGTGGTGGATATACTGGGCATGTTGAAGCTGTTGAGATCATATTTGATACACGTCAAATAACCTATGAAGAGCTGTTGGAGATTTATTGGCAAATTTCAGACCCTACAGATGCCTTTGGTCAATTTCAAGATCGGGGGAAACAATATCGTTCAATTCTATTTGTTGTTAATGAAAAGCAAAGGCAATTGGCTGAAAAATCAAGAGAACAACTGATTCAATCTAACCGATTTAGCCGTCCTATCGTTACAGAGATCCGCCAAGCAAAGACTTTTTGGCCAGCTGAAAATCATCATCAACAATTTTATCAGAAGCAACCTAAAAGATATAAAAAGATCAAGCATTCGCATCAGCTTCATTTATTTTTTCAGCGACATAGATAGAGGAAGGTTGTGGCGCAAAGCGTTCAGCTCCGACAAAATAATGAGCAACTGACAAAAATAGCTTTTCATATTTTTGGACAGTTATGAATTATTTCGAGGAGTTGCTTTGAGAACACCGAGGAAAAGGTTGTGGCGCAAAGCGTTCAGCTCCGACAAAATAATGAGCAATTGACAAAAATAGCTTTTCATATTTTTGGACAGTTATGAATTATTTCGAGGAGTTGCTTTGAGAACGCCGAGGAAAAGGTTGTGGCGCAAAGCGTTCAGCTCCGACAGAATAATGAGCAATTGACAAAAATAGCTTTTCATATTTTTGGACAGTTATGAATTATTTCGAGGAGTTGCTTTGGGAACACCGAGGAAAAGGTTGTGGCGCAAAGCATTCAGCTTCAAGTCGCAAGGAAACAGGAGGTATGACAAGTCTTTTGTCACAACTCCTGTTTTTTTACTAGCCTTTATTTCCATGTGAAAGAGAATTCGAATTGTAGAATCTTGATTTTTCTATGGAATTTTGTAGAGAATCATCTTGATAATTAATAGACACCTAATCGAATTCCACATTAATGATGAACTAAATTCCGTATAAAAGCGCAAACAATAACTATAAAACCCGTGGTGCTAGTTAATTTTTTCCTAGAGGAAAATGTCTAAACATGTTGGTAAATCAACAAAAAAACGCATATAGTAGTCTCAAAACTCCCAAGAAATGAGGACTACATATGCGTTCATCAAAATATACTGAACATTATACAGATACTTTTATAACATTCAAGGAAATTATGAGAACTGTTTCTAACATATACCACAATTGTGTACCAGATAAGATTAAAAACCGAAGAAATACTGATCAACTGAAGCAACGCGATACAGTGATTATTGCTTGTGTTATATGGGGCATAATTAATGGCTATACTAGCCAAAGAGCCACGTATAGAGCGGTTTGTTCCGTCTTATTTCCTAATGGTGACTTTCCTAGTAGGAGTCGATTCACTCGCTTAAGTTCAAACTTAGCTTACACTATCAAGATTATTCGATACTTTTTCATCAAGAAGCTCACCAAAGGTGAACTAGTCGGAATTATAGATAGTTTTCCTAGTCCATTATGTAAACCAGTTAGAAATAGACAAGCAAAACTATTGAATCAAATAGCCAAAGTTGGCTATAACTCAACAAAAAAATCTTATTTTTATGGTCTTAAAATTCATATGATCGTTACTAAGACTGGCTTTCCGATTACTTACTCAATCACGAATCCAGGTGTCCATGACGTGAAAGTGTTAGAGACTTTATCGGAAGAAGCGAATCTTCCCAATATCCTAGGGGACAAAGGATATATTAGCCATAAAATCCATGAAAAGCTTGCCCTTAAGGGCATTACTATATCCGTTCCGCCACGTAAAAACATGGATAAATCAGAAAAACTAGACCACAGCTTACTTGGAAAACAAAGAAAAACAGTTGAGACTGTTTGTTCTTCCTTAGAAAAATTAGGTTGTCAAAATTTCAACTCACGTTCTGTTAAAGGGCTAGAGAGTAGATTTGAAAGCATATTACTGGCTTACAGTGTTCTATTAAGTCGAGCACAACGACGTTTTGAAGGAACTTTGAGATATTCTTTAGGATATTAAAATTAACTAGCACCACGGGTGATTTATAGTATACTATGTCAAAAGGAGGAGTTAGATGAACAATCAAATCACACTAGCGTATTTAGATTATGATGATCTAGATGCTTTACAAGTTGTAAGTGTTATCAGTTTTTATGAATCGTTTATCGATGGCGCAGATCCACTTGATATGCAAGGATATTTACAGACACAATTGACAACTGAAATATTGGCAGTAGAATTGGCACAGTCAACCAGTAAATTTATTGGTATTAAGGATCATCAAATACTCATTGGTTATATGAAAGTCAATGATGAAAAAGATGCTATAGAGATTCAACGGCTCTATCTGCTCAAAGATTATCAAAACAAAGGGTTAGGGCAACGGTTACTCGATGAAGCGAATCGTTATGCTAAAACGAAACAAAAACGTTATTTACGTTTGACTGTTTATGAAAAAAATCATGCAGGTATTCGTTTTTATGAACGTCATGGATTTAAAAAAATCGGGATCAAACATTTTCCTTTAGGAAAACAAGATCGTATTTGTCCGATTTTAGAAAAAGAAATCTAAAAAAACGTCCTCACTTTTGATGCTGAGGACGTTTTTTTAGACTGGTAATGGAACCATAATTCGCTTTCCTTTTTGATAAATCGCTAATTCCGTCACACCTTTTGCTTTTAACAGAGCAAAAAGATCATCGAAATGGAAACGGAAATGTTCAAGGTAATGCCCATCTGATCCAACACTAAACAAGGTACCACCACGTGAAAGATATAAATCGATGACATATTCATATAACGCTAAATTGTCATACAAGTAAGCGCTCTTAGCATTTAATTCGAATGCCAATTTATTTTTGATTACTTGATCTAGAATCGGTAAAAACTGCGCTTCATATTGTTTAAATTCAGCAACGGATAGACCAAATACCCGAAAACCATAGTCAAAATGAGCAAAGACATCTGCTTCTATAACAACTAGTGCTTCTGAAAGTTGTGCAAAATACTGAGGAATCACAATAGCAGGATCCATATCTTTGACTTCGTCATCTAAATAATCAAATTGACCATTATGATGCACACTGAGTAATTTTAAATCGTAATCTTTATCGGCTAAATAGTCGATGATCCGATCCTTTTCAGAAGCGATGTAACCGATTTTGATGCCTTTTAAAACACGATTGCCAAAACGCTTATTTAAGCTATCGATTGTTTGACTGTACATTTGGTTCTGTTGCAAAGTTTTCCAAAAAATCTATTTTAGTGTAAAATTGAGAAAAAAGACAGAGAGGACAGAGTAATGAATCATTTTAAAGGCAAACAATTCAAAAAAGACGTCATTATTGTCGCTGTTGGTTACTACCTGCGTTACAATCTAAGCTATCGTGAAGTTCAGGAATTGTTATATGATCGTGGAATAAATGTTTGTCATACTACGATTTATCGTTGGGTGCAAGAGTACAGCAAAGTCCTCTATTATCTTTGGAAGAAGAAAAATAGACAATCCTTCTATTCATGGAAAATGGACGAAACCTATATCAAAATTAAAGGACGTTGGCATTATCTTTATCGTGCAATTGATGCGGACGGCTTAACCTTAGATATCTGGTTACGAAAGAAACGGGATACGCAAGCAGCCTATGCTTTCTTAAAACGACTCCATAAACAGTTTGGTGAGCCGAAAGCAATTGTGACCGATAAAGCGCCTTCTCTTGGCTCCGCCTTTAGAAAGTTACAGAGTGTGGGTTTATATACTAAGACAGAGCACCGAACTGTGAAGTATCTTAACAATTTAATAGAACAAGACCATCGACCTATTAAACGACGAAATAAATTTTATCAAAGTCTCCGTACAGCCTCTTCCACGATTAAGGGCATGGAGACCATTCGAGGAATATATAAAAAGAACCGAAGAAATGGAACGCTCTTCGGCTTTTCGGTGTCTACTGAAATCAAGGTATTAATGGGAATAACAGCCTAAGATATTTGGAGTTCAGAGAGGGCGCGTTTGATTTTCAAACTTCGCAACAGAACCTCATCGTTTATCAAACGAAACTTGATCCTGGCATTCGAAATAATGAAGTTGTTTCAAATGATGTGTCTCTTTACGGAAGTCAGACGGAAATCCATCAAGTAACAAAAGACGTAATCGTCAAATCTACCAACGGTAGCGGTACTTCAACGGGAACAAATGGCTCGTTGACAATCAAGAAATATGACAGAGAAGGGGATAAGGAAGCTGGGATCAACAAAGAGGCACATTTTCAACTCAGTCGTAAAAATGCCGAAGGAAATTACGAAGTTGTTTTCTCCGAACTTGTTGTCAGAAATAATAAGTTGATTCAAGGAACTAGCGAATTTGACCGCTTAGATGGGCTACGATATGGAGATTATAAAATCCAAGAAACGAAAGCACCAGATGGATATGAGCGGGATGAAAAAGAATATACGTTTACGATCTCGAGCGAGGAAGTCGATTATGTCTTTGAACTAGCTAATACAAGGGAAATTATCGAAACTAGCCTAGCTTTAACGGCTACGAAAGCTTTGGAAGGCCGACAGATCGAAGACGGGGAATTCACTTTTGTTTTGGCAGATGAAGAAAATAAAATCCTTCAAGAAAAGACGAACAAGGCAAATAATATTCTTTTTGCTGAAATTACTTATCAAAAAGAAGGAACCTATCGATATAAAATTTATGAAGTACAAGGACATGACGCTACGATTAGCTATGATGATTCAATCACCAATGTTACAGTAGAGGTGAAAAATAACGACGGACAGTTAGAAGCAACAGCAATTTATGAAGGTAACGCGATCTTTACTAACACCTATACGCCAAAAGCTGGCAGTGTAGTGTTGGAAGCTGAGAAAGTCTTGACTGGCCGTTCACTAGTCGCAGGAGAATTTACTTTTGAATTAGTCGATCAAGAGGGACAAGTGATTCAAAGTCAAACCAACGATGGTAGCGGAAAAATTTACTTTGATGCGATTCCGTACGACAAAGCCGGTGAGTACAACTATACGATCCGGGAAAAAGCCGGACAAGACAGTACAATCACTTATGATGACGCAGAGATTCCAGTGACCGTAAATGTCGAAGATCAAAACGGAACATTGGAAGCGAAAGCAGATTATGGTAGCGAGCCAACCTTTACTAACCGCTACACGCCAGAAAAAGCTCCTGATCCAACAAAAAATCAGAATACAAAAACACCGACGAAGAAAAACGAACTGCCAAAAACCGGTGAAACGTATCAAGTCAGCTGGATGTTAGTAGGCTTGTTACTAGTAGGCATTGTGGTAGTGGTATATCGCAGACAGAAAAGAAAGTAACTAGCTAAACGATCAAAGATTCCTTGATCTGGTTTCCTATGTTGGAAACGGATCAGGGGGTCTTTTGCTTTTGAAAGAGGTCTTGTTGAAAAAAAACCTCTGTTTACCTTTTGAGTAACAAAAGATAAACAGAGGCACCCACCTTGTCAAACCAGCACGTGGTCGTTAATTGAAAAATATAAGTTGTACGCTTGTAACTGAACAGCAGTCATTAAACTGGTCCCTGCCAGACCCCATTGGTGTACATATAAGCCTGTACCTGCTTTGTGCTCACTTTTGACTCCCACCCAGCTGTTTTATAAATCAACAAGCCAATTTGTTTGTTGAATCTGCCCGTCTAATTCACGTAAGGCTTTTGCGGTTTGATTCAAACGGTCGGTGATTTGCTTGGTATCGATCGTTCGGATCATACGAATCTCATTACGTCCCATCCGTGGAGCAACCTTGGCTGCTTCCAATGTTGCCGTTAGCATCGCATGCGAACGCCTTAAAGCTTCCCGTTTCTCTAATGCAGCAGCAATCGTTTCTTGTTCACCGATTTTGGCGACCGCATTTCGCTGATTGATTGCAATGACCAACTGGGCAAATTCTTGGTTTGTTGTTTCATAATCCAGCAGTAAGTCGTCGATGCTGCGGTCTAACGTATCGCCTTCTTGGATCACGGCACTACTGGCAATCTCTTCTCGTAACAGAGTGAGTTTGGATTCAAGATCTCTTCGTAGTAATAATGCTTCAGCAAGTTTCATTGATTTCATCCTTTCGAGCAAGGTTTCTTTTCTTTATCTTAGAAAAAAAACACTAAGCTGGCAAGTATTTGCCCTCCAAAAAGTCTCGAAGCCATTATTGAAAAGATTGAAAATTCTAAAAACTGTTTGACTTGAAAAACGAGGAAAGGTTAAAAAAAACTAAAATAGCACCATGAAAAAAAAGGGCCTGCCAGCGGGGACTGGCAGGCAAGGAGTAAAATGAAAAAGTTAGGGTTTGTTGGTATGAATAAACTATACCGCCCAAATGTGAAAAAAGAGTGACTAAAAAGGAACGTTTTTGTTATGATCCGTAGACCAAATCAAGGTTTTTTTCATTGAAGGTGTCTCCATGCTCCAAATCACCATATTTGAACCCCCGGTTGAACCATTCAACTCGTTGTTTTGAAGTCCCATGAGTAAAACTATCTGGTACGACATATCCTTGGTATTCCTTTTGTAACGTATCATCACCGATGGCATTAGCAGCTGTGATAGCCTCTTCGATATCATCAGCTTCTAAAATCGGTTGGCCGTTATAAGTTTTTCCTTGTAGATACTTGGCAAATGTACCGGCTAAATAATCCGCTTGTAGTTCCAAACGAACACTATATTGATTGTATTCTTTTTCAGAAACCTGTTGGCGGATCTTATCGAGTTGCTGTGTAATACCAAGTTCGTTTTGTACGTGATGACCAACTTCATGAGCAATGACATAGGCCATAGCAAAATCTCCGCTGGCCCCATACTTTTGAGAAAGTTCTGTTGCAAAGCTGACATCCAGATAAACATTTTGATCGGCAGGGCAATAAAAGGGACCAACTTGAGAAGTTGCATTCCCACAAGCCGATTGAACACTTCCTGTAAATAAAACCAGTTTAGGAACTTGATACGTAGTCTGTTCTGCTTCAAAAACACCATTCCAATAATCTTCCAAATGGCCGAAGACGACAGCGGAGAATTCTTTTTCCTCTGTATACTCGTCTGAAGCCACATTTTCTGTTTGATAATTAGCGGCTTGTCCGCCTCCCAAAATATCTGTGACGGAGTTTAAATCACCTCCACTGAATAGAAAAAAGAGGACTGCGATAACAATCGTACCGATACCACCGCCGGCCATTATTTTTCCTCCTGAACCTGCGGAACGACCAGAGCGGTCTTCCACATTGGAACTTTGTCTACCCCCACGCCATTTCATTTTGTTTCCTCCTCATTTGACTGTTTACATTTATTATAAGAGAAAACGAGGAAGATGAGAAAAGTTTGGCTTGCTTGAAGCGATTTTGCGGAACAAACGACCGATATTGCTATCAAGGGAAAGGGTGTGCACACCTTTTAATCATTTTTTAATCTAACAATTGGTCTTCATATTTGTTAAGGTATCACTAGAATAAAGGTAGAGGGTGAGCAAATGAAAAACAATTATTCTTTGATCGAAGACCGACGCATGCAAATTTTTAAGCGGCTGATCAATGAGGAGCACTTGAGTTACCAGCAACTTTCTGATGAGTATTATGTTTCTAGGAGCAGTATCGCCAAGGATATCGCTTATCTAAAAACACTGTTTGTCAAAGAAAATTTACTGTTGCGTTTTGATAATTCAGGCACTTATTTTCAAGGAAGCGAGTCACAAATCTAACGAATGTTGAAGCGATTCATTCTCCTTACTATGGAGCATGGGGAGAACCTTTCTGTACTGACAAATGTGTCATTATTTGAAAAGATAAATGCGGCTTTTCGCCATTCGATCACCGAAAAGCAAATGGAGATCCCAGAAAGCTACATCCAAAGCATCGTTGTTTCGATCTTGCTGATTGTCGAGCGCTCGAATCAGGCAAATCAGTTGGATATAGAAGAGGAGCGCCAATTTGGAAAATTGTTTTTGGAATTTGACAAGTATCCGTTGATTTATGAATTGTTGAAAGAAATTGAAGAACAAGAAATCTACCATTTTTCATCGAAAGAAGTTCAGTACCTAACCTATCTCATTGTAGGTAGTGGCTTACGTTTTTTTATGAAGAACGAATCGATTCCGTTCTCTTTTCGAGGGAAAGTCAGAAATCTGATTCAGAAAGTCAGTGAAGGCATCCAGATCGATTTGACACAGGATAGTCGCTTAGAAGAAGATTTGACGATTCATTTGTACCAGCTGTTTTTACGCATTGAGGCCCAAACTACTGTAGTCAATCCATTGCTAGATGAGATCAAACAGCATTATCCGGCGTTGTATGGGGTCGTTTGGTTCTCTTTGAACGACTTTCTAAAGGCCTACCATATTGGAATATCTGAGGATGAAATCGGGTTTGTTTCGATTCACTTTCAAGCTGCAGTAGAACGGATGCGGCAATTGAATAAAATCGTCTTTGTTTGTCCGAACGGTGTTGGCACCAGTTCATTTATTTCTACCAAGATTCGTCGAATATTGCCTAATGTCGATAGTATTGAAACCGCTTCTGTCGCTAAGTTCAAAGAGATGGATATTTCTGCCATCGATTTCATTATTTCCACGATCGATTTACCTGATGTTTCCAAACCAGTCGTCCGCATCTCGCCGATGGTGACCAATCGAGACATGAAGCGGATCATGAATCACTATATCGATTTGATTATTGATAATGAACCGATTGCGGATAAGGTGAAAATCCTGCAAGATACACGGATGTTGATTGCACCGAAGATTTATTTTGAACGATTTGAGACCAAAGAACAAGCACTGGATTTTCTGATCAGTCAAAATGACTTTTCGTCGGAAAATCAGCGTACGGACTTTCAGCGTTCCGTTTTAGAACGAGAAGCATTGCAGTCGACCTATTTAGATAACGGTTTTGCCATACCTCATGGCAATCCTGAGTTTGTTTCAAAAACGACCTTTTCTGTATTGATTTTGGATCGTCCTGTTGATTGGGACAACCAAAAAGTCGATATCATCGTGTTACTAATGATACGAGAAGATGAGGCCCAAGAAGTAGAACCTGTCATGAAGTTGATCATGCAAGGGATCGAAGACAAAGAATGGTTCATTTCAAAAATGTTGGAGGTAAAATCATGATCAATTTAAAAAAATTACTGCCTGAGGATCATATCGAGACCACGAATCAAATCCTCACTTGGCAAGAAGCAGTTCAATTGGCGAGTCAGCCGCTATTAAATGAAAAAGCCATCGATCAACAATATGTCACTAATATGATCCATAGCGTTGAGGAGAACGGCCCGTATATGGTATTGGCTGATTACTTTGCATTGATGCATGCTCGTCCGGGGGAAGGTGTCTTTCATCAAGGGATGAGTTTGCTAGTGACTAAAAACGAAATCGATTTAGCTGGCAAGCCGGTCCGTATTTTCCTTGTTTTAGCTGCAAAAGACAGTCAAAGTCATTTGGAAAGTTTACAGGAAATCATGGAAGTGTTTATGGATCAGGAAAAGTACCAACTTATTCTGAATGGTGACAAAGAACAGATTTGCCAATTATTCCAATAGGAGGAAAAGAAGATGAAAATTTTAGCTGTGTGTGGATTTGGTGTTGGAAGTTCAATGGTGTTAAAGATGACGATCGATAAGGTGATTAAGGAGCTGGGGCTGAAGGCGACTGCTGAGAATATGGATTTGTCTACTGCAAAAGCCACTCCTGCAGATGTTTATTTTACAAGCCACGAATTATTGAATGATTTGCAAGCTTCCGTCAAAGCACCTGTCTATCCCATCAAAAAATATATGGATGTCGCTGAAGTCAAAATGCAAATGGAAAAGTTTTTAGCTGAAAGAGAGGGATAATCATGAGTTTTGTCACAGATCATATTTTAAAGAATCCGCCAGTATTGCTCGGACTGATTGCAATGATCGGGTTGATCGTGCAACGAAAAACTTTTGCCGAAGTGGTGAAAGGCTCGTTGACAGCAGTCTTTGGGATGGTAGCATTGACCGCAGGGGTCAATATGCTGACGGGAACGATCGCACCAATCAACACAGCGGTTCAGACACAGTTGGGGGTTCAAGTAGCCGATGGCCTTTCTGATGTGACCTTCACAGCAGAATACGGGGGAACTGTTGGGTTAGCCATGTTTTTGGATTGATATTGCACTTATTGATTGCTCGTTTTACACCAGTTAAGACGATTTTCTTGACGGGTCATATGTTATGGTGGTTCCCATTTGTGATCGTTGCTGGTGGGGTTGAAGGTGGAATGTCGGGGATTCCATTATTGATTTTAGGAGCTGTTTTATCTGCTTGTTATTGGTCATTTATGCCTTGGATCATGCGGAAATATGTGTGGGATGCCACTGGCGATGATTCGTTCTTGATTGGACATCCTACAGGGATCTTATCGATGGTGTCCGGCTTCGTGGCAAAACGAGTAGGAAACAAAGAAAAATCGACAGAAGATTTAAAAGTGCCAGAAAACCTGTCCTTTTTCCGTGAGATTTCCATTACAGGTGCCTTGGTGATGTTTTTGATGAATATTGTTGTAGGAATTATCGCACCAGTTCTTGTCCCAGAAGGTGGGAATCTGGTCATGTTTGCTGTTCAAGCAGGCTTGAACTTTGGCGCAGGACTCTTGATCATGCTTTATGAGGTCCGCCTATTGATCAACCAAATTATTCCAGCTTTCCAAGGGATTGCCGAAAAAGTCGTCCCTGGAGCCAAACCAGCTTTTGATGTACCGATCCTATTCAATTATCGTCCGAATGCCGTGATTATTGGCTTTATCGTAGCTATGATCACCTCAACGATCCTTGTGATCATTGTCAATACGACGAATGTTTTTGGAATCTTGATCGTACCATTAGTTATCACCAGTTTCTTTGAATGTGGCGGCGCAGCAGTTATTGGAGAAGGACAAGGCGGCTTGCGTGGCGCAGTCATTGGTACCATTGCCGCATCATTTGTGATGGACTTGTTAGTTGGTGTATCTGCCGTTCTATTCAGCACAACGATTCAAAACTGGATTCTGATCTTTGGTGGCAATGACTTATCACTTTGGGGAATCATTGGTCGTGGTCTCGGCAGTCTATTTTGGGGAATTTAATATGTATCAATATGTTGATAAAATTCATGCATTACTATAAACCGTTGAAAAAAAGGAACAGCATGCAATCGATGAGGCAATTCGTCTCTTGACTACAGCAAATCTAGAAAAGCATTCGATTTATATTTTTGGGGTTAGTCATGCGGGGATCTTGGCAGAAGAAATGTATTATCGCGCGGGAGGGATGATGACGATCAATGCGATCTTTGGGCGAGAACTGATGTCGGATCGCAGTCCCATCACCTTTACTAGCAAAATGGAACGACTAGAAGGCTACGGCACCGCATTAGCGGAAATCCAACTGTTCAAAGAAGGAGACGTGCTGATTTTACACTCAGTTTCAGGTCGTAATCCCGTCATAATCGATTTAGCACTAGCGGCAAAAGAAAAAGGCGTCAAAATTATCGCTTTAACAAACAAAACGTATTCGCAATCAGTCACTAGCCGGCATTCTTCGGGTCTTCGTCTGTTTGAAGTCGCTGATCTTGTAATCGATAATCATGGGGAAATTGGTGATGCAGGTTGTCAGATTAAGGGGATGGATCAAAAAGTGGGGCCTACTTCAACGGTGATTGGCGCTACGATTCTTAATACCATTATCGTCGAAGTTTGCCAACAATTGAAACAAGCAGGAATCGATTATCCGCCCATCTTTTATTTCGCAAATATGGATGGCGGCGATGAATTGAACCAATCATTGTTTGAACAATACAAAGAAGCCATTCATTATCAGTTGTAACGATGATTGTACAGAAGTTTTAACTCAGAAAAAGAACTGTGAAAAAA
Organism: Enterococcus sp. DA9; assembly: GCF_008000875.1. Lineage (NCBI taxonomy): Bacteria > Bacillati > Bacillota > Bacilli > Lactobacillales > Enterococcaceae > Enterococcus > Enterococcus sp. DA9. Next base: position 1,064,441 of record NZ_CP042839.1, read on the forward strand.
GCATAATCCAAATGAAAACTGATCGTGTCAGAAGTTTTTACTTCTCATAAAATAGCAGCAAGACTTCAGTAGAGCCTTGCTGCTAGTAGATCTAAGGAATTCAATTGGGGCAAGTCATCTCGCAGTTCTTTTTTTGTGACCACTCCAATTCCTATAATTGATGTGAGCCTATGAAATCCCTCAGGAGCTTTATGCTGTCTCACTTTACTCAAATTCTTCATATTCATTCGGATCTTGACCTTCAATACGTCCATCTTCTTTGTTCAAGCGATTGATTGCATTGATTTCTTCTTCAGTCAATTCAAAGTCAAAAATAGCTAAGTTTTCTCGCTGATGGCTCAGGTTTCGGGATTTTGGTAGTGGTAGAATCCCGCGATCGACGTGCCAGCGTAAGATGACTTGACCCGCAGATTTTTGATATTTATTTGCTAGATCAGTGATGATGGATTCTTTGAGCGCCGCGCTGCCGCGACCTAATGGACTCCATGCTTCAGTAATGATCCCACGTTTTCTGTTTTCTGCTACCATTTGTTCTTGGACCCAGTAAGGATGGATCTCGATTTGATTGATGGCTGGTGTGACACCAGTTGCCTCAATAATGGCATCTAAATGTTCAGGTTCAAAGTTAGATACACCAATAGAACGAATCAAACCTAATTTTTGCGCAGTCACTAACGCCTGCCACGCTTCAATGTACTTGCCGCGTTTAGGCAGTGGCCAGTGGATCAAAAAGGCGTCAAAGTAATCTAATCCCATGCGCGCCAGCGATTCTTGAATACTGGTCAGTGCATCATCATATCCATGATATTTTCCTGGTAATTTTGAGGTGATATAAAACTCAGAACGAGGGACACCGGATCGGCGAATCGCTTTACCGACGATTCCTTCATTGTCATAGTTCGTTGACGAATCAATCAAACGATAGCCATCTGCAATCGCTGCTTGCAACTGGCTTAAGCCTTCGCCACCGCGAATTTGATAGGTACCGATGCCCACGGCTGGGCGCATATTGCCGTCATTTAGTGTAAGTAAAGGTGCTTTCATATAATGATTCCTCCTTTTTCTTATACATTCTACTCTAACGCTTTTTTAGCTTTAAGGTAACCAACTTGCTCAATAAGACAAGAAAAGAGCAATGATTTCTTGTGAATGGAATCATTGCTCTTTTTATTCGTTTCGATCAATTTATTTTTCAGGTGGCGTGCCATACATTTTTGGTGTGACAGGATCTAGTTTTGGCGCTTTGCCTTCAACTTTAGGTGTAGAAAGCCATTGGTATTCACCTTCACCATCAAGTGCTTTTCCTTTTGCCCAAGAGCCTTCTTTACTTTGATCTCCTTCAGAGAAATTGTAAAAGTCATAGGCGATGTCTAACCGTTCTTCATTACGAGGGAAAGTGCTCGGTACTAAGATTGTACCCTCTTTTTCTTCAAGTTCTTTGACAGCTTGTGCCCAAAGGTTTTGGTGATAGCTGTCCCGAGCTAATAGCACGGATAAGAGGTCTTTAACTCCACGGTCATTAATCATTTCATAGATTCGAGCGACTTGTAATCGTCCTTGTGATTCTGCATTTAAATTGGCACGGAAGTCTGCCAGTAAATTACCGCTGGCAATGATATAAGCGCCACTCCATGGATTACCGACACTGTCAGCTGGACGTGGTCCTAAGCCAGCAACGATCGCATGTTGTGGATTCATTCCAGAGATAATTGCGCCAATTGCTGGGTCTTTTTTCATTGCGGCTTCTTGATCTTCTACCGGTGCACCTTCTAATAAACGAGCAACCATTGTAGCAAGCATTTCAACGTGTACAATTTCTTCTGTCGCAATGTCCATCAACATATCTTTGTACTTTTCTTCTCCACGGCAGCTCCAACCTTGGAAGAGATACTGCATTGCTACACTCATTTCGCCATACTGGCCACCGATCAATTCTTGAAGATACTTCGCAATTAATGGATTTGGTTTGTCTGGTTTTGCTTCGAACTGTAGTTCTTTCTGATGTAGAAACATAGTTGTCCTCCTCTAAAATGATTTTTATTGGGCCCAAAAATATTCTCTCACGTTTATTTAGAATGGTCTGATCAAACGCTTGCTTTATTTCCGTATTAATAAAAACCGTTGAAATAGCGCTTTTTCTTGACAAAAAGCAGTCACCATTAGATAGTTGAAGAGAAGTGAAGGAGTTAAAGGAGAGAGGCAAAATGTATTCGTACTATAAAATCGAAAAGAACCAAATCAGAGAATCATCCGAAGAAGACTATAATTGGTTGGTAGTCAAACATGGAAATGAAGAAGAAAAAAAGAGCTGCTGACACTTTTTGATTTACCGGAAGATATTTTTATTGGCTCCGATGAACCAGAGGAAGTTTCTCGATTAGAACATTTACGAGACACTAAATTAAACAATCCGTTTCTTTATACATTGATCGATCTTTCTTCAAATCATCAAGAACGCATTGAAAAACGCCTTGAACCTGTCACATTTATTCTTTCCAAAGGATTGATGATCACCTATGTCTCTAGAGAATCGAATCTCGTTGAGCGATTGATCGAGAAACATGGAAGTGAGCTTCGACATTTTGAGGATATCATTGCTTTTGCCACATTAATGATCTATACCCACTATATCAATGGGTTGAAAGAGATTAAAAAGCAAATCGACCAATTGGATGCGGCTGCCCGTAAAACAACCGAAAATAATGAACTATTTAATCTGGCAGACACAGAACGAGATATGGTTTATTTGGATCACACGTTGAAAGATCAGAATCTTACAGTGAATCACTTGATGGAACGAAAAGAGTTTTTAGACAAATTAGATAATGAATCGTTAGTTTACGACATTAAACTGCGACAGAAATTTGCCAACAAGCTTGTCACGATCTATCGCGATTTATTGGAAACCATCGGTGGTCTATTCTCGGATATGATGGACAATAATTTGAACCATTTGATGAAATATTTAGATTCAGCAGCATTAGTGGTTGCAGTGCCATCATTGATTGCTGGACTTTGGGGGATCAACACTGGCGGACTGCCTGGGAAGGATAACACGATAGGAACGATTCTAGTTTTTGGGTTAGCTGTCTTAGTAGGCATCCTTACTGCTGTCTATCTTTCAAAGAAAGACTTTTCAAAAACAAAATAAAAAAGCAACTTTGTCTAGCATTGAACGCTGGGCAAAGTTGCTTTTTTTCGTGACTTCACAATCGCGAAGACTGTCCAATAAGCAGAGGGGAGAAGCGAGAAATGAAAAATATTAAGAAGAAAGGCCGGGGTACAATCCGAACAATTTATATTTTACTTTACTCGCTATTGCATACGCTCACTTCTATCGTTGCTTTTTCTCATAATCCTTTTACATAGTGAGGGGAAGCAGGTTTCAAATACAAAAGGCAGAATCAAAGGAATGCCAATTGTTTTGATGTTTCATCAGAAGGATGTAGTGAATGAGGTGTGTACGACAATCAGGTTTCTTTGATTGCTTTTATTCATAGGGAAGATGACGGTTGAAAGCAGACAATGAAAGAAAATCGTACATAGTCTAGGTACCCTTTATCAGAAAATAACTTTTTGCTGATCGAAACGCTTTCAAAGAGCTGCGGCAGTTTTTTTGACCTCTTGCAGTGAGTGTTAACGATTCTAAAAAAGTTGACTTATCCTTAATATAACAACGTTTTAAATTTTTTTGTTTTTTTAAGAGCAAAATTTTTGTGTATTTTTAAGAAGAAGCGTAACATAATATGTGTAATAAATATTTCACAGAAAGAAAGAGAAAATTATGCATTGGTTATGGGTATTAATCGTAGGAGCTATTATCGGTTTGATTGCCGGAGCAATTACAAATAAAGGTGGATCAATGGGATGGATAGCTAACATCGTTGCAGGTTTAGTTGGTTCAGCAATTGGACAAGCATTGTTAGGTAGCTGGGGTCCTCAATTAGCAGGAATGGCTTTGATTCCTTCTATCATTGGTGCGATCATCGTTGTTGCTGTAGTATCATTTTTCTTGGGACGTTCAAGAGGTTAATCGTCAAATATATCAGCAATTTTACCTATTATCTTAAGGAGCAGCTTTTCGCTGCTTCTTTTTTTGTATAGATAAACTGCTTCTATCACTGATCATCGATGTTGTCTAACTGATGTCGCCGAATGCAAGCATTACCTTTGTCAGATTAAAAAATACTCGTTACACTTAATATAGAACGACGAAAGAAAGGATGATCTCAATGAAAAAAATGTACGAAACAGCAATGATCAATCGTGGAGGCCGTGATGGCGAGGTTGAGGCACCAAACGGAAGTATGCACATGAAGATCGACCGCCCAGGAATCCATAGTGAAGGGACAAATCCGGAACAACTTTTTGCGGCTGGATACGCATCTTGCTTCAACGGCGCGGTTCAACACATGCTGGAAGAAAATAATCTTGAGTCTGATTCTGAAGTCAAAGCACGGGTATCTTTATTTCAATTAGAAGATGGGGGCTACCAAATCGGGGTTGTTTTAGAAGTTTCTTTGCCAGGACTTGAGAAGGACCAAGCAGAGAAAATCGCAGAAGAAGCCCACGCATTTTGCCCATACTCTAAAGCAACAAGAGGCAATATTGATGTGGAAGTGACTATAGTAGAATAAGGGATTCTTAATGTTACTATAAATGAGATTATGAAAGATCCTATAAAGAAACGCTAGTAAAAGAAACGCTAGTAAAAGAAACATGTAGTTACGGTAATTAATAGCGGTATATGTACGATTGATCGAATAGAACAAGGAGGCAAAAAAATGACACAGCGGGTAGCAATAATGATTTTAGTGTTGCTGGTCATTGGCCTCCTTGTTTACTATGTCCTAAAGTTTAAGCATTGGAAGCAGCAACGGATACATCAGGATATTGAAAAAAAGTTAAAACGGTATCCTATTGTTCAAGCAGCTTGGGAAAAGGCTGAAGCAAAACAATATAACATTCCTGGATTAACAGAAACAAGAATGGTGGTGCCGGAAACCGGCGAAAATGAGGTTTGTCAATGGATGACGCCGCAAGGGTTGGCTTTTTCTCAAGATTTTGTGTTTATTTCTGCCTACTGCTATGACCATCAGCATCATTCTATTATTCATGTACTGGATAGAGAAACAGGACAGCCGATCAAACTGCTGATTTTACCTAAACGGCCACATGTAGGGGGCTTAGTATATGATACAAAACGGGAACTTTTATGGTTGACAATCACAGGATCTGCTACTGGACGAGTAGCCGCTTTACGTTTGATCGATATCTTAGCAGATACATCTGAAGAGACGGGACAGCCAATCGCTTATTGGCTGACAACTGATCTCTCAGAGATTCCACAAGCATCGTATTTGACTCAAAACAATGATCAACTGGTATCTGGCAACTTCACACTAAAAGGTGAAGGACAGTTGACTTTCTATCTATTGCCGACGATAGCTGAAATGAAAACAGCAATTCGCCGCAAAGACAAAATCCAACCAACCGTGACAATGAGCAGAAAAACATCTGATAAGATTCAAGGTGTGGCTTTTTATGGCCATTATCTCTTAGCCAGTCGTTCTTATGGTCCTTATACCTCGGAACTCTTAGTGTCCGAGCGGGACTCTCCTAGCCGGATCCTAAAACGAATCAAATTTCCACCGTATTTGGAACAAATCGTTGTTGTAGAAGATCGTCTAGCAGTATTGTTTGAAAGTGGCGCCGCAGCGTATCGCGAGAAAGCCAATCCTGTGTTAGCCAATGTTTTATTACTAGACTTAGCAACGTTGCTTCATGCAAATAAGCGTCCCAAAAAGATTGCTGCAACTAAAAAATAGTCGGACAACTCAAGATGATCACTGTTGTTCATGAAGAACGACAAGAAAAATCATCTAGCGATGTTCGACTATGGGTTTATTTAGGAAGTATTTCTACTAAGATTCAATATGGCTATACAGATTCGGCGAAAAAACAAGGCAATGTTAAGTTTTTGAGAATCACAGATATACAAGAGGGACGTGTAAATTGGTCCAGTGTGCCTTACTGTGATATTAGTAATTCTAAACTAGTTGATTTAAGATTGGAAGAAAATGACATTTTGATAGCAAGGACAGGAGGAACTATGGGAAAAAGTTTCTTGGTTAAGGAAATAAGTGAGGAATCTGTTTTTGCTTCTTACTTGATTCGAATTAGGTTAGTTGAGAAATTATTATCAGAATACGTAGACTGCTTCTTAGACTCGCCATTATATTGGAAGTTATTAGAAAAAATTTCTTACGGAACTGGGCAACCAAATGTAAATGGTACAAATTTATCTAAACTACTTATACCATTACCACCTTTAGAAGAACAACAACGCATGACTACTAAAATAGAAATGATAAGAAGATCTATTCGTAGAATCAATTTTGAGTAAATATAACGGACCTAGCATCCATTTTATACCAGATGATGCTAGGTCTATTATTTATATTTTATGGAATTTAATTGATTTGTTCTAGTGTTTTAATATTATTACGACAGTAAAAAAATAGTTTGATTCTTCTAACATGAATGACCATCTAGAAGTGGAAATGTATAAAAGATTTATTTTATGAAGTTTTCCTAATATCATTCACTCATGATACGCAGCTCCGTATCATAAGTGATGATATTTTTGTAATGTGTTCGGACATGCTCTCTACTTACTAGTAGGTCAAGTGATTGATCATTAAATAGTAGAAATAGCATGTCCAAGGAGACATTCCACAAAATCATTAACATACATTAAATAAATTGAGCTGTTGCATAATAGACATAAGGATGTGTTCTTTTCTATATTTTGAAAAGCTGTCAGGGCGAAGTTTAAATATCACAAAAATTAATTGGAAAAGATAAACAACTGGAACTTGCTAGCGTTGCAAGTTGAATAAAAAAACAACCAAGATTAGATTGTAGGAACTTGTAGAAGATCATAATTTGAAGTTAACAAAAGAATTCCACGACACCTCTACTCTGTTAAGTACAGGAAACAGAGAGTTAAGGGCAAGAAAAATAGGTGAGGATACCGGGTTGAAAGGCCGATTGGAGAACATAAGTTAATAGTAAATAAAAAGACGAAGAAATCGCGTCAAGTGGATTCTTCGTCTTTTTATTGATGAGATTGTTGTGACAACGTGCTTATTTTATTAGAAGATATCTTTTTCTGATTTTTCTAATGCTAAAGCTAAACACCCAATGATTCCAGCATCATCTCCTAATTTTGGAGGTAATACATAGTTTTCGAATGCTGGGTAGTCTACATAGTGATTCATCAAACCAACCAAAGCTTCTTGGACTCGTTCTCTCAGATGTGCTTGTTTCATTACACCTCCGCCAAAGATGATGACATCAGGTGAAAATAGAAGAGTTGTGTTATAGACACATTGAGCGATGTAATAAGCTTCTAATTCCCAAGAAGGATCAGCGGCAGACAACTCTTGACCTTTCATGCCTGTTCTTTGTTCGATTGCAGGTCCAGAAGCCATTCCTTCCAGGCAATCGCTATGATAAGGACAAACACCTTTAAAGGTATCCACAGGGTGTCGGCGCACAAGCATATGTCCCATTTCAGGGTGGCTGAAACCTTCTACAAAAATGCCATTTTGCAAGGCACCGCCACCAATACCTGTTCCAATCGTGTAGTAAACAATAGTGGAACGCCCTTTTCCATTCCCCGCGACATATTCTCCGTAAGCAGCTGCATTGACATCGGTGGTAAAGACAATCGGTAGTTCTTTTAAATTTTTATTTAAATAACCGATAAAATCAAAATTCTGCCAAGCTTTTTTTGGCGTAGAGGTGATATATCCGTATGTTGCTGAATTGGGATGAATATCAATCGGTCCAAAAGAACCTATTCCAATCGCTGCCAGTTGTTCTTGGTGTTTTTTGAAGAAATCAATAACGTTATTCATCGTTTCTATCGGCGTGGTTGTAGGGATTTGTATTCTTTCAATTACTTCTAAATCTTTCGTACCTACTGCGCAGACAAATTTTGTTCCGCCAGCTTCAATTGCTCCATATAACATAAAACATTTGCTCCTTTGCAGTTAAGTCGTTTTACCTTGAATCAGCTTTACTGGTAAAACGTAATGTGATTCCAGTGGTTTTTCAGCATCTTGGATTCTTTGCAGTAGCAAGTCTACAAGGATGTCGGCAATATCCGTTATTGGTTGAGCGATAGTAGACAGATGCGGAAAATAATTCTGGATAAATTTTGTTCCGTCATATCCAATGATTTTCAATTGCTCAGGGATGCGGATATCGAGCTCTTGACACAGATTGTATGCCAATACAGCTGTAAGATCATCTGTGCAAAAAATACTGTCAATCTCTTCATTTTGCAAAATCCGTTTAATTTCTAAATTTTTTAAAGCAGTGGAACGAGCAGTTGAATGGAATTGAAAAATCTGTGGTTCTAGCTGCTGCTCATCCATAAATTTCAAATAGCCGTTCATTCGGTCATTTGTGGGGGAGTTGGATTCTTGCGAGCCCGTCAAAATAGCGATTTTACGAGCTCCTTTTAGATAGAGATTTTCTGTCGCGAGATAACCGCCTCGGAAATTATCACTGCTGACGATTGGTGTTCCGTCTGCCAGATAGCGGTCAAAAGAGACGATTGGCAACTCAATATTTTCGTACTCCTGTATCCCGAGATTATGAGCGCCGGCGATGATGCCGTCCACTTTATTTGCTGCTAACATGTTGAGATAATTTCGTTCTTTTTCTTTATTATTAGCACTGTCACATAAGATCGAACGATAGCCTAAATCAAATAATTTACTTTCCAACTGTTCGACTAATTCGCCAAAAAACGGATTAGCAACTGTTGGGAAAATCAAGCCGATCAATTGAGTGTTTTTTCCTTGAAGTGAACGGGCTAACGAATTCGGCTGATAATTGAGTTCTTTCATTGCTTGATTCACTTTATCGATTGTTTTTTGACTTAAAGAACCATAATTATTTATCACTCTCGAGACAGTAGTAGGAGAGACTCCTGCTTTTTTTGCCACATCTGTCAATTTAACAGCCATTTTCTTCATCCTTTATTTGTTCATATTCCGCAGATGCCATAATTTCCCTTTAAATTCCCTGTCACTTTTTATATACAAGCCCGTTTGATCATCTGTCGGAAAGACACGGGCAGTCGCTGTTTGCTGTCCATCATTTACAAACACCTCTACAACGGAACAATCAACAAATATTTGTAATTTCAGCGGTTTCTTTTCAATTGAGAATTCACGTACAGTTCCAAAATTTTCAGCGAAAGATTTGCCGGCATGGCTGCGATCCATACTCATTTTACCATGTATCGTATCAAAGGATAGTGTTAAACCGTGTTTTTGTTGTTCATCTGCAAACAATAAAATAGTACCTTTCTGTGAGTAATCGAATTCTAACTGGAGTTCATATTGATTTATTTCCGCGTCAATAGTGGTTTCCAAACCGCTAAAGTGATAAGGTTTTCCTTTTCGCAACTGCGCTGTTTCTTTCACCGGTCGTTGATAGAGCTGCTCTTTTTCAATAGTAAGTTCTTTTACGATGCTCAAGCAGTGTGCCCATCCTTCTTCGTCAGTTGGATAGCTGATTTCAGGCAACCCAATCCAACTGATTGCCAAGGTTCGTCCATTTTCATCACTGAAACAATGCGTCGCGTAAATGTCAAATCCTTCATCTATATTTTTTATGTGAGTAGGGTCGGAAAGCTCATTTTTTTCAAAATCAAATGTTTGACCGATCACGTAAGTATTCGGGTAAATATTACTGTATGAGTGGATCTCGTGAGATAAACCTTGTGGGCAGAAGACCAGTAGTGCTTTGCCGTTCACAAATAATAGATTTGGACACTCGATCATAAAACCCATTTCTTCCTCTGTAAAACCCAAAGTTCCTAAAAACTGCCAATTTTGAAGATCTTTACTGTAATAAGTTAGGATACTTCCTTGTTTTTGTTCAGTTTGTGCTCCGACAATGAGCAAGTAACCGTCATCATAAGCAATCAGCTGAGGATCACGGATTTCTTGTGTATATCCCGGAGGTGGGGAGCTGATCAAAGGAGTCGGTATCTTAGTGATATTACCATTTTTGTCCATCCATGCCCCTAACTGGAAGGAATGACGTCCCCAATTCGAATCACGCACATTTCCGGTATATGCAAGGAACAGTTGATTATCAATCGGCAAAGCTGAACCTGAGTACACACCGTGACTGTCAAATGAATTATCCGGAATCAGTTTGAGGCCATCGTTTTTCCAATCTATCAGATTAACTGAGGAGAGATGGTACCAAGATTTCAGACCATGAACAGACCCCATCGGATATGCTTGATAAAATAGCTGCCATTTCCCGTCGAAATAGGAAAAACCATTCGGATCGTTCAATAAACCAGTAACTGGTTGTATATGGTAGCCTAAGCGCCAATGGGAAGAATTGATTTTTTTCTCTAAGGAATGCAAATGTTCTTCAGACCATTCTTTATATGGACGATAACGATCCGTTCGTGACCAATTTTCTTTAAGTTTCATGACAAACTCCTTGTAAACGTATTCTTGACGTTATAATATATTTTTCCTGATGAAATGTCAAACGAATATCAAAATAAAGTAGCTTATAAATGCTATTTTTTATATATAAAAAATTATTTTATTTAAGATTTGATAATCGATTGACAATTGTTTTAAATCATGGCATATTGTGCTTAAGAAAAATTTATAGTTACTGCTTCAATAATTTTGGATTAGGAGGAAATGAAATGGATTACAAAAAAGTAGCTGAAGAAATCAGCAAAGCGCTTGGAGAAGACAATGTACAAGCAGCTGCTCATTGTGCAACACGTTTACGGCTTGTCTTAAAAGATTCAGACAAAGTAGACCAGAAGGCTCTGGATGATAATGAAAGTGTGAAAGGAACTTTTGAAGCAAATGATCAATTTCAGATCATTATCGGAGCAGGTGATGTGAATAACGTATATGATGAATTCGTTAAGATCACCGGCGTAAAGGAAGCTTCAACTGACGTTTTGAAAGCGGTAGCATCGAATAAGAAGAATAATCCTGTCATGTCCTTTATCAAGGTGTTGTCAGATATCTTCGTTCCGATTGTCCCTGCATTGGTTGCGGGTGGACTGTTGATGGCTCTGAATAATGTTTTGACGGCACAGGATTTGTTTGGTCCTCAGTCAGTGGTTGAGTTGTATCCATCAGTGAAAGATTTTGCTGGCATCATTAATTTACTTGCTTCAGCGCCGTTTGCTTTTTTGCCGATTTTGGTAGGTTTTTCAGCAACTCGACGTTTTGGAGGCAATCCGTATCTTGGAGCAGCAATGGGGATGGCGATGGTCATGCCGGATTTAGTGAATGGATACAGTGTGACGAATGCTATTGCAGAAGGATCGATGCCTTATTGGAATATTTTTGGAATGAATGTGGCACAAGCCGGTTATCAAGGATCTGTTCTTCCAGTCCTTGCAGTTTCTTGGATTTTAGCTACTTTAGAAAAATTCTTCCATAAACGGTTGGCTAATGCTTTCGACTACACATTTACTCCAATGCTAGCTATTATTATTACTGGTTTTTTAACTTTTACAGTAGTAGGGCCGGTGATGCGTACTGTCGGAGACGGCTTAGCTGATGGATTAAGCTGGTTATACAGTACTACTGGAGCTTTCGGCTTAGGTGTCTTTGGTCTCTTCTATTCGCCGATAGTCATTACCGGATTACATCAAAGCTTTCCAGCAATCGAGACTACTTTACTAGCAGATGTTGCCAGAACGGGTGGCTCTTTTATCTTTCCAGTTGCCTCAATGGCAAATGTAGCGCAAGGAGCGGCTGCTTTGGCGATTATGCTGCTGACAAAAAATAAAAAGCAAAAGAGTCTAGCTACCACTGCAGGTGTTTCCGCTATGTTGGGGATTACTGAGCCAGCGATATTCGGTGTGAATTTGAAACTGAAATTTCCGTTTATTTGTGGAATGATTGCTGCAGGAATTGCTTCATTCTTTATCGGCTTGTTCCACGTATTAGCAGTTGCGATGGGACCGGCAAGCATCATTGGTTTTATTTCCATTGCACCTCGTTCGATTCCTTCATTCATGATCGGAATTGTTATCAGTATAATGATCGGTTTTTTAAGCACTTACTTCTATGGAAAAAAACATATGGAACTTCTAGCAGATGGTGAATCAAAAGGAACAGAAGCAGCTGAGTCAATCAGTTCAGCTCCTAAAACGACTAGGAAACCGCAAGATGAAGTTTTAGCTGCATCAGTCAGCGGGAAGATTCTCCCTTTAACGAAGGTAAAAGATCCAGTTTTTTCCACTGAAATGATGGGAAGAGGTATAGCAGTCAAACCAGATGACGGGGTAGTCCATGCTCCAGCAGATGGTATATTGACAGTTGTCCACGAATCTAAACATGCATATGGCTTGAAAACAGAGAAAGGAGCGGAAGTACTGATCCATATCGGTATTGATACAGTGAATCTAAAAGGGGCCGGATTCACGACACAGCGACAATATGGTGAATTAGTGAAAAAAGGGGATATTCTCGGTACATTTGATCGTAAATTGCTTAAAGAAGAAGGGTACGACGATACAATTATGGAAATTGTCACTAATTCCTCTGCATATGCTAATGTAAAAATTCTTGAAAAAAACACGGTCAAAAGTGGTGAAGATATTCTGATAGTGAGTGAAACAGATGAAAAATAAATGGTGGAAAAATGCAGTAATCTATCAAATCTATCCTCGAAGTTTTCAAGATACAAATGGAGATGGCATTGGAGATATTCCTGGTATTCTTTCAAGGTTAGATTATCTATAAAAACTGGGAATCAATGCGATATGGTTAAGCCCGGTTTATGAATCACCTAATGATGATAATGGCTATGATATCAGTGACTACAGAAAAATAGGCGCAGAATATGGAACGATGGCAGATATGGATTTACTGATAAAAGAAGCACGACAAAGGGGAATAAGAGTCATCATGGATCTTGTTATCAATCATACGTCAGACAGACATCCATGGTTTCAATCGGCAAAAAAAGTGTTACCAGTCCCTATCACGACTATTATGTTTGGCGTAAAGAACCGAATGGATTAGAGTCGAACTTCGGCGGTTCAGCATGGACCTATGTGCCCGAAGTGAATCAATATTATCTGCACTTGCATTCGAAAAAGCAGCCGGAACAATCTATTACTAAAAATGGTCCTCTTTTACATGATTTATTGCAAGAAATGTACCAAAAAACATTTGGTCATTATGATGTAGTGACAGTGGGAGAGACTTGGGGGGCAACGCCCAAGATTGCGCAGCTGTATTCAAAAGAAGAACGCAAAGAATTATCAATGGTCTTTCAATTCGAGCATATTAATCTAGACAAACAGAATGGCAAACGAAAATGGGATCTAAAGGATTTAGATCCACAGGAATTACATCGGACTTTTTCTAAATGGCAGATTGAATTAGATGGTTGTGATTGGAATTCTTTATTTTGGAATAATCATGATCTCCCACGAATCATTTCTCGCTGGGGGGACGATCAAGAATATCGAACAATCAGTGGAAAAATGCTAGCGATATACCTCCATTTTATGCAAGGTACACCTTATATCTATCAAGGAGAAGAGATCGGCATGATCAATTATCCAGTAAAGAATATTGATGAGGTAGATGATATTGAAAGCCAAAGAATGTATGCAGAACGTATAAAAAAAAGGCTATTCGAAGGAAGAGTTGATCCAATCAATCAACTCGAAGGGGCGAGATAATGCTCGCCCTCCGATGCAATGGAACAATCACAAAAATGGTGGATTTACAGAAGGAACTCCTTGGTTGCCAGTGGGGAATACAGAAGAGATCAATGTAGAAGCAGCATTAGCTGCTCAAAATTCCTTGTTTTATACGTATCAAAAACTGATCGAATTGCGCAAAGAATTACCTGTGATTGTCTATGGAAAATATCAAGTCATTGAGACAGAGGAACCGAATGTTTTAGCATATCTACGCAGTTTAAAAAACCAAAAAATACTAGTTGTAGTTAATTTTTCTGATCAAAAGACTACTTTTCCAATCGGTAAGTATCGTGTCAAACAATTCTTGATCCAAAATTACAAAAAGAAAATTACTAACAATTTACTCCCATATGAAGCTTTTAGCGCGCTGATCTATTAAGTGTTTTTTTCTATAGATGAATCTTTGTTATGAGGTAGATAGTTCAATGAAACAGTTATTCGATTTGTTTATAGAAAACAATTTAGTCAGCAAAAAGGGGGACAAACTTTTAATTGTCTCCCTTTAATTGTTAGGATGGAATATTATCACTCTTAAACAATAAGTTAAAAAAATACTCATTTACATAAAAAAAGATTATTTAGATGCGATAATATCATAGATAAAGAAACATTCATCATAAGAAACAGTGATCCCAAATTCTGTTTCAATATTTTTGAAGGCCTTTTTTACATGAAAAATTGTTTCATGAGAAGGTCTTGTGTCATCTTCTGATATAATTTTAAGTTCATGACCGTTTATCAATGTACGCTCAATTAAACACGCTGTATGAATCAAAAGTTTTAAAAGAATGGAATGAGTGAATTTTTTGTGGAAAGTACATTCCAATTCTTGGATGAAATCCATTAAGCTTTTTTGGATCTTATTCCCAGCTAATAAGTAGAGATATTTGTCCACTGCTTCAATTCCCATATCAAAAACGATATTTCTTGTGAATGAGTGGCTGCTGCCCTTTTTTGATTGTTGTTCTTCAGTCGTAAGATGACAAAGCATCTTATCTTTGAATAAAAAAATAGAACTACCTAAGGAAGCGTCTCGGCGCTTCCTTTTTCTATATGATCGTTTAACGACTGTAGGAATTCAGTATACCAAAAGAAAACCACCTTTTTGACTAAACTTGATAGTGGTCAATTTTTTATGATGGATAAGTATCTATACTTAGTCTCGTAAGAACGAAAAGGAAAAGAGGGAGAAAGATGAAATTTCAAAAGTGGATCCAAGAGCATCGAAATCATATCACCGCCTTATCAGCTGTGTTGATTATTTTTGGTTTTATCGGAAAATTTACTGGATTTGTCTTGTTCTATAACATTGCTCTAGCCATAGCTTCTATTATTGCGGTCATACCTATTATGATCTATGCGTATCAGGCAGTAAAAGTCAAAGTTATCTCAATTGATTTACTCGTTACTATTGCTGTGCTTGGTGCCTTTATGATCGGAGAATACAAGGAGTCAGCTATCGTTACATTCTTGTTTTTGTTTGGTAGTTATCTGGAACAAAAAACATTGACCAAAACGCGGGAATCAATCAAGGATTTGACCGAGATGGCCCCATCGACTGCCAGCGTTGTCCAAGAAGATGGAACGACTGAAGAAGTGGAAATCGATGACGTGGAAGAAGGCGATATCGTCTTAGTAAAAACTGGTGGAGCTATTCCTGTGGACGGCCGAGTCATTGACGGGAAAGGGTATGCGGATGAAGCCGCAGTGACGGGTGAATCACGACAAGTCGTCAAAATCAGTGGAGATGACGTATTTTCTGGAACGATTTTAGCAGATGGCTACGTGACGATTGAAGCAACTAAGGTCGGAGATGATACGACCTTTGCCAAAATTATCGAATTAGTAGAAGAAGCACAAGATACCAAATCACATGCGGAAAAATTCATTGATCGATTTTCTCAGTATTATACTCCAACCGTTTTACTTATGGCATTGCTTGTTGGTCTGATCAGTCGTGATTTTCGTTTAGCCATCACTGTTTTGGTTCTTGGTTGTCCTGGCGCTTTAGTCATTGGTGCGCCTGTTTCGAATGTAGCAGGAATCGGTAATGGAGCGAAACGGGGCATCTTAGTCAAAGGCGGTGAAGCAATGGATACTTTTTCCAAAATCGATACTTTTGTCTTTGATAAAACCGGTACATTGACCAAAGGAACTACTGCTGTATCCACTATCAAGAACTATACAAAGGATGAAGGGGACAGCTTAGCTTTAGTGGCTCGATTAGAAACGTTATCCGATCATCCTCTGGGGCGCGCCGTGATCCATTATGCTCAGGAGAAAGTCCTTGATTTTCAACAATTAGCAGTCAAAGATAATCAGACGATCAAGGGACAAGGAATCACAGCTGAGATTGATGGTCATGCAGTTTGTGCGGGCAACACCAAATTGATTGCCGCTCACAAACTTTCTCTTACACCAAAGCAAGTACAAGATTTACATCAATTACAACAAACAGGCAGCTCAGTCATTATTGTAGCAATCGACAAAAAAATCACTCAAATCATTGGTGTGTCAGATGTGATTCGACCAGAAGTCGCTGAACAATTAGCTAAGTTGAAACAAGCAGGAGCAAAACAGTTAGTGATGCTGACAGGTGATAATCAGATGACTGCCGATTATGTTGCTGATATGTTAGGCATTGATGAAGTCCATGCTGAATTATTACCAGATGAAAAGGTTCAATTTGTGAAAAATACCAAGAAGAAGGATTGCGCGTTGCTTTCATTGGAGATGGAATCAATGATTCTCCCTCTTTGGCTGCGGCTGATATCGGGATTGCTATGGGATCAGGAACGGATGTCGCTATCGAAACGAGTGACGTTGTCTTGATGCAATCTAGTTTTGGATCGTTGGTTCATGCCTACCGTTTGGCTAAGAAAACTGTTTTGAATACCCGTGAAAATGTAGTGATTGCCATTGGTGTCGTCTCATTTTTACTCATCGGCTTATTTGCCGGATTTATTTACATGGCTAGTGGGATGTTCGTTCACGAAGCTAGTATCTTGATCGTTATCTTTAACGCAATGCGTTTATTGTATTTTGGACACGAAAGCAAAGAAAAAAATCGTAAAACTTGATAAGAATCAATTTTTTTATGGAAGCTGTAATCTAGAATAAGACTATCAAGAAAAAGGAAGGAAGAACTACGATGAAAAAAATGATTATGCAATTAGATACACTAACTTGTCCAAGCTGTATGCAAAAAATCGAACATGCGGTTTCTCAACAGCCTGGGGTAAGCAATACGAAAGTTTTGTTTAATGCGAGCAAAATCAAAGCAAACTTTGATCCAGATGAAGTCCACCCTGAACAATTAGCTGCAGTTGTGGAAAAATTAGGTTATGAAGTCCAATCAACAAAAGTAAAAGAGGCGTAAATCAATGAATATAGTGGAAGAAAAATTTGCTCAAGAAACAAAACAAGCAGATATCGACCATCATAAACCAACTGCTGGCGCCATGGTGGGACATGTATTAGCAAATTTTAAATTAGAAGAAATGAAATTGATCCAAGCACAATTGTATGTTTTGGGTACATCTTCGCAAGAATTAAGTACCCTTTTTTCGGAATATGCTGATCAAGAAGCGAGATGGTTCAATAAAATCTCTCATGAGTTAGTGATTGAGAATGAAATCGTTCCGTCTACTTTAGAAGAAGTCATGCGTTATGGAAAAATTTACGAACATGGTCAAAACAAATATTTACCAGCCTCAACAATGTTAGAAAACTTTGCAAAAGATTTCGATTTCCAAAATGTCTTTATCACACGGGCAATCAAGTTAGCTGAAAAAGAAGAAAAGTATGGCTTGCAACAATTGCTTGTTGAACTTTTAAGTTTCCATAAAGAAATCATCTACCAAGTACAAAGACTCCAAGGAAAAACTCTCCGACAAGATTTGGATGAAGAAGACGATGATGACTAAAAGTCTATGTTTCTTCAAATACAAATATAAAGTGTGAGAAAAACAGGAAAAAAACACAACGTTTTGTCTTAAAAATAAAATAAAAAGAAGCACCCGCTGATGTTGTCTATAAGACATCAGCGGGTGCTTCTTAGTTTTTAAATGGTTTAAAAGATGGATGAGAAAATACAAAAAATCAATAAAATCACATTGCTTATTTGATAGAATAAAGAAGTGGGGGAGTAATCGAAAGGAGTTTTTTTAATTGAAAAAGAGGATTTTATTAACAATGGGCCTAGCTTTTTTGTTAGCTGGTTGTACCAACGGGAATGAACCAAGAAAAGAATCAACAAAAGAAACAATTGCAACTATTACAACAACTAGCACAGAGAGCAAGTCAACTGCAACAAGTACAGAAACAGCAGATACCTCTACTTCGTCAGAGTCTTCCAAAACGACTGAAACGACTCAAACATTTACTTCAAGTTCTTCTTTAGAGGCTTCATCTTCCTCTTCAGAAAGCAGCGAACAAGTTGAACAAACACTGTGGAATGCAGACAAAGCCGCACAATTAGAGGCATTTATGACCACATGGGGCCAAACAATGGGGCAACAATACAAAAGTTATACGAATCAAATGAGTGTGGACTTATATGGTCTTAAAGTCCCTCAAGCTATTTTGAATGGGGAGTGGAAGATGGCTATTGGTGGAGTGCCTGCTTCTGCAGAATGGTCAGAAAGTGGGACAGGTCAAGCAGATTATCAAATTACAGCCGTCTATTCCGATGCAGAGACAGAACCATATCTGAAAAAGCACGTCTATCTATTTGGATTTCAGCAAAATCAGCCAAAGTATTGGTGACACAACAAAATCAGGGGAATCCCGATAATTATCTTTACTTCAACGAGACAGCGAATAATGAATTGAAAAATGGCTTTAATCAAATCGTTTATGGGTAAGTAAATTAGTGAGAGAAAGAAGAGACTCAGTGGAAAATATTAATTGATTGCTATGTCTAAGAATTAAGATGAAGGATGAAACTTCCAGTTTCATCCTTCATCTTAATTACGTTTTACTTGGATAACTTTAATAATAACGATAAATAGTTTTCTCTCGACTTCTTTAGAGATTGAATAAACCCTCCAATACTAAAACTGAATGTTGCAAGAGCATGAATTGCCAATTGTATTGTTAGAATTTTTAGAAAATTACACCTTTAGTTTCTTTAGATAAAATGATACAATGATTGTTAAAATTGTGAAAGGGTGGTCATTTGTTAGAGAAGTTTTTGGATATGTCGTTAGTTCAACGTATTGTTGTTGGTATTTTAGTCGGAATATTGTTGGGTATCTTTTTCCCCACATGGACATTTATTTCAATATTGGGGACGTTGTTTGTCAGTTGCTTGAAAGCAATTGCGCCTCTTTTAGTTTTTTTCTTGACGATGGCTTCAATTGCCAAACATAAAATAGGAAATAAGACATTTGTGAAGCCTATTTTAGTCTTATATTTAGTAGGAACATTGCTTTCGGCACTTGTAGCAGCGATTATAAGTTCAATTTTTACTGTTCCTATTACTTTACAAGAAACAGTATCTGAACAAGCACCGCAAAATTTGGAAAGTGTTTTATCTACGATGTTGACAAATGTCACACAAAATCCTGTTCAATCGCTTATTGATGCGAATTATCTTGGTGTCTTATTCTGGGCTGTGTTGTTAGGTCTAGCTTTTCGATCACGTTCAGAATCGACAAAAGAATTGGTGGACCAAATATCTGTAGCATTATCACAAGTCGTACAAGTGATTATTGCATTCGCTCCGATAGGGATTTTAGGATTGGTTTATCAATCGATTGCCACGACTGGAATCGCTGGATTGGCAGAGTATCTGCAGCTTTTACTTGTGTTGATCGGCACGATGCTGTTTGTCGCATTAGTTGTGTACCCGTTCCTCACGTTTTTGTTTATTAAAGAAAACCCCTATCCATTGATTCTCTTTTGTTTGAAAGAAAGCGCGCTTCCAGCTTTCTTTACCCGAAGTTCTGCCGCAAATATTCCGATAAACATGATGCTGGCTGAAAAATTGAAATTGACGAAAGAGTCTTATTCCATATCAATCCCATTAGGTGCTACGATCAATATGGGCGGTGCTGCGATTACCATTTCCGTGATGTCATTGACGGCTGTACATTCCTTAGGGATTGAAGCACCGTTTGTTTTGAAAGTCCTTTTATGTATTTTGTCTGCTTTAGCTGCTTGTGGGGCTTCAGGTGTTGCGGGCGGTTCACTGTTATTGATTCCACTAGCAAGTAGTTTGTTTGGTATCTCTAATGATGTTGCGATGCAAATCGTCGGTATCGGATTTATTATCGGTGTTATCCAAGATTCAATGGAAACTGCCTTAAATTCGTCAAGTGATCTGTTGTTTACTGCAATAGGAGAATTAGGCGCGCGTAAAAGAAGTGGAGAAAAAATCAAATTGAAAGATCGATTAGACGGATTAAATGAACATTGAACATTAGATATTTAGGGATGAACCTTAAGACGATTCAAATTTTTAATGAGTTATATAGATGTTCCTGTAGAATAGAGGTTCCTGTTAAATCGAGATAAAGTCGTTTATAATAACAATTAAAAGCATAGGTAATTGTTATTGGAGGCGCATCATGGATTTTTTACGTAAATTTGGTTTTTTCTTTTTACTATTAGGCGTGTTGAGTGATTTTTTGACTCCGTACGTATTAGGATTGTATTATCCTGAATTAGATCAAATGAAGAGTGTGATCAGTGTATTTGGAGAGGTTTCCAGTCCTGTAAGAAAGGCGTTTCTTATTTGGTCAGTGGTTTCAGGGATTTTTTTCATCCTGTCATTGCCTGCGTTGTATGCTGCATTTGCAAGTATATCTCGTGTGTTAGCTACCTTAGTTACAGCATCTATCGGTTTCTATGGTATAGGTGATTGTATTTTTACAGGTTTGTTCAGTATCAATACTCATGAATCTTCGTGGAATGTCTCGACATGGGTTCATAATATCGGATCAGGTTTAGGTTATAGTGGTTTTTTATTGTTTCCAGTTCTTCTTTTCTTGATCTATCGAAAAAATGAGCAACTGGACGTAAGCCACTTATACCTTGGACTGTCTGTGATCAGTTTGCTTTTTGCGGCGATTTATGGTCTGGCAAGAATCCCTTCTATAAATTCTTGGCCATTACTGAATAAAATAGGATTTTGCCAAAGAATCAGTTTTTTCTTTAATTATGTGCCCATTGCCTGGTTGAGTATCTTGCATCTCAAACAGTAAAACTTGAGTCGTCAAATTGAACAGTCAGCGGACATTTCGTCCGTTGGCTGTTTTTTTGTTTTTCTGAAATATAGTTCCATAATTTTCTTGTAGAGCTTCTGTCTTAGAGAAGCAAGGAGCTATATTTTGTGCTACAATCTTAAAAAGGTAGAGAGAAGACCAAATGGAAGACAGAGGAGCCACTAAAATATGAGAAACATCAAGTTGACAATCGAATATGACGGAAAAAGATATTCAGGATGGCAAAGACTTGGAGATGACGATAAAACCATTCAAGGAAAAATTGAAAAAGTATTGCATCAGATGACAAATGAAGAGATAGAAATTATTGGATCAGGAAGAACAGATGCTGGCACCCATGCGCGAGGACAAGTAGCAAATTTCAAAACAAACACAGAAATTGGACTGGCAGAAATGATCGACTTTATGAATCGTTACCTTCCGCGGGATATTGTCATCAAAAGAATCGAAGAAATGCCTGAGCGCTTCCATTCAAGATATAATGCGGTGGGCAAAAAATACAGCTATTATGTTTGGAACAACGTGATTCCTTCAGCATTTGAGCGAAACCACAGCTTTTATTTCCCTCAAGAGTTGGATATGGACAAGCTGAATGCAGCTTGCGAAAAATTAGTGGGTACACATGATTTCATTGGTTTTTCTGCATTGAAAAAATCAAAAAAATCCACAGTGCGTACGATTGATGAATTATCTATCGAACGAAAGGGAGAAATGCTTCATTTTACTTTTGTCGGAGACGGATTCTTATATAAAATGGTGCGGATTATCATGGGGACATTACTAGAAATCGGCACAGGTGCCATGCCGATAGAAACAATCGATGAAATATTTGAAAGCAAAGTGCGGCAACATGCAGGAGAAACCGTCCCTGCACAAGGTCTGTTTTTGGATGAAGTTTATTATCGATAAAAATACTTTGATAATGGATGAAACGCATGTTTCACAGTATAAATATCGATGTTAAATAATGTATGAAGCAAATTAAAGAAATATAAAAAAAGACTTTTTAGCCTGTTTATGTGTACAGCTAAAAAGTCTTTCTTAAATAAAAATCTAGTGAGAATGTTGTACTTCTCTTCTCGGTTGTTTTTGTTTAGAAAAAGTAAATCGATAAAGTAAAAATAAAATCAAAGTAACGATAGATAAATATCTTGAAGCAATTGCTAGTTTTGTGTACTGATAAGTAATAACGACTTTATTTATACCTGGAGGAATAGTTAATTCAGTTGTGCCAAACTTAGATAATTTTGTTTGTACTAGTTTGCCATTAATAGAAGCCACTTGCCCTTTATAACGATAAATAGGTGTCGTCAAGACAGTATTTTTATTATTCGAATTATCTAATTCAATTGTAAGTTTGTTACTCATAAAATGAGTTGTTGGATTTATTTCCTGGTTACCTAGTAAATATTGATCATTATTAATCATATCAGGATGATAGATTGACTCTTTGTTTGCATAATCAGTATGATTGTAATTTTCAGCTATAGCAACAGCGTCTTCAGGTGCTATAAGTGTTAATGAATCTTTGTTAGCATGGATAGAATTGCTTACTCCTGAGAGATGCAATATTAGTGCAAGAAACGTAAAGACCATTATTTTCCATGAATTATTTTTAGTAGAAAAAATATAATAGATCACTATACTCATCGTATAGGCTATAAATAAAGAAGAAAAACCATTTAACCGCCAGACAAATTGTAGACTCTTAACTGGTGTATGGTTAAAAAGTTGCCAAGGAAATAAATTGGTTGAACAAAAAAGAACAAATACACCAAGAAAGAAAATAAATAAATCATCAGCAGTTAATTTTTTTATAAAAATAAAAGCACCAATCAATCCGAGAAATAAGAATAATCCAATAGTATAGTTGTTATAGTTATTATTTAAAATATGTGTCAGCATATCACTAGGAGCCATACCACTTAATTCTTTTCCCAGTGGGACTTTCAATTCTTGTGCTCTAGATTGTTGAATAAAAGGAATTAAGAATCCCGCACTTAAAAAAAAGGTGAGGGCGGTAGCTTTTAAAAGACTTAAGAGTCTAGCGATTTTTTGGTCCCAAAAATAAAAAGAAAGAAACAACGTTCCTCCAATAAATACAGAAACCATAGCGACAGAAAGTAAATGAGTATACACTACTAGCGTCATGCCAATAGACAACCAGTACCATTTTTGGTAATCTCTAATATAAATTTCGTAACACCCCATTAGTATCAAAGGCAAAAATGTTAAAGCGACAGCTTCTCCCAATGAAGCACGATGGAATATGTCAATGGCACGATAGGCGGAAAATGTATAAATAATCGAAAATAACAGCGAAATATAACGATTGTTTTTTATTTGTTTCATAGAAAAATAAGAAACGACCATTGTTAAAAAAGTGATAAAAAAATAGTAGATATTATAACCTAAAACAAGATTTCCCATCATTTTATAAAATAAAAAAGCTGGATAAAGAGTAAGCCATGGATAAAAAATATTCATCATTGTTCCATGATGATCGAAGTTATTGAAGTTTACTGGAGAACTCCATACATTATCTAGTCCTATGATTCGAGATAAATGAAAGTAAGTATCCTGATTGACACTATGATAGATTCCCTTAGACATGAATAGAGGGATGACGTAAGCAAAACTTAGAAATAACATAAAAATGATATCTATTATTTGGTTTTTGTTTTTTTTCATTTTTTTCTCCTATTTAAAAGTAATAAAAATTGATTCTTTTCTAGTATATCATACTAGTGCTATGAAAAATTTAACGCAAAGCTTATTAAAAAAAGACAATTCTAGTATACTGAAAATAGAATTAAAAAAGGAGAACAACAAATCTATGAAAATAAGTAAAAAAGCATTTCTTTTAGTAGTTCTTATCTTACTTAGTACTTTATATTCAGTAAATTTTATGAGAAATGCCCAAGAAATTTATACAACAGGTGATTTATCTTTTCATCTTTCACGAATCAAAGGGTTATCTTCTATTTTTGAAGGGCCAATCAACTATACAACATTTAACAATTATGGAGATGGACTGAACTATTTTTATCCTTTTCTTACAATAATTCCTGCAGTCGTTTTTTATGGAATTTCAAATAACTTAATATTAAGTTATGTTCTATATATTTGGTTATTAAATATTTGTACGATTCTGATTAGTTTTTATTATGGAGAAAAGTTTTTTAAAAAGATAGATGCTGCTTTTTTATTTAGTTGTTTATATACTTTTGCAACTTATCGAACAGTTGATATCTATTATCGATCCGCAATTGCAGAAGCAATCGCTCTTACGATTATCCCAGCTGTTTTATATTATGCTTATGGATTGATATTCAATAGAGAAAAAAAAGTCATCGCTTTATCTGTCAGTATAAGTCTACTTGTGTATACTCATGTCTTAACTACACTATTGTGTAGTGCATTGATTGCTTGTATGATTATAGTTCGTTTGTTTTTAAGCAAGCAAATAAAAAACGATATAAAATTTGTGGTCGTGAATTTAGTAAAGGCTGTTTTTTTGACTTGTGCATTAACTAGCTATTTTTGGTATCCTATGTTGCAGCAGATGAATTATCAAGAAATACACAGTCCCTTCAAAACAGATTTGCAGCTAGAAGCACTTTCTATTTCAGATAGTATCATTCAAGCGTTAAATAACGATATTACAACATACACTATGGGGTTATTAGGATTGGTTGCGTTGATTTTTCCTTTATTCATACTGAAAGAAATGGAGAAAAAAGAAAAAATCATCTATGTTGGCGTAGTTTCTACATGGGTATGCGTAACTAATTTATTTCCATGGTTTTTGTTTCAAAAAACACCGATAAGCTTGCTCCAGTTTCCTTGGCGTATCTTAGGTATCCAAATCTTTTTTTCTTCAATGATCATAACGCTTGTTTTTATGAAAAAGACTATGAATAAAAAATATTCATGGTTAATCATTGGCGCTACTGTGGTGTTTCTACTCGTCACGTCTATAGCAGCAAAAGAAAATTACGCAAAAGTTATCCAATCAAAACACGGTCATATTGTTATCAATGAAGAAACACTCCCACGTTATACAACATCAGATATGGGAGGATTATACGATTACGCCCCAACAGAAGCGATAAAAGAAAGGCCTCACTTAGAAAAACATGAAGTAAAAGTAGGAGAATCGTGGGAAAAAGGGAAGTATAAAGCTGCAGATAATAACATTACTTACACAGTGGCAAGCAACAAAAAGCAAAAAGTGACAGTACCAGTATATGCTTATTTAGGTACACAGGTAAAAGTAAACGGTAAAGTCGTAAATGACTCTTATAAAAAACATGGCTTAGTGAATGTGGATGTAAATGCTGGAGAAAATAAGATAGAAATTACAACAAAATATACTCCAACTGCTCTCATGGCTTTATGGATTAGTATTCTGACTTATTGTTTAGTGGTGTATTCAAGTTTTAAACGATTTGCACCTAATAAGTTGAAAGATTCTCGATATGTGACTAAAAAGGAGATAAACAAGAAGAATGAAAATAAATAAAAAAGTAGTAATATTGAGTGGATTAATTATAGTTAGTAGTATATATTCTTTCATCTTTTTCAAAAATACACAGAGTATTTATACCACTGGAGATCTTTCTTTTCACTTATCTCGAATCAAGGGGCTATCGACTATTTTTACCAGTCCGATTAATTATGAGACATTCAATTATACTGGATATGGTGTAAATTATTTTTATCCCTTTCTGACTTTTTTTCCAGCTGTAATGTTATATTGGATGACAAAAAATTTGATTGTAAGCTATATTATTTACGTTTGGTTATTGAACTTGTGCACAACACTCGTAGCTTATCATTATGGCGAGCGGTTTTTAAAACAAAAAAAAGCGGCATTTTTATTTAGTTGTCTCTATATTTTCTCTGCTTATCGGACAGTAGACATCTACTATCGTTCCGCAATTGCCGAAGCTATCGCAATAACACTTGTTATCCCTGTATTATTTTATGCTTATCAAATCATCTCTGGAAAAGAAGAAAAGTATCCGTCTGTAAAGCTAGCATTGAGTATGAGTTTGCTAGTGTACAGCCATGTACTATCAACATTAATGAGTACAGCATTAATTATCATTTTTATTTTTATTCGTTTGGTTTCTAAAGGTTTCAAGAATGCAGATTTTATTGCTATATTTAAAAAATTATTTAGTGCGGCAGGAATGACATTGGTTCTGACGAGTGCTTTTTGGTATCCGATGTTTGAACAAATGCTCTACCAAAAAATCAACAAACCTAGCGTGACAAATTTATATGCTCATGCATCTAATGTGTTCGATAGTCTGACTGAAGCTATGAACAACGACTTAACTACTTACTCAATGGGACTAGTTGGTCTGTTATCTTTATGTATTCCCCTGATTTTATTTAAAAAATTAACAAACATAGAAAAAAAGATTTATTATGGTACGTGTTTGACTTGGCTAGCTACAACTAGTTTGGTGCCATGGTATCTTCTGCAAAATACGCCAGCCAAATTGTTACAATTTCCTTGGCGGATCTTAAGTTTGCAAATAATATTCTCTTCTCTGATATTAACGATGATATTTTTCAAAAATAGAAGATACAATAAGACAAGAGAACTATTTTATTTATTTATGACTGTTTTGTTATTAATCACTTTAACTGTTTCTAGTAAAAAAAATTTCAATCAAAAAATAATTTCTCAGCCGGGACATATTGTTGTAAACAAAGAAACAGTAGAGGCGTATACCACTAAAGGAATGGATTATTTTTTATATGATTATTCTCCTATCGCTTCATTGGAGAATAAGGAGCATATAATAAAACACGAAGCAAAGATTGGCAGTCAATGGGTAAACCTTCCTTATAAAACAACTGGTAGTTCTATCATATATAGAGTAACTAATGAGAAGAGCCAAGTAATCACACTTCCTGTATATGCTTATTTAGGAACGAATGTAGAAATAAATCATCAACCTGTAAAGGAGCAGGTGAATGCTAATGGATTGGTACAAATAAGCGGAGTCAAAGGAGTTGCTGATATTAAAGTAAGCACAAATTATACAGTAACGACTATTATTTCTTATCTTGTTACATTAACTGCATATTTATGTTTATTTTTTAAAATAATTTTCCATAAAAGGTAAATTAACTTTTCATTTATAAAATAAATTGATTAAAAAGGAGAATCTGTCGATAAGGATTCTCTCTTTTTTATACGAAAAATCTGTAGGGGGATGAAGTAATCGCTTATTTCCTCACTTTATGATAAATTACAGCTAAAGTCACTAGCTTGTCTTCTTCGGAAAGGAGGAGAGTCTATGGATAAGGAACAAGTATTCATTCAAACTCTTTATAATCTGATTTTAAATCCGAATACACGAGATTGGGAACGAAAAGTATTGATCCAGACAAAGAATGACATAAGAGAAAATACATCCGTTAAAGAACAGTTATCGAAACTAGAAGCAACACTACGTCCATTAGCTATCCGGATGAACCTAACGCCTGATGTAATGGATTTTTATTTATTGCTTACAGAAGGATTTGACACGCAGCAAAAATATGACTTTTCCAAGCATGCTATGCAAGATGCTGACTATCAAGAACGTGCAGTATTTGCAGGGGGATGTTTCTGGTGCATGGTCGAGCCGTTTGAATCGAAAAAAGGGATCCTATCTGTTTTGTCAGGATACACGGGCGGACATGTTGAAAAACCAAATTATGAACAAGTGAGCGGTGGCTACACAGGTCACATGGAAGCTGTGGAGATCATTTATGATACGAGAGAGATAAGTTATAGCGATTTATTGACAATCTATTGGCAAATAACTGATCCCACAGATGCCTTTGGACAATTTCAAGATAGAGGGAAGCAATACCGTCCGGTGATTTTTTATCAAGACGAACGTCAGAAAGAATTAGCGGAGCAATCGAAACAGGAACTAGTCAGTTCAGGAACGTTCCACCAACCAATCGTCACAAAAATTGAACCAGCTAGTACGTTTTGGCCAGCAGAAAATTATCATCAGCAATTTTACAAAAAACAACCGAAACGCTATAAAAAAATTCAGCAAGCACGTAAGCAATTTCTGATTTATCAACGAATAAAAAACAAATGGTAAAAAAATACAAGAAAAAATCATTTTGACTAACTCCTTTTCTTTAAAATGTAGTAAACTAAAAGCAGAATAAAAGAAAGCGTTTTAAAAGTGGTGAGGAGGAGAAAATTTGTATATTGCAGATAGTGCACGTTATGAAAAAATGGAATATCGTAAATCCGGTCATTCAGGTTTAAAATTACCAATTTTATCTCTCGGATTATGGCAAAATTTTGGAGATTATGATCCTATCCATAACCAAAGAGAGATTTTAAGAGGTGCTTTCGATATGGGAATTACCCATTTCGACCTTGCGAATAATTACGGAGGCCCTGCTGGAGCTGCAGAGAAAAACTTCGGGCGTATTTTTAGAGAAGACTTTCAAGCCTACCGTGATGAACTGATTATTTCTAGCAAAGCAGGTTATCATATGTGGGAAGGTCCATACGGAGAATGGGGCTCGCGTAAATCTATCATTTCAAGTTGTGATCAGAGTCTCCAAAGAATGGGGCTAGATTATGTTGACATCTTCTATCATCATCGTCCAGACCCTGATACACCTTTGGAAGAAACAGCAGAAGCATTGATGCAACTTGTAAGACAAGGAAAAGCATTATATATTGGTATATCCAACTATAATGGAGAAGACACCAAAAAAATGACTGAAATTTTAAAAAGAAAAGAAGCACCGTTCATTATTCATCAGATGCGCTACAATATGTTTTCTCGTGAACTACTAGAAGACGACTTATCTCCAGTATTAGAAGAAGAAGGGCTAGGAGCAATCACGTTCAGCCCGCTTGCCCAAGGTTTGCTGACAAATCGTTATCTGCATGGGATTCCTGAAGATTCTAGAGCACATCGTAAGGAAATACCATTCCTTTCAGAAGAACAAGTTGGATCAACTCTGGAAAAAATCAAAGCACTGCAGACAATCGCCGTATCACGAGGGCAATCATTAGCGCAAATGGCCCTTGCATGGAATTTGCGACAAAAATCTGTTACGAGTGTACTGGTTGGAGCAAGTCGGTTAAGTCAGTTACAAGAAAGTGTTCGAATGATGGATAATTTAGATTTCTCACCAGAAGAAGAATTGAAAATCGACCAAATTCTAGAATAGAAAAGATGTAATCAAATTTTTTATCCATCTATCAAAAAATGAACAAAAAATGTCATCAAGAATCGAATGAAGATCATCTATTATTGAACATCATACGTTTTGTCGTTCAAAATAAAAAGGATCGAAGGCTAGGAGTGAATTTTATCCTAGTCTTTTTTTATGGTAAATAGCTTCGTTTGTATATCCATGAACGGATGAATCGATTTTTTATACAAAAAATCATCAGATGATTCAAACGTGTTATAATAATTACGAAAAAATACATCAGATGAAAAGGAGGTATGTGGTTTGGAAGAAAATAAAACCCTAGTAGAAGTAACCACGGACAAGATCCTTAGATATTTAAAGGAAAAGCAGTTGCAAGTAGGAGATAAGTTGCCGAATGAATATGAGTTGTCCGATTATTTAGAGGTGGGACGCAGCACGGTGCGAGAAGCTGTCCGAGCGCTTGCTTCTAGGAATATTCTTGAAGTTCGGCAAGGGGCGGGGACATTCGTCAGTGATAAGCGAGGGATTGCTAATGATCCGCTCGGTTTTTCTTTGATTGAAGATCAGGATCGGATGATACGAGACTTGTTTGAGCTGAGATATTTATTGGAGCCAAAGATGGCAGGGTTAGCGGCGGAATATGCAACGAAAAATCAAATCAGCCGAATGAAAAGCTTAACGCAAAAGATTGAAACGTCTTTTCGAGAAGGTACACAAGATCATGTTCAATTAGACATCGATTTTCATACGACGATTGCAGAAGCTAGCGGAAACGTAGCGTTACTGCATATCATTCCGATCATTAATGAATCGATTGCTTTATTTAATAAAAATTATGATATCCAGCATTTGAAAATCGAGACGATCGATATCCATACAGAAATCGTTCAGGCTATCGAGAGGCGGAATGTACTTGCGGCATTTGATGCGATGACTGTCCATATGGCAATAAATCGGAGAGAATTACAGAAAATAATTGGGAAGAAAGAAACTAATTGACAGTTCATCTGATGTATTTTATGATAAATACATCAGATGAATTTTTGTTTTATATTTGGTAAAACGGACAAGCAAATAGTTTTTATTCACCGGAATGTAAGCGCTGACTAACAGACGAAAAGAGATGACGGCAAGGAGAAGAAGTAGGAATGAGGGGATCTGGAATGAGTTTTATGGATAAATTAGCCAATGTTTTAGGGAATGTGGCAACGAGAATCAATAATTTAAGGTATATCATGGTGATAAAAAACGCATTTGCTGCATTGATTCCGGTAATTATTACGGGTGCTTTTGGCACGTTGTTTTCAGCAATGGTCTTTGATTCGGAAAATGGGTTAGCACAGATAAGTTTTTTGCGTTTTTTAGAAGAATTAAAACCTATCGCATCTGCCATCAGCTATGTCACACTAAGTTTCTTGACCATCTATGCTGTTTTTCTGATAGGGATCGAATTAGCAAAGCTGAATAAAGTGAATGGTGTATTCCCTGGTATCATCGCAGTGATGTCTTATTTATCTGTTAATCCAACTGTTTATGAATTAGTGAATGAAAATCAGACTGTTATAGTAGAAAACGTATTGGCTAAACAATATACAGATACGAAAGGGTTATTTTTGGGAATGTTGGTCTCCATCCTTTCCATTGAACTTTATTGCTGGTTGAGGAAACAGAAGAAACTACAGCTGAGAATGCCTGATACCGTGCCAACGAATGTTTCTGCCAGTTTTTCTGCGTTATTTCCCACGATTCTGACAGTATCAGGTATCGCGGCTGCGGGATTTATCATCAAAGAACTTACAGGGATGTACCTTTATGATATCATTTACAATATCGTACAACGCCCATTAGAAGGTGTCGTTCAAGGGCTACCTGGTATCTTGTTACTGATGTTTATTGCACAAGTCTTTTGGGTGATTGGTATCCATGGGAATCAAATGGTGAAGCCAATTCGAGAACCGTTGCTTTTAGCGGCAATTGCTGTAAATACGGAAGCTTTTGAAGCTGGAAAAGAAGTACCAAACATTATCACTATGCCATTTTGGGATATGTATATGAGTATGGGCGGGTCTGGGGTCACGATAGGTCTACTGATAGCAGTATTGCTAGTGGGAAAACGAGAAGATATGAAACAAATCACCAAGTTATCTCTTGCTCCTGGGATCTTCAACATCAATGAACCAGTTATTTTTGGTATGCCGATCATGCTGAATCCTATTTTAGCTATCCCGTTTATCTTAACGCCGCTTGTTACAGGAACGATCGGTTATTTTGCAACCGCTTTAGGATTTGCGGCAAAAGCAGTTGTAATGGTTCCTTGGCCGATGCCGCCGATCGTCAATGCTTATCTGGCCACAGCAGGAAATATCGGTGCAGTTATTACGCAACTTGTTTGTATTGTTGTTTCTATTTTGATTTATCTGCCATTCGTAAAAGTAGCAAATCGTGTGGAAAATGATGGGATCTAAAAAAACAGGAGGAAATCATGAAAATTACTATTCCAGAAAATTTTATTCTTGGTGCAGCATCTTCTGCTTGGCAAACGGAAGGTTGGAAAGGAAAAAAAGAAGGACAGGATTCGTTTATAGATAGCTGGTATAAAAATGAACATTTTGTTTGGCATAATGGATATGGTCCAGCCGTAGCAACTAATTTTATGGAGCAGTACCAACAGGATATAGATTTGATGAAATCCATCCATCTGACACATTATCGGACTTCTATCAATTGGGCTCGTTTTTTCACTGATTACGAGAATTGTATAGTAGATGAAGAATATGCTCAGCATATAAGTGAAATGATCGACTCTTTGATCGAAGCAGACGTAGAACCGATGATTTGTTTAGAACACTACGAAGTCCCTGCTTTTCTTTTGGAAAAATATGATGGCTGGTCTTCAAGAAAAGTGGTTGATTTTTATGCTAAGTACGCAAAGATTGCTTTTGATCGTTATGGTGACAGGGTAAAAAACTGGTTTACATTCAACGAACCAATCGTTCCCCAAACGCGTTGCTATTTGGATGCTGTTCGCTGGCCGCATGAACAAAACACAAAAAAATGGATGATGTGGAATTATCACAAAGTTTTAGCAACGGCTAAAGCTGTAGAAATTTACCATAGTGGCAATTATGGCGGAAGGATTGGCTGTATTTTAAATCCTGAGATGGTCTATGCTCGTTCCAGTTCTCCAGAAGATCAAAAAGCTGCTTATATGTATGATCTGTTTTATAATCGAGTATTTTTTGATCCGATGGTAAAAGGATGCTACACAGAAGAGTTCCTGGAGTTGTGTCGAAAACAATCGATTTATTTCGATCCTGCAACAGAGGATTTAGAAACGATCCAACATCATACAGTAGATTTCCTTGGAATCAATCAATATTACCCTAAACGCGTTCGTGCTCCTCGTTATCAATGGAATGAAGAGACACCGTTTCATCCAGAACGATATTATGAAGTCTTTGATTTACCTGGAAAGAAAATGAACAATTCCAGAGGGTGGGAGATCTATCCAAAAATCATGTATGATATAGCTATGTATCTAAAAGAAAATTATCGTAATATTCCTTGGCTGATAACAGAAAACGGTATGGGAAGAGAACATGAAGAACAGTATATGGATGAGAAAGGGATCGTGCAAGATGACTATCGCATCGAATTTATCGGACAGCATTTGCGTTATTTGATCAAAGCAGCAGAAGAAGGTGCCAATTGCGAAGGCTATATGCTATGGGCATTCACTGACTGTGTTTCACCAATGAATGCATTTAAGAATCGATATGGATTAGTTCGAATCGAATTGAACGATGAACGAAGCAGAACACTGAAAAAGTCTGCTTCATGGTATCAGTCTCTGATTGATAAGAGAGAATTAAGCTTACCTGATGAAGTCTATAAATAACTAGAATTTTTTCGAAGATATTGATTCTATTTGCTGGCTATTTGAAATAAAAGAGGTTGTGAAAGTAGCATTTTAACCTCTTATTCAAAAAAGTTGTGACAAAAGATTTGTCATAACTTTTTTTGTGCACGTTAAAAGAAATAAACACAATAAAAAAGAATTTGTGTGTTTAGTGTGCGCTTTCCTTTTTAGTGTGTATGCAACTTGGTATAGACCATAAACGTGATAATATCAACTTTTTAAAGCGCTTTTAAAGTTGGCACACTACTTGCTTTATATACAAGTGTAAGAATAGAAAGGAACGTGTTTAAAATGGAAAAGAGAACAATCATGCTTGTATGTTCAGCTGGAATGAGTACAAGCCTCCTAGTCACAAAAATGCAAAAGGCAGCAGAAGCAAAAGGAATGGAAGCAGATATCTTTGCTGTCTCTGCCTCAGATGCAGATAATCAACTAGAATCTAAAAATGTAGACGTTTTACTTTTAGGTCCGCAAGTACGTTTTATGCAAAATCAATTTGCTGAAAAGCTAGCACCTAAAGGCATTCCTTTAGATGTGATCAATATGGCTGACTATGGCATGATGAATGGTGAAAAAGTACTTGACCAAGCAGAAAAACTAATAAACAAATAATAAAAATATCGGAGGAAACAAGAAATGGAAGATCAAAAAAATCTAGAAGCCATCATGGGTCTGATTATGTTTGGCGGAAATGCAAAAAGCGATGCAATGGAAGCGATTGCTGCGGCGAAAAAAGGAGATTTTACTTTAGCAGAGGAAAAAATCAAAGATGCAGAGGAATCTTTAGTCCAAGCACATCACTCTCAAACAGAGATGCTGACGCAAGAAGCACAAGGAAACCACGTTGAAGTAACACTTTTGACAGTTCACAGTCAAGATCACCTGATGACATCTATTGCTTTTACAGATTTAGCAAAAGAGATCATTGATCTGTATCGTCGGTTGGACGCGTAATCCACAGTAAAGAAAAGAGGGAAGATTTATGGATAAATTTGTTGCATTTATGGAGAAACATTTTATACCTGTCGCATCAAAAATTGGTGCACAACGGCATTTAGTTGCGATTCGAGATTCATTTATGGTGAGTATGCCGTTAATGATTTTAGGAGCATTAGCAGTAATGATCAATAACTTACCGATTCCCGGTTTCCAAGAATTGATGAATTCAATTTTTGGCGGTGAATCATGGAAAGGATTCGGGGCTGCAGCTTGGAACGGCACATTTGCCATTCTTTCTGTCTTGATTGCTTTCTTACTTGCGTATCATTTAGCTAACGGCTACCGAAAAGACGGTGTTTCCGCAGGTGTGATTTCTTTAGGCTCTTTCTTTGCTTTAGGCGGAGCATTAGGTATGAGCTCAAACGGTTTGTTTATTGCTATTATTGTTGGGATTATTTCAACAGAAATCTTTGTACGTTTAAGCGGAAATGAAAAATTGATTATCAAAATGCCTGATGGTGTGCCACCAGCAGTTGCGAAAGCATTTGCTTCATTACTGCCAGCAATGATCACTATCTCTGCCTTTGCTTTAGTTGCTGCAATTTTTGCTGCATTTGGGGTTGATGATATCGTGGGTTCATTCTATACAGTGGTCCAAGAACCATTTATGGGACTTGCGAACTCTTATCCATCTGCATTATTGCTTGCATTTATCACCCCATTCTTATGGTTCTTTGGTTTACACGGGGCGAATATGGTCGATCCTTTGATGCAAACGATCAATGCGCCAGCAATCGAAGCAAATGTCAATGCGATCGCAGCTGGACATAGCGCGCCATTTATCGTGAACAAACCTTTCTTCGACAGCTTTGTCAATTTAGGAGGAACAGGTGCAACATTAGGTTTACTGTTAGCTATTTATTTAGTAGGACGTAAAAACAAACCATATATGGTTGTAACAAACTTGTCGATTGCGCCAGGTGTTTTCAATATCAATGAACCAACGATGTTTGGTTTACCAATCGTATTGAATCCAATTATGTTCATTCCATTTATTTTGACACCAATGGTT
The DNA here is from genome assembly GCF_008000875.1 of Enterococcus sp. DA9. Lineage (NCBI taxonomy): Bacteria > Bacillati > Bacillota > Bacilli > Lactobacillales > Enterococcaceae > Enterococcus > Enterococcus sp. DA9. The sequence continues at coordinate 1,099,612 of NZ_CP042839.1, forward strand.
TTAGTTAGTGTTGCGTACTTTGCGACTTCTACAGGTTTAGTGCCAGCAGCTACCGTTATGCCACCATGGGTAACGCCACCAATTATTGGCGGTGTATTGGCAACGAAGAGTATTGCAGGTGGTGTACTGGCCGCTGTCAATCTGATCCTTTCTATTTTGATCTATCTGCCGTTCGTCAAGGTAGCTACGATCCAAGAAAGAAGAAAAGAAACTTTGGATGCTTAATGAATAAAGAAAGCAGAACCGGTTATCTGGTTCTGCTTTTTTTATGAAAACAAGTAATTTAAAACTTAGGATCGAATAATGAATGAGAAAATCGAGGTATATTTGTCTTGGAATTTGTGTATAAATAAAAAATCCCATTCATTCAAAAAAATCGAGCGATTGAAAAGCTATTTGAAATACAAGGTGCTATAATAGACCAAATATGAATGGGAGAGAGTACAAATGGAGAGAAGAACAGTCATAAAATTGCGGGATCGACCGACGTTGATAAAAGAAACAGCCGAATGGTTTGCTTCAAAATGGCATCTGCCAGTTGCTGTTTATGAAGAAAGTATCCAAGCAAGCACGAGAAAAAACGCATCGGTTCCGCAATGGTATGTGGTGTTGGATGAGTGGGAAGAGATTATTGCAGGTGCAGGTGTTGTTGACAATGATTTTCATGATCGAGTAGATTTGACTCCAAATGTCTGTGCGCTGTTTGTTGAAAAAGACTACCGAAACCAACGGATTGCCAAAATGATTTTAGAAACGATCAAGCAAGACTTTGCAGAAATGGGCGTAAAGATGCTTTATCTTGTGACGGACCATACGGATTTTTATGAAAAATACAATTGGCAATTTATCGGGATGGCTCAGGATAATGAAGGAATTCCTGTGCGAGTGTACCAAATGCCGCTGTAAGAGTAGGTACATGAAACAGCATATAGAGAAGGAAACCGAAAAATTGTTCTATACTTAGAAATTTTTTCGAATCGCAGTAGGCGAAATATGCACAACACAAGAATAACAAAAAAGCATGGAGAAGGCTAAACGGCCTTCCCATGCTTTTTCCTTGTTCTTTTCTCGTCGTAAATAAAAATGTTCCTAACGATTCTGAGAATAGGACGAATCGTCAAGAAAATAGCACCAGCCAAATAAAAATAGGTGCCATATCGATCGGGGATTTTAGTTAAGGAAGCAAGGCTTCCAAAAATATAGAAAATCCCGGTTAATAAATCGACAGCTAGTGAGATCAATGTGTAACGGTTTTGGAAATAGAAGCGGAAGCGACGCCCTCGTATTTCGATATCTTCTTCTTTTCCTATTTCAATCTCATGGGTATTTCGTTTGATTTTGGGCATAAAGAAAATCACCTGTATTTTTTACTGATTTCAAGGTTTCAAAACAACTTTTATATTTTTATCTTCTTTTTTGTCAAAGATCTCATATGCTTGTGCTGCTTCTTCTAGTGGTAGCGAATGAGTAATGATCTGTGTAGGATCAAATAGTCCTTCTGCAATCATTTCGTAGATTTTCGGCATCAGATGGATAATGGGTGCCTGTCCATGTTTGACCGCAATATCTCGCATGAAAAACTCTTGAAGCGGGTAAGAAGAAGCTGGCGTCATATACACACCAGTTACTTGGACGGTTCCGAATTTTTTGACAGCTTGCGAAGCCATCTGTAAAGGCGAAATCGTGCCACTTTGTAGGCTCACCAAATTTTTTGCTTTTTCTTTTACAGGCTCTAACCCGTCCATTCCTACACAATCGATGATGACATCGGCACCACCTTTAGCCAACTCATATAATTCCGTTCCAGCTTGTGCTGTGTCTTCTAAGAAATAAGTTTCCACGCCGTTGTAATTAGCCGCTTTATCTAAACGATGTTGTACTGGATCCACTGCAATCACGCGCTCTGCTCCAGCCATTACAGCGAATTTTTGAGCAAATAGACCGACTGGACCAGATCCTAGAATCACAACTGTATCGCCTTTTTTTACGCCTGCATTTTCAACGCTCCAATAAGCTGTAGGCAAAATATCTGATAGAAACAAAACTTTTTCATCAGGAAGATTATTATCTGGAACGACAAACGAAGTAGAGTCTGCATAAGGTACTCTTAGGTATTCTGCTTGCCCACCCCAATGATTGCCATTCAACTTGCCAAATCCGAAAAGCCCGCCATATAACTGATCTGGATTTGATTCATCACATTGGCTTTCCATGTGATTCAGGCAGAAATGACAATGACCACAACTGATATTAAAAGGAATAACCACTCGTTGCCCTTTTTTCAATGTTTGAACTTGTGATCCTACTTCTTCAACGATTCCCATAGGTTCGTGACCTACAACATACCCTTTTTCCAAAACTGCTTCACCATGATGGTAAAGATGCAGATCGGATCCGCAAATGGCGGTTGCTGTGATACGGATGATTGCGTCTGTTGGTTCTAATATTCTTGGATCATCTACGTTTCTGATTTCCATTTTTTGTTTTCCTTGCCAAGTGACTGCTTTCATTGGAGATGCTCCTTTCAGATTCACAAAATTGTCTGCATTATTGGTACTACAGATAGTTTCATTCTAAAGGAGTTCTTATCTTTTTGATAATGAAACGCTTTTTTCTCAAAATAAAAATCCTCAAAAAAGCAAGAGTTCCAAAATTTTTTTTTATTAGAAAAAGAAGGTGTGTGCCTTCATTGTATCCTTACGTACAGTAAAGTATAGTTGAACTATTGAATCATTTTAACTATTTAAACAATAACCAATCATCATTCGTTTCAGTGAAAAAACAAATACGAGGAGGCGTAATGAAACAAATCCAAAATAAATGGAATAAACGGATCATTGTTATGATTAGTTCTGTCTGCCTGTTTTGCCTGACTGTTATGCTTTGTTTAATAAGCACCTTGGCAAATCAACATTTTATGTTAGAGCAAAACATGCAATCGGACTATGCGAAAAAAGTAGCTGCTGAGATCAATCAAGAGATCCAAAGCTATCATTATGAGATTGGAGCTCCGGCTGAAGCATTGGAAAAGATTGTTTCTGAAGAACTAGTACAAAAAAATATCGAGCTTTTCATCCGCAACAGATATGAAAAAGAACCAGTAGAACTGATCGGAGAAAAGGAAGTAGAAGAAAAGCTCCAAGAGATAATCAATACATACAAACAAGAAGAAGCAGAGGATGATCCATTTGCTAGTGAAGAAAACAATTTACTCATCTATATGACTTCTGGGATTTTTCGACGAGGAATACAATCAATTTATTTGATGTCGTTCATCGATCAGATATTGACGATACGAGAGCGAATGGTTTCTTTTCTTCCAGTGATTAGTAGTATCTTACTTGTATTGCTGAGCGGAGTGTTTTATTTATACAGAATGTCTTGGAAAAAAGTTCTTTGGTCATTTGCAGTGGTGATTGGAGGAGCAGGCTTCCAATTATTAAGTCTGTCAGTCAGTCTCTATTTGTACGATATGACCAGTCAGTTAGATATTCGAACCCAAGCACTGCAACATTTGTTAGACACATATATTTTGTCATTCATCCAATTTTTTAGTGTAGTGGCAATCGTTGAAGTAGTGATAGCAGCTGGATTATGGTGGATTGGCAAGAGAGTGAATACTGAAAAAAAGGTTTTTTCAAAAAGAAACGAATATAAATAACAAGAGGTTGTGACATGAAATCTGTCACAACCTCTTGTTATGAATAAACGGTGTTTCCCTACCAACTCCTCGGTCACAAGTCACAATATTCATAAAACATAGGAAGCTATTTTTTGAAATTGTTCCTTGTGACTCGGAGCTGAACGGTAGGCTCACAACCTCTTGGTAAACGGTGTTCAAAAGCCAGTTTCTCGGTATTAAGCCAAATTTATGCAAAAATGTAGAAAGCCATTTCCCAAAAATTTTTCTTAATACTCGAAACTAAACGACTTTTTCACAACCTCTTGGTAAACGGTGTTCAAAAGCCAGTTTCTCGGTATTAAGCCAAATTTATGCAAAAATGTAGAAAGCCATTTCCCAAAAATTTTTCTTAATACTCGAAACTAAACGACTTTTTCACAACCTCTTGGTAAACGGTGTTCAATCAGCTGACCCTCGGTATTAGCTCAAAAAATGGCAAAATATGAGGAACTATTTTGCCATTTGTTTCTCTAATACTCAGGTCAGAACGCTGATTTTACAACCTCTTCCTTAAACGGTGTTCAAAAGCTTGCATTTGCGGTAATAAGCCTAACCAAACGAAAAATATGAGAAGCTATTTTTGCTTGGCTGTTCTTATTACTTGATGCAAGGCAGCTTTTTCACAACCTCCTGGTTATTCAAACATTTTTTTGCGGCACGAGCTAGAGTAGGGATGTCTTTGTCGTAACGCGGTGTTTTGACAAGACGGGACATAGGGATGCCCGCAAAATGGAAAGCAGCGATTTCTCCAGAACGTACAGCACTTTGTTCAGTAAAGATCATCTGATAAGGCTGCTCAACAAATTCTCCTGTAAAGGCCAGATTGGTTGAATGTTTAGGAATGACTTTTGGTCGATCACTTTTTGCACGGTTATTAAATAATGCGGAAGCATAAGGCATATAGACAGGGATATTATTTATTACGCTGTCGAAAATCTCTGTTTCTTTTTCACGAATATTCACTGGTCCAGGATCTACTTTTGAAAGTTGTCCAATCAGTTCTTCCAACATTTCTTTTCCGTTCATCTTAATATACTGTTTATCCACAAATTCGCCACGTCGTCTTGGATAAAGGAAATAACCCCAAATAACTGTTTCATTTGGTTTTTGAGACGTAAAATGCGGTTGATGATGCACGACGATAGACATATTGACATCTTTTTGGCCTAACGACGTGATCGGTGTGGTTGAAATAAATGAATTCAAGGCATTTCCTGGTTCTTGAGTCGTGATACGGGTGATTTCATTCAACAACAAATGGTTTTTCGTCGTCAGGGTAAAGCTGACCCATTCGCTCGCATCTCGATCCGCGAAAAATTTATCGGGATTTCCTAAGTTATAGAAACGTTCGCTGGCTTTTTTCCAGAGACTAGAAGCTGCACCATAATCCATATTTTCTACAGCTGGTGTTTCGTAATCTCCCAAAGTAGCTGAATCTGTAATGGAACCATTCGTGAAAATGACCGCTGTATCTTCATCTACCGTGACATGTTCCTCTTCCTGAGTCAATGTATTGGTCATTTTCAAACCAGTCACAGTGATTTCATCTTGCATCGGTGTTTCTTTGAATTCCCAGTCAGTGACACGGCGGTTCAAAATGATTTTGCATCCTTGTTCTTTCAAGTACTCGATCAAAGGAAGCATGATACTTTCGTACTGATTGTAACGTGTTCGATTGACGCCCACTAAATGTTCGATTTGAGTGAATTCATAAATCATTTGATGCATATAGCGACGCAATTCTTGAGCAGAACTACGTGTTCTGAAAGCAAATGTTGTTTCCCACATAAACCAGAAGTTTGTTTCAAAAAAGTGTGGATCATCTTTGAAATATTCTTCGATAGTGATATTGTCTAGTTTTTCTTCTTCTGAATCAGGCATGGCAATCAGTTTAGTCAGAAGAATACGGTCCTTGTTGTTGAAGCCCAGTTTTCCGCCGTCAATGATCCCTTTACCACCTTCCATCAAACGTGCTTTGTCAAAGGTACGGTGTTTTGCATCAAAATCTCTCGTATCTTCTTCAGCAGTCATTCCTGGCTCAGTAACAGAAGGTATTCGACTTAATAGATCCATCAAATCTACATAGGTACGGTAATTAAGCATACGACCGCCTCGAGCAATATAGCCTTTTTGGTTTTCTAATGGATGATTTTTATTCCAATATTCATCCACTACAGTGTCGGTCGGTGCACCATCATTTGAACCGTGATCATCCAATGAATAAAAGGTAATCTGATCCCCTTTCCATTTGCCTTCTTGAATCAAATAAACAGCCGCTGCCATATTGGCAATACCGGCACCAATCATTATTGCTTTACTTTTTCTCATTGTGATTCCTCCAATGTCTTCCAAGTATGTCCGTAGTGATTCAACGAAATAGGATGCTAGATGGATTCAAATTCATCATATAAATGACTGTCATCTTCGAATAGCCCTGTTTTTTTTCCTAGATATGCAGCGCCAAGGGCAAGCAAACCTAAACCGATGCCGACTTTGATTAATTTTTTACTCATGAAAAACGCCTCCTTGTTTTCTCTTTCTATATCCAAGGATAGTTCGTTTTTATGAGAATGCCAAATGATAGGGTGAGAAGAAAAAGGAAATTTTGACAAAAAAGAAGAAGTGTCTGAATGCCGTGTAAGAAAACAAGAAAATGGAAGAAGGAAAAAAGTAGAAAAAGACGTACAAAAAATAACAATAAATATTTTTGATGAATGATAAAACAACGTACAAAAAGTCTGAATAGCAGAAAAAAGTGAATCATATTAAAAAATTATATGATATAATTTTAGTGAAAATGGTTTCCTGTCTGGCAAGAAGATGAAGGGATGATTTTGAAAAGCAAAGCACAAAAAAAGCGCCGAGAACAGCGCTGCTTTAAAAAAGCTGATGACGGACAAAGCCTTATTTTAACTTGCTATATTGATTTGAATGCTACCAATATATTTATTATAGCAAAAATCACAGCTTTTACAATAGGTGTTTTCGTTTTTTCAATTATGATGAGCTGTTGGATGAAAGGATGATTTAGCGCATGAAGAAAGAGTATACGATCGGATTAGATATCGGGACCAATTCCGTCGGGTGGTCCGTATTGACAGATGACTATCGACTGGTTTCCAAAAAGATGAAAGTAGCAGGAAATACAGAAAAGAGTAGCACGAAGAAAAACTTTTGGGGTGTTCGACTTTTTGACGAAGGCCAGACTGCCGAAGCAAGAAGAAGCAAGCGGACTGCGCGCAGGAGGTTAGCGAGACGCAGACAACGAATCCTTGAACTGCAAAAAATATTCGCACCAGAGATTTTAAAAATAGACGAACACTTTTTTGCTCGACTGAATGAAAGTTTTTTAGTCCTAGATGAAAAGAAACAGTCGAGACATCCGGTCTTTGCTACGATCAAGCAAGAAAAAAGCTACCATCAGACTTACCCGACGATCTATCATTTGAGACAAGCGCTAGCTGACTCTTCAGAGAAAGCGGACATCCGTCTCGTTTATTTAGCGATGGCTCATCTCTTGAAATATCGGGGAAATTTTTTGATTGAGGGTGAATTAAATACGGAGAATTCCTCAGTGACAGAGACTTTTTGTCAATTTCTGAGCACATATAACCAGCAATTCAGCGAAGCAGGCGACAAACAAACAGAAAAATTAGACGAAGCGGTCGATTGTTCTTTCGTTTTTACAGAAAAGATGTCGAAAACAAAAAAAGCAGAAACGCTCCTGAAATATTTTCCTCATGAAAAATCCAATGGTTATCTCAGTCAATTTATAAAATTAATGGTAGGGAATCAGGGGAATTTCAAAAATGTATTTGGATTAGAAGAAGAAGCAAAACTGCAATTTTCAAAAGAAACATATGAAGAAGACCTTGAAGAATTGTTAGAGAAAATCGGAGATGATTACATCGATCTTTTTGTCCAAGCGAAAAATGTTTATGATGCTGTCTTGTTATCTGAGATTCTTTCTGACAGCACGAAAAATACACGAGCGAAGCTTTCAGCAGGGATGATCAGACGCTATGACGCACATAAAGAAGACTTGGTCCTTCTGAAACGATTTGTGAAAGAGAATCTGCCGAAGAAATATCGCGCCTTTTTTGGGGATAATTCAGTCAACGGATATGCAGGGTATATCGAAGGGCATGCGACACAAGAAGATTTCTATAAATTTGTCAAAAAAGAACTGACAGGTATCCGAGGCAGCGAGGTGTTCCTGACAAAGATCGAACAAGAGAATTTTTTGAGAAAACAGCGCACATTTGATAACGGTGTGATCCCGCATCAGATCCATTTGACCGAGCTGAGAGCAATTATTGCAAACCAGAAAAAGCATTATCCTTTTTTAAAAGAAGAACAAGAAAAGCTGGAAAGTTTATTGACCTTCAAGATACCGTATTATGTTGGTCCGTTAGCAAAAAAACAGGAAAATAGTCCATTTGCGTGGCTTATCAGAAAATCAGAGGAAAAGATCAAACCTTGGAACTTACCTGAAATAGTGGATATGGAGGGCTCTGCTGTCCGGTTTATCGAACGAATGATCAACACAGATATGTACATGCCACACAACAAGGTATTGCCAAAAAACAGCCTGTTGTATCAGAAATTTTCGATCTATAATGAGTTGACTAAAGTAAGATATCAAGACGAACGTGGTCAGATGAACTATTTTTCCAGCATAGAGAAGAAAGAAATCTTTCATGAATTGTTCGAAAAGAATCGAAAGGTAACCAAAAAAGATTTACAAGAATTCTTGTATTTGAAATACGATATCAAACACGCGGAACTGTCCGGCATCGAAAAAGCATTCAACGCTTCCTATACAACGTACCACGATTTTTTGACCATGAGTGAAAATAAAAGAGAAATGGAACAATGGCTGGAAGATCCTGAATTGGCATCAATGTTTGAAGAAATCATCAAAACGCTGACTGTTTTTGAGGATCGGGAAATGATTAAAACAAGGCTGAGTCATCATGAAGCGACTTTAGGTAAACACATAATCAAGAAACTTACAAAAAAACATTACACTGGTTGGGGTAGATTATCGAAAGAACTGATTCAAGGAATCCGAGACAAACAATCGAACAAAACAATCTTAGACTATTTGATCAATGATGACGATTTTCCTCATCATCGAAATCGTAACTTCATGCAGCTGATCAATGATGATAGTTTATCGTTCAAAAAAGAAATCAAAAAAGCACAAATGATCACAGACACAGAAAATCTGGAAGAAATCGTCAAAGAATTAACAGGCAGTCCGGCTATCAAAAAAGGTATCCTCCAAAGTTTGAAGATTGTAGATGAAATCGTTGGCATCATGGGCTATGAACCAGCAAACATCGTGGTCGAGATGGCCAGAGAAAATCAAACGACGGGCAGAGGACTCAAAAGTTCACGGCCGCGGTTGAAAGCTTTGGAAGAATCACTTAAAGATTTCGGCAGTCAATTGCTGAAAGAGTATCCGACCGATAACAGCTCCCTGCAAAAAGACCGATTATATCTCTATTATTTGCAGAATGGTCGAGATATGTATACAGGTGCGCCTTTAGATATCCATCGATTATCAGATTACGATATCGACCATATTATCCCAAGAAGCTTTACGACCGATAACTCAATCGATAACAAAGTTTTAGTTTCCTCAAAAGAAAATCGTCTGAAAAAAGACGATGTACCAAGTGAGAAAGTCGTGAAAAAAATGCGCAGTTTCTGGTACGACCTTTATTCGTCTAAGCTGATCAGTAAAAGAAAACTTGATAATCTGACAAAAATCAAATTGACGGAAGAAGACAAGGCAGGATTCATCAAACGGCAGTTGGTGGAAACGCGTCAGATTACCAAACACGTAGCCGGTATTTTACATCATCGGTTCAATAAAGCAGAAGACACAAATGAACCGATACGTAAAGTTCGGATCATCACGCTCAAATCTGCACTAGTCAGTCAATTCAGAAACCGTTTCGGGATCTATAAAGTACGTGAGATTAATGAATATCATCACGCACATGATGCATATCTGAACGGTGTGATCGCTCTTGCTCTTTTGAAGAAATATCCGCAACTAGCACCGGAATTCGTTTATGGCGAATATCTGAAGTTCAATGCGCATAAAGCAAACAAAGCGACGGTAAAAAAAGAATTTTATTCGAACATCATGAAATTTTTCGAAAGTGACACACCGGTTTGCGATGAAAATGGCGAGATTTTCTGGGACAAATCAAAAAGTATCGCACAGGTAAAAAAAGTCATCAATCACCACCATATGAATATCGTGAAAAAAACAGAAATTCAAAAAGGAGGCTTCTCAAAGGAAACAGTTGAGCCTAAAAAAGATTCTTCTAAGCTGTTACCTCGGAAAAACAACTGGGATCCAGCTAAATACGGCGGGTTAGGTAGCCCAAACGTTGCTTACACAGTCGCTTTCACTTATGAAAAAGGAAAAGCGCGCAAACGGACAAATGCGCTAGAAGGCATCACAATCATGGAGAGAGAAGCATTTGAACAATCCCCCGTTTTATTTTTGAAAAACAAAGGGTACGAACAGGCAGAAATTGAGATGAAATTGCCTAAGTACGCGCTATTTGAACTAGAAAACGGGCGTAAACGAATGGTCGCAAGCAATAAGGAAGCACAAAAAGCCAATTCATTTCTCTTGCCGGAGCATCTAGTCACACTTCTTTATCATGCAAAACAGTACGATGAGATTTCTCATAAAGAAAGTTTTGATTATGTGAATGAACACCACAAGGAGTTTTCAGAAGTGTTTGCCCGTGTCCTCGAATTTGCAGGGAAATATACCTTGGCAGAGAAAAATATTGAGAAACTGGAAAAAATTTACAAAGAAAACCAAACGGATGATCTAGCTAAACTAGCAAGTTCTTTTGTCAATCTCATGCAGTTCAATGCGATGGGCGCACCGGCTGATTTCAAATTTTTTGATGTGACGATCCCGCGAAAAAGGTACACTAGCTTGACTGAGATCTGGCAGTCAACGATTATTCATCAATCAATCACCGGATTATATGAAACTCGTATCAGGATGGGGAAATAAATGGGATGGCGCACAGTAGTGGTCAACACACATTCAAAATTAGCATACGTAAATAATCATTTGATTTTCAAAAATGCTGAAAAAACCGAACGTCTCCATCTGTCAGAAATTGATGTGCTGTTATTGGAAACCACAGATATCACTATCACAACGATGCTCTTGAAACGATTAGTCGATGAGAAAATACTCGTGTTGTTTTGTGATGACAAGCGACTTCCTGTTGCTAAGCTGTTGCCGTTCTACAGTAGACATGACAGCAGTTTGCAGTTAACGCGACAATTGGCGTGGTCTCCTGAAAAAAAGGGGCAGGTATGGACAGCAATTATTTCCCAGAAAATCCAGAACCAAAGCAATTTCTTGCAAAAGCAATCATTTACTGAAAAAGCAGAATCAATACAAGAATTGCACGAAGGTTTACTTGAATTTGACCCAACGAATCGCGAAGGCCATGCTGCAAGAATCTATTTTCAAACATTGTTCGGCACGAAGTTTACTCGTGAAGAAAACAATGAGATCAATGCAGGATTAGATTACGGATATACACTGTTGTTGAGCATGTTTGCCCGAGAAATCGTCAAAAATGGTTGCATGACACAATTTGGATTGAAACATGCGAATCAATTCAATGATTTTAATTTGGCTAGTGATTTCATGGAACCATTCCGACCGGTCATAGACGAGATTGTTTATCGCTACCGCAACTGCGAATTTCCTGTGATCAAGCGGCGTTTGTTTGATTTATTTACCAATAAATACAGTTATGGAAAAAAGAAATGTTTCTTACCAACATCGTATCGGATTATACGAGTAAAGTAATCAAAGTATTGAATAACGAGACGGAAGGAGTCCCTCAATTTCGGATATGAGTTATCGTTATATGAGAATGATTTTAATGTTTGATATGCCTACTGAAACAGCCGATGAACGAAAAGCATACAGGAAATTCAGAAAATTTTTATTGAGCGAAGGATTCATCATGCATCAGTTTTCCGTGTACAGTAAATTGTTGCTGAATCCTACAGCTAGCCAAGCGATGCTGAAACGATTAAAAAGCAATAACCCTAAAAAAGGATTTGTCACACTACTCACGGTAACGGAAAAACAATTCGCGCGTATGGTTTATTTGAGCGGGGAAAGAGATACAAGTGTGGCTAATTCGGATAAGCGAGTCATTTATCTAGGGGAGGACGAAGATGCTGAATCTTAATTTTCCATTATTGGAACAGCCTCTGTCACTGGAAAAAGCTACATTTTTAATCGTAGAAGATGTCACTGTGTTTGCAAAAATCGTGAAATGGTTCTATCAGTACAGTGAATCCCATGAACTAAAGCTGTTCAACGATAAATACAAAGAATTAAAAGAGTCAGATTTACTGATTATCACAGATGTTTTAGGTTTTGACATCAATTCGGCATCGACTTTAAAATTGATCTACGCAGATTTGGAGCGCCAGCTCAATGAAAAAGTAGAAGTGAAATCAATGATTGATAAACTGACAGCGACAATCAGTGAGCTGATCGGGTACGAGTTGTTGGATCACGAACTCGATTTAGAAGGAGACGAGATCACGGTCTTGGAATTATTCAAAGCATTGGGTATCAAGATCGAGACAAGAAGTGATACTATTTTTGAGAAATTACTTGAGTTGCTTCAGGTTTATAAATACTTGTCTAAGAAAAAATTATTGGTTTTGATCAATGTGTGTTCCTATCTCACGGAAGAAGAAATAAGCGAAGTGCAAAATTATATTTCGTTATATCATATGGAAGTGCTATTTGTAGAGCCGCGTTCGATCAAAGGGATAAAACAATTTGTCTTGGATAAAGACTATTTCTTGAACTTGGAAAACATGGTATAATGGTAAAAAAGAGAAGCGTTCAAAGCTGAAGTTTTGCTATGAACGAGTAGCGTGATTATGAAACATTGACGGAAAAATTTTTTCTGCGAGGTTTTAGAGCTATGCTGATTTGAATGCTTCCAAAACAAAACCCGAAACGATTCATATCAATTTACTGTTTTAGAGCTATGCTGATTTGAATGCTTCCAAAACTTAGGACTATCACGAAGCGGATCGACGTCTGTTTTAGAGCTATGCTGATTTGAATGCTTCCAAAACAGACTTAAGAACTCAAACCCCTCTACAGAAGTTTTAGAGCTATGCTGATTTGAATGCTTCCAAAACATTACCCAAAGGATCAAAATAATTTTTATCGTTTTAGAGCTATGCTGATTTGAATGCTTCCAAAACCTGATTCTGCTTGGATGGTGAGATAAATAAGTTTTAGAGCTATGCTGATTTGAATACTACTCTAGCAAAAACAGCCTTGCACTTATCGAAAGAGGATTAGTGTCAAGGGTGTTTTTCATATGAGTGGACGGAATTATCTGTTTTCTTTTACAATTGATAATAGATACTTTGCTGTATAGTCAGTAGCTGATATAAAAGTATCGGCTCTTAAATGGAAAAAAGATAGGTGGCGACGCAATGTTTAACACACAATTGATCGGTTATTTAGAATGGATCATTGCTATTTTAAATATTTGTTCTATCGGTATCTTAGTTGCTGGGATCGTTCTTGTTCTATTCAAACTTTTTGATTGGTCTCATGTCAAGAAAAACTATGCAGAACGTAATGCTCGTAATGCAGATACAAGAAAACTGTTAGCAAGTTATATTTTGTTAAGCTTGGAAGTACTAGTCGTTGCTGATATCATCGAGTCAGTTATCAAGCCGACTTGGACAGATATTTTGAAGCTTGCACTTATTATTATCATTCGAACAGTCATTTCTTATTTCTTGAATCAGGAAATAGAAGACAAAGAGAAACAAAGAAGAGGAGAGGTAGGATGACGACAGAGTTGATGCAGTTTCTTCTTCCATATTTTGAAAAACTTGTACTGGGACTTGATATTTTTGCTATCTGTTTATTGATTTGGGGAGTCTGTCTGTCGATTAAGGATTTCTTGAAATACTTATTTGTCCATACAGAAGCGAAAAACGACCGAGTCAGCGAGAACAATGCTATTAAAAAGATGTTAGGAGGCTATATACTTCTAAGTTTGGAAATTCTTGTTTCAGCTGGAATCATCGAATCGATTATCAAGCCTACTTTGCAGGATATTTTCCAACTAGCTGCATTGGTAGTTATCCGAACGATCATTTCTTATTTTTTAAATAAAGAAATCGGGCCAGTAGACGTTCCAAATAAGTGAGGTTATGAGCCTGCTGTTTATCGAGAGGTTGTTAAGAAGTGGGCAGATTCAAGGAATGAGAAGAAATTTACGAAAATTTCGGCTTATTTCCGAAGAAGTTACTTTTGGAATATTGTTTACTCAGAATAAGAGGCTGTGACACGATGTTTGTCACAGCCTCTTATTTATTTTGCACAGCTGAAACGATTGCTCGTTCGATCGTATTGATTGAAATAGGAATAATATTCTCATATTGGACTGCATCCGGTGTATATAATGTACGTTCACATAACACTCGGTTCGAGGATTGCTGTGCATACTTCTTTATATCAGATATACTTGCATAAATTGTTGGTGCAACTTGAAAATCAAAAGTAGTTACAGCTTCCAAGGCTTCCCGATAAATCAGATAATGAACATCCGAATTTGTAACGATATAGATAGTCAGACGTTCTTTTGTCAGACGGAGAATTCCACTCAATTCGATGACAAAAGCTCGCATGCAATTAGGATTAAACCGTAGATCATAAGGTAGTCGTTTGGCCCAACTGGAAAAAAGAGTTTGGACTTCTTTATACAAATTTGTCTGTTCCTCATTTAGAAGATAAAATTTTTCTGGCATGAATAATTGATAATTATCCCAAGCCGAACGCATCAGATGAATCAGTGCACGTTCAAATGGCTGATTCCCGAATAATTCTTGATTGAAATGAGTTTCAAAAGTAGCAACTAGTTCTTTTATTTCGGGAGTATTGTCAATAAACACTTGGTGTAGCTGTTGAAAATCTTCCGCAATCAACTGATAAGAATGGCAACCATAATTACAAAGATTGAACAGTGTCAAAATAAAGGCAAATTCTTCTTTTTTATAATAGGTTTGGAAATCAGTGGTTTCCCATGCTGACTCGACATAATTGTAAATAGGACGTTTTTTGATTTCTTCGATAAATGTTGGATCTATTGTCACAGTACATAACTGTTGGCGTAAGAAACTAATAGCAAAACCAATCGATAAGATTTCTTTATTTTCTTTATCATAAAATCTACCGCTATTCTCCGTTACAGATTCAATGAAACGATCCGCACGTTCAAAAAATGATTCAGGTAGCTCCCAGGACTTAAAGCTGCCTAAACGGTAAGCCACATTAAGAAGCAACAGACGTCTTTCCATTTCAGTGAATCGAGGGGAGTAGCGGTCGATTTCGATCCCACAATCATGAAAATAAGCCAATACTTGTTTTTTTAAGGAGTAAGCTTTGCTGACAGAGATGAATTCACACTCAGTTAGTTGGAGATAATCAGGTTCATTTTCTTCCAAATAAAGCAGGCAAGTTTTTAAAAACAACGAATTTTGGGTCAATTGCTGCATGATCTTACATCGAGGTATATGTTCTGAAAAATATAAAGTGTAACAATCCTTTTCCCGATGTGTATAAACAATTTGTTCTTCAAATTCTTTTTTTATGTTATTGATATCATTGAGTAAAGTGGTTTTGCAAACATGTAGAAGATTGGAGAGCTTTTCTAGATTGACTTCTTTATTTACATAGAATTGTCCACATAAAAACAGCTGTCTCAAAATATTCTTCTCAATATATTCTTCAATCATAGTAAAGCCTCCATCTTGTATTTTTTTGCACAATATGGAAAATATTATGACATGTTTTCTTTTTGAAATCATCAGTTAATTTCTGAAAAAGCCTGTAAATTCCGTTAATAAAAGATTTTTATGTTATAAAAATTGAAAAATAAATATTTTCATTAGAAAATAGATTGTGAATTTTTAACAATTAAACGGAATGCAAATACAGTTGATGAATGAATGATAGTCATTTAAGTTATTTGTTCGTTTTTTTTAGACTATCCATTTTAGAAGTCTGATTTATTAAAAAATTGTTCGTTTTTCCACGTGCAATTATCAGAAAAATCCGACTTTATTTATTTTTGTTTGAAATATTCTACGTGAATCTGATGTTATAAAAAAAATTTTCTCATTTTTGGCGCTATAGTGAAGAGGTGTTACAGATAAGCACATGTATCTGCGAGACATTGACAAACGAAATATGGAGGGAAGAAACATAATGGAAAATAGACAACTGGTTATTCTGGCAAATTAGTTGTATTCCCCCTGTTTTCCATCTATTTTTCCCACGAGATAAGTGCCGTTATCCTATAAGAGGCAACAAGCGACAATCTAATATTTATGTTTTTTGCTCGGCAAAACGAATTATTTCAGACATCCCTGAAATAATCGATACGCCTGAAAAATCTTCCTACGTATAATAAAAGTATCAATTAAGTAGGAGGAGATAGGATGAACTGGTACAAATTGACGGTAGAAGATACATTGAAAAACCATCAAACATCAACAGAAGGGTTGTCGCAAGAAGAACGGCAGAAACGCCTGACTGATCAAGGATATAATGAGATAGAAGCAAGACAGCAGACAAAACGATGGAAAAAAATAGCAAAACACTTTACTGATCTGCTGATGATCGTGTTGATCATTGCCTCTTTTTTGAAATTTGCTTCGAGCGAATACATCGAAGGAAGTATTATTTTATTCGTAGTGATCGTCAACGGACTCGTTAGTTATTGGCAAGAAAGAAAAGCAGAAGAATCGTTGAATGGTTTGAAGCAGCTGATGGGACAAGAAGCGATAGTACTATCGAACGGGATGCAAGTAAAAATCCCTGCGAAAGAACTAGTAAAAGGAGATGTCATTGTCTTACGTGCCGGATATGTCGTTCCAGCAGATGTTCGGTTGATCGAAGTACATGATCTACTAGTAGAAGAATCGATTTTGACGGGAGAATCAGAAGCATCTGAAAAAAATCATTCCGTTTTGGCAGCAGAAGAATCAATCGGTGACCAGAAAAATATGGCTTTTTCAGGAACACTTGTACAATCTGGTTCTGCAGTCGGTGTCGTTGTAGAAACAGGAAACACGACAGAAATCGGTAAAATCAATCAAGCACTGCAATCGGTCGAACAACAAACGACGCCTCTAATCAAAAAGATCAACCGATTGAACAAACAAATTTTTCAAGGCATTCTTTGTTTAATCTTGTTCTTAGTTGTTTTTACAACATTCCGCTATGGCATGGATTGGCATATCCTTCTTTCAGCTATGATCGCTTTGGTGGTGTCAATGGTACCCGAAGGATTACCAGCTGTTTTGACCATGATCCTATCCGTTGGAGTACATGAAATGGCAAAAGAAAAGGCGATCATCAAAGGACTTCCTTCGGTAGAAACATTAGGTTCTATGACAGTGATCTGTTCAGATAAGACAGGGACATTGACAAAAAATGAAATGACAGTTGTGGATGTAGCAGCAAAAGAAGAAACTCGCGTACTGTCTATTATGAAAAATTGTCAGGAATTAAAGACGAAAGAAGAACAGAAAATAGAAAATTTAAGTGGCAATCCGACAGAACTTGCACTGATTCGACACACAGAAACAGCCAATCTGCCTTTGAAAAAAATAGAAGCAAAGATTCCGTTCAGCTCTGAATACAAATATATGGCAACGATGCATACGGAGGAAAAAGGAACGGTGATTTACGTCAAAGGTGCGCCAGAAGTATTATTGGCTAAATCAACTCTTTCTTATTCAGAACAAGAAGCATGGGGTCAAACAGCCACAGCGTTTGCGAAAAAAGGTCAGCGTGTTTTAGGATTTGCTTACAAAAAAGTAGATTCGAAACAGGAACTCACGCATGAGTCTTTAACCCAATTAACTTTTGCAGGGATTGCCGGGTTGATTGATCCGCCAAAAGAAAGTGCAGTCAAAGCTGTAAAGGAATGCCAACAAGCAGGGATCTCAGTGAAAATGATTACAGGGGATCACAAAGATACAGCAAAAGCAATCGCGGAACAAATTGGCTTAAAACATACTGCTAAAGTTTTAGAAGGAATCGATTTGGATCTTATGTCTGAAGAAGAGTTGACTCGACAAGTACCAAAAGTCGATGTCTTTGCTCGAACGACACCAGAACACAAACTGCGAATCGTGAAAGCTTTGCAGAAAAATGGAGAAATCGTCGGAATGACCGGAGACGGCGTAAATGATGCACCTGCTTTGAAAAGAGCCGATATAGGAATCGCTATGGGAATCAAAGGTAGTGAAGTAAGCAAACAGGCAGCTGATATGGTTTTAGGAGATGATAATTTCCATACGATTGCAAAAGCCGTAAAAGAAGGTCGGCGCATTTTGGATAACTTGCAAAAGACCATCAATTTCTTCTTACCAACTGCATTAGCTCAAGGATTGATTTTGATTTGGGCGCTGATACTGAATCGCCCGCTACCTTTGTCCCCAGTACAGATTTTATGGGTCAATATGGTAACGACAATCACTTTATCTTATGCATTAGGGTTCGAGTCGCCAGATCCAGAAATCATGAAGCGTCCACCGAGAGATCCAAAGCAAGGAATCCTATCTGGTTATCATTTGTTTCGGATCATCTATGTCGCACTACTGATCATGGTTCCTGCCTATTTATTGGCTATGCAATTTGAAGGGCAAAGCTTACAGCAAACCATTCTTCTGCAAAATATCGTCTTAGCTCAAGCTGTTTACATGATCAATTGCAGAGAGTTGTCCAAGCCGTCACTGAACCAAGGTCTTTTGCAAAACAAATCGCTTTTTCTTTCATTAGGTATCCTTGCTTTATTGCAGGGGATGGTTATTTTTCTGCCAATCGCTCAGCAGCTGATCGGTACAGTAAGTTTAACGATGACACAACAGTTATTGATTGGGGCAAATGTGATTCTTCTATTCTTAGTTGTAGAAATAGAAAAAGGGATCATGAATAAACTGTTTCGCAAAAAAGAAAAAACAGCTAGAGAATTCAGTCGCTAGCCGTTACTATAAAAAAGTTTTGAAAGTGAGTTCAGTCAAACGATTGAGCTCATTTTTCGTTGGAATAGAAGAAATGTATACAATAGGGATATCTAGAGAATCCAACGGGAAATTGGAAATCAAGATATCTGTTTTTTCAAAAGAAATAGTGGAAAGATCGGTTAGTTCGATAGGTAAGAAGCAGACACGTTTTCCCAAGTAATCTTTTAATTCCTGCTGCAAGAACGCCTTCCATGAAGGTTCTCCTTGGAAAATAAAATAGACATTGAACAAATTCGGTTTGATAGAAAAAATCGTTTGTTGGATCAGTAAAGACAAGAGTTGAAGAAAGTAATTTGGTACATTGATTTCCATTTCTTTTTTTAGATCGTTCAGTAAATTCTCTTTCTGCTGATACAAGTGTGCATATTGCTGATCATACGTCTCTAAAAAACGATGGTATTGGCGTTCCAAAGGTTCGATCAGTATTGGCGATTCATGATATTTTAATACGAGGAGAGCCAAGTTATCAGTCAGAGATGTTTTTTTTAGTTGATCAAGAGACAGCTCTGAAGCTAGTTCCTCTACAAACGTTTCGAGGACCTCTAAAAATGGAGAATGATGCAGGCAGCGAGCGATTTCTTGTCCATAGTTATTGTTGTAATTCCAACTTTCCAGAAAGCAGAAAGAAGCAAAAGAAAGCTCAGTGTCTTTAAGGTAAATACCTTCCTTTAAATACAATTTTTTCAATGCAGAGTCATACAGGGAGGAGAGTGTGCTGTTGATATGGATAGAAGAATCTAACCGGCAATTCGCTTTTATACGGATCGTATTGATAAATAACCAACATGTTCCGAAAATCTCTTCTGTTTCAACAGCTAGTTCAGTTTGACTGAGGTTTCTTAAAAATTGAAAATAATGGGATTCATGGATTGAATAATCCTCGAAAAAATAGTTGTTATGAGTGAAAGGAATCAGCAATCGATGATAGAAAGTACGAATCGCACGCTCTTTTCCAAGAATACAAGCTGTATATTTCGTCAAATCGATCTGCAAGTCGTAACTTGCTAAACGCTGATTGATTTTAGTCACATGTCTTTTCAATGTCCCATAAGAAAGCCCATGATCCGCTAGAAAATCAGGGACAGCAACTTTTTTTGTAAAAAGCAGATTTTTCAGCAGTTCGACACTGACTGATTGTTTGAAAAAAATCTCCCAAAGGTCATTTGTTAATAAATTTTGCTGGTTTTGCAAACTGATTCCTGCTTGATCGCTGAAGATGTCCCAGCCTTCGGGCAGATGAGAGCGAATAGATTGAAGGTCAGAAAAAATCGTTCGTTCGGTTGTCCTTATGATTTCAGCTAATTCATTTACGGTTATCTTTGTATGATTCAGCAATTGTTCGACTAAAGAAACATGACGTCGAATATCTTTTTCGGTAATGATTTTTTTCATTAGTGAATACATAAATCAGACTCCCTTCTATTCTAAGAATACGGAGAAAATAAACGGTGGTCAAGTTTCATCTGATCTTTCAACCAGTATTCATTTTTCTATTCTTACGTGGTATGTTTGAATAAAGAGAATCAATAAGAAAGAGATGGAAGCAGATGCTAACGGAAAAAGAACTAATCGATCACATCGATGAAACATACAATTTGTCTCCAGAATATATTTTTAAAAAATTCCCTGATTATTGCGTATTCAGACATCAAAAAAGCAAAAAATGGTTTGGGGTCCTGATGTCTGTTCCAGAAGAAAAAATCTATGATGATGCAAGTGACCATAGGATCATCGATATCCTTGATTTGAAGGTCGATCCTGAACTTGGCGGTATTTTGCGAGGAAAAGAGGGGTATTTTCCAGCCTATCACATGAATAAAGAACATTGGATCTCTGTTGATCTACGTAAAATAGAAAAACTAGATGAACTAGCAGGTTTGATTGATGAAAGTTTCAAATCAACGCAATGAATGTATAGGACAATAGAGAAGAGGTTGTGACAGAAGTGTTTAGCTTCAAGAAATAAGAAGGGATTTACGAAAATAGCTTCTCAAATTTTTGGGAAATTTGGGCTTATTTCTGAAGAAGTTACTTCTGGAACACCGTTTATTCGAAAAAAAGAGCTGCGACAAGAATTTTGTCACAGCTCTTTTCTTTTTATTTTCCTAAATAAAATTCTCGCATCGTTTTTGCAATCATTTTGATCAAAGGATGATCTTCTGTGAAGCTAGAAGATAAATAAATTGTTCGTGTCAAGGGCAAATCTTTGATTTCCCGCAAGACGAAAGGATCATTTTTATCGTAAGACCAAGAAACTTTTGGGAAAAAGCTAACAGCTAAGCCTTGCTTGACAATAGAACGTAATGTCGCAGGATCATCTGTCGTCGAACTGATCGTCAATTCGATACTTTTCGCTTCAAGTGCTGCATCCAGTGTATGACGGAAGGCATTGCTCTTTGACAGCATCAAGATGGGGGTGCGTTGGATATCTTCTAATTGCAGATGTTCTTTTTTCGCAAGAGGATGTTTCTTAGGAATGGCTACATAAACAGGTTCTTTCATGATAGGAATATTGGTCATGCCAGGCTTCATCTCCGAAGTGATGTACAGTACAGGGTCGGTAATATCATCTGGTAAATGATGTTGCATGATCGTTAATTGGATATCAGGATGCTTTTCCATAAAAATTCGGACCAAGTTCGGAATAGAAACAGAGGCTACCTCTAAATACAAAATGACGGAAGTAACGATCTTCTCATTGACCGAAGACAATAATTTGATTCCTTCTTCTAATGTGTCTAATGTTTTGACTGCATATGGATAGAATTCTTCTGCATAAACAGTTGTCTCAATGTTTCTACCGCTATGGTAAAACAAAGGGACTCCTAATTCGTTTTCCAAATGTTTGATCGCACGGCTCAAGGCAGGTTGAGAAATAAATAATTCTTTGGCTGCTTGGGTGACATTTTTTGTTTCGAACACTTTTTTAAAATACTGTAGATGAAGCAATTTCATAATTATCCATCCCATCCATACCTTTTTGTTATGGTTTTTTCTTTTTTTGGCATTTTTTATTATAGCAGAAATTGACTAAGATAGCAGTGGAAAAAGTAAGTGCTAAGGAGGCGAGGCTCATGAGTACAGGTTTCTTATTTCCTGGGCAAGGCAGTCAGAAGTTAGGGATGTTAGCGGATATCCCTGAAATGTACATGGAACGTTTAGAAAATGTGACGGGGTATCGGTTAGTTGATAAAGAAGAAAACTATCAAGATACGGTTTTTATCCAGCTAGCATTACTGACAAAAGCAGTATTTTATTTAGATGAAATGGAAAAAAACGGTATTCAGCCTGATATTGTAGCAGGACATTCGATCGGTGCTTTTTGTGCAGCTGTTGCTTGTCGATCTTTGACATTTGAGAATGCAGCGGAACTAGTCTATCACCGCGCAGTCTTAATGAAAGAAGCTTATCCAAGCGGTTATGCAATGGGCGTAGTAGTAGGTGTGACGAGAAGCGAAGCAGAGGAAATTGTAGCAAAAACATTTGATCCTGACCACCCAGTTTATTTGTCAAATGAAAATTGTCCCATGCAACATACGTTATCTGGGAGTATCGAAGGTTTGTCCGTTACGTTGGCAGAAGCCAAACGGCACCAAGCGCAAACAGCGAAGCTGCTGAAAGTTCCTGTGCCATCTCACTGTCTCTTGATGAATGATACGGTCAAGAAATTCAAGCCGTATATGCAGTCTGTCCATCTATTTGATGCTAGATGTTTGTATATAAAAAATACGGATGGAAGAGCCACTCAGGACGCAGAAGAGATTCGTAAAGATTTGTTGGAAAACCTAGCTTTCCCTGTGCAATGGAACCAAATGATGGACTTGGCAAAAGAATTAGGAATGGATCTGACGATTGAATTTCCCCCCGGCAATACTTTGACAAAGCTGATTCATACAAAATTTGGTGTAGATAAAGGGATCCGTACGATCAATCTAGACCAACATGGTATTGATGACGCCACGTTTCTATATCAAAAATGGAGATGACTAATTATGGAAAAACCAAACCGCAACTGGGCTTCTAAACGCGAAAAAAAAGCGCAGCGATTGGAAAAAATCAGCAACTTGCTCAATGGCAAGTATGTAGAAACTGAAAAAATCGTAGAAGTGATGGAAAAACTGATTGCTCCCGGCGACAAAGTTGTATTAGAAGGCGACAATCAAAAACAAGCAAGTTTTCTTTCAGAAAGTCTTGAAAAAGTCGATGCAGAAAAAGTAAATGATCTGCATTTGATCATGTCTAGTATCTCGCGACCAGAACATTTGAATATTTTTGAAAAAGGAATCGCAAGCAAGATCGATTTCTCTTATGCAGGTGCCCAAAGCTTGCGTGTCGCCCAAATGATTGAAGACGGCACAATGAAATTAGGAGATATCCATACTTATTTGGAACTTTATGGACGCTTATTCATCGATTTGATTCCAAATGTCGTTTTAGTAGCTGCAGATAAAGCAGACAAAGACGGCAACTTGTATACAGGTTTCAATACAGAAGAAACACCAACAATCGTCGAAGCTGCAGCTTTCAAAGATGGTATCGTGATCGTTCAAGTCAATGAAGTCGTTGATAAACTTCCTCGTGTCGATATTCCTGGAGACTGGGTAGATGTTGTTGTAAAAGCAGATCAACCTTATCAATTAGAAGCACTATTTACGCGCGATCCTCAAAACATCACAGAATTGCAAATCCTAATGGCGATGATGGCAATCAAAGGAATCTACGCAGAACACGGCGTACAATCTTTGAATCATGGTATTGGATTCAATACAGCAGCTATCGAATTGTTATTGCCAACTTATGGCGAATCACTAGGGTTGAAAGGGAAAATCGCAAAGAACTGGGTATTGAACCCACATCCAACGATGATTCCAGCTATCGAATCAGGTTGGGTTGAAAGCATCCATAGTTTCGGTGGCGAAGTCGGTATGGAAAAATATATTGCTGCTCGTCCAGATGTATTCTTTGTCGGAAAAGACGGCACGATGCGTAGTAACCGAACATTATCACAAGCTGCAGGACAATATGCCATCGATATGTTTATCGGTTCAACCTTGCAACTAGACTATGAAGGAAATTCTTCGACCGTAACAAAAGGACGTCTATCTGGCTTTGGCGGTGCGCCTAACATGGGACATAATCCTGGCGGTCGTCGTCATTCTACACCAGCATGGCAATCACTTCGCAACAATTATGATCCATTAGGGAAAGGACAAAAATTAGTTGTTCAAATGGTGGAAACATATGGTTCAAATAAAAAACCAGTCTTTGTCGAAGAATTAGATGCACTAGCTGTTCAAAAACAAGCAGGCTTAGCCAATGCACCAGTGATGATCTACAGTGAAGACACCACACATATCGTGACAGAAGAAGGAATTGCTTATTTGTACAAAGCAAAAACAAAAGAAGAACGCCAAGCAGCAATTGCAGCAATCGGCGGTGTTACACCTCTTGGAATGACAAGTACGAAAGAATCACTAGACCGTTTGCGCGATGCCGGCATCGTGAAATTGCCAGAAGATCTAGGCATCAAACGTAGTGAAGCGAAACGTTCATTATTAGCTGCACAAACCATCGATGATTTGATCGAATGGTCAGATGGCCTGTATGAGCCGCCAATGAAATTCAGAACTTGGTCATAAAATTGGCGAGAAAAACCTTTTGTCGCCATTTACCCAGGTGGAAGAAGAAAGACGAATAAGCAGAACGTGTATGCTTTGTTTTACAAAAAGGGGAGAGATCCATGGAACAATTAGCTTATAAATATCCAACGAAACAGCCGATCAATAAGAAAATCCATGTAGGAGTGGTCGGTTCAGGTGATTTGGAAATCTTGATGTTTCCAACAGAAAAAAAAGAATCTACTGTAAAAATCTGTACAGGAAGCGATGGCTTCGGCGAAGTATGGAACAACGTATTAACGAGATTTTTTGATCGTTATCCAATTTCAGCAGATATCGTGATCAATGACTTCGGTGCTACACCAGGAGTTGTGTACCTACGATTGACGCAAGCAATGGAGGAACTTTCAGATGAAAAATAGTTTTGTAGAATTAAACGCCAGAGAACGAGTGAACGCTCTACTTGACAATGGACGTGAATTGATTGATCCATTCGATCAAATCATCGCGCCAAGTTTGCCGGCACAAGGAATCGTCCCTGAAAGTGATGACGGGATTGTTGTCAGCCGTGGCACGATCAATGGCAAACAAGCAGTAGTAATCGCTATGGAAGGAAAATTCCAAGGTGGCGGTATCGGTGAAGTTTCCGGTGCAAAAATCGTTGCTGCACTCGAACATGTATTAGAAGAAAACAAAAAAGGAAATGAAATTTTTCCAGTCATCGTACTAGATACAGGCGGTGTTCGTCTGCAAGAAGCGAACTACGGACTGTTATCTATTTCAGAAATCGGAAATGTAATCATTGCTTTGAAACAATATGTACCAGTCATCGGTTTGATTCCAGGACGTGTAGGATCATTTGGCGGTATGTCGATTACTTCAGCATTGATGAGTTATTTGATCGCAACAAAAAAAGCGAGAATCGGTTTGAATGGTCCAGAAGTTATTGAGCAAGAAGCAGGTGTTCGAGAATTTGATTCTAGTGACAAAGACTTGATTTGGAATACATTAGGATCTCGTCAACGGGTAGAATCAAAAATCATTGATGAACTAGTGACTGATAGTGTAGAAGCAATCAAAACTGCTGTCATCGCAGCAATGGACGAACGAAAAGACACGCATCGCAGTGAAAGCTCAGCATTTTATTTATCATTACTTGATTCTTTGGATCTTTCAAAACCAATGAGCATTGACGATTACAATGAAGCAATTGCTAACCATCAAGCAAAATCAATGGACTTACCAGAAGTAGCAGAAGGAAATGAACCAGCTGCAACAAGTGTTGGTTACGATTGGTTTGCGGCACTAACTGGCATGAAAAATCCAGCTTCTTCTATTAGTACTGTGTATTATGGCAAATCAAGTAAATTCGTAGAAGAAGCCATCGTGACATCGATCGTACCTGATCCTAAAAACCCGATGTACCGTGTACGAAACGGTGAAGTTGGTTTAGTTGAAGGTTTCCGCATGGGACAAATTTTAACTCATGTTTACGAAGAAGATAAAGATAAAAAAGTGAAACGGCCAATCGTCGTTGTGATCGATGTACCAAGCCAAGCATACGGTTATAACGAAGAATTGATCGGTATCCATGTGGCTTTGGCTAATAGTGCTGCTGCTTATGCAAAACTCCGTCAAGCTGGACATCCAGTTATTGGATTGATTGCAGGAAATGCTATTTCAGGTGCGTTTTTAGCACATGGATTACAATCAAGCCGCTTGATTGCTTTAAATAATAAAGAAATCACTGTCCAAGCGATGTCTAAAGAAAGTGCTGCACGTGTGACAAAACGTTCGGTTGCTGAAATCGAAGCAGCTGCTGAAAAAGTTCCAGCTATCGCTTACGATATCAATAATTATACAAAACTAGGAGCAATCTATCATTTCCTAGAAGATATCACCGACCAAGCTGCTTCAGAACAAAATGTCAGCAAAGTCATCGAAGCAATCAATGAAGCCATTCAAGATGTCCGCAATACAAATGATACGATGCTGACAAATCGATACACGAATGAAACAGCCAAAACATTCGGACGTGTCGAAACAAATAAAGTCCGTGCCAAAATGGACGAAGAATGGGATGCATAAAAAATGATTCAAGCACATGATATTGTTGTTTTTGATAAAAAGGAAATCAAGAAAGAGTTGCCAGAATGGTTGAAGCTTTCTCAACAAGTGTATGGTGTCGTTCGGCGTGCTGAACCTGCTGATCGGGGGTTTTTGCCGATTGGTCTGCGAGGTACGGCACGAAATCAGCGCTTGGCTCTTGAGATTCCAAGTGACTCTGTTCAAAAAGTGATCTATCCATGGACAATCATTGATCGAGAATCTTTTCGAGAAAAGGAAGTTGCCTCCTTTCCTGTTTATCAGCAATTTCATGCGGCTAGAAACATATTATCAGGGTGCAAATGGGGGATCGGCGGCAGCTTAGGATTTGAATTATCAACTGGGATTCCGGCAGTAAAAGAAACCAGCGATTTTGATTTGCTGCTGTACGCAGATTCACCGATTGAATTGCCAATTCAGGCAATTCAATCGCATCCTGCTTTTTTTGAGCAATTCGATACCCAAGTCATTACATCAAAAGGCGGATTTTCGCTAAAAGAATACTTGCGGACACCAGAGAAAAAACTCCTGTTGAAAACAACAACAGGGCCAAAACTAACCAAAGAGATTTGGTAATAAACTAAAAGTGAGAGAAAGCGATGTTTGAAAACAAAAAAATCAAAATCAACGTAAGTGACTTCCAGAAAGTATCAGCTGTAACGGCTGTTATGATGCAAACGATATTGAGCTTTGCTTTGGCAAACAGCCACAGCGCAACAAATACAGCTTTTCTTGGTACCTTTTACGTCATCGTTAAATACACAGCACCAATGTTTATTTTTGCAATTGTCTATAATATGGTAAAAACAAGTCAGCATTTGTCTTATTGGGAATTTTTGAAGGAAAAGTTTTTTGAACTAGTCGTTCCGTATCTTCTATGGACGACGGCTTATCTTTGGCTATTCCCAGCAGTCCAACAACAAACTCCGTATACGGATACTGCAAGCTTTTTACTGAAATATGTCACAGGTGATGGAGCACCTCATTTATGGTATACCGTGATGATGCTGCAGATCCAATTGTTCATGCCGTTTTTTGTTTGGCTCGGTTACAAAGTATTTGCTAATAAAAATTATGTATGGCCAGTATTGATTGGCTCAACGATTTTATATGTTGCATGGTATCTGTTCTATCAAACACAAGTATTGACTGGTCCTTATCATGACAGCTGGTACTTGTTAGATCGGTTTGTTGCTAGTTTTATGATTTACGGGATTTATGGGGTAGCCGCATTTGTTTATCACGAAAAAGTCTATCAATATTTGGACAGAGTACGTTATCTTTTCTTACCTGTTGGCTTAGTTATCGCGTTCTTTTCTGTCCGTTCATTGCTCGCACATCCAGGAGACTTGAGCTTTGCGAATGCGCCTTACTTGAATACGATCCAAAGTTTGTACAGTTTAGTCATCATCTTTGCTGTCTTCATGGGCGCTTCAAAAATGATTGTAAACGATTCGCCAAAATTACCATTGTTCAAATGGTTGTCTGTTTATGCTTACCGTACGTATTTAGCAAATGTCTTTGTTTTCCAAGTACTGTTGTTATTATTTAAAGATAATTGGCTGCAGTTACCTTCAGGATTCATGATTCTTGTAGCGTATCTAATGACGGCAAGTTGTGCATTTGCTTTAAGCTGGTTGCTTCACATCATTTGGGTAGCCATCAAAAAAGGGTTCAACAAGTAATAGAAAGAAGGAGTGAGTGTCATGATAAATGACGAACGAAAAAAAGCAGTGACTCAGCAACTCGCTGCGTTGGTAGAGGAAGCATTGATCGCAGAAGTAACATTAAGCCCAAAACCTGGATTAGTGGATGCACTGGATGCGGGTGCACATTCCGATATGGACTATGCTTTATTTCTTAAGTCTGCGAAGACGCTGACTCCTTTTTTTGAAGAAATGGCTCAAATAGCATGGCAACATGCTATCGATCAAGAGTTAAGAGAAAAGATTGCTGAGATTGGACGGAAAGCGGAAAAGGCAATGTTGATTGCTACAGATGGCATCAATACCCATAAAGGATCGATTTGGGCAATGGGGCTATTGATCAGTGTCACTGCGCAAAAAATCAGTACGGAGCAGCCTTTTTCTTTATCCAAAATACTTGATGATGTCAGTAAACTTGCTGCTTTTCCTGATACAAAATATCGTCATAAAAAAAACACTCA
This sequence comes from Enterococcus sp. DA9, assembly GCF_008000875.1. Lineage (NCBI taxonomy): Bacteria > Bacillati > Bacillota > Bacilli > Lactobacillales > Enterococcaceae > Enterococcus > Enterococcus sp. DA9. Next base: position 1,128,344 of record NZ_CP042839.1, read on the forward strand.
TGGGCATACGGTGAAGCAAAAATACGGCATAAATGGTGCATATGAAGAAGCAGTGTTGGGTTATCCGCATATAAGGCTTGCAATCCAAGCTGCTAAGGAGCTAGATAATGATTCTGATGTACAGAAACAAATGCATATGTTGTTAGTTTTGATGAGTTCCTTAGATGACACCTGTGTCTTGCATCGCAGTGATCAGAAAACGTTAGTGGAAATGCAGAAACTTGCTCATGCTGCTAGTCAAAGTGCTTTACCAAATCGTCCATTTATAGCACTGTTGCACTTTTGTCAGGAAAACCAAATCTCTCCTGGAGGAAGCGCAGATCTTTTGTCTGCCAGCTTGTTCATGCTGAAGATAGAGGAAATATGGACTGCCAACACCTATGTCTGTCCGATGTCACTTAATGATTAAATTAAGACAAAGCTGCTAAAAAAACAGTTTATGCATCTGGTTATTGACTCTTCCTTTTAGCAAGGCTATGATAACAATAGTTTTTTGTAATAAAAGATAACGAGGAAGGCAATGAAAAAAATCAATTATTTAGCAATCATTTTGTTAGTGGGCCTATGTTTGTTTGCTCTGCCGACCCAAGGATTCGCTATCGCGGGTGGTCATGGTGGAGGTACATCTAGCGGTCGAAGTTCGGGCAGAGGTTCATTTGGCGGTCGTTCATATGGGGGCAGTTATTTTAGCAGTCGTTCTTACGGCAGAGATTCTTATGGGTATTATGGTCCAAGTACAGGTCCTTCTAGTTATGAGCAAACGGGATTTCTTGCATTAGCTGTTTTGTCAGTAGGAGGGGTTTCTGCTTTTTCTATCGTCAAGAATAAAAGACAAAAGAAAAGGCTGAAAGCGGAGATATTGTCCCGCATGTCAGGAACGGCTAAAGAAAAGAAAGCACAGTTTCTGGAAATCCAAAAGATATTCATGAAGATCCAATCTGCTTGGGAAGAAGAAACTCCTGAAAAAGCCAGAAGCTGTTATACAGACAAGCTGTTTGCCGAACATCAGAAAGTTCTGCAAAAAAACAAAGCAGACGGTGTAAGAAATCATACTAAAAAAATAACTATTCAGGAAGTAGGGAATTATCGACAGATCCACGAAAATAGTTTTGCCATCCGAATTGATTTCAGATGCTGTGATTATTCAGTCGATCGAAAAGATGGGCGAGTGATCTCAGGAAGTAAGACACAACGACAGTTTTTTTCTCAGATATGGTATTTTGATTTTTCTGAGAAAGAAAAAAGATGGCAAGCAGATTTTATCCAGCCGATTATGTTGGATTGACAGAAAATACTTATGAACGGAACTGTGACAAAAATTTTGTCGTAGCTCCTTTTTCTGAATAAACGGTGTTCCAGAGATAGCCTATCGGCAATAAGGCACGATTTTGTAAAATATGGGAAGCTATTTTTCAAAATCGCTTCTTGTCGCTCAAGGCTGAACATCTCTGTCACAACCTCTCCACTAAATGGTGTTCAAAAGCTTGCATCTACGATAATAAGCCCAACCAAATGAAAAATAGGAAGTACTATTTTTGTTTGGCTGTTCTCATTACTTGATGCAGGACAGCTTTTTCACGACCTCTTTTTTGTATAGATGGGCAAAATTTTTGTAATAATAGGCGTATGTCTTTTTCGTTGAGAAGTTGAAAAAGCATACGGCTTATTTTTTGTTTGCTATGCTTACTTTCTTTCCACTTCAAGTGGCAGAAATATCTACTTTTTATTATGTAAGCGGAATCATATACTTGGAATCAGAAGGAGATCATTTCTATGAAAACAAGAACAATTGAAATACTTCACAGAATCATGACAGCCCAATATCCAGTAAAAGCGGAACATCTAGCAGCTGATTTCCATGTCAGTCAGCGGACGATCCGACAGGAAGTTCTTGAAGCGAATATCTGGTTGAGCAGTAAAAAGCTTCCGGAAATCAGAACAATTCGCAACAAAGGTTTTTTGTTGAAACTGGAGAATGACAAGCAAGTTCGATTAGAAACTGAAATAAAAGAGGTGAAAGACGGCTTTTTGAATCGGCGGGAACGTATTTTTGATTTAGTTTTAGCCATTGCTTACAGCCGAAACCCGATCCATCTAAACAAAAAAGAAGAAGAATTTCAAATCTCTAAAAGTACGTTAGATGAAGATATGCGACGATTACGAGCAACACTGGTCAGTTATGGAATCGAGATCGTCAGTTATGGAAAGCAGGGACTGGTTTATAAAGGTTCAGAACGATCTATCCGTACGATGATCTATGATTTTATCAATCAGAATCTGGGGATGACCGACTTCTTTATGAATCAAGACGCGCAACTAACACCGGCTCAAAAAATCTTTTTCCATTATTTTCCTTTGGTGGAAATCAAAAAAATAGAGGAGATCTATTCCAATAAGTTGTTAAAACAAGAGGATGATATTTATAAAAAGCAAATTCTGCTTTTTACATTGATCTGGATCCAGCGAATCAGGAAACATGAATTCATCTCCGCCATTAATTGGAAAAATACAGAAATAAAAGACAGCAGCTTCTCTGCATTTATCGACTACATGATCACGGAATTTCAGTTGAACAATGTCCCACAAGTAGAAAGAAATTATCTTCGTTTCACTATCGAGACGTTCAATGCTAGAGATATCTCCAATTCGATTGAGTGGGTACAAGCTCAACTACTAACGATCCAATTGATCCAATTTGTAGAGAACGAGACACACATACCTTTTCATCTAAAAGAAGAAGCTTTATTCGAAAATCTCTATAAACACATGGCTGCACTGATCATAAGAATCAAGCATGCTATCCAAGTCATGAATCCATTGAAAGAAAACATCCGAACAAATTATTTTCCAATCCACCGCGCAGTCACTCATTTTGTTCCTACGATCGAAGAAGTAATTGGCGGCAAGATACTGGAGGACGAGATAGCTTTTCTTGTCATCCACTTTTCGACGATTGCCAGTGTGATCAAGCGAGACCTGAATTATGTTTATCAATCAGTTGTTGTCTGTAATCACGGCATGGCTACCGGGAATCTGTTAGCAGAAAATCTGAAAGAAAAATTTCCTCAGATCGAGATTACTGCAGTTTTAAGTTCAAAAGAAATCGAATTAGTGGATAAACTGGATGTCGATTTGGTTTTCAGCACCTTTCAATTGAATTATCGAAACAAGCCGCTTTTAGTTGTCGATCCAATTCTGACTGAGACGAATATTTTAGTTATAGAAGATTTTTTGAAAAGAAATGAAGAACTGCAGCGGTTAAAACCTAACAGTCATGAATCGACGCAGTTATTCACTCAAATAATCGGTGTCATGGAAGAAAGTGGTGGCCGAGTGGACCGCATCATCTATGGCAAGTTGGAAAAATTATTCGAAACAAACAATTTAGAAATCAACAAAAGGGAGGTCCAGCCTATGTTAAAAGATATTTTGACGGACAGCAATATCATAATTAAAGAAAAAGCCGTTACTTGGGAGGAATCGATTGAACGAGCTGCTAAACCATTGGTCAAAGAAAACATTGTTGAAGAACGCTATGTCGAAGCGATGATTCGTGCAGTGAATGAATACGGGCCATATATCGTGATTGGTAAACACATGGCGCTAGCCCATGCTCGACCAGAAGATGGGGTCAATAAGTTAGGAGTCAGCGTAGCTACGATTGAGCAACCAATCGATTTCGGTAATCCTGAAATGGATCCAGTAAAGATCATTTTTTGTTTAGCAGCAGTAGATTCCTACTCGCATCTGAACATCATGAAAGAACTGATCGAACTGATCAACAACGAAGAGAAGTTGGATCGATTGATCGAATGCACCAATGTGGAAGATTTCAAACAACTGCTTTTTCAGTAGTTGAGAAATAATAAATGATACGGGGGAGAACAAAGATGAACAAATTGAACATTTTATTCGTATGCGGCGCAGGTTTAGGAAGTAGTTTTGCAGCACAGATGTCTGCTGAGGATGTTTTGAACAAATTAGGAGTAGAAGCCAAACTGGACCATTGTGATATTTCTTCTGCAGTGTCCATGAAACCAGATGTGATCATCACAGCAGAAAATTTTCGCTCGCAGTTCGAAAAATTCTCAGTCGATCCTAAAACAGCGATGATCTATTTGAAAAATATTGTCTCGAAAAATGAAATTGAAGAAAAAATCACCCCAGTTTTACAAGATAAGGGAGTTATCTAAATAAAAAAGAAAAGAGGATAAAAACATGGGCGTTATCAATTTTATCATCGAAAATATTTTGACTCAGGCATCGATCACCATTGCATTGATTGCTATGTTGGGTCTACTGCTGCAGAAGAAATCAGCAGGACAAGTCATTTCTGGCACGTTAAAGACACTCCTAGGATTCCAAGTGTTGAGTGCCGGTTCGAGTATCATCGTTGGGAGTTTAACTTATTTCGGGAAAATTTTTACTGAAGGATTCCATATGCAAGGGATCATCCCTTCGATTGAATCTATCAATGGTCAAGCAATGAATGATTTAGGTTTAGGCAGAGATATTGCGCTGACGTTCTTAGCCATTTTTGTATTCAATATTCTTTTAGCACGGTTCACAAAATGGAAGTACATTTTTCTAACTGGTCAAGCCATTTTATGGATGGCGACGATGACGACAGTCTTTGGTTATTTCGCCGGTCTGCGAGGAATCGTATTGATCTTAGTCGGTGGTTTTATCGGAGCTTGTTTCGCCATTGCTATGCCGGCAGTAGCACAACCAATCATTCGTAAAATCACAGGATCAAATGATATTGCTTTAGGGCATTTTTGTACGATTGGGTACTTATTTGAAGCCGGTGTGGCTAAACTTTTTGGTGAGAAAGGCGAAAATAAAAAATCGATCGAAGATATCAAGCTGCCTACACATTTCGAGTTTTTGCAAGATACTTATCTGTCTGTCATGGTCGTGATGGTTCCACTATATATCATCACAGTTTTATTTGCAGGTGAACCATTCGCTTCTGAATTATCAGGAGATCAAAACTATATCATGTTTGCCTTTTTACAAGCCATCCAATTCGTAGTGGGTGTGTATGTATTGCTAGCTGGTGTACGTCTACTGTTAGGTGAAATCGTGCCGGCATTTCGAGGGATAGCTATGAAATTAGTTCCTGACGCGATTCCTGCCTTAGATTGTCCAGTTTTCTTTCCCTATAGCCCAAATGCTGTTATTTTAGGTTTCATTACGACAACGATCGGTACGATTATTGCCATGTTCACTTTGCCGATGTTCGGCTTAGCGATGATTTTACCAGGTATGCTAACGAATTTCTTTGCCGGAGGAACAGCGGGGATATTTGGTAACGCAGTTGGCGGACGTCGAGGAGCGATCATTGGCGGTATTGCTCATGGCTTCTTTATTACATTATTGCCTGCTTTGCTAGTAACGATCTTTAATTCGATGGGGTTCATCAATGCTACAGCAACCGATGTAGATACAGTAGCCGCCGCACTCTTATATGCCTGGATTTTAAGCCCAATTTTGAAAGCATTTTAATTGAAAGTAGGGAAAATGATGTTCGGATTTTTTAAGAAAAAAGAAAATGAACCAAAAAAAAGATTGATAAAAGAGGAAAAAATCCTCTCGCCAGAAGCGATCGAAAAGATTCAATCAGAGATTACACAATTAAATCAAGAGATTTCAACGACCCAAGAGAAGCACGAATTAGCGGAACTTTATGAACAAATTGGACTTAAATTTTCTGAATTGTATGAGAACGATCAAGCCATCCAATATTTAGAAAAGAGCTTGGAAAATAAACAGACGATCGGAGATGGGTATAAAAAACTGATGAGCCTCTATAACCAGAAGCGTGCAGATGCTGCTCGTGCTGGGGATGATCAAGGAATCGATTACTACATGGGCAAAATGGATGAGATGCGACAAATTGCAAAACAAGTAACGATCAAAGGAAATAAATAAAAAGATAAGGTGGCAATAAAAGATGTATACAACATTGAAAGAAGTAACAAAAACAGCAGAAGAATTGAATTTTACAGTTGGAGCTTTTAATACACATAACCTAGAAATGCTTCCTGCCATGCTAGGCGCAGCAAAAGAAATGGGCTCGCCGATCATTATTCAAACAAGTGTCGACACCGCAAAATATATCGGCATGCATGTGTTAGTCAATGTAATGACAGCTATTGCAGAAGAAGAAATGGTTGATGCAGTCTTGCACTTAGACCACGCCCGAGACTTTGATGATATCAAAGAAGCAATCGATAGCGGATATACTTCTGTCATGTATGACGGGTCCCATCTGCCTTTCAAAGAAAATATCTTGAAAACGAAAGCAGTGGTAGAATATGCCCATGCACACGGTGTTTCCGTAGAAGGAGAACTTGGAACGATCGGCGGTACAGAAGAAGGGATCCATGTCGCTGAAAATGACAAGGTATATACAAGACCGGAAGATGCAGTGAAATTTGTAGAAGCTACAGGTGTGGATGCATTAGCTATTGCTATTGGTACGAATCATGGACAATTCAAATCAAAAACAGAAGTGAACATTCCCTTGCTGAAAGAAATCGATGCAGTAGTCGATGTCCCCCTCGTTATCCATGGCGGAACAGGTGTGAAAGAAGAAGATTATCCTGAATTGATCAATAGCGGGATCCGCAAATTCAATGTTGGAACGGAGCTTTTAGTCAACTGGACAAAAGTGGCTAAAGGAACCTTTAGTGAAACAGAAATCAACAAGTCTCTTCGCCATAATGTGATTCCAGCAAATGAAGCAGTAAAAGAAATTGTCAAGCATAAGATTGGACTGTTTATGAACTTGGAAAGTCCAATTAACTTAGGAAACAAATGAGATGAAAAAGTATTTCATTCTTCTAGCTGGTAGTCCTGGTACAGGAAAAACATATCTTATGAATAAACTACGGGAACGATTTCTAGATATGTATGCCATCACGCTCGATGAAATCAAGGAATATTATGCAGAATCCATCGGTTTTAACAACTTGGAAGAACGGGCGGAACAAGAAAGGACGAAAGTTTATCCTTTCTATTACAAAGCACTTGATCTGTATATGGAAGCAGGAAAGAAAGTGATTGTGTCCGAGTATCCTTTTAGTGATAAGCAAAAAACTCGACTCCAAGAATTAGCAGAAAGATACGGATATCAGGTGATCACGATTCGCCTGACAGCAGATTTTGAAGTGTTATGGCAACGTCGGTACAAACGTGATCGTGAACCAGATCGTCATTTGAGCTATATCATGGATCATTATCACTATGGCGACATATTGGAAGATCGATCGAAAGGGACGAACCATATTACGAAAGAAGCATTCAAAAAGATCATCACTGACCGAAAATATGATGAATTCCAGTTAGGAACACTATATGAATTTGATGTAACAGACTATGCTCAAGTGGATTACACCTCGCTATTAGATAAATTAGAAGAAGAAATCAATGACAATAAATAACGAAGAAATGGTTTGATAGTAACAGATAAGAATAAAGACATTTGGTTCCCAGAGGAGCCAAATGTCTTTTTGTTCTAAAATGTTTTTTTAATATTCTTTTATTTATTGCCGATTTCCTTGTGTTTATTTGCCGTAATTAGGTCAGTCTTCTATACTTGATTACATAGTCATACATTCGATGAAAAGAAGGGAAGAGAATGAATAACAAGTTGGCTCAATACAAAAGACTACTCGCACTTTCTCAAGCTGGTCTGTATTATGGAAAAGATGTATTCGATAAAGAACGATTTGAGGAGATTCGGACGATCTCATTGGAATTGATCAGTGAAATAGGAAAAGAAACTTTCGAAGAAATAAAAGCACTTACAGTTATTGAAGAAGGTCATCCCACACCAAAAGTTGATGTTCGTGCCTATATCAAAAAAGACGGCAAGATCCTACTAATCGAAGATAAACGGACGAAAGAATGGTCACTGCCAGGCGGATTTGCCGAAATAGGTTTATCTCCTGAAGAAAACGTGCGGAAAGAAGTCTATGAAGAAACGGGTTTAACAGTAGAATCTACACAGCTGCGAGCGGTTTTTGATACGAATAAACAAAAAGATATTCCGCAGCTTTTTCAGTATTATAAGCTTGTTTTTGCTTGTACGATCCACGATGAAGATGCAAAATTTATTGAGAACAACGAAACTTCCGACATGGGGTTTTTTAGCATAGAAGAGTTGCCAAAGCTATCAGAAAAACGAACAACAAAGAAGCAGTTGCTCATTTTAGAAAACAAAAACCAGCTTTATTGCGATTGAGTTTTTTCGTAAAAGAAGAAAGCTATTTACTCTGCGAGTTCTCTAAAAAGAACTCGTTCTTTTATTAAAAAATAGTTGCATTTGCAACAAAAAGAGGTAAACTAGTCTTACAAACAAAATAAAGGTGGGGTGAAATGGCTGAAATTCTTCGAGACATCGGAATGATTGCCCGAGCGCTGGATTCTATCAGCAATATCGAATTCAAAGAAGTTGATTTAACAAGAGGGCAGTATCTTTATTTAGTACGTATTTGCGAAAATCCAGGAATCATCCAAGAAAAACTAGCAGAAATGATCAAAGTAGATCGTACAACGACTGCACGAGCAATCAAGAAATTAGAATCCAATGGGATGATCGAACGTTTGGAAGATAAAGAAAATAAAAAAATCAAGAAACTCTATCCGACTAAAAAAGGAGCAGAAATCTATCCTTTCATCATCCGAGAAAACAACTACTCTAATGCAGTCGCATTAAATGGTCTGTCTGACGAGGAAGCGAAACAATTGGAATATCTTTTAAAGAAAGTATGCAAGAATATTAGCGAAGATTGGAATTTTGTCAAAAAAGGTAATAAAAGGATCTATTGAAAGGAAGAAGCCGTGAATAAATACGAAATTCGAAAAATGACGCCTTCAGATGTAGACTTACTACAACAAATCAGTATCGAAACATTTACAGATACATTTGGAAAAGATAATTCGCCGGAGCATCTAGCTGCTTACTTGAGACAAGCTTATGCGCCAGAAAAACTTACAGAAGAGCTAAAAGAGAAAGAAACTGATTTTTTACTAGTAAGTATCGACCAAGAGCCTGCGGGTTACCTGAAACTAAATATAGGAACGAGTCAATCTGAGGAAATGGATGATCATTTTTTAGAAATCGAGCGAATCTATGTACGAAAAAAATTTAAACATCAAGGTATTGGTACATTTTTACTAGATACAGCTATCAAAAAAGCAAAAGAAAAGCAAAAAACAGCCATTTGGCTCGGTGTGTGGGAACACAACGATGTTGCGCTCGCTTTCTATCGCAAAAGAGGATTTACCAAGTACAGTGAACATATTTTTTATATGGGAGATGATCCCCAAACAGACGATCTATTCATCAAGGAATTATTCTAATCAAGAGGTGTAAACATATGAAAAAAGTAATAGTGGATGCCAATTTTTGGGAAGTATTTCCTGAAGCAACCATCGAAATCTTATCCGCGAGTGGTATCGATAATCACGTAACAGAAGAAACTGAAGAAACGTATCATCAATTATTGAATAGCGCGGCAAAAGAAGCAAGAAATTACCTTACAGAAGAAACATTCAGCCAAAACGAAGTCATTGCTCAGTGGCGTCAGGCTTTTACCACATTCAAGACTAAAAAAGGTGCACGTTCTTCTATTGAAGCTTTACTGAAACGTGCAAATCAAGAACGGGAATTTTTCCCAATCAATCCGCTTGTAGATATTTATAATAGTATTTCCTTGTCTTTTGGCGTACCTTGCGGCGGAGAAGATATCGAAAAGATTTCAGGAAATCTGCATCTAGGAAAAGCCCAAGGTGGCGAATCATTCCTGCCTTTAGGTGCAGATTCCGATGCTCCGGCACTTCCGGAAGAAATCATCTACTATGATGAACAAGGAGCAATCTGTCGCTGTCTCAACTGGCGTGAAGCCCAAAGAACGATGCTGACGGAAGAAACGCAAGCAGCGGTGCTGGTCATTGAATCCATCAATGCTGAACAAGCGGCACGCGGCGCACAGGCAATCGAAGCGTTGAAGGAAAAAATCGATCAAACATTTGGCGTGTCTAGTGTCAGACACACACTAACCAAAGCTGAATCAGAAGCAGAATTATAAAAAAATCGAAAAAAGAAGAGCGGCATTTATTGCAGTTCTTTTTTTGTAAAAAAATTAATGGAGTACAGAAACTATTGCTTTATTTTTCTTGAATAGGATTAAACACAAGGTGTTCGCGCTTTCGTGATATAATGGAATCAGTTTATAGACAGGTAAGAAAATCAACTAGAAAGAAGGGTCAAACGATGATACAAAAAACACGTGTGATGCTTTACGTCAATGACGTAGAGATGATTTGCCGATTCTTTGTAGAAAAAATTGGTGCAGAAATTTCAGAAACGATCGAATTGCCAGAAGAATTTAAGAGTATTGTACTGAGTATCTCAAAAGAATTAGAATTAGGTATATTTCCAAAAGTATTTGTGCAGAAGTTTTCACCAGAAGTATTGGGACCGCCACCTTCTTTAGTCTTTTTTACGGATGAATTTGAAACTATCTACGAGAACATGGACGAACCTGGAGAAATCACAGACAACAATGGCGTCTTGACTTTCAATTTTTCGGACCCTGAAGGCAATTATTTTGTTATAGGAAAAGCTGAGTCGTCTGTTTGAATAAAAAGGAGGAAAAACAGTGGATCTAATGGGAAGGCTAGAAGGTTATTTGAAGTATCGGCGAGCAAAACATAGTGAGAAGCTTCGAGCAAGGAATCTCAAATCAGGTAAAAAGAAGACAAAAGGTTGGGGAAAAATGGTCGATACAGGTTTTGGCGGACTAAATAACCTAAATCCTGTTGATACAAAAGAATTCATCAAAGAAGAGCAGAAACGAAATGGTAAAATCAAATCACACTATTGATTTTTGAGACTAGAATGAAGAAACTTTATTAACACAATAAAGAAATTCTTGTAATCCAAAGTGAATGTTCATGAACTTTGAGATAAAGGGATTTAATCAGATGGAACGTTCGGATTTTGCTTGAAATCCGAATTTTTTGTTTACTTATGTTTTGTTTTAGTATATGATAAAACACGTTGTTTTATTAATAAATCGAAATTTTAACGGACTTTATTTATAATGTTCGGATTTAGGGGGATGGAAGATGAAGGAAAAAATACTTTCCTACTTCGAAATAGAAAAATTGAACACCACGGTAAAACGTGAGGTACTGGCAGGATTTACGACATTTATTTCAATGGCCTATATCTTATTTGTAAATCCAACTGTATTAGGCGCTTCTGGAATGGATGAAGGAGCGGTGTTCACTGCGACTGCATTAGCCAGTGCGATTGGCTGTATTTTGATGGGGGTATTAGCCCGTTATCCAATTGGAACGGCACCTGCTCTTGGGATCAATGCTTTCTTTGCTTATTCTGTTTGTTTAGGGATGGGGATCCCATGGGAAACAGCATTGTCCGGCGTATTCGTTGCTTCTTTGATCTTTATTTTGATTACAATCTTCAAACTGCGGGAAATGATCATTGATGCGATCCCAGCAGATTTGAAATATGCGATTTCTGGTGGTATCGGTCTATTTATTGCTTTCCTTGGTCTGAGCGAAGGTGGCATCATCGTTTCGAATGAATCTACATTAGTAGGATTAGGATCACTCAACGTTGGTTCTACTTGGTTGACGATTTTTGGATTAGTCGTCACGGCTATCTTGCTTGTTCGACGTGTACCAGGTGGCATTTTCATCGGGATGGCAGCTACAACGATTTTAGGTCTGGTCACAGGTTTGATTCCAATGCCTTCTGAAATTGTTGCCGCAGCACCAAGTTTGAAACCAACATTTTTAGTTGCGTTAAAACATGTAGGGGACATCAATTCTCTTCAAATGTGGGTCGTAGTACTAACATTCTTGCTTGTGACTTTCTTTGATACAGCAGGAACTTTAGTTGGATTAGCAAATCAAGCAGGTTTTATGAAAGACAACAAGATGCCTCGTGTAGGGAAAGCTTTAGCTTCTGATTCAACAGCTATGCTTGCGGGCTCCTTATTAGGTACTTCTCCTGTTGGTGCATTCGTAGAATCGTCAGCTGGAATCGCTGTTGGAGGACGCTCAGGAATCACAGCAATTACTACAGGAATCTTTTTCTTGTTAGGTTTGTTCTTTTCTCCATTACTATCAGTTGTTACTTCACAAGTAACTGCACCAGCATTGATCATGGTAGGTGTTTTGATGGCTCAATCATTACGTCAAATCGAATGGGGAAAATTAGAGATTGCGATCCCTTCCTTCTTGATCTTGATCGGCATGCCTTTAACTTATAGTATTTCAGATGGGATTGCATTAGGTTTTATTTTCTATCCAATTACGATGTTAGCGGCTAAAAGAGGAAAAGAAGTATCTCCAATCATGTATGGTCTGTTCTTTGTATTCGTGGGATTCATGTGGATATTGAATGTGAAATAAAGAGGTTGTGAAATAAAGAGGTTGTGAAATAAAGAGGTTGTGAAATCAGCGTTCTTCCCTACATCAATCAATCCTTTCAAAAAACAGTTGAGGAAATTTCCTCAGCTGTTTTTTTGTTTTATTCTGTTACCGATAACAAGGTGCAATGACTGTTTGAAAGCGTTACAATTTTTGGTGGAAGAAACTAAACTAGATGATTAAGCGAAAAATAGAAACATCCATTTATAGGAGGGAAATCATGGAACGAAAATGGTGGCACCATTCAGTTGTTTATCAAATCTATCCAAGAAGTTTTCAAGATTCAAATCAAGATGGTATTGGAGATTTGCGGGGGATTATTTCCAGGTTGGATTATCTGGCGTATTTAGGTATTGATGCAATTTGGCTTTCTCCAGTATACGAGTCTCCGAATGATGACAATGGGTATGATATCAGTAATTATCAAGCAATCATGGCAGAATTCGGTACGATGGAAGAAATGGAAGAACTGATTGAAGAAGCAAAGAAAAGAAATATCCGTATCATCATGGATCTGGTGGTGAATCATACTTCTGATGAACATCCGTGGTTCATTGAGGCCCGTAAAAATAAAGAAAATCCTTATCGGGACTATTATATTTGGCGTGATCCGGTCAATGGAAAAGAGCCTAATAGATTGCGCTCAATATTCAGTGGTTCTGCTTGGCAGTTGGATGAAAAAACGGGGCAATATTTTCTGCACTTGTATAGCAAGCGTCAACCTGATTTGAATTGGAAAAATAAACAGGTTCGCCAAGAGATTTATCAAATGATGAATTTCTGGATCGATAAAGGTATTGGTGGCTTTCGTATGGACGTGATCGATATGATTGGCAAAGAACCGGATAAAGAAATCACAAGTAATGGACCTAAACTGCATGAGTATCTTCAGGAAATGAATCAAGCAACTTTTGGCGACAAAAATCTGATGACCGTTGGCGAAACATGGGGAGCAACTACCGAGATTGCTAAACTTTATTCCAATCCTAAAAGAAAGGAATTATCCATGATCTTCCAATTCGAACACATAGGATTAGATCAGCAAGAAGGCAAAGACAAATGGGATTTGAAACCTTTAAGTATCTCTGAACTGAAAAAAGTATTATCGAAATGGCAAACTTCTTTGGGGGATGAAGGATGGAATAGTTTATTTTGGAATAATCATGATCTCCCGCGAATTGTTTCTCGTTGGGGAAATGACGATATGTATCGAAAAGAAAGTGCCAAGATGTTTGCTATCTTGCTTCATATGATGAAAGGCACTCCTTATATCTATCAAGGAGAAGAATTAGGCATGACGAATTGCCCAATTGATGATATCGCGGAAGCAAAAGATATTGAGACAATCAATATGTATAACGAAAGGATTTCTTCTGGATTTACAAAAGAGGAAATCTTGGAATCAATCAATGCGAAAGGAAGAGACAATGCTAGGACGCCTATGCAATGGAACGCCAGTGAACATGCTGGGTTTACTATGGGAATTCCATGGCTTCGAGTCAACCCAAATTATAAAGAAATCAATGCAGAAGAAGCGTTAGCAGATCAAAAATCTGTTTTTTATATGTACAAAAAATTGATCGATTTGCGTAGAAAACACGACATCATCGTCTGGGGTGACTATGAATTAGTAGAAGAGACGCCAGAGCATATCTTTGCCTATTCTCGCACATATGAAGACCATCGATGGCTCGTTGTTTGCAATATATCCAGTGAAAAACAGGTGTTCACTGTTCCACGTGAAGCTTTAAGGGTTATTGTATCAAATTATCCTCTGAAACAGTTACCAGACGGCAAAGTTGAGTTACGACCATATGAAGCATTTGTGGTGGAAGTAAAATAAAGAAAAGCTTATTTGATTGAAACGTATTACCGAGAGGTTGTGACATATTTTTTGTCACAACTTCTTTTTCTCAAAACTAAACAGAGGAGGCGGTCATTACTCCGTGTTTTTTGACAAAAAATAAAAATCATACTATGATATGTACGCCAATGGAGGGGATGAAATGGAAAAGCCAATTGAAAAAGCGTTGGATGAATGTCTTTTCTTTAGTGTGAAAAAGCTTGATCGCATGTTGAATAAATTAGCTGATGAAGCATTTAGAAAAACAGGCCTGGCACCAACATATGGATTTATTTTATTGATATTAAAAGAAAAAGATGGTATACCGCAAAAAGATATTGCGCAAATGCTCTATTCTGCGCCTTCAACAATCGCTCGTTTTGTTGAAAAATTAGAATATAAAGGATACGTCAAAACAGTTAGCGAAGGACGCTTGTCATTGGTTTATCTTACAGAACAAGGACGCCAATTTACTAAGGAAGTCGATGGTAGCTGGGAAGAACTCCATCAGTCGTACAAAGCAGTCTTGGGAAATGAAGCAAGTAAAGAATTAGCCGAGATAATGAATGAAGCAACAGATAAGTTACAAAAAAAATAAAAATTTTTTTAAGCAAAATAGTTGCATGTACAACTAATCGAGTGGTTTAATGATAGATGATTCTCGATAGGTTAATTAGAGCAATTCATGGGAGGAATAACAATGTCACAATTTGATCAATCAATTACTTTACCTTCAGGAGTTCAATTGAAGAATCGATTGATGCTGTCGCCTATGACGACACAACTCAGCTTCTTCAATGGTGTGATCACCGAAGATGAGATTACTTATTATAAACAACGTTCTAAAGGACTTGGTGCTGTTATTACTGGTGCTGCAAATGTCCAAGATATCGGGAAAGGTTGGCCAGGTGAACTGAGCATCGCTCATGATGAAATGATTCCTCGGTTAAGTGAACTAGCTAAAGCAATCCAAGGAGACGGTGCAAAAGCGATTGTTCAGATTTTCCACGGTGGACGAATGACTAGTCGAGCTACTCTATCCGGAGAACAGCCTGTATCTGCAAGTGCAGTTGCAGCGGAACGACCTGATGCAGAAACACCGCGAGCATTAAGTGAAAATGAAATCAAAGAAACAATCCAAGCATTTGGCGAAGCCACACGCAGAGCGATTGAATCAGGATTTGATGGTATCGAGTTGCATGGAGCAAATACGTATTTGATTCAACAATTTTTCTCTCCACATTCGAATAGACGAGAGGATCAATGGGGCGGTAGCTTAGAAAATCGCTATCGTTTTATTGACGAATTATTAACAACGGTTTTCTCAACGGTTGAAAAATATGCAAAAAAACCATTCATCGTAGGGTATCGTTTCTCACCAGAAGAATATGAAACACCAGGTATTCGTTTTGAAGACACGATCTGGCTTCTTGAACGATTACGTGAGACAAAACTAGATTATCTGCATGTTTCATTAAATGCGTATGATCGAAGAGCCCGTTCTGATAAATACAGCGATCAGTCGATTCTTGAAGCTGTCCACGACACGATCCAAGGAAAGATCCCTTTAATTGGTGTCGGAGGCATCCGTACTCGCAAAGATGTAGAGCAAGTACTGAAATATGCAGAACTTGCAGCAATTGGACAGCAAATGATCGTCGATCCTGACTGGGCAGAGAAGTTATTGGAAAACCGTGAGGATGAATTTGTAACGAAACCTTTTGAAGAAGCATATAAAGAGCTTTATTTGCCAAGTCCATTATATAATTTCTTGAAAGCACGTTATCAATAACTCAATTTTTATAGAAAGAGGATGGAAAAATGAAAGTATTGATCGTATTAACAAATGTAGAAAAGTACGAAAAGATCGAGCGTCCTACAGGTTTGTGGTTAAGTGAACTAACTCATTTTTATGATGTATTAGTAAAAAATGGAATCGATGCAGATTTTGTCAGTCCTAAAGGTGGATATGTACCTTTAGAACCGCAAAGCGTTTTGAATATGGATGAAATCGATTGGGCCTATTATAAAGATGAAGATTTCAGAAATCGGGCCTTGGGAAATACCTTACGTCCTGATGATGTGGATGCAAAAGATTATGCAGCAGTTTATTATGCTGGTGGCCACGGAACAATGTGGGATTTTCCAGAAGCAACAGATCTTGGGAAAGTTGCTTCACAAATCTATCGAAATGAAGGACTGGTCTCAGCTGTTTGTCACGGTGTTGTCGGATTGTTGCCAGTTACAGATGAATCTGGAAAGTCTATTTTAGCTGGACGCACAGTGACTGGATTCAGTAATGAAGAAGAGGAAGCCAATGGTACAACGAATGAAGTACCATTCTTAGCAGAAGATGCTTTGAAAGAAAAAGGAGCTGACTATCAGTCAGGTCCAGCTTTTTCAGAAGTCGTTCAAATCGATGGACGTCTTCTTACAGGGCAAAACCCTCAATCTGCTCATCAATTGGGCGAAGTAGTGGTTGAAGCATTAAAGCATTAAAAATTGTCAACATAAAAATGATAGGTCTATTCTAACTATTACATTACACACGCTAAAACTCGTCTTTTCGTTCTTTTCTGTTTCCTATTTGGACAGAGGTACGCAAAAGGCGAGTTTTTTGCCTTTCTAAGAGTACATTTTTTGAAACATCTCTTCAGAAATGATACTCTTCAATTAGGTCAACTAATTTATTACTGAGAAGCAGACCTAGTCACACGGTAGGATGGAGAGAGTGTGTTCTGCTACGCTGCTATGGATCATAGGAATGAGTAAACATGGTTTAAGAACATTGTGATTTCAGCCCATTGGCAGTCGCACACTTAATAAGAAAGAGGAATGCAGATGAACATTATAATTGTCGGCGGGTCGTTTGCAGGGATTCATGCGGCTATTTATCTTCGCCAATTGATACCAACAAGTGAAATATATTTGATTGAAAAGCAATCGAAGTTAGGGTGGATTCCCAGCGGATTCAATCTGATAGTAAAAGGAAAGGTCACCAGTGAAAAACAACTTTCTTGGATCACCAAAGAAGAGCTGATTGACCGCTATCGTATCCATGTTTACACAGAAAAGACGGTAATAGGATTGGAAGAAAAGAAAGTCATTTTAGCAGGCGGAGACAAACTGGATTTTGACCGTTTGATTTTGGCGACTGGCTCAAATCAAAATTTTCGAAATGTTCCTGCAGAAGCAAGATTCATTCACTCAGTTAAAAAGATACAAAACATAGCTTCTCTTCAGCAAAAGATCATGGATGCAAAAAAAATTGCCATCATTGGAGCAGGTCAAGCAGGGATCGAAATAGCTGAAGGGTTAGCATCAGGAAAAACACAAATCCATCTTTATGAAAGTCGAAAGTCGATTCTTTTTCGTTATCTAGACCCTGAAATGACGGAACCGTTAGTAAAGGAAATGAAAAATCAAGGGATATCGCTTTTCTTAGAAGAGCAAGTCGTATCTTTATCCGAAAATGAAACCGCTGTAGTAGAGACGGAAAGAAGAAGGGAAAACTATGATCTTGTTTTGCTGGCTAACCATTCTCGCCCCGACAATCAGATGTGGGAAGAACAATTAACATTGAATGATGATGGAACGATCTGGGTAGATGACTATTTGCAAACGTCTCAAAAAGACGTCTATGCAATTGGCGATGCAATCCAAGTCACTTTTCGCCCAACAAATGAAAAAATGTACGTTTCTCTAGTAAACAACGCTGTCCGTACAGCGCGAAATGTCAGCAAGACAATTAGCGGCTCCGCGACAAAGGATCAGGGAACCTACCGACCAGTCGGCAATCAGTGGTTTGGCTATTTCTTAGGAAGCGTAGGTATGACAGAAGAAGAAAGCATTTTTTATCCCCAAAAAATTGAAACAGGGTACGCGGAATACAAGCTTGCAGCAATAAACCAAAGCAAAGTCAAAATCAAATTCCTATTTGATTCTGAAAAAAAGATTCTTGGAGCACAGCTCCAAAGCAGAAAAGAAATGTTCCATCTTCTTGACCAACTGACAATCGCAGTAGAAGAAGGCTGGACGTTCGAACAGTTAGAAGAACATGAGCTGTTTTTCCAGCCAGAATATCGTGTGCCTGATATGGTGTGGTCAAAGGTGGCGAATACTGCCTATGAAGATTGAAGCATTATTAGAAAGAAAAGAGCAGTTACAGATCCTGATTTTGCGAAAACTTGTTCTGCAAGGGGGAACAGCCTCTATCAATGGATTGAGAGAGCATGTCCAACTGTCAAAAACTTCTTTTGATCAATATTTGGAAGATATTGAATTGATTGGCCGGATGATGGGAAAAAAAGTAGAAGTACAGCGAAACGAGTATCAGGCGCTGCTTGTGTTGGACGAAGATGTCAGTTTGGAAAAAATTCTTTTGTTTTTATTACAGGAAAGCTTGAAGTTTAAAATGCTTGTCTATTTATTAGAACACCAGCAAGTATCCATCGTTCGATTAGCGACAGCGTTTAATATCAGTGAGTCTTCTGTTTTTCGAAAAATCAAAGAATTGAACCAGCTCTTAGAGGAATTTGGATTACAAATCAAAAACGGTCAATTATACGGAGAAGAGCTACAGATCCGATATTTTTATTATGAATTATTCCAATATATCCCGGAAGACCAACGACCGTTTTTTTTGCAAAATACACCAGAAAAAAGACCATTCATTCTAGGATTGGGTCGCGTATTAGAAACGACGTTTACGGCATCAGCAGAAGCACAGATTGCTTGCTGGCTCGGGATCACGAAAAAAAGACTATTGAATGAAAAAAGTACGTACGCAACTTTGGAAGAAAAGAAATTACTCTATCAGTCGGATCGGCTTTATCAAGCAATCGATCCAATCATCGTGATGCATCTTAGTCGAACAGCAGCAGAACTGAATGTATACGAAACAATGATGTTTTACAGCTTTTTTGTTTCTTTTTCGATAGTAGACGAAGAAATATTTTATCAATATGATTTGACACGGAGCAAAAAGTTACCCACAGCTGTTTTGGATACTTATATTCGGGAAACGATGCTATGGCATTATCGTCCTCGTCGTTTGAAAATCAAAGAGGAAAAAGCAGTAGGCTACCAAATTTCACAAATCAACAATGAATGGTTTTTCTTTGTTGGAAAGATCGAAGTCTACGAGCGTGATCGGCTTTTGGAGCAGCAGCAAAAAATGCTTGGGCATTCCTTAACACAGTTATTGGAGAAACTACAGGAAACAGCGATGCAGCAATTGCCAAGGAAAAGCACCGAAGACAGTGCACTTAGTTATCTGATGATCCAGTATGCCAATGTTCTTTTGATGATCGATTTTTATATTGCGAAACCAGTAGTGATAGGGATCGATTTAGAAAGTTTGCCTATTTATCGTATTGCTTTCCAACAGTATCTGATCAGAGAACTGAGAGGAGTCAGCGGTATTGAGATTGAAAGTTATGAAGAAGGAAAAAACTATGATTTGGTCATAACGTTTTGTCAGAGAAACAAGCAACAGAATGAATATTATCTATCAGAATTTGCGTCGCCTTATGACATTATCCGATTGAAAAGAAGAATAGAAATGTTGAAAAAAGAAAAGAATTAATCAAAAACTAGCATCATAATGAAAAACTGTCAAAAAAAGAAAAAACGAATAAAATTTTGACAGTTTCTTTTTTTAAATGAGTAGTATGATAAAAGTAGTTAAAGAAAGCGTTTGCAGATAATGGAGGGAATCACAATGACAGAACCAACGTATATCATGGCGATTGACCAAGGTACAACTAGCTCACGAGCAATTATCTTTGACAAGAAAGGAAGACATATCGGCAGTTCTCAAAAAGAGTTCACGCAATATTTCCCGCAAGAAAGCTGGGTTGAACATGATGCAAATGAAATCTGGAATTCTGTACAGTCAGTTATTGCCGGAGCTTTCATCGAATCAGGGATCAAACCAAATCAGATTGCTGGGATTGGCATAACGAACCAGCGTGAAACAACAGTAATCTGGGAAAAAGATACAGGACGTCCAATCTATCATGCAGTTGTTTGGCAATCCAGACAATCAGCTGGAATTGCAGATAACTTAAAAAATGAAGGCTATCAAGAATTTTTCCACGAAAAAACAGGGTTAGTGATCGATGCCTATTTCTCAGCAACGAAGATACGCTGGATTCTTGATCATGTAGAAGGTGCGCAAGAACGCGCTGAAAAAGGCGAGTTAATGTTTGGAACGATTGATTCGTGGTTAGTATGGAAACTGACCGATGGACAAGCACATGTTACTGATTACTCGAATGCTAGTCGGACGATGTTGTTCAATATCCATCAGCTAGATTGGGATCAGGAAATTTTGGATTTATTGAATATTCCTCGAGTGATGTTACCAAAAGTTACTTCTAACTCAGAAGTTTATGGTTATACGCAAGGTTATCATTTTTATGGAAGCGAAGCACCAATTTCAGGGATGGCAGGAGACCAGCAAGCTGCATTATTCGGACAAATGGCATTCGAACCAGGGATGGTCAAGAATACTTATGGTACAGGTTCATTTATTGTCATGAATACCGGTGAAAAACCGCAATTATCCAAAAATAATTTATTGACGACAATTGGTTACGGCATAAATGGAAAGGTTTACTATGCTTTAGAAGGAAGTATTTTTGTGGCTGGTTCTTCGATTCAATGGCTGAGAGATGGACTTCAAATGTTGCAAAAAGCTAGTGATTCGGAAGACGCGGCAAAACGCTCCACAAACGAAGATGAGGTCTATGTTGTTCCTGCATTTGTTGGACTGGGGGCTCCTTATTGGGATCAGTCAGCGCGAGGGGCTATGTTTGGTTTGACACGTGGAACGACAAAAGAAGATATCATTAAAGCTACTTTGCAGTCGATTGCCTATCAAGTGAGAGATATCATCGATACGATGCAAGATGACACTGGAATCAATATTCCTGTATTGAAAGTGGATGGCGGTGCAGCAAATAATGAATATCTGATGCAATTCCAAACAGATATCTTGAATGTACCGATCCAACGAGCAGAAAATTTGGAAACAACAGCACTAGGGGCAGCATTTTTAGCAGGATTAGCTGTCGGTTATTGGAAAGATACAGATGAGATCCGCGAATTTTATGAAGCTGGTAAGTTATTTGAAGTTCAAATGGAGGAAGAGCGCCGAGAAAAACTTTACAATGGCTGGAAAAAAGCAGTAAAAGCTACCCAAGCATTTGAATAAGGAGGAAATCCATATGTTTTCAAACAAGACAAGACAAGATAGCATTCAAAAAATGAAGCAAGAAGAATTGGATCTGTTGATCATCGGTGGCGGAATCACTGGTGCCGGTGTGGCAGTCCAAGCAGCAGCATCAGGAATCAAAACAGGATTGATCGAAATGCAAGATTTTGCAGAAGGGACGTCCTCTCGCTCGACCAAACTTGTGCATGGCGGTATTCGTTATCTGAAAACATTTGATGTGGAAGTAGTAGCTGACACAGTTGGTGAACGTGCAGTCGTACAAGGTATTGCCCCACACATCCCAAAACCAGATCCAATGCTTTTACCAATCTATGAAGATGAAGGAGCAACAACCTTCAATATGTTCTCCGTCAAAGTAGCAATGGACCTTTACGACAAACTGGCAAATGTGACAGGAACTAAATATGAGAACTATACCCTGACACCAGAAGAAGTATTGGAAAGAGAACCATTTTTGAAAAAAGAAGGACTAAAAGGTGCAGGTGTTTACCTTGATTTCCGCAACAATGATGCCCGTTTAGTGATCGATAATATCAAAAAAGCTGCAGAAGATGGGGCTTATCTAGTAAGTAAAATGAAAGCGGTTGGCTTCTTATATGAGGGCGATCAAATCGTTGGCGTCAAAGCTCGTGATCTGCTGACAGATGAAGTGATCGAGATCAAAGCAAAATTAGTGATCAATACGAGTGGTCCTTGGGTAGATAAAGTACGGAACTTGAATTTTACGCGTCCAGTCTCTCCTAAAATGCGTCCAACCAAAGGGATCCATTTAGTCGTAGATGCGAAAAAACTGCCTGTACCACAACCCACATACTTCGATACAGGAAAACAAGATGGGCGGATGGTCTTTGCTATCCCAAGAGAAAACAAGACTTACTTTGGCACAACAGATACGGATTACCAAGGAGACTTTACGGATCCGAAAGTCACACAAGAAGATGTGGATTATCTATTGGATGTAATCAACCATCGCTATCCAGAAGCAAATATCACATTGGCAGATATCGAAGCAAGCTGGGCAGGACTTCGTCCACTATTGATTGGTAATTCTGGTTCTGATTATAATGGTGGAGATAATGGATCGATTTCAGATAAGAGCTTCAATAAAGTAGTTGATACAGTGAGTGAATATAAGGAAAATAAAGTTTCACGTGCTGAAGTAGAAGATGTGTTAAACCATTTGGAAAACAGCCGTGATGAAAAAGCACCTTCTACGATTTCCAGAGGTAGTTCTTTAGAAAGAGAACCAGATGGATTGCTGACTTTATCAGGTGGGAAAATCACCGATTACCGTAAGATGGCAGAAGGAGCTTTACGATTGATTCGTCAGCTGTTAAAAGAAGAATACGGAATAGAGACGAAAGAAATCGACTCTAAAAAATATCAGATTTCAGGTGGAAATTTCGATCCAACGAAATTAGAAGAAACAGTGAAGGAATTAGCAAAAGAAGGAGTAGCAGCCGGTTTAGAGGAAGAAGATGCTACTTATATCGCTGATTTTTACGGGACTAATGCTCGACGTATCTTTGAATTAGCAAAAGAAATGGCACCTTATCCTGGTTTGAGTCTCGCTGAGTCAGCTCGGTTACGTTATGGCTTAGAAGAAGAAATGGTTTTGGCTCCAGGTGATTATCTCATTCGTCGGACGAATCATCTGTTGTTTGAACGAGATCAGCTGGATGAGATCAAGCAACCTGTGATCGATGCAATTGCTGGGTATTTTGGGTGGACAGAAGAAGAGAAAGCGCAACAGACTAAACGTTTAGAAGCATTGATCGCAGAATCAGATCTGCGAGAACTAAAGGGGGAGAAATAAATGAACAGTGATATGACTCAAATCATGGGGGAGTTTATTGGGACATTGATCCTAGTCTTGCTTGGAGATGGTGTGTGTGCAGCTGTGAATCTAAACAAAAGTAAAGCACAAGCTTCTGGATGGATTGTCATCGCATTTGGTTGGGGACTTGCTGTAACAATGGCTGTCTATATTTCTGGATTCATGGGCCCAGCTCATTTGAATCCTGCAGTCTCTCTAGCTATGGCGATGACAGGGGCAATTAGTTGGAATCTTGTCGTTCCTTTCATCATTGCGCAAGTTTTAGGAGCTTTTGCAGGGGCCATTCTTGTTTGGCTTTCTTATTTGCCACATTGGAATGCAACGAAAGATGAGAGTGCGATTTTAGGTACGTTTGCAACAGGTCCTGCTATACGGAATTATCCAGCAAATGTAATCACAGAATTAATTGGTACATTTGTATTAGTTCTTGGGTTGCTAGCTTTTGGACAAAACGAATTTGCACCTGGAACGAACGTATTCGCTGTAGGTGGATTGATCTTAGCTATCGGTCTTTCATTAGGAGGACCAACAGGATACGCAATCAACCCTGCTCGGGACTTTGGTCCTCGATTAGCACATGCGGTATTGCCAATAGCTAATAAAGGAACTTCAGATTGGGCATATTCATGGGTACCAATTGCAGGCCCAATGATTGGAGCAATTATCGCGGTAGGTGTCTATTCGTTAATGGTGTAAGTCTATAAAACATACTAAGGTTTGACAATCAAAAGGCGTCTTGCTATAGTTAAGTGGAAAATAAATAAGACCTAGAAGAATGGGGAATGTTTTGTGAGTGTAGCTGGTATCTAATCAGTAAGTCGAATAGCCAATAAACAAGGTTTATTTGGTGTGCTTATGAAACGGTACCTGTCAGGAAAACAATATCTTTGTATTCTAATGAGGATAGGACATGACTTTTTTAAGCTGTGTTCTATCCTTTTATTTATCTCTAGGCCCTTATTTATTTTGGGACAGGTATCTCTTCAAGAAAAGGAGAGAGTATGAACAACGAAATGATTAGTCAATTACAATTTGATCGGATCAAAAAGGAAATCCAAGCAAGAGCAATCGGAAACTATAGCAAAAAACGAATCAACAATATGACGGCCTCGACAAACCTACAAACCGTCTTAGATCGTCAAGAAGAAACAAGAGAAGCACGCTTGATCTTAGAAAGTAGTCAGCATGTTCCATTTATGGGATTGCCGAGGATCGATACACTGACAGAACAAGTCAAAAAAGGGTTGGTTCTGTCGCCCGCTGATTTGATCGAATATGCGGATTTTCTAAGAAGCAGTCGGATGATTACAAAGTTTTTTGATAAGAATCAATACCAGGCACCTTTGTTGTTTGCTTATAGCAAGCATCTTCCTGATTTGATAAATGTAGAAGAGTTGATTGACCAAAAAATAAAAAATAATAAAGTCAGTGACGATGCTTCACGTAATCTGCGTAAAGTACGCAAACAATTACAAATAATCGAAAAAGAAATCCAGTCAAAATTGCTGAAATTCTTACGTCATCCGAAAAACAAAGAAATGATCCAAGAAGCAATGATCGTTCAAAAAGGTGAATATTATACGATTCCTATCAAAGTCAGCTATAAAAATAAAGTAGATGGGACGATCATCGATGAATCGAACAAAGGAACGACGGTTTTTATTGAACCGACTGTGGTTTCTAAACTGAATGAACACTATCAATTGTTAAAAGCTGAAGAAATCAGTGAAGAATATCAAGTTCTGGCTGCATTGACTGGTGCTATTGCAGAAAATGAAGAAGCAATCGATTTATTGATCGAAACGATGACGGTATTAGATATCATTTTTGCTCGGGCAAAATTCAGTCGAGAAATCAATGGGATCACGCCTAAAATCAATAAATCAGAACATATCGTCATCAAACAAGGCAGACATCCATTTTTACCTGATCATGCGGTACCATTGGATATTGAAATCGGTAAAGACTATCGAGGCTTGATTATCACTGGAGCAAATGCCGGCGGTAAAACAGTCGTGTTGAAGACGGTCGGTTTATTGACTTTGATGGCGATGTTCGGCATGCAAGTTCCGGCAAAAGAAGGGACAGAGCTTGCTGTCTTTGATGAGGTTTTCGTCGATGTCGGTGACCACCAAAATTTAGAAAATGCGTTGAGCACATTTTCTGGTCATATGCAAAACATCGCTGCTATTTTGAAAAAGATAAAAAGGAATACATTGGTACTTCTGGATGAGATTGGCAGTGGAACAGAGCCAAATGAAGGGGCTGCATTAGCGATTGCAATCATGGAATCTATGTATGAGCAGGGGGCATTGATCATTGCCACGACCCATTATGGAGAAATTAAGAAATTTGCCAGGGATCATGAAGATTTTGTGCCGGCTGCTATGGCTTTCGATCGGGAAGCACTTCGTCCTAAATATCAATTGCGTGTTGGAGAAACAGGAGAAAGCCAAGCTTTATGGATTGCACATAAAATGGCTATGTCTATGAAATTGATCCAGCAAGCAGAGCGTTACCTGGAGGAAAAAGCCTATCGGACACAGAAAAAAGAATTTCCTCCTAAGACAGCAGTTATAACTAGGAAGGACAATAAAAAAGAATGCCAGCTCTTTGCAAAAGGCGATCGAATATTTGTGAATGAATACCAAAAAGAAGCATTAGTTTATGAGGATATAGGTGAAGATACGATTGCCGTATATTTAGAAAAAGAAATGATCCGTGTGCCTCGTCAGCGCGTTCGTCTGGTGCGTTCAGCAGAAAATCTGTACCCGACAGGTTACGATTTAGACAGTCTGTTTATCGATTTTAAAACACGGAAACAGCAGCGTGACCTAGAGCGAGGATCAAAAAAAGCCCATAAAGCGTTAGTAAAAGAAATGCGTAAACGACAGGAAGAAAGAAGAGCAAAAGATGAAAAAAGCAAGTGATTATTTTAGACCAACTCATATGATCAGTGATTGCAAAAAAATAACAGCAGTAAAATCATTTGTTTTATTCTCTATGTAAGCTAAAATAAAAAAGAGTGCTGAGGAGGTGGGTCGGTCAAATGAAAATAAGCACAAACTGGCGTAAAGAAATCCAAACGATTCCGAATCTTTTATCGATATTCCGTATTCTCTTGCTGCCGATTTATCTTTATTTTGTGCTGAGACAGTCGTTTTATGTAGCAGGCACGATAATTGTTGTCTCAGGATTGTCTGATTATTTAGATGGGGTCATTGCTCGGAGATATAATCAGGTAACAGACTTAGGGAAGGTACTTGATCCGTTTGCAGATAAATTGACACAACTTTTCCTGATTTTGTCTATGGCATGGTATCGACCGTGGCTTTGGCTATTGTTTGGTCTATTCTTGATAAAAGAAGGCTTTATGTTTGTAGCTGGATTAATCGGGCTATCTAAAAATATCAAATTAAGTGGTGCGAAGTGGTATGGCAAAGTAGCGACTGCTGTCATCTATGTTGGCATGATCCTTTTGTTGCTTTTCCCAGAATTACCAACGCTGTGGGTGAGAGTCATTTTTGCCGTCATCACTTACGGTCTTTTACAATCTTTTATCTTGTATGCTGTCGAGTACCGAAAGATGTTTCAAAGAAAATAAAGAAGGGGTGTGACCTATGTCGCACTCCTTTTTTTGATAAATAGACTTCCAATAGCTACTTCTCGATAATAAGCCAACCAAACCAAAAACATGAAAAGTTGTTTTTAATATTATTTCTTGTAACTCGGAGTTAAATGGTAGGATCACAACCTCTACTGACTAGGGCTTGATATAAGCATAACCTTGGGATTGCAGTTCAACTAAATCAAGTACACCTGCTGGTACAACGATTACTTGTTCAGGTAAAGAACTTTCTGAAACATGATTAGCACGCATAGCATTCGCACAAGCGTGAAAAACGACTTCTTTCAAATTTAAGAATTCTGCATTGGCAGAGTCTAGATAACCGGTAATCGCGATGCCGTTGACGGAAACGACGATCGTCGTTTCAGGAGAAGCTTTTATCAGGTTTTTTACGTTTTTCCCTGTTTCTGACCATTTTTCTAATTCATCAATATGGAAAACGACTTTCATTGAAATCATTCCTTTACTTTTTAATAATCATCTTGATTGCTTGCTCTAATTTAGCTGCTTGTTCTTCTGGATTACTATCAGGATTTTCAAAGCAATTTTTCAGATTATCTGCAACGATCATTCCCATTACGCGATCAATGCTAGAACGAACAGCGCTTAATTGAGTGATGACATCCATACATTCTTTTTCATCTTCGATCATTTTTTGGATACCACGAATTTGTCCCTCTGTACGTTTCAAACGGTTCAGGATATTTTTATTCTCAATCTCCATAGCACATTCTCCTCCATTTTTATAACTCGATAATACCCCTAATCGGTATTTTATGCAAATATAAAAAGCAGTAAAAAAATGAAGAGTCATTCTGGTTGACAGAATAAGAAAGCTCTTGTTTAATATACCCCATAAGGTATTTATAAAATATA
This sequence comes from Enterococcus sp. DA9, assembly GCF_008000875.1. NCBI lineage: Bacteria > Bacillati > Bacillota > Bacilli > Lactobacillales > Enterococcaceae > Enterococcus > Enterococcus sp. DA9. Next base: position 1,156,242 of record NZ_CP042839.1, read on the forward strand.
AATGAGGTGCAGAAAATGAGTTTGTTATTTCAACCCATAAAATCGATAACAGTCCCAGAATTAAAGGAAAAGCTTTTAGAAAAGCCAGTATTACTTGATGTTAGAACACCTGTAGAATACCGGGGTGGGCATATAAAAGGAGCTAAAAATATTCCATTACAAGGCATAAACAGATATGATGGAGACAAAGAAAAGACCGTTTATGTGATTTGTCAATCAGGGATGAGGAGTAAACAAGCAGCAAAAGAATTAAAGAAATCTGGTTATGATGTGGTGAATGTACGTGGCGGTATGAATCAATGGTTTGATCGAACAGTAGGAGGGAAATAAGATGAAAATCGTTATTGTCGGAGGTGTAGCGGGTGGGATGTCTGCTGCTACACGGCTTCGCCGTTTAATGGAAGATGCAGAAATCATTGTTTTTGAAAAAGGACCGTATGTTTCTTTTGCAAATTGCGGCTTGCCTTATTATCTTTCGGGTGAAATCAGTGACCGGGAAAATCTTCTGGTCCAAACGCCAGAATCATTAGCTGCTCGTTTTTGTTTAGATGTGCGTCCAAACCATGAAGTGACAGCTATCTTTCCTGAAAACAAAACAGTAGAAGTCGTACATGGAGGTCAAAAACACCTGGAACAGTACGATGTATTGGTTTTATCTCCTGGCGCAAAACCAGTTGTTCCGTCAATTCCAGGGATAACAGAAGCCGACAATGTTTTTTCTATTAGAAATGTACCAGACATCGATAAAGTGATGCATGCGTTAGAAAAACAGCCAAACCGTGCCGTGATCGTTGGTGCAGGATTCATCGGATTGGAAATGGCAGAAAACCTAAAAAAAAGAGGTTTAGAAGTCATGGTGATCGAACAAGCGCCGCATATTCTTCCGACACTGGATGAAGAAATGGCAGCTTTTATAGAAAAAGAATTGTCTCATCAAGGAGTAGAAGTGATTACTTCTCATGCTGTCGCTAGATTTGAAGACCACGGGAAACGATTGCGACTGGATGACGGGCGTACCATCCCTGCTGATTTAGTTATTTTATCCATTGGTGTTCGTCCTGATAACCAGTTAGCAGTGACCGCTGGAATCGAATTAGGTATACGCGGGGGTATCCTAGTAGACGAACGATATCAAACGAATATTCCTGATATTTATGCGGTGGGGGATGCTATCGTTGTAAAACAGCTAATCACTGGAAAAGATGCACTTATTTCTCTTGCTTCACCAGCCAATCGTCAAGGTAGACAAGTTGCAGACACGATTTCCGGAATTTCTCGAAGAAATCAAGGCAGTATTGGAACAGCAATTATACGAACATTTGGAATGACCGCCGCATCCACCGGATTAAGTGAAAGAACAGCCAAAGAAAACGAGCTGTCTTTTGAAGTCGTTCATGTGTCAGGAAAAGATCATGCAAGCTATTATCCAGAAGCAACAGATATTTTACTGAAGTTGATCTTCCATCCAGAGACTGGCGAGATTTATGGTGCACAAGGTGTTGGGGCAAAAGGTGTGGATAAACGGATCGATATTTTAGCAACAGCAATCAAAGGGCATTTGAAGATCTTCGATTTGCCGGAGTTAGAATTGACGTATGCACCGCCATTTGGCTCAGCCAAAGATCCAGTAAACATGCTAGGATATGCAGCAATGAACATTGCAGAAGGGCTTAGTGAAACCGTACAATGGCATGAATTGCCAACAGAATTAGCCAAAGGAAAAATTTTATTAGATGTGCGAACAGCAGAAGAATTGGAAAAAGGCAAATTCAAGGAAGCCAAACATATCCCTTTGAATGAACTTCGGGACCGATTAAATGAATTAGACAGTCAACAAGAATATATCGTCAGCTGTCATAGCGGCTTACGTAGCTATCTAGCAGAAAGAATCTTGAAGCAGTCTGGCTACCACGTAAAAAACCTTGATGGAGCATTTTCTTTATATCAAACTGTCCGACCTGAAGAACTGATATATCCTAACAAATGATACTCGTTAAAAAGCTTGCATTCGACTCTTAAAAGAGGTAAACTAATCGGTTCCACCACTTTAAAAAAAGAGGAGAATGTGTATGGTCAACACACAAAAGCAGTTAGAAGAAGCATATCTGAAGAATGTGTATCAAAAGCTAATCGATAAAAGAAACGAACTGCGTGAATCGATGGATACGGCAAAAATAGAAGGAAACCAGTCGCTGAAAGAAATGGCTGGCGAGCTTCGATTGAATTTTGACAGTTACTTAGATAACCTGGATACTTTTTCGATGATTGAAATGAAAAATAGAGAAATCGATCAGATGAATATCAAACAGAAAAACGCAGAAAATCAGCTGGCAAAGATCGAACGTTTATTGAAAAGTCCCTATTTTGGAAAAGTCATTGTAGACTTTCTGGATAATGAGCCAAAAGAATCCTTTTATATCGGTACAGCAAATTTCACAGATGATGTAGATGAAAATCTTGTTTATGATTGGCGTTCACCAATTGCCGAACTTTTTTACAATAACGTGATTGGTCCGTCTTCTTATACGGTTCGTCAAAATAAAATCGATACGGTTATCAAAGAAAGACGACAATTTATTTTGGAAAGAGATCGTTTGGTCAAGTTTTTTGATACGTCTGTAGCTATCCAAGACGATGTGTTATTAGAAGTGTTAGGTCAAGATGAAACCAATGAAATGAAGGCTATCACTGCTACGATCCAATCGGAACAAAACACAATCATTCGGGATGTGAAAAGTCAAAATATCTTGGTAAATGGCGTAGCAGGAAGTGGTAAAACCTCTGCTATCATGCAGCGTATTGCGTATCTGCTCTATTTATATCGAGATACGATGACATCTGATGACTTGCTGATTCTATCGCCTAATCATCGGTTCATCGACTATATCTCGAATGTCCTACCATCATTAGGCGAAAGAAATCCACTGAATCTAACCATCTTGCAGCTGGTTTCACAGCTTTCAGCAGAGGAAATAGAAGGTGAAGAAGCTTATTTCAAACGTATCACGAAAGAAAATGTATCAGAGCAAGCAGAACATTTGCGTAGTAAAGAGTATATCGATGATCTAAAACGATCAGATCCTTTGTTTCTAGATCATCCTGATTTTATCCGTGGACTTACTAAAAATGGAAAAACAGTTCTTTCTAAAAAAACGATCGAAAAAATATATGAGAAAGTTCCTGCTCATCCTAAATTGATCGATAGGCTTCAAGCAACGAAAAAGGCACTGATGAGCGAATGGAAGAACCATCTTTTGAAACAAGCAAAAAGTCCTGCAGTGCAGAATCAGGTACTCTCGTTGACAGAAGATAGGCAGTTGAAATTATTCGGTGAATTGATTTCTGATGATTCGGAACAAAGTATCGCAACTTATGCAAGGAAACTTTTACAAAAAAACTATCGAAAAATAACCAGACAAATCGAAGAAATGGCGTGGGTGGATGAGCATCGATTGTTTGAAAGAATTTATGAAAAACGATATGGCTCAGCTTATGTTTGGCAACACACACGTACTGTTGATGAAGCAGTCATTTTATTAGCTATTCATCATTTGCTTGTTGAAAAGGTAAATGTACCAGCGTTTCGCTATTTATTGATTGATGAAGTCCAAGATTATACCCTGGCACAATTAGGTCTATTGATTGAATTATTTCCAAAAACTCACTTTACTTTAGTAGGTGACGAGAATCAAGCAATCTTTAATTCTTCCACTACTTTTGCTGATATTATGCGTTGTTTCGATGACTACCATCTGCCGATCCATCGATATGATCTTAGAAATAGTTACCGTTCTAGCGGAGCAATCACAGAGCTTTTCAAAACCTATGCTGTGGATCAAGAGAAGATCGACATCGTATCGATCCGACCGCAAGGAAAAGAACCCGAATACCGCTCTTTTCAATCCTCTGAAGAATTGTTGGAAATACTAGCTGAGATTTTGGCTTTTCTAAATGGAGAAAAAGCGGCAATTATCACCCAAACAGAAGAGGAAACCCAAACGCTACAAGAATCGATTAAAAAAAGTTCATATGGATTAGAAAACTGCCAGATCATTCCTTTGAGTCTAGCAAAAGGACTAGAATTTGATCATGTAATCTTGTATCCATTTGAAAACAATAGAGATGAGCAAAGAAGACGCAGACAAATGTACACGGCGATATCTAGAGGAATGAAAAGCATTGTCGTATTGGAAAGAGAAACATAATTAAGAGATAAAAAAATAAAAAGAACAACTGATAAAAAGAACAAAATATTTTTCATTTGCCGATGAGAAATGTTTTGTTCTTTTTCTTAGGAAAAATTTAGGAACACTTTATGTGAAAAGAAATGAAAAGTATGGTAAACTCCTACGTCGTAACAAAAAATGTGAGGTGAGGATATGAAAAAAGTAACAAGAGAAGAAGTTGCATCGATTTTGGTGAAAGATAAGTATTTTTCGAAAGGTAATTATTGGTTGAAAATTTGGCAAACGCTAGTGGCTCTTTTCGGTTGGATGATCGTTGTTCTTCCTTTTATATAGGTGTTTTTTCCATTGACGAGACCAGAAAGAGCCAAAGATTTTTACTTGTACGCTTTTTTATTGGAAAAGAAAATGCTGTATTTCTTCATCGGCTTTTTTGCATTGATCTTTTTCAGCTTCCTGATTATCTCATTTGTGTTGACTAGATGGAACAATCGAAATTTGTATAGAAAAGTAAATAAGTCTTTTGAATATGAAGATGAAGAATTGAAAAAAAGACAAGAATTACTTGAAGAAATGTATACGGAACGTTTTGGAACAAAGTAAGAGAGAGAAACGGTCCGTTTTTATTCTGTCTCCGAAGAGAAAAATCTAGATACGACACTCATTGCAGATTTGTATAAAGAAAATGGGGTGGAACTGAAATGACCTCAATCACTCATACAGGTAATCAATTCCTAGATACTTGTTTGTCTATCATGTATTTTTTTCTCGTTTCTTACCCGATTTTAGGCGGATTTGCATGGTTTATTGGTGTCTGGTGTTATGTTTTTTTATACAAACACAAACAAAAAGAATGGGTAGATGTTCCATCAGGTGTCGAACCGTTCATTACGATCATGGTACCAGCCCATAATGAAGAGATTGTGATCGAAGATACGATCGAGTATTTGATGACGAAATTGAATTATCACAACTATGAAGTATTAGTGACATATGATGGTTCAACGGACCAAACACCAGAAATATTAGCCAGACTGATGAAAAAATACGCTAATCTTCGTGTGGTTCGGATCGAAAAAAATAAAGGAAAAGCCCATGCGTTTAATATCGGACTTGCCTTTGCAAAAGGGAAATTGATTTTAAGCAATGATGCAGATACGGTACCGGAGCCAGATGCACTGAAGAGGTATGTGAATTATTTTATTCGCCCTGGTGCAAGACATATTGCTGCGGTCACTGCAAATATGGATGTCCAAAATCGTACAAAGTTGATTGCAAAATCGCAAACGGTTGAATTCTCAAGTATCGTTGGTATTATCAAACGAACACAGTCAGCTGTTTTCGGTGGCCTTTATGCGTACAGTGGGGCAAATACGATGTATCGAAAAGAAGCCTTGATCGATGTGGGCGGATTCAGACAAGATCGAGCGACAGAAGACATCAGTATTGCTTGGGATCATCAGTTGAATGATTGGGTATCTGTTTTTGCTCCTGGGATCATCTTTTTCATGGAAGTACCTGTGACGTTGAAGATGCTATATCGACAAAGAAAACGTTGGGCAAAAGGTGGAACAGAAGTCTGGCTGACGAATTTCAAAAAAGTGATGCTCCATCCTTTTGAACATATCGGAAGAACGATCATCTTCATTGATCAAACATTGAGTATTGTCTGGTCAATATTCTTTTGTATTTCCGTGATTCTTTTTATTGGATTGATTGGGCATTATGTGTACCAAGGAAACTATGAACAGATCTATGTCACTTTTACATTCAGTTTTGTGTTCATCTGCTTTGAAATGGTCGCAGGATTTTTCCAGTTGTTAGCTTCGCTGATTGTAGATGATCGACGAAGAAAATTGAAATACCTTCTTTTCGCACCCCTATATATGCTTTTGTTCTGGATAGTGAACGCGATAACGATCGTGACGACTTTCATTCCAGCGGTCAAAACGATTTTAGGTTATGGAAGCGGGACATGGAAAAGTCCGGAACGTACAAAAAAATAAAAGATGCACCGTTTTTTAGACAAACAGCCTGTTGTGTTTATGGTTCTTCCAGACATTTTTGCTTATAATAAGAAATTAGTTAAAAAGTAGTAAGGATGGGAAAGTGATGAAAAAAAGAATGAAGCCGTTGATCTGGCCGATTGCTGTTTTCGGTATTTTCTTCTTCGGACAAACAGCTTTTGCAGAAACTTCTGAACCTGCTCAAACAGAGCCTTCAACAACTATAAGCTCTTCTGATGCTGAAAACGGAACCTCAGAAACAGAAATGACTTCCAATGTACCGACAGATAACTCAGGAGAAACGATTTCGTCTTCAGAAGATACATCAACGAATAGTTCTACCTCTTCTGACCAAATCGATCATTTGCAAGACTTGGAAAATAAAAGAAAAGAACTCGAAGAAGCATTAGAAGCTGCAAAAAACAAATTGAAAGAAGACCAAGCAGCAATCGATCAAGATTTAGCTGATCTTAAAAATAAAGCGGGAAATGACCGTGCACAACTTGAGAAAAAGCTTGCTGAAGCGAAAGCAAAAGCGGAAGCTGTCCAAACAGATCTTGACGGGAAGATCCAACAAGCAAAAGAATTCAATCAACAATTAGATCAGGTTGCTCAAACAGCTTCTGGAAAGCTAAGTCAAACTCAAGCGGATATCACAGCGGCCAGTCAAGCGATCCATGGAAAGATCAGCGAAGCACAAACAGTTGCTAATGATTTTGAAGCAAAAAAAGCAGACTTAGCAGCTAGTTTCCAACGAATAAAAGATATTTTGCATTCGGCAGGAGAAAAATCAGTGGCCTCTGGAACCACGACAGAAACAGTTCATCAAACGACAGAGCCATCCGAATCAACAAGTCAGACTTTACCAAAAACAAATGAAAAAACAGCTTCTGTCAATTACTCCTTCGTAGGCACAGGTGTGCTAGTTGCAGCAGCTTACGGAATCATTCGCAAAAAGAAATAAAAAAGAGAGAATGGGAAGGTAGTGAACCTCGAAGTTAGACTGAAAAATCTAACTCTTGGGTCCCACTACATGTCCCATCTCTTTTTATTTATTAAGACAGCTATTCCTACTTATCTTGTGGAGACAGCTGTTCCACTACATGTGACCATCAGCATACCATTGTCGCTACCTAATACTTCGTAGTCCATTTTTACGCCAATGATTGCATCAGCTCCTAATGCTTTTGCACGTTCGGCCATTTCCGCAAGTGCTTCTTCTCTTGCGCCCATTAGTTCATTTTCATAACTTTTTGAACGGCCGCCAAAGACGTTTCGCAAACCAGCCCCAAAATCTTTCAATACATTGATCCCAGTAATAACTTCACCAAAAACGATTCCTTTATAAGCTACTACGGTTTTTCCTTCCACACTATTCGTGGTTGTTGTAATCATTCGATCACTCCTCTCTTTAACGAAAGTATAACAAAGTTCAAGATGCGCAACACATATTTTCCCAAAATTAGGAATTTATTATATACTTGAATTGTTCATTAATGAAAGCGAAACCAATCGTTAGCAACTATGTAAAAGAAAGGAAGATTCTTGTGAAAAAGAGTATTTTGCTTATTTCTCATAGTCAAAAAGTAACAGATGGTATTAAAGAAATGATTGAGCAGATGCAAAAATCCCAAGAGGTGCAGATCTTTTCTCTCGGCGGAATAAATGGCGAGATCGGATCAGACCCGATGAAAATCGTAGAAGCTGTCAATGAATCAAGTGATGCAGCTAGTTATTTTGTTTTTGCGGATATCGGCAGCGCGGTATTGAATTCGGAACTGGCAAAAGACATGTTGGAAGAAGAACAGCAGCAACGTTATCATCTGGTGGATGCGCCTTTAGTGGAAGGAGCTTTTGCAGCAGCCATCACTGCCGGTATAACGGATGATACTCAGCAAATCTTAACAGAAGCACAAAATGCCGGAAAGAAAGGATGGGAATAAATTGAAAAAAATCATGAATGATCCAAGCAATATTGTCGAAGAAATGCTGGAAGGATTAGTAAAAAGCTATCCAGAACTTGTTCATCGTGTAGAATCTTCCCGTGTTGTAGCCAAGAATCAGAAATCGGAACAAGTTGGTTTGGTTTCTGGTGGAGGAAGCGGACATGAACCATCCCATGCCGGGTTTGTAGGGGAAGGAATGTTAAGTGCAGCGGTGCTCGGTGATGTATTTACTTCTCCAACTCCAGATCAGATTCAAACGGCTATCAAGGAAGCGGATAGTGGCAAAGGAGTTTTACTAATCGTTAAGAATTATACAGGGGATGCATTGAACTTCGATATGGCAAAGGAACTAGCTGCTATGGACGATATTGAAGTAGAAAGTGTAATCGTAGATGATGATATCGCCGTTGAAAATAGTACGTATACTGCTGGAAAACGCGGAGTCGCAGGTACTGTCCTTGTACACAAAATCGTGGGCGATGCAGCAAGAAACGGTGCTTCCCTAGCAGAGTTGAAAGAATTGGGAGAAAAGGTCGTACAGGCAACTAAAACAATCGGTGTAGCGCTTCGAGCAGCAACTGTACCAGAAGTAGGGAAACCAGGATTCGAACTAGGAGAAGATGAAATCGAGTACGGTGTTGGTATCCACGGTGAGCCAGGCTATCGTCGAGAAAAGATGCAGCCTTCTAAAGTACTGGCAAAGGAACTTGTTACTAAGATTTTAGATGATTACTCGAATTTGCCAAAAGAAGCAGGTGTATTCGTCAACGGAATGGGCGGGACGCCTTTGATGGAACAGTTCGTATTCATGAATGATGTTTTAGCTCTGCTGGAAGAAAGAGGCGTCAATGTAGTTTTCCGAAAAGTCGGTAATTTTATGACCTCACTAGATATGCAAGGCCTTTCTCTTACGCTGATCGACTTGACGGAGACACAATGGAAAGATTCTTTAGAAAGCCATGTACAGACGATTTCATGGTAAGACAATCTCAAGATAAAAGGGTGATAATATGAAACTAACCGTTCAAGAAATCCAAGAATGGCTCTCACAATTTGCAGAGGCAATCAATCAGAACAAACAATATCTCAGTGATCTAGATACCCCGATTGGCGATGGAGACCACGGAAATAATATGGGAAGAGGGGCTTCAGCTTATGAAGAAGCTTTTCAAACCGATCATCCTGGAACAATTAGTGATACATTCAAAGTATTCTCTATGGCGATGATATCGAAAGTCGGTGGGGCTTCTGGTCCGTTATACGGATCTGCATTCATGAACATGATGAAAGCGACAAAAGGGGTCGATTCTATTGATTCTCAAGAAAAATTAGGAGAAGTGATCGAGCAGGGAACAGCGGGTATTCAAAGCCGAGGAAAGGCAGAAGCTGACGATAAAACGATGTTAGATGTTTGGCTACCAGTTACAGAGGCGTTGAAAGCAGGGAATCTAACAAAAGAAATTATTGACCAGGCAAAAGAACACACCAAAGACTTGGTAGCTAAAAAAGGACGAGCTTCCTATCTAGGAGAGCGTGCAATCGGACATATCGACCCGGGAGCTGCTTCCAGTGCCATTTTATTTACGTCACTACTCAATGTGATCAAAACTTCATGACCATTCCTGTAAATGGAAACAGAGGCTGAACTCGAAAAGCAATCAGTTGCTTTTTCGATTCAGCTTTTTTACAGTTGTTTCTTTTAAATAACATAGTTAAAATAAAAAGAAAAGAGGGAACAAAATGGATTTAATGAAAGAAGACTATCAGTTATTTGACAGAGACAATTATGCATTCAAACAACTCAAAGAAATACATACACCAGATGAAGTCGAACTAATCAAACAAGAATACAAAGCACACTGGCAAAAATGGAAAGAGATCCAGCTCCAGACAGCTGCACTTTTGCCTGATACATATGGCATGAGCAAACCTAAAATCGAAAGCTGGACGAATGGCTGGAATTTACGCAGTCATTTTTGGAGTGCTTATCGAAGTGAAGATCGGCAAAACGAGAATGCCTGTCTAGCAGTTTTGTTGAATCAAAAACAATACCAAATCTATTTGATGTATCAGCACTATAAAAGTGACACGAGAGAAGGAAGCGTTGAAGGATACAATCAATTGCTATCTTTACTGCAGGAATGGAGTACCCAGGTAGCGATTGAAGATTATTATATCTGGCCTCAGCCTGAAAATGAGCTGGAAGATCATTTGCCTTTATCCGTTTATTTATCAGATAAGAGCAAGCAAGAAGAGCTGCGAGAAACAATGGGCGATCGAACCTTCCAACTTGGCAAACTGTTTTTTTCTCCAAATGAATACACAAACATCGAAGAGAAAACTGCTGAGGCACTCAAAGAACTAGCGCCATTGTATCACGCGATAAAAAAGAAGTTATGAAAAAGCTGATTTGCGTTGCGTACTAAATAGATGGCATATCATCGAATCCACTGCTCTCATGATGCAACATAAACAGACACCTGCGAAAAATCATTTTTTTGCAGGTGTCTGTTTGGTTTTTCCATCAGTCAAATCAGAATAAAAATTTAAACAAATCTAAAAACATAACAGTTAACAATCTCTAAAAAACAACAATTACTTGCGCCTGTTTATTCTTTTGTATATGTGTTTCGATTTACATAACAGAAAAAATGAAAAAATATTCATTTCGTTATCAAACAAGGAAAAGTAAGAACAAGGCTTCTTTTTTCACTGATAAGCCTATGGTAAAATCCATTTAAAGCGTTTTCTTTGTGAAGAGAAGTAAGAAGAGCAAGTATGAAAAAAATCATTTTCAGAGGAGTCATAGTCATCATCGCACTAAGTATAGGAGGGAAAATATTGATGGATAGAAGAGAAAAAGACAATGAAGAACTGCGTACCATCCAAACCGATCTGGCAAATTATTTGTATAATCATTATGAGATTTCAACAGTAGATGAAAAGCGAGAAAAGGAAATCTTCAAAGAATTTAATCAAGGTAAAGGAGACATGACTGAACAGGAATTTTTTGAAAGATTAGATTCTATAACTGAGTATATTGATATTGAGAAAATAGAATTTACAGGTTTCTCTGTAACCCCTATGAAATCTTTAGAGGTCCACTTCGAAATCAATGACCTGCTCTCCCACACTGCGACATTAGGAGTAAAGTCTGCAGAAACAGGTCAGTGGATCTATAGGATTGATAGTGGTATAGAAAAACCGGGGCAAGATCATTATCTCAGTAGAAAAGACCAAGAGACCAATAGGAGCATACCCATGAATATCGTCACATTCTATGATGGGGGGATCGACTGATGGATCAGAATCGAGTTTTTTCAGAAACAGTTTATCAAGTAGAAGTAGGAAATATAAAAAAGCTGGATAGATTTGGCGTGAAAAACGAATATTTAATTCTTGATATGGTAAGCACCGACAAACATACAATCGGAAAAGAAAAAACACCAAAGAAAAACGGAATGCAGGCCATGGTCGTGGCTGAAATCAAAGATGAATATAAAAGTAAGAAGCAAGATCAATTACAGCAAATTTCCGGCTACCCCAAATCCGTCATCAAAAAAGACCTGACTATCGCCTACGCGGGCACTAAAAACTGGCAGGACTGGAAAACGAACATCCGAGAAGTCGGCTTTGAGGACAAACACGACAACGGCGCCTTCCAGTCGGCTTTAGCGTATGCCGATGCAATCGAAAAGACCTATTCTGTCAAAGACGGCTACACCATTTCCACGACCGGTCATTCCTTAGGTGGAGCGCAGGCAATCTATGTCGCTGTTTTAAAAGGCTATCACGGATTTACATATGCAGCGGCAGGCCCAGGCTTGAGTGAGAAGCAGCTCATGAATTATGAAGGGCAGATCATCAATCTGTATGACACTTCAGACATCGTGACTAGTGGCTGGCTGACTGGCGGGAAAGGCCAACTGCCATTTCACAGTTTCGGAATCGACAACGCCGGCTGGAAAAACTATGGACACGATCTAAATCAGTTCAATCTCGACAAAAACGGGAATTACATCGATAAATATGGCGATATCATCATCTATTCCGACCAACATGGAGGGGTCGCCCTCGAACAGACCTTACTCGCCCAGCAAATCATCAAAAACAAAGCTATGATCCGTCAAATGGAGACATATGGCGAAAAAAATCAATGGGAGAAAGATCGGATCAGTCAACTGAAAGAAGAAAACAAGTGGCTCCAGCTACAAATCAGTGCTTTCTCCAAGCTAGTGACTTGGCGGAAAAGATTCACAGCTAGCAGCGGCGGTCTGTCGACCAATGAACAGATCTATTTAGACGACCAGCAGGCGCTGATGATCGTGAAACATGCGGCTTCCGTCTTCGATCAAGCGATGGAACAAGTGCTAGTCATTTACCAGCGTGGAATTCGTGATTTGGAACAGCTGTGGGCAGATGGTCTTGCGATGGTCCGCAGACAGACACCGCTTTTGTCTCAGAACGAAATGCTCGATGCTCTGCGAGAAGTCGGTTGTACAAAGCAGACGATCGTTGATGAACCTACGCAGGAATTCAGGGAAAAAATCTTCAAAATCAAGCAGCTTTCAGCAGAATTCTCTACCTTGGCAAAAGAGATCGAAGCGAAAATCAATGAGCTGGTCCAACGTGATCGAGACTTGGCACGACAATTATTTTAAAACAAGGAGTAGTGAGATGGAAAAAGAAAACCAGATTCATGAAACATACCGAAAAGAACGACTGCAGCTAGAAAATCAGGAAGATCAGCTCAGACAGATGCAAAAGAACATGCAGCAGCTGGCAGAAACGACTTATTCCAATATACGTTTTTCGGTGTGTTCCTTTGAATGCCCGAAGGATTCTTTGTATTTTGCACAAAAAGAACTCAGACGTTTAGAAGAGAGGTTCTCTCATGAATTGATGCAGAAACGAAAAAAAATCTATGATCAGCAAGATGAAGTCGAACGCCGTTATCGTGCTGATCTGCAACGATTAAACAAAAAGTAACAAGAAAGGAGATAATAAGTGATCATTCTAGAGGAAAAAATTTGGGAAGATTACCAGAAAGAGATACAAAAAATCTCAGCAAGAGCTTTAGGGATTGCGATGACTCAAGACAAAGTCACGAAATGCAAAAAGGCGAAACAAGCCGCAGAGGTGGAAGCAAGTACGGCAAAAAAAGCGGTATCCTCTGCAACGACTGGATTGGAAAAAGCAGTAAAGGGTCGTTTCGGCAAACAAGTAACAGCGGCATTTAGTAAAAAAAGCCGAATGTTAGTAAGTTTTTGAACACTGTGAATCTCGGAGGTTGTGAACTTGCCGTTTAACCCTGAGTCACAAGGAACAATTTAAAAAACAGCTTCTCATGTTTGATGAATATCGTGACTTGTATCCGAGAAGTTGGCAGGAGAACACCATTTATTCAAAAAATAGGAGTTGCGACAAGGCGTTTGTCACAGCTCCTATTTGACATAAGAGGCAATTTTCAATTTTACTTATAGATAGTATCAAAAAATGATTTTAAGGCATAAAACACTCACCGCCATTATTACCGAGAGTCTGATCCTAGTGGCCGAGGTGGCAAACGGTATGCTTTTCCATGAAATGAGTATTCTGATCGTGGTCATAAACGGCATGTGTCTGCTTACTTATCGCACAAAAAGAAAAATCTTGATACAACAATTACCCAAGTTAAACGAACAAGTAGAATAACAAACAAGGAAGAAATCCAAAGGAGGAATCTGCTATGAGACATGAAGGATTGTGTGTTTCACTCGTTCCATTATTCAATCATCTCGAGATAGAAGATCAGCAAAAAATCCACTCGTTAGTGACACACAGAAAAGTGGAAAAAGGAGAACAGCTTCTTGCGCCGAATAGAGAGTCTCAATTAGTAATCGTGGCTTCCGGTAGTATGAAAGTGTATCAATTATCTGCTAGCGGAAAGGAACAGCTTTTACGAGTAGTAGAGCCGGGCGGATATGAGGGAGAGAGCCAGTTGTTAGGCGTTCCAAATGAATCTTTATTTGGCGAAGCACTAGAAAAAACGGAAATTTGCGTATTGAGACAAAAAGATTTCTCGGAACTTTTACTGCATTATCCCGCCCTTAGTCTGAAACTTTTAGCAATCAACGCTGAGAAATTAACAAAAGTACAGCAGCAGACAACTTTTTTGATGATGGAAAAAGTAGAAGAACGAGTCGCTGTCTATCTGCTTGACTTAGCTAAAGCGACAGGGAAGGATCACTTTTTCCTGCCAATGAAAATGAAAGAACTTGCTGCATTTATCGGTACGACCCCCGAAACTTTATCTAGAAAATTTAAATTATTAGAGGAGAATGGTTATGTAAAAAGAGAGAATCGGGAAGTCTGGATCATTGATAAAGAACAGTTAGAAGACATGTAAATACAAAAATGACCTCCAAATGTTGGATTTTTGATCCCAATTTGGAGGCTAGCATGAAATTGAACATGCTCTTTTTTTGTTATCCTTCCACTAAATCTCTTCTCCTATAACCGATAGCACCAAGGACGATCAGTGCAAGGCTGATACAGGATAACGTAAGGAATACGGAAAGATCGAAAGAATCGTTTGGCATCCGTGGTACCCAGCTAGGGACCGCTGTTTTGGAGAACCATTCTGGTAAATCCAAAATCCCGCCAAAGTAATTGAGCGCAAAGGAGTAAGCTAAGTAGATATAAGCAAATTTACCCATTCGAGGAAGCCATCCGAATAGAAAGCCACTCATTCCGATAAACACTAAAACAGCAGGCAGAAAGTTGAATCCGGCTTTAAGAAACAGCAATAGATCCATATCTTTCGCATCCTTCATCGATGCCAAAGCAGAAAGTCCTAGCGCACCAGAACTAATCAGAATCGACAATATAGAAAACAGGATCGCTAGTAACAGATTTGTCCAATAAAGTTGGTTCCTAGAAATTTTTGTTGCGAACAGCTGATTCATACGTCCGTGGGTTTCTTCTGTAAATAAACGATTGATGCTAGCAATTGGTAAAATAGCAGCTAGACAAATCAAGACGACCATGATCGTGCTTGTAAAGTTTTTTTCAATTGAGACGCCAGATTGGATAAACATCTGTTTCATTAAGTCGTTACTTTCTAAAAACTGTTGCATATTCCCGTAGATAGAGCCGTATGCCGCCCCCATCAAACCAAAAGTGATAAGCCAACTGATGGTCATTCCTTTATTTAGATAGAATAATAAACCACGCAAGGATAGAAGAGAACGTTTAGCATACGGTTTTCCTTCACGTTCGGGGATATAGCCGGTGTTCAAGTCTCGATGTTCCTCTAAAACAAATGAACTGATTATCAAGATGAGACTGAACAAAAACAAATAAAGCAAAGGAATCCAGTTATTAGTTGTAAATGGATAGGACAAATAAGACCAGCCTAAAGGATTCCACATCGAAAGAGAGGAATCAGCTACATCTGTTATTGCTCTTAGAAGGTAAAGTCCACCTAAAAACGCTAGAGACAGACCATTCGAACTGGCTGCACTTGGCATCAGTTGTGAAGCAAACAGTGCAACGGCACTCCCCAAAATACCCGTACTACCTACAGATAGCCCAAAAAGCCAAGCACCTTCTGCAGTGATCGAATCTGCTTGAAAAAAAATCATCGTACAGCTGATCGATATTGCTAAAAGCAAATTAATCAGAATACTTTCAGCGATGACAGCTAAAGAGTTTGCTTGACGTCCGACTCGAAAGGAACGAATAAGTTCAATCAGACCAAGCTCCTCTTTTTTTCTCGTTTGGCTCACCACATGCAAAACAGAGATCACAGCAGCAAACAAACTGCAAAAAAGCAACATTTCATTTGCATACATCGCTCCTAAAGTATACTCAGCAGCATTCGAAGCGGGAGTTGGTCCGACCATTGCTATCATTGCCGGGTTTTGCATTGTTTCGTATAATCCAGCTAACCCTTGTCCTGAAGTCAATTCTTCAAACGCAGGGACAAAACCACCAGAAAAAGCAGTGACACCGACTAGCCATATCAAGATCTTTTTCCAGTCACGGCTAAGGTTTTGAGAAAAAAGGGTGGACCAGCGTGAAAATTTATCAGTCATTTCGTTTCCTCCTCATCCTTCATAGTGCCTCATGAATAAATCTTCAAGAGTCGGTGGAATAGATTCAAATTTTTTCACACCTAATTTGGAAGTTTCAGCTAAAATCTCATCGAAAGCTTCGTTGTCAGCAGCAAATTGAGCAAGGTGGCCTTTTTGCACAAAATCATGGACACCGTTCAATTGTGCTAAGTGGCTGTTATCTGCTTCTGTTTCTATAGTAATGGTCGAGCGGGTCAAATGACGCAATTCATCGAGTGTTCCTTCTTCTACGACTGTTCCCTCGCGGATGATCACGACTTTATCTGCCAGCCGTTCGACTTCACTGAGAATATGAGAAGAAAGCAGGATGGATTTGCCCTGTTCTTTCAGTTTTTCAACTTCTTCTTGAAAAATGGTTTCCATCAAGGGATCTAAACCAGAAGTAGGCTCATCAAATAAATAGAGATCCGAATCAACAGCTAAAGCAGCAATCAAGCCCACTTTTTGACGATTTCCTTTTGAATAGTTTTTTGCTTTTTTCTTAGGATCAAGAGAGAAACGTTGAATCAGTTCGTCCTTTTTTTGAGCGTTCCCTTTTCCATGAAGCTTCATGAAGAGATCGATGATCGCTCCTCCAGTCAAATTTCCCCATAAAGAGATGTCACCTGGAACATAAGAAAGACGTTCATGGATAGATAAACTATCTTCCCATACATCTTGACCAAAAATCGTTGCCGTTCCGCCGTCTTTTTTTATAATCCCTAAAAGTGTCCGAATCGTCGTGGATTTTCCAGAACCATTTGGTCCGATAAATCCAACGACTTCACCTGAATGTACGGTGAAAGAGACATCTTTTAAAGCTTCGAAACGACCAAAGCTCTTTTTCAAATGTGTGACTTTGACGATTTCTGCCATAAAAACCCCACTCCTTTTTCTTAAAATATATACTAAAAAAGATTAATCAGTTTAATAAAATGGTTTTATACCTTTTTATAAAACTTTTTTTTATATTTTAGTACATAATATTCTTTTTATAAATTTCTGTCAATGAATTCATAAACAAGGAATTGCTAGCTTGATACTTTCTCAATAGATAGTTATAATAAACCTCAGAATAAATTTGAACTATATATATTATAAAAGTTTAAAATTACGGGAGGCTCTATAAATGAACGGTTTTGAAAAGAGAGCACAAGAGAAAAAGAAAGAGATTTTACAAGCAGCTTTTGACTTGATGAACACAGACATAGGAACCGCTGGAGTGACGATGGATAAGGTTGCTGAGAGCGCTCAGGTAAGTAAAGCGACGATTTTTAAATATTTTGGCAGCAAGGAAGGGCTGATTTATGAAGTATTTTTCACATTTATGAATGATTTAGGGCAAGAAGCGAAAGCGTTGATTGCGGAAAATCTTCCATTTGAAGAAACGCTGATTGCTATGAGTGAAAATAAAATCCGCTATCTCAATCGAGTGAACAAACAATTTTATATCGATTTGATGACATACTATACAAAAAAAGAAAAAAAAGAATTTTCTGACGCGATGGATGCGTATACGCAAGAAAGTTTCAGTATCATGCTTGATCTTTTCCACCGAGGACGTAAAGAAGGAAAAGTGGATTTGAAATATTCGGATGAGTTTTTGATCCTCTATTTTCAAGCAATGGTAGAAGGAATTTCTAAGCCGGAGATATACGCAAAACTGCTTCCATATACAGCAGAATGGACAGAAGTCCTGATCAAAGGTATCGCGCCGAAGAAGAAATAAAGCATAAAAAAAGCCGAAACTGACGATAAAATGTCAGTTCGGCTTTTTTTGTTTATAAATGATGTAAAATCAAGCGGATTCGCGTGCTTCTTTGTCGTAGACCTCATGAACATTGATGAATGGATCAAGAATAGGGTTTTGTCCGTCTAAATCTGATTGGAACCGAATGCCATCAATATTGATTCGAGCATTTCGATAGAAATCCGTACCTAATTGTCCCCAAGCGGGAGTAGAAGCATCTACATTGCAGAAAATATCGAAACCTTGACTCTTCAAGTAAGCAAATTTTTGATTTTCTGCTGAATAAGGCTGCCAGTCGCTAATATCTGCACCAAATGGATAAATCAGGATATTTGTTTTTCCTAGGATAGGTGCAACTTCTTGCTGCCATAATTCATTGTCTTTTTTGACATCCTCTAATGAAGCTTGAGTCATATTCAAGTGTCCCCAGGTATGGGAAGCAAAGCTCCAACCATCTTTCTTCAACTGATCAGCCACTTTTTTAGCTTCTTCGCTCTCTTTTTTTGTTTTTTCGTTATCTCCGTATTGAGACTTGGATGTTCGATAACCTAAAACACCGTTGTAACCTGTCAGGGCCAAGGTGCCTTTTGCGCCTCGATAAGAAAAATCAGGATGTTTCTTGACAAAAGCATCGATCAGAGGAACCATGTCAAAGTCCCCAATTTCTTCCTTATCATTCTCTTTATAAACATTTTTGATTTCATTGTTATTTGATACGACTAATCGGCTAGGAAAACCGGAATTATCCATATATTCATAATAGCTGACATCATCTTGTGAAAGAATTAATGGTTTTTTTCCTTCAGGTAGCGCAAGCCCGTTAAAGGAAAGATTCCCTTGTTCGTCTTTTTGGATCAAATCATTCAAATTGACTAAAACAAAATCATTTTGATAGAGTTGTTCGATTGAACGGTTGAATTCTTCAACAGTTACCATATAGTCTTTATATCCTTGAGCCTGTTGAGAGTGGAAGGCTTTTTGTGGGTCCACGATCAAGCTGTGAAAAAAGACGTGAGAGATCTGAGTAGGATCAGACCAGTCAATTAGTTGTTCTTTCTCCTTTTTCAGTGTTTGAAGAAGCTGCTGTGTTTCCGCAGATCCGTTTTTACTGTTTTTCTCCAATAAAGCAATCGCTTGGTCATAATCATAGCTTTGTGCCAGATTTTTTGCTTGAGTCACTAGCTGTTGCTTATCATCCATTGGCTCTTTTGTCTTTTCTGTTATTTTTTTTTCATGAATAATCGGTTCTTTTTTTGTGTATGCTCGGATGACAAAAAAAAGACTTAAAATTAAAATAACGACAGTTAAAGCAGAAGTGGCTCCTAAAATAATTTTTTGCTTTTTTTCCATATACCTCGTCCCTTACTTTTTCATTTTTTACTCGTCCCGTTGTTCATTGTAACGAAGAAAGAATAAGAGGAAAAGTAAAGTGACTTCTCGATAAATTGCAGAAAAAATACAGAAAAAATAGTTTCTTTTAACAATAGTTGAAAATAAAATGTTCGGGATTAGAGCGGATTCAAAAAAGAAAAAATGAGGAATTTAAAAAAAATATCTTTTTTCTGTTGACAAAGAAAAAGTTGCGCTCTATGATAGACACATATTAATAATAACAAGACGAAGATTGAAACGAAGTAGTTGTTAAAGCCAATGTTTCAGAAAGCTGGTGGTTGCTGCAAACCAGTACATGCTTTAAAGCGAATTACATTTCAGGAGTCTCTGGCAGTGATTGCCACGCGACAGCGTTAAATGTTCGAGAGGTATGTTGGATATCTAGACATACAAATTGGGTGGTACCGCGAGATTTCGTCCCTTGGCTATATGCCAAGGGACTTTTTTTATTTTCCATCCCGAAGAAATACTCAATGACGCATGCTAGCAGGTTCCTGCTTTCATAAAAAAACTACACGGAGGTCAGTAAAATGAATATTATTGATGAATTAACTTGGCGCGACGCCATTAATCAGCAAACAAACGAAGAAAGACTTCGCGAGCTCGTTGAAGAAAAGAGCATTTCACTTTATTGCGGCGTTGATCCAACTGGTGATTCGATGCATATCGGACATTTGATCCCATTTATGATGATGAAAAGATTCCAATTGGCAGGCCATCATCCATATATTCTGATTGGCGGCGGAACAGGAACAATCGGCGACCCAAGCGGCCGTAAAACAGAACGTGTGTTGCAAACGATGGAACAAGTACAACATAACGTGGATGCACTTTCCAATCAAATGAGAAAATTGTTTGGTAAAGACGCAAATATCACATTTGTGAACAACTACGACTGGTTATCAAAAATCTCTTTACTTGAATTTTTGAGAGACTACGGTAAAAACTTCAACATCAACACGATGTTAGCAAAAGATATCGTTGCCAGCCGTTTGGAAGTAGGGATCTCATTCACAGAATTCACTTACCAAATCCTGCAATCCATCGACTTTTTACATCTGCATAAAACATACGATGTACAACTACAAATCGGTGGAGCAGACCAATGGGGAAATATCACAGCTGGTTTAGACCTGATCCGAAAATTAGAAGGACCAGAAGCAGAAGCGTTCGGTTTAACGATTCCATTGATGTTGAAAGCGGACGGAACGAAATTCGGAAAAACCGCAGGCGGTGCCATTTGGCTTGATCCTAAGAAAACTTCACCATTTGAATTCTACCAATTCTGGTTGAATCAAGATGATCGTGATGTAGTGAAATACTTGAAATTCTTTACGTTCTTATCTCAAGAAGAAATTGAAGAATTAGCGAAAAAAGTAGAGACAGAACCTGAGAAACGTGAAGCACAACGCCGTTTGGCAGAAGAAGTTACAAGATTTGTGCATAGTGAAGAAGACTTGAAAGAAGCGCAAAAAATAACGCAAGCATTGTTCTCTGGAAATATTAAAGAACTAAATGCGGAAGAAATCGCGCAAGGATTCGGTAAAATGCCGAACGTTGAAATTTCAAGCACACCTGAAAATATCGTGGAGCTACTTGTTTCCACAAAAATTGAACCATCTAAACGTCAGGCACGGGAAGATGTTTCAAACGGAGCTATAAGTATTAACGGTGACCGCGTTACCGATTTAAATTTTGTCATAAATCCATCCGATGAATTCGATGGTAAGTTTGTGGTTATTCGAAAAGGTAAGAAAAATTACTTTTTGGCCAAAGTAATTGATTAGAATTTAGTAAGTTTTTGCCTTGAAAAAGGGGAATACTATTACAACATTCCAATTTTGAAACCCATCCTAAAATAGAACGCTGGTTGTCGTTAATACAATCTTTGCGAGGGAGTTTACTTTTGTAAATTCCCTCGTTTTTTTTAATTATTTCAAAAGTGCGAACAATTCGAATAATTGATACATATCAAAATACGATTAAAAAACGGTCGAAAGCTTAGTTTACAGAATAGGAGAACAGGTGTAATGTAGGGCTCGACAAAATTTAAATATTTTTTTTAGGAGGGTTTCACTATGAGTGAATCATTGTCGAAAGATCTAAACCTAAATGCCCTATTCATTGGGGACAAAGCTGAGAACGGCCAAATCTATAAAGCTTTGTTGAATGAATTGGTGGACGAACATTTAGGCTGGCGTCAAAACTACATGCCTCAAGACATGCCTATCATTACGCCAGAAGAAAAAAGCAGTGCTAGTTTTGAACACACTGTGAATAAAACAAAAGATGTTCTATCAGAAATTTCAGCGCGGATGCGTACCCATTCCGTTCCTTGGCATAATGCCGGACGCTACTGGGGTCATATGAACTCTGAAACATTGATGCCATCTTTACTAGCGTACAATTTTGCTATGCTATGGAATGGTAATAACGTTGCTTACGAATCTTCTCCTGCAACAAGCCAAATGGAAGAAGAAGTAGGCATGGAATTTGCAAAATTAATGAGCTATAAAGATGGCTGGGGACACATCGTTGCTGATGGTTCTTTAGCAAACTTAGAAGGACTTTGGTATGCCCGCAACATCAAATCATTGCCACTTGCTATGAAAGAAGTGACACCTGAACTAGTTGCTGGAAAAAGCGATTGGGAATTGATGAACTTGTCAACAGAAGAAATCATGAACTTGTTAGACAGTGTTCCAGAAAAAATCGACGAAATCAAAGCTCACTCAGCACGTAGCGGAAAACATTTAGACAAATTAGGAAAATGGTTGGTTCCACAAACAAAACACTATTCATGGCTAAAAGCTGCCGACATCATCGGTATCGGTTTAGACCAAGTAATTCCAGTGCCAGTTGACCATAACTACCGCATGGACATCAACGAACTTGAAAAAATCGTTCGTGGTCTAGCAGCTGAAAAAACACCAATCTTAGGTGTAGTCGGTGTTGTAGGATCAACAGAAGAAGGAGCAATCGACGGTATCGATAAAATCGTTGCATTGCGTCGCGTATTAGAAAAAGACGGTATTTACTTCTACTTGCATGTAGATGCTGCTTATGGCGGATACGGTCGTGCGATTTTCTTAGACGAAGACAACAACTTCATTCCATTCGAAGATTTAAAAGATGTTCATTACAAATACAACGTCTTTACAGAAAACAAAGATTATATCTTAGAAGAAGTACACAGTGCATATAAAGCAATCGAAGAAGCAGAATCTGTAACGATCGACCCACATAAAATGGGCTATGTTCCATATTCTGCCGGTGGTATCGTCATCAAAGATATCCGCATGAGAGACGTTATCTCTTACTTCGCAACATATGTATTTGAAAAAGGTGCAGATATCCCAGCATTACTTGGAGCGTATATCTTGGAAGGTTCAAAAGCAGGGGCAACAGCAGCCAGCGTTTGGGCAGCACACCATGTCTTACCTTTGAATGTCACAGGATACGGTAAATTGATGGGTGCATCAATCGAAGGGGCACACCGTTTCTACAACTTCTTGAATGACTTGTCATTCAAAGTAGGTGACAAAGAAATCGAAGTTCATCCATTAACTTATCCAGATTTCAACATGGTAGACTACGTATTCAAAGAAAAAGGCAACGACGATTTAGTTGCGATGAATAAATTGAACCATGACGTATATGATTATTCTTCATACGTGAAAGGAAGCATTTACGGTAATGAATTCTTAACTTCACATACTGACTTTGCTATCCCAGACTATGGCAACAGCCCATTGCAATTCGTGAACCAACTAGGATTCTCAGATGAAGAATGGAACCGTGCCGGAAAAGTAACTGTATTGCGTGCCAGCGTAATGACACCATACATGAACAAAGAAGAACACTTTGAAGAATATGCTGAAAAAATCAAAGCAGCTCTTCAAGAAAAATTGGAAAAAATCTACGCAGACCAATTATTGGCAAGCGAAGCAAAATAAGCAAGGTAATCATGTTAGAAAACAGCTTGAATGCTAACTGTTTCTGACGCATGTTTGGATCTGAAGAGCAAGGGGTGACCTAAGCTCTTCGATCCCTTTGTTTTGAGGTTGTCTTTGAAGAACTCCTTCAAGCAATAGACTCAAAGAATCCCCTCAAATATTCGCTGAATTGTTTCGTTTATTGCTGAAACTACTTCAAAGACACCGTTATTTTATCCA
Source organism: Enterococcus sp. DA9 (assembly GCF_008000875.1). Classification (NCBI taxonomy): domain Bacteria; kingdom Bacillati; phylum Bacillota; class Bacilli; order Lactobacillales; family Enterococcaceae; genus Enterococcus; species Enterococcus sp. DA9. The sequence continues at coordinate 1,179,791 of NZ_CP042839.1, forward strand.
AAAAATCAAGGAGAGTGTCAACGGTGAGTAAATCTGAAGTAAGTAAAATGGGTCTTGGGACCTTTATCGGTCTGACAATGGCACTGTGTGCAACGGTTCGGAGTATTCCTACGTTAGCCGCAGTCGGTTGGACATTGATTTTTTATTCAATTTTTGCAGTTTTGTTTTTTGCCGGTCCGATATCAATGGTTTCCGGTGAACTTTCAACGATGCTTCCTCAAGAAGGCGGTCCTCAGTTATGGGTAAAAACAGCACTGGGCAGCAAATGGGGATTTGTCGTTGCATGGCTATTATGGGTGCAAATGTTCCCAGGTATGGTAATGGTCGCTTCTACTTTAGGACCATTGTTAGGAAACACATTTGGTAATGTAGAACTTGGCAATAATCATTGGTTCGTTTTAGGTTGTATTTTAGTTATTTACTGGATCATCACGATCTTGAACTTGAAATTCGATATGGCAAAAGTCGGCGGGAACATCGGTGTATGGCTAGGGGTATATATCCCAGTAGTCATCATGTTCGTTTTAGGTGTTTTGGCAGCCTTCAAAGTCGGACTAGTCTCAAACGGCTATCTAGGTGACTTTTCATGGTCAAAAGCTTTCCCTGACTTGGAACATATTGATTCATTGAAATACTTAGCTGGTATCACATTTATTTTTGTTGGGATCGAAATGAGTTCTGTTTACATGCCTCGTTTGAAAGACGCAACAAAAAATTATACAAAAGGCGTATTTATCGCTTTGATCGGATTAGTTTTATTGAATGTCATCAATGCGATGCTTGTTGCCAATGTCGTACCAGATGGAAAAATGGAATTAGCAAATATCACGCAGCCAATCTTGATTGATTGCCAAATCCTAGGCTTACCAGAAGTGATCGGAAATATCTTCAGCTTCATGGTATTTATTGGTGTGCTTTTACAATTATCAGCTTGGGTTACTGGACCATCAAAAACAATCATCCAAGTAGCTCGTGAAGGATTCCTTCCACCAAAATTCGGATTCCATAAAGAAAACAAATACGGCGTATCTAGAAATGTCGTTCTAACACAATCAATCGTTATTTCATTATTTGCTTTGCTTTATGGTGTAATGGATGACGTAAGTGCTGTATTCTTGACACTTACAAATGCTACAACTGTTATTTATTGTATCGTGTACATTTTGATTGCTGTTTCATTGCTTAAAATGCGTAAGAAACATCCAGAATTCGAACGCCCTTACCGAATTGGTAAAAACGGAAACGGCTTAGCTTGGGTAGTCAGCTGCATGCTGATCTTCTCTATCATCGTTGTCGTATTTGCTACATTAGGTACAGCGACATTGAGTGATGCATTGTTAGTAGCAGCTATCACAGTGGTCATGTTCGTTATTCCATTGATCATCAATCACTTCAAGAAAGATTCTTGGGGGATTGAGGTAGAAAAAAGTTTAGAAGAAAAATAAAAAAATAAGTCTTTCAGCCGACGATCTGTCGCTGATTTAGTAGGAGGTCCTGCCAAGTGAATAGTTTTTTCATGGCAGGGCCTTTTCATTTGAAATAGGAGATCGACGATGAATAAAAATATTTCTTTAAAAGAAAGTATCGCTGTATTGATCGTGTTGTTGGCACTCCTAGGAGTACTGATCATCGGATTCCAACTCTCGCCACATATCCCGATCCTTGCAGCTTTCATGTGCTTGTTGTTTTATGGCAGATTTAAAAAGTTCTCATGGGATGAGATCCATGACGGGATCGTCAAAGGAATCACTCCGGGGATCATCCCAATCCTGATTTTTCTTTTGATTGGCGTCTTGGTTGCCTCTTGGATTCTATCTGGAACCATCCCTACGATCATGGTTTATGGTTTCAAACTTGTCTCTGTACGTTTCTTTTTGCCGACAGCATTTCTTGTTTGTGCAATTGTCGGAGTGACAGTCGGCAGTTCATTTACAACGATTTCGACTATTGGGATTGCTTTTTTGGGAATCGGACATTTGCTTGGATTCAACGATGCAATGACTACAGGTGCGGTCGTTTCTGGTGCATTTTTAGGGAATAACTGCTCGCCTTTATCGGATACGACGAACTTGGCAGCTGGTATCGGTGGAGTCAATCTATTCGAACATATCGCTGGTATGCGTTATACGGATTTTCCGGCATTCGTCCTTTCGTTGCTTTTTTATACGATATTAGGACAGAACAGTCATTCAGCCGACCTAGCCAGTATCAATGAAATGATCCAAAATATAAAAGCAAGCTTTTGGATCTCTCCTTGGACATTGATTCCGTTAGTTATTTTATTTGGCGGGGCAATCAAAAAAATTCCAGCTATCCCTACATTATTAGCAGGATCGACAGCCGCCCTCGTTCTTTCCTTTATCCATGAGAAAAGTTTGACAATTGGAAAAGCAGCAGACATCTTGATGAATGGTTATGTCGCGCATACACCTGATCCTAAGCTAGATGAACTGCTTTCTCGAGGCGGTATCATGAGTATGTTGGGCTCAGCCAGTTTGATTTTACTGGCATTGGCATTAGGTGGTTTATTGATCAAATATTTGATTGTTGAGACCATCGTGCAAGAATTAAAAGAAAAGATGGATCGACCTTCTCGTTTAGTCGGGTTTACTGCCTTGAGTTGTATCGGAGTCAATCTGATCGTTGGAGAGCAGTACTTGTCCATCATTCTTCCAGGAGAAACATTCAAACGCTCCTTTGATGAGGTTGGCTTATCAAAAAACTATTTGACACGGACGCTAGCAGATTCAGGAGCAACCGTCAATTCTCTTGTACCGTGGGGAGTTAGCGGCACATTCATTATGGGGACGATGAAAGTTAGCGCGTTGCATTACTTGCCATTCGCTTTTTTCTCGATCCTTGCTCCTGTCTTTACAATAATAGGCGGTTTTTTATTGAATCGCCGACATGTGAAAAATTGAAGAAAAGATCAAAAGGTTGTGACTATTTTTGTCACAGCCTTTTTTGCGAAACTAGCGATTTATACGATTGAAAACTATCTTTTCTTCAAAAAGAAATAATAGGAATAGAAGCTTTGATAGTTGCGATAAAATAAAAATGGATAGATAAAATTCGAGAGAAACATGTATTGACGTAGCAGATGAAAGGGGTAGATTTGTTAGTGTATCAGGAGTACCGTTAGAAGAACAAAAGGAGAGAAAAGATGGAATTATTAGAAAAAGAAAGTATTGATTTTTATTTGGAGCGTGCTTGGACTGTGTTACGGTATGCTTTTTTCAAGGAAGAAGAGTATGACGGACTAAATAGTCATCAGGAGGCAGTTTTAGAATTTCTCAATTACTCAAGCAGATTGTGTGCTGGGTGGTCATGGCGAATCAAAGAAGGGCTTATAGTTTCTAAAAAAATATATGCACAAAAACTTTACGAATTCAGAGAAGAAAAAATCAACTATACGGATATCCGATTTTTTGACAAGATGAAAGAGTACCCTATTTATGTAAATAAAGAAATGATGAAGGCGAAAAGAATCACGCCTGGATCATTCTGGGCTGAGGATAGTATCTATCGGGCTTCTTTTCTTGAAGCAACTCAAGGAGCAGAGGGAACGGAGGAAGAATTTAACCAGTTGAATGATCGTCTTTTCCCAGATAAAGATCATCTGCATATTTACCTTTGGAACAATGAATTTACGAATTATTATAATGAAGGTCGTTATTGGGATGGTGCTTATGTGTGGTCAGTGTGTGACGAAAAGAGAAAGCGATTCACTGTTTTTGATGCTATATTGGTATTGGATTGAATTATTCCATATAGTGAACTGGAAAAGGAGAGAAAAGATGGAACTATTAGAAAAAGAAAGTATTGATTTTTATTTGGAGCGTGCTTGGACTGTGTTACGGTATGCTTTTTTCAAGGAAGAAGAGTATGACGGACTAAATAGTCATCAGGAGGCAGTTTTAGAATTTCTCAATTACTCAAATAGATTGCGTACTGCCAGGTTATGGCGGAGCAAAGAAGGGCTTATAGTTTCTAAAAAAATATATGCACAAAAACTTTACGAATTCAGAGAAGAAAAAATCAACTATACGGATATCCGATTTTTTGACAAGATGAAAGAGTATCCTATTTATGTGAATAAAGAAATGATGAAAGCGGAAAGGATCACACCTGAATCATTCTGGGCAGAAGATAGTATTTATCGGACTTCTTTTCTTGATGCGCCTCAAGGAGCGGCAGGAACGGAAGAAGAATTTAACCAGTTGAATGATCGTCTTTTCCCAGATAAAGATCATCTGCATATTTACCTTTGGAATAATGAATTTACGAATTATTATAATAATGGTCGTTATTGGGATGGTGCTTATGTGTGGTCAGTGTATGACGAAAAGAGAAAGCGATTCACTGTTTTTGATGCTATATTGGTATTGGATTGAAGAAAGAGGAGCCGCCCTTGGCGGCTCCTCTTTTACGGTTCTTCGTAAGTCAGGATAAGCAGTTAGGATATAATACTTTCGTTTTTTCCATACGATGTTGGGCATTCTTTGGATGACCACTTTGGCGTAATAGATTGAATCATATTGAACATATTTCTCATAAGGCGTTTTGTAAAATCCCCATCCTAATGTCTTTCCAAGAGCGATCGATTTATACGATCGATAGATTACACGATTACCATCTTGTAAAGAACAATCACCTAAAGGTAATTTGATCGTACCCTCTAAGTATTTTTTATTGGCAGTATAGATCGCGCAGTTGATAAATATCAAAGCTTGTTCCGTAGTATGGAAGGCAGCGGAATAGGTTATGTCCTCCAATCGGGCTTGTAGGGCATCCGCAGTTTGTCCCACATGTCGTTCCATCGTATGCCCTTTCCCACCGTCTGCATACCATTCGTCATAGTACAAATCAAGAGGGGAATACCATTCGAATTCATCGTCATCATCGTCATCCCCTTTGAAGTTTTTGATTGCTTCAAGGACGCGGGCAAGACTCAACGCATTCCATGCAGCGCCCATTGCGCCTTCGACTAATGTTTTACCTGTACCATCTTCTACGATGTCTCCAGTTTCTTCATCTAATACACCTCTTCGCCCATCGATCGTGATCGAATCATCTATTGGGATGGCTGCTTCACTGTAAGCAAAATCGATCGCTCCCCACTGGTATTCTGGAACGGCTACGCGAGTGTCAGCGTACACGAACTTTCCTGTTGCATCAAGGACAACCGTTTGTCCGTATAAGGTAGCGATTATACCAGAAGGATCGAAGCTCAATCCGTTTTCAGTCGGTGCCAAGACTTCCGCTAAGTTCTTTTGTATATCGGCAGTGCGTGTATGATAGGCTTGCGCCATTTGCTGAGCCGTCTGGACAGCGACTTCTCTTGAGGGTGTTTCGATCACCCCAAATTCAAAAGTGGTGTTTTGCTGGATGTATTCCAGAAAGTCTTCTTGAGTCGCGATCTGGCTCATCAAGACAGACATCGGGACACTTAATTCGACTTCATGGACAAAGGAACCGTGACTACCCCGATGGCCATAATTATGACCGGAGATCGTTAGTAATGTTGTATCACTGCCGACTCGAGTTTCCATGACACGAACCATTTCCAGTAAGAAGAATTGATCTTCGATGAACATTCGATCAGCTACCGAGGCATCACGTCCGATCACGCCAGTCCGAGCCGTTTCAGTAGAAAGAGAACCATAAGAGATCAGTTTACGAAAAGCCGGATGGTCATTGATCGAAAAGCGATAAGCACCATGATCCGTTGTTCCTGTCAAATATTCCCGCATCAATGCATGACTGGTCACGTCTTGCGCGTATCTTTTTTGCAGACCTTGCGAGAAATTATAGGTACTAGTAGTAGAATCAATTCCCGAAGTGGCAAAAGCGGCCAATTCTTGTTGCAGGGCAGGATTATTGGAAGATAATTCATACAAGCTCGCATTCGTTTTGAGTAAGTCTGCAGTGGCGACGCCTAAGGAGGAACCTAATTGGTAAAAACTATAACCAAGTCCTGCTCCTAGGATAGCAGAAACTACTGCAGCAGAAGCAGGGAGGGAAACCAATGCAGAACTTAATGTAGCACCAACAGCAGAAAAAGGAGAGAGAAAAGAGGAGAAACTGACGCCACCGGTTAAAGGAACCAATGCTGCATTGTGCGGATCTGGTTCTTGGGTAGTGACAGGGATACGAGAGATAGACGGGAGTTCAGGAACAACTTCGGTCGTCGCATGTTGTTCTGCTTTAATCGTATACGTTTCTTGGGCGTGCGTTTGGACAGGCGTGGCAGCAAATGGCAGAAGTGTCAACACAACAAAAAACAAATGAGTGAGTTTTTTCATGTTTTCTCCTTTCAAGAACACGTGCGGCTGATCGACAAGGGGGTCTTTTGCACCTCCGTTCATTCGTATTCGCTTACACATTTAATTATTCTTGAAAAAACAAAAGAATACAAGGCGTAATAGAAAAAATCAATTTAAAAAAATGTTTTTTATATTATTGGTGTTTCCTTCGTGTATTCTCATGGAAGATAGTAGTTATGTCAAATAATCGTTTGTTTTGGATGCATAATCGTTCGCATAACTGATAAAGAAAAAGAAGGGATAGATTTATTTATTTTAATATTAATGTTATTTAATGTTTTCTTTTCAAACTTATAGAAATAACATATTTTATGTAAAAAACTGACCATAGGATAAATGGTCAGCAAATTCAGTGATTTAACTAAGTTTCGTGCTTTCTAAAGGAACAACTGTCTCTCTTTTGATCAAGCGATGAGGGATGACCAAGCGTACGCCGCTACTTAATTCTTCATGGATCAGTTCACGCAGTTTTTGCATAGCGACACGTCCTAATTCGGAGATATCGATATCGATGCTTGTAAGGTAAGGATGTGTCAATGTTGAGAAGATCGAGTTGTTGAAGCTAATGACGGAAAGTGTCTCTGGAATGACATAACCATGCATTTGTGCCAACTGCATCGTGCGAAGGGCGAAGATATCGTCAATGACTACCAATGCTGTGGCTTCGTTTTCTTTCAACGTTTTCTCAAAGGTCAGATAATCTTCTGTATGTTCCAGTACTACACTGGAAAACGCAGGAAAATCAGCCATCATCATCGCTTTTTGATAACCGAAATATCGTTCGAAATACAAACTCTCATGAGTCGTATTCGTCACGAATAGGATATTCTTATGTCCGTTCTGAATCAAAAATTCTGTTGCTTGTTTGCCTAGAAGTTGGTTGTCATTATCTACATAAACGATTTCGTTTTCGTGATGATAAGGCTGTCCGATCAAAGTGAAAGGGATATGGTTTTGGTATAAATAATCAATGACAGGGTCTTGACTATCTGAATACACTAGAATAAAACCATCTACTTGTTTTTGTAGATGCATACGCTGGACGTTCTCTAACAGTAAATCAAAATTTTTAGCAGTAGCAATCGCTGTCGTCATATCATAATTCCGCGCTTCTTCGTTGATTGCTTCCATGATCTCAAGATAAAAGGGATTCCCGATCCGCTCTTTTGAATCAAGAGGGGGTAAGATCACGCCGATGGCACTGGAAATGCGTTTTCCTAGATTGCGGGCAGTCATGTTAGGAACATAACCTAGTTCATCCATGATTTTTCGGACTTTCTTCTTTGTTGCTTCGGAAATACTAGGATGATCATTGATAACACGAGAGACGGTCGAGGTAGCAACACCGGCTTTTTTCGCCACATCTTTTACGGTAATAGCCATGATAAAAACACCTTTCTCTTGTTATTGTGCAGAGAACCGATAAATCGTCTGACTGATCCGTTCTTGACCAGGATGGAGGTTGATCGATCCAAAGTTGGGAAAATGAACGATATCAGGGATTTCTTGCGGTTCGATTGCTAATCCGTAGTTTGAATGCATCTGTTTTCCGTTGACAGAGAAATCAGCTTCAAATCCAGTCGTAGAAAATAATACCATACTTTTATTGGAAGTTGCTATAGTCATTTGACGACCAGAATGCTTCTCGAATAATTGTAAGGAATTTCTGGAAAGCCTAGGATGATGCAAAAGAAATACATCATCTAGTCCAGCTGGATAACAAGCAAGGATTTCTTGCAGTGTTGGAGATTTTCTAAAGTCGATGGGCAGGTCTTCTTTTTTCGTCCAATTTCCAGTAGGTAGTTTTTCTTGATCTAATTCAAGGATACCATCTAAGAAGACCGTTAACTGATGGTCATAGATGTCTCTTTTTCCATTTCCTGAAAGGTTGAAGTAGGCATGATTGGTCGGATTGCAGATGGTTTCGACTAGGCTACTGGCAGAGGTCGTCATCTCTAACTCGTTTTTTGTCAAACGGTAAGTGATCGTAGCAGTGATTGGTCCTGGATAGGTAGAAAATTCATCTTTTAAGTAAAAGACCACGCCTATTGATGAAGGAGTTTTGAAAACTTCTACTTCCCAATATTGGAAAGACCAGCCTTTCGTGCCACCGTGGATATGGTGTGATCCGCAGTTTTTTTCCAATCTATGCTCACCCCAAGAAGCATCTCGGATCCTTCCAGCTACAGGTCCGACAGTTGCGCCAAAAAAGCTTTTATCTGTTAGAACATCTTCGAAACGATCGTAAGACAATAAAATATTTTCTGATTTTCCTTCTTTGTCTGGCGCGAAGATTTGATGCAGGCGGGCACCATAGTTGAGAAGAACGACTTCTAAATAGTCGTTCTTCAACGTGATTTTCTTTATTTCAGTCTCTGGAACTGGTACGACGGAGATTTCTGGATTATCCATGGTCATGCCACTTTTCTTTCAAGTAATCGATCGTAAGAAAAGTCGTATCAGGGACAAGCGGGATCTCCTCTCCAAGGTCTTCAGCACGTCCCACGCCAATTGGTTGGGCACCACTTGAGAGGATGGCTTGGATACCAGCTTGCGCGTCTTCGATCCCGATACATTCTTCTGCTTTTAGTCCGACAGCTTTTGCTGCAAGGAGAAAGATATCTGGCGCAGGTTTTCCGTTTGCTGCTTCTGCCGGGTCGGCAATAGCGTCAAAGTAAGGTGTGAGACCCATTTTTTCAAGTAGGAAAGGCCCATTTTTACTTGCAGAAGCAAGAGCGATCATGATTTTTTCTTCTTTTAAAGAATCTAGTAAAGGGACGACCCCAGGGAAGACATCTTTTGGTTCGATCGTCTGGATCATCTCTAAATAATAATCATTTTTTCTTTTTGCTAATTCTGCAAATTCTTCCTTTGAAAAAGAGTGTTCTTTTCCGCCATAAGCTAAAAGCAAAGAGAGAGAGTCTTCTCGGCTAACGCCTTTTAGCTGTTCGTTGAATGTACGGTCGATCGTAATGCCGATTTCCTGACCAAGCTTTCGCCAAGCACGATAATGGAATTCGGCAGTATCGGTAATGACGCCGTCTAAATCGAACAATACCCCTTTAAACATTTGCTTCCTCCTTTCTTAGCGTTATTTCTAGGCGATCCTCTAAAGTGTAAGACTGTTCATAGACGAAAAGTTCCAGAGGCATACCTTCTAATAACTCGAAAGTAACTTGTTCATCTGTAACTGAGATGAATAATAAACGTCCGCGATAATTGATATGGAAAGAATAAGCATTCCAGGTTTTTGGCAGAAATGGTGCGAATTTCAATTGATCATGGGCGGTTTTCATTTGTGCAAATCCTTGGACGATCGACAACCAGCTGCCAGTCATGGAAGTGATGTGCAAGCCGTCTTCTGTGTCGTTATTGTAATTATCCAAATCCAAGCGAGCTGTTCGTTGGTACATTTCTACAGCTTTGTTTTCCATTCCTAATTCTGCTGCTAAAATCGAATGGATACTTGGGGAAAGGGAAGACTCATGGACAGTCATTGGTTCATAGAAATCAAAGTTTTTTTGTTTTTCTTCTTTTGTAAAAGTATCGTTGAAGAAATAAATCCCCTGTAATACATCTGCCTGCTTGATGAAGCAAGATCTAAGGATTTTGTCCCAAGACCAATGCTGGTTCAGAGGAAGATCGCTTGTGGGAATATCGGATACAGGCATGAGATCTTTATCTAAGAATGTGTCATGCTGGACAAAGATCCCCAATTCTTCGTCCACTGGGAAGTACATGTTCTCTGCGATATCTTTCCATTTGGCTAGTTCTTCTTCGCTGATAGTGATAGCAGCTTCTTTTTGATAAGTTAAATAATTTTCTCGCGTGTAACGCAAGACCCAAGCTGCGATCGTATTTGTATACCAATTGTTATTGATGTTGTTTTCATATTCATTTGGTCCAGTCACTCCGTGGATCATGTATTTATTTGCTCGTTTTGAAAAATGGACACGGTCTGCCCAGAAGCGGGCGATTTCTGCTAAAACTTCTAGACCTTCATTTTTCAAATATTCTGTATCACCGGTGTAATTCGTGTAATTGTAGATTGCATAGGCGATTGCACCATTTCGATGAATCTCCTCGAAAGTGATTTCCCACTCGTTATGACATTCGACGCCAGTGAAGGTGACCATAGGATAAAGCGCGCCTTTTAATCCTTGCTGCTGAGCGTTGTGGATCGCTTGCGGCAGCTGGTTATGCCGGTATTTCAGAAGATTCTTAGTTACTTCGGGTTTGGCTAAAGCGAGATAAAGAGGGACTGCATACGCTTCTGTATCCCAGTAAGTGGCACCGCCGTATTTTTCTCCTGTGAATCCTTTGGGTCCAATATTCAATCGTTCATCTTCGCCGTAGTAAGTAGAGAATAGTTGGAACAAATTGAAGCGAATACCTTGCTGTGCTTCTTCGTCTCCTTCGATGACCACATCGGCAAGCTTCCATCGTTCTGCCCAAGCCGCTGTTTGTTCTTCTTTTGCTTGGATATAATTGTTTGTCTGATTTGCTAATTCTGAGAGGGCTTTTTCTGCTTGCTGCGCTTCTGGGATATCTCGACTAGTAAGAACGATGATTTCTTTCTCTACTGTCCATGTCTCGCCTTGAGATAATTCAGCAGACAGGCAACCATGTAAGGCTAAAGTATCTTCGTGATAGTCAGGAACGACTGCTTTTCCGTTAACGAAATGACGCATTGCTGCAGTAACAGTGAATTGTTCGATCCCAAAGTTATTTGGAATAGTTTTAGTTGTCAAATAGCCGATTTCTTCTATGGTTCCACGATCGATCTCATTCCAAAAATGTTCATCATAGTTGCTGTCTTCGTTTTGGACATTTCCATCCAATTTCGATACGAGGTCGACTGTTCCGTTACCTTCAAGCATTTCTATAGTCAAATGGATGTAAGCTGCTTCTTTTTTGATAATGCTCAAAAAACGTTCAAATGAAATACGTACTTTATTAGTAGAAGTAGTGATTGTGAATGTACGAGATAGCACACCGTTTTTCATATCTAGTTCCCAATAAAAATCTTCTGGTTCCAAAGAAGCCAAGTCGATCAGCTGATCGTTGATCGAAATATCTATTGCGATAAAGTTCAAGGCATTGATCACTTTTCCAAAGTACTCTGGATAACCGTTTTTCCACCAGCCGACACGTGTCTTATCAGGATACCAGACACCTGCCAAATAAGTACCTTGATGGTGATCTCCTGAGTAAGTTTCCTCAAAGTTCCCACGCATCCCCATATAACCGTTTCCAATACTTGTCAGAGATTCTTGCAGTCGAAGATTTTTTTATCTAATTGGGTCGTGCTGATTTTCCATGGATCAATAGCAAATAGTCGTTTGATCTGTTTCATTGTTCTCCTCCTAATGAGCTGTTTTATACGTTCATAATAAACGCAACCGATTGCGCAAGTCAATAGACAATAAGAAATATTTCAAAGAAAAAAGCATAAAAATAAATTTTTTTCGAGCTATTTATAGAAGGAAACTTATGTACTATAGGTTTTGAAGAATGGTATAGACAGAAGAATGAAAAATAAAGCATTTACAAAAAAGAAAACGTACGCTATAATACATTTAACGAAACCGATTGCGTAAAGGAGATAAACGGAATGAAAAAGATATTTAGTTTTGAGTTTTGGCAAAAATTTGGAAAGGCTTTAATGGTTGTGGTGGCAGTGATGCCGGCAGCTGGATTGATGATCAGTATAGGGAAATCAATTCCTTTGATCAATCCTGAGTGGACGCCGCTTGTTACAACGGGCGGAGTAATAGAAAATATTGGTTGGGCAATTATTGGGAATCTTCATATTTTATTTGCTTTAGCAATAGGAGGAAGTTGGGCAAAAGAACGGGCAGGTGGGGCATTTGCTGCTGGGATCTCATTTATTTTGATCAATCGGATCACTGGGGCCATCTTTGGGGTCACAAGCGATATGCTTGCGAATGAAGATGCGTTTACTCACACTCTTTTCGGTACGAAGATCATGGTTAAAGGGTTCTTTACAAGTGTGTTGGAAGCACCAGCTTTGAATATGGGTGTATTTGTAGGGATCATCGCTGGTTTTGTCGGGGCAATGGCTTATAATAAGTACTATAATTATAGAAAATTACCGGATGCTTTGTCTTTCTTCAATGGAAAGCGCTTTGTTCCGTTTGTCGTTATCTTATGGTCAACGATTGTGGCATTGATTCTTGCTGTTGTGTGGCCAAACGTACAGGCCGGAATCAATAATTTTGGTTTATGGATTGCAGAATCACAGGAAAGCGCACCGATTCTAGCACCGTTTTTATTTGGTACATTGGAACGTTTGCTATTACCGTTCGGATTGCATCATATGCTGACAATTCCTATCAACTATACACAGCTTGGCGGATCGTACGAGATTTTATCAGGCGCACAGGCAGGAACACAAGTTTTTGGACAAGATCCGTTATGGTTAGCTTGGGCCACTGATTTAGTGAATCTTAGAGGTGCAGGGGATATGTCGCAATATGAATTTGTGTTGCATAACTGGACACCTGCTCGTTTCAAAGTAGGACAAATGATTGGTTCTTCGGGTATTTTGATGGGGATGGCATTTGCGATGTACCGTAATGTCGATCCTGATAAGAAAGCAAGATATAAATCAATGTATTTTTCAGCAGCGTTAGCTGTCTTTCTAACAGGTGTAACAGAACCATTGGAGTTCATGTTCATGTTTGCGGCTGTACCATTATATGCCATTTATTCAGTCATTCAGGGAGCGGCATTTGCGATGGCAGACATTTTACCATTGCGGGTCCATTCATTTGGAAATATCGAATTGCTGACGCGGACACCATTAGCTATCAAAGCGGGTCTAGGTGCAGATCTTATCAACTTCGTGTTATGTGTGATCGTTTTTGGTGTTGTTACGTATTTCTTAGCAAATTTCTTGATCAAAAAATTCAACTTTGCTACACCGGGGCGTAACGGAAATTATGACAATGACAGTGAAGAAACCACTGTATCTAACAGTGGAACAGGAACTGCAGACCAGCAAGTGGTGCAGATCATCCATTTGTTGGGCGGAAAAGAAAATATCAAAGATGTCGATGCCTGTATGACTCGTTTACGTGTAAGTGTAAACGATCGGGAAAAAGTTGGGACTGAAGAAGCCTGGAAACGAGCAGGAGCAATGGGACTGATCGTCAAAGACAATGGAGTCCAAGCAGTTTATGGACCAAAAGCAGATGTCTTGAAATCAGATATCGAAGATCTGCTGCAATCAGGAGCAGAGATTCCAGAGCCGCAAATGGTTTCTACAGGAAATGGACAAGCAGATAGCAAGAAATACTTAGGCATAGAACAAGAACTAGTTTCCGCAGCTTCTGGGGAAGTGATTCCTTTAGCTGAAGTAAAAGATCCAGTATTCTCACAAAAAATGATGGGTGATGGTTTTGCTGTTATTCCAACGTCAAGAGAAGTTGTTGCGCCGATCGCTGGAAAAGTGACAAGTATTTTCCCTAGCAAACATGCAATTGGGCTAGAAACGAAAGAGGGCGTCGAAGTTTTGATCCATATGGGGATTGATACAGTCCAAATGAATCAGTCAGCTTTTGAGATTGCTGTCAAAGAAGGACAAGAAGTAGGAACAGGAACGAAATTAGCTGAAATGAATCTTGAAGTGATCCAAAACGAAGAAAAAGATCCAACGATCATGATCGTATTTACGAATGATAAAGTGGAAGAAGTAGTGATCAAGCAATTAGGGACAGTGGCAGCTGGTAAAGTGATCGGCTCCATTAAAATATAAAGGGAGGTTGTGAAATCAGCGTCCTGACCTGAGTATTAGAGAGACAAAACGGAAAAATAGCTCCTCATATTTTGCCGTTTTTGAGCTAATACCGAAGGTCAGCTGATTGAACACTGTTTACTGGGGAGGTTGTGACAAAATTTTGTCACAACCCCTTTTGTTTCGAAATGAAGAGAAGGAGAAGAACCATGAAATTCATGACATTGAACACACATAGCTGGCTTGAGCCAGAACCAGATAAAAAATTACAGGAATTAGCAGATAAGATCCTGTTAGAAGATTATGAAGTGATCGCTTTACAAGAAATCAACCAATTACTGGAATCTGAAGAAGCAGACCCTGCAAAACTAATGAAGTTCTGTCCAGTAGAGAATCAAGTTCCTATCCGCAAAGATAATTTTGCCTACTGTTTAGTCCAGCTTTTAAAAGAACAAGGAAAAGAGTATTTTTGGAGTTGGGAAATGAGCCACATCGGTTATGATAAATATGAAGAAGGAAATGCGCTGCTTGCGAAAAGACCATTGGAAAGTCAGGTCCTCACCGTCTCCGAATCTCAAAAGAAAGAAGATTATCGAACGCGCAAGATCTTGATTGGAAAAACAAAGATAGATGATCAAGATATTTTTGTCTCTAGCTGCCACTTTTCTTGGTGGACAGATAAAAAAAGCGGCTTTTATTTTGAGTGGAAAAACTTGGAAAACTACTTTTTTGAAACCCGCGCACCACTTTTTTTCCTAGGTGATTTCAATAATCCGGCAGATTCTGAAGGTTATCATATAGTAAAGGAAAGTGGTCTTCTTCTTCAAGATTCGTATGTTATCGCGAATGAAAAAGGCAAAGCTGCTACTGTAGAAAAGAAGATTGATGGTTGGAAACAAAACACAGAAAAATTGCGTATAGATTTCATTTTTGTCCCTGAAGGAGTACGAGTAAAAAAATATCAACGGATTTTTGACGGGATCGATAGTCCAATCATCAGTGATCACTATGGGGCTGAAATCGAAATAGATGGACGATGAACGAACAAAAATATGACACAAAAAACTAAACAAAATAAAACTCTCCGATCGATCTTACCGTTCGGAGAGTTTTTTTTGATTGGATGTATCATCCGTTTTGACTAAGCATGTAGATGCTTGTATCTATGATAAATAAATAAGCACAGCAAGGTAAACCAACCAATCAAAGTAAGAGAAAGAATGAAATAGAAATAGATCGGCGTTCGATAATAAAGCGTGAGCTCGTTGATCCCTTTTTGCTGATTCACGATTGGGGTCCCGATATCCGTTAATTCATAATCAGTCAATGTTTTTCCATTTTGCTGTAGTACAGTCCGATCATAAACGATAACAGGGATATGAACCGTTTTGTCCCCAGTATTTTTCCACTTGATTGTCAAAAGACCGCCTGGATGTGTTTTTATGAAAGTTGTTTCGTTTTCTAATATTTCTTCGTTATATCGGTCGTATTTGTTGTCTTTTGTCTCCTTATAGATTGGCAGATAGTCAGGGGTGGTTTTTTGGAAAACGAATAAGCTGGTAGACATATCTTTGCTGAAGAATGTTTTCCTTGCTTCTTCCGGTGTATCGAATAGATAAGTATGTCGACTGACAAATGTTTCATTCTCCCACTTTTCTAGATGCTGGTATAAGTTTTGGATCGTCTGTGCAGAAAAAATAAGAATACCCAATATACCTAAAAGACGGAACCACTTTTGCTCAGACCATTGATTTAGTGATAGGGCAAGGTAAAGCAGAAGCAATAGCGTAAATGGGACGAAAAATCGAAATGGAAACTGAATTAAGCTAATAAAAGGCACATTTTTTTCGATCAATGTCGTCCATGGAATCAAGCTAGTAGAAAGAAAAAAGAAAACAAGACTTGTATACAACACGATTTTTTGGAACAAGGTATTCTTTTGTTGAAAGAAAATAAAAAGCAAAAAACCTGACAATATCAATATCGGAAAGGCTTTAGGATAATGAAGCCAATAACTGCCATCCAGGTCGATCGCCTTTTGACTCATTTCTCTGTTAACAAAGGGAGGAAGAATCTTATTCCCGCTGTAAACAATAGCCAGTCCTGCCCAAATATTTGCTGTCAGGACAAAATAAAGCAAGACCGACTTGATCAGTTGAAGCAGTGCTTTTCCTTTTTCAGTCTGGTTAAAAAAGTAATAAAGATAAAAAGGAATATACATCAAGGCTAACATGATCGAAGACAGTAGATGAATCTGCGTCATAAGTCCAACTGAGATCGCAACTTTGATTACAGGAAACTTTTTATGAAGGACGAAATCAACAATAGGGATCATGCATAAAGGATAGAAACAAGTCCCCCAACTAGTGAATCCTTGATTGATAGACCAATATTGAATAGAATACGTACTCATGAATAAAACGGCTACTGGTACACTTACCCAGTTCCGAACATTGACATATCTTAGTAAGATCAGCATAGAAAATCCTGAAATAAGATAAAGAATAAAATTTGAAAGAATCTGATAGTGAAACCAACTACCTGCAAGCAACACGATCAATCCTTGTAAATAAGCAAAAAATGGGCCGTAAACGGCATTAACGATCCTACCGCTTTGCTGGAATCCATAAAGGGAAGGAAAATAGTGGAAATCCCCATGTTTGATTTGTTGCGCAGCATCGTAGAACCGATTGTAATGGAAGGGGGCATCAGCACCCAAAATTAGTTTATGTGTGAATAAATGAGGCATGAGAAATGCCAAAGCAATGAAAAAAATTGCTAAAAACGGGCCATATTTTTTCAATTGTCGAACTCCTTTGCAAACTTTAGATAAATTCATCATATATCCTATGCGGTAGGGAGGCAAGAAATTAGAAAATTCATGAAAATATTTATGAATTTTACAAGAAAAACATAAGTGAAATTTCTAAGGAGAGAGGATGTGGCAAAGCCATGTCGCATTCCTTGTTTTGAGTCAAAATTTTCTTAATACTCGAAACAAAATCGCTTTTTCATGACCTCTCGATAAACGGTGTTCAATCAGCTGCTTCTCGGTAATAAGCTCACTAGCCTAGAAAATATGAAAAGCTATTTTCTGACTAGCGCTCTTATTACTCAAAGCATAACGCTGATTTCACAACCTCTGATTCACGGTGTTCCAGAAGTAGCTTCTTCGGAAATTTCTTCTTATTTCTTGAACCTAACCACTTCTGTCACAACCTCATCGGCTTTCATTTTCTATTTTTTTCCTGAACCCATATAATAAAAGAAAGAACAAAAAAACTTGCAAGGGAGGACGCATGTGTAGCAGAGAAAGCAAAAACAGTCTCGTCGGCTTTTGTTTCGTTTATTTTTATTGATATGTATCGTCGTAGGGTTACTAATCGCTTTGTATCCATTTTATGTGGATTCTTTAAATAGTCTTATGGATCAAAAACGAATGGAACAAGTACAAAAACGAACCGCAGCCGAAAATGAAGCGCAGCGAAAGAAAATGGAGGAGCAAAACCAACGATTAACTGACCAAGGATTCAATCCTGGGGCTGATCCTTTCGATGAACAGAACAGAAATGAAAGCACGACATCCGGCCAATTAGAGGAATGGCTGATCGGAAGTATCAATATACCTAAAATCCAAATAAATATTTCACTTTATGATCGGCTTAACGGCATGATTCTTGAGAATGGAGCAGGTGTCTTACAAGGAACTTCTTTCCCACTTGGTGGAAATTCGACGCATTCAGTGATTTCTGCTCACAGCGGGTTACCCAATCGACGATTATTTACCGAGTTAGATCGTTTAGAACACGGAGATACGTTTATTTTGACTGTTTTGGGGGAGAAATTGGCTTATCAAGTTGGGAATATACAAGTGGTACTGCCAGATGACACGTCTGTTCTAACGATTGAAGAAGGAAAAGACTTAGTTACCTTGCTTACATGTACACCGTATATGATCAACACGCATCGTTTGCTAGTGACGGGACATCGGATTCCTTATAGTGAATCGGTAAAAAACGAAGAAGAAAAAGGAAATCAGGAAAGAACTTTGCGACAGTTGCTTATTCTTGCAGGAACGATAATAGCTGTAGTTATACTGTTACTGTTTATTGGTCGACTGATTTATCAGTATCGGTTAAGTAAAAAAGTGCTTGATTTTTCATTTATTATAAGTGATTCAGCAGGAAATCCAGTAAAGGGTGGCTCATTTATTTTGAAACATAAGAAAAAAACACTTACTAGAAACGGTGTGCCGTTTTCAGTGCAAAGCGATCATTATGGGAAAGTCAAGCTGGATCAATTGCCTGGTGGGACTTATCGAATCGTGTCAGTTGATGATCCTAAAGTCGCTGCTTCTTTTGGTATCAGAAAATTAAAACAAGAAAAGATGTACTTTTTTGAGGGGCGAAAACTGGTGAAAGAGCTTCAAAAAAATGGTTTTTGGTTTAAACTCAATGACTAAGTAAGGAGAGAAAAAATGATTCGTACAACAACAGAATTGTCTGCTGAAGAACTGGAAACTGTTCTATCGATTTGGCTGCATGCTAATTTGGATTCTCATGGATTCATCTCACCAACTTATTGGGAGAGTCAAATAGAATCTGTTAGGAAAGCTTTGCCAGAGGCAGTGATTTACTTAGCAGAAATAGATCAAGAAATCGTCGGTTTTGCTGGGGTGATTGATCAGTTCATCGCAGGGATTTTTGTAAAGAGGGAATATCGGCAACAAAAAATCGGTACGCAACTAATGAAAAAAATAAAAGAAACCAATAAAACACTGACTTTGACAGTCTATCAAAAAAATCAATCAGCTATTCATTTCTATCTTTCACAAGGCTTTGCAATTCAAATACTGCAAAAAGATGAAGCAGTAAATGAGGAGGAGCTTGTGATGCAATGGAATCAAACCAATGATTTTTGATGAACAGAGTAACGAAATAATGCTCCCAGCCTAATTTTTGCTGGGAGCATTATTTCATTTTGAAGTCACTAATTTAACTGTGTGAAGATGCAGTTGTTACGACCTTTGATAAACGGTGTTCAAAAGCTTGCATCTGCGGTAATAAGTCCAACCAATTTAAAAACATAAGGAACTGTTTTTACTTGGCTGTTCTTATTACTTGATGCAGAACAGCTTTTTCACAACCTCTCCACTAAACGGTGTTCAATCAGCTGACCCTCGGTATTAGCTCAACAAACGGCAAAATATGAGGAACTATTTTTCCATTTGTTTCTCTAATACTCAGGTCAAAACGCTGATTTCACAACCTCTTGATAAACGGTGTTCAATCAGCTACTTCTCGGTAATAAGCCCACTAGCCTAGAAAATATGAAAAGCTATCTTCTGACTAGCGTTCTTATTACTCAAAGCGTAACGCTGATTTCACAACCTTATTTTACTCGTTTATAATTTTCATCGAAGTATTTTCCGCTACGGATATCATCAGGCATGCCATCATATGGCGCTTCACTAATGACATCTTCATTGTCTATACCTGCATCACCCATATAAGTGATGGTAGCAAATTCAGGAACAAGTAATTTTGGATAAGTTTCATATTTTTCACGAGCTGCTTCCATTTCTGCGATATGTTCATTTTGGAAAGTAACAGTGATTTCTGGATGTTCTTCAACCCATTTAGGGAAAAAGATCATTCCGTGAAGTTTCTTTTCATTTGGCATAAAGTCTAATGCAACGTCTGTCCCTGTTGGTTCTGTCCAAGTAATTTTGAATACGCCATCTGTCAATTTAACGATATCAGCTTCTTGGTCTTTTACCCAACGACCTTTGACCATTCCGCCGTGGATACGGTAATCGACAGTATGGTCATTTTTTGCATACCATTCATATTCCCAACCGTTGTCATACGTATAAATAAAGTGAGTTCCAATAAAATCTTCCAATTCTTTAAATTCTTTCATGATTAAGCATCTCCCTCTAAATTAAAACATGTAATAAACTACATGTTTTTGATTACTCGTTTATGATAGAATGGATTTAAAGATTTGTCAAGGAGGAAAAACTGATGGCAAGAAAAAATACACTTCGCTATATTTTATTAGGGTTATTAAGTAAGAAGCAGATGACAGGATATGAATTGAATCAATCATTCAAAAATGAAATAGGAGAATTTTGGCAAGCAAAACATAGTCAGATTTATCCTGAGCTGGCAAAAATGGAAGAGCAAGGAATCATTCAACATCAAGTAGAGATCACAGGCGAAAAATTGGAAAAAAAAGTTTATGAATTAACAGAAGAAGGGAAGGAACAATTAGCAGAGTGGATTCATACACCGACCAATGAACTGCCGGTTAATCGAGACGAATTCGTTTTAAAATTGTATTTCGTCAAAGACGTGAATGATCCGGCATTAGTAGAAATTATCCAGCAGCAGCGTGATCTTCATGAAGAAAAACGCCTTCATCTATTAGAGCGAAAAAAAACAATCTTTCCTACAGAAAAAGAAAAACATGAAAATTACGGACATTACTTGATTTTAGCGCATGCGATCAATCGGGAAACAGAATATGCAAGTTGGCTGACAGATGTATTGGAAGAAGAAAACAACCGAAAAAAATAAACTAAAAAATATCCGAACAGTGATGGATGCTTCCTTTCTATATGAAAGAAATGCAGATCACCGTTCGGATATTCTTATGTTCAAACAGGCTTTTTCTAAGTGTTATATGTATCATCTACTTTTTAAAAAGTCTGATGTTTAGGAGATTAGCGGAGCTTAGAGTTCTTTTAACAGCTGCTCGTAGTCAGCTTTTTCATCGACAGGAAGGAGTTTGTAAGACAATTCGTCTGTCTCGTTGTCATGAATGATGTACATCTTCGCATTCTCTTCTTTGAAGTTGCCAATTTGTAAAATCGTATAGCGTTCGTCGATCAATTCGATATCTTTGATTGCTTTTGAAAAAACTTTGCGGACATGATGCATTTTCTTTTGTCGGATTTCTGCCTTTTCTGCAGCTTTAGATAAGGTAAATCCGTCATCTAAGTATTTTTTGATCAGTTCTACTTTTATAACTGTAGGCAAACGATATTTTCTAGGACAATTCGCATCAGCTTCGATCGAACGAATGAATCCCTTTTGTTCCCAATACCTTAATTGACGTGGAGACACACCGACGATATCACTTAATTCACTGATGCCAACAACCAATTGATCGTTTTCCAACAAACGTTTAAGGGAAGCCCCAACCATTTTTGTCACTCCTTTTGTCCTCTTACTTTCCTTAATTATATCTGTATTAACTAATGTGTCAAGTAGGTTGACAAATGGCGGATTTAGGACTAAAGTATTCTAGTAGTTTCAGAAAAAATTCAGAAAGAAGGAGAAATATGAGTAACAACCAACCCGTAGATATTTACGGAAAACCATATAATCGGACACTTTTAGTTGTTGTCTTATTAATTGGTACATTTTGTACCGTTTTGAATCAGACCTTATTGACGACAGCTTTTCCTACATTGATGAAAGCTTTCGATATTTCAGCGTCTGATGTGCAATGGTTAACGACTGGTTTCTTGCTAGTCAACGGGATCATGATCCCAATAACAGCATGGCTGATCAATAAATTCAGTTCAAGAAATTTATATCTTTCTGCCATGACGATCTTTTTGATCGGAACGATTACTTGTTTTACAGCACCTAATTTTAGTACATTACTAATCGGTCGCTTGATCCAAGCTTGCGGTGTGGGAGTATCGATGCCATTATTGCAAAATATCATGTTGTCTATTTTCCCACCAGAAAAAAGAGGATCAGCAATGGGGATGTCAGGAATCGTTATTGGGCTTGCTCCTGCTTTAGGCCCTACATTATCTGGTTACATCATTGATAACTACCATTGGCGTGACTTGTTTGGTATGGTACTGCCAATCGTTGTTCTTGTCTTGGTTTTAGCATTCTTCCTAATGAAAAGTGTTATTCCATTGTCAAATCCTAGCATTGATATTTTATCAGCTATTTTGTCAACGATTGGATTCGGTAGTTTGCTTTACGGATTTTCTAGTGTAGGTGATGATGGCTGGGGAAGCTTGAAAGTAATTGGTTTCTTAGTCGTTGGTGTGATTTTCATCGCCTTGTTCTCATGGCGTCAATTACATTTGGAACATCCATTCTTGGAACTTCGCGTATTCAAATCATCTACATTTACGATTGCAGCTGTTTTAGCCGGTGTAACGAATATGGCGATGGTAGGGGCAGAAATGGTCGTGCCGTTGTATATCCAAAACATTCGCGGAGAATCAGCATTCCATTCTGGCTTGATGTTGTTGCCAGGTGCTTTGATCATGGGGGCTATGATGCCCGTTACAGGTGCGATTTTCGATAAATACGGCGCGAAACGTTTAGCCATTACAGGGATGTTCATTTTGACAGCCGCAACTGCACCATTTGCTTTCTTGACAAAAACGACTCCAGTTTTATATATCGTGATCCTTTATGCGATCCGTATGTTTGGGATCTCCATGGTCATGATGCCGGTAACGACTTCTGGTATGAATGCATTGCCAAATAACTTGATCAGTCACGGGACAGCGGTAAATAATACATTCCGTCAAATTGCAAGCTCGATCGGTACAGCTATTTTGATCAGTGTGTTGACGAATGTGACAAAAGCAAATATCCCAAGCAAATCTGTATTGGACAATACACCATTAGCTTATAAAGATCAGGCAATCAATGCCACACTGTCAGGTTACCATGCCGCGTTTATCGTAGCGATCATCTTTGGGATCCTTGGCTTTATTATTGCCTTTTTATTGAAGAAAAAAGAACCTGTTCTAACGAAAGCGGGGGATAATGCATGATTATTGGAGTTTTGATTGTCAGCTTGCTTGCTTTTGCTTTAACGAACGTGTTCGCTAAAAAAACATGGCAAACCTTTTTATCTTTGATTTTCGGACTAATCTTCGTCGCTTCACTAAGTTTGATCGTCGCTAATTTGTCCAATCACTTTGGAATGGAAAAAGTAACGGAAACGAAAACAGAAAAAATTGTTTCCAGTGCTGATTCCCAAGGAGCAGATATGCTTTTGTATAAAGCTTTAGGGAATGGAAAAGAAAAAGTGTATCTTTACCGAACGAATGAAAAACAAGAGAAACCAAAAGCAACTGGTACGGATAACGAAACAAATAAAGTAGAAAAGACAGACGGCGATGCTGAAAAAGTGACGAAAACTACTTATTGGGAATACAAAAACGACATGTATAAATTCTGGTTCAATATTGCTGATAACAATCACGAATATGACAGCCGAGTGAATACATTCAAAATCCCAGAGACATGGGTAGAATTAAGTACGGACCAAGCATCCAAGTTAGCTGAATTAGTGAAGAAACAGCAAAGTACGATGGAAAGTGAAGCAAAAGCTTATGTGCAAGACGGTATGGTAAAAGCAATGACTGAAAATCCGCAAATGAGCAAAGCAGAACAAGAACAACGTACGAAAGCCTTAACTGCTGAATTCCAACAACAAGCATTCGCGAAATTAGTGAAAGAAGCAAAAGGCGAATAATATTTTGAACACCGTGTAGGAGGTTGTGAAAAAGCTGCTCTGCATCAAGCAGTAAGAACAATCAGATAAAAATATCACTCCATATTTTTCATCTGATTGGGCTTAGTGCCGTAGATGCAAGCTTTTGAACACCGTTTAAGGAAGAGGTTGTGAGCCTGCCGTTTCACTCTGAGTCACAAGGAGCAATTTCAAAACACAGCTTCTCATGTTTGTTGAATATTGTGACTTGTGGCCGAGGAGTTGGCAGGAGAACACCGTTTATTCAAAAAAAGGGAACTGCGACAAGACTTTTGTCACAGTTCCTTCTTTTTTTGCTATGCTATACTAGATGTAAAAAATAGGAGGAATAAAATGAGGAAAACTTATTCTTTTGAATCAAAAATCTATGCTTCCGAAGTCGGCAAGGGTGGCGCATATATTGTTTTTCCATATGATATAAGAGAAGAATTCGGTGCTGGAAGAGTGAAAGTCCAAGCAACTTTTGATAATGTGCCGTACGAAGGCAGTATCGTGAATATGGGCGTGAAAAATTTAGATGGTTCGGTCTGCTATATCCTTGGACTACGAAAAGATATTCGTAAAAACATCGGAAAAGATATTGGTGATATCGTAGCAGTTACAGTGAAGCAAAAATAAAAACAAGAGGTTATGACAAAAGATGTGTCACAACCTCTTCTTTCATAATGGTTTTTCACCATCTTTATAATAAACGGGTTCTTTGATATGGAAATCTGTTTTTTCCAACCAATCTAAAATCTTGTAACCTAACTCTTCTGACATCGGAAAAGAAGCGTTGATTTGTGCATTGGAGATATGGTCAACATGGATACCGGAAGTGATCGTACAGCTTCCTGGAACGGCATTTTTGATGACCACAGCTATTTTTTCGGCTAAGACATCGTCTTTGTGGAAACGA
The DNA here is from genome assembly GCF_008000875.1 of Enterococcus sp. DA9. Lineage (NCBI taxonomy): Bacteria > Bacillati > Bacillota > Bacilli > Lactobacillales > Enterococcaceae > Enterococcus > Enterococcus sp. DA9. The sequence continues at coordinate 1,204,320 of NZ_CP042839.1, forward strand.
CCATCGTGGCTAGGGAAACGTACAGTTTGGATCTCTGTATCACGAGAAAATGTAGTGACTGTTCCGATATGTGGTGTATCTCCGCCTGTTAAAGTAATCAATAAGTCTTTACCGATTACTTTAACAGCGGCTTGGATCGTGAAACCTAGTTTTGTTACTTCAACTATCGTTTCTTTTTCCATATTAATCACCTTGCCAACGTTTTGAATGTTCATTTACAATCCCAAATTGATCCAAAAGTTTCATTGTATGGTGATCAACAAGATCTTGGATCGTTTGAGGCTGATTATAAAAAGCAGGGATCGGTGGTATGATTTGCACACCTAGTCGTGCTAATTTAGTCAAGTTTTCCAAGTGAATGGCATTTAATGGCGTTTCACGAGGGACAATGACTAACTTTCGTTGCTCCTTCATTGTTACATCAGCAGCACGTGCAATCAGGTTGTCGCCTAAACCAACAGAGATACCTGCGACTGTTTTCATACTTGCCGGTACGATGATCATTCCATCGGTCAAAAATGATCCGCTGGCGACAGCAGCACCTAGATCTTTGTTTGAATAATGGTAATCAAACAGGCTTTCGAATTCATTTAGGGATAAGTCGGATTCCAGCTTTAAGTTCTGTTTTGCCCATGGACTGATGATTCCGTGTGTTTCTACCATCGGATATTCTTTTAGTTTCTTCACTAGGTTGATGGCATAAATGGTGCCCGAAGCGCCACTTACACCAATCACGATTTTTTTCTTCCGTTGTGCCAATTGTTCCATTTTCCGCACTCCTTTTTATGATGTCAAAACAGTTGCAGATCATTCATTATTTCAAATATTTTTCCCAATCTTCTACTTCTTGGAATTTTGCACGTACAAAATGTTCTTTCATATCGAAAGGAACTGTACCGTCAAAGATAGTTTTTGCACTCATCCCACGGAAACGAATAGAGCCAGGATTATATTCTGGTAATTCTGATGGGTCCAATGGATGGTTTCTCATTCCTGGGAGCACAATAATGTCTTTATCTCCTTGGAAACGAGTGTTGAAAGTCCAAACTACATCGTTCATGTCGAAAATATCAACATCTTCATCGACTAAAATGACTGTCTTCAATTCTTTGAAGGCTGATAAGGCAAGAATAGCTGCTTGGCGTTGAATACCTTCATCCGCTTCGTTTTCTTTACGAATCTGCATGATGGTCATCAATTTACCGCCACCTGCAGGAGGATTGTAGACATTTACTACTTTTCCTGGAATAGCTTTATCAACCAAAGCAAGAATACTTGCTTCTGTAGGAATACCGGCCATAGATACGTGTTCTTCACTTGGACCAATCGTTGTTTGCATGATTGGATTGTCTTTTCGATGAGTAACTGCTTTGACTTTTACTACTTGTACAGCTGGATTAGCATCCCCAGTATAACCAGGAAATTCTGGCATTGCTTTCCCTGAGTTCGTGTTGATATCTTCTTGCATTGTTTCATTTGGCATGATTTCTGCTTCAATGATGAATTCAGCACGAGCAATACCCACTTCATCGACTGCTACACCATCAACGATTTGAATAGGTTCGTTACGCAAAGCTCCTGCACACCATAGTTCGTTGTAGCCAAGTGGAGTGGTAGGTGGTTCGAAAGTCGTACCAATGGCAATTGCTGGATCTAAACCAATATTGATAGTGATAGGCATTGGTTTATTCAATGCTTCAAATTGTTTTTGGAAGTGACCAATGTGGCGCCCACCAGGCATGATGTACATACCGATCGTATCTTTGTCTTCTAGGACCATACGATGGATCGTTACATCGCTCATTGTTTTTTCTGGATCTGATCCTAAGACTACACCCATCGTGATGTATGGACCTGCATCTTCAGGAGTATTTGTAGGTGCAGGCAAAATGTTGCGAATATCGAAGTCTGCATCGGTAGCTAGATGAACGACTTCTTGTGCTGGAGCGTCTGCTTTGTCTACTTTCACAGGTTTGATTGGATTTTCTACAGCGTCTTTCAAGAAACGGCCAAGTGTTCGATAATCATGGTGCAAAATTTCACCTACACGTTTACGACTAGCCATTGTCCCGATGTTCACACGTGTGCCGGGGAAACCTTTGATATTGTTGAAAGTCATAGCTGGTCCTTCTTGAGTCGGACGTTTTACTGTACCGCCAGCACCGATATAACGGTAAACACCAGATAATTCTGCTTCAGGATCGATTTCAATATCTGTTTCGTGATATTGACCTGGAAGTGTTTTTAGTTCTTCGATGACTTTTCTTAAATCATACGGTTGATCTGTCATGAAAAATTCCTCCTTAGTTGTCTTTACCTATCTATAGTAAAAGGTACAAAGGAGGAAAACAATTCAACTTGTTTGATAAAATATTCCTTAATGGAATGGATACGGTTTTTTGATAATAGAATAAATTATGATATACTTACAACAATAAGAAAGCGCATACTAAATGCTAATGGAAGGAAAGTGAAAAAAATGGAGGAGTCATTTCCTAAAGCAGTAAAAGTAGAAAATATAGCGAATATTTTGAAAGTTACATTTGAAAACGGGGAAGTAAAATACGTGAAATCTCATTGGACAGAAGAGATAACCGATGCCTTGCAATTTGGAAAAAAAGGAAGAGGAAAAAGAAAAAATCTTCTCGCTTTGTCTACTAATATGTGGATTGGGACTGAAGTAACGATTGAAGCAGATGGAACAGTATTCATAAATGGAAAAGACAAATATACACCGCAAGAACTGTGGCTCGAGGGGGAAAACCATATTCCAGAATTATAAATAGGCAAGAGGTTGTGACAGAAGTGGTCAGCTTCAAGAAATAAGAAGGAATGTACGAAAATTGCTTCTCAAATTTTTGTGACATTTCGGCTTATTTCCGAAGAAGCTACTTCAGGAACACCGTGAATCAGAGGTTGTGACCGAGGAGTTGGAAGGAGAACGCCGTTTATCGAGAGGTTATGAAAAGCTGTTTATTCAAAAAAAGGGTGGTGACAACAATTTTGTCACCACCCTTTGTAGTAATTGGAAAAAACGAATAGCTTTATTCTGCACGCAAAGCGATAGCAGCGTCTTTTTTCGCTGCCATTCGTGCAGGAAGATGACCGCCAAGCATCGTCAATACAGTAGAGACAATCACTAGAATGATCGCATGGACAGGATTTAGTTGCGCAACATTTTTTAGATCCGTCATGCTGTACAAGATGCTATTGATAGGGAATGTCGTTAGCCAGGCAATAAACACACCTAGTATCCCAGAAGAAATACCTAAAATACACGTTTCTGCGTCAAATACGCGAGTGATGTCTTTTTTCCGTGCACCTAAAGCTTTTAGTACACCGATTTCTTTTGTCCGTTCAATCACAGATGTATAAGTAATGATACTGATCATGATCATACTTGTTACTAAAGAGATCCCTGCAAAAGCAATGAGGACATAAGTGATAGCATCCATCAATCCGCCAGTCAGTTCAGTCATCGTTCCAGCTAAATCAGTATAAATGATTTTATCTTCATCTGATTTGCCTTTATTGTAATCATCTAAATAATCCAAGATTTTTTCTTTGTCTTCAAAATTGTTCGGATAAATCATGATACTTGAAGGCAAGCTGTCTCCGCCTAAATAACTGAGCAATGTTTGTTTGGCATTTTCGTCAACTTTTTCAGTAGTTAAGACATTTACATCACTGTCTTTTTGGGCTTTGACGATTTCTGATTCTTTGTTCTCATTGACGATTTGAGTCGTTAATTGATCACTATAAGCGATTCCTGGCGATAAGAGATTCATTGTAGAAGAAGACTTCACGCGTAGGATTCCTGAAATCTTCAATTCATCTGAAGAATTCTGGTACATCGAATCATAATCTGTATTAGGAATGAAATTCCCAGTTGGAAGTTTTGTATAGTAAGTATTGTTGTTTACTAACTTGAATGTTGTACCGACGATCTCATCGAAATCAAGTTTTTCGTCTTCCTTCACATCAAATCCAAGATTTTTCAATGCATTGATATTAGTATTATTGTTGCCGTCTACGATCAGCACGACATCTGTTGCTGAGGCTGGATAACTTCCGGCAAGTAAAGAATAATTGTCTTTTAAAAAGTTTTCTTTGCTAGTGTCAAGCTGTGTAGGGAAACTTGACACTCCCACACCTGTCATTGCTGACATCGTACTAGACAAGGAAAGAGATTCCGCATCAGGGTTTTGATTCGAGAAGCTGACAGGCTGTACTTTGCCATTTACATCACGTAAAAGATTGATTCCTGTTGTACGAGTAAACCCAATATTATTACTTAAATTAGGATCGATGCCTGTTACATAATCGACGTAGGTTTGATCGATTTTATTCGTATGCTGTGCTTTGTCTTCTTCGCTGACTTTTGCTGTGATCGTTTTGCTGTCTGGATACTCTGCTTTGCTTGCACCTAATCCAGCATCGTCACGGGTCTGGTTAGTCGTTACCTTAGAAATAGTGATCGGAAATTTCGCCATCGTTTCAGCTTGCGTGTTATCGATTTGCTTTTGGAAACCAGAAGAAAGGGAAAGGACGATCGCGATTCCGATGATCCCGATACTGGAAGCAAAGGAAGTCAAGAAAGTACGTCCTTTTTTTGTTCGGATATTGTTGAAAGAAAGCTTCAACGCTGTCCAAAAACTCATCTTCGTTCTGCGTAGGTTAAATTGATCATCTTTTGGTCGTTCGATGTGAGGATGGGAATCCGTTAAGATCTTACCATCAGAAAATTCAATGATCCGGTCTGCATATTGATTGGCCAGTTCAGGATTATGTGTGACCATGATCACTAATTTTTCTTTCGATAACTCTTGGATCAGTTCCATGATCTGGATACTTGTTTCTGTATCTAAAGCTCCGGTTGGCTCATCACACAAAAGGATATCTGGATCATTGGCTAGCGCTCGAGCGATTGCTACCCGCTGCATTTGTCCACCAGATAGCTGATTTGGCTTTTTGTGCATATGATCTGTCAAGCCGACCCGATGCAAGGCATCTTCTGCCCGTTTTCGTTTTTCGTCTTTAGAAACACCACTTAATGTCATCCCAAGTTCAACATTTTCAATAATGCCTAAATGACCAATCAAGTTATAACTTTGGAAAATGAACCCGATAGAATTGTTTCGGTAGGCATCCCAGTCGTTGTCTTTGAAGTCTTTAGTAGACTTTCCGTTGATCACCATATCACCGGAATCATAATTATCTAGTCCACCAATCACATTCAGCATAGTCGTTTTACCAGAACCACTAGGACCTAAAATCGCTACGAATTCTTTTTGTCTGAAAGCGACAGATACACCATCCAATGCTTTAGTGGTGGTTTCGCCGACTTTATAATATTTTTTTATATCTTTTAATTGAAGCATAATCACCCTTCTCCCGTATTGAAATATTCGGTATACTAATAAGTATATCAGAACAATGATTGTAGTATACAAAATAAATGTTAACTGAAGATGAACTGCAAGAAAAAATCTAGAAATTTTTCAAAAAACAGAGGGAGAACAATGAATCGTATTTTAATAGTAGAAGATGATCCGCAATTACAGTTGCTTTACCGTTCTGTGTTGGAACGAGCGGGCTTTTCAGTCATCACTGCACTGAATGGAGAGGATGCGCTGAAAAAACTAGAAACGACACGTATAGAATTGATCATTACAGATATCATGATGCCGAAAATGGATGGCTATGACTTGCTAGACTCATTACGTAGCACCAGATTTGACACACCTGTTCTGATGATTACGGCAAAGGCCGATTTTGAGGATAAGAAACGCGGGTTCAAACTAGGAGCAGATGATTATATGACAAAACCCATCGATGTCAATGAGATGATCCTACGTGTGGAAGCATTGCTTCGACGTTCAAAAATCAATTACAGCAGTAGCTTGATGATTGGACAAACAAAATTAGAGCTGGATACTTATACAGTGCTACAAGATCAGCATTCGTTGATTCTGCCTCAAAAAGAATTTCTGCTTCTGTATAAATTACTGTCTTATCCCAACAAGATCTTCACTCGCCAACAGTTGATGGATGACATTTGGGGATTAGATACGAATACAGAAGAACGAACGATCGATGTACATATCAAACGTTTAAGGACCCGTTTTGAAAAGACGGAAGATTTTCAAATCATGACAGTACGGGGACTAGGCTATAAGGCGGTTATTTAAAGATGAAAAAAAAGCTATTTTCACAATTATGGATCTATTTTGCCAGTATTGTCTTCATTTCGATCTTAGTGACACTGCTGTGTTTTCTCGGTTTTATTTTCTTATTGTCTCGGCATTCTATCTCACCTGCTGAATCGGCTGGAAAACCAACGCTATACCCGTTATTCGTCTTTGCAGGGTTCAGTATGATCGTGGGTACAGGAATATCGATTTTTGTTGGGCGGCGTATTCTGCATCCAATCAGTGCACTAGGGACAAATATGAGTCTGGTAGCAACGGGAGATTTTTCGATTCGAATGGATGAGCAGCAGAAAGTAGCAGAAGTACAGCAACTGTATAAAGATTTCAATGTTATGGTCCAAGAACTCAATAGTATCGAAACATTGAGGAATGATTTTGTGTCCAGTGTATCCCATGAATTCAAAACACCATTAGCAACGATCCAAGGATATGTACAATTGTTACAAGCCCCAAATCTCTCTGACGAAGAATGCCAAATATTTTTATATCGGATTATCGAAAGTATCACGCAGCTTTCACAATTAACAGAGAATATCTTAAAATTGAACAAACTGGAAAACCAGCGTATCCAACTGGAAAAAAAAGAGTGCCGATTAGATGAACAAATTCGAGAAGTAATCGTTTTTTTGCAGCCTAAATGGGAGAAAGAACAGCTAGAATTGGATATCGAACTGGCTGCAGTAAATTACACAGGCAATGAAGAGTTTTTGTACCAAGTGTGGTTGAATATCATGGATAACGCCATAAAGTACAATCAAGTCAATGGACAGATTCATATCAAACTATTTGAGACAGCCACAGAGATTGTACTGGAAGTGACCGATTCAGGTGTAGGAATGAATGAAGAGACCAGAGATCGAATGTTTGAAAAATTTTATCAAGGAGATACAAGCCGTCAAATTTCTGGGAATGGGCTAGGACTTTCACTGGTCAAAAAAATTCTAGAACTGCATGATGGTCGTATTGATTATAGCAGTATCGAAGGAGTAGGAACGACAGCAATGATACGGTTAAGTAAACAATAGGAAAAAGAATAAAACCCCCTAAAAATTCGATTGAAGGTTTTTAGGGGGGAGTCGTTTTTTTTGTGATTAGGGAAATGTTCTTACGGTTCTTTCGACATAAAATCGCTGCTTTCTTATTGAACTACGAGAAATGATAGATGTGTCATTGAAACAAGGATATGATGCAAAAAAGAGAGCGAAAGTCATGAGTCGCTCTCTTTTTTGGATGGATTGATAGACAGAAAATGAAGGGCCTAGTTCTCTTCTTGTTTCAAATACTCCCAAAATGTGTCTGAAGCCAAAGAATGTTCACCGATTTTACGCGTAAATGCGAGATAACTTTCTTTTGTTGGAGAGATGGGGAGGATCACAGTATTTTCTTTTAACAGATTTTTGACTGTTTTTTCCATAACAATAGCAATCCCCATGTCATTTGCAATCATATTGATGATCAAGTCGGTCCTAGATCCTTTATAAGAGATTCTCGGTTCAAATCCAGCTTCGCGACACAAGTCTAGCACAGGTTGATACAAGTTCGTAGTAGGGCCAAGAACCAAAAAATTCTCCTTTTTCAGTTCACTTAGATCCAATTTCTTTTTAGCAGCTAAAGGATGGGTTTTAGGCAGAACTGCTACAAAATCGTCTGTTTCAGTAGGTAGCCACTCAATCGAACTTGGTGGGGCCTGGAAGCTTCTGGCAAAGTGGATCGTATCACTATGTTCATTTGTATCGTCATAAGTCAGTTCGATACTTTCCACTTCTTTCAACTGGACCGTAAATTCAGGATGACGTTTCAAAAATTCGGTAATCTTGGAAAAGCCTTGGTAATTGATCATGGTTGGTATCGTTAAGATATTTAATGAAAGATTGTTTTCTTGCGTATAGGTTTCAAGCACTTCTTGCATGGCATGGTATTGTTCTACGACATTTTTTACATAAGGGAGCAACAAGCTTCCAGCTTCGGTCAACTCGATTTTTCTATGGGCACGTTCGAATAATTTGACGTCTAATTCTGTTTCTAACGAAAGAATCTGTTTAGAAATGTTTCCTTGGGTGGTGAATTGTCGTTCAGCAGTTTTGGTAAAATTCATCGTTTCGGCTAAATCAAGAAAAACTTCAAATTTATGGATATCCATCATATTCCTCCTACTTATTCCAATAAAGAATACTTTAACACAAAAAATGAATTGGTGTAACCTACTCTGTCTGGTACAATCTTTCTTGCAGTGAAAGCAGTGATTGCAGAAAATTTTCTGTAATAATTTTCGCTTTATAGAGAAAGAGAGGAGTTTTTTTGATGCCAACTGGAGTTTTGATCAATGTAGGTTCCGTTTTGCTTGGCGGACTAATTGGCGGATTAGTAGGAAATAAATTAAGCGAACACTTTAAAGCGCAGCTGACGATGGTTTTTGGTGTGTGTTCAATGGGGATGGGTATCTATTCCATTGCGCCAATGAAAAATATGCCAGCTGTTATTTTTGCTTTGGTGATAGGAACAGCGATTGGACTGATTGTTCATTTAGGTAATGGGATTAACAAGGGCGCTGCGTTGATGCAAGTGCCTATTTCTAAAATCTTTCCTAGTGAAAAGCTTGGTATGACCCACGATGAATTTATCAGCACATTAGTAACGGTCATTGTTTTATTTTGTGCAAGTGGTACGGGGATTTATGGAAGCTTAGATTCTGGGATGACTGGAGATAGTACGATTTTGATTTCTAAATCTGTCCTTGATTTTTTCACAGCAGCAATTTTTGCATGTAATTTAGGATATGTCGTTTCCGTAGTAGCGATTCCCCAATTCATTATTTTTTATATCTTGTTCTTATTGGCAAAATTTATTTATCCATTGACTACACCAGATATGATCTTAGACTTTAAAGCTTGCGGTGGATTCTTGATGGTTGCTACCGGTTTTAGAATGATCAACGTGAAAATGTTCCCAGTAGCTGACATGATACCAGCGATGATCGTTATCATGCCACTAAGTTGGATGTGGACGAATTGGATCATGCCACTGTTATAATAATAATCAAAGAGAAGCCATTTTTTGCTGACTAAAAGGGATCAAACCTTTTAGTCAGTTTTTTTGTATTTGACAAACTGATTTTGAAACTATATTATATGATGTATAATATAGATTGTAATAAAATATTACACTTGAGAATAGAAGGTGACGTAATGCACATCCAGATTCCAACTGTTCTTCTTGATGGCACTGTGTTAGCAGCATTAAGCAAAGAAGATATGTATGGTTATGCCTTAACAAAAATCGTACAAGAAAGTCTCTCAGTCAGTGAATCTACACTTTATCCGGTTTTGAGAAGATTGAAAAAAGAAGGGTATCTTGAGACCTATGATGAACCTTTTGAAGGTAGGAACCGTCGATATTACTCGTTGACACCAATAGGAAGTCGTCATTTAGAAGAAATTATTGATGAATGGATTGTTTTTCGAGATTCTTTAGACCGGTTATTGGAGGAGAGCACAAATGAATGATTATTTGAATGAAGTTGTGGATCATCTTCAAGAAATTCCTGAAGACGATCGTTTTGATTTGATCCAATATTATGAGGAATATTTTTTAGATTCCGGAAAAACATTAGATCAGGTCATTGATGAATATGGTACACCAAAGCAGTTTGCTTTAAAATTAAAAATCAGTTACTTTTCAGAAGAAGAACAAGCAGAAGACGAGTTAGTGAGGAGTCCAAAAAGACAAATGCGTCTGATTTGGTTAATCATTATCGGTTTATTTGCTTCTCCTGTCCTCATTCCACTAGCATTGGGGTTTATATTGGTTATTGGGGGACTATTGATTGCTTTGCTGGCGCTCATTTTTAGTATCTATGTTCTATGTATCAGTATCTTAGGTATTGGCTTATTCATGATCATCTCAGGAATCAGTGTGTTTGGTCAATCGATTCTGAGTGGGTTATTCTTTATCGGTGTTGGTCTGTTCGCCACGGGAAGCGCAGTATTTATTTCGCCACTGTTGCTGAAAGGAACAAAATGGCTTTTTTATGTCATGATGAACTTTGTTAAATGGATGGGACGGCGTTTTATTACAAAAAGAGATCTGCATTCAGCGGGCGCTTGAAGGAGGACAGATAAATGAGATTGAAACATTTTTTGATTACCGGTATTATCCTGATGGTTACTGGCGGACTCCTAGCAGGTGCAACTTATACATTAGGCGCTCAAAAGAGTCTGACTTGGGATGATGGCCCTCGATTGATCGATATGGTGACGGAGACGAAAAAAATCAAAGAGGCAAACAAAATCGTCATCCATGCAGAACATCAAACAGTGTCAGTCATACGCGGGTTGGATTTTGAGATAAAAACGACCTACGATAAGACAGAAAAGCCAGAAATAAAGGAGAAAAATGGTGTATTGACCGTGAATGCAGTCAAAAAATCAGAAGGTGCGATTATTAGTTTGGAAGACACCAGTGCACAAATCACTATTGTTGTCCCTACAGATCAGGAATTATCTGAATTGACAATCGAAGGGAATAATAGTGCAATCGACATCAACGAAGTATCGATCAAAAAAGTAAATACTATGACACACGATGGTTGGGTATCATTCAATGAATTTACGGGAGGAACAATAACGGTGAAAGATGAATTAGGTTCTCTTCGTTTAGATGAAGTCAAGGTGGATAACTTGACCGTCATAGGAGAAAGCAGTAATTTACATCTAGAAGACAGTTTGGTCAGCAAAGAAGGAAACGTCACTCTAAACAATAGTAATTTATCTTTGCATGAGATGGAAAACAGTGGCTATACTCTCCAAATATCTGGTGAATCTCATATTGAAAAAGACTACCAGCCAATAACAAATACGTTGTTAGAGCAAGGACAGAAACGGCTGAAGATCACTGCCAAAGACACTTCGATCAATATCACGACAGATCAAGAAGACGATGAAACAGATTGATCTAGCAAACAACTGGATAGTTTAAGAAAAAACAGCAAAGATCGGAAGGATCTTTGCTGTTTTTCATCGCTTAACACACATAACTATAGTAAAATAAGTAAGAACATATCTATAAAGAAAACAGGGTGAAAAAGTATATGAAGGCAGAAGAAGGTCAAAGAGAAAAGTTAAAAACAGAAATGGAAAGATTACATACTTATATCACTCAACTAAGTCAAACCTTTTATGATCCAGATAAAGAAAAAGTGATGGTCAACTATCCGAACAATTCAGAAGGTCGTCAATTAGAGCAAGTGTACCATGAAGTTTTCAAACATTTATTGACGGTGAAGAAAGAACTGGACTATTATTCTTTACCGATTATCGATACAGGAATATTGAAGTATGATGGGGAGAAGGAACGATTTATCTTTAAATCTGTTCGGGAAGACTTGCCTCTTTCAGCAGGAATGGATCTAGAAATCTTGGTAGAAGACTATTTTACAGAAGAAAAACACTGGGTTCGAACAAGATTGGATTATTTGCCGCAAGCAGCCGGAGGAACACAAGCAAGCGGTTGGTACATCACTGAAGACAAAGATTTGGAACTAGAAGGTGCAATGGCGCGAATTCGAAAAAGGATTAAAAAGCAACACTATATTTATTGAAGGATAAAGGAGCGCAGAAAGTAGAATGAGAGAAAAAAGAGCAATTTATATCAATGGTTATGCAGGAATCGTCGGTTTGGTCGTATTAGCTTTAGTTGGTTTATTTTTCTTCTATTTAGGCATGTGGCAAGCGAAAGTTTGGGCACTATTTTTAAGTATTTTTCTTTGGCTGATAGCGTTACTGTTGCTAAGTTCGGCAACTGTAGTCAGCCCTAATCAAGCAAAAGTGATTTTGTTTTTTGGACAATATTTAGGTACGATCCGGGAAAATGGCTTTTTCCTTACGATTCCTTTGGCACAAAAAATGACTGTTTCGTTGAAAGTTCGGAATTTCAACAGTTCTGTTTTAAAAGTCAATGATTTAGACGGAAATCCCATCGAAATCTCAGCGGTAGTCGTGTTTAAAGTCATTGATACAGCAAAGGCATTATTCGATGTAGCGTATTATCAAGATTTTGTAGAAATCCAAAGTGAGACAGCCATCCGGCATATCGCTAGCCAATATCCGTATGATACCTTCAATGATGATGATTTGACGCTTCGAGGAAACACTACGGCAGTGTCTGACGAGTTGAAAAAGGAGTTGCAAGAGCGTTTAGCAGTAGCAGGTGTCGAAGTAATCGAAACACGATTGAATCATTTAGCCTATGCAACAGAAATCGCCAGTGCCATGCTGCAACGTCAACAAGCAAGAGCTATTTTGTCTGCTCGACAAACCATTGTTGAAGGAGCTGTCACGATCACTCAAATGGCTTTGGAACAAATCGAAGAAGGACAAGAAATCAATTTCACCGATGATCGAAAAGTCCAATTAATCAATAATTTACTTGTCTCAATCATTACAGACAAAGGAACGCAACCCGTTATCAATACAGGCGATATGAAAGACCGTAAGTGATATAGTTTTTGTAAGATAGGAAGAAGGAGTTTAGGACGATTGTCTTAAACTCTTTTTTAGTTGTTCAATGAAAATGACAAAATTGAAAGAAGAATGATAGATGATTCGAAGGCATAATTGTTCGTTTTTTTCTATAATCAATATATAAAGTAAGAGAGAAGGGGAAAAAGTGAAAAAACTTCTGATCGGACTACTTGTTTTCATCGTTGTGGCACTTGCAGGGGTGAAAATCGCAGATTACGTAGTGATGGGCGGAGAAGAATACTATGTACAGATTACGACAGATGGTGCAAAAACAGTATCCAAAGCAGACTCTGGACAAGAAACAGTCAACTATAGATATATCCTGCCTGGTTATACGAAAGAGGGTAAGGAAAAAGAACTAGATTTCAATGGGCAATTGACTCGACCGCTTCGTAAAGGAGCATATTTGAAAATCACCTGGAACAAAAAGAAAGGTGTCACTTCATATGAAGAAGTCGAAAAAAAAGATGTGCCGAAAACAGCACTAGAAAAACTAATTAAAGGGTAGGGAAAGAAATGAACAAAATAGTCGAAGTACAGAATGTAACAAAAGTATACGGGAAAAACAATGAGAAAAAGACGCAAGCATTAAGCGGCATCAGCTTCGATGTAGAAAAAGGTGAATTTATTGGCATCATGGGGGCTTCCGGTTCAGGTAAATCAACGCTTTTGAATATTTTATCCACATTAGACAAACCAACAGATGGACATATCCGAATCAATCAAAAAGATGTGACGACATTAAAAGGAAATCAACTAGCAGATTTTCGTGCGAATGAAATCGGCTTTATTTTCCAAGATTTCAATTTATTAGAAAGTTTGACAGCACAAGAAAATATCGCTGTTCCTCTTTCTTTACAAGGTGTCAGACCAAAAGAAATCAAGCAACGTGTCCAAAAAATTGCAGAACGTTTATCGATTGCTCATATTTTGGAAAGCTATCCTTCTGAGATTTCCGGTGGACAAAAACAACGGGTCGCTGCCGCACGTGCGTTGATCACACAACCAACGATTTTATTAGGGGATGAGCCTACAGGTGCGCTGGATTCTAAAAGTGCCCGTGATCTTTTAGATACGATGGACGAATTGAATACAAAAGATCATGTATCGATTCTTCTAGTGACACATGATCCGTTTTCTGCAAGTTATTGCCAACGTATTTTATTTATCAAGGATGGCGGTATCCATCAAGAAGTGAAACGTGGAGATCAAAGCCGGGATTCCTTCTATCGGGAAATACTATCTATTCTTGGAAACTTGGAACAGTAGGGGGAGATTGACTATGCTTTGGAAATTATCACTTACTGGAATCAAGAGCCGTTTAAGAGATTACTTGGTATTATTCTCAGGATTAGTTATGGCATCTGCTATTTTTTATATGTTTGAATCAATGGCGAGCAACGAAGCCTTTTTGAAAAGCAATACGGTCGTTGCTGCTACAGTTATCATTTTCCGACTAGGTTCTGTTTTACTAGGGATCATCACATTCGTTTATATTTTATACGCGAATTCCTTTTTGATGACGATGCGACAAAAAGACTATGCCATGTTTATGATGCTAGGAGCAAAAGGCAGAAAAATCGCACAGATGATTTTTTCTGAAACATTCGTAGTAGGGATCGCGGCTACTTTAGTAGGTTCAGCTGTCGGTGTAGGATTGACAAGTATCGTCCACCGATTATTAGTGGATCAGTTAGATATCAATATTTCGCATTTTACACCTTTTAGCATTCATGGGTTGTTGATCACCGTTTTGTTTTTTGCTATTTTGTTTTTATTAGCAGCTATTGTCAATGCTTTTTCGATTGTCAAAAAACCGATTTTAGCATTGATTCGTGCGGATCAGACATCAACAAGAATCAAGCAGCATAAATTCTTGTTCTTCCTTGAAGTAGTACTAGGGATTGCTTTTCTAGGCTGCGGTTATTATATGATGAAACATGTGGGGACCTATCAAGTTTTTGGTATGGGAGTAGCTCTAGTCACGATCGTATTAGGAACTTATTTCATTTTCCACTCTGTGATCATTTTCTTCTTATCATTATTAAAGAAATCAGAACAGATTTCATTGAAAAAATTGAACAATTTCACATTGTCACAGTTAAGTTTTCGTATTCGTGAATATACACAAATGCTCTCCATGGTTGCTATGCTGTTTGCTTTAGCACTTGGTGCTTTGACAGTAGGTCTAGGATTTAGAAATGAAATTTCGGAAATGACGGAAAATGCTGCTGGTTATGACCTAGTGATGAATAATCCTCGGGCAGAAGATCAGCAAAAAATCAAAGAACTATCACCAACACTTTCTGCTTCTTATACTCAAAAAGAAGATGCGGGAACGATTTACTATAATGCAAGTGAATTTGCGGCTCAACCATTGGTCATGATAAAATATGAAGATGGGACACCGCCGAAAATCACGAAAGAAAAAGTTCCTGCTGAAAAAATGAATGAACTGACTGTACAAGATGAGCTTCGTGGCTATGAAT
The DNA here is from genome assembly GCF_008000875.1 of Enterococcus sp. DA9. Taxonomy (NCBI): domain Bacteria; kingdom Bacillati; phylum Bacillota; class Bacilli; order Lactobacillales; family Enterococcaceae; genus Enterococcus; species Enterococcus sp. DA9. The sequence goes on from NZ_CP042839.1 coordinate 1,219,539, forward strand.
TGCCTGAACAGCAAGAAAAAGAAATCAAGGTAGTCAGTCAATCGGAATTTGATCAACTGAGTTTGCCACAATCCACTTTACAGCTAGTTCAGGTCAAAGACTTCCAAGCAAACTTGGAACCAATCAAAGCACTTGCTACACAAAATAAAACGAACAATCCATCTTTGCAAAAAGTAGAGTACAGTAACCAGAAGTATGAAATGTATGAAGGATATAATAGTCTATTCTCTGGTTTTGAATTTATGGGATTCTTCTTAGGTTTAGCTTTCTTGACTATGCTTGCTAGCTGTTTGATGTTCAAGATCTTGTCAGGAAGCAAGAGTGACATCGCTCGTTATGAAATGCTTGAAAAGATAGGAACACGACGCGGATTGCTTAAACAATCGATCCGTAGAGAAGTAGGTGTGTTATTCTTAGCACCAGGAATCTTAGGTGTAGTCCATGTCTTATTCGGATTACAAATGTTTGGTCTATTCATGCAAAATCCATATAAAGATATTTGGGTGCCATTTACGATCTTCTTCGTATTGTATTTCATCTACTATGTACTGACGACATGGTTGTATACTGGAATCGTATTGAAAAAGAGGTTGTGACAGAAGTGATCAGCTTCAAGAAATTTCGGCTTATCTCCGAAGAAGCTACTTCTGGAACACCGTTTGTTCAGAAAGAGGGACTGTGACAAGATTTTTGTCACAGTCCCTCTTTCGTGATCTTTTATTAGAATATAGTAAATTTTTTCTCGTTACTCACGGAATAAGCTGTTAAGAAAACGGTTTCCATGTATACTGGAATCAGTACAAATGAAAGAAAAGAGGGTGCAAGGAACATGGAAATCAATGAACAAAATTTTGGCGGAAACTATCACTTGATCACGATCACGAATCAAAATGGGACATCTTTGTCTGTCAGTGATCTAGGTGCACGAGTCGTCCATTTTCAAACAATGATCGATAATGAAAAACGAGAGTTGGTTCTAGGCTTTGATGAAGCAAAAGAATATCTGGAAAAAGATCCTTATATCGGAGCTTCAATCGGACGTATGGCTGGACGGATCACGGATGGCACATTCAAATTAGATGATGAAACATTCAAAGTAAAAACAGATCCAGATACTGGCCATTGTTTACATGGCGGTGCACCTAGCTTTGAAGCCAAGCAGTGGCATTATACAGTTATTAATGGTGAGAACGAAGCCTCAGTCATTTTCTATCAGACTAGTCCAGACATGGAAAATGGATTTCCTGGCACTTTAGACGTAGAAGTACGGTATACACTGACGAATGATGATACATGGCGAGTGACAGTCCAAGGGATCAGTGACCAGAAAACAGTATTCAATCCGACGAATCATGTTTATTTCAATTTAACTGGTGATCCAACACAGCCAATCGACGAACATACGCTTTGGTTGAACAGCCGATTATTTGCTACGCTCAATAAAGATACGACGCCTACAGGAGAAGTGGTTTCAGTAAGCGGTACAGCATTTGACTTTCAACATCCTAAAAAATTAGGTGAGGTATTCGCCAGTGATTTTCGCCAATCAACGATGGTAGGCGGTATCGATCATCCATTTTTATTAAAAAAACAGGCTGATCTGCTAAATGCAGCGGAATTGACGAGCCCTGATGAAAAAGTATCAATCCAAGTAAAAACGGATGCTTCAGGAATTGTGATTTTTACCGCAAATTTTGGAGAAGATGGGCCAGAAATGCGTGGAAAAAAATTAGTAGATCATGGCGGTATCACATTTGAGACTCAAGAACTACCAGGAGCAGAGCGACTTGAAAGTTTTGGAGATGTCACTCTGGAACCTAACCAAGTACGCGAATTTGTAACGGAATACAAAATAAATAAATATAAAGAAATAGAATAAATTAAAAAAGGGAATGTGACACTGTCACACGCCCTTTTTTATTTATTCTATTTCTTTAAAGGCAGATCAAGCCAGAATGATTTGTCTAAACTTAACAAAGTTAGTACAGGAACAGTTGCAGCTTTAACTGTACGAGTAGTTGTTTCTGGTATCTGTCTTGCCGTGAACGTGTTCCACAAATCCCAGATTGAAGCGACACGGAAGATGGAAGAAGCATTGTTGACGCGTTTTATCGTTGAAAATTCTAATCCTGTGATTGGCACGCCATCTGTTGTCCATTTGATTGGCACATCGAATCGCTTAGACATATGGAGAATTTCAGTATTTGCTTCTTCAGTTGTTGTTGCTTCTTTTTTCGGTTCATCATATTTTGTCAGGTCGTACGCTTCGATGATCGCGTTCAATTTTTGTGAATATTGGCGATCTGTAGCATAACGTCCTTCCAAATATTTGGTTGCTTCTTTGTAGTCTTTTGTTTCCGACTTCCAAGTTGGTTTGTAGAAGTCAGGATTGCCAGTCAGTCCATTTTTGATCAAGTCGGCATAGTCTCCCAAACTTTCCTTGTAAGAAGGATACTTACGGAATTGGGCGCGGATTTGGTAGCTTTGTCCCGAACTATCTTGTTCAAGTGTATTGAAGGTCACGCTGCTTCCTTTATACGATCCTTTGATACCAAAAAGGTTATGATTTGGTTCGCTTGATAATAAGCTGTTTCCAGATCCACTTTCCAGGATGGCTTGAGCCATCATGACTGATGCGTAGATTCCTTCTTTTTGGCCGATTTCCTGTGCATCATCTGCAATCTTTTTCAGGAACTGATCAGTTGTTTGGTTTTGACTGAAATGGAACGAGCCATCTAATCCATCTAAAATAGATGAGCCGCCTGTCAGCGAACCTGAAGCAGCAGGTAAACCTGCTAAGTTTACTCGGACAGCAAAATCAGGCGTGAAATCTGAAATAGAAGTTACTCGAACTTTATCTCCTGGTTGGGGCGCATGGATAAATTGTCCGTTCCCAATATAGATACCTACATGGTGAGTAACACCGGAAGAAGGTCCCCAGAAGACGAGATCGCCAGGTTGGGCCTGACTTACTGGAATCTGCGTACCTGCATATTGCTGTTCGCCTGTCCAGCCACCGATATAATGACCGGTTGCTTTCATATATACGTAATAAGTCAAACCAGAACAGTCAAAAGTATTTGGACCTTTTGCTCCCCATACGTATGGTTTTCCAAGATGCTTGAATGCTTCTCGAACGATTGCTTGTTGGACATTTGTTGCATTTGTAGGCAATACAGCATCAATTGGTGATTTTACAACAAAATCAGAAGAAGCAGAAGATGGATTCTCTATACCGCTTTGATTTGCTGTATTTGGACGAGACGAAGCATTGTTCGTTCCGCCATTCGATGAACCATTGTTTGGATGATTTGGTTCTCTCTGAGTATTTCCATTGTTATTCGATCCAGATGGGTTTGTTTGATTCGAAGAATTCCCGCTGTTCGAATTATTGTTATTATTATTTGAATTATTTGAACCATTATTATTGTTGCTATTGTTGCTATTGTTGTTATTACCCTCATCTGGTTTATTTGGCGTTTCCGGATCTGGTGTACTAGGGACTTCTTCACTAGGATCAGTTGGTTCCTCTGTTGAAGTATCCGGTACAGGTTCAAATTCTGCAGTAATAGATAAATTGTTCGTACCTACTGTAAAAGTCTTTGCCTCATAGTTCACTTCTTTAGCACCATTCACAGCGACGGAAGCAATTTGTTCACCTTCAGCTGGCGTAATAGTGTAAGTCACCTTTGTTCCTGCTGATAAACCTTCTACCGTTCCGCTTTCTGTGATATTCAAAGGTTGCTGTTCAGCGGTATCCTCTGACGAAGCAGTTAGTTGGATCTTCCCTATCAAAGAAGGAGCAATCGTAAGGGTATATGTCTCGGCTGGTTTTTCATTTTCTGATGGATCAGCCGGATCAGTTGGTTCGGACGATTCTGTTGATGAGTCAGTTGTTCCGGTTGTGCCTTCTGTAGAAGAATCCGTAGTTTCGCTAGTAGATGAGCTGGAAGTAGACGTACCTGTTGAGACTGTTTGATCGGTTGTTTGATTATCTACAGCAAATACGGCATTAGTCGACAAAACAGTAGGAGCAATCAGCCAAGTAGCAGCTAGCAAACGCATCGTTTTTTTGTTTTTCATAATAAACTAGTCCTTTTCCTTTCATTGATTTTCTGTTTTATTCAGCATTCATAAGTTATTCGATTGAACAGATAATCGTGTCGAAAAGCTTTTTCTTTCCATGAATCTGCTTGTGTATTCTAAATAAAACAAGTTGTAAAAAAGCAACGAGCAGTCATTCGTTGTGGTTTGTCGTTCATTTTATTGCATAAACCATCTTTGTTTGGGGATAAACAAGTGGGGATAAAAATGGTCATGCATATGTAAATTATACCAAAGATTGGAGAGTATCACAAAAAATTTATAAAAATAACGATCCTAAAAAAGAAAAAAACTGAAATATGTGATAAGCATCTCATACTTCAGTCTTTTTTCGTTCATTATTCGTAAGACATTAGGTCTTCATCAAACCCGCTAACAAGGGTGGTGATCATTGCTACGACTAGACTAACAGCCAATCCTGCTAAGTACCAGAAAAAAGTACCGGAAATAAAGGCTGGCAATGTGGTCAGACTACCAAATACAAAAGCGATCGCTTTCACTTGAGCAAATCCCATGACAGCTCCACCAGCAGCTGCACCGATGCAAGCAGCAACAAATGGTTTTTTCAATGGAATCGCGATTCCGTAAACAGTAGGCTCGGTCACTCCCGCAAGTAAAATCGAAGCGAAAGCAGAACCAGAAATCGAACGTGTTTTTGAACGTTTACTTCGGAGGAATACCCCTAAAGCTGCACCAGCCATTCCAAAATTAGCTGCTCCTGTCAACGGAACGATACGGTCGAACCCATAAGCTGAGATATTGCTGATCATGACAGGATTTACAGCCCATTGGATACCAAATATCACCAAAATGTTCCAGCCTCCAGCGATGATTGCTCCACTGATCGGTCCGTTAATATCCATCATCCAAGTAATTGCTGCAGCTAAACCTTCACCAAGATAAACACCGGCAGGTCCGAAGACCATTAATGTCAAAGGAACCGTGATGACTAATGAAAGTAAAGGTACAAATACTAATTGCATGTTTTCACGAATATATTTTTTAAGGAATCTTTCGACAAAAGAATAAAAGAAAATACCTAAAATCGCCGGCATGACAGTAGACGTGTACTGCATCAGCACTACAGGAATCCCCAGAAAATCAGTAGCTGCTTTACCACTATCTGAAAGTAAAGAGGTCAAATTTGGCTCAATCAGCGCTGCAGCAATGACAGCCGCGATATATCCATTCACTTTAAACGTTTTGGCGGCAGAAAAAGCGAGAAAGATTGGCAGAAAATAAAAGACAGCATTCGACGCAGCAGACAAAATATGATAAGTCCCGCTCGTTTCACTAAGCCAGCCAATCGTAGTCGCTAAAACAACCAGACCTTTTAATATACCAGAACCGGCAAATAGGGGAATGATTGGCGTAAAGATTTCCGATATCAAACCAAATAGTTTTTCGATCGGATTTAGCTTTTCTTTCGGAGCTGAATGATCGATTTGACGTGTCAATTCCTTATAAGCAGGGGCCAATCCCTGATCCATAATTACTTCTGCATATCTATCGAGTAAAATGAAATATTTGATGGAAGGGATTTGCTGCTTTAATTTTTCTACATTTGCTGCTGGCTGTTTTTGTAATTTGATACGAAGCCGAGTCGCACATGGGAGGACAGAATCAATATTGTCTTTTCCCCCTAACTGATCAATCAGCAGATGAATCTGTTCGGACAGTACCATCTGTTCAGGATTCATTGTCGTTTCCATTAGAAGACCACTCCACTCACTAAGATAATATTGGCATAAGGTGTCATCTCGCCTGTACGAATAAATGCATGGCAGTTATTCAAATCTTTTTTCATTTCTTCATGTGGGATAAAGCTAATCGGTGTATCTGGTAACAGTAATTTGATTTTTTCCAATATTTCCGGATTCATTGTCTTTATTTCTTCCGCCAATTCAATGGATTGTACTTCAAGTTCTTCTAAAACGTTTTCTAAAACAGATAAAAAACTTGGAAGTCCGTTTGAAACAGCTAAATCTATTTTTTCAGTACCAAAGGGAACAGGCATGCCTGCGTCCCCGATACTTAATTTGTCAAAGTGTCCCATTTGTGCGATTACTCGCGAAATATCTGAATTGATGACTTTTCCTTTTTTCATGTTTGTTTCTTCCTCTCGTTGTTAATTTATGACTGCTGATTGTTCTAAAGCTTCACGGTAAGGGATAGAAGGTTGCGCACCATAAGACTGTACGGCAATAGAAGAGGCTAGATTTCCATAAAGGATCGCTTCTTTCAAGTTACCAAGGTCTGGCAGAAGTGTGCTGCTCAATGCCCCAATAAATGTATCACCTGCGGCTGTCGTATCGACAGCATCTACTTTAAAAGCAGGGACGATACCGTGTTCTTTTTCTGTGTGGTAGAAAGCACCGGCACTGCCCAATGTAATGATTACTGTTCCAATGCCTAATTCATGCATTTTTTCAGCTGCTGCGACCAAACTGTCATGGTCTGTAACTCTGATTCCTGTAATAATTTCTGTTTCTGTCTCATTTGGTATAATGATATCTGTCTTTTCGAGTAGTTCAGTAGGAATGGTTTCTCTAGCTGGTGCAGGATTCAGGATCGTTGTTTTTCCTGCGTCTTTTGCAATAGAAAAAGCTAGGATCGTCGCATCTAAACTACTTTCGAATTGAGCAATAATAAAGTCACTGTTTGTAATCAATTCTTTGTTCTTTCGAACTTCTTGTTCATGGAAAGCATTATTTGCGCCTGCATGAATCAAGATACTGTTTTCTCCTGCGGCATCCACCATAATCATTGCTTGTCCGGTTGCGGCGCCCTCAATTTCAGCAATTCCAGATGTATCGATGTTTTCTTTCGTCAGTAGATCCAACAATTGCTGTCCTTCACTGTCAGTTCCAACACCTCCAATAAAAGATGTTCGTGCGCCTGAACGTTTGGCTGCCACTGCTTGGTTGGCGCCTTTGCCTCCGCCAGCGTGAAAAATCTCATGTGCATGCATCGTTTCTCCTGGTTTTGGCATTTTGGTTAAACGAAGGGTAGTGTCCATATTAATACTTCCAATTACTGTAACCGTGTTCATTTCACAAACCTCCAACTATCTCATTTATTTTGATGGGAAGAATTATTTTTTTAAAACGTTTTAGTAAAACGTTTTAATAGTTCGATAAAAATATAGCACACCTTGAAAGCTATTTCAAGGGTGCAGTCGAAAATCTTTTTTCTAGTCGTACAGGTAGCCGTTTTTCTTCCCACTCTTTTTCTGGGAATTGGATTCGATCTAACAATAATTGGGCAGATGTTTGCCCCAATTCGAAGATTGGTTGTGCGATTGTCGTCAGTTTTGGCTTGATATATTCGCACATATCTATATTATCATAGCCAATAATGCTATAGTCTTCTGGGATGCTTTTTCCAGCTTCCTCTAATCCGCGATATAATCCAAAAGCTAATTCATCATTTAAAGCAAACACACCAGTTGCAGCAGAATCAAGAAGTTTGGCTGTGATTTGGTAGCCGCCTTGTTTTGAGAACTGTGTAGGCAAGAGGATCAGTCGGTCATGAGGGATTTGGTAAACATCAAGAGCAGATTTAAACCCATCAATCCGAGCGTGGACATTTTCTGGCAGATTTTCAGGATAGACAAGGGCGATCGTTTGATGTCCTAGACTAAGTAGGTGCATACCTGCCAGATAACCACCGCGAAAATCGTCTGTTCGTACGGCATCACTAAATCCTTCAGATTTTTTTTGATCCAAAACAATGAAGGGCCGGCCTTGTTTTTTCAAATTTTCGTTGATTGCATTCGTAGAGACAGCAGAAGTCGCAATAATGAATCCATCCACACCTCGACGTGTGAGCTCGGCTAGGTACTCGATTTCTTTTTGATGATCAGAATCAGCATTACATAATATCGTGACGAAGTTCTGATTGTACAAGATATCTTCAATTCCTCGCATCAATGTACTGAAGAATGGATTCGTGATATCAGGAACGAGTACGCCAATCGTTTTCGTTTCCTTGGTAATCATTTGTCTAGCAAAATAATCAGGTTGATAGCCTAATTCTTCTTTAGCAGCTAAAACTTTCTGAACGGTTTTCGGACTGAATTTCTCCGTATTTCCATTTAATATCAAGGAGACAGTTGTGATTGAAACACCGGAAAGTTTAGCGACTTCTTTGATTGTGATCTTTTTTTTCACCATGTTCATACTCCTATCTAAATCCTGTGGTTATTTTCCCATGAAATCAAAAAGAAGTAAATGAAAATCACATACGCTAGTACCCTATTTACTTTGTTGGATTGCTTCGATTATTTGTTTCGTTGAACGTACTCGTGCAGTTTTCGGAAATATCTTTTTTATGAACAATTGATGCGATTCTTTGTCGCGATCACTACAAGCATCTTCAGCAAGCACGACATGGTACCCGTGTTGAAAGGCATCTAATGCAGTAGCATATACACCGTTTGTTGTCGCTACACCGCTTAAAATGATGGTTTCGATTCCACGACGGCGAAGTTGAAGATCAAGAGAAGTACCAAAAAAAGCACTTGGATTGTATTTTGTGATAGTCAACATATTGTCTGTATCTTTCAAAGAATCCTTCAAAAGTAAATCAGTGAATTCTGGAGGTACAGAAGCAGCAGTCATTCCACCCATATCAGTTTGTTGACTCAAATAAGGGAAAGTGGAGATGTCTACATTCACTAAAACTTTCAAGGCAGCGGTACGTTTCAATGTTTTTGCTAACGAATCATTGTTTGTCAGAATAGATGCTGCAGTGTGTGGAGAGAGTGTACCGTTATTTACGATCCCTTTTTGCATGTCGATCGCGACAAAAGCAGTTTTTGATAAATCAAAAATCATATTTTTCTTTAAATCATTCATGATGTTCCTTCTTTCAAATAACAATGTTTTTTATGTAAGTAAATCATAAATCGTTTATTTGTCAACTAAATAAAGAATTCCTTTCTTTAGTCTAGAGAAATTCAATGGTAAAATGAATAAGTGTGAGAAAACGCATTCGATGCATAGATATAGCGAGAAATATCGTGAAAATGGAGGAATCAGAGTGAAGTATGTCGAAGTAAAAAATGAATACAAACGATACAAGATGGGAGAAACGACCATTACAGCAAATGACGATATTTCTTTTTCAATTGAAAAAGGCGAATTAGTGATTATACTTGGCCCTAGTGGAGCGGGAAAGTCAACGATTCTTAATATTTTAGGTGGGATGGACACACCTGATGAAGGGCAGATCATTATTGATAACACAGATATTGCACAATTTTCAGACAAGCAGCTTACTGCTTACCGACGAACAGATGTAGGGTTCGTCTTCCAATTCTACAATCTCGTTCCTAATCTAACAGCAAAAGAAAATGTGGAATTGGCAACGGAAGTTTCCCCTGATGCGCTTGATCCTGTCGAAGTATTGACGCAAGTGGGCCTAGCTCATCGATTGAATAACTTTCCGTCCCAATTATCAGGAGGCGAACAGCAGAGGGTTTCCATTGCTCGAGCATTAGCCAAAAACCCTAAACTGCTTTTATGTGATGAGCCGACAGGTGCACTGGATTTTGAAACAGGAAAGCAAGTATTGAAATTATTGCAAAATGCTAGCAGACAACACGGTAATACTGTTTTGATCATTACACATAATTCTGCTTTAGCGCCCATCGCTGACAGAGTTATCCACATCAATGATGCGAAAGTAAGGACAGTTGAATTGAATGAGCATCCTTCATCCATTGATGAGATTGTATGGTAGGAGGATTTTATGAAAACAAAAACATATCTTAAAGCAGGTTTTCGCGAAATCCGGCAATCTAAAGGGCGGTTCATTGCAATCATCCTTATTGTCATGCTAGGAACACTTTTATTCGTAGGTGTCAAAACTGCTGGACCTGTCATGCAAAAAACGATGGATCACTATGTTGATACAGCAGGACTTTCTGATTTGCAAATCGTTTCTACTGGTGGTTTGACACAAAAAGATATCGCTCAAGCAGAAAAGATTCCAGATGCAAAAGTAGAAACAGGAAAACAGTTCTATTATTCCAATACTGGCAAAAATGAAGTGATTCAAATCTTTTCTTATAACAAAAATAGCAGGCAGAACAAGCTACAATTAATTGATGGAAAATGCCCGGAAAAATCCAACCAACTTTTATTAGATGAAAAAGCGGAGAATGAAGGGTATAAAATCGGTGATGTCTATCAGATTGATTCAGATGAATTGAAAGAAAAAGAGTATACCATCACTGGCTTTGTCCGTTCTCCATTGTTCATCAACAATTTGGAGAGAGGATACGCGAATGTCGGAAATGGTAGCGTGGATTATTTTGTCTATTTGCCTGAATCCAATTTCAAGACGGATATTTATTCTGTCTTATATCTGGATTTTACGAACGTAAAGAATTTGAATACGTACAGCAAAGCTTACAAAGATAAAATGGAGCAAAATCAAGAAAAGGCAGAAAAGTATTTACAAGATCGACCCGAAGAACGCTTAGAAGAGCTGAAAAAATCGGCAAACGAAGAATTAGAACCAGCACAGCAAAAAATAACAGAAGGCAAAGCACAAATAGCACAGGGAAGAACACAGTTAGAAGATGCTAAAAAACAGTTAGCGCAGCAGTCAGCAGCTATCCAGCAGCTTCCTGAAGCGCAACGGACAATCGCTGTACAAACTTTGTCTCAACAAGAAACTCAACTCGCTGAACAAGAAAGGCAGTTAGTTGAGAAAGAACGAGAACTAGCTTCTGCAGAGGAAGAATGGAACAAAAATGCAGAAAAAATTGAAAATTTAACTAAACCATCATACCTATACAATGAACGTTCAGAAAATGTCGGGTTTCAAGAATTTGGTGATCTGGCTGAACGTATCGCAGCAATCGCCAATGTTTTTCCTGTTTTCTTTTTCTTTATTGCTGCATTGATCACCTTTACGACAATGACGCGTATGGTAGAAGAAAACCGCAGGGAAATCGGAACATTGAAGGCGTTAGGTTATACGAAAGTTGAAATCGCAAAAAAATATGCAATCTATGCAAGTCTAGCCTCAGGAATAGGCATTGTTTTAGGAACGATATTAGGAACGAATCTTTTACCAAGGATCATTTTTGAACTATCTAACGAGCGATATGACATTGGGAGTGCCCTTGTTTTTTATGACTGGCCACCTATTTTACAAGCAGCTGCCGCATTCTTCATTGCCGCATTTGGCGCTGCAATGATTGTTTTGTTCAAAGATTTAAGAGAACGGCCTGCTGCACTGCTTCAGCCGAAAGCACCGAAGCCAGGGAAACGTATTTTTCTTGAATACATCACTCCGCTGTGGTCACGCCTTAGCTTTAATCAAAAAATCAGTTATCGAAATCTCTTCCGATACAAGTCAAGAATGCTTATGGCGATTATCGGAATTGCTGGATGTGCCGGTCTGATGGTTGCGGGCGTGGGATTGAAAGATTCTCTAAGTTCTGTCTCAGCCAAACAATTTGGACCGATCATTGACTATCAAGCAATTGTTACATTAGATTCATCCACGGAAGAGAATCATCAAAAAGCAGCGGATATGTTGCAGCAGCAAGAAAAAGTAAATGAGATCCTAGCTATTCATACTCAAACCGTAGAATTGAGAAAAAAAGGGCATGCTTCACAAAGTCTGACAGTGATTGTACCGAGTAAAACAGCTGATTTTGATCGTTTTATCCATTTAACAGATCTTGAAGAGAACCCACGTTCCTTACCTAAAGCAGGAATCGCTATTACGCAAAAAGCAGCAGAACTATTTGACTTATCTACAGGAGATCATATATCGCTTTATGATGAAAATCAAAAAGAATGGAAAGTCGAAGTAAAAGAAATCGTGAAAAACTATCTAGGCAGCTTTATTTATCTGTCCCCTGAATATTATGCTTCAGTGACTGATCAATCGATGTCGGATAATGCATTTTTGCTGCGTACAGATAAGATGACAACGAAAGAAGAAGAAATGCTTTCCGAGAAACTCCTGGCTACAGACGCTGTGACAAATACGTCTTTCATGTCCAAACAAATCGAAACGCAAGAAGAATCAATGGCGAACTTAGACTCAGTTGTATTAATCTTTGTCGTATTGTCAGGATTGCTGGCTTTTATCGTCTTGTATAATCTAACTAATATCAATATTTCTGAACGTGTACGCGAATTATCTACGATAAAAGTCCTTGGATTTTTTGATAAAGAAGTCACGATGTATATTGTTCGAGAAAATATCATCTTTACTCTCTTAGGGATCATTGGAGGATTTGGTGTAGGATATGTATTGACTGACTTTATCTTACAACAAGCATCTATGGAGAATGTCATCTTTCCATTAGTGATTACATGGTGGGCTTATGTTTTATCAGCAGGATTAACCATCGTATTCACGGTTATTGTGATGATTGTTACCCATTTCAAATTAAAGCATATCGATATGATTGATGCGTTGAAATCGAATGAATAAAAATAGAGGTTGTGAAATCAGCGGTTTGACCTGAGTATTAGAGAAACAAACGGCAAAATAGTTCCTCATATTTTGCCGTTTTTTGAGCTAATACCGAAGGCCAGCTGATTGAACACCGTTTAAGAAAGAGGTTGTGACAGAAGTGGTCAGCTTCAAGAAATAAGAAGGAATTTACGAAAACAGCTCCTCATATTTTTCATTTGAAAGGACTTATTGTCGTAGATGTAAGCTTCTGAACAACATTTATAGAAGAAACAAGAACTTTAAACAAGAGACTAGACAAATACATGTCTGTTCTCTTGTTTTTTATTGGACAACACCCTCTTAGGAAGTATAAAGATAAATTTTACAAACGCTTTCGGTTCAGTTATAATAATAAATGATAACTTGTATATATAAGTTGTGATAAGTAAGAAATCAGTTGAATGGAGGCAAATATCCATGACATTTAAAGACAAAGTCATTTATCAAATCTATCCCAAATCTTACAAAGACAGTAATGGTGATGGAATTGGAGATTTAAAAGGAATTAAAGAAAAACTGCCATATTTGAATGATCTAGGGATCGATATGATCTGGCTAAATCCTATTTATCCAAGTCCTCAAAAAGACAACGGTTATGATATCTCTGATTACACAGCCATCGATCCTATCTTTGGTACGATGGAAGAATTCGAGCAACTAATAGCTAAAGCAAAAGAATACCAAATAGAAGTCATGCTTGATATGGTATTGAATCATGTTTCGACAGAACATGAGTGGTTCAAAAAAGCACTAGCAGGGGATCAGTATTATCAGGACTTCTTCATTTTAAGAGAAGAACCAACGGACTGGGTATCAAAATTTGGTGGGAGTGCTTGGTCGCCCTTTGGAGATACAGGGAAATATTATCTGCACTTATATGATCAGACACAAGCTGACTTGAACTGGCGGAACCAAGCAGTAAGAGAGGAATTATTCAAAGTAGTTCGTTTTTGGATGGAAAAAGGGGTAAAAGGATTCCGTTTCGATGTTATCAATGTTATCGGTAAAGACGAGCAATTGAAAAATAATAAAGAAAATGATGGTAAACCTGAATATACAGACAAACCAATCACCCATACGTATCTAAAAGAATTGAACCAAGCAACGTTTGGGACGGATTCCACTATCATCACAGTCGGTGAAATGAGCTCTACGACGATCGAAAATTGTATCTTGTATACAGAACCTAGTAGAGAAGAATTATCAATGGTCTTTAATTTTCATCACTTGAAAGTCGACTATGAAAATGGCAATAAATGGTCAACTCCTCCATTTGATTTTGCAGAATTAAAGCGACTGTTCCATACTTGGGGAGAAAAGATGAGTGATGGTAATGGCTGGAATGCTTTATTTTTTAATAACCATGATCAGCCACGTGCGCTCAATCGGTTTGTAGCTATCGATCAGTATCGAAAACAAGGAGCAGAGATGCTAGCAACCATGATCCATTTAAATCGTGGAACACCATACATTTATATGGGAGAGGAAATCGGCATGGTCGATCCAGACTATTCCTCGATTTCCGACTATATTGACGTAGAAAGTTTGAATGCTTACAAGTTGCTCCTTGCACAAGGATGTACAGAAAAAGAGGCGTTCCGTCGAATCAAAGCAAAATCTCGTGATAACTCTCGAACACCCATGCAATGGTCCGATGCAGAACAAGCAGGTTTTACTACAGGAAAACCTTGGTTAAAAGTTGCAGGTAAGTTAGAAGAGATCAATGTAGAGAAAGAACGATCTTCTGAGGATTCTATTTTGTCCTATTATAAGAAATTGATTCGGTTGAGAAAAACATATCCAATCGTTGCACAAGGCGATTATCATGCTTATGGAGCAGATCATCCGCAAGTTTATGGCTATCTTCGCCAATTTGAAGGGCAGCAGCTACTTGTATTAACAAATTTCTATGATAAAGATACAAGGATCACCATTCCAGAAGGATTCACAGAAGCCGATATTCTTATCGATAATTATTCCGATACTGTTCTCCATCAAAACCTGGAGCTAAAACCATATCAGGCAATTGCTTTACTGAAAAACTAAAATAAAAAAGTATAAAACGCCGATCCTACGAGCTATTCTCGTGAGATCGACGTTTTGTGTTTTATTTAAAATAATCTTCTTCAGAAAATGAAGAGTGTTCATACTCTCCTTTGTCGCCATAAAATTTATTGTAGCGTTGTTTGAATTTACGGAAAATAAAAGTAACGAGTAATTTGACTAGCGTATAGATAGGAATACCGAAAATAACGCCCACAATTCCCATTAGATCACCCATGACAAGCAAAACGATCAAGATCGTAATCGGATGGATCTGCAAACGATCACCCATTACTCGAGGAATTACCAAGTCACCATGGAGAAGTTGTACGGCAAACCAGACAATGACAAATTTGACAGCCATAAAAGTAGAGTCTTGGAATGCAATGATCAAACCCGGGAAAAAAGCGATAAACGGTCCAATATATGGAATAATACATAATAACCCAGCAGAAATAGCTAAAACACTGGCAAATTCTAATCCGATCAGTAAGAAACAAACCCAGTAGACTGCTCCAAGGATAAATGAAGCAATGATCTGCCCCTTTAAAAATGAACCCAATTGTTGATTAGCAATCTTTGTCAAATTTTTAAAGTCTGTACGAAAGGCTGGTGGGACAATGGCTAAAACTGACTGATAAAATTTTTGAGGATTTCTCAAAAGGAAAAAAGTGACAATGGGCCCAGTAAATAAAGTAATGAAAATAGCTGTAACAGTTGAAAAAATATTGCTGATCCGTTGTGCGCCGCTTTCCCAATAATTTCCAATAAAGCCAGCTATATCAGACGTCACGTCATCAATAGAAGTAAAAAATTGATTAAATGAATCGGCAAAAGGTGTTTTCTCCAAAAATTGACGGAGACTCTCTTGGAAATCTTGAAATAAATCTGGCAAACTGCTAATCAATGTTTTTGTCTGTTCTTCAAGAAAAGGAACAAGCCATACGCTTCCAAGCCCCAATAAAAATAAAATAATCACATAAACAATAATGACTGACAGGTTCCTCGAAAGGTGCTTGCTTAAACGCTTGATGACTGGTTCCAAAAGATAATATAAGATCAGCGCAAACAATAATGGGGGCAAGATAGTAGCGATAATAATCCCAACAGGCTTGAATATAAATGAAATCTGATGGAAAAAATAAATGATCAGTGCCAGCAGGATCACCATACCTAAAACATAGTAAGAGGTTTTGCCTCCCAAAAAGCGGATCAAACGATTCGTTGTATCTGTTTCTTTTTTCACTCATTTTCCTCCTTTGTCTATAACTTTATTATAGACAAAAGAAGGGATAAAAGGAAAATGATAGAGGTTGATTGAAAAAATATCGTGAATCATCCATACAAAAGTTCTCCTCAATTAAAATAAGAAAACGCTTGACAGCTCTTTTAACCCTATGATAAATTAAATTCTGTTGCTAAAACGTAACTATTACGATTTGCTAGAGGCGAATCGGAACATTATGAAAGAAGATGAGAAGGAGTGTTATAAATGAAACGACTGATAGGTATATTGGCTACACTGGTTTTAACAGGTATGTTAGCTGGTTGCGGGGCAAGTGGAGAAGCAGGGGACAGTAAAGAAAAATTGAGCGTGATGACGACCTTTTATCCTATGTATGATTTTACAAAAGCAATCGTCGGGGATGAAGGAGAAGTAGAATTATTGATTCCAGCAGGGACTGATTCCCACGATTATGAACCTTCTGCTAAAGACATGGCAAAGATCCAAGATACAGATATCTTTGTTTATAATGATGAAAACATGGAAACATGGGTCCCCGCAATCCAAAAAACATTACAAGAAGGCAACGTCCATACGATAAAGGCGACAGAAGGTATGCTTTTACTTCCGGGAAGTGAAGAAGGACATGATCATGACCATGAACACGGGGAAGAAGGTCATACACATGAGTTAGACCCGCATGTATGGTTAGCACCAAGTTTAGCAATCAAGCAGGTAGCAAGCATACGTGATCAGCTGATTGAAGCCTACCCAGAAAAACAGGAAGTATGGACAAAAAATGCAGCAGCCTATACCGAGAAACTTCAAGCACTCCATCAGCTTTATCAAGAAACATTTAAGCAAGCAAAACAAAGATCTTTTGTCACGCAACATGCTGCATTCAACTATCTGGCATTAGAATATGGATTGAATCAAGTATCTATTGCTGGTCTTTATTCTAGTGAAGAACCCTCTGCGGCGAGAATCGCTGAACTGAAACACTTTGTTAAAGAACATGGGATCAACTATATTTATTTTGAAGAAAACGCCAAAGATAGTATTGCTAGAACGTTAGCAAACGAAGCAGGTGTATCTTTAGAAGTATTGAATCCTTTGGAGGGGTTGACGAATGAACAAATAGAAAATGGAGAAAACTATCTTTCTATCATGGAAGCAAACCTCGAAGCGTTGAAAAAAACGACAGAGACAGAAAACCCGTTAGAAGATACTTTGACCCCCAAAAAAGAAAAGAGCGTCTATAACGGTTATTTCGAAGACGAGGATGTACAAGATCGCTCTCTTTCAGATTGGTCAGGAACTTGGCAGACAGTAGATACGTATGTAGAAGATGGGACATTTGATCCTGTTTTTGAATATAAAGAAAAATTGAATCAGGATAAAACAGCACAAGAATATAAAGAATACTATACGAAGGGCTATCAAACAGATATTGCTTCAATCAAGATCGGTGAGAAAGAGATGGCATTTACGTTTAAGGATGGAACAACGAAACGTTCAAATTATCGTTATGTAGGGAAAGAAATCTTGACCTACGAGGCAGGAAACCGTGGTGTAAGGTATCTATTCGAAGCAGAAGATAAGGAAAGTGGCGCGTTTAGATATATTCAATTCAGTGATCACACGATTGCACCGGCTGACTCCGAACATTTTCATTTATATGCAGGAAATGAAAGTCAAGAAGCATTGCTAAAAGAAATGGAAAATTGGCCAACATTTTATCCAGACACAATGGATGGCCGTGAAATTGCACAGGAAATGCTTTTGCACTGAGAGACAAAAAGAACCGAAGGGTTTGGATCGGCTGATTATTTAGTCGGTCCAAACTATTCGGTTCTTTTTATGAAATTAACTTTTTTAATCCACGGATAGAGACAGGGATAGTCTCACCGTTTGCCAACGTGACTTCTCTGGTTTTTTTATTAATCGACCGCACGTTTTGTGTGTTGATAACATAAGATTTATGGCAACGAATAAAATTCCGATGCATTTTCTCGATTTCTTTGATCTTCTCGTAGAATTGCAATTGAGCATGAGTCAAATGAACTTCCAATTTATGTGGTGCGCCTAACGAAGTAGAAAAATATTGGATTTCTTTGATCGGTAAAAATTTGATCTCATCATTGAACTCTATTTTGAAGATATCTTTTTGGATCTGGGACATTTGAAAATCTTCAAAAATTTTGCTCAGGATCTGCTCGACATTTTCTTTTAAATCATAAAGGTCTTCTTTCACAATATAGTCAGTCGGCTCAATGTTGCTTTTTAAGATTTTCATCGACATTTCCGTATGAGAAGTCACGTAGATGATTTTTCCTAAAGGATCTAATTCACGGATCAATTTACCAATCGCTACGCCATCCATTTCACTGTCTTCTAATTCAATATCTAAAAAGTAAATACCAAAAGAAGAAGTTCTGATCTTGGCCGCATTGAGAAGTTCTTCCGGATCAGAGGTAGAAATATGAACATAACTGTCTAAGTTTTCAATCATGATCCTGTTTTTGATCACCGTTGATAAAACTTCCAATTGTTTTGGATCGTCTTCACAAATATAAATGGGAATCATATCATTACTCCTTTATTTTATTTGTATATAAATCGTTTGAGAAAAACGTTGGTTTTCAATTGATGTTTCAAGGAAAAGATAAGGGTTTGTCTTTGTCAATTCATCCAAGATAAACAAGCCAAGTCCTTCGTTTTTTGGATTTGTTTTTGTTGAGAAACCTTTTTGTTTCAACTGGTTTAACGGTAATGTATTGGTTGTTGTATTGATTACACGAATCATCACGGAATGATTTTTCTTGATGATTGTCAATTCGATCTTTTTCTTCTTTGCAGCACTAGCTCCTTCAATCGCATTGTCCAAGATAATACCAAGCATACGTACAAGGTTTACCGTATGTTTCGTATCCAACTCGATTGGCTTAGGAAAATGAAGCTGGACGATCAATCCTTTTTCCTGTGCCATCATAAGTTTTAATGACAGCAAACTGCGTATTTCAGGAACTTTCATATTATCCAACATACTTAGATTGGCCGGGAAAAGGTTCATCATCTGGCGTGTAGGCAATATCGTTTGATCGTAGTACGACCGTAATCCTTCCAAGTCGCCTTCTGCAATATAGCTGTGAAGAGAAAAGAGCAGATTTTGGTAATCATGTTTGAATTCTCTCAAGTCTTGATAGTTTTTTTCCAGATCTTTGATATAATCCTGCTGCATCCTGACTTGTTGCTCTAACAACTGATCAGCTAACTTCTTATTAGAGATTTTCCAATAATAAACCAAGATGATCAAGCCGACACACAGATAGAGAATAAAAAAACTAGTATTCAAAGCTAAGACATCAGGTGTTTCACCAGAAAAACGGGTATAAAAAATAATGATATAGTATGTAAATAATATCAACGTCCCAATCGTACCGATCATACGGCGGTCCACTGTGTGAAACCAAGTCTCTAACGATTTTTTAAAACAAAAAGCTAATAAAGCAGATAAAAGAGCGGATAAGGCAATGTGAAAATACTGCAAGGAATCTCCTGGTTCAACAACCGCAGATTTCAAAACAAAAAAATCGCCGATGCTTGTTAAATGATCTCCTAAAAGCGACGTCAATAATCCAAAAGGAAGCGCGTAAACTAATTGTTGACGCGAAGTCGAAAAGAAGAAAAAAGTAAGCATCAGCATTCCTATAGCAATTAGAGCAGTAAAAATCCCTAAAACTGAGTAGACCCATCCAATCAAAATGCAAGAAATCAGAGTGACTCCTGCAAACAGATAATTGTATCGGATATGATGGTCAATCAATAAGATACAAATTGTGTAAATCAAATATTGCAACGCTATGGACCATAAAAACATAAAGTACAGCTCCCATTGATTTTTACCAAATTATAGCACAATTAGCGTATTATTTTTTTAATTTTTCAGGGATTTTGAATTCAGAACTCATACCAAAGCAGCAGCCAGATACAAAAAAGTCAGATAAGTTAGTTAATTGTTTAATGATTGTTTTTTTCATGAAAGATTCCTCCAAAATTCATCAAGTAGTTTGTAATAGGAAGCAACGTAGCTATTTCTAAAACAATCCCAAGTAGCAAATAGGTAGAAAAGTAAGAAGCTGAGAAAAATAAAGTGATGAGAGAAAAAATTAGAAACATGCTGATCGCCTTCTTTAATAATGGTGGACGTTTCTCGGGTTCAATGGGATTGATGGCTGTACCTCTTGATCCATAGCGAAGCAGTAACAAAAAGCAGCTGATTAACAAAAAGACCATCATTGGGAAGGAGATAGTCAATTGCAGATGTTTCATCACCAAAGGAACGCCCCATAAATAAAGCAGTGTCCACAGCAGACAAACGAATTCAGAGTCGGAATGCAATCCATAAGCATATCTGCGGATGCAGATATAGGAAAGAAAGGTGATTCCTGTTTCCGCCCATGAGCCCGTCACCAGAGAAAACACTAGAACGACCGCTAGTTTTCCAAGGTTGTTCAATAAAACTTCTAAGGCAAATTTTACTTGGACATACACCATATCTTCTTCCGATTTGTCTCCGCTGAATAAGGTTTCTAATAATTTGTTCACAACTTTATCTTTCATCTCATACGTACCTCCACCACAAATTCTATGCTAAAAAAATAAAAAACGTGTTTTGTTTCATAAAAAGTGGTTTTGACATCAAAACCGTCATGATTTCCTTAAAAAAATCTTCATTTTTTTAAATCCTTTCCAAAAAAGGTGACAGTTTTGATACGAAAAGTACATTTTATGACAAGTTTGTGTTTTTTCGAGTATTTTATGTTAAAAATTTACTGACCTTAGAAAAGGTGATGGAGGGATTCTTATGGAAAATGAACAATTGTTTGAAGTCGGCGAAACATATGCATTTAAATCTGATTTATTTGAATCACCAATAAAAGGAAAAATAGAAAAAATCTATGAAAATAGCGTGATGATACGTGTCATGAATTGCGCAGCAGAAGACAATGATACCGCTCATAATCTGCACTGGCAGTTAGTCGTACGCAAATCAAGTACAATAGAAGAATAAAAACAGATAAAATGTTGAGAGCATAAAAGAGTAGAAATTCATCCATTCTACTCTTTTATTTCTACTCTTTTATTTTCATGAATAGGCGTGACTTCTAGCTACTATTGGCGAAGCAGCCTTTAAGGAGCAGATAAAGTCAAGGCTTTTATTTCTATAAATGAAGTAGTAAAATGAAGAACAGATTTTATTACAGGAAGGATGCCGATAATTGTGATTATTGTTGCAGGAACGATCGGTGCAGGGAAAAGCACACTGACTGAAATGCTTGCCCAAGATTTAGAAACAAAACCTTTTTATGAGAACGTGGAGGATAATGAAGTATTGCCACTGTTTTATTCTAATCCGGAAAAGTATACTTTTTTATTGCAGATATTTTTTTGAACAAACGTTTTTTGGCGATTAAAGATGCTTTCAGCCATGATGACAATGTACTAGACCGCTCCATCTACGAAGATAGTATGTTGTTTCATCTGAATGCCGATTTAGGGCGTGTTTCTGAAGTAGAAGTAAAGCAGTATGAGGGTCTTTTAGAGACGATGCTGAAGGAATTAGAAGAAATTTCGCCGCAAAAGAAACCGGATCTACTGGTTTATATTCGTGTATCCTTTGAAACTATGTTAGCAAGAATCAAAAAAAGAGGTCGGGAATATGAACAGCTAGAGCAAGATCCTGAACTCTATTCCTACTATAAAGAACTCAATCGACGTTATGAAGAATGGTATGAACAGTTTGATATATGTCCCAAAATAGTAATCGATGGGGACAAATACGATTTCGTAGCCGATCCAGCATGTGGAGAACAAATCGTACAAGAAATCAAGATGCGGGCAAAGAAAATGACAGAAGAGGCAGATGGCCAGTCGATCCGCTACACTACAAATAACCCGAAAGCAAAGGGTATCTTTACAACTAAATAATAAAAAAACTAAGCAAATTGCTCACTCACAAAATTTCTTTGTGAACAGCATCCTGCTTAGTTTTTTTGATTCAGGGGAATCAAAAGGTGAAACGGTTCGTATGATAAAACTGCCATAACTGAAATGTCTGAGTGAGGGCCATGATCAAGAATAAAATAGAAACGACCAAAATCGAATAGGCGCCAAACAAATGATGACAGAATACAAGGACAATAGCCCCTGCGATAAAGGCAAGAACGACAGTTAAATAGTGGAAAAATCGATCAAAATCTGCTTTTTCTTTAGAAATACAATAATCATATAAATTTGTTGCTACCCCTTTTAAATTTCCTGTTGTGAATAAATTGGTGTAGGCACGCCCGTTGATTTTATCAAAAGCCACCCACTGGATCGAGGCCGTAAAAGCAATTAAAATCGTTACTAATGCGGGATGTTCATGGACAGGTGTCAAACTGACAAAGAAAAAAATCACCGCTTCATAATATAGAACAAATAAGCGCCAGAAATGTTTTTCTTTTTTTCTAAAATAATCAATCAAATACTTTGTTAGAAGAATCCCTAAGAAAAAGAAAAGGGTAGACAATACTTTTTTGCCAACGCTTAGCCACTCTCCGTCAAAAGCTTGGATGATCGATAGGATGATATTGCCAGTTTGAGCAGAGGCAAAAGCACCATACTGGATATAAGTATAACTGTCCATTGCTCCTCCGATAAATGTCAGCAAAAGACCTATTGTACGCCCTTCGTGAAAGGAAGTCTGCATTTTTTTCATCACCTTTTATGAATATAATTTTGTCTTCCTTATCTTAGCATAAACGATTGAAAAAAAGGAAAAATTTTCAGAAAACTAAAATCATCTCGCTCCCCATTTTCATTTTTAGAAAGGTCTGTTAGTATAAAGAAAAAATAGACAACGAGATTTTAAATAATCAAATTGGAAGAAGCAACTTCAAAGAAGAAAGATGGGAAGGAAATCAATCAGTTGGATGAAAAAGAAATTCTCCGATTACAAAAAGAACTGAATCGTTGGGAGAACAAATATAAAAAGCTTCAACAAGTCTTTCGGCTACAAGAAGAAATCATTGCTACCTATGAAGCGGCTTATGGAGAAGCCCCTGGACTTATTGAGGAAGAAATGCAGGAAAAAGAAAGCAAAGAAAACAACTCTTTCTTTAAAATGATGGAGAAACGTTCTTATAATCGCTTCAATCAAGAACAAAAAGCAGCTATCACATACGATATGCAGAAACATCTTCGAATCATAGCGGGAGCTGGGAGCGGCAAGACGCAAACAATCTGTGCAAAAGCTGTGTACCTGATGACACAAAAACAAGTAGACGAAGAACGCATACTGATGATTACTTTTACACGGAATGCTGCAAATGAACTAAAAAAACGAGTAGATAATTTCAGCCAAAGGAAAACTGCTGTCCATATCGGAACATTCCACAGTATCTTTTTCAGGATATACAATGAGATTTGTCGAAAATTCCCTGATGTGGCAATGCAAGGGATACAAGGAGACTTTTCAAAAGATACTGCGCAAAAAGTAAATGCTGTTTTGCAACAGCTGATACGTAAATATAATCTTTATCTTTTTGATCAATATGGAGAAAAAACGATTGCTTCTCGCTTAGACTATTGGCAGAATATGAACCTATCAATAGAAGAAATGATCCAGTTAGTTAAAGAAAAATATGATTCCATTGATAAGAATACAAGACAACCGATATCAGAACGACTGTATGGATTGCTCACAGAACTCCAAGAACAAAAAAGAAGGCAGCAATTGTTAGAGTTCAATGATGTACTCCAAAATTTGAAAAGCGCTTTGGAGAATGACGAGATTCAGCGCTATATTGGACAGAAATATGATTATCTATTTATTGATGAATTTCAGGATACTAATCCACTTCAATGGGAAATCGTGAAGCGGATGACAAAGGAAAACGGGATCAAGTTAATCGTTGTTGGAGATGATGACCAAAGTATCTATGGATTCAGAGGATCAGAGCCAGCATATATCAAGAACTTTGAAAAAGAATATCCTACTAAAACTCTTTTCTTATTAACTAATTACCGCTCTCGGGCAGCTATTGTCCAAGGAGCGAATAGATTGATCAGCTATAACAAAAATGATCGGATACCAAAGGCGATGATTCCAGCACAAAAAGAAGCGGGCATTATGGAGGCTTATTTGTTCTCAGATACAAAAGCAGAAAGCCAGTGGCTGATAAGTCAAATTCAGTCATTTATTCAAAAAAATGGGAAATATAAGGAATCGATCATATTATACCGATCGGCTTCGCAAACACAGCAACTTGTCCAATCTCTGCTGAAAACGAATATTCCTTTTGTACTGGAAGCAGATAGTCCATATGAAGGTATCTTTGGCATCAAGTTTTTCCAACAGTTCTATCAAAAAATCGTTCATTGGCAAACAGCACAGAATCCGCAAAAGAAAAATCAGGCCTATCAGCAGTTGTTGCGGCAGCTGATGGTAGACTGCTATCTGAAAAAAAATGAATGTGATCAATACTTTTCTCCTAAATATCAAAATACAGCCATTACGGATTATATTTTGTCGGTAAGACCTAATTTAAAATCCAAATCTGCAGAAATCCGCCAGTTTGAGGAAGCGTTGCGTAAAACAGACCAGCATCAAGAAATCTATTCGCTTGTACAAAGCTATCTTCATCTGCCACGTATAGCTAAGGAAATCGATCAGAGTGATCAAGAATGGATACGAGAAGAAGTAAAGCAACATGCTACTTTTAGAAGTATCCAAACCTTATCGCAAGAAACCCAAGCAACAGCTAAAGAATTAAAAACCCGCTTGATTGCTTACAGACAAGGAAAACTTGATGCGCTATGTATCCAGAGCATTCATAAAAGTAAAGGTCTTAGTTACAGAAATGTCTTTTTAATTGGCTGTAACGAAGGAAGTTTGCCTTATAACGGAGCAACAGAAAAGAAAGTCATTGACTCTAATGAAATAAAAGCAGAACCAGCGACGACGATAGAAGAAGAACGAAGACTATTTTATGTTGCGATGACTAGAGCAAGAAATCGTCTGTATCTATGTGTACCTCAAATGAAAAATACAAGAAAATTGAAAGTATCGAGATTTGTCAAAGAAACCGGTAGTCGTATGAAAAAAGGAAAGTGATGGAAAAGAGGTTGTGACAGGAGTGGTCAGCTTCAAGAAATAAGAAGGAATTTACGGAAATTGCTTCTCAAATTTTTGTAAAATTTCGGCTTATTTTCGAAGAAGCTACTTCTGGAACACCGTTTATTCGGAAAAGGGAGGTGTGACAAGATTTTTGTCACACCTCCCTTATTTATTTTTGAAAAATGAGAATACTATTATTAAAATAGGGAATAAATAGAATAATTCTCATTATTTAAACGCAAATAATCGATTTTTTTTCGACTTTTTTTATTTTTTATTAGCTAATAATTGGTATTTTAAAAGAAATTGCTGTAGAATTGGATTATAATTAAAAAGGAGTGAGAAAATGATAAAAGTATATACTTCGCCTAGCTGTACTTCCTGTAGAAAAGCAAGAGCATGGTTGCAAGCGAATCAACTTGAATTTGAAGAGAAGAATATTTTTGCCGAACCGTTAACAGAAAGTGAGATCAAAAAGATCTTAGCAGCGACTGAAGGAGGAGTTCAAGATATTATTTCCACTCGGTCGAAAATTTACGAGAAGTTGGGAATAGATTTTAACGAATTAACTTTAAAGCAAATGATCGTCCTATTCAAAGAATATCCTTCATTATTGAGACGACCTATTTTGATTGATGAAAAAAGAATACTAATCGGATTCAATGAAGATGAAATCCGGTCATTTGTCCCTCGTGAAATTCGGTGTGTTGCTAGAAACCTAATCTATTTACAAAACAATAACATCTTAAATTCATAGGGAGGGAGTCTTCGTGGAAGTGAAAGTCTATGGATCGGCGCACTGTGTAACCAGTCTGAAGGCGAAACAATGGTTAGAATACCATCAATTGCCTTATCAATTTGTTGACTTAGAAGAACGCGATCTAAGTACAGAAGAAGCAGAAGAATTATGCAGTTTTGAAGAAGTGCAAGCAGAACAGCTATTTGCGACTTGGTCTGAGGCTTTCCATAACATTGCGATAGACCTTTCCTCTGTAGGTAAAAAAACAACTGATTTCTTTATGTACACAACATACAAAACTCCTTAGACGTCCGTTGATCATTATCGATGAAGTTCTATTTATTGGATACAATGAGCAGTTGATGGAGCAACTTATCCTAAATAAATAGTCTTTACCTATTTTAATCAATTTCTGAGCGCTTCGTACAGTTGGAACAGTCGAACACTTAACATCAAGTGTGTTATGTGTTCTTTTTTTTGTCTTTATTTTTCTACTATAAAAGATATGCTCGATTTATTTGGTCAAAATTCAAATGTACGAGGGAAAATAGGCTGAGAAATATATTGACATGTGTAAATTTACATGATATATTCATTTTTGTTGTTTTAAGTAATACGCAAATAAAGCAGCATTAAAAAAACTTGAAAAATAGTTATTGACATGTTGATGATGACATGATAAGATAACTGAGTCGTTAAAAAAGAACAGCTTACGAAGCTTGATTCTATCGAAAAAAACTTCAAAAAAAGTTCTTGACAAATAACAAACGATAAGTTACGATAAATGAGCTGCTGAAAGATTTCGAAAAACGAAATCGAAAAAAACTTTTAAAAAGAGTTGACAATCACTTGTCGCTTTGATATGATATAAAAGTTGCTGCGGCAGCCGAAACAAATCGGAGAGACACTTCCGATGAAGTAGACCTTTGAAAACTGAACAAAGTAAGACAAACCAAATGTGTAGGGCGTCTTGATTCAATTCAAGACAACAAACATTTTTAACAAGCAAGCAATATGCTAGCAAACAAATTGAGCTTAACAATCGCAAGATTGTTCGAACTTTTTATGAGAGTTTGATCCTGGCTCAGGACGAACGCTGGCGGCGTGCCTAATACATGCAAGTCGTACGCTTCTTTTTCCACCGGAGCTTGCTCCACCGGAAAAAGAGGAGTGGCGAACGGGTGAGTAACACGTGGGTAACCTGCCCATCAGAAGGGGATAACACTTGGAAACAGGTGCTAATACCGTATAACAATCGAAACCGCATGGTTTTGATTTGAAAGGCGCTTTCGGGTGTCGCTGATGGATGGACCCGCGGTGCATTAGCTAGTTGGTGAGGTAACGGCTCACCAAGGCCACGATGCATAGCCGACCTGAGAGGGTGATCGGCCACATTGGGACTGAGACACGGCCCAAACTCCTACGGGAGGCAGCAGTAGGGAATCTTCGGCAATGGACGAAAGTCTGACCGAGCAACGCCGCGTGAGTGAAGAAGGTTTTCGGATCGTAAAACTCTGTTGTTAGAGAAGAACAAGGATGAGAGTAACTGTTCATCCCTTGACGGTATCTAACCAGAAAGCCACGGCTAACTACGTGCCAGCAGCCGCGGTAATACGTAGGTGGCAAGCGTTGTCCGGATTTATTGGGCGTAAAGCGAGCGCAGGCGGTTTCTTAAGTCTGATGTGAAAGCCCCCGGCTCAACCGGGGAGGGTCATTGGAAACTGGGAGACTTGAGTGCAGAAGAGGAGAGTGGAATTCCATGTGTAGCGGTGAAATGCGTAGATATATGGAGGAACACCAGTGGCGAAGGCGGCTCTCTGGTCTGTAACTGACGCTGAGGCTCGAAAGCGTGGGGAGCAAACAGGATTAGATACCCTGGTAGTCCACGCCGTAAACGATGAGTGCTAAGTGTTGGAGGGTTTCCGCCCTTCAGTGCTGCAGCTAACGCATTAAGCACTCCGCCTGGGGAGTACGACCGCAAGGTTGAAACTCAAAGGAATTGACGGGGGCCCGCACAAGCGGTGGAGCATGTGGTTTAATTCGAAGCAACGCGAAGAACCTTACCAGGTCTTGACATCCTTTGACCACTCTAGAGATAGAGCTTCCCCTTCGGGGGCAAAGTGACAGGTGGTGCATGGTTGTCGTCAGCTCGTGTCGTGAGATGTTGGGTTAAGTCCCGCAACGAGCGCAACCCTTAT